>CAWAKC010000001.1:0-616389 GCA_963782525.1 Candidatus Bathyarchaeota archaeon
ATTCTCGATAGGCTCGATGACATAGAAGAGCCATCTATAATCAGAATGTACTGTAACATAATTTACACGAAATACAAGAGAAGAGATCCATATGGTTATCCGAAGCATTGGTGCCTGTAAGCGCCAGGTACAATGAGTTGATTGTGGATTTTTTGCGCAGACCCTTGGAACAGAAGATCTGCATATTCGGTAAAACGATGTATTTAGCACTTACCCAGCAACATAGCGGAGTAACCAAAAATAAAAAAAGAAAGCCAACAGGAAAAAGGCTTAGCAGGCCCGCCGCATATTGAAAACTTGAAACCAAAACATATTTTGGGTGTTGGGCAAAAAATTTCTTGCTAAAGAAAACACCCCCAAAAAACACATAACATTTCTCTAGTAAAGACGTTGTTAACCCATATTTTTGCTGTAAAATCAGCAATTTTTAACAAGTTAGCACTGTAGGAAAATTTTACCCCAGGCATTTCTCTAGAAAGAAAGATTTTGCCTCGGACGTAGCGACCGAATTGTGTTAGGCTAATGTGATATGCAGTCACCCTCCATTTTGGGCTTCTGAGTGAGGGAGGAGGGTTATGCACAGGTGGCGAACAAGAAATGCACAGGTACACAGCTTAAGGTGTTTAGTGGCAAAGAGGCAAAACTAAACTGCGCATTATCCTGCCTCTGGTGGAAAAGAAGGCTCTGGCAAAAGAAGATGTTTTCCATATACTAAGAATAACCAAAGGCTTCAGACGTAAAGACCTCTAAAACAGTATGACCGACGAATGAATGCACTAAAACAGAATGGCTGAATCGGCAAAAAGAGGGGACCTGGCGCCGTCAAAGGAGACTGCGTACTCTTATCAAATCACCCCCAAAGGACAAGCGGCTCTTAAAATGGATCGGAAAAGCGGAGATCGATTCTTGACCACGGCTACCATGAAGAAATAAACACTTTCAACAAATTACCGAAATTTTGAAGACTTCAGAAAAAGTTCGTAAAGACTGTTGCTCAGAATAGCCAGCGATCTTTTACTTGAGGGAGGATATGTCCATTTTCGGAGAGGTGTCTTTGCGAGAGGTCTACAAAGACGTGCCGTCTTTGCAGCGATAGATGATTTTTATTCTCAGCCTGCAAGAGATGGAAGGTGACAACAAAGTGGTAAATATTATTGAGGACTGGGATGTCCTTGCTGAATATGCTGGAGAAAAACTTGGGTTTCTACCAACTCCTTAGCAACGATGGAATCATCGAAATTAGGGTCCAAACTGGCAGGATTGGCTTCAAGAAAGAGTTTGATAAAGGCGACGACCCGCTCTTAATAAAAATCTTGGATTTCTGCAAAAAACGCCGCTATATCCAAATCAGCGAAAACATGCGTGACGACCAATTTTTCAAGTAAGGTGGCAGAGACTTGAGGAAACGGCTCGATCGTACGCGTGCGTAGTCTGCGGAAACCCTCCTGCAGGGCACACAGGCTATGTTTACTACCAAAGCGGCAAAACAAGACTGTACGCTCCATTCTGCAAAGAGCACTTAGACAAAGCACCGCAGTATGCCAACCCTATCTTTGAAAATCCAGAAGCTGTTGAACTCTTCAGGCAAATGTTTCCAGTAACCTACCTGCAAGACGTCAAAGGCAAACCAATCCTCTTTTTTGACTCACACAAAACCCAAAGGAAAACTAAACAGGAGCATGAGGTGGGAGGGAATGGCTGAGCTTACATCGAAACCTTCTCCAGACTGCATATTTGGCACTAAAGTCGGTTTTAATTCTTGTAAGTTGGAGTCTGCCCAAGGCTCCACCGGCACAGCCCCTTAAACTCACTTCAGAAGTTAATTTATGTTAGATATCGAGACCACGTTATATACAATCGCAGTATTGCTGGCATGATGCAGCCTCAAATCAGAGAAGCCGTCGGTTGGTTGGTCTACGAATGTGAACTTTACATTATCGTGTCATGGGATAGAGATGCTGGACCGCCTACACTTCATGGTGGCGACCCCAAAGCATCAGGTTTGGTACTTGCTAAAAAGCGATATTTTGGAGTTACAGAAACTAAAAATCTGCCCGCTGCTATTACAAAAAAATTCAAACTGGTCTTTAAATCGCAAACATGCTATACAAGATAGTGAGTTCGCGTTCCGACCATCGGAGCGAAAAACTCACAGAGCAAAAAGCTCCAAAGGAGAAAACTAGATTGATACAGCGCACAGCACCTTTAGCCTCCGCTATAACCCGCAACCGTAATCTCTCAGTTGAAGAACTAAAAAGCCTCAACCTACCGCTAATATTCCAAGGCGATATCGTCAGAATCGAAAAAAGCATAGACGGCTGGAAACTCAGAAAACCCATCACTATACAACTCAGCAAAATCTTAGCTGCCCAAGAAAAAGGACTCGTAGACTACATCATACGCTCATGCTTAAACGATCGCTCAAGCATAATCCCATACATCTTTGAATACCAAAGCATGCTAAAGATGGCACGACACTTCCTACGACACTGCTCAGCATCACAAGACAGTTGCCTAATGTATGCTACCAAAGTCAGAAAATACGCCGAATGGTTAGGTCACAACCCTGATGTAATCATCCAAGATGTCAAACCCGTCGGCGCAATCCCCGACCCCATAAAAGTACAGAGCCACTGCGAATTCCTAAGCGACTACTTAGCCTACCTCCAAGACTCCGATCTAAGTTCAGGTGCAGTCAGTAACTACATCAAAGCAGTAAAAACCTTCTACCGCACTAACGGCGTTAAAAAAGTTGAACTCGACGAACCGCTAAGCCGCAAGGTAACATACAAAGACCGAGCGCCAAAACCTGAAGAAATCTCTAAGATGCTAGACAAAGCCGCTATACGGGAAGCCTTCATCGTTGCAGCTATCGCTTCAGGCGCCTTCCGAGAAGGAACATTTGCAAAACTCAAATACCGACACGTAAAAGAAGATTTAGAAGCCGGAAGAGTACCCATCCATATCCACGTCGAAGCCGCCATAACCAAGGGCAAATATCACGATTACGATACCTTCATAAACACAGAAGCATGCCAGCTCCTAAAGCTATACATCCAAGACAGACGACAAGGCGGAAGATCAATGCCGCCAGAAGAACTAACAGACGAATCCCCACTAATCCGAAACAGCCAAGTCACAGACAGAGCATTAGGCGTTAGCGAGAAAACCATCAGAAAAATCGTTCATGACCTAGCCGTAGGCACAAAAATCTCTGAGAAACTACCCAACAGCTGGATGTACAGCGTAAGAACACACAGCCTAAGAAAATTCTTCCGAAGCCAACTCAGCACAGCAAAAATCGACACAGAAATCATCGAATACATGATGGGACATACAATCAACACCTATGAAGACGTCCAGAGCTTAGGCATAGAAACCCTAAGAAATCTCTACGCATCAGCTGGGCTTGCGATCAGACCCAAAACACAGATAAACCGCATTGAACAACTCAAAGAAATCATACGAGCATGGGGAGCAAACCCAGAAGAAATCCTATCTAAAGACGCACTACTTAGAGGCAACATCACAGAGGCACAGGACCAGACGCAAAACCATCAACTCTCGATTCTTGCTGAACAACTCAAGCAGATTATCCGTAAGGAGGCTACGGAATAACCCAAAAATCTACAGTACCTTTTCTCACATATGTCGGACCCGCCAAAATTCTCTGTTGTTACGAATTCCCGTTTCCCGGGTAACTTCTTGTTTTCCGCAAGGTAGAAAAAGAGCATCCACCGACATACAATTATGCCAAAACCCAAAAAGCAATACCTCTGGCTCGATGAATTAAGTACAAAAGAAGCAGCGCAAGCCGCCAAAGATGGCACGGTTGTGATTTTTCCTATAGGTAGCGTCGAGGAACATGGCGAGCATTTGCCACTGTGCACTGACAGCACTCAACCGGAGTATATTGCCCTAGAAGTCGCCAAGAAAACCGGTTGGATAGTTGCGCCACCATTCAGGTATGGAATCTGCAATGCCACCCGCAACTTTCCAGGAACAATAACAATACAGTTCGATACACTATACAAGATAGTGCATGATGTCTTATCAGAGTTAATTCGCAATGGCTTCAACCGAATTATCATATTAAGCGGTCATGCGGGAAATTCACATATGGTTGCGCTTAGGCTTGCAGCACAAGACATTGTAATAAAGAGCGACGAGACGGGGAAAGAGGGGAAAGTTCGGATCATGGTTTTGTCAGACTTTGACTTTGCAGAAGAATTAACTCCCAAATATGCCGACAAAAACGATGGGCATGCTGGCACACTCGAAACATCTAGAATGATGGCAATTAAGCCAGAACTGATTAAAGCAAAAGGAGAAGCCAGCGTTTGGCAGATGCCACGCTTTGAGATTGTTGCACATCCAGAAAACTATTTTCCCAGCGGAGTTAACGGCGACCCCACAGCAGCTTCCGCAGAAAAAGGTCAAAAAATTAACAAGTACATAATTGAACAAATGGAGAAAATGGTAAAAAACCTTAAAGTATAAAAAATATTCCTAGCAGACGAAGAAAAAAGAAATATTAAAAAAACTCTCAAACGCGATTATTTCTTCGTTTTTTGAGGAGTCTTTACTGGAGCTTTGGGTGCAACCTTTTTCGCTGGAGCTTTAACAGGCTTCATTGGCTCTTCACAACAAATCAGTTCGCATGTTTCATCGCATTCGCAAGGATTCTCAATTAAAACAACAAGACCGCACTCATCACACTTATATTGTTCACCTTTCTTTTTTGCCAAAAAATCACCTTCTAAAAAGCCGCTATATAATGAACTGTTTTCTTAAAATATAAGAATTTCTAATTAAACCATTTTTCAGGGCAATTAGTGAAATTTATTGACAGATTCAAAACGGCTTATATTTTATTTTAGTGACATGAAGCAGCCGCAAAGACAAAAACCGCTGCATGTAACTGTCAACGACAACAACACATAATCAACGCCATCACACCAATAATTGAACGACACGCCAAGCCAAAATCCGCTCTAATTTTTTCGCTTAACCTCTATAGTAAGCTCTACAGAAAAGGTTTAAAGGCTAAAGAAAAGATAACTAGTTAGTGATTTTATGCAGTTTTTTACGGTAACGGACCAATCTAGTATAAAACATAAAGTTCTCGTAATCCCCCTAACCCAAAAAGAAATGACCCAATTAGTTGGGGAATGCGAGAAATGTATGCCCTCAATCTCAATTTCATCTTTGATTCAACTTGGACATCCCTACTTGGTTGTGAGTTTTGGTGGCGACGCCTGGAAAACCGCCATAGCCCTTGACAAGGAATCTGATGATGGACACAGAGTTGGGGATGAACTTGAAGTCGGCGATGTATTAAACGTGATTTTAACCTCTGAACCCAAAGCCCTAAGTGTTTCCAAAGAGAGGGTCTACATGAATGTACCTTTAGAAGCCGTTTTAGCGTTAAGTATCCTATACACTGCGGAGATCGCAGAAAACTATGCATTGTTCAAGATGATTAAGCAGCCCAAAGGCGAATAACTCAAGGTCTAACGCAGGTAACGTAGGAACCAATCTTTTGAGAATTTGGCGACTTGTTCAAGTGTGCCAAGTTCCTCAAAAAGATGCGTTGCACCAGGAATGATTGTCAGTTTTTTTTCAGCGATCATCTGATCCATGGCCTCTTGGTTTAACTCGATAACTTCGGTATCTAATCCGCCTACTAATAACAAAGTTGGCGCCACCACATTCGGGAGGTATTCTCCTGCTAAGTCAGGGCGTCCGCCTCGAGAAACTACCGCCGCAATCTCGTTTGGAAGCTTAGCAGCCGCAATCAACGCCGCAGCAGCCCCCGTGCTTGCCCCAAAATATCCGAACGCTAACTTTTTGGTTTGGGGGTCGTTCCTTAGCCATTCTGTTGCGCTGATGAGACGTTGTGCCAGCAATGGAGTGTTAAAACGGTATTCTGCAGTTACCATATCTGTTTCTTCCTCTTCTTGGGTAAGCAAATCAAACAGCAAGGTTCCGATTGTGGCTTTGTTGAATTCCTTGGCGACGTATTGGTTTCGGGGGCTAAATCGGCTGCTACCGCTTCCATGCGCAAATAACACAACCCCTTTTGCGCCAGGCGGCAAAGTCAAAGTGCCCTCGACAACTACGTTGCCTACGGGAATTTTAATTTCTGTTTGATTATGAATCATAGAGTAACCATCCCTGCGGAGTTACGCGGTGTTTTTTCCTTGCTTTTTTTCAGCAGCATAATTACCTCTTCATCAGGGGTTTGGGAAAAATCCGAGTAGAATTCGCCTATTGCTTGGAAATATTCGGGTGTATAAAGGCAGACAACTCGATCAGCTATTTTTTCTAGTTCTTCGATGGTTGAGGGCGGACCAACGGGAACAGCGACGGTTACACTTGATGCTCGTCTATTTTTGACTGAAGCCAATGCAGCTTTCATGGTTGACCCTGTCGCTATTCCATCGTCAACAACGATAACATCTAGCCCCTTAAGGTTTGGGTAGGAGGAGTCCTGCCGGTACAGCTTTAGCCTGCGCCCGATTTCATGTTTCTGACGCTTAGTTTCTATCTCAATGTATTCTTTGCTGACGCCCAAGTACTTGATTAGTCGATTATCCAAAATCGCGGTGCCATCCTCTGCGACAGCGCCGATTGCCAACTCGGGGTTTTCGGGCGCACCAATCTTTCGGGGAATGATAACGTCTAGCGGCAGGTTAAGCGCTCTGGCAATCTCAAAACCCACTACAACGCCGCCCCTTGGAATCGCCAGAACAATTCCATTTTTTCCAGAAAAATCCTTCAACGCAGAAGCTAAACGCTTACCAGCATCAACACGGTCAGTAAAAAAAGTCATGTGTATACCTCAAAAGTATCTTGATAAAATAATAGTGAATTTAGGTATAAAAACTGGTTGACTCCCTTAAGCACAAAAACGTGTTCTACTGAAATTTTAAGTAAAAATAATCAAAGTAATTGGTGTTTAATGGCCGTCATTGCAGAAAATTTTGTTGGTAGACTGTAATGGACGGTTCAGACGTCAATACAATTTTATGAGCCAAATTATGTTCTTTTGGTCAGCGCCATATTGTCTTTGTCGAAGGCGTATTCGCCGAACCTTGCTGAGTAGTATAGTCTTAGGTATTCTGCTGCGAAGCGTGGTTGGAATGGCAAGTCCTGGGGCTGTAGTTTTTCTTTGATTTTGAGTTGTTCTTCGATGGCTGCTTCAGCTAATGGATAGTTGAGCAGAAATTCTTTGCGTTCACTGTAAACAGCTAAAGTCTGCACTGCTTCTTCCACATATGAGAGGTATTTGGGCAGGTTTTCCATTATTTGGTTGATCTGGTAGTTGGATGGATTAGCGAGGATTTCAGTGGCTTTCTTTAAGCTGTCACGCAAGGTGCTGTTTTTCTCCCAAAGGTAGTCTTTTGTGGGTAGCAAACGGTCGATTGCTTCTTCATTGCTGATTAATCCAGAATATAGCATGGATAGGATATCGCTGGCAATTCCTATGAATCCTTGGACATCATCCTTCAATGCGACTACATCTAACATGTCAACCTTTTCTTTTTCCAACCTTTTCTCGGAGGTGGCTTTCATCAACTCAGCTTTCTTAGCGTAACTAAGCACTTTGAAGGTGTTGTCACCGAAGACAGATGGCAAAGTTTCATTTTGAAGGCTTAGGTTAGCTATGGGATCAAGTGCGGTTCTTAGGTATCTCATGGACGTTTGGATTTCAGCGCTATACTGGCGCTTCCAGTTGTTGAGGGAATTATAAAGAGCTTCCACACCTATCCAGGGAGCCTCTTTCTTCTGAAGTTTTTCGTTTGCAAATTCCACCGCTCTACTTTTCTCTGGCAACGAAGGATCATAGAGGGGTCTAATTATGCTGTAAATTGGTTCAACAATTGCTATCACTTCTCTTGCAAGGGCTCTTCCGCTTTCTAAGACTTGTTTTATAGCTTCAATTCGTTGTTCCAATGGCATTTCGTTTTGGTAATTAGTGTTCACTGAAGTTTTGAGGTCTAAGCCTTCAGTTTTGAATTTTCCAACCCAGTCAGAGAACTCGCAGGTAGCGAAGATTTGGTACTCAGAAAGTATCTTGGTAAGTTCGGCTTCAGCAGCATCTTTCTCCTTACTCAACTGGTTGAGTTCTGCGAATTTCTTGTCTAAATCTGACTGATCAAGATCGCGCAGTGCGATTTTTTTGAGCATCTCGTCAAGCGAATCTTTTATGATTAAGCCTTTACCTTCTGGCCCTGAGACAATCACTGGAATATTTTCTTTGACGTTGTCTATTTGAGCTTGGAATATTCCTAATTGGTCTTTTAGCGACTCTGCTTTTTCTTTAAGTTCCGAAAGCGATGTCGTTTGCTTGGGCGTAGTATCTATAAACATAACGGGCAACGTTAGGAGCAACGTAGCAAATATTCCCAGCACCATCGTAATGGGGCTAACATCAGCTGTAAATGCTAAAGGCCCTTGGAGGGAACTTAACAGGATAAAGAATATTGCCGCGGCAAGAGTTGCAGTGAAAATCTGGAAGAATTTGTCGCCGGAACCGATAATTCCTTCTTTTACAATGAACCGTGTAAAGAACATGAGCGTTAAAGCCAAACCAACCACTATAACAGCGAACATTAAAATGCCAGGGATAGAATCTCGGTATTGAGTAACTGCATCACCGATGGTGCGACCTGGCCAGTCAGGTACCCATGTGGTTTGTCCAGCAATAACGTTGAGAGCATTAGACAGGTCATATAAACGGAACTGGGTCATAGAGGCAGTCAGGTCCTTAGCGATTGAAGTTAAAGGAACAAGCAGTGGTGGAGCAGACCCAGGCTCAAGCCACCAATCCGACCTGACAATTGGTAAAACAGTATATTGATAATACTGCATAATCTGTAAAGGCACAGAAAGCAACACGTAATAGATGACTGTTAAGCTAACATATTTTTTGAAGAAAACCGCTGAAGCCAAAATCAAGGGGATAGCCAAAAAATAGATTGACCCCACAAAGAGGCATGCAACCGCCAATATGCCGAAGTCAATGGCGAGAGCACTCTTGTAACGGTTGAAAATTGCTGGTGCAGCAACAAACAGCGCCATCCAGATAACAATGAATGCTACTCGTATTTGGAAATCTCCGAGAAAAGAAATAAAGTACAATGTAGCTAAATGATACATTAAGCCTAAACCGATAATGACGCCGCCAATGGGCATGCCAACTCTGGGAATTTTAAAAGTGATGAAAGCCACTAAAACCGCAAGGAAAAGGGGCAGTGGCTGAGGAAAAAGCGGCAGAACCGACATTCCAACCGCCATTGCGACAAGAGTTATCGCAAAAGTAAGCATTTTTAGCGAAGAAGGTTCAAAGTTACGTTCTTGTTCTTCTTTTTCTTTCCGTTTTTGCTTTTGAGATTTATACCAAGAGCTAACACCGGATACTTTGAGGGAGGGCTTCTTCACTGCATCGACCTAAAACCTTATTTTGCTTAAACTCCTCTTAAAGCTTATGCAGGTACCTCGGATGAAGGATGTCGAAGATACTTTTGATGTACTAGCAAGTGTTGAAAAACACATAGAAGCGCTAAAGCCATTGTTGCCCAAGCAAGCGTTAGTTTGCATCGGCGAATACCCGATAAAAACGCTTCTAAAAGAAACAGGCATCAGAAAACAAGGCGCTTTGCCAATTTTAATTGAAAAATCAAACGACGAAATCTACAAATGGCTTCCAAAAGGTTACCCAGCCCACTTCATTTTGGGATTCGAAGACCTCAACATCGATACCCATTTTTGGTACAATGTCTACCCCACAATTTCGAAAGATAACTCGATAATTGAAAGTTTAAAGAAAAAAAATGTCGAAAAACTCCGTAGCTCTATAATTTTCGCATCGATTTGGGATGGAATTGGCAGCGCTGCCATGCCCAATTTGATAAGCAAATTTAAGGACGAAAACATCGATTCCCTATCCATAGCGATTTTGCCCTCAAAAATACAGCCCACAGATGCCCACTTCAACGCCTACGCTTCTATACAGCTGTGTTTAGGTATTGATGGAGCAACAGTTCTGCTCATGGACAGGGACCAAATTGAAGCTTACGAAGGGGTAGATCGAAAAGGCGAATTAATCAAGGGCAATATGCTTGCCAATTACCTCTTAAACCTGGTCTTAGAAAAAGATACGGCGGTTTTAGAGATCTCAGAGTTATCGAGAACTTTTAACATTAAACTGTTTACTCCCGTGATAGTTACGGGTGCAAGCTACAAGATTTATGGTTCATTCGAGAACATGCTAAACGCTGCTTTGCTGAAGCCTTTCTTGACGTTTGATATTTCAAGCGTCTCTTTATTGTATGTGCTTTTGCGTATGCCTTCAAGCATGAAAGATTCGTTACCCAGAGGAAGAATAGAGCTATCGATTACAAACTGGTTTAAAGAAAAAACAAACCTCCAGTCAATTTACATATCAGAACCCATCTACACAGAAGATATGACAGATAGAATAGATGCTGTATTGTTCTTAGGTGGTTTTGACGTAAGCAAAATGATGAATAATTTAGAGCAAAAAGTTAAGTCGCTTAAGACGCTTGCAGTCGAGAGGGGTTTCATAACAGAAAATTGGAGAGTCATCACAAAAATTGAAGCTGAACCCCAAAAAGAAGCCACCACCAAGCAAAACGTCGAAACATTAAAAGAAACTGAAGAACCTAAAAAAATCGAGGAGCCGACAATTCATATTGACTCAGTTGAGATGGAAAAACCTGCCGAAAGTACAATAAATATAGAGGAACCCAAAGTTGTCGAAACAGCTCTATTTGTAGAAGCACCCCAAAAAGCGGAAGAACCTGTAGCTACAGTTAAACCAAAAAGAACACTCAGAAATAGAAAAGTAAATACAAAGAAAAATTCAACAAAATAAAAATAGATAAAAATAAGGAGCAAAAAACTCCTTTTATTTAATTTACTTTTTGTCTTCTTGGTCGCCGTTGTTTATTGCTTTGATAATTTTGCTTGCGTAGACGCCGTGTTCTAGGCAGGAATGAGCGAGACAGGAATCTTTCGAAGTCGCTGGATTTGCTGTAAAGTAATTGCATTTCGTCGAAGGCTTCCATATCAGAGGGTTTGCCTCTTCCGCCAACCACCATTACTCGGGTTGTCCATGCGTCTCTTGACTCGACTACTCGCACTGTGATTGTTCTTGAGACTTCGCTGGTCACATAGCCTGCGAGTGCAGTGTAGATTTCTTGTGAGAGGTCTTCTGACCACATACGCGGCGGAGTTGAGATTGTTACCCAGATATAGTCAGTCTTATAGGTTGGTTTGAATCCCATGACACTTGGAGTTTTGAATGCTCGGATAACGCTTTTCATATAGTCTTTGAAGTGGTCCATGTCGAGGATTTGCTTGAAGATAACGTCACGGGTGAGGGTGTCTTCTTGTTCGGTTAGGATTTTGAATACGATTTTTAGTTGTTCGTTTTCTGTTAAGTCAGCGGTTTTTTCGAAGTATGGTTTTTGAGAAGTTATTTCGGCAATTTTAGCATTGTATTCATGGTGTAAATCGACAATCTTGTTGAGTCGCTTGCGGTATTCGGATACAAGCTCGAAGCGTTTTGACAATTTCTCGTAGAGTTTAATTGTGCTGTCAACTTTGTCGAGGTTTTCGATTGCAAAAGCCTCTTCTTGTTCTACTCTCTTGAGTTCGCGGTCAATATCCAATAGTTGCTCTCGGGCGTAACGTTTTCCGCTGAGGAACTTGCGGACTTGGCGTTCCATCTTGGTTTTATCGAATTCTTTGCGTTTCTTGATTTCTTGTACTCTCATGACTTCGTTGTCAAAGTTACCTCTCTTCTGCATACGTTGGGATAAGATTTCGTTGACATAGGTTAAGTGTTCGTCAATCATTCTGGATTCGTCAGCGGGTGTCCTAAGCATGAGTTGGATTATGAGATACACGGTTCCGAGTTCGGTTTGGATAGCTCTCAGATCTTCGAGTTCAGTTTGGCATTCAGGCAAAACCTCGTAGTACCGCATTAATGCGTCTGTTATGTATCGGGTTTCATCGTAAAATTTGAGTATAACCAGTGATCTTTCTGCGAGTTCAGCGATGTTAACGAGGTCTTCGAGAACTTTCTTTTGTCTTAGAGTGAAGATTTGTGAGCTTGGAATTAGCTGGTTTAATCGTTCAACTATGTTGGCTTTCTTGGCAGGGAACTCTAAGTAGGTTTTTGTTAGGTTAGTGAGTAATATTTCGAGGTTATCGAGTTTTCTGTTGCCTTCTTTTTTCAATGTCAAAGCGATGATGGATTCTTCGATTGGGCCTATTTTACCCATGAGCTTTATTGTGGATAAGAACCTCGTTATGTCTTCTAGCCAGTTTTTAACCTGTATCTCGGTGCCTTTAACGTGGAGAATTGTATCGTCTTCGAGCCTTGGGTTGCTGTTAATGGTAGTTTTTAGCTTTTCTTCGAACTGTTCTTCGTTAAAGGTGCCTGTTTTTATTAGGTAGTTCTTGAAGAGTTCGCGGGTAATGTCACTGTCCACTTTGATAACGTTGTTAATTTCTTCTAGGATGTCGAGTTTTTCTTTTCTTGATTCCTGAAGCAGCTGCATGCCTTCAAATTTCAATTTGTAAGCCATAATGTAGTCTTCAACTGGATACGAAACTTTAGTCATGCCCAATGTATGCGCTGAGTTGTCGGTAAGTCCCACTTCGGTGCCTATGCCTCCTAATAGGTCGGCTAAGTCAAAGTCCATCAAAACGTATAGCAAGTCAACGACCATTTGGTCCATTTCTTGTCTTGCGCTTACGATGTTGCCGACTTTTGAGAAGGCGGGTAACAGTGGTAAGTAGATTAATGCGTTGAGTGGGTTTCGGTAGATTTCGCCGAATTCTTTGATGACGTACTCGTTATAGTCTTTGTTTAGTAGCAGGGAAAGCTCGTTTATGGCTGTGAATGATGAGCATCCTTTAGCTGGGGGGTCATCTCCACCACATGGAGTAATAACGAAGGCGATTATCGCTACTCCGGACCCTAACACTTTTCGTAGGTGCTTAACGAAGTCAAAGAAGATTCCGCTTCCAGTTCCACCGCCAAGTCCATAGACCACAACTACTGTCGGGGTAACTATGGAGGATAGAGCTTGTTCTTTGAAGGCGTTTATGCAGTTGCGGATGATGCCGAGTTGATAGTAGTTTAATGCATAGATGGCTTTTGCGAGGGCTCTTCTTCTGCCTGCACCACCGGCCATAGGTGGAATAGCCATGGTGGTTTGGAGCCAAGGAACAAAGGTTTCCAGTTTTGAACCTTCACCTATGAGGTATTCGCCATATTTTTGGTTGATGAAGTCGAACATTGCTTCGGCAGTTGGGAACTTGACGGATTGAGCAATTAGCCGCATTCGCTCCTGCGGGATACCTGCTTTAATCATGGATTTTACAATTTGATCGTTGGTTTCTTGTAGGCTTCGGATTTCAGGGTCAGCAATGTCGATGGCTAATAGAGAAAGACGGGTTAGGTCATTCTCCATCAGCTCTCTGGTTTTTCTATTGGTTAGGAAGGTTTCGACGATGTTGGTGCCCGCTGAACCGAGCCCTATTAACTGAACGCTATTCTGGTAGATTCTCGTGTGCTATCACATCCCGACTAATCTTTTCAATCTGTCTTTAACTGACTCTAAGCTTGAGGAGGAAGCTCGATCAATTTTGGATATTCGAAGCGTTAAGCCTTCCAAGTCTTTAATCTGGTCTTCCACTACGAGCTGGAAGTAGCTGACTTTTCCACGTATTCGCATAAACAGAACCACAAATATGACTGCTACAACCGCCAGAACAACCATGACCGGTATGAAGAGGGTTTCAGTGGCAGAGGTTACTGGTGCGTTGGAAGCGTTGAGGCTGTTTAAGAGAGTTGTTGCATCGTTGACGTCACCTGCGTTGGCTATTGATCTGGAGGCGTTGAGGACGTTAGTGAAAATATCGATGTATCCTTGAGCCACGCCGCTTGAAATGAGTCCCTTTAGTTTTGTTTCTTGCTGGGCGTAAAGAACATTAAAGTTAGCTAAGTTTGCACTTGTGGCTTGAACGGTTATTTGGTCAAGGGGAGAACCACCTGCCCCGGCCGATAGGATGACAACGTTAACGGTTTGTGCTACGTTTGAAGCACTGTTGGGTACTTTTCCATAAAGAACCATGTCGAAGGTTCCAACGGTCCATTTGAACGTTGTAGATTGTGCCGCTGGGTTGTATGTTGAGCCCATATCATAAGTTGAAGTTTGAAGGCTCCAGTATCCGCTAGGGTTTGAGGTTGATTTTTGTAGATTAGTTGTAAGTTTTAGCGTATCGGAGCCTGGTACGATAACGTTGACGGTGAATGTAACTTTAACATCGGTTCCCGGCAACACTGGCGCTAAAATATTAGTTGTGTTTGTTGTCGGATCGTATTGCACCAAAAGTTGCCCTGTTGAATCTTCGATTTTGTATGTGGTTATCCATGACCCTGTACCTACAGCTTGGACTGTCGGTGAAATGGAAATTATCATCATGGTTGTTAATATTAGTATCAAACTTAAAGCTAGAATTTTGTTGTTTTTCAATTTGAACCCTCCCGAATTTTTCTATAAGATGATACATATAACACTTGTGCTTATCCGCTCGCCATGATGGTCAAAAATAATTTTTCTAGGGGTTTACACCGCTTAATCGGTTGAATAGGCTCGTTATTGAGTAAAGGATAAGTGGTTTTCATCTCTTAATACAAAGTAGCAGTGACCAATGATGGAAATCATTAACGTTCGTTTACCTGAAAAAATCATCTCAGACTTCGATAAACTCGCAAGAAAACATAGCCTCACACGTTCAGAAGTTATGCGTCAAGCGTTAACCATTTATCTTCATTTGACTGAAAATGTCGGCACCATGCTACGACCCATAGTTTTCCAGGTTAAACCTGCCCAAATAACCTACACCCGAAGAGGCGACGTTTCAATCCTAAAAGTCCCAACTGGACACGCCATTGTTGCAGGCTCTACGTCTTCTGGCGCAGTTGGACCCAAAGAGATGGATAAAGTCAAGGTCGACGGACAGGTTTTGGGGAAGTTTTTGGCAAGGGTTGCCTTGATGGATGTTACAGCGACGGGAGCGTTCCCAGTCCTTTTATCGGTTACGCTAGGTGTGGAGAAGGACCCCACAGGCAACGCAATACTTGAGGGTATAAGACGAGAAGCCCGAAGCATAGGTCTTGACCCAAACCAAGTCCTGATGGAGAATACGGAAGATAACTTTGCCACCGTACAGACTGGTGCAGGATTAACTGTGGTTGGTTTTGCAAATGAGGACGAGCTTAGACTTGGAAAAACCTGCCCAGGCGACTTAATAGTAGCAATCGGAAAACCTAAAGTTGGAGATGAAGTGATTGCGGCGGAGGCGCGTGGGGAAATTGCTGACCTCAAAAACGTTACTCAGCTTTCACAGAGAAAATACGTTCATGACATTTCGCCTGTCGGCGGGTTTGGGATTGCCAGTGAAGCCAGAATGATGGCATACGGAGTAGGAAGACAACTAAAACTTCTCGAGACACCAGGGTTAGACGTGAACAAATCAGCAGGTCCCGCTACAGTTATTTTAGCCACAATCGATAGGGAAAAACTTGAGGACTTAACTTCGCTCATTCCTAAACCGATCAATGTTGTAGGAGAAATATTTTAACACACAAGAAAATTACTTTTGAGCAGTCTTTAGCATGTGCCCGTTGCGGTCGATTTCTCCGCTGCGAATTCGAGTTGTGGAAATTGGAGTATTGTTTTCTGCGGGCACCATGTTTACAATGACTATCTCAAGCGGTTCAAGCCCGGCCATTCTACGTCTTTGGTTTATCGCTTGGGCTGTTTTCTCGGTTTCTTTGCTCACAACCAAGGCCTCTAAGCCTTTGCCCGAAATAGTTAAGCCAAACGGGTCATCTAACGGCACAATTTCAATTTTTCCATCTAACCCAGATGCTTCTATAAAAGCAGCTAGTTCCCTGCGTCGTTCATCGTATATGGCGGTTCTGTGGGGTTTGCCCATTTTTGAAACAAAAGCGTCAGACGATAATCCGATAACTACTTTGTCTCCAACTTCAAAAGCCATGTCAAGCAATGCTTTGTGACCTCTATGGAGCTCGTCAAAAGTTCCTCCGACTGCAACTTTCTTGAATTTTTTCATTTTATCAGCCTGGCGCCCTGAAAATCAATCTTGCTAACTATCACTTGTTGTTGGGGCAAGGTTTGTTTAAAAGCTTCTGCTACTGAGTTTACGTTTTTTTCATGTACTATAGCGTGGACGGCTTCACCAATCATGTTTTGGGCTGCACCAACTGCACCGGCCTTCCTCGTTGACTCTACGAGATGACGGATTTTTTCAGTTGCGAATCCAGCATTCTGTGAGAAATCCCAGCAGCATTCTAGGAAATTCTCTAAGGTTGGCTCGGCCAAAATGGCTTCTAAGGTTTTTTTTCCGTAATTGTTAATTTCCTTCTTTTTCTGCTGCGAGGATAATACCGAATCTTTTGAGATTTTAGATTTGAAAAAACCTGCAACCACCATGTACTCGGGGCGTATGGGAATTCGGTCAATTTGGCAAACCCCCGGCGCTCCGGGTTCAACCACAAGCACGCAGCCGCCGCTAAAAGTTAACGAACTCACCGTTCCCAAGCCAGTTGAGCACTGAATCTCGGCAACATGTGCGATTTTGCCAATCTGATTGTACGTTAAAGGCAACCCAATAGCTTCCCTGAGCGCTAAGCCAGCGGTTAATGCTCCTCCAGCGCTGGTGCCAAACCCCGTTCCGATGGGCACCTCAATTTGGTGTTCAACGGTAACTGTGTATTTCGTATCTGTTTTTTCCAGAAGCGTTTTCACCACTTGCTTACTTGTTTTTGCTTCCAGGGCAGGTTTGGAATTAATAAAAACGTTAATGACGTTTTTTTCCGCCTCTTTAGCAGTCACAGTGGTTGTGACGCCTTTTTCAAGCCCAAACCCTCCACCTATGGCACCAACTTTCTCCAGATCAGTAATCGGTTTGCCGTCTTGGGTGTCGTGGATTTCAAAAAAGCTGGATATTGCTGCTGGTGCGAAGGCTTTAGCTTTTTTCAAGGTTTGTCCCTTGGTTTCCTTTTAGTCTCAAACTTGGGAATGCTCTGTAGCATGCTTTGATGACAGGTGGTCCAACAAGCAAAATGAAGGGGAGTTCCGTTGCGAATGTCCATACAAAGATTGGAAGAACAAAGGTTGCGGAAACTGGACCGCTGACAAAATACGATAGGAAGTAAGGACTGACTGCCCACACTGTAACAGATAGCAAACCAGCACCTGCAGCTTGACCAATCACTGCGGCTATCGCGTAACTTCGCCATTCTTTCCAACGAACGGCCGCCACAGTGATAATCGATAGACTAAGTATAACTGTTAAAACAAAAGCGAGGAGGAACCATTCGGCTGACAAACCCGTAAGTAAGGATAAGTCTGGAAGTAATATTACCGCTGGTATTAGCAGAGCAACAGCTGATATTATTATGCCCGCCATGGCTTGTTTTAGGCTTATTTTTCTATGAACTAAGTATCCGATTAAAAAGAATAGTATAAAGTTTGGCGGAACTCCTGCTGAGAGACTTAAAAGAGGGATACCATGGACAAACATGTCTCTAATGAAGATTCCAAGTGCTCCGCTAATTCCGCCAACCCATGGACCATACAATACAGCGAAAATTGCAGGTATAACAACAGCAGGCAAAAATCCGATACCTAAGAAAGAGAAATTGGCGGTTAAGATTCCAAATGCAGCATAAAGCGCTGCACAGATGCCTATGACAACGATATCTTGTGTTCTAAATCGGGTATTCAATACTTATCCCTTTGAACTTTAAGCTTAACTTTCAGATAACGAGTGCCAATTAAGGATTCCGTTTATAATGTTTAAACATGAATAAACGGTAAAATCAACTTAATGTTATACCGAAAAATTAAGTGGGAAAATTAAGAAGTGAGAAACTATTTTTTGTGCCGTTTGATTCTCTCTTGACGCTGAGTCTTCTTGCGCCAATCCTTCTTACGCTGCGTCTGCATAGAGAACCTTTCTTGACGGGGAACATCGAGCTTCCTAAAACGAGACACGTTTCCATAGAAATTTTCTGCCGATATTTTGTTATCTTTCAAATCTTGAATGTTCTGGTTTAATTCCTCTTTAGATTCGGCATCACTTGCCTTGTCGAATGCCTCTTCATAAACAAGGTAAGCGGCATGAAACTGAAAATTCGAGAAGTCATCGATTAAAAGTTTATCAATTTTTGAGGGCGATGATTCATTATTGTTGTTTTGCTCGTTGGGTTGTTGAGTCATGTTTATCCGTCTTTTGAATAGAGCAATGATTGTTTTTCACCCTTTTATAGGTGTGCCTATTTTTCTGGCAGAAGAACCCTTGCTTTCTCTGGCGAACCTGTCGATGTGCGTTACTAAAGATGCTGCCTTATCCTTTCAGCGTCCTTCTCCAATTCTTCTGAACCGCGAGGATTTGTGTGATCGTGGAAAGCCTTGCCATGAATAAAACCCTCAGTTGACATCATTGGTATAACATGCACGTGCAAGTGCGACACAACCTGACCAGCCGCCCACCCATTATTCTGCACAAGCCGTATCCCATCCGCAGAAACTGCATCCCTAACAGCTTGAGCAACCCGCTTCGCGACTTTAAACATATAAGCGGTTTCTTCCTCAGGAATCTCGTAGATGTTCTCGTAGTGTCTTTTGGGAACCACCAATGTATGCCCCTCGTTGACTGGGCGATTAGTTAAAAAAGCCACGACGTTTGCGTCTTCGTAAACTATGCTTGCAGGTGTTTCTTTTCGGATTATCTGGCAGAAAATACAGTCTTCGGACATGGAGTCATACCTTTCAGGGTTTGTTCGTTGGATATAGCTTTAATAGATTTTCGCCAGTCAATAATACTTTATGGACACTTTAGTTGACGATATCGGCAGTTTTCCGTTGCCTGCAAACGTTAAAAGAGAAACCTATAGCAGGGCGTATGAACTTGCAAGGGAAGCCATAATCAACGGTAAAGACCCATCGAAAGATGAGTTCACCTTGAAAAACTTCTGTGAGGTAGTTGTAGATTCGTTTAGAGTCAAGATACGTTCAGGTTTAGATGTGGTGAATTTTCCGCAGCATTATAGCGGAATCAAACAAGTTGGCGACGCAATCCACGCCGCCATGGAGAAAGGCTCCTTCGTCGTCGACCAAGAAAGAGCTTTTCTACCCGAAATCTACGTCCTAAACCAAGAAGCCAAAGGCCTCAGCGAAGAGTTCGGAAAAAAAATTGAGTTGCGAGTTTCAATTTTTGGCCCAATCGAGCAGTACTTAAGCGAAGTCGGCGCAACAGCTTACCCCGATGTGCTAGATGGGTTTGCCCAAACCATTAACCGTTTCGCAAAAAACAGTATACTGAACACCAAGTACATTGAAACTAAGGCAGTATCCATCGATGAACCAAGCCTTGGACACAGCAGTTTCACAGGCACCCCAGAATTAATCCGCGAAGCACTGGAGAAAGCCTATGATTTTCAAGGACCAATCAAGCAGATTCATCTGCATTTCTCTTCAGGAATCCACGATTTACTCACCGTGAAAGGACTCGATGTGTTATCTTTCGAATATGCGGCTTCCCCAAAGAACATTGAAGATGTCCCAAAGAGCATTCTGGAAAAAGCCGATAAGCAAATACGTGTAGGAATCGCCAGAACAGACATCGACTCCATATGGGCTGAACTCTACGAAAAAGGCATAACGCAGCCCTCAACCGAACAAATTGTTGAATCCACACAAACTATGAAGAAACGGTATGAATTTGCCAAAGAGAAGTATGGCGAACGAATGACGTTTACGGGTCCTGATTGTGGTTTAGGAAGCTGGCCAAGTCAGGAGTCAGCCACGTTGGTTCTGGAACGGTCTGTGAGAGCGGTAAAAGAGAACTCTAAATTCTAATTTTATTTAGGTAAAAATAAGAGTAAGAAGAAAAAATCTTCTTATTCGGGGGTTTGTTCGGATGGCGTAGGTGGCAAGGGTTCCTGGCTTGGCAGTGGTTTCTTCTTTGCTTGATTCTGTTGGGCCATAGTTAGGTCTTTGAAGCCGTAGGTTCCAATTGGAGGCCAACCTGCTTCAGGCATGGATGCTGGTATTAACATGATTGTGTTTGTTTGTGACTGCTGACCTAACTCATAGAGTATGTTCATCCACCTAAGTCTAAGACCCTCTGGGCTTGATTCATACGCTTTTGCAGCTTCAATCATTTTTGCTGAAGCTTCGAACTCGGCGGTGGCTAAAGTTACTCTTGCTATACGTTCCCGTTCAGCTTGTGCTTGGCGGCTCATAGCGTCTTGTAGGTTGGCTGGGATGATGACGTCCCGGACTTCGACGGCGGTGACTTTGATTCCCCATGACTCAGTTTTTTCGTCGATGATTTCTCGCAGGCGTGCTCCGACTTTTTCTCGTTCTGCAAGCAACTCGTTTAGGCTAACTTTACCTATGACTTCTCTGAGGGTTGTTTGCGATGCCAATTGTGTAGCTTGGTAGTAATTCTCAACTGCCAATACTGCCTTCTCCAAATCTACGGGTTTCATGTACAGGACTGAGTCAACGTTTACAGGAACGTTGTCTTTGGTGAGTGTGGATTCTGTGCGGAATTGTATGGTGTCTAGTCTTGTTGAGATTTTTAGGGGTGCCCTGTCGATTAAGGGAACCAGGTAGATGATTCCAGGTCCCTTCAAACCCATGTAACGACCAAGTCTTAAAACTGGCATGCGTTCCCATTCTTTGAGCACGCGGATGCCACTTAACAGGAAAAGTGCAACAACAATAGCTATAAAACCAATAATAGGAGTTAAAACGTCAACCAATTTTTATTCCTCGACTAGTGGTATGCTATGATTGGAGAATTAAGCTTTTTGCTCGGCTGGTTTAACCACCAAAGACATGCCTGCCAGCCCAACGACTTCAACGGCTTGACCCGTTGCTATCTCGCCGTTTTTGGCGGTGGCTTCCCAGAACTCTCCCATCACTCGGACTTCGCCATTAGGTTTAAGGTCGGATGTTGCTATGCCTTTGGCGCCGATTAAGGCTTCTTTGCCTGTTTTTACCCTTCTAAACTGAGCTTTAACCCCCACATAGAAAATGATTCCCACAATTATAGCAACGATTATGAGGGTTATTCCAAGGGTTAACTCAACCGAAATGGCTAATCCATAGAAGTTTGTTCCCGAAATTGCAGCAAAAAACAGAAACGCCGCTATAGTGACTAAGATGCCTATTGCGAAAGCTAATCCCGCATGCATGCTAATTCCTTGAACTATTGATAGGTTGAATCTGCTTATAAGGTATTTCAGAGAAGAAAAAAGCAAAAAGTAATCCACTTATTTTAAGTATTACTTTGATACTAGGTAATACTGTGAAAAAAATGGATGAAGTTGTCGTTAGTGTCACCAAAAAAGGACAGGCAACTATACCAAAAAAACTTAGGGAAAAATACTGCATCAAAGACAAAGCGCTGGTTGTAGAAGAAGATGGGAAAGGAATACTACTAAAACCTCTTCCTTCCCCATATGACGAATTCGGTTCTTTGAAATATCTTTTTCCAGGAAAAACTGCAAGAGAAGTAATTGAAGAGGGTAGAAAAGAAAACTACGAAAGGGAAAAAAGGTTGAATAGAATTGCTGGACGCCCTGACGTTTGATACTGAGCCTATTGTGGCTTTCTTTTTTGGAGAACCTGGGGCTAAACCGGTTATCGACCTCTTAGAGAAAATGCAGAACCATGACGTTATAGGCTACATTAATATCCTGAATTTGACCGAAGTCTATTACACAATTGCTCGCCGAGACCCAAAAGTCGCTGATGAAAAGCTGAAGTTGCTACGTATTTTTGGAGTGAATGTTGTTCCAGTAACAGATAATGGTTTATGGCGTGAAGCTGCCCTCATAAAAAACAAATACCAGCTTTCCCTGGGAGACTCTTTCGCTGTTGCAACCGCTCAAGCCTTAAAAACAAAACTTGTAGTTGGAAGCGACAAAGAACTTGAGAACGTGGACATTCCGCTTATAAAAATAAGATAAAAAAAGAAAAAATTAGTTCCAGCGCTCGTTGATAAATAATCGGAGCGATGGGTCTTCGCGTGGGGCGATGCTTATTTGGGGCATTGGGGAGGGTCGTCTGCGTAGTGGCGGGGTTGGCATTGGAGATGGCGGTTCAATCTCTAATGGTGCACGATTTATCAGTCTTCTTCGCCTCCGTGAACGGTTGGAACTATAGTTGTTTCGATGAGGCTTTCTCTGCGGATGATTGTTACTTTGGTTTCTTTGTTGATGACGTCTTCGCTTAGGAGTCGTGGTAGGTCGTAGAATTCGGTGACGGGTTTGCCGTTGAATTTAACGAGTACGTCGCCCATGGCTAAGCCTGCTTTGCGTGCTGGGGATCCTGCTTCAACGCTGAAGATCATTACGCCTGTTTCCTGTTCGAGCCTTGCTTGCTCAGAGATTTCTTCTGGAATGGCTACTGTGTTGGCGACTATGCCTAGGTATCCTCTTTGCGCTACTTTTCCAGTCATTAAGCGGTCTGTTATGGCTTTGACTTTGTTTACAGGGATTGCGATGCCTCGTTGCCAAACATAAGCGGTGTTTATGCCGATTAGGTTGCCGTGAACATCGACGAGTGGTCCGCCGCTGAAACCGGGGTTTAGTTGGGCGTCGGTTGCGATGACGTTCTCCATTGCGGTTGATCCTCGCCAGCCTCTGATGGTGCTGTTTACGCTGGTTACCATACCGCTGGTTGCGGTTGGTTGATTTCGGTTGAATGGGTTAGCCAGAGCCAGAACGTATTGTCCGACGTTTAGTTTTTCTGAATCTGCCAATTCGATGGGTGTAAAGTCGCCTTTGTCTGCCTTTAGTACAGCGACGTCGTTATAGGGGTCTGTGCCGACGATTTTTGCGTTGAAGGTTTTTTCTCCTTGCCCAATTTTGATGGTGTTGCAGCCTTGAAGGACGTGGTTGCAGGTTACTATGTAACCGTCTTTGGTTAAGACGACGCCTGTGCCCCTTGACATCTGCGCTTTAACGCTCACCACCGACTCCGAGGTTTTTTTGATTAGTGCGCTAGTTGCTTCTGAGAGCGATTTTAGGACTTCTAATGGGTTAACTAATTGAGTCATTTTGTTTCCCTGAAGCACTAATAGTCAAAAAGGTATTTGTTGACTAAGGAACACAAAGACTTGGTCACAAAAGTTAGGCTGGCATCATGGAGCCGCCAAAGTAACCTACATTTCTTGCCATGACTTGCCGGGAAGACTGCGAGGTTATGCAGAGCTTGCCGATAAGCGACATCAACTGGTAGGATGCCTTGAGGGCCACGTTTACGTTGTTGCTGGTTAAGAATTTGGCTTCGATGTTTAGGGCAGTACCTTGGATGTTGGCGGCTATTTGGATGGCGCCGTCCTCGGTGATCCATTTGAGGGTTACGCCTTGATTGTTTTCGGATATGCCGAGCCAGCGGAGCATGCCGAACCATCTGCCTTTGAGCGAGTGGATGAGTTGCGGGGTCATGAGGTCTGAAGGCAGAAAAGTCTGTATGAGAGGTGTGGTTGGGGTTTCTTTGTGTGGTGCGTTAAGTTTAAGTTCAGTTATTTTTGGGGTTACACGATAGCCTTCAGGTTCTTTTTTCACGATGCCTTCTTCTTCGAGGTGGCTTAGGATGCGTGAGAGCGTTTCAGAATGCAAGCCTGTTCTGCGCTTTAACCCGTCGAAGGTGAAGGTGGCTAATTCCTCGGTTTCAATTAGCGCCAATACGTCAGCATCGCGTTCGCTGAGGCTGTAGTCGGCGTCGGGGCTTTGCCAATTAACATTCAGAACAGGTATCATTAATCAATGGAGTGTTGAAATGTTGCTTTTGAAGGTTACTCATCAATATTGCTAAAATGATGTAGGTTAGTTGAAGGTGATTTGGAGCAACTTTAATGGGAAAACTTACTTATTTTCTGTTCAACCTTGTTTTTGCTCTAATCTTGTTTTTCTCGTTTTGTGTGGGTGTGGTGGGCTAAAAACGCCACACTACACTTGAAGCTTTAGAATTGTTTGGTTTTTTGGTTTGGGTTTGTTTTTCTCTTGGGTTTGTGTGTGGGAAGCGGGTTTGGTTCACACATGTATCATGGATTGTATGTTGGGTAGTGTGGGTGTAGTGTGGGAGTATGTTGGGTTTGGGTTGGTTGTGGTTGGGGGGATGTGGCGTTGTAATGGTTGTGGGTGTTGAAGAGTTGAGGGCATAATTGTTTTACGTTTGTACGGTGTTTTTTGGTAGAGGTAGAAGAATTAGACCGCGGCAAAGATAGTTAGGGCTATTTCGGTCGTCAGGATGAGGGGTTTGCTTCGACGGCTTTGAAGTATCCTTGTTCTAAGATGCGTGAGAAGACCAGAATTTGTAGAAGATGGCGCCGTCCGTGTCCTTTGTGTGGAAAAGGTTCATAACCGTGAAAAAAGGACGAACCATTCTGCTTGAATCATTTGAAGTTAACGTAAACGAAAACTCTGTGGCACAAGCTACAATGAGATGAAATTGTGAAAGTAAAGTGTAGTGATGCGAAAAGAAATTCAATGTTTTTCCAGAAATCTTTGGAAACTACGAAATAATATTCTGCCAGGTCTGCGTGTTACACCATCAAGTTATCAAAAAACAAACAACGCAACAGTGAAAGCAATCCAATATGCGTAATTCAAATACAAAACCGCTCATTTAATTGAAGATTAAACCGAAGATAAGAACAATATTAGTCCTATTACAGAAAAAGTCTTAACTATCGAGGGGTTAAGCTTGAATTATGGAAGAAATAGAAGTCAAGATTCTAGAAGTAAACAGAACAACTCTTGAGAGAAAACTAGCTGAACTGGGTGCCAAAAAAGTTTTTGATGGAAACATTCAAACTTTCTTCTTTGACTTCAAAGAGGGCACAATAATTAACAAAAAAAACGTATTACGTTTAAGGAAAGAACAGGACAAAATCGAATTAACTTATAAAAAAGTTCAAGTGACCCCAACAGCAAAAACTGCCCAAGAATATTCCGTCGAAGTTTCAAGCTTTGAAACGATGAGGGAAATCTTGGAAAATTTGGGTTTATCAGTTATTGATAGCATGCAAAAGTACCGAGTTAGCTACACTCTTGAGAGCGCACGTTTTGACTTTGATCGTTATTTGGGAAACTTTGTATATATTCCTGAGTTTTTGGAAATAGAAGCGAAAAGTACCGATTTGATCTACAAATATGCTGAAATTTTGGGTTTTAATGCGAAAGATTGCTTACCTTGGTCTACTGAAGATCTAATCCACCACTACTTCAAACTAAAAAAAAATAATAAAATAAAGTAGACGTGTGCGCAATTCATTTTTTATAGTTCCGATAGGTAAGTTATCTTTGAGCAAGTCTGGGATCGTACCCGTAAATACCATTGATTTGGTGTCTTTGAGGGCTCCATGATCATTTGTTGTTGGGTCAAGCCCAGTACTTGCTTACCGTTTTTAGACTTTGCTCGCCAACAATAAGCGATCGTATTGCTTCAGCATCATAACTAATCAAGCCAGCCATCACCATAGCCGCCTTCTTCACCAAACCCTTAGGCCTCACCCAGCAATTCCTCAAAACGTTAGCTTTAAGATGCCCATTAAACTGCTCAACCACATAACGCTTAGTCTCCAAGAGTCTAGCATGTTTGATTCTTTTGCGTTTTCCCCTTTCTAGGATTAGGAGCAATAACAGGCTCAGCTTCAATGCCCTTGGCTGCTCTTTTGTTTGTTTTCGAGTCATAACCCGCATCGGCCAAAACGTATTCTGCTTCCAAATCCTCAATGAGACCGGGAAGAAAAGGCGAGTCATAACGATTACCAGGCGTAACAACTGCTCTCAACGGCAACCCCAGCTGATTTACCGCTGCATGAAGCTTGAAACCTCTGAATTTTCCACGGCTCGTGTGACCCCAGCCCGCTTCCATATCGTAGAGATCCACTAACGGCGTTGAGTCAACAATTAGAATAGTGGTCGGTGTCACTAGTTGAAGCATAGCCGATATCTTCTTAAAAGTTTCTTCAAGAACGTCAAGATAGCGTCTCCACCATCTTCCAACAGTGGTTCTATTGGGTACTTTGAATAAACCAAGTGTTCTAGCAACGTCCGTATGCTTCTTTAGATGTTCAATTACA
This sequence comes from Candidatus Bathyarchaeota archaeon, assembly GCA_963782525.1. Taxonomy (GTDB): domain Archaea; phylum Thermoproteota; class Bathyarchaeia; order Bathyarchaeales; family Bathycorpusculaceae; genus Bathycorpusculum. Next base: position 26,245 of record CAWAKC010000001.1, read on the forward strand.
CGTGTGTCGTTCTCTAATCCTTTCAGTCTGGCATAAACGAGAACTCTTAGTGCTCTTAGGCGTCCGTAGCCTGGATTTCCGCGTCTTTTGGGTTCTACAGAAACGATTGCTTTGTTGACGAAAAGCCTGACAACTTCACAGGCTTCCATACTAGAACATAATTGGGAAGCAGCTTAAATTCTGCACACCCCTAAATAAAGTTTTAAACCGCTTTTTTAGCAGGCTTACTTTTAGATTTAGAAGTTGCTACAGCTTTAACAGTTTTAGGTGATATTGGAGATTTTTGGACGGTTTTCTTGGTTACGTTCCAAGATGGGTATTGGCCGTGTTCTTTCTTGAAACTTTCCAGCAGTTCTTGTTGTGCAACCTTCGGGTTATCGCTTACTATCCAGCTAATAGCTACTTTTTCAAGGTACCCGTCATTTAGGAGCATAGAGTTGATTTTTCGGGTTGTTTTACCGCCATAGCCGGATAGGTACCCTCCAAAAACTCTCTTTGAAGGTTTCTTTGATTTGCCGATATACAAAATATCAGAAGCCGGTTTTCCAGTGATTGTAGAGTCAGCCAAAACTAAAACACTGCCTTTATCAATTGGTAAAGCTGAAAAAGATAGAACTTTTATAGGAACAAATTCGGCAAAGCCGCTTTCTTTAAGGGACAAAGAATTCATAATCTTTAGTAAAGAAAAAGCGGGATTTAACCTTTCCTACATAGACTATTTATTGCTATATATTCTATTTTCAGAGTCCTTAATGACAACCTTACTCAAATAGAAAGCAGGTGTGTTGGAATGAACAAAAAAGTTCCGCTTTTCGAATTTGAGATATTCGCTGTTCGCAAGCCAAAATGTGTCGAAATCCACGAGTTATCTAGGAAGCGCGACCGCTAACAAAAACCAAAAGAAGCAAAGATTTTTTTAAAATGTTTCCTTTATAAAATACCAGCGTTTATTATTTCCATCATTAAAATGAAACGATAAAATAACACATGGTAGAGGTTCTTGTTAGCTACAAACAATCTTGATTCAGAGACAAACAACGCTCAACCCCAGAAAAAACTGCTAGATAACCCTAGCTATTTTCTAAATAGGGAACTTAGTTGGATAAGATTTAACGGACGAGTCCTCGAGGAAGCACTTGACTTTTGGCATCCATTGCTGGAGAGGGTTAAATTCATCGCCATCTGCGGCAGCAACCTTGACGAGTTTTTTATGACAAGGGTTGCCCGGTTGATCAAAAAAGTCAAAGCCGGATCTGACGAAAAATCCATGGATGGAATGAGCTTCTTCGAACAGATAAACGCCACGCGTAAGGAAATCATTCCATTAATTGAGAACCATTCAAAATGCTGGAGAGATGAGCTTCTTCCTGCTTTAGCAAAAGAGGAAATCCACATTAAAGACTTTAAGGATTTTTCGGAAAAAAATCGTGAAAAATTGCGCGAGTTCCTCAAGTCATCAATTATTCCATCGATTAAAATTCCAAAAGTGGGTTTTGAGAGCGTATCAATCGAGAATTTACACATAAATCTCTACATTTCAGGCTTCCAAAATCAACCAAACTTTTGCATCTTGCTGGATATACCGACAGAAAAATTCAGTCGATTGATAAGTCTTCCAAGAAAAGAATACAGTGATAATGCAATCGGTGAAACAGAAAATAGGGAACATTACTTTGTGTTTTTGGAAGATTTAATTCTAAATAACTTAGATTTAATTTTTCCAACAGAAAAAAACCTAACGGCTTATCCATTCAGATTGACGCGCAATGGAGAAATAGACATTCTGATGGATGAATCCGCAGACTTTCTTAACACTGTACAGAAAAGCCTCTCGATCCGTAAAATAGGATTTCCCACGAGACTCGAATTTGACAAAAAGATGCCCAAGGCAATAAGAGAAACCATATCCAAAAGGTTGGGGTTACCAGATTACTTAACTTACGAGTTTGACGGACCACTGGGGCTTGTTGACCTCTGGCAACTGCTCAAAATTAATCGACCAGACCTAAAAGACAAAAGCTTTTTCCCATGCCTTTCGCCTCTGATGCTCTCGGAAAACAACATTTTTGAGACCATTGCTAAACAAGACTTCGTTCTCTACCACCCCTATGACGGCTTTGATGTTATAATTGACCTCTTAAGGGAAGCATGCATAGATAATGATGTTTCAGAAATCCGTATAACTATGTATAGGATGGACCATAAATCCCCGATCGTCGACGCGCTGATTGAAGCTGCAAGGAATGGCAAAAAAGTCACTGCCATAGTTGAGTTAAAAGCCAAATTTGACGAAGAAAATAACATCCTTCTAGTTACGAAATTGCGAAATGGCGGAATTAACACAGTTTACAATTTTCCGAAATTCAAAGTCCATGCAAAATTATGCCTAATCAATAGAAAAGAAAACAACGGCATTGTCAGGTACTCTCATATTGGTTCCGGAAACTACAACGCTGTCACAGCTAAAATCTACGGCGATATTGGCTACCTGACAGCAAACCCCGAGGTAGGGTTGGAACTTGAAGACTTATTCAATGCGATAATAAATGGTGTTCAAGAAAAAGAAACCAAGCACCTTCTCGTAGCTCCAAAAACTTTGAAGAGGGAAATTCTTAGGAGAATAGATAGGGAAATAAGCTTTCACCAGAAAACCGGGAAAGGCTACCTAGCTTTTAAACTTAACAACCTAGAAGAAAAAGAAATCATTCAAGCCCTCTATAAAGCATCCATGGCAGGAATCAAGATTGACCTCGATGTCCGAGGTTTATGCTGCTTGCGACCGGGAATCAAAGGAGTAAGCGATAACATTTCAGTAATATCCATAGTTGGACGTTTCCTCGAACACGCCCGAATATACTATTTTAAAGATGGCACTGAAGATGAAGTCCTCATCGGCAGCTCGGACATGATGTTTAGAAACCTAAACGAGAGAATCGAAGTCCTCTTATCAGTACCTGACCCCTTCCTGCGCCAAGCTATTCTTGAAGACATTCTCAAAATCCATCTTCGGGATAACGTTAAAGCAAGACGATTACTCCCCGACGGAACGTACGAAAGAGTCCAAGTTAAAGAAGGCGAAAAAATCATCAATTCCCAGGCATGGCTCATCGAGAACAGGGGCATTTGGAATGAACGAGATCAATAACGTTCAATCATGCCAAATAGATATGAATTACTGCAAATATGGTTCTGAAGCTATCCTAAAACTACTCGAAGTTTTCGAAAAACAGATCGATGGAGTAATTACAAACAACGACATCGAATATGTCCATAAAACCCGTGTTACATCTCGTAGATTAAGAGCCACCATGCCTCTTTTTAGAATATGCTTTCGTAGAAAAGAATTCAAGGAATGGCTTTGCGAAATTAAGAAGGTGACGCGTCTTCTTGGTGATGCAAGAGATTTAGATGTACAGATAGTCTTCGTTGAGCAATACATGGGAAAACTGGTTTCAGCAGCTGAAAAAGCTTATGTAAGCATTCTGCTTGAAAACCATAAAGAACTTAGAAAAAAGGTTCAACCCTCAGTCAATGCCGGATTGGAGGAGCTAAAGACAACTGAGGTTTTAGGTGAACTTCGCCATTTTTGTGAAAAAACCATTAAGGAGCAATCAAAGGAGGCTTTTGACGCTCAAAAGGTTCTGGAGAAAGCCCGTTGGCACATTTTTTTCAGAATAGACGATGTCTTAGCAATGGAAAACTATGTTCACTTACAAAATGAAGCTCTAAAGCACCATGAAATGAGAATACGAGCAAAAAAACTCCGATATACTATGGAGTCCTTTTCACCGTTATACCAGAACAAACTTGCCCAAGAAATAGAAAAAATCAAAAAATTACAAGATGTTCTAGGCGAAATGCATGACTGCGACGTCTGGACTGAATACATCCCCAAATTCATAGAGGAAACAAACGTCAAGATAGGATCCAAAGGAAAGAAAACGACAGAAAATAAAAAATTCGAAAAAGCGTTATTAAATTTCTTAATTTTTGTAAAAGAAAAAAGAAACCAAAATTATTCAGAATTTGTTAAATTCTGGGAAGAAAACAAAAGAACAGGTTTTTTTGCTCAACTTAGACAGACAATCAACACAGAAGGCGCATCAAAAAATGAAGAAAAAATAAAACAAGTCCTCATGAATTCCAACGTCAAAATCGCCGTTTTATCGGATATTCATGCTAACCTGCAGGCGTTGGAAAAAGTTTTTGCGGATGCAGAATCACGGGGGATTGACGTCTTTCTCAATGCAGGCGACTCGATAGGTTTTGGCCCTTGCCCAAATGAAGTCGTAGAATTGCTTTGCGAGAAAAATGTTTTGAGCATCGTAGGAAATTTTGACCTAGACGTTATCGAAGGCAAAGCCAAGGCTAAAGGTATGAAAAATCTTGCTTTAAAATTTGCTAGAAAAGAACTGGCTAAATCCTGCGAATTTTACCTGTTTTCTTTACCTCATGAACTTAGGCTTGAAGTTGCAGGTAAAAAACTGCTTGTAACGCATGGAAGTCCCGCGTCTATTGAAGAGCATATTTATCAGGATACCCCTATTGAACGGCTGAAGTCTCTTGCTGACGAAGCAAAAGCTGATGTAATTATCGTGGGGCATTCTCATGAACAGTTTTACAAAGAAGCAAACGACGCTTGCTTTGTGAATCCTGAAAGCGTAGGAAGACCAGGCGACGGAAAGCCGCAGACTGCTTATGCAGTCTTGAGTTTTAACCCTTTCAAAGTTGAGTTAATTCGGCTGGATTACGATGTTGACGATGCGGCGGATTCTCTTAGAAAAAAAGGGTTGCCTGAAAGTTTCGCTCAAATGTTGCTTCAAGGTGTATCTCTCGATGTAATCATCAAAGAAGATCAAGCTAAAGAAGACATGATGGTTGAAGATTGCAAGAAAACCTTGCAAGTTTCAGCCGAAATTTCAAAAAAGTATTGGTCAGACATCAACCATTACAGTCAGGTCAGTAAACTTGTTTTAGAGTTATTCGATGGATTAATCAAGTGGCATCATTTTGGGATGCGTGAACGTTGCATGCTTGAATGCACCGCAATCTTACACGATATCGGATTGTCAAAATCGCGGCGCGGTCACCAAAAGAAATCTGCCAAACTCATCTTAAATGACCCTCTTCTGCCATTTAGTTCCCAGGAAAGACGAATAATTGCCAGCATCTCCCGGTACCATCGGGGAGGCCTGCCTAACTCAAGTCATTATATCCTTGCATCTCTGGATCATGAAACTCTCAATAAAGTAAAGATTCTGGCAAGTTTATTACGCTTAGCCGACAGCTTAGATTACACTCATCAATCAATCGTTGAAGCCATTAACGTAAAGATGGGCACTAAAAGAATCACAGTTGAATGTGTTTGCGAAACGAAATCTATCTTAGAAGAGCAGGCTTTTAATAAGAAGAAGGATTTGTTTGAAAAGGTCTTCGCTAAGAAAGTGGTGCTGATATGGAAGAAAAAACCGTCAAAGCCGCTGGTCATGTAGTTGGGTTTGTGGACATAGGAACAAATGCTGTGCGCCTTTTAGTTGTGAGGATAAATCCTAACTTCTCATATACCATTATCAGCCAAGAAAAAGAGGTCGTTAGGCTTGGTGAAGAAGAGTTCAAAGATAACATTTTAAAACCTAAAGCGATGGAACGAGCTATCTTTGTCTGTGGAAAATTTGCAAGTTTAGCCAAAACCTATGGCGCTTCTGAAATAATAGCTGTTGGAACCTCAGCCATTCGAGAAGCCCAAAATCAATGCGAGTTCCTCGAGAAACTTCATAATGAAACAGGTCTCAACGTGAATGTTATTTCGGGACAGGAAGAAGCCCGCTTGATTTGCGTAGGCGTGTCAAGCGGAGTTGATATTGGCGAAGAGAAAGCTATTTTCATCGATTTAGGTGGAGGCAGCACGGAAATTGCCATCGGCAATCAGCACGAATGTTTCTCCGTTGACAGTCTTAGGCTGGGGGCAATCAGATTAACAGCCAAGTTTATCGGCGAAGGTTGGACTGGTCCAATTGATAATAGTGTTTACAAGCGGATAAAACAATACGCCGAAGACAAAGTTCGTCCATTAAAACCGAAAATTCAAGAGTACGGTGCCCGACGAGCATGGGGATCATCAGGCACAATAATTAACCTAGCGGAAGTTGCGAACAAACTTTTCAAGAAAAATGGGAATGGCGGTGCTCTTACGCTGACAAGGAGGAATCTGAAAAAGCTGGCACCGATTCTCTATTCGCTTCCACTTGAAGAAAGAAAAAAGCTTCCTGCCTTAAACCCCGATCGAGCTGACATTATAATTGCGGGTGCAGCCACGATTGAGGTAATTATGGAAGAGTTCGGCCTCGAGGAAATCCGTGTTAGCCATAGAGAGCTTCGAGATGGATTACTTGTCGAGTACTTGTCGAATTTTGAGGGTTTCCGAGAACTACAAAAGACACCCATGAGAAACAGGAGCATTTTGCATTTGGGCAGGTCATGCAATTTTGATGAGAAACATTCAGAAACCGTAGCAACTTTGGCTTTGATGCTATTTGACAGCGCAAAACAAATTGGGCTACATAACCTCGGCGAGACAGAGAAAGAACTCTTGAAATACGCAGCAACCTTGCATGATGTCGGTGATTTTCTCTCATTTAATGATCACCAACTTCACTCACACTATATCATCTGCAATGCTGAACTTCTCGGTTTTGACAAAAAAGAAATTCAAATAATGGCAAATATAGCGCGTTTTCATAGGAAAAAATTGCCTTCTAAAAAAGCTCTGAAGAATACAGGATTAGACGAAAAAACTAATCAGGCCATCGCAGTTCTTTCCACGTTTCTTCGGTTCGCAGAAAAGCTTGATCGAAGTCACTGTTTCCTAGTAAAGAAGGCGGAATTTATTAAAAGCAGCAAAGAACAGGTACTGCTCTCATTTTATTCTGACTCAGATTGCAGCTTAGAAGAATGGAGCATCATTCAGAATCGGCAAGCATTCTATGAAGCCTTCGGAAAAGAGCTAAATGCCCATTGCACAGTGACACCTATCGCATAATCAGAATTTGGAAGCGCTTATTCCTTTTCAAGTTCAGTCTTTGCTTTTTCCAAAGCTTCACATTGCTCTTTACTCAAAACAGGATATTTTAAATCCAACTTTTTAATTTGCGAAAGGATAATGTCAGAAATCGATGCATGTGTAACCCATTTCTTGTCTGCAGGTATAATATACCAAGGTGCCCATTCGGTGCTTGTTTTGTTAAGCATATCCTCGTACGCCGCCATGTAATCAGCCCATTTTGAACGTTCTGAAAGGTCTGTGAGCGAAAATTTCCATTCTTTATCTGGATTTTCAAGGCGTTTAAGCAAACGCTGTTTTTGCCTCTCCTTTGAAACATTAAGGAAGAATTTCAGCACTACCGTGCCGTTCCGAACCAGATGACGTTCAAAGAGATTTATGTCCTCGTACCGCTGATTCCAGAAAAGTTTCCCTCCCTCGTCAGAAGGCAACTTCTGTTTTTCAAGAACTTCAGGTCGAACTTTAACTATCAACACATCCTCGTAGTAGGAACGATTAAAAATTCCTATGCGCCCCCGTTCTGGAAGAGCTTTTTCGTGCCGCCACAGGAAATCGTGGTTTAGTTCCTCTTCGGTTGGAGTTTTGAAGCCTGTAACTTGGCAGCCTTGCGGGTTAATGCCGGACATTACATGTCTGATTGTGCTATCTTTGCCTGCAGCATCCATCCCTTGAAGAATAATTAACATTGAATAGGTGCCGCTTGCCCAAAAAAGCTCCTGCATCTGAACCAATTGTTTTCTGTTTGTGTCAAGAATAGCTTGAGCTTGTTCTTTGACGCTTTTTTTGCCTTCTTTTTCTTCTTGTTTCTTAGCCCATTTTGGAACCCAACCTGAATCAAAAGAGTCCAAACTGACCGTTTTTCCGGCAGGCACTTTGAAGTTTACCGCATCAATCGACATACAAAACCGTCTCAAAGAGATTAAGTTATGGCGCCTAATATTAGCTGTGGCATAGGCAAAATGAGACTAAGTCTCTAAAGTTCGGAAATTGCTTTGAGTTGTTGGGTTAGCCTAAGTTTACTTTTTCACCTGTCACTATGTACACGATTGATTCGCAAATGTAGACTGCGTGGTCAGCAATACGCTCTAAATACCTAGTCATTAAAGCGCTCGATAAAACGCATTTACTATTGGCTTGCTCTCCTTTGATTAGCTTGTGAAGGTAATCAAAGTACATTTTGTCGACCTCGCGTTCAGTTTCTGAAACCGTTTTGGCAAGGATAATGTCCTGTTTTTTTAGGGCGTCTATGCTTATTTTAACCATTGAGAGGACTTTTTCGCTCATCTCGTCAATGTAGTCGCTTGTCCAAGTTTCACATTCTTTTAACCCATTCAATTGGTCGCTGATGAATGATATGTCAAGGGCATATCTGCCGTATCTTGCAAAGTCGTTGCCTATTTTCATATAGGATTTGATAATTCTGAGGTCTGTGGCGACGGGTTGGAAGCGGGCAATTAACTGGAAAGTTTGGTCTTCAACTTTATCAGCCATTGAAAGGAGCATGTCTGAAAGTTCTCTGACTTGTTCTTGAACACTTTTGCCTTCGAGGTAGCCATGTATTGAAAAGGCAAGGGTTTCGTAGGTTAACTCGCCCATCCTAACAATTAGCACTGATTGTTCTTCTAACCCGCGGTCAATTATTCTGCTCATTCTAAGCTCTCCTATCCGAATTCTCCTGTTATGTATTTTTCCGTTAATGGATTTTTGGGAGATTCAAAAATGTCTCTGGTTGGTCCAAACTCAATCAGTGAGCCAAGGTACATAAAAGCTGTAAAATCGGATACACGCGATGCCTGCTGCATGTTATGGGTTACGATGACAACTGTATAATTGCGTTTAAGCTCAACTACCAACCGCTCAATCTTAGCAGTAGCAATCGGGTCCAAAGCTGAACAAGGTTCATCCATCAAGATGACCTCAGGCTGCAACGCGATAGCTCTTGCAATGCATAGACGCTGTTGCTGTCCCCCAGAAATGCTGGTCCCTGGCTTTTTCAACTCATCTTTGACCTCATCCCAAAGGGTTGCTTGCTCTAAACTTCGCTTGACTACTTCGTCGAGATTTTTGCCCTTCTTTGTTCCCGTTAACTTTAAACCAGCAGCTACATTGTCATAGATGGACATTGTTGGGAATGGATTGGGTTTCTGGAAAACCATGCCAACTCTTCGGCGAACCTGTACGGAGTCAACCTGTTTGTCGTAGATGTTTTGTCCATCCAAAAGAATTTGCCCAGTCATTTTGGCGTTTGGAGTGAGCTCGTGCATTCGGTTTAGACAACGGATGAAAGTGGATTTGCCGCATCCTGAAGGGCCTATTATGGCGGTTACCGAGTTAGCTTTTATGTTTATGTTTACGTCTTTTAATGCTTGCTTGGGACCGAACCAAGCGTTCAAGTCTATACTCTGCATTTTCATTTTTGTGTCAACGACTTTTTCTTGAGAATTAATTGTGCTTGTCATCTTTTGTTTCTACCTCTAGTTGCTAATCTAACGATTATGTTAAGGCTTAACACCATCAAAATTAAGATAAGCGCTGCGCCCCAACCCTGTGCCTGCAAGTTGGCTTGTGGCTGTAGGGAATCGCGCCAGATTTCAAGGGGCAGGGCAGCCATGGGTTGGTTTAAGCCTTGGAAAAAGTACCTGTTACCCAAAATAGTCATTATTAATGGTGCGGTTTCTCCGGCAATTCGGGCAACAGCAAGAAGTGTACCCGTCAACAGTCCTGCTTTGGCTGTGGGTAACACGACGCTTAGGGTTGTTCGCCATTTGTGTGCGCCCAGCGCTAATGAGGCTTCTCGGACACTGTTTGGAACGAGTTTTAGGGATTCTTCAGTTGTTCGGGCCACGATTGGGATGAGGATGAAAGATAATGCGATGGCGCCGGCAATGGCCGAGTAATGACCGATTAACCCAATTACGATTACACCATAGGCGGTTATGCCGACGACGATGGAGGGAAACTCGGTTAAGACGTCGTTGATTGAGCGCATAGCGGTTGCATACTTGTTGTTCCCGAACTCTGCAAGGTAAACGCCAGAGAGTATGCCCACGGGGATACCGATGACGCTAGTTAATCCAATCAAGATAAGGGTACCCTGTATTGCTGGTCCGATGCCTCCTGCGGAATTGTTGTTTAGCAGAAAGCCAAGGCTCAGTACAGGTGCGCCCCTTACAATGACTTCCCAAAGGATGCTAATCAGAGGCGTAACCGCTATTATTACGCAAGCTGCACAGAGAATGAAGAAAAGGCGGTTCTTAAATTTCCTAAAAGCGTAATTGGAGATTATTCGATTGCGCCTCCTTTAACCTTCAAAACTCGATGAACCATAATGCCTGCGCCAATGTTGATAAGTAAACTGATTATGAGCAAAATTAAGCCGACGCCAATGTAAGCCGAAACCTGCAAAGAACCTGTGGCTTCCAAAAACCCGTTAGCGATTAGTGAAGCCATGGTTTGACCCGGACGAAAAAGCGATGTCGGCATAGCCGCTGGTCCCGTGGCGTTGCCAATAAGCATAGAAACCGCCATCGTTTCACCGACAGATCTACCTAAGCCTAAGATGACAGCACCAAAGATGCCAGAACGACCGTAACTGATAACCCAATGACGTATGGTCTCCCATTTGGTGGCTCCGATGCTGTAAGCGCCTTCACGGATGCTGTTGGGAACTGCGCTTATGACTTCTTTTGAGATAGATGCAACTGTTGGAATTATCATGATTGCCAAGATTATTCCTGCAGTAAAAATATCCAAGCCAAAGGGTGTTCCACTGAAAATTGGAATCCAACCAAGGTATGTAGAAATTGGTTTTTCTATATAGTCAAGAATCCAATAGCGGAAGATAAACAAGCCCCAGAGCCCATAAATTACGCTTGGGACAGCAGCCAATAGCTCAACTAAGTATCCGATTGGCACTCTTAGCGTTCTAGGAGACATTTCAACAAGAAATATCGCTATACCTAAACTCAAGGGTACACCTATTAAGAGTGCAATGCCTGAGGTAACAAGTGTACCCATCACGTATGGGAGTGCACCATAGATTTCTCTGCCTTCAACTGGGTTCCAAGCGCTGCCAAAGAAAAAGTTTGCTCCAAACTTTTGCACCACCGGCACGGATCCAGTTACAAGAACGTAACCTGTTACCATTAAGATAACAACTGCTGAAGCCGCTATGATTGCGGCTAAATTCTGGAAAATGAAGTCGCCTGTTAATTTTGATTTAATTTTAGTAAAAAACTTTTGGGGGTGGGGCTGATTCAGAGCGTTATCCACCTTATGTTGTTGGGAGGTGTTGTCCGTTGAATGTTATGGATTGTATGGTTGTTTCGTCGATTTGCACTACGTTTGAGGGTAACTTTGCATAGGAAAGTCCTGGTGCCAAGTTTTGACCATCGTGGACGACGTACCAGAGGAATTGGACGAGTGCTGTGGCTTTTTCATTTGTCATGTCAGAAAGCACGTTGAGTTCCTTGTATACAATAAGGTAAGTAAAGCTGACGATGGGGTATGCGTTTGCGTCTGGAGCGTTAAGGAGACTTACGCTTGTCCAACTTGCGTTGCCTGCGTGGCAAGCCGTTGATGCGCCTGACTGCACGGCTAATTGCGTTGAATCAAGACTGGGCAAAACCCAGTTTCCAGAGGGATTTTGGACCGCAGCTACAGTCATGTTGTTCTCGAGTGTATAAGCTAATTCGACATAGCCGATAGAATATTGATTCCCCTGCACTGATGAAGCAACACCGGTATTGCCGCTTGAACCTATTCCAACTGGCCATGACACTGATTTACCCTGTCCAACCGAGCTGTTCCAAGACGTGCTTGATGCACTAAGGTAGCTGGTAAAGATAAAAGTCGTTCCTGAACCATCAGAACGGTGAACAGAGTTAATTCCCTGTGCTGGAAGAGTAGTATTTGGATTTAGGTTTTGGATTGCGGGGTCATTCCACATTGTTATTTTGCCTTGGAAAATGTCTGCGATTATTGGACCAGTTAAATGGAGACCAGAAGATACGCCTGGCAAATTATAAGCAATTGTAACTGCACCGATAGTTTCAGGAATATGCAACGCATTGGGCACATTAGCTGCATCAGCGGATGTAAGAGGAGCATCGGAGGCTGCAAAATCCACAGTCGCTTGCGACAACTTGTAAGCAGATATTCCACCACCGCTACCGATTGGTTGATAATTTACTTGAACGTTGGGCTTCACGTTTGCTGTGTAGTTCGTTATCATCGAGTTAAGGAGAGGGTAGGGAAATGTTGCCCCCGCGCCCTGCAAAGTTATCGATGAAGATGAAGACGAGGGTCCTGAGAGGGAAATGTACGCCACAACTGACCCGAGAATAATTGCGATTGCCACTATTGCTATCACTACGGCATATTTAGTGTTCATATTTTTTATCCTCGTTTTTGTATAACTAACTAATGTACAGTGGTTATATAGTAAATCTCCATAAAATTTATAGACTATATAGAGATACCTAATATAATGACAACCCATAAAAAGAGTTACTTGGAGTCAAGCGTGTCAAAAGAACCAGAAAAAGTAAGCGAAGAGCAACGTAAACTTCAGGTAACCGGCGGCTCAACATTCATACTTTCCTTACCTAAAGATTGGGCAACCAAAAATGAACTCAAACGCGGAAGTGCAATGATTGTCCGCGAAGAAGAGAACGGCTCACTATCGATCGCCCCGTCAAGTTTTCCCAAACAAGAAAAACAAGACGAAGCATTCATCAAAGCATCAATAAACGATAATCCTGATGCAGTCATGAGAACAGCAATATCCGCCTATTTGAGCGGCTTCAACGTTCTCCACATCAGAGCACAAGGACAAAAAGTGCTTTCCTCAAAACTTAGAAACCACCTCAAAAGCTTTGCCAGAAACTACTTAGTCGGAACAGAAATCGTAATCGACACTCCAGCCGAATTAACCCTACAGGTCTTACTAAACTATCCTGAACTTACCGTTCAAAACGCATTAAGCAGGATGGGAATAATCGCTTCATCCATGCATAAAGAAGCCATCGCAGCACTAAAAAAACTCGATTATCCCAGTGCTAAAGCTGTAATAGAAACTGACCGTGAAGTAAACCGCTTCAGCCTCTACATTGTAAGGCTTCTGAAATTGGCTGTTTCAAACCAGAGAGTCGTCAAAGAAATCGGTTTAACTAACCAAAAAGAATGCCTAGGCTACCGACTCATAACAAAAGCCGTTGAAAGAACCGCTGATCACGCAACAAAAATGGCAGAAAATACCCTGCAACTAAAAGAACCCGTAAATGAAGACCTTTTAGAAAAGATAAGCGAGCTGAGCGGTTTAGCTATTTCAATGTTTGAAAGTTCCATGGAAGCGTTATTTAAGCACGATTTTAACTTGGCTGAAAGCGTGATCGAAAAACTAAGCCAAATTCATAAGGTTGAGAAGGAAGCTGTTTTGTGTTCGCAGACGGCTAAGGTTGAAGAAATCGTTAACTTGAGACTGCTGATTGAGAGCGTTAGACGAACCGCAGAATATGCCAGCGACATTTCAGAAGTTGTTTTAAACTTGAATGTCGAATCGGTCCTGAGTTAACCTAAGATTTTTTTCTTTTGTCAACTTTTTGCTTTTGAATTCAAAAAAATGCTCGTACGGACCTCCCTCGATAGCGGTACGGCAATAATTGGAAATATGTCCTAAAGAAACTTGATTCAAGGAACTTAATGATGAAAAACGCAAAATTTTTTTGTTGCAGAAAAATAAAAAGTGGGGTAGATTGTTTAGGTTGTTGGCAATGTTTGCCCGTTGAAGGTTATTGATTGAATGGTTGCTTCATCGATTGTTACGACGTTTGCTGGTAGCTGTGCGTATGCTTGTGCTGGTGCTTGGTCTTGGCCGCCGTGTACCATGTACCATAGGAATTGTACTAGTCCTGTAGCGTCACTTTGAGTCATGCCTGGAATCACATTGAGTTCTTTGTAAACAATTGTGTAGCTGAAGCTAACTATTGGGTAAGCGGTTGCTTCTGGTGCGTTGAGTATGTTTACGTTTGACCAGCTTGCGCTTCCTGCTGGTAACCCTGCTGAAGCGACTGATTGACCGGCAACTGTTGTTGATTGTAGGGAGGGCAAGATGAAGTTTCCTGAGGGGTTCTGTACTGCTGCAACTGTCATGCTGTTTTGCAATGCATATGCCAATTCAACGTAGCCTATTGCATATGGTTGTCCGTGAACTAATGACGCAACGCCTGTGTTACCGTTGGAACCAAGCCCTGTTGGCCATGAAACTGCTTTGCCTTGACCAACTGAGGTGTTCCAGGCTGAACTTGAGAGGCTAAGGTATCCAGTGAAAACAAATGATGTTCCTGAGCTGTCTGAGCGGTGAACTACCACTATGGATTTTGCTGGAAGAGTCACGTTAGAATTTAAGGCTGCAATTGCTGGGTCATTCCATACTGTTATGGTGCCTTGGTATATGTCTGCGATGATTTTGCCTGTTAAGTGAAGGCCTGAAGCGATTCCTGGTAGGTTGTATGCGATGGTTACTGAGCCGATGGTTTCTGGAATATGCAGTGCGTTGGGTATGTTTGCCGCGTCAGTTGCGCTTAAGGGTGCATCTGAGCATCCGAAGTCAACTGTTTTTTGGGTTAGCGCTGAGATTCCGCCGCCGCTGCCGATGGATTGGTAGTTTACTTGTACGTTCGGTTTTGCATGTGTGTAATTGATTATCATGGCGTTAAGTAATGGGTATGGGAATGTTGCTCCTGCACCAGTCAAAGATACTGGCGCTGGGGTTGGGGTTGGACTGGGCGATGCTGTTGGTCCCGCTGGGGGAGTTGGGGAAGCTGTCGGGTGAGTGGTTGGGCTTGTGGTAGGTGCTAGTGTTGGTACAGAAGTTGGGCTAGCCGTTGGCGCGGTAGTGGGTGCTGGGGTTGGCGTTGGTGTGGGCTGTGTGCCTGTATTTGAACCTAAATAAGTGTAAGCTGCTACTGAGCCAATTATTATGGCGATTACAACTATTGCTATTGCGATTGAATATGTTGCTTTCATATTTTTTCCCGTTTGTACTTATAGAAAACTGGGTAATATGGTCGCCCAACATAGATTACAAAAGCAATATAGTGCACAATAGTTTAATATAGAATAAATAGAAAAGTGGAATTGATGAATCAAAACAAACACAAATTATAAATTTATAATAAATATAAAAAAAAAACAAAAAAGCTCTTTCAGTTTTAGGGACCAAGCAGTTTATGCTGCCAAATCATTGAAACGCTGGAATAAAACAAACAACTTCAGGACTCTGATTTATACTGGCATTGTCAATTAAGTGTGCTGTACCATCTGGACAGTAGACTTTGTCGCCTTTTTGGGCTTTTTGGTAGCGTTTGTTGCATTCTTTAAGTTTAGAGCAGCCATCACAATCTCGCGATAACATTCTTCTATTCACTTCTCCACTTATTCAACATTAACGTAGGCAATCGTACCTATAGAGATGTCCGCTATAATCTATATAGAAAAAATAGGTTAGGTACTGAAAAACAGCTAAAATGCACGGGAACCTTTAAGAAACCAGCAAAACACTCAACAAAAGACACAAATGAACCAGAAAAGGTGGAAAGCAAAGGGCATTTTCCTAGATTTAGACGGTACAATCGTAGACTCCACAGGTGCCTACCTCGAAGCCGCCAGAATCGCTTTCCAAGTCATCGAAAAAAACCCACCTGAGAAAGAAAGCCTACTTGAAATTCCCAGAAGAATCGAGCAGCGCCTTACAATCGACGACTTAACTGGAGGAAACTCAAAAGAGTTTATGTCGGTCTATTTGAAGGCGTACTATTCTGTTACTGAAGCACAAACAAAGCTTATACCTAACGTTTCCGAAGCACTGCAAACATTGTCAACAAGGGCTAAGCTGGCGTTGATAACCATGCGGCATTGCCCAAATCAAGTCATTCAAAAAGAACTTGACTACTTGGGCATTGCCAAATACTTCACCCACATCGTAACCGCAATGGACACCACTAAACCTAAGCCATCACCTGAGGCTTTAATCAGATGCATTGAAGCTTTGGATCTTGAAATGTGCGATTGCATCATCGCGGGTGACTCAGTTAATGATGTGCGTGCGGGAAAAGCTGCTGGTGCAAGGACAGTTGCAGTGCTTTCGGGACTGTATAAACGTGATGAACTTGCCAGAGAATGCCCAGATTTGATATTGCCCGATGTTACTTTGCTTCCAGAGTTCATGGAGTAAGCAGTTTTATTCTATATCCGAGTTCGACATATTGCTAGAACCTGCCTAAGCCAGTTATATGCCGCCGAAAAAATAAGGTTTAATTAAAACCTCAATCTTTAGTGAATATGGAGAGGGCTTCAGCGGGAGTAATCATGAACTTTGTAGAGATTATGTTAGGGGAGAAATTGAAGGATGCGGATCCAGCGCTCGACATAATGGGCTCGGACCGCAAGGTTTTGCAGGTTGCTTGTCAAGACTTCACTAATTACCTCAAATTTCATTGGAACCTGATTGGAAAAGAGGCAAACCAATGCGAACTCGTAGAGCGGCTAGAGAAGCTGTTTAAAGAAGACTCCGATGAACTGGATGCTTTTCTAACAGTTTGGACGGGCATCTGGTTTAAGAAATGGAAAGAACGAGTCAAACTACTCATTGGAAACCAGAATGCAAACAAATGGAACAAAATGTCCAAAACACTTGCCGACGTCGAACCCATATGGCAAAAAACCGAGCACAAACAGGAACTCCAAGAAATCGTCGTCTCCACCCTCATAAAGAACGGCGAAATTTGCGGCACGGAAATCTTGGCTGAGAACCTCTTAAAGATGGAGCTCGGAGAGAAAAACCTCGAAAACGTCAATGACAAAGAGAGAATCTTCATAACAATAAACAATTCATTGCGTAAAGCTCGAGAAATGGCGCAGAGTCGGGGTCCACTTATTTTTGTCAAAATCGACAAAGGCTACTATAACGCGTATAGATCGACTATAAATTCCAAATTTTTGCTTTTTAAGTTTTTTTGGAATCACTTTTAAACCCTAAATTCCATGTCAGTGTAATACATAAAATAATCAATTTTGAAAAAGTTAAAATTAGAAAATAAAAGTTGGACGATTTAGCAGACTCTTACTCTTTGCAGAGACTTAGTCATCCATTTGTAATGACGCATGGTTTTTTGTTCGCCAAAGCCGCATGCCGCGCAACGTTTATGTCGCACGTGGTATGCGCGTCTTCCGCAGCGCCTACACATAATGTGGACAGTTTTGCCCTGGCGCTTACCCATTGATGGAGTGCCTTTACCCATTCAACTCACCTGGGTGGAGGCGAAATAAGGACTACGTTGTCTCCGCGAACGATGATTAGTCCCAGTTTCTTTTGTTCTTCAACAACTGTGGTATCTTCTGTCTCTTCTAGAACAAGGTTTAAGTGTTGATCGAAACCCTTCAGCCTGCCTCTGAGGCTTTTGCCGCCTTTTAAGCGTACAAGCACGATTTTGCTGAGGTTTTGTTCAAGGATTTCGGTTGTCATTTCGCTCATATTGGAATCCTCAAGTATCTTTATGTCTTCTATACTTTATCTCTCTCCATTTAAACCTATCTCAAGGACTCAGGAAAAGAATTGACTATGTGGAAATGTTTGATGATTTCTCTATCAGCACCTATTCTCGGTAACTCCAAAAGAAACTCAAAAGAAGTAGTAGTCGAAGCGTTTTTTTCCTCTTCGTCGACTACTTCTAAACCTCAAAATTGAGGGCCCGAGTAACCTAATCTTAGTTTCTGTTCATTATCAAAAGAAAAGGGTTTTTCTTAGCCTTACAAGATCATTTCTTTAATCTTTTTTAAGTTTAAAAAAATAGATTACGGCAGCCCTTTCGGCCGTGCCAAAAACAAGTCAAAAATCAAGACACGAAGACCTCCCAAGAAACTAAACCAGTGTTTCAAATGCGTCAGAGTGGGCGACGCAATGACTAAGCATTCACTCGCAGGCGAACATAAACCTCCATACATATAGCTGTGCATCCAACCCTGCCATGACGAAGCGCCCTTTTTTTGGTGCTCCCCAAACTGCGGCAAATGGAACTACATCAAAACCGAATAAAAGTACAAATAGCCTCAGAAAATCAAGAACCCAACGTTCAAGTTTTCATACCCACATATTGAAATATGAATCGTTACTCGTAGGATGCACCGCGTTTTATGTTAATGGGCTGGTACATGAAATTTATTGTTGCAAAAACAACAACCGCCAGTCTTCTCAAGATGCCAGGGGTATATTGTAAAACTATATAGCCTACTCTCGCCAAAATTTGCTTGGTTTCAAACATGCGAAGACTTTCACGAATGGTGAACATGCTCTGCGTGTTAGGTCTAATTTTTGGTTCAGTTGCAGGAATTCCACTGTCAAGCAGTGCTTTTGAGTCAACTGCTGTGGATGATGGCTTTACTGTTCCTCTGGAGCTTTGGAATTTTACGGTTCCTAATGCTACCGATTCAACAGTTGGAATCCAGTTGTCAAGACCGGTGGTTGCCGAGGGCGTTGTCTACATACGAGAACTTGACGTCCACACAATATCAGATCCTAATTACCACGATGAATTCGGATTTGGTCCGCCCCAAAGAACCATACTAACCCTCTATGCATTGAATGCCGCTACTGGGGCTAAACTGTGGAATTACACAACGACCTATTTGGATTACGGTTTAACAAACCCAATCGTTGCCAACGGCGTTGTCTACATGGCTACTTCAAATACTAATGGAAACGTGTATGCTCTAAGTGCTCTGACGGGCGCTTTACTTTGGAACCACACAACCCGTACACCGATGTATACTACCTTATCCGTTGTGAATAACAAAATATTTTTCTCCGGAATTGACGTGGGAATTGACCAAGGTTTCAATATGTACGTTTGCCGCGCTGAACACATTAAATGGTGAAGAACTTTGGCGTTATTATGTTGGCTATGGAGACTCACCGTTCCCTGTTGCTGCCGATAGCGTGGTCTATTTTGGGGCAAACAAAGTCTTCTACGCCCTAAATGCGGATAACGGTGAGGTGCTCTGGAATCAATCAATTGGCCCCAATATAGTAGCATCGCCCACCGTTGCGAACGGTGTCATTTATGTATCCTCAAACAACTACGAGGGTAACAGCAACGTTTACGCGCTAAGCGTTGTGGATGGGCATAAAATTTGGATTAAACCTGTTTCCAACGAGTCGTTAACAGCCCCCACGGTTAACAACGGTGTGGTTTATTTTGGCTCTGGCAACTACTGTTATGCACTAAACGCTGCAAATGGCGTTAACCTGTGGAAATATCAAACAAATGATCTTTTGGTAGCCTATCCAAACATAGAATCACCCATCGTATCTGGCAAAGTGGTTTATTTTCGCTCAGGCGATACCATCTATGCCCTAGATGTTGCAAATGGTGAAAAATTTTGGAGCCATACCACCCCCCACACAGCACCACCAATCGTAACGAAAGATACATTGTACTTTGCATCCAGCAACACAGTCTATGCCTTGCAGCTTCCAACAGATCCCATACCAGCAAACCCCACTGTCATGCCCACTCCAACTGCTACTCCAGAAACTTCGAGTAAAGAACCACCGCAAAATCAATGGCCTATCGTTTTGGCGATTATCGCTATAACTGTTGGAATGATTGTTCTCGTCGTTTTAAAGAAGATTCAGATGAAGAAAAAGCCAGAACTACCGCTAAGGCAAAAAAATAACTGGCAAAAAAACGCTTACAATTCCAGCCCAATAAAGGCTTTTGGGCTTAACTATTTTATATATTCTAGCTACAAGCAACATTTAATGATGCGTTAAATAAACTACCATAGAAATAGTAACAGCGACGGTATTCAAAAATGCGCAAGCTAACTACGTTGATTCTAATTGCAGTTATTGTGTCGCTTGTACTCAGTAGCGTTTTGTTTTTGTTCATCAATTATCATCCTTCGAGCTACGACTCGGGGTCCCAGCCGTCTAAGGAGTATCCCCAAATTTACATACGCTCCAATGGTAACATCGAAACAAATGGTGCCAATTCCTCAGCTATACCAATCAGCCGCAACGGCAACGTTTACACCCTAAACGCAGCCATGGAATTAGAAAACATGACTATCGAAAAAAGCAACATAGTGCTCGACGGCAACTACGTCCCAATTCAAATAGTAGGACCAGGCGGTTACAAACATGGACCGACATTAGCGTACATCAACGTTGTAGGCGCAGAAAATGTTACTCTTCGCAATCTAAACGTTCCCCTGTTCCAGTTGCTGTTTCAAGGCTGTTTGCACTGCCAGGCATTGAATAGTAACTTTGTTTCAATCATAATGAATAACAGCAGAGCCATCTCAGTTTCTGAAAACAACGTTTGGTATGGCGCAACAGTAGACTTGACGAATTCAAGTGATTGCACTGTATCCAACAGCACGGTACAGGGCTTTGGTCTAAAGAACGCTTATAATAACAGTTTGCTCAACAACAACATGAGCGTAGTAAAACAGCTTGCAATAAGTATGGTTGATTCAAGCAGTAACCTGTTTTTCGGCAACAGGATCGAGAGGTCAATAAAACTGGTGGAGCTCACAGGCAACTCGGGCAACAATCTATTTGTTGGGAACTTTGTACAGGGCTCTTTCAACTTGGACCCCACCATCAACTGCTCAGGAACAAACACGTTCTACCACAACAACTTTGTTTACGTCTACTGGAACCAAACTTTACCTTCAACGCATAACAATTGGGACGGTAATTACTGGAATATCTACCAAGGCAAAGACAATAATGGCGATGGAATAGGCGATTCTCCGCATCTTATTGACGCCAACAATCGAGATAACCATCCATTGATGACCCCAATTGACCTAAAATCAGAACCCCAACCAACAATACCTTAACTAATCTTTCAAGAATGTGGTAGGGCTGAGTGCTTGAATAGAAAATTACAATCATGCAACCTTGCAGAACACTTTATGCCGCCTTCCATTTAGGTATCAACGCCTTACCACATACAAAAACGGCTTTTCTTCTTGGGAAAGCATCAGTTGTTAGGGGCGAAGATAGGGAGGGGAAATATGATGAGCCTTCAAGAGGGTCCTCGATGAATTTAGGGGATTTACCTTCTTTGGCTCTGATGATCGTTGGCTCTACCTTAAATCTGGCAATCCGAACCTTTGCGAGAACTGTTTTGGTCCACTCATTGGCAGTTCAGTTGCTCCAGGCTTGGTTTTCGGTGAAGGCCCAACGTAAGTGGCAAGAGCCCAAAGTCGTCATACAAGACGCTATCACAAAAATCTGCACTTAACCCTTCTTTTCTTTCATACAATATCTGATCGGTTAAGCTTAGCGCTTTTTCGATACCTAATTATCAAAGCAGCAGAGAAAACTGATAAAAGCAAGGGCAGGATCGCTAACCAAGATAACTCTGGGACAGAAGGAGTAGGATTTGTTGGTGAGTTTGATGGTTGTGGTGTCGAATTTGGATTGGAAACGTCTATTTTTGTCAACCAAGGTGCAATAGCAGTTGTGTTTATGCTTGAGTAGCCTGAGAGTGCGTAGCCGCCATCACTTGTTTGAATCACGCAACTGGGTTGCCCAGTAAGATTCATAGCCCATTGTTCCTTACCAGCAGTATCTACTTTAACCAGCCGTAGGCCAGCCAACGCAAAACCCTCGTCACTTGTTTTAGTCATTGCAAAGGTTGGTCCCGCACCATAATAGTTCGTCCACTGTTCATTGCCCAAAGCATCTGTTTTTGTAATAGCCATGTTTTGGCCTCCTCCGTTGGAGCGGAGCCATATCCATCCACCTAAAGCGTAACCGTTGTCACTGGTTTGCGCAACAGTGCAAAGAAAGTTCATGTCTTGGTGAACAAAGGTTTTGTTCCAGTCTTGATTTCCGCTTGAATCAGCCTTAATAAGAAGGTAAAAGGAATTAGGTTGCTGGGTCTGCCCGCCAATAGCATAGCCCCCATCGCTAGTTTGGATCAACGAGTTTGCATCCCCTAAACCGTAAGTTTTACTCCATTGCAGACCACCAGACGAATTAGTTTTTACAAGCCAAACTGTGTGGGTATAAGACGGAGGAGGAAAGACATGTCCTGTATAGTAATTTGAAACGGAAAGCACTGCAAAGCCTCCATCGCTGGTTCGGATTATGGCGCTTGGAATACTGGTTCCTGATCCAGCGTAAGATTGTCGCCATTGTTCTTTGCCGTATGCGTCTATTTTTATTAATGCTATCTTGTTTTGGTATTCAGCTATTGCTGCAAAGCCGCGGTCTGATGTTTGAATCAAATATTGTCCGCTGTCAACATCAAAAATAGAGCCAGTATAGCTGCCATTCCATTGCTGGTTACCGTTCGAATCAACTTTAACGATGTAAAACACACCGCTAGCGTAGTTCGGGTCGTTGGAATTGTAATTAGTGGACAATAGTGCATACCCGCCGTCTGCAGTCTGAATAATGGTTTTCGATAGTTCGCCAAAACCAGGGTAAGTTTTGCTCCAAGCAGTCGATTGATTAACCTGAGCGTTAACCCCGGTATTTGTGAATAGACAAATGGCAAACGACGCAATCACGATAACTGTTGTAACTTTGATTAGAGATTTAGCCCCATCTGAAATCATTTTTTTCTACTTTCTCTCACCTAAAGCATCTGTGGCGTTATGTTATAAATCTTGACTAATCCCGGTTCTTAAAATAATTCGAGTCGTTTTTGCAGGAGTAATTGGTTTGTCTAATAGATATGGTTCTTTGGTTAATGTTCTGGTTATGGCAGGCGTGACTGTCAATGATGGTGTGATCTCTGCCGATGAAACTGTGGGTGCGGTGGAAGAGCAGTCGCGAATCCTTTACCTGATCCCAAAGAGTGCCCGCTACAGCCAAAGGAAGACTCAAGCAAGAGAAAGGTTGCAGACAAAAAGCACTAATAGTTTATTAGCCTAAACACGTCAACAAAACTCGAGACGAACACAAGTGTCTCAAAATAACCCGCGCGCAATTTTTAGACCAAGAGGGCATAGGAAATTATCAGATTTGAGTTTAACAAAAAATTGGCTAAAGGTTGAGCCTAATCATTTTTCCGAAGTATCTCGCTTACTTGCATTAGCACCCATAGGGCTAAGAATGAAATGACCAAGCATTAGCGCGCACGGAGCGAGGAGAAGTAAACGCTTGCTTGCAAGAGGTTAGCCCGATAAATTACACTAATAAGCGCTTGCTCGTAAGCAATTGCACGGAAGAATATTGGCTAAATTGTTTTCAAAGAATTCTTTGCAAGGATAATTAAGAATTATGCTGGTAATTCCCATGATAATTATACTCAAAAAGCCCAAAGCTATAGTCAGCGTAGAAAGCGGTAATCTCAAGGGGGTTATTAAAAATTATACTGTAAAAATAGCGGATAATTATGGGTTTTTAGTTGTCTTACAAGCTAAAAGTTGATAGTTAAAAATATCATCCGATAAGTCTTTTATAGAAACAGCAGACAATAATCTGTTCGCATCTCATAATTTTACTTCTTCAGTTTTGAAGCGAATCTTCCAAGTCTTTTTGCAACTTCAGGAGCATTTCTTGTTAATCTTTTCAAACAACTCCACAAATGTTTCCTCTGATTGTGCGCCTGTTATTCTGTATTTGCCATTTACAATGAATGTTGGTACACCGCTAATATCGAGCTTTTTAGCTTCAGCACAGTTATCAGCAAAACTGTTTTGATACAATGGATTCTTTAAACAGTCTTCAATTTCTTTTCTATTTAGACCAATTTTCTCGCAAATTTCAAAAAGCACAGATTCTTTTCCAATATCAAGACAACGTTCAAAATAGGCTTTGAAGACCTCATGGGTGAATTCTTGATTTTTGCCGACTTTTCTAGCGTATTCACCAACTATCAATGCCTTTTTTGAATTCGAAAGGAGTTTAGCATCACAGAAGTTAAGACCATACTCTTTTCCTCTGAACCTGAGATTTTCATACATCTCTTCTATTCCATAGATTCTTCCGCTTAGGTCTACTCCTTCTTCGGGTGTTTCAGGGTGGATTTCTATGCCGATGTGTTCTATTTCTATGTCGAATTTGTTTTTGAGTTTCTGAATGATTGCTTCACCCAGATAACAGAAAGGACAAATATAGTCTGAATACATCTTGATTTCAATCTTCATCTAATCACTTTTAATCTGTTAGCTTTATTTTTGAAGGTTAAGCATCTCCTTGACGAGAGCTAAACCTTTTTGAGTTATGATGTAATCTCCCTTCGATGATTCTTGAGCTATCAACTTTGCATTAACCAGTTTCTTTAAGTGGAATGCGAGATGACCAGCTTTGAGGTCTACGATTTTTGACAACTCAGAGAAACTCTTCTTTCCATTGTACACACTAGCTAGTAATTTGAGCCGTGAATCATTTCCTAAAGGTTCAAACAAGTTCTGCAAAAGAAATGGAATATCTAAAGACTGATTGTTAACCATCTTATCATTGCTAACATCTTTAACCAAGACTATTTCTTGGTACGCTCTTTTTTCACGCTTTAACTTCTTATCAAAGTTAGAAAAACAGTTTCCGCATTGCTGACCTTTGGTCTTTTCAACCATCAACTCGGTCTTAGCTATTCTGTCATCTAAATCTGCGAGAGCGACTTTTATTCCAGATTGTTTGATAACTTGTGTGTTTTCTTCTATTGTGTTTTTGTAATGCTCAAGACATTTGTTTCTGTTTTGGCAATCTTCTTTGACTAACAGAGCAATGTCTTGATTTAGAGATTGAGACCTCTGACCAGCATAGACCAATAGGTGATTTTGCGAAAGAGTATCTTCAATTGCACGAAGACGTTCCTTTAAAACAGTTTCTTCTACCCTGTTCATGTCTGCTCTTAAACCTTTTATCTCCATCTTCAACTCAGCTATTGCACCAATTAAGTAATCGGATGATGAATCCTTGCCTGTGTTAGCCAAATACTGTACTTCCCTTTCATTTGCTGAGTATATTCTAATTCCCTAAAAGTATATTAGAGTTTTGCAGCTATGCTTACATTATAGGATGTGTAAATTTTGGTAAGTATACCTAAAGAAGTAATGGATGTTTTAAGTGCAAGTGATTCAGCGAAAATGATAGCAACTATAGACGATAAAGGCATTCCAAACGTAGTTCCATTATGGTTTGTAGTAGTAGACTCCGAAACTATTGCGTTCGCAGAAGTTTTCATCAAGAAAACAAAAGAAAATCTTGAAAAAAACAAGCAAGTTGCTCTTGCAGTGTTCAAAGGACCAATGACAGGCTACCAACTAAAGGGAACATTCAGTGGTTTCCAAACAAGTGGACCAATTTTCGATAACTTCGCAAAGAAGAGTATGGAAACCATGAAAATGAAAATAAAAAGTGTTGGCATAATAAAAGTCACAGAAGTCTTCTCTGCTTCGCCAGGACAAGGTAGCAAAAAACTAGCATAGATGCAAACGTTTTACAAAACTCTCAAACACTTTTTTCTTTTTGTTGTCTATTTTAGGTTCAATATTTAGGTGATTTGAGATGTCAGGTGAGATAGAAAAACAAGTCGAAGAAATCGTTAATGAAAAAGCCACTGCCGAAAGAATATCAAGTGTTATAGACGTTGCTGGTAAGGAATTTCCCTGCTTAACATGCGCTTCGAGAGATGAATGTGGAAGCTTTAAATGGTTTAATAAGTGGTTTGGAACAAAAATTTAACTCTGGACAAGAGTAGTTATTTCGTAACTTATTGCGGTTTATCCTCTCAGCTTCATAACAAACTCTTGAAACAACGGCACCTAAGTAATAATTATCCCATCTTTATCCAGTCTAATTAAGGATTATGTTGGTAGTTACCCTTGTTAGCGCAACCGTTAGCATAAGCTCGGAAAACTTAAGGAACGCTATCGAGGATTTCAAATATTTCCAGAGTTGGCTGAACTCCGTTCCTTTGGAATAGTTCAATTGCTTTGGGGGTCTTTGTGCTACTTCTCATTTTATCTAGAGCGTCTCTGTTTTCCCAAATTGTTTGAATCCTGTAACTTTCAGGGGTCTTGCTGTTCCTTAGAAGTAAGGATGATACTAAGCCTGGCGGAACTGGCTCTCTTTTAGCTGACGCAAAATTCGCTTCAAATTCCTTGGCTCTTAAATTTGGCACCTTTCCCTCGACTATTGTAATTACTTGCATGAAGAATCCCAATTAAAGAATGAATGTCTTCACTTCATAAGTATTACTTTTGGGCTAATAATTATCAAGGGATTTTCGTCACTAATTAAGAATTATGGTGGTAACTCCCAAGATAATTAAGCCATTAATTGTTAACTGTTGACCAGGATGGCAAATCTTTGCGCTCGCAGCAAATAAGATAAACTATTTACGTCGTTACCAAATAAGTAGAAGGCAATGAGAAAGATAACACTCATATCAATACTCATAGGCGTCTTACTAGTCGCATCGGGTTTTGTGTACTTCCAGAGCCTACAAAAACCCTCAGTTCCCTTGCTTACCCCAACACCGACCCAAGCAACACAAAACCCTTCTCTTATTAAGATCGCGAACTTTTCATTTACTGGCTATTACAACCCAGTGAATCAAGAATGGAATTATCAATTCCAAGTCCAAGTCCAAAATGAACAAACAAGTGTCAATAACGGTGCAACTCTGAC
The DNA here is from genome assembly GCA_963782525.1 of Candidatus Bathyarchaeota archaeon. Classification (GTDB taxonomy): domain Archaea; phylum Thermoproteota; class Bathyarchaeia; order Bathyarchaeales; family Bathycorpusculaceae; genus Bathycorpusculum. Next base: position 52,968 of record CAWAKC010000001.1, read on the forward strand.
TTTTGATATTTTGAACAATTATACTATGCATAGGCAAATTGTAATCGGTGAACCCACAGTCCGCTATTTACCGCCAGGTGAACAATACCTTTTAGGCACAATTAAACCTGGGGAAAAAATAACAGTGAACGGTTTTATTGAAAACAACTTGGGTGACGATGCCAAACTAAGAGGCAGTACTTTTGTCGCTTACCTTAAGGTCAACAATACTCTTTTCGATGAGAAAAGCATACTCTTAGACTAATTTGAATTTCTAGCTAGCGCTGCTGATTCTTGCGCAAAGTTAGCGTAGGTTGGGTAGATAATTATCAGGGGATTTTCAGTGCCAATTAAGAATTATGTTGACATTTCCTGTGATAATTATGCCATCAAACTGTGAGCAATCTAAGCAGTCCTTCGAGCGAGAAACCACCATTTATCTATTCAACAGTCAAGAAAGTTTGACCAAATCTGGTAACTGTCAGCTCTATCTTAATCAAGGTTTGAGACTGTGTGATAACTCAATTGCTTTTCAAAAAATTGCTGATTTGCTCGCAAAAAGCAATGGCTGATAAAACGGCTTTTAACAACAATGAAGCAATTTTCAAAATCCAAACTGACTTTTTACACAGTCTCGTTTCTTGACAAAAATACCTATAAGGCGATAACTTCATGACTATTTCTGATAAGAAATGAAAGCCTCTATTGCTTTGGTTACTGTGTGCCTCATTGTTTCTCTTTCAATCCTCGCCTTACCAGTTAAAGCGCAAGAGCAAGAACCACTAAACCTAACAATCAAGCCAGATGGGAGCATTGAACCAGACACTGATATTGTTTGGCTTCAAAGAAATGGCACCACCTACACCTTTATTGTAGATATTTTTGGCACCATAACAGTTCAAAGAGCAGGAATTACAATCGACGGAGCAGGACATACCCTTCAAGGGAACCCCCGAGAATCGAACTTTCGAGGGATAAATTTGGTTGGACATGATGAGGCTTTCAATGCATATGGCAACGTCTTAGTGAAGAATTTGCGAATTTACAATTTCGCGGAAGGCATATACACTCCCTCAAACAACAACAGTTTCATCGGCAACTACTTTGACAATGCACGCCTCCACATTATAGGAGGAAGCGATGAAGGAAATATCGTAAAACATAACATTTTCAATAGCACCGAAATATTCGTTGACTACAATAATGGCGGAAATGATGTCATAACCGAAAACAACTTCATTGACAGTTGGATTTTTGTTGATTTGGCTAAACCGCCAATTGTTGACAAGAATTACTGGAGCAATTATACAGCAGAATACCCCAACGCAAAGGAATTAGATAATTCTGGAATATGGGATACGCCAAATGTCTATGACAAATTTGTAGGCGGTAGCCACGGCAACTATTCAGCCATTGATTATCACCCATTAGTTAACCCAATAACCGATTTTGAGATTCCCAACTTTAATATCCCTCTTCCATTAGCATCGCCTACTTCACAGCTTACGATTAATACTGGTCCAGAACCACCACAAGCAGAACCCCTCACAACCGCGATTATTGCCGCTGTGACGCTCGTAGTCGTGTTAGCGGTGGCTGCTGGGTTGTTGGTTTACTTCAAAAAACGCCCACCGAAATCGGGAGGTAAAACATGAGGAAGAATGTTGCATTGCTGGTTGTTCTCGTTTTCTTGGCAACTGCATGTTTGACTGCGTATTTGCCCGTGAGGGCTGAATCTAAAACAATCACGGTACCAGACGACTCCCCAACTATTCAAGAAGCCATCAACGCTGCAGACGTTGGAGACACAATATTCGTTAAAAGAGGCACTTATGTGGAAAATCCAGTAGTAAACAAATCGGTTTCGCTAATTGGAGAAGATAGGGACAAAACTATAATTGACGTGACGGCAGGTTTAAAGGTGCAGAGCAACAACGTAACCATAGCAGGCTTTACTATCTATGACGGGTATGACGGGATATCATTAGCTACAAACTACTGCAACATTTCAGGAAACAAGATAACTAATACGACTCATGGCATCGTGGTATTCGGTTACGAGAATTTGATATCAGGAAATATTTTTGAATCAATCGGGCTTTCATCAGCAATCCAACTGAACTTTGCAAACAGGAATTTTATAAGTAGAAACTATATCGCCTCGTGTGTTGAGGGAATCCAGATTTGGCAAAACAGCAACAACAATACTATTAGAGAAAATACAATCACAAACTGTCAGTATACGGCTGTTAGTTTTCAATACTCAAACGATAACGTGATGATTGGAAATAACATATCCCTTTCAGGTCTTGGAACGTCCATTTATGCTTCTAATAATAACACTATATCCAACAATGATTACTTGAAAAATGTCGTTCAATTTTCAGCTAATGAAGATTATTACCTTACATGGGGTGGCAATCGCTCAATTAACACAATTAACCGAAACTATTGGAGTAACTATAACGGGACAGACGCTAATAGAGATGGCATCGGTGACACTCCATTCATTATAGACTCCTACAATAAAGATAACAATCCTGTTATGTCCCCAATTCCAGTTACTTTACCTAATTATGGTCCAACTTCCTCTCCAATCCCAACCATCAATACTGGTCCGCATATGCCAGAAACAGAGCCGTTCCCAACTTCAACAGTTTTAGTTGCTGCTTTAATTCTTTTAGCGGTTGTTATCGCATCAGTTTTGCTTTTTAGAAGACATCGAAAAACCTCTAATTTGGGTAAGAAGAGCCCGTAGCAAACCATAAATTCATTCTATTTTTATACTGCTTATTGGGGTAGCCTTGAACAATTTAAGTAGGAATCGTTTGGTCGGTGCGTTCGGAGCTATTGGTATAGGATCGATAGGTTATGCGATTGTAACATATTTTGTTATTGATTCCAGTAAATATTTACCGTTTGCATTAATCCTATCTACTATTGGTGTTATTTTTCTAATAACTTCCATAGCAATAAATTCAAAGAAACTGTACCCTGACAAGCAATGACCATAAATGACCTTATCCCAAACAAGTTTAGGTTGAGTGCTAAATTATTTTTGTTTTGGTGAATCTCTCCTGCTTGCATTAGCACCTTTGGGGCGAAGAATGAAGCTACAAAGCATAGCACGCACGAAGCGAGGAGAATTAAACGCTTGCTTGCAAGAGGTCTAACTCGAATAATTAACTAATAATCGCTTGCCTTTAAGCAATTGCACCAGAAATAGTGAGCAAATTACTCTCTGCAAAGTAACAAAAATTTGCACTAACCCTCTTTTTTCTATGGGCTCTTTACTAACTTAGGTTACTAATGTAACGCGCCATTATTCTATAGGTTGGAGTGTCAGGGGCAACATGGATATAGAGAGTGTTGCCGCTTGTGACTATGTTTTTAGACCCAGTATATTGCCAATTTGAGAACTGCCATTCACCATGGGGGATAAAAGAGGGGGCGCCCTCATTAGTCATTATTTTGGGTACTGTCACGGTGTGATTAGTTCCAAGATACCAATGGAAAACATAAGACATCTCTCTACTGTAATTGGCTCCATCAACGGTCATCGAATAGCAGGGTAAGTCATCCCAAGGGGAAAACGTAAACACGAATCCGATTGGAGTAGTAAAGGGGTAAATTAAGCCAGTTGAATAGTACTCGGTCGTTTGCGCCAAGTTATAGACATCTATTCCAGCGTTAAATTTTCCTTCCTTCCAATTAAGCGGTATCATGGGAAGAAACGTTACCGTTTCAGAGGAACCACCTGCTATTTCCAAAGTAGTGGTATTATCGGCGAGTTCCATCATATTGCCGTTTGGTTCTTGAATTTCCATAACAACGAGGACTTTTTCCTTTTGTTGCCCATTATTGCGAATCTCAGCTGTCACGTTAACTTGTCCTGGTGTGTCATTTGAGGGACTAACGGTTGCAGTAGTGACAACGAATTGCTTTGGCTTAGCTGAGGGATAAGAAGTGGGGGATTGAGTAGTTTGTTGTCCAGAGAGTGATTGAAGATTTATTTCTGTAACGATGCGGAGCTAGCCCAATAGCAATTACAAAAACCAATATTACGGCAGCAACTATAACCCATTTTCTCTGTATTGCTCTTACCTCTGAAGCCGCAAATGAACCATACTTACAGGCAGACCCATTTTCAATAAAAGCTTTCTGGGCAAATTTCCTTAACTAAACTTAGACAAGGTTTCTTGACAAAGCAGTTAAGACCTTGGTGAATCGAATGTATGGCAATTTTACTAATGTTCAGGTTATGGCAGCCGTGACTGACAGCGATTGTTTGAACCCTGCGATGCTGAGTTGATCACGTACTTGGTAAAGCCTGATTCAAATTAACCTCTCTAAAGGATAATCAGATTTCATCCAACGATGAGTTGAATCGAACTAAGCTCAGATAATTCTGCTGAGCTAAAGAAATAAACCTAATACGGAATCTACAGAAACCTTGACTAAGCCCAGGCAGAAAGTTTGACAAATAATCACTTAAGCAGCTTAACCTCATTATATTACAGGAATGTCAAATTCCAGGTGCCTAAAATGAAGCGAATGCCTCTGGTGATGGCGCTATTGATTCTATCCATTACTGTAATTATTTGCCAAGTAGGCGAGGCAACAGCAGAAACAAACGCAAACGCATCAGCTTTGATAAGCCATTTTAACGCAAATATTATTTATGCCAATGCCTCAGCAAACTATGTTTTTGCAGAAGTTGACGTCAACTTGACTCGAATCCCAGATCAAATTATACCTGTCGAAGGTGTAACAGACTTCTACAAGATTGAACTAATCTCAAACGGTAAAGTTATAGGCTCAAACATAAGAGGATGCACAATTGGTGCAGGTCTATCCATGGATAAGATGATGGGGCTAAGTATGAGTTATGGACACATAGGCACTTCTACTATTAATGGCAACCAAACCATAAGAAAATGGGATGTCTGGTATGACCCAATGAATCCAACTTTCGTAGAACCCCTAGCTATTCGTTTGAGCAGAGTGGGATGGGCTATTGTAAATGGCAATGATACATCCATTAATCTCAATTTAAATCAAGGAGTCCAAGAGGTTTATCTAGCGAAGAGCGATAACTCATATACCTACGGCAAACCTACCCAAAATGACACCCTGACTTCAATTACTCCCGCCCCTACCACTTCTCCATCTCCGTCACCTATAGAAACTGAATCTTTTCCTGCTACAACTGTAGCAACTTTCTCCTTAGCAATTGTGCTCGCAATAATTGCGGGTGTGCTGGTTTACTTTAGGATAAGAAAGGGAAGCTAGCAAGTAAGCCAAACCTAGTACGAGAACCCAAGTAAGCAAACCCTACTTCCTTCAGCGCACAACATAAACGGCTCTACTTAATGCAAGAAATATAAAACTTCATAAGGCAACAACAACCAATTGATTATTTGGTCTTGATGGCAATAAAGGCAAGGACATTGATTTTAGTTGTTGTTTTATCGGCATTTGGCGCCGCAGCCCACTATGTTACCCCCCAAGATTCAGCCCCTGGCAAAAAACTAGGTAAAGGCATGATTATGGCAATCTTTGTTATCATTATGCTTTCTGCTTTGGCAGCAGCTTTCATCTTAACCAGACCATTTGATAAAATAGCGCCTGAAGCTACTCCAGGACCGACTACGGCTTCTGTTCCATATGACTTCAAAATATCCATTGACCAGCCAAGTTTCACCATACGACAAGGTTACAGCTGGGTTGTTACCCTAAGCTTAGAAAGTATCAGCCGAAACACACAAAATATCGATATGTCCACTGTCAACTTTACTGCCGACTATGACGCAAGCAAAATAAAAGCTGACTTCGGAGTGACCGACTTTCTCTATAATGAAAATTTGGGCTCTGAAAACGGAAATGGCACGACAATACCCGCTGGATTTTCAAAGCAGCTAACAATAACCGTTCCGAAATCAACGCCAACAAACAACTATACGGTAACTGTATCGGCTTGGGTCGGTTCGGTTAACCATAATACTTCTATTTTGGTTGGGGTTGAAAGCGCTACAGTTTCAGTTCATGGAACAGTTAGCCCTGGAAAGACGGGTTTGTTTCCAACTACAATTCGATTCCATGACTTGGTATCTGGAGAAATGTTTTCGATAGCAATCCAAGGTAACGGTTACTCTATTGCAATTCCTAATCACCGAACTTATTCGGTGGCTGCTTGGGAATTTAGAGTCCAGTGGTGGACGTGCGATAGTAATTTCTGGTTAGAAGTAACCCCTGGAAGTTCTTCATTGAACAAAGATTTTACACTTGTTGAACGCAGTTAATCGTTTAGAACGGGTGCGTACACGCCGCTCCGCAAATAAATATGGACATGGCACACGCAAGTGATTAGGAAAATTTATAGTCTAATGAGCGAAAAATGCTCTCATTAACGTAAGAACATTGGTGCAAAGCTTCATAAGGCAACAGCAACCAATAGCCGATTGTTAGATATGAAATAGTTTCTGCTTTTCCTTATGTTCTTCTGTTACCCTCTAACTTTTTGTCAGCCAGAAACCTTGACAAACCATAGACAAGAAAGCTTGACAACAAACCTTTTAGGCGCATCCCAGCACACTTGGGGTGGGGTGAAACGGTGCGAAACAGGTTGAAGCATAGACCACTATGTGACGCCTCTTTGTACCTAAAAGGCGTAGCTGCAATGGCTTGTTTTATGATCGTTTTGGGGGCTTTCTATACTTTGCCTGTAAAGGCCGATGGGACTATGTTTCGTGGCGATCTCAACCGGACCGGTGTAGCTTCCGGTCCCGCGGTTTTTGCCGTTTCCTCTCTCTGGAATTTTTCGTCAGGTGATATTCGGGCCTCACCAGTCGTTGCAAACGGTATCGTATACGTTGTTTCTTTGGACAAAAACCTCTATGCTCTCAACGCAACAACCGGAGTTAAACTTTGGAATTTCAGCGACGCTTACGCGTTGTATTCAGCCCCTTCAATAGTAGAGGGAATTGTCTATTTTGGTGGGCTCAGTTGCGTCTGGGCTTTGAACGGTACAAGCGGAATGCTGATTTGGAGAGCGGCTACTATTTCGCCAAACAGTACTGTTCAATCGTCTCCCGCGGTTGTTGATGGAGTCGTTTATGTTGGTTGCTCTGATCAAAATCTTTACGCGTTGAGTGCAGATACAGGAAACAGAATTTGGGCTTTCCAATCCTCAGGTCAATTCTATTCGTCTCCAGCGGTAGTTGACGGAGTTGTCTATGCTGGTTCAAGCAAGGGGTACCTTTACGCAGTTGACGCTTATAGTGGCAGATTGCTTTGGGCCTTCCAAACTGGGGGACCTATTGATTCTTCCCCTGCAGTCGTCGATAGGATTGTTTATTTTGGCTCTTGGGATGGGAATGTGTACGCTGTCAACGTCGCTAACCATGCAAAACTGTGGAGCTACTCCACAGGCGACCAAGTCAGTTGTTCAGCAGCCGTGGCAAATGGTGTGGTCTACATTGGTTCTGAGGATAACAATTTCTATGCTTTGGATGCAATTAACGGCAGTAAACTGTGGAGTTACACTGTAGAAAACGTAATTTACTCATCCCCAGTTGTAGTGGATGGTGTGGTGTATTTTGGCGATGGGAACGGAAACGTTCTTGCCTTGGATGCAGTCAATGGCACACAAATTTGGTGTTACACAACAGTTGGAGGCGTCTTAGCATCACCAGCCATCGTTAACGGTATTGTGTATATCGCCGCACTCCGAGGCCCGCAGCAGTACAGTACTATCCCAACGTTATACGCTTTAGCGGCATCCTCAACTCCCGGACCGTTTAAGACCATGCATATTAGATTTCCACTACCCACTACGCAACCAACGCCAACCTGGAGCCCCAGCCCAACCGCTACGCCTCTGCAATCACCGATGCCCACCTCTCAGGCAACGTCGAAACCAACTGCTAAGCCCTCACCAACCCCAACTTCATCGACTAATTTAACAGCAACAACAGAAAACGGAACTACGTTGTTCCTTGAACTCAGCGGAAATATAACTGAAAGTCAAGTAAGTAGAGCTACGTTGGCCGTAAACCAATCTGCGGCAACCACAACACTCTCCTTCACTTTAAACGGGCAAAGTGGCACTGTCGGGTTTAGCAACATAACGATCCCAAAAGCGGTCGTCCTCACAGGATCAACACCAATGATTTGGGTAGATACTCAACCTGCCCAAAATCAAGGCTTTACTCAGGATGCCCTTAATTACTACGTTTGGTACACGGCGCATTTCAGCAGCCACCAAATAGCGATAGTTTTCAGCGCAGATACTTTGCCAAGCCCAACGACGATAAATGGAAGTTTGGGGGGCCAAATTACTTGGACTCAAATAATCTTCGGAGTCCTTGGTGCCTTGGTTATTGTATTAGTCACCGTTGGAGTGCTAATACTCGTCAACCGGGAGAGACGCAGAAACCCTTGAGAGTTCAAAAATTGCTTATTAGATTGGCATACCATGGCTGATTTGTCTCGACCAATCAGGTAAAACTTCTTAAAGTAACAGCAACCAATAGCCGATTGTACATATGAAAGGTGTAGTGTTCTCTTAGGGGAACGGGCTGTTCTTTGGGGAGAGCTAAAAGGTTCTTCAACATTAACTTGTTATGATAGAAGTGTCAAGAACAAAGGTAACCCAAATTATGGCATTAGTTCTCTTACTATTCAGCAATAGTTTGGGTTATGCCAGCTGCAACATTGTGTTTACAGCGAAAGGGCCTGATTTGGTTGCTACAACTTCCCCATACATCATCTCTCCAGCCAATCAGACCTACAATTCAGGATTACTCAATCTGAACGTCAGTTTCAAGGGGTTTATTTGGGGAAATATGTACTTCTCGATGAACTATAGCTTAGATGGAAAAGACAACCAAACAATTCCTTTAACACCACACTATTTTGGGAGCTTTTTGCAAGGAGACCCCGATAAGAACTATTGGGATGGTTCGATAGAATTGCCAGCCCTCCCTAGTGGTTCGCATTGTTTAACGGTCTACTTGGAGGTGATCTGGGAGACCTTTGACTCTTCGGGGTCCCACAACCAAACCGAGATTGATCGCCAAACTGTAGATTTCGCAGTCTCTTCGCCAATTCAGTTGCTAATGCCACAGCAACCCACAAACACTTCCTCAACTCTCCAGCGTCAAATATCCATAAGTCCAACCCCGCTTACAGCAACACAAACACCTCCAAACAATGAACCAACCGCATTAGTACTCTATCCACAAACCCAGATTGCAGTTGCTTCTGTAGTTTTGATTGTAGCAATTGCTTCTGTCACATGGGTTTACATCAAGAGGCGCAAGTCTAAAACATCTTAGCAAAAAACGTAAAACTTCATAAAGCAACAGCAACCAATAGCCATCGTGTAACTATGCAAAAAAGAGTCTTGCTCGCTGCTTCCATTCTCGTATTATCTCTGCTTGTTATGCTACAAGGCTTGCTAGTCTCGGATGCTAATCCTCTCCCTTGGTTTGCTGACCCTCAAATGAGTGTGTCTATCCAGTTTCCAACGAATGGAACCATTACTTCTCTTCCTGTTTGGGTGAATTTTACTTCTCTGGGTGATGGACAGTTTACTGTCTCTGATGACACTACAAAAGAGTGGGTTAGATCATTCTTCTACGTCATAGACGAGCAGAATATGAAGACGTCGGGTTTGAGGTTTGAAACAAAAAACACCACAATCACAGGTCCAAGCGCACCAAAATATTGCAGCAACTTTAGTGGGCAAGCGTGCATAACGAACTTGGAAGATGGCCCGCATACAATAACGGTCTATTATGGTGCAGTCAATAGAATTAGTTATGTTGGTACTCCACAAGAAAGCATATACTATAGTCCATACTGGCAAGCTACTGCTCAATTCTATGTTGATAGTAACCTTGCCTCAGGTCTCACTATTACTCCAAGCCCAACCCCAACCCAAAGTATACCTACAATTAACACAGGTGACACATTGCCTGTTGAGTTGAATCCCTCAATAGTCTATATCACACTGGCCATTGTGACTGCAATAATAGCGGTTGCTTCAATCACATTGGTTTACTTCAAGAAACACAAACGCAATGCAGTTTAGTCGCTGTTTTAGTGATTAAGCAAAGAACTACAAAGTAGACACTATGGGGAAATTGTAATATATTTAGTTAATAATTGATATTAAATTAGCTAAGTGACTGCAAATGGAAGACCCGATGGATAGGATACTAATAGACCCAGAAGTTCTCTCTGGCAAACCAGTCATTAAAGGAACCCGCATTCCAGTCTATCTTATCCTCGACCTTTTTGCAAGTGGCATGACACAAAAAGAAATCCTAAATCAGTATCCCACACTGAAAAAAGAAGACATCAAAGCTGCACTTGTTTATGCTTCAAAATGCCTGGAGAATGAAGAAACAATAGTGATCTAATAAGAGCTGCGCATTCTTGGTTAAAATGATAGTTGATGAAAATATCCCAAGGGATGTGCAGAAATGGTTATCCAAGAAAGGTTTCGAGACAGTAAACATTTCGAAAATTCTTCCTAGAAGTGCCAAAGACAAAATCATAGTGGATTACGCTATAAAAAACAAATTGCCAATCATCACCCTCGACAAAGGTTTTGCTCAAATCTACCGTACTTTTCAAAAAGGAACCTCGCTTACAATCTTGATAGTGAAGGCCAACCCTCCAACACCAATTAATATTATTGAAACTTTAAATTTAGCTCAAAACAAAATGAATCTGAAGGAAATACAAAACAAACTTGTCATTATTACAAAAAGGAAGATACGAATAATCTCTTGAATTGTTTCTATTAAATAACCAAACTTTTTTGTGCTGCAATTTTCGAATAGAGCTTACGGGGTTAGTCAAGAAACGGGCAAACCTTAGACAAGAAAGCTTGACAAAAAATCTCTTAAGCAAACTCGTTCGCATAATATATCAGGAATGGTATATGCCAAAGAAACTCTTGGCAACAACAATCATCCTAACAATAGCAATTACAACGTTATCAGCAATACCTACGTCAAAGGAAAATTTTATTCCAGTTCCAGGATTGTATATTCAATCACCATACGATTCAAAATATTCTGGCTCTCTAAGCAAATCTATTCCACTTTGGATTGAAGCAGGTCTTCCAGCAGGTGCGCCAGCAGTTGTTTCCATTAGCTACAGTCTTGATGGACGTGCAAACGTTACCTTTCCTAAGTTGACACATGAGACGTATTATCCTACCCCTTGCAATGTTCCGATGAATCCTGACATTTATTTTAATAGGGATGTAACGTTGGATAATTTAACTGATGGAACCCATACGGTAAAAGCTTATTCTCTTGATGCCAATGGTAATGAAATGTCGGCTTCAGTAGTTTTTACAGTTAGCTCATATTTTGATCCAGACATTTATACTAAGGGAATTTATCCATCACCAACCCCAATAGTTAAGGCGGAACCAACTAAGATTACAGAAACCCCAACCACAAACCCATTAACTGCTTCTCCAACTCCAGATCAAGGCATAGATTCTAATTATTGGGTAAATCCAATTGCTCTTATTGCAATTGCTTCTGTGATTGTGATTATAGCTGTAACTTCAATCTCCTTGGTTTACTTTAGGAGAAGGAAGGGGAAGCCATGAAGAGAAGATATGCTGCATTTGTTGCAATCTTTGTTGTCTCAATATTGACTGGGATACAAGCAGTGGAGGATGTGAATGCTAATCCAGTTCCTCCTCCTTGGATGAATGCAAAACTCTCGGTTACTATTGAAAGCCCAGCAAACGGCTCAATCCAAAGTCGGTCATTTCTGGTTAGGTTTCATGCCGATGGCTCTCAATTTTCACTCACAAATAGTAGCATTGGAGGTTATGGTGGAGATTTCTTCTATATTTTAGATAGTCAACAATGGAGCGATATGCGTTATTCAGGAGCAAAAATATGGGATACCAAAATTGACGATAACCATAATTTTACCGGACAAGTTTACCTGAGTAATATTGCTGCGGGAAGCCATTCCATAACCGTCTATTGGGGGGTAAAAGTCAACGTTGGAATATTAACTGATGCAGCTTGGGCTGGAACTTCACAATTTAGTGTGGACTCAAAGTTGACACCCCAACCAACAAACAACCCAACAGCAACCCCCACACAAACACTCTATCCATCACCATTAGAAATCTCATTGCCAACGGCAAATCCGACCGTGACTTACTTGTTGACAAATTCAACGTTTCTAACTGCAATAGTTGTTGTAATTGCAACAGTGGCAATTGCTTCAATCTCAATAGTTTACTTTAGAAGAAGAGGGAAGCCATGAAGAGAAGATATGCTGCATTTGTTGCAATCTTTGTTGTCTCATTATTGATTGGGATACAAGCAGTTGAGGTAGCAGATGCTAATCCGTATGGGTTTACTTTTCCCACCAGTACCTCTCCACCTGACGCCTTTGTTGTTTCCATCAAAGTCCTAAGCCCAAAAGAAAATGCAACCTATACAACTGATACAATCAACGTTTGCTTCACCAAAGAAGTCAATAGCCTCCCTGGAATAACCACCTATGTGCATATAATAAGCACTTATCAGGGAGATTGGATGAACAGCAGTAAATGGTGCCCCTTCCCACCTGGGGCAGATGCGGAGCATTGGAACAGTTTTCAGGTCTTACAGCACAACTTTACCCTTACCCAAGTACCCCAAGGATACCACACGCTGACCATCGACGCTGAGGGACAAGGGAATTATAATGTAAACGGAACAGAGTATAACTTTGGCCTCCAAAAGAAGGTAGACGTGCACTTCTACATAGATTCAAAGAATAATCAAACTTCAAATCCTGCTACCATAAATCCAACTCCCTCAATCCCAGAGTTCTGCATAGCAAGCGCCATATCTGTGCTAGCTGTTGCGTCTGTTTGTTTGGTTTCCTATAAGAGGCGCAAGCCTAAAACCGCTTAGGCAAATCACTGTGGGTTGGCTTGCTGGTTAAAAGTTGATGGGGGTCTGTCGAGTTCTACCTTAATGTATCTGTCGACTAAGATTGTGGCTAATGCTATAGTAACTATCGAAATAAGGATAAGTGAGCCAAGATATAGTGGATTTTTTGTGAATAGCCAAGAAGTAAGTAACAGCGCTATGATCCCTCCTGTTAACCCGCCACCGGCTGCGCCAATTGCGCTGTTGGTGCCCTTGTTCTTTACGCTCACCCTTGCTTTGCAAACTTGGCAGGTTATGGAGTTAAGGTTTGTTAGGAAGAAGATTTTACGGTACTGAAGTTTGCTACCACAATTAGGGCAAATTACCAAGATATCCCCGCTTTAGTTTAATCGTACTCTGCTTATAGTTTTTTCAGTCAAAGGGTCCAAAATGAAGGAAATGTAAAACTTCATAAGGCAACAGTAACCAATAGCGATTGTTGGATATGAGTAGAATAGCTGTTTTAGCTGTACTTCTTACAGTCTTTATATTGGTTGGCATAGGAGTAGTTGGTATAGCAGATGCTAACCCCTTTGCTTTCTATTCACCTATCGAACCAATCCAAGGAACAATTCCGCCAGTCATCACCATTTATAGTCCAAAAAACGACTCAATCTATCCAGGCTCAATTGACGTTGGCTTTAACGTTAGCAAACCAGAATTAGAAGACGCATACTTGACAAACGTTGTTAGCGTTACCTACTCTTTAGATCAAAATGAAAGCATTGAAGTCTACTCCAACTACATCCAAGGACATGGGACAGAAGGAATACCAGCGTTTAACACGACTTTTACGTTACCTCCGTTGCAAGCTGGAAATCATAAGTTAACAGTGACAGCAACTGGAGTAGTGCTAAAAGCACTAGTACCGAAACCTCAAGGATTTGGAGACATAGGCGTTTTTTACGTAAAAAGCAACTCAACAATCCTTTTCATGGTAGGCACTCCAACGATACCGCCACAAGCTTCAGCTAACACACTTGAGCCAATATTGCTTATTGCAATACTTGGGATAGTGACGATAGTAATTGTTGCGGCAGTCTTATTGGTTTTCTTTAAGAGGCGTAAGTCTAAAACTGCTTAGCCAAAACCTTGACTAACCCCAGACAAGAAAGTTTGACAATAAACCACTTAAGCAAACTCTATCTCTTAATAGCAATAGGAAGGTATATGCCAAAGAAACTGTTGGCAACAACAATCATCATTGCAACAGTCATAGCGTCAGTCGTTAGCACACTTGGTATTGAGACAGTGAATGCCAATCCCTTCCCCATGTCTACTATGGGAATTGGTTCCCCACAAAGTTATACCACGTTCATCTATCAAAATACAACTATTCCTCTCACAAATGCATTAAATCTTTGGAAGGATGATACTTCAGGGGCTTATCCTCAAATAACTCGCGTTACGTACAGTTTGGATAATCACGAGAACATAACAATATCAGAAATTCCCAAGTCAGGAACAGAAACCCCTCAAAGAAACATTTTTGGGACAATTAAAGGATATATTCTTACTATATTAGTTAAAGCAACACTAACCAATCTCTTAGAGGGCAAACACACACTCAATGTATATTCATTTGATACTACAGGTGCAGCATTGTCAGATTCTGTTACCTTTGCTGTTTTAACCTCCTATAGTATACCTGAAGTGACAATTATTTCGCCTCAAGACCAAGTCTACAGAACCAGCGAAATCCCATTAACTTGCGCTGTAAAAGGAGATTATGAGCAGCTACGTTATACAATAGATTACCAGTATAACGTGACATTTTCGAGAAATACAACCATAAACATATCGGGCTTACAAAATGGATGCCACACGATAACCGTTCATGCCACCACTCCTGGACGCTATGGCGGTTCAAGTTGGACCTACTTTATTGTTGGCACGATAAATTATTCCCTGCCAAATCCCACGGCTTACCCAACCAACCCTGCCCCTTCACCAACAGAAACAATCAATTCTACACCAAGCCCAACCTCAAGCCAGAGTATGCCTACAATTAACACAGGTGCTACATTGCCTGTTGAGTTGAATCTCCCCATAGTCTATATCGTACTAGCTATCGTAATTGTAATAGTGGCTGTTGCTTCAATCTCACTGGTTTATTTTAGGAGAAGAAAGGGGAAGTCATGAAGAAAAAATATCCTTTATTTGCAGTAATCTTTGCAGTTTCAATGTTGATTGGGATACAAGCAGTTGAGGTAGTGGATGCTAATCCGGTTCCTTGGCAGTTCACACCTAATCTAGAAAAGCCATTTTTAACAGTGATGGGTCCTCAAAACCTAACGGCCTATCCTACTTACAATATTCCAATTACTTATTCAGTGGTCAAACCTAGCTCATGGGATGCAACCTATTGGTATTGGCAATATATTGGAGAGATAGATTCAGTTGATGTTAGGATGGATGGAGAACCTGTTGCTTACTATACAAAGTCCCAAGATGTTACTTATCAAGGTGGAATCAATAAAACGGTGTACCATTCAGAATCAGAAAAAAACCTATTAAACAATACAATAACACTCAATCAAACAACTATTGGTTTCCATACACTAAGCATTACCATTCTTTCCTACACCTATTACAAGGGTCCTCTCTACTCAAATACTGACACTAAAACTTCTACAACCTCAAATGGGCAACCAATCTATCAACACCCAGTAATTGTATCTTCAACCATGTCCTTCACTATGAATTCAAATGGTTTGATTATTATTGCTCCAACTTCAACTCCTACTCTTAGTCCTACTGTAGAACCCCCAACCTCAGCTAGCGAAAATCCATCTATGGCTTTTTCTTCAAGCAATTTAGTAATAATAAGTTTGGTTGTAATAGTGGCAGTTGCTTCTGTCTCATTGGTTTACTTTAGGAGAAGAAAGGGAAAGACATGAAGAGACTTAGGTTAATGCTGACAGCATTATCTCTTTGCTTGTTGGTTGGTTGTTTGATGAGTATTGAAGTGGGAGAGGCTAACCCTTTCATTTTCAATAAAATAATGGACCCAGTTGAAGGCACCATTCCCCCTGATATCTCTATTCTAAATCTAAGAAATCAATCAACTTACTCAGATGTAATTAACGTGAATCTTCATGTAGATAAGCCTAGGTTGAATTCATCTTGGGCTTCTATAACATCCGTATATTACACGTTAGACTCAAATAAAAAAGTAGAAGTCTATTACTGTCTTGCCAATGGAGCGAAAACCAAAGGAGTTCAAGAGTATGATAATGCCTTTAACTTATACTTCTTGAGTGCAGGAAATCATAGCTTAACCATAGAAGCAAATGGAGTAGTGATGCCCAATGGTGAGGGCTTGAGTTCAGACTTGTTCTGGATTAGCAGCAGCTCAACAATCAACTTTAATGTTGGAAACCAAGCCTTTCTCATAACAACAATTGTTTTAATTATTTTAGTACTGACTGCTTCCTTTCTGTTAGTTTACTTTAAAAGAAGGAAGAAGAAGCTATGATAAGAAGAACTGCTCCGTTTGCTGCAATACTTGCAATCTCAATATTGATTGGGATACAAGTTGTTGAGGTAGTAGATGCTAATCCTGTTCCTTGGCTGTCTACGCCTAACCGAGAAAAACCTACTCTTACCCTTCAATTTCCAACAAATCAAACAACGTATAAAACCGAAGTTCCTGTCGACTTTAATGTGACTGCGCCTGAATCGTGGGCTACATACGCTACGCGATTGGTTGGAACCAATCACTATGTTGGAGAAGTGAAGTACATCGCGGTTTACTTGGATTCCAAACCTCTCATCAATTATACTACGGGCAGAATCGTGTCATATTTTTACGGAAACAAGACAAACTATTATATTAGTGGATTTGACGGTAAAAGTGCTCATTATTCGTTTAACTTGAATCAGACTACCTCTGGAAACCATGCGCTTAATGTTACTGTTTTCTCCTATACATATGCGGATGGAGACCCCACCGATGACACTGCCATTGCTTTCGAAACTGGTTTAATCAACGGCGAACCCATCTACGCGTACAAGTACCCTAATGTCGTTTCTGAAGTAGTTCACTTTACGGTAGAGCAACCAACCCCAACCCAAAATCCAAATGCTAACGGCTCTGCTTATTTGCTAAATCAAACAAATCTTATTTTGATAGCTATTGTGATTGTAATATTGGCTGTTGCTTCAATCTCGTTGGTTTACTTTAAGAGAAGAAAGGGCAAGCTGACAAGTAAGCCAGCCATAGTAAGAGAACCCAAGTAAGCAAACCCTACTTCTATTAGCCCATAACACTAACGGCTCCGCTTAACGTAAGGAATGTAAAACTTCATAAGGCAACAGCAACCTAACGCTAATTGGTGGATATGAGAAAGCTATTGTTGGTTTGCATAGTGATTGCGGCTATTGCGATTTTGAGCATAGCAATGGCTGAGACCGAAAATTTTCCAGCACTCACACCTGCAGCTACAGCTTCGCCTTCACCTACAGCAACACCAACACCTACGCCAACAATAGAACCAGGAAGCAATCTCACGTCTATCCCGATTAGTGTTCCATATGATTTCAAAATATCCGCTATTTCCAGCTTTAACATAACTCAGGGCAATTCCATGACTACCCAAATAGGACTATCAACAATTAGCGGAAATGCTTCAAGTGTAGATCCGCAGGATATCCTATGGAGAGCAGATAGCGGTTCAAGCGATATGCACTTCGATTTCAAGACGTCATATAGTTACGAAAACGAATATTGGGCAATTTATTTTCCTGATAGATTCACCCCTAATGGTTTTAGTTGTATGCTCACGATTACTGTTCCAATTTCAACACCTACTGACAGCTATGGCATAAATATAACAGCTAAAATAGGCTCAAATAGTCACAGCATTTCTATGCTGGTTTCAGTTCCAAGTGCTACAGTTAGCGTTTCGGGAACAGTCGATACAAGCATCTTAGGCATAACCCCCTCCCAAATTGCATTTCGAGACCAAGCATACCCAAACACTTACATCTACAAGGGAACACTAACAGGAAACACTTATTCAATTTCTGTTCCCAACAACCGAGAGTATCTTGTTATGATTAGTGACAGTACTGGATCTGTAAGCGGCTTAGGATGGTCCAACTGGATTAGTGATTCGTGCAGTGTAAAAGTACCTGTTGGAAGTACAGCGATGACCAAAGACTTCACGGTTCCCCCAAAATCGGTCAATCCAATCGTTACAGTTTCGGGATCAATCATCGATGGCATCTCAGGCATAAAGTGGTCTCACTTGCAATTTCAAAACAGAGCAGCGCCTGCTAAAGTCTACTATGGGTCAATAACTGAAAGCGGAACATATTCGATCGACCTTCCAAATTATAGCGACTATCAGGTATGTATTGATAACGGCACAGCACCTTGGCATCTTGTTGAAATCGATTTCTCGGTGAAAGTCCCTGCTGAAAGAGTGACGCTGACCAAAGATTTCACGGTACTCCAACCTGTCACTTTCCCTGACCCTGACAAAATAAACCGTTGAGCCCAGAAATACAGATAAATTGCCGGCCGACTGATTAAGCAGTTCTGTTAACTATTTTTACTGTCTCTTTGCTTATCTTGAGAGACAGAGTCTAAACTTGCCTATGCAGGAATGTAAAACTTCATATGGCAACAGCAACCAATAGCGATTGGTGACTATGAGAAGACCGCTTCTTTGCGCTTCAATCCTTGTTTTTTCACTGTTCGCAGTCCTTTGTATATCGTTAAGCACCGTTGTTTTAGCCAATCCCGTCGGTATGGTCTTTCAGGAAAAAGAGATTTCTCCGACAGCAGTAAATGCACAACCGCCACAAATTATGTTTCAATCCCCAAAAGTCAATGCAACCTGTGGCGCTACCGTCTTACTGCGATGCAACATTACTGGCGGGGTATTCCAATCCAACAAGACGGCATTCATAAGCTACCTTAGCTATAAAGGAGATTGGGAGCAAGCTGGCACCGCAGTCCAGTTTAAGGGCGCTTGGGGAATAGATAAGCTGTATGTTAAAGGAGACTTAACTTATTTTTCTACGAACTTAACGGTGCCAGAAGGAAAGCATAGCATCACAGTTTGGGCAACCGAAGGAGGCAGCTATGAGCAGGATGCAGGTCAGAAATTTCAAGGCTCAGAACTTATAACAATATACACATTCCATTTAAGCGCCAGCCAGACAGTCGATTTCACGGTTGACAGCACCTCTCCGACAATTTCGACCATAGCAAAAGAAAACACTACCTATACTACAAGTGATGTGCCTCTTGTCTTCAATGTCAATGAACCCGAAGCTACTTTTGCCTACTGCTTAGATGGACAGCCAGCAATGTCGATCGTGGGAAATAGTACCCTTAACAATCTGCCTAATGGATGTCATAGCATCGTAGTCTACGCTACTGACAAAGCCGGGAACGTTGGCGTTTCAGAGCCAGTGGTTTTCACGGTGGATGCGCAGCTTTTCCAATCTCTACAAGCTGTTGAAGCTGCTGCAATAGCAATGGTCGTCGCTGCGACCCTGATAATTCTTTTTTTCAAGAGGCGTCGGTCTAAAACTGTTTAACCGAAACCTTGACAAACCCTATCCAAGAAAGTTTGACAATAAACCACTTAAGCAAACTCTGTCTCATAATAGCACAGGAAGGTATATGCCAAAGAAACTCTTGGCAATAATAGCTATAGTTTTTTTAGGGATTACAAGTCTATCCACTGAGTCTTTTGTTACTGCCAATTTTATTCCAACTCAACCAGAAATTAAAATAAACACGCCTATGCAGACAGAACTGAAAATCTACCAGAACATTTCAGTGCCTCTACTTGTTGATATCAAAGAAACAGTAACTTCCTACATGCCCCGTCACTTTCCAGAAATAAGTCACATATACTACAAATTAGATGGGCAAGAAGCTAAAGAATTTACCAACATAACAAAGTCTGAGGAAGATTGGTTTAGCGGCAGATGCATGCAGTATTTTGCATATACAACTTTAGATAACTTAGACGATGGGAATCATACCTTAACTGCTTTCTGCCAAGATGATACTGGAAGACAACTAAGGTGCTCAAGAATTTTTGAGTACAGTACTCAATTCACAGCTCCAGAGGTTGGCCTGCTATCACCTATAAACAAAACATATCCTATAACAGACAAATTGCCATTAACTATTGTTGCTGATGACTTTATCACCTTGAGATATTCATTGGATGACAACACACTTTTAAATCACTGGTTTTCTCAAGATAACACAACCCTGACAGGACTAACAGAGGGCAAGCACACGTTATATATCAATGTGCATACCAGAAGAGGGTTTGTTTCCCAAACAGCTAACTTTATTCTAAGTAACAATACTGATGATTCCCAGAACTTACAACCTTCTATGACGACAGAAGAAGCTGCATTAATTATTCTAAGTACTATAGTGGTTGCAGTGGTCTTAGCTGTTGCTTCCTTGTTATTGGTTTACTTTAAGAGAAGAAGGGGGAAACCATGAAGAGAAGGATAGCTACCTTTGCTGTACTTCTAGTAATCTTGATGCTGGTTGGAACAGAAGTAATTGGTGTTGTTATTGCTAATCCTATGGTCCCAAAAAATTCAGATAGCGGTTTTGAGAAACCAGCTATAATAATAAAAAGTCCACTAAACAATGAGGCGCTAAATAACACTAGCAATCTGTACCTTAACTTTGTTGTTAACTATCCCCCATCATGGAAAAAGATACAGATTGATAATTATACTCTAGGGCATGTAGATTCATTAGATGTATGTATTGATGGAGTAGTAAGCGACCACTTTGTTAATAGCTATAGCTGCACTGATTCTAATTACAACTTTACAGATTTCTGCGTTAACTTAAAGACTTTAGACCCCGGCTCTCATCTAGCTAATGTTACAGTCTACACTCACTCATATTCCCTGGGATATATTGCGGGGATTAGCGACACTTCTTTTCCTCCCTTAGACACCTCTTTTGGGACTATGTATGGCTTCCCCATAACTGTCTTTGAGACAGTAAATTTTACTCTAAATGAACAGATTCTACCAAGCCCAACATTAGCCCAAAGTATACCTACAATTAACACAGGTGACACATTGCCCGTTGAGTTGAATCCCTCCATACTGGCTATCGCAATAGTAATAGTGGCTGTTGCTTCAACCTCACTAGTTTACTTTAGAAGAAGAGGGAAGCCATGAAGAGAAGCTATGCTGTATTTGCTGCAGTATTTGCTGTTTCAATATTGATTGTGGTGCAAACAATTGAGGCAGCAAAGGCCAATCCTGTTCCTTGGCCTTCTGCACCAATCTTCGATAAGCCTACTATAACAGTGCAGACTCCGCAAAACAATACAGTGTTTGCTTACAACGCCACCGATGTTTGGCTCAACTTCACAATAGCAAAGCCTGACTCGTGGACGATACAGCATTTGGTTACAATTCCGATGGTGAAAGAAGAATCAGTGGAAGCCCAGTTGGATGGAAACGCAGTTTATCGTGGATGGTCCCGAGAAAAGGTCGCCGTCAAACTGGATTTAAATCAGTCAGCCCCAGGGCTACATACGTTGAATGTAACTATCCTTATGAACAGTTATTATAGGGGGGCAGCATACAACGGCTCCCATATTGTCTCCGATATCTATAGTAGTAGCGGTCCAGTCTACCAGTATCCCTGGGCTACCTCCCAAATAGTTTACTTTGCAGTTGAGCAACCAACCCCAACCCAGACCTCACCTACAAATTCGGGTTCAATGTTGCCGGTTGAGTTGAATCCCGCAATCCCCTATATCATCTTAGCAGTTGTCATCGCTATAGTAGCTGTTGCTTCTATTTCATTGATTTACTATAAGAGAAAGAGAGGGAAATATGAGACTTAGATTAATGCTAACAGCATTATCTCTTTGTTTGTTGGTTTGTTGTTTTACTAT
Source organism: Candidatus Bathyarchaeota archaeon (assembly GCA_963782525.1). Taxonomy (GTDB): domain Archaea; phylum Thermoproteota; class Bathyarchaeia; order Bathyarchaeales; family Bathycorpusculaceae; genus Bathycorpusculum. The sequence goes on from CAWAKC010000001.1 coordinate 74,833, forward strand.
TGTTGAAGTGGGAGATGCTAACCCCTATAGTTACCCTTCATTATGGATAGAATCACCTAAAAACACAATTTACAATACAACAGATGTCAAAATAGCATTCCACACAGACACACCAATTAGATACCCAGAAATTGTTAAAATGTCTTACAGTCTTGATGGTACAGCCAACACAACACTAAGCATCTCAAAGACGCAGACCTTCCAGTTTGGAAGTTTTAGCGCTAGCTCACGCATTTCATACGTAGGAACAGGACTTTTAACGGATCTCAGCAATGGCACTCATTCACTTGACGTGTATGCACTTGATTCTAAAGGCACAACAATGACCTATCCCACAGGAAGAACTTTTCAGGTAAATATTACCCCTAAAAATGAACAGCCTCTACCAATAAGCAACATAACAATCATTCTAGTGATAACTATAACTGCTGTGACAATAAGCTCAGTTTTAACCGTCACACTTCTTAATAGAAAAATGAAGAGAGCCAACAAGTAAGCAAAGTTCTCTCTAATTTGGTAGTGTTACTAATCATCGAGAAGCCTTGCTTATCTTAGAAAAGCAGGTTTAACAAAAAGCACTTAAGCAAACCTATTCTGATAGCATAATAGGGAATTAGATGCCAAAGAAACTCTTGGCAACAACAATCATCCTTTTGATAGCAATTACTATGTTACCCTTAACTCCTGTCGCACGAGGAAATTTTATTCCTCCTACAAGTCCTGAAATTATAATTCTTGAACCAAAACGTCAGAACGTTATAATCTACGAAGACACGCCTATTCCCATAATAGTAACTATAACGGAGCCAGAAAACGTTTCACACTACCACCAAATCACTAACATCACCTATAGCATAGACGGAAAACCAGAAGTGGAAATTACCAACATAACAAAGAAGACCAATCAGGCATATTTTAGCGGAAAAACAGCCACTGATTATCTTGCATACGCTACCATAGACACCGTTGAAAGAGGCAGCCATATCTTATCGGTTTATGCCCTCGATGATGCTGGAAACCGTTTGCCAACAAAAACAGGATTTGCATACCAAAGCATTGACAAATATCCAAACGTCACCATTTTTTCTCCCTTAAATACGACCTATTTTAACACAACCAAATTGACCCTAAATTACACGGCTGATAACTTCATAATGGCATCTTATTCTTTGGATGGTGTAGACAATGTTTTTTATGACGCCCAAAATGGAACTGTGCACTCACGCTCAGGACTAAACAACGGAGAGCATACAATTCTGCTACGTGTATCTACTGAATTTGGATGGTTCTCACAAACAATCAAATTTGCGGTATATGGAGCAGATTTCCAGGCACATTATCAGAATCTACCACTGATACCTTCTAGAGAAACTTCCGATAGAAGCCCAGTCCCGATTGTTTTGATTATCGTGGTTGCGGTTGTGGTTTTTTCAATTGGGGGTTTGCTGGTTTTCCTTAGGAGGAAGGGAATTAATGAGGCAAAGTAGTGCTCTTTTTGCCGCGGTATTTCTGGTCTCAATGTTGATTGGGATACAAGCAGTTGAGGTAGTAGATGCTAATCCTTACATGTTCCTGCAATTTACAAGAATAAAGATTCATTCGCCTCAATCCCATGTCTATGTTTGTCCTAACGTAGACTTATCTTTTGACTATTACACAGAAACTAATTCGCCCAAAGTTGATTCTTTCTCATATAGCTTAGATGGCAAAGCTAACTCTACATTGGTTAGTAGCAAATCAAGTATTCTTCATTTTATCAAGTATTCTGTCTTTAAGACTTTAGAAAACTTATCCAACGATAATCATAAGCTAATAGTTTATGCTCATTTTTCTAACAATACAGTATTTTCAATTTTGGACCAAAAAATAGTTGTAGACACAGCATACATTCAACCCACTCCCTTTATGATTTCTCCTTTAAACCAAACAACGTATAATGCTAGAGAAATAGATGTAGCTTATACAATAGATGCAAAAATATTCTATTATAGGTATGACTTAGATAACAGATATAACAAATATTATGATTCTTCTAAATCAATAAGTGTTAATGATAGTGCAACCTTAACTAACGTAGGTCTTGTGGGCAACACAACGTTAATTAACCTCTCTGACGGTTCCCACAAGCTAAAATTAATTTTGACAATACAGCCCTATGAACGCTATTACTCTGAAACATGTTTTGTAACAGTCTACTTTAATGTGGATTCAGATGAGCCAAGTCCAAGTCTAACCCCAAATACTACTGCCTTGATGCCCACTGTAAATAGTGGTCCATATGTAGATTTGGCTATGAGTTATTTTCCATATATCGTTGGATTGGTTGCTGTTGTAATTGTACTCATTGTGGGCTTATTGGTTTACTTTAAGAGGAGAAAGGGGAAGCCATGAACCGAAAATATGCTGAATTTGCTTCAGTGTTATTGGTCTTTTTTGTTATTAGTGAATTTGGCAGCTTTTTTGCTGCTGCAAACTGGGCGCCCATCTATGCTAACGTAGAAATCTCACCTCAGAGCGTTGGGGCAACACCGCCAACTATCACCTTTCTATCTCCCGAAAATGACCGAACATATGGAAGAAACCTAACGTTGCACTGCAACATAAGCGTTGGAACCGTTTCCCACCAAAACATGTCTTGCGGCATAGAAAACCTCTACTATCAAGCAGACTGGGAAACTCAACCGACAAAGGTCATACGGCTGCAGTTAAGCAAGGACGGTTATGAGTGGGATACGATAATAACAGGCACCGTAAACTCTGACTTTACCGAATACTCAAACAACCTAACAGCCCCCACTGAAGGAAAACATAGCATAACCTTCTGGGCAGCTGAAAAAGGAAGCTACCAAGTGGACATTGGAAAACAATTCCCCGCAGAGAGAATAAACGTCTACACCTTCCATATCAACAGTTCCCAAACAGTAGCTTTCACCGTGAGCAACTCTCCACCAGTTGAGCAACCAACCCCAACCCAAAACTCAAACGCTACTGAGTCCGATTATTTGCTGAATCAAACAAATCTTATTTTGATAGCTATTGTGATTGTAATATTGGCTGTTGCTTCAATCTCGTTGGTTTACTTTAAGAGAAGAAAGGGCAAGCTGACAAGTAAGCCAGCCATAGTAAGAGAACCCAAGTAAGCAAACCCTACTTCTATTAGCCCATAACACTAACGGCTCCGCTTAACGTAAGGAATGTAAAACTTCATAAGGCAACAGCAACTGAACTTGATTTGATTCTTGCTATAACTACGAATTATTTAACGCGTTGTTGAAATTGCTATCGCTAAAGGCAGGAAAAAAACGCTCCAGCATTGCTCAAAATTGTTTCTATGTGCAAACAAGCAATCTGTCGACATGTTCAAATATGGTGAGTTATCGTGTGTTTCATATGAGAAAGGGCAACGCAGCAGTAATCATTTCTGTAATTATGATGAGCGTAACATTTTTTGCAGAAGAAACTTTGGTAACGGCTAACCTGAATCCACCAGCAATCGAATGGAGCAAGAGCTATTCCTACGGCACGTACAGTGGAATCTACGCTATGATTCCAACAGCGGACGGCGGCTTCGCTTTGGGTGGCACTGTAACTCAGTTGGGTACGCCTGGAGCGACTACCAGCGATATGTGGCTGCTCAAGGTTAACTCCCAAGGCGATAAGCTGTGGGAACAAGGCTTAAGCAGTGCATATCTCAATTTGGGGGGAATCGTCTCCCTTGTTCAAGCCGATGATGGTGGATACGTCTTAGCAGGCGAATCAGTGTTCGGCAGCTCGCATCTTGTCAAGACCGATTCGTCAGGTAATGTAGTTTGGACTCGGGCCTACGATAACATAGCTTTACAGACCGTCATAAAATGTCGAGATAATGGATATGCAGTCGCTGGCACAATTAACAATGGCAACTCAGACTTCTGGCTGGCTAAAATTACAGAATCCGGCGCAATGCAATGGAATCAAACTTACGGAGGCATAAACATTGACTTGTGCAACTCACTAATTCAAACTAGTGACGGTGGCTTTGCGCTTGCAGGTTCAACCTCTAGCTTTGGTTTAGGAAATGCAGACATGTGGCTAATCAAAACTGATAGTTACGGTTCAATGGTTTGGAACCAAACATATGGCACTCAAGAGAACGATGCTGCAGATTGTGTGATTCAAACCACTGATAATAATTACGTGTTATCAGGATACACGATGCACACCTCAGGAAACAATTTTGAATCTTTTGCATTGTCTATGATTAAAACTGATTCCTCTGGTAAGGTTCTTTGGAGCAAAACCTACAGCCAACACATCGATACCACGTATTTATCTGTAATCAAGACGAAGGATAGCGGGTATGCTCTAGCAAGCGATTTTGGGATTATAAAAACCGATTCGTCGGGGGCAATTCAGTGGAGCCTACCCTATGGAGGGACGTATTCCCTAATTCAAATCGACAACGCCTACATCCTCGCTGGCACCACTTCTGGTTCGTCAGCAGCAAGCGGCTGGATAGCGAGCACAACTGAAACACAGACTATAGTTTCTCCGAGCACTCAGCCTGCCACATCCTCAAGTCCAACCTCTGCAGTGACACCGACAACACCTATAACTGGGCTATTATTCTATCAAGAAACCATGATAGCGGTTGCTTCTATGATCATAATAATAGCCGTTGCTTTTGTCATATTCGTTTATTACAAGAGGCGTAAGTCTAATGCCGCTTAGCCAAAAAATGTAAAACTTCATAAGGCAACAGCAACCAATAGCGATTGGTGGATATATGCGCAGTTTATTGTCGCTGCTGACAATTCTGGTCCTACTCGGGGCAACTGCAGGCATGTTTTTACCCGTTAATGCTAACCCGAATCTAATTTTAGATCCAGTTCCAAGTGCGCCGGCTCCAGCGGGCGTCCAAATCATCTTTGACATGGAGGCCCCAAAAGAAAACGCAACATACGTCAACGGAACAGTTAACGTGGTCTTCAACGTAACAGTTGACGGACCAAGTCAAATTAACGGACAACCGCTCAACAAGCACCTTATGTTGACGACCTACCAGGGAGATTGGATGCAAAAAAGTGAATGGGCGCCTTCGAGGATTTTCCAAACCTTACAATTCTACCCATATAACTTTAGCATCTTTGGCATACCATTTGGAGAGCATACTCTAAACTTCACGACCCATGCACAAGGCAATTTTGTCTTAGCAAATTACTCTGGTCGCGTTTATAATCTGGAAAAAACCATCTCTTGCAAGTTCTTTGTTCTCGCAAATCCCATTATTGAATTCTCTTTACCTCAAAACGCCAACTCCACAACCTCGTCTTTTCCCTTGAACTTCACCATTGACCACCCTGTTACAGAAATGTCTTACCGGTTAGATGGGCTAGAATCCGTTCCAATCACCGGAAACACCACGTTAACCGACCTACATTATGGTCAACATAATGTTACTGTTTACGCAACCGACGAGTTTGGCTATACTGGCAAATCAAACACTCTCCTCTTCAACGTTAACTCTCCAGAGGTTGGAGAATTTTCATTGGTGCCCTCGGTGGTTCCTTTCGCGATTGCCGCCATCGCGTTAACTGTTGCCGGCTTGTCGGTTTATTTTAAGAGAAGAAGAGGGAAGGTATGAAGAGTAGGATACCTCTTTTTACCGTGATACTTGCAATCTCATTATTGGTTGGAGAATTAAACATTGAAGTAACAAATGCTAACTTTTATCCAATCCCTTCAATATACATCATAGGTTACAATCCAACCTATCCAAATGGCAACAACTATACCTTCACTGTGGAAGCGCATATTTCTATGGATGCCCCAGGAATTGTTTCCATCAGCTACAGCTTAGATGATAAAAAGAACATCACCTCTTCTAACTTAAAATACACCACTTGGATGAAAGATAATGGACCAAACAATCACCAAATTTACTCCATAACAGAATACCTCTATAACTTAGAGATTGGAAACCACACAATCAATGCTTATGCAACGGATTCAACGGGAAAAGTACAATCAACTAATCATCAGTTTACAGTGGACAACTCAAATATCTCTAATTCAATTACTCCAACTATAAGCCAAAACCCCCCAACAATTAACACCGGTCCCAAAACGCAAGTTGGGTTAAATCATTCTATAGTCTATATCACACTGGCCCTTGTGATTGTGATAGTTGCTGTTGCGTCAATCGCATTGGTTTACTTTAAGAGGCATGAGTGTAGAATGCCTTAGAAACTATGGTTTGACGAAAAGCACAAAAACCAACCAATAAATAAATGATCAAGATGACTGACAAATCATTATCGGCATCGCATGCGATATCTGGACAGACAATCCAAGAGGTAGCCGCATTATTTCTTGCTGTTCTTGTAATCTCGGCAATATTCGCTAATAGCGGATTGGCGAATGCACAGTCAACACAATGGAGCGAGTCATTCTCCTATAGCTATGGCAGCGGAAACTCAATAAACCGATGTACCGATGGAAACTATGTGATCGCCGGAGAAAGCAACAGCCAATTTCTTATGGCAAAGGTCACACCATCTGGTGACTTGCTATGGTGGAAGGCCTACCAGAACGGTAAAGCCAATTGTGTCATAGGCACTTCTGATGGCGGGTATGTCCTAGTAGGGAGTGGCGATGTAAACTTCATCAAGACTGATTCGACAGGCAACCTGCAGTGGACTAAAGCGTTTAACAAAAATGGCGTTTCCTTTTAAATCGAAAGCGCCATACAAACATTGGACGACGGATACCTTCTTGCCGGCTACACACCCGCAGGAAATACACCCAGTTGGGATTGGACCTTAAAAATTGATTCAAACGGAAATAGCCTTTGGAATAAAACCTATGGAACTCGGTCTGGGCAATCATTAGCAACAGCTGTTGTTGAGGAATCGGGCGGATACGTTCTTGCTGCCAATAGCCAACTCTACAAATTGGATAACGAAGGGGCAGTACTATGATACCAATCAACCGCACTTGCGAGTTCACTTGTAAAGACTGCCGACGAAGGGTACCTCTTAGCTTCTTCTACTGGTTCTATATTGGTTAAATTTGGGTCTGATGGCAACATTTCATGGAGTAAAGACTTAGCTTACCCTCCTAACCCCAAGAAGATGCCCACAAGTTCTCCGACTTTTCTCCATTCAGCGATTCAGGCTCAAGACGGTGGCTATCTAGCTGTTGGAATGGCATTTCCTCTCTATGATGGGGTAGCTTGGATGGTTAAGACTGATTCAGCGGGTAACCAAGTATGGAATTGCGCATCTGAGGATTATACTGGGCACAACTGCAACATCAACGCAATAGTTGAATCGGCTCCCGGCGAGTACATATTAGCAGGTTCAATCTCCAGCGTAACAAACGGCGCCTACAGGGAGGTTTGGATTGCCAAAGTCTCAAACACCATTCCATTGCCATCCAGCATCCCCTCGCCCAACAGCCCTGCAACTACACCGAAACCGGACCAAACGACAACGCCGATGCCAACTAGCGGTTTGTCTCCAATACCAAATGTTAATCCAAGCTCCATAGAAAAGACACCCACAAACCCTAAAACAACACCTTCACCAACCTCAAATCAAACCGCCGTATCAAATTTCTCATCTAACTCAATAGCACAAGTTGCAATAGCTTCCTTCGCTATTCTAATAGCGATTATTTCGACGTTATTGATCTACAGACAGCTTAAGTTAAAGACCACTAAGAAATAAGCAAATCATCATAAGGCGACAACACGCAGCTAAGCCAATTGAACTAAGAAAGCTGACTCCGCACGCTTTCTTCTGTTACCCTCTGTCTTTTTGTCAGCCAAAAACTTGACTAACCTTAGACAAGACAGTTTTATAAAAAACCACTTAAACAAACATAACTCAAAATATAGCTTGAACTTAAACGACAAAAAAAACTCTTAGTGCCACCTGACGTATTTTGGAACTTGCACTCGATTGCCCTCTTGGGCTTGGCAGCAAACTCTACTTTCTCAGGGACAGGCAACTAGAAGAGTCCGCCTAACCCAACCTTCCCCAGACGCACCCAACCGAATCCAACCGCAACCAAAACCTACCCCACAACCCAATCAACAAAACCAACCCAAACCAAACCCCCCACAAAATGCAACACCAAGTCGTCTTCTTCTTCAAAAGACAAAACGCATCAGTTCTGTGATCGCACTTACTCTTTTTTATTAATGAAGATAATTGATTAAAAAGGTTCTAGAGTAACATTCAACACATAGCCCGCAAGCTCAACTCCTCTATTTTGCATCAGAGCCATGTTTGTTTTGGGGATGACGATTCTACCGTCTTGGCTCATCCTTGCCAAAAAAACCTGTAAAGTACTCCATACACCAATGACATTGACGGTTACTTTTAGGGTTTGATTTGTTTCGAGCTTGTACTTCCACCGAACGTACTTGGAGACTTGGAAACGGTTTCCCCTCTGCAGCTTCGTGGTAAAGCTTACCCTCTCATAAAGCGGCAACTAGACCAATCCTCCATTCCCAACCTTTCGCAGACGGACAAAGACGCAACCAAAGTCAACTCCCAAGCAGAAACGATAAAAGCAACTTAGAACAAACGTCCCCATTTTTTTGCTACAGCGGTGTTGTTGTTCTTTTAACATGTTATCCTCCTGGTTCATCAAACTGTTGCTGGTCCTCGATTAACTCAAAACCCTCCCTTTGGCAGGTGTTGGCGACTTCCGTGAAATGGCTCACAGCCTTATCATGACAATAATAGCCTCTGCCAAGTTGGTATTTGGCTTCTCGTGCGCAGCCATATTTTTCACATGGATGAGGCTCATTGGGCGGCAGGATGTGGTAGTGGATTGGCTCAGGCATTATGAGTGCAGTCTCTTTAGGTTCAATCGGTAGATCTGCAAAAGAAGAAGAAGATTGATGCACGAGCACTTCTTCTTCTACCAATTCTGTTTTTTGATCGGATGCCTCAGCTACCGCAGATATCGCAGGTTTTTGAACATCGCAAAATATTTCGCCAGCGGAGCTAAGATTTTTTTGAAAATTAAAATTATCTGTGGTATCTGTGGTAGTTGTGGTGGTATTTAGTTGTGTTTGGTAGTTCTCAACTGGTTGATCGTTTGAAATCTTGAGTCGTATGCCTTTAAAGCCTCGGCCTTCCCTGCTGGTCTCATGATCCTTAACCTTTGGAGTATCTCGCAGCCGCTGATAAAACCGGCGTTCAGTCTCTGGAGCCTTTCCAAGTTCCTGGTCAGCGTAGTTTTTGTAGTCTTCAAAGGCTGCTTTGCGTGACACGAAACCTTCAGCATCATAGATGCAGTTGTCCTCTATCCAGGCGCTTATGGGATCGGAGGTTCGTTTGAATTCCAACATGACTTCTTGAGTAGTCTTGCTAACCGAGAAATCATTGTTCTTCCAAAGGCGGTGCAACCCCTCGAGCATCCAATTGAAGATTCCTGAAACTTCCGCTGGGTCGCTTAGCCAGGTTTGCTCTATGTTGTCGATTTGGTCTTTGCCCCTAAACGAGTTTGGAAACTTCAAAATCAAAGTTCGCTCTTGAAACGCTACCGATGAGTCGTTGATTTTTGGGAATTCGTTGCCTAAAACAAACACTTTGGCGACGTTACGAAAGCTGAGGCGTTTTTGTTTGCCCTTAACTTCCGCATCTAAGCTGTCTTCGCCCGTAATTTTCTTTAGAAGCGCAGTCTGCAGTTTTACGACGGTTGAGGGTTCATTGCAGACATTTACGAGCTTGCCGTAGAGTTGAGCGACTGAGAATCGGTGGTCACCGTCTAATTCGCCCAGTTCGAGGTGGTAGCAGTTTTCTCCTCCTATGATTGCTTCTAGGGTGGCGATGACTCTGCCTTTGCCGTTTCTGCCGCCGCCGTAGAACCACATCATCTTGTGCTTGGGCATAATCGGCAGCAAACAGTAGCCTAAGTACTCCTGTAGAAGTGCATGATCTTCCACGGGTAAAATTTGTGAGAGAAAACTCAGCCATTTAGGGCATTTAGCGGACCCGTCAAAGTGTACGTTGAGTTTGTAGGTGTAGATTAAATCGGAGTCGAAGGCTCTCAGCTCAAGGGTTTTCAAATCTAACAACCCGTTCTGTACTGGAACAAGCCCTCGGTAAAGATTGAATTCGCCTCGATCCACAAAGCTTGCTCTGCGCAGGTGCTCTAAGATCTCGGTAACAAAATGGCTGCTGACCGAAGCACCATACTCCCGCTCCAGCAAGCCCTCAACCAAACATTCCGCTGGTTTGTAGATGCCTTCACAGTAATAGTAGAGGTCACGCAGGTCCATGGGCGTTTTAAAGGTGTACTCGTTGTGTAGGCGCTCTAAGACTTCTTCGAGTTTTTGCTCCTTGGCCTCTTTGGCGACACTTAGGCTTGCAAGTTTGCGCACACATCCGCCGCATTTGTCTTGGCTAAATCCAAAGACTTGGAACAACGGCGTACTGACGTGTCCCGTCTCTTGGTTCATCTTAGCGGTGCAAGGATGCGGTCTGCCCCCACGTTCATGGAAGCTGCGTGCACTGCCAATTTGGCTCTGCGTTATGCCCTGGTTATAGTCTCGCCTTGCTTCGGAGCTGTAGATTGTTTGGAAGAAGTCATGGATCTCATCATCCGAAAAATCCTTCGAAACCATAAACTGCGCTAAAGCCAACCGCTGAAGATGATCAAGCCGAATGTGCTTGCGGTCCACAACAGCGCACACACAGTTGAAACGCAAAAAATCGTAGCGCTCCAACTGTTCATCCAGAAACTTTTTGGTATCGGCTATTATGGTGTTGTCAACTTTTATGGGTGCATCAAACATCTTGATGTAGGGCTGTTTTTGGCCCTCACAATCTTCCGCAAACCCGCCGACGGCAACGTAGCCGCCGTTCTCAAACTCCATGTGCAGGTTTCGCTTGAACGGACTACTGTTCTCTTTCTCGGTGGTGGTGTAGAGCATGCGGTAACCCTTATTTGGCGTTTGGAACGTCAAGGTCTTAGCACGTTCAGCAAAGTGCTTACTATAACGGTAGGCTAAAAACTCCCAATCCCAATCCAGACAAACCAAACCCCCCAAGCCCGGTTCGGGGACCAAAATTCCAAGCCTCAACCTCACAGCCCAGCGCTCTTTCAACAAGCGCCTCCAAATCCTCCATAGACTGACAAGTCAAATCTTTCCAGGCACCTACCAAACGAGAAGGATTCTTCGACTTATCCCCAAGCAACAAAACCCAATCCGGATGAACACGCTTGAGCTCATAGAGCTGCGCTAAATCAAAAATAATTGTCACTCAACGCATCCTACCTTTTTTCGCTAGACGAATAATGCTCCATATGAGTGCCAATCTGTTGTCTAGCCTTATATCGTATTTTGTCAGATAGCACCAAGCTTGCTAAAACAACGAAACAGAGCTAAGCTTGATTAACCAAGTTAATTATCCTTAGTTCAGTAGGACAAAATAGTTTATAAGCAACCCTTATGCCTGCGGCTTTTCTTGGGTCATTGTAGCAGTTTAACTTCTTTTACTGAAAAGGCTGTTGTTAGGCTATATGACGCGATGATTCGAGGGCGAGCAATTATGGAAATGCTTATGACCTTATAACAGCTAAGCAAGATTGAGTATAGACAATGTCTATAACAAGAATACAGAATAATTATAAAATTATCGCAATTATAATAATCATCTTGATAGTTCCATCGATTATTGTTGCCTACAATTGGCAATCAATCTTTCCATCAGAATATCCGATCGCTCTCAGTAACATCATCTTTTCAACGGACAAACAAATTGATTCTGTAACAATAGGTATCCAAACCGAAAAAGCAAACGAAACGAGCATAACAAATGTCATAGCTCTTAATACTACAGGCTTAGAGCCGTTAGCGACACCTCAAAACATTCCACAAGGCGGTAAATATGCAACATCAGACTACATAACACCAACAAAATACTCCATAGGCCAAACAGTTGTAATTGATAGAACATCTAACACTAGCCAGACACATGAACAGTTAACATTAACGATTACTTCCAAAATGCTACAATATACAGCAGGCTACTACGTTAACATGAAAACAACACCGGATGGTTACGCGATCGCGGTACCTATGAATGCGACGTGGGTTTCAATTCTGTAATTAGAGCGCATTTAAACTAAAATTCCATTAGGTTTACATGCGCGCTCGATTGAATTTATAAACTAATTTAGTACAGAGGCTAGAGCAATTGTCTTATGGGTACTACTGGTAATGTTGCAATAGCGGTTTTGATTTTTCTGAACCTTCAGGGCAAAAAACTGATTAGCAAATTTATAAAAAACCTATACGCTATAGGTCAGATCAATTTGAATAGACACTGTTTTGGCATCTACACTTGCGCTACCGAACATTATAAAATAATTTCCACTTGATAAAGTAACATTGATGTTGCCTGCTGCCATGGGGAACAGGTCTTTGTTATAACATGGGCTGGAATCATGGCCGCTTAAGTAATTGATGAATTCCTTTTGACTCCATACTGTTACCACTACGTTGTTATTCGTGCTATTGCCCGTCGAAGTAAAGTTCCCCTGGAGAACTGGATTTAAAGCGTCTTCTGGAACACCAAAACCCGTGAAGTAGGCACCAGACATTGGAGTCAGAACTATTGCCCCTGAAATTATTTGTATAGGCATAGCGGGGGTATAGTTTGGGTTGATATTTTGGTTGCCGCTGTTTGTTGTGGCGCCACTTAATATTGCCGAAGTTAAAATTGCTGTGACCATGACTGCTACCACGACTTCTAAAACCAAGTTTCTAGCAAAATGACTTTTAGGTTTAATCGGGGTTTGTACAGGTAACGCTTGGAATGCTAACATCTTGAATCCTAATAGGTATAATAGCTAATTTCCAAATTGAGTTCTTGTACGTCTGGATTAGTCCATACAATCCGAAAAAACATGTCAAAGATTAATCGTCAACTATTTAACAAATTTTTGAGGAAGCGCCAATTAAGAGCTAAATCTTTTTTTGCTCCTGAGTCGTTTTCTGCTTCACAACAGATTACTATCGAAGCTGATTAGTGCCAATGCCAACCCCGTTGCTTCACAACCGATTTCCTAATCTTCTTTTGCAAACGTTTATCATGCGCAAAAGTCTACGTTTAGAAAAAACATGGCTAACCTTCAGCACTAACTATTGTTGTAAGCTGGGTTTTGTTTATTTTAGAAGCGCATTCACGGTGTTCATGGACTTGTCCTTATTAGGTTGAGCAGACGATACTTTTCGGTAAGCCACAACATTAAAGGTAGCTTTGGGGATTAATCGGTGAATTTCAACTTGAACAAAAAAACCGCAGCTGTTTTGACAGCTTTGGCAATTGCGATTTCATTAATCCTGATCGCTCTGGTTTACATCAAATTTCAGTTTCCGTTAGATTTTCAAGGAACCTATTTTATCCTTTTCCTCACAGCTTTCGGGTTAAACCTCATACCGTTTGCTGGTCCCTCAAATTTGTTGATTGCATCTACCGCTGCTATTGGCATCGCAAACGCCAACATGGAAAGTTTGCTGCTTATCGGTTGTATTATAGCGCTTGCAGCTGCGGCGGCAAAAGGCATCTATTATGTGGTTACCTTCTTTGTTAATAGGCATCTTAGCCAAAAAAGCAGGGCAAAATTAGATGCTGATGCTGTGAAGATTCGGCGTTGGGCGTTTTGGCTGCTTTTTTTGGCCGCTGCGACCCCAATTCCAGATGAACCTGTCGTTATTCCATTGGGACTTATGAAGTACAGTCCCACAAGATTCTTTACCGCCTACTTTTTGGGCAAACTCTCAATCACTGTGGCAGGGGCTTTTTTGGGTAGTTTTGCGGGCAGCCTCTTCTCTGAGTGGTTAAGTCCATTGGCTATGATAGTAGTTTCGATTGTGTTAACTGTCGTTATCACAATTATTCTTTTGAAGGTGGATTTGGGCAAGCTGGCGGAAAAGTACCTGCACAGAAAAAAGCCAAGCCAAAAACCCCAAGAACCTCAAGAAAAACTAAATAACCCCGTACCAACGCAGTAGAGAGACCAAGATGCCTACAAAACAACGCCGATATCCCTTAAAGGCCAAGGAAGCTAAACAAATCATAGAGGAAGCCTCAAAAAAACTCAAACTCGATTTAGACTTGAAAGCCAATGTGGAAATCGTCGAGTCGGATGTCGGCGAAATCTACCTCATCGAAGGAAAACCAATCCTCTTCAAGACAGGCGAGAGAGTTTTGCCTACGTTGCTTTTTGCAGAGTTTATCGCTAAAGCGCCAAAAATCGTGGTTGATATGGGTGCCATTCCATACGTTTGCAAGGGCGCTGCTGTTATGGCACCTGGCATCGTACGCATCGAAGGGGAATTCGCTGTGGGTGACCTCGTTTTAATCGTGGATATGAAGCATGGTAAAGCCTTAGCGCTTGGCGAAAGCCTACTTGACGCTGAAATCGCCAAACAAACCAAAAAAGGACCCGTAGCAAAAACTGTACATTACGTTAGCGACAAAATCTGGGATTACATAAAAAATCTAACTGAATAAACTATCTTGATTTTTGATTCGAAATTAAGTTGCCGGATCCAATTTTGCAAGCGGAAATTCAAGGGTAAACCGCGTGCCCTTTCCAACCTCACTGTCTACACTCACTTTACCATTTAACGCTTCAGTTAACTTCTTGACAACTGCCAATCCGAAGCCTTGACCCTTCGATTTAGTTGTGAATAGAGGCTTGAACAGTTTGTCCATAGTTCCCGGTGAAATACCCAAGCCAGTATCTTCAACGCAGATAATTATTTTTTCATCTTTTTGGACAGCATCTAAAGTCAAGCGTCCTCCATTAGGCATAGCTTGAATTGCATTTGAGCACAGATTAGTAAGTATCCGCTTCATTGCTGAAGGGTCAGTAACTATTTTTTTAAAAAAAGGTTCAATCGAATAAGATGTTTTTGTGTTTTCAGGAATCTTGAGCGCTGAAAAAACGTCGTCCACAATCTTTGTTAAATCGGTTTCTTCAAGAATTGGCTTTAGAGGTTTAGCGAAGTCTTGAAGGTCAGTGACAATCTTGTTGATGTAGAATGCGTTATCCTCGATGGATTGCAAGCATTCTTTAAGACATTTCTTGGCTTCGCTTTCAGGCAAGTCCTCTAGCTCCTTTTTTGAAAGGAACAAATCGCCAATCATAGCTTGCAACGGATTACGGATATCATGCCCAACCATGCCGGCGGTAGCTCCAATAGCAGCTAAACGTTCAGAATCCCGCAGTTGCGCCTCTAAATTCTTACGCTCAGTTACATCATTAAACAAGATTGCAACCTTTCGGATTTTTTCTTCGCCCACTGGAAAAGCAAAAACATCATAATAACGATTTAGCGCCTTCGCCTCATTAGTAAACCTCATTGAATCTCCAGTTAAAGCAACCTTACCGTAGTTCTCATACCAGTAAGCCTCGTGATTGGGAACAAGACCTCGCATCAATTTTCCTTTAACGTCATGCAGACCTGTCTGCCGCTCAAAAGAGGCATTGACCTCCAAAAAACAATAATCAAAGGGCTTACAAGCCGCGTCAAAAACCATTTCGACAATACAGAAACCCTCGTCGATTGAATCAAACAATGTGCGGTATTTCTCTTCGCTTGCCTTAAGCGAGAACGTACGATTTTCGAGTGTTTCCTCAAGTTTTTTACGTTCGACAGCATAGTTTATGGCGCGAACTAATAGCGCTCCATCAATTTTTCCTTTGATTAAATAATCTTGGGCGCCTTTACGCACTGCTTCCAAAGCCAAGGCATCATTTGTGAACGCAGTTAAAATAATGATGGGGACTGTCTTAGCTATCGCTTGTATCCTTTCAAAAGTGTTTAGTCCTTGGCTGTCGGGTAATCCAAGATCCAACAAAACTGCATCGATGTTTCCCGCTGATAAACGGTCTATTCCTTTTGAAAGCCTATCAGCCCGCTCAACATTATTCACGCCAATATTTTGCTCTCGCAACATCTCTTGGATGAGTCGGGCGTCGCCGGAATTGTCTTCAATTACGAGGATTTTTAATTTTTATTACTCCTTTGGCGGCAATTTTACTATTGTAAACCAGAACTGTTCTAGTGCATGCATGATTTCGACGAAACGGTTTAGATCTACTGGCTTTGTGATGTAGGCGTTTGCATGCAGATTGTACGTCTTTATGATATCTTCATCTGCTTTTGAAGTTGTAAGGACCACAACGGGAATATGCTGCAGTTTTGGGTCTTTCTTGATTTCAGCTAATACTTCGCGACCATCCTTTCTGGGCAAATTAAGGTCAAGCAGAATTAGGTCAGGCATAGGCGCGTTTGCAAAAGAACCTTGCCGATGAACAAATTGCATGGCTTCAACACCATCTCTAGCAACATAAATTTCATTCAGTACTTTAGCATCTTTTAGGGCTTCCTTGGTTAAGCGGACATCTCCAGGATTGTCTTCAACCAACAGAATATCTACCGGGCGTGTTTCAGTTTTTTGGGCAATAAATCGCTTCATTTTTCTGAATTGCTCCTTTTTCTTTTACTTAATGTAAAGTAGATAGTTGAACCTTTTCCCACTTGCGATTCTATCCAAATCCGTCCTCCATGTCGCTCAACGATTCTTTTACACACTGCAAGCCCAATTCCAGAGCCTGGATACTCTTCTCGGGTGTGCAAGCGTTGGAATATTTTGAATAAGCGGTCATAATATTCAGAAGCTATTCCAATACCATTGTCGCGCACTGAAAACAAGTAATCGGTATCTCGTACTTGCGCTGAAATATGCACACGGGGCGCTTCTTCACCATGGAACTTTATTCCGTTTCCAATCAAATTTTGGAACAACTGAACAAGCTGCCCCCCATCAGCCATAACCGTGGGGAGTTTATCATGAGTCACCACAGCTTCATTTTCAGCAATAGATGTTTTCAGGTTCAAAAGCACTATTTCAAGCGTAGATTCAAGGTCTATAGGCTCAAAAGGCTTGCCAAGTCGAGCCACACGAGAGTAAGTGAGAAGGTCATCAATTAAACCTCTCATTCGGTTAGCACCATCAACAGCGTAACCTATGAACTCGTCCGCATCCGAATCCAATTTTCCCTTGTACCTTCGCTCAATAAGCTGAACATAACTTGCCACCATCCGCAAAGGTTCCTGCAAGTCATGTGATGCAACATAAGCAAACTGTTCGAGCTCTGCGTTGGATTGCTTTAGTTTTTCTGATGCTTGCAATATTTCAAATTCCATAGATTTGCGTTCGGTAATGTCTCGGTTGCTGGAGCGTCAACCTAACCATTTGCCAGTACCATCAAAAACAGGCTGGCAAGCATGAGAAATCCAACGTACCTCACCATTACGCGTAATGATTCGAAAATCAATCTCATGCCGATCCTCTTCAGTTATCAATTCAAAATGAGAGCCAACAAGCGCTCTGTCTTCTGGATGAATAATATTAGAAAACAGCTTAGAATCATCAATATACTCATCCGGAGTGTAACCAGTAAACTTTACACATGAAGGAGACATGTACAGCATCTTGCCGTCAGGTGCAATCCAGTATTCCAAGTCATACGCAAAGTCCGCAACCGTCCGAAGTTTTATTTCGCTTTGACGTAAAGCTTCTTCTGCTTTTTTACGTTCAGTAATATCTCTTGCTACAGCAAATACTCCCTGAATTTCTCCTTGAGTATTTAGATAAACTCTTGCATTGTACAAAACGTCTATTATTTTACCAGATTTATTCATAATTGCGAGTGGGTAATCCGTGACTAAGCCTTCGGTGAAAACTTTTTGGTAACCTGCCCTTGCCTGCTCTGGCTCAGTGAAGTAGTCAGAAAAATCGCTGCCGATAAGTTCTTCACGGGAGCAACCGGTAACATCTTCAGTAGCTTTGTTAACATCAGTGATTTTCCCTTCCTTGCTAATCGTAACCAGGGGATTTAAACTTGCTTCCAGCAAACTCCTAGCGTACAATGAAGCAGCCAACAACTTTTCCTCGGCAATTTTGCGGTTAGCGGTCATCTGGTTAAATGCATAGGAAAGCTCACTTACCTCATCCTGGCGCTTTGTTTCTATAACGTAATCAAGGTTTCCTGAGCTTACAGTGTTGATTCCATTTTGAAGTTCTGACACCGATTTTAAGGTCCTTCGGAAAACTAACAGGTAAATTGTCGCCAACAATGCGCCGAATGCGCCTACGAGAGAAACAATGAGTATGGTGTTTGTATCGTTGGCTTGGTGAGCTTCAGTGTCAAATGAAATGGACATTTGAGAAGCGTCAAGGTTAAGCACTTGATTTTGTTCAGTCATGTTTCCCCATCTATCTTGGAAAGGTTGTAACTCCCTAACACTTACATTTCTAGAGGCGTTTTGCAGGTAGGAAACAACTTCTCCAAAAGTTATGTTGAGCCCTTGCAGGTCTCGGCTAATATTGGTTGCAAGCTGCTGTTGTTGGTCATTGTTAAGTTTCAAAGTTGAAAGATCACTGGAGAGGGAAGAAAAGTTGGTTTGCCATTGAACAATTGAAGTGTCTTGTTGGTAGAGAAAGTAATCGATAGAAATGCTGCTCAGATTCCCTGCACCTCTTTGGATATTGTTGGCGACGTTTTCTTGAGCTTTAAGACCAGCCACTCGCTGCGTGCTCGTCGCTACGGAAGCACCAATAATAACCAAAATTATCGTGAAGACCACGATGCAAATTATAAACTGATTTTTTATTTTCATGTTTCCTGCTCACAAAGTAGTACGTTTGGAGAAAACTTGCCGAACCTTGACTTATTTTCGCAAACTCTGACATTTTTTTCCACTAAAGTAAAGCCTCGAAACAAACTCAATTGAACTATAGTAAAAAACTGCATTTTCATAAAAACATTTGCCATAATCACAAAAACAGAAACAAATACGTTCAATCTGCAAAAACCCACTAAGGCTGCAAAAAAGGTCTTTCAGTTGACCACCTTTGCAATGCCCTAAAATCTGAAAACATCAACCCGATTATCCAGAGTTTTTGGGTACTTGTTGTTTATGCACCCTAACCTACGAAGATAAGAGTGCTAAGAAAAGAAAATAAAAGAAGTTGTTTGCAGCCCGATGTTGGCTATATTGCTAATGTTATTGGGCTTTGACGTATCCTGTGTTCTGCTCTAATGTTCTCCTTGCTCCTCCAATCAAGCACTTCTATGCGCTTTTTACTTAGGAGGTGATCCGGCCGCAGGTTCCCCTACGGCCACCTTGTTACGACTTTTCCCTCCTTACGAAACTTAGATTCGATGCCGCCACGAAAGACGGCGCCTCACCCAAGAGTCGCTCGGATGGAACGACGGGCGGTGTGTGCAAGGAGCAGGGACGTATTCACCGCGCGCTAATGACACGCGATTACTAGGGATTCCATGTTCACGAGGGCGGGTTGCAGCCCTCGATCCCAACTACGGCAGGCTTTCGAGATTGCCTTCCCCTTTCGAGGTCGGAACCCATTGTACCTGCCATTGCAGCTCGCGTGTGGCCCGGGAGATTCGGGGCATACTGACCTGCCGTGGCCCGCTCCTTCCTCCACTTTATCAGTGGCGGTCTCCTCAGTGTGCCCAGCTCAAAGCTAGTTGCAACAGAGGACGCGGGTCTCGATCGTTGCCTGACTTAACAGGACACCTCACGGCACGAACTGGCGACGGCCATGCACCTCCTCTCAGCTCGTCTAGCAAGACCTTTAATCTGGCTTTCATACTGCTGTCGCTCCCGGTGAGATTTCCGGCGTTGACTCCAATTAAACCGCAAGCTTCACCCCTTGTGGTGCTCCCCCGCCAATTCCTTTAAGTTTCAATCTTGCGATCGTACTCCCCAGGCGGCAGGCTTAACAGCTTCCCTGCGGCACTAGAACGGCACGTGGCCGTCCAAACACCTAGCCTGCATCGTTTACAGCTGGGACTACCCGGGTATCTAATCCGGTTCGCTCCCCCAGCTTTCATCCCTCACCGTCGGGCGCGTTCTAGCAGACAGCCTTCGCCACTGGTGGTCTTCCCGGGATTATAGGATTTCACCCCTACCCCGGAAATACCGTCTGCCTCTCTCGTCCCCTAGCCAAGCAGTATCCCCCGCAATCCAACGATTAATTCGGTGGATTTAACAAGGGACTAACTTAGCCAGCTACGGATGCTTTAGGCCCAATAAACATCCACACCACTCGGAGAGCTGGTATTACCGCGGCGGCTGACACCAGACTTGCCCTCTCCTTATTCCCCCAGCGTTCTAGACTGGGTAAAAGCCTTCCTCAGCGGATGGCACTCGGGATAGCCCTGTCAAGCTTTCGCTTATTGCAAAGTTTTCGCGACTGCTGCGCCCCGTAGGGCCTGGGCCCTTGTCTCAGTGCCCATCTCCGGGCTCCCGCTCTCACGGCCCGCACCGGTAAAAGGCTTGGTGAGCCATTACCTCACCAACAACCTGATCGGTCGCGGCCTCATCCTTGGGCGTTGTCAAAGAGCATAACCTTAACAACTTTTTGGCAAAGACTCATTCCAGAGTTCTTCACCTATCGAGAATTAGCCCCAGTTTCCCGGGGGTGTTCCGGTCCCAAGGGCAGATTAGCCACGTGTTACTGAGCTGTGTGCCGCGCCTCTTTTTGGCTGAAGCGCTCGACTAGCATGTCTTAGTCCTATCCCGATAGCAGTGGGGTCCGGCAGGATCAACCGGAGTTATGCACTCCATATTGATTTCTGCGGATCTTTACTATCATGTTTTTTGTGTGGTACGTTCTGCACTTTTCGCATATCTATGCCTAACTGGATTTGGAGGAAGAAACATCCACATTATACGTCAAAGCCCAATTCAGACCTAACTGAGCAATTAGTCAGGTCCACATTTCCTATTTTTTGTCCCCGCAATTGGAGGCCAACTCCGTCATTCCTGCAAGGCGTAATCGCCGTTTCGGTAGGGGTTGAGCCGCCGCCATGTGAAAATTGCGGGGCTAGCAATTATAGCTGAATTCTAACAGAAGCCTAGTCACCTGATATAAACGTTTCTTTTCCATCCCCACTAAGATTGACGAATCCACCTGGATGTTGTTATGGTGATTTGTTGAGGTATTGGATAAATAATTTAGGCGTTTATTATGGTTTTTTACCTTTTTTCAGATTTTTCTATTGCAGGAACACATTTTTTTCCAAGCTAAAATATCTGAGTAACCAGTCGTCGAAACTGGAAATTTGCTGTTTGCATAAACTTTTTTTAATTATGCATGAACCGCCCCCGCACATTTGCATTGAGACAAGCGAAGAAACCTACAACCAACTCAGAGTGCCTCAATTTAGTAAAAACAGACACTCTTTTCCACAGGGTAATGTAAGCGGAAAAAGCCAATTGCGACTTACCCCTATATAGAATCTGCAATGTAGTTTAATAAGATCCAATTATGATGGCGCTACTAAGTGCATTAACAAAAAAGGTAATTTAGAAAAATTATGGTTGGGAATTCTCAGTTGTTTCTTCTGCTTTGCGCTTCCTAAAGAGAATGAACACATGACCGCGAACTTCCACCAACGCAGAATTTGTTTTCTCAGCTGCGTCGGCTGCGATTGCTTGAGCTGTAACTGCATCCTGCATCGCTGCGGGCAAAATCCTGACTTTAACCATCTTGTTCCTCTGAAGTTGCTTCTCGATTTCGCCTGCTAGCTGTGGCGTTAAACCTTCTTTACCAACCCAAATCGTTGGGTTCTCATCTTTCAAAACATGCCTAACATGGCGTTTCATTCGGGTTGTTATCTTGCTCAAGTTTCTTTTGCTCCTGTTTCAGTTTTAATAGCATACGAGTTTGGTTGCCGCAGTTTAAACATGTTACTACAACGTGTGGCTCCCTTTTCTGTTTTATCCTAACCCGGCAGTTTACGCCTTGCACGAATAGGCTGTTGCATTCTTTGCAGGTTCCGCGCCTAAACTCTACGGGCATGCGGATTTTGGCAGCCATAGCAATCTTTCTTGCTGACAAAACGTATTGTATAGCCAGTTTGGGGTTAGATCTACCGACCTTCGTGGCTTGCTCAAATAGAATTTGAATTCGTTGCTTCGCAATTTGCTTCACATTGGTTTGCTGCTTCATGAATTTACCAAACAATCCCAAAGGCGCTATCCGATTACATAACGCTTGCGTTTAAATTAACTGGCTTTCTGAGATAGCTCCAACTTCAACTTTTTAAGCGATTCAGCCATTATCAGAGGCTTATTCTTCAATGTCTTCTGTGCCTTTGAAGTGTCAAGTGAGGAATCCATGGGGCGTTTTGCTGGCCAAGTGAATTGCGAAGACAAAACCGAATCGATTAAACTTTTGTCTAAATCGAAAGTGTCGGCAATTTGTTCAGCAAAGTTTAATCGACTTACCCTCGTTGCACCGCACGTATGGTAAATCCCAGTAAGTCGGCGCTCTATAACTTCCAGAGTCATCTCAGCTAGGTTAGTGTTAAGCGTTGGCGTGTTCCATTGGTCAGTTACGATTTTGACGTGTTCGCCTTTTCGGAGGGTTTCGATTAGCCAGAGGGCAAAGTTGACTTTTCCAGCTGCTGGTGTTGAGCCGTAGATGACGCTGGGTCTGCCTATGAAGTATTCGGGTTGGGTTTGAACGATTTCTTCGGCTTTCAGTTTGGTTAATCCATAGTAGTTGATTGGATCAGGTTTGTCGGTTTCTTTGTAGTTGCCTTTTTCGCCGTTGAAAACGTAATCAGTTGAAATGTAAATCATAAATGAGCCTGCACTTTGGGCGGCTTCAACGATGTTTCTTGTGCCTTCGACGTTTATTTTCCATGCGAGCTCTTTGTTGGTTTCGCATTTATCCACGTCTGTTAATGTTGCTGCGTGGACGACGACGTCTGGTTTTATGGTTTTGAAAACTTCATCAACCTGTGTCTTCCCAGATATATCGAGCTTAACAAAGTTGCCATAGACTGATAGGCTTTGGATGTCAGAGGAGTAAACCTCGATTCCTTTGGCAATTGCGAGTTTGGCAAGTTTTGACCCGTACAGTCCGCTTGCGCCGGTAATTAGAAGCTTCAATGCATTCCACCGAGTTTCCAGGGTGTTGGATGCAAGATAACTTCTGTGGCAAAGGGGGTCCACCAGTGCTCGTTGTCAAGGTACCATTGAACCGTCGACTCCAAAGATTTCTCGAAACCGCACTTTGGTTTCCAACCAAGTTCAGTTCTGATTTTTGTGGAGTCCAAGCTGTAGCGGGTGTCATGTCCAGGGCGATCTTCAACGAATGTGATTAGGCTTTCAGGTTTGTGGAGTTGGCAAAGGATTTTTTTGACGATTTCAATGTTGGTTATTTCGTTTCCTGCTGAAACGTTGTAGATTTCCCCAGCCTTGCCCTTTTCAAGTACGACGCTTAGGGCTTCACAATGGTCCTGAACATTTATCCAGTCGCGTATGTTGGTTCCTGCTCCGTAGATTGGAATAGGCAGGTCTCTTAACGCGCGGATAACTGTTTTGGGGATTAATTTTTCGGGTAACTGGTATGGACCGAAGTTGTTGGTACACCGTGTTATGGAGACGTTCAAGCCGAAAGTTCGGTGGTATGATAGTACAAACATATCTGCGGCTGCTTTTGAAGCTGAATAAGGATTTGATGGTTTAGGCGGGGTGGTTTCTGTAAATGAACCTTCAAGGGCTTCTCCGTAAACCTCGTCTGTGGATACCTGCAATAATCGGGCTTTGTGATTATGTCGTCTTATGGCTTCCAAGATAATGAATGTGCCAACAGTGTTGTTCTGTAAGAAAACGTTGGGGTCAGAGATACTTCGGTCAACATGGGTTTCCGCCGCGATGTTCACTACTGCATCGACTTGATGGATGAGTCGGTTCATGAGTTGTGGGTTGCAGATGTCTCCTTTGATGAAGGTGTAGCGTTTGTCGTTCTCTATTTCATGCAGGTTAGCTGGGTTAGCGCCTATGCCTATTTTGTCAACGTTTATCAGTTCTACGTCAGGGTACTTTGCAAGCATGAGTCTGCAGAAGTTGCTTCCGATAAATCCTAAACCGCCTGTAACTAACAGTTTCATAGTTCATCACTTGTGGGGTGGGATATTCCAGTTCCAAGGTTTACCAACACGTGAATCATCTTTTTTACCATTTATGCTTTTGGGGATAAGTGTTGGGTCATCCCAAGCGCGGCGTTCTTCATCAGGGTCCTTTGCATCATACAAATTAGTTGTGAAGTAAAGCAACATCGCAGGTTCGTTGCCCACTGCTTTGAAACCATGCCAATAATGTCCTGGCATACGCACTACCTGCAAATCGGAGCCGCTGCTGACAACTTCATCTAACTCGCCCGTTTCGTCATCAAAGGCGCAAATCTTTATCGTACCCTTTAGTGCCAAAAAATAGTCGTTCTGGCCCCGGACATGTCGGTGCCAAGCGCGAATACCTTCTGGGAAAGTGAACGAGTGGTTAGCTTGAACGATGGTATCTTCTTCGAAGAGGTCTTTCCAATCTTTCCGCATAACTTCTGTGAAGAAGCCTCTTTCGTCTGGAAACCGACGCAATTGTCTAATTCTTATCCCTTTTAACATAAGTTATACCCTGCTTACAGTCAATCTTATCGTTTAAAAAACTTTATAACGGTTGCCTTTTTTAGGGGTTAAACTTCCACTTCCGAGTAGTCGCCGACATGCAGTTTTATGGTTCTGTTTCTCTGGTTTCTAGTTACCTTGGCGTTTTTGCCAATTAAACTATCTTCAAGCCGCTCAACACCGTTAACCGTAACACTATCTTGTACAACGCAGTATTCTAGGTTGGAGCTGCAAATTTTTGAGTTATCGCCTATGCTGGTGTAGGGACCGATGAAAGAATCCTCAATCAACACGCCCTTCCCTATCACGCATGGTCCTCTGATGGTACTGTTTACAATTTTGGCTTCAAGCTCAACCTTCACTCTGCCATCTACCACGCTATCCGTTACTGTTCCTTTTATGTCTCTCTGAATGTATTCGTCAAGTATCCGCGCGTTGGCAGATAAAATGTCGTCTTTTTTGCCCGTGTCAAGCCACCAAGAATTCAAGATTTCAGCTTTAACTTTAAAGCCCATGTTAATCATTTCTTGAATGGCATCGGTTATTTCTAGTTCACCGCGCCATGAAGGCTTTATTCGTTCTATGGCTTCATGAACTTTATTGGAGAACAGGTAGGTGCCAATTATTGCCAAGTTACCCATGAAAGTTTTAGGTTTCTCCACAAGACGGATGATGTTACCTTCATCATCTAGCTGGGCTATACCAAAGCTTGAGGGGTTATCCACTTCCTTGAGAATAATGAGTGCATCAAGATGTTCATTTTTGAATTTTTTAACAAACGTTTCCAAGCCTTGACCCGTAACGTTGTCGCCTAAGCACATCACAAAGGAATCCTGACCGAGAAAACCTTTAGCGGTTTTAACAGCATGTGCCAAACCGAGTGGTTCCTGAGGAATGTAGGAAACGTTCAGGTTCCAGTTTGAACCATCTTTAACGTAATCCTCGACGAACTGACCAGTCTCGTGTGCTGTGATGATGCCGACTTTTTTTATGCTGGTTGATGCAACTTGGTCAAGAACATATCCCAAGATGGGTTTGTTAGCCACTGGAATTAGCTGCTTGGCACAGGTGAAAGTTAATGGTCTAAGTCTGGTTCCTTTCCCGCCGCTGAGAACGAGCGCTTTCATTTTAATCCCCCAATTATATAATATCTGTAGTATGACTTACTTTTCCCTATTAAATAATTACATTAACCAGTTGTAGTTGCACAGGCACAACCACATACGTCTATTAACAAAAATAAACAATGATTATACCAAGCCCTCATCCGCCAAAGAAAGGGGAGCTAACATGAAAAAATCGAAAGACCTTTTATTTTCTTCTTTGATTGATCGAAAAACGAAGTGTAAATTTATCAGCTTATGCAGCCTCTACTCGAGCGCAAGTTACACTTGCACACATACAGGCGGTAACTACTGTGGCAAGTACAGGAAATTAAATAACCTTAAAGAAAAATTAGGGAACCAAAACCAGACATTAATCGAAGTAGCACAATAATTTTCCTTCTGAAACAACATATATTTTTTCAATTGAACTATTCTACTTTGAGATTCCTTTTTCTTTTTAAGGAATTCATCAACTTTTCAACTAAGTTAATTATCATAACCAACGGTTTTCGCAATGGGCCCATTGCGTTGGCAACTTCACGAATATTTACCAAGTCAGCCTTTTTTAGGGTTTGAGTGACCACAGCAAAAACTATGAAAGCAAACACAAAAAGAACTGCACCTACAATTAATTTTATTGGATTGCTGAATGGTAATATAGAGATTGCAAAGTAAGTTAGGAGTCCAGCTACGGCCGAAGAAATGGTAATCTTTGCCGAAGAAACCCAATCCACCGAAACTCCGAAATTATTTTTAATAAACCGTAAGCTTAAGAAAAAGCTTGGAAGGCTAAACGTCGTTGATGCTACTATTAAGCCTATGATTCCGAATTGGGAAATCAAAACAAAACTCAATGGAAAGCCTATGGCAACGCTGAGAAGGGTTAGTTTCAGATTGTATTTTGTGTGTCCTTGACCGTTAATTAGGTTAGTTGTGCTTAGGCTACCAAGAGCTGAAAAAAGATAAATCACCGATAGTAAGGCAAGATAAAGAGGCGCCTGAACATACTTGTCTTCGAAAATGGTTCCGATGGCGGGCTGCGCTAAGGCCATAACCAATACTGTGACTGGAACTACAATTAGGGCAGCGTACTTAACTGAAAATTGGAAAACATTCCGAAGGGTTTCTTTGTCTTTTTGAGCATCCAGTTTGGAGAATGCTGGGAACAACATAGTTGTTACAGGAGTTGCGAAGAATGTTATCAAGACAACAAAGTTCAATGCTACAGAATAATTCCCGATGTAAGCATTATCTGTAACGAAAATTGCCATTATAGTGCTGTTAAATTGGGTCAGAAAACCAGATAGAATTGCGCCAATGGAAAGTGGCAATCCATATCTTAGCATGGTCTTAATCGTTTTCATTAACTCTAATGCACCAGTCATTGGCTTAGGCAGCGACTGATACATTACGAACATAAGCAAAACTCCAATTAACCCTGCAAATAAAACGCCGACTGAAAACCCAATGACTGCGCCAAGAGTACCTAAACCTACAGCCACGAGGGCAATAATCAAGGCTGTTTTTACAATCGATTGAACAATCAACATGACACTGTTTAGGTGCATTTTCTCTAGGCCAGTGAAAGTGGCAGATGCAGTATTAACTAAAGCGCCTGTCAAGATAAACAATGAAGCTATTTGGATTAACTGAACGATTGCTGGTCGCCCATAGAATTGAGCCAGAAATTGGGAGAGTGCCAAAGACAAAACCGAAAGCGCTAAACCCACGATTATTTCGAAGGCCAATCCCGAAACGAAAACACTCCGTATTTTCGCCACGTTATTTTCGCTGTTAGCTTCTGCAGAATACTTTATCATCGCCGTGGTTACTCCCCAATCCCTAAACGTGGCGATTAGGTTGGGTGCGGCAAGAGCAATAGCGTATAAACCCATGTTGTCAGGGCCTAAAAGCCTTGCGATAACAATCGTGCCAACAGCAGAGATAACGGTAGACATGACTAGACCCCAAAGTAGGTGAAAGCCTCCTTTGGCTGAAACCCGAGCCATCTCTGTAGCCTTAGACAATCTCTCTTCCTGTCGCCTGACTCTTTATGGGTTAACTGTTGACTTTATGTATCGTTTATCACTTTTGGTGTCTCTACGGGTTTTTATTTCATTTTATTTGTGGTTATGGGTTTTTTTGTGCCACTTCTTTTTTGTTGTGTGATTTGTTGTGTTTTGTTTTTGGGTTGTTTTTTGCAAGTTGTTTAGTTGTGGTGTGGAGGTTTTGTTTCACAAGTGTACATGAGGCTATGTTGTGTTAGGCGGTTGTGATAGCGGGGCATGTTGAGTTTTTTTGGGAATTCTGATGATTCCGTGGCTCCTTAACCGCGGGTGGAAGAACACCCAAGAAATTAATTAAGTTTAGTCTGTACTGAGAAGTATCTATTTCGCTTCAGCCAGTTTCTTGATTCCATACATGGTTGGCATCTTAGTCTTTGAAAGGCTTCTTTATTCTGGTTTTTTGGATATATTCTGCAGTCTGAAATATCCCTTTTAAGCCTTTTTCGACTTTGTTTTTAACATCGGGAGAAAAACTTTATGAGCTCAGCCGCAAAAACTTATACCTCGCCACTTGGCTTGTACGTCATTGTAGTAGCTGAGCAACCACATAAGTTAATATCTTCTTTCAAGAATACTTGTTTAGAGCTAAGTTTTAGTGTAAAAAAATTGTTCGCAGGAGTTTTTCAGGATGAAGTTTAGATGGGTATTCTTGTTAGCTGCAAACTTTGCAAATTCTATATTCATGGTTTTCATTTTATTATCAATGTATCTCAAAAGTTCGCATACAGTTACTTTAATTGAGCCCAACGAACTCATCATAACAGCCGAAGTGTTCTTTTCAATCTTTATTGTAATTTCAAGCGTTACAGTGGCAGGTTGGAACTTTCTAAAACAAAATAAAGCTTAGACTGATTCGTCAACTGTCAAAATGTTTAGATCATGTAGTCTTGACTTTCATTTTGTTTCTCCGCTCCATTGCCATCTACGTCGCCTTCAACTATTTCATCGACAATTTCCACCGATATGTAACCTCTCTTAAAAGCCACAACTGACAAAACAAACAACACAGCCACAACCGAAGCCGCTATCACTATTGTCTGCGTGGAAAACAGGTTGTCTTGTGTAGAGGTGAGTGTGGGAGGTGGGGTTTGTGAGGATGGTGAAGTTGCGGTTGGAGTCGGAGTTGTTGTAGGTGTTGGGCTTGTGTTTGGCGTGGAACTCGACGTAGGAGTTGGCGAAGGTGCAGAAGATTCATTTGTTGTTGTAACAGTGTACAAGCCTGAATCTGCCCAGACATTCAAAGAGTTATTAGCGTACTCCCGAAAACCAACAACAGCCCCAACCTTATTGTTCAAGGTTAACGTGGCATTGCCCCAGCATGGAGTAGAAGAGAAAGCCACCCAAGACGCATTATCCCACTGCCCAGTATTATTCGTACTAAAAACATAGCCACCTCTCGACAAACTATATGTATCAGTCCAAAGAGCAGAAAAAGTCATACTAGTGCCCGCAACAACTGAAGTCGATAGAAATTTTAATGCAGAGGGTGGAGGAGTAGCTTGGTTCCAATCTAACTCTGCAGTTGAAGAAGCATCAAGAGTTAAAGTTATCGTGTTGTTTTGACTATTCCAAAAGCCTGATGTAAAAACTGGGCATCCCATATTAGTCCATAAATTAATAATGGCGGTGCTGTTTGAAGTGAAAGTCAAGCGATTATCTGTAAAGAAGTCGGTACAAGTTACTAATGTAGAATTGCCGCCGTCTACTGGGTTGTCGAGGTGAATTAACAAGGTATTGTTTGTGGCTGAATCGACATACCTGTAGTAATCGGTTAAAGAGATAGGATCAGGCTGTGTGTATAAGTCCATGAGTTCAGGGGCGATTAAACTACGATTATATATTCTTACATCATCGATTGAGCCGTCCAAAAATAGAGACCTACCGCCATTCCTTGCACCGATTGTGATATTGTTATTGGTACCGTAAAGAGCTACACCACCAAATGATTGCTGACCCAAAAAAACGCCGTCCCAATAGCCTTTCAAATAACCAGTTGTACTATCATAAGTTAGCACGGCTAAATGGAATTTGCTGTCGTTGTAATCTGAGGGCAGGGCAAAAGTAAACGGGCTTTCCGCAGAAGAAGTTTTCCACCAACCGGTAAGTTTTGTTAAATTAGCAATCGATAGGAAAGAGTGATTATCTGTGAAACCTACTATAGTTTGCTGTGAACTATTCGAACTTTTTAACCATGCTGAAATAGTGACAGCGTTTCCTGTAATATTAAGACCCTGTTCGCTGCCACATGCTACATAGCCAAATCCGGTAAAGCTTAGGCTATCTCCAAATTTTCCCGCAGCCCACACAGCGTTGTTTATCGTTCCATTAACCCTATTTCCGCTTCGGTCATTCACAGCTAAACCAGACCCTTCATCGAAATTCCAATATCCAGCCAAACTATTGTCATTAATAACTCCCAGATAGGGAGAACTAAGCAAGTGTACAGGATGATTGAAATTAAAATAAGCGGAACTCTGGAAACTCCACTGGTCAGTTTGTTCATAGTCTATATCTGAGAGGGCAATTGGAATACTTAACAAAAACGAAATGAGTAAAAAACAGAGGAGCGCTTTTTTGATAATTACATTCAATCTATTGATGTTCGGAGTTCTATCATGATAATTCCTAACAAATAACTGCCTGGGTAAAAGGCAATTTTTAAAATCTATTCGGTAACTTAGTGCTCCTTTGTATTCTAGTAGCATTGGATCAAACTTCTTTATCTTTTACCAAATTCGCCATAAATAGTGGAAAATAAGACATCATTTTATTCAGAGCCTCTTTATCGCTCACGCGCCTTGCATATTTTTGAACACTATAACGTTTTATTAGAATACTCCGAATATTTTTTGAAACCCATCTGATTCCAGAGAAAAATCCTTTTACTGCTCCATCTCGACTTCTTTTGGGGAAAGACAGGTAGTAGATAAAATTCATTGTTAGCGCAGGAATAACATAAAAGAACACGTTGGGTAGCTGATAGTTCTTCAATATAGTAGCTAATAGGTTCTTCGTTTGGTGAAAATAGCGGATTTGGCAAGAGACCGAAGACATGGTAGAGCTTACCCTGTGAATCACAGTGGCTTTTGAAAAACAAAGAACATGATAACCATTCAACCAAACCTTCCAAGAAAGGTCAAGGTCCTCACATAGAAAGAAAAAGTCTGCATCAAACAACCCCGTGACGTCTATAACTGATTTTCTTACCAAAAGGGCAGCTCCTTTTCCGTATGAAATAATGAACAAATTATCAAATCTTTTTTCGTAAACTCTGTTCCGCCCTATGCTAAATCCCCAACCGGTACGGTCGACTATGTAACCAAGAGAATCAATCACCTGAGTTTTCTGAGAAAGAATCAACTTCGGTTGAACAATGCCAACGGTTTGGCAGTTCTCCATTACTGTTACCAGCTGCTTAATGCAGTCTTTATCAACCAAAGTATCGTTGTTAAGAAGGAATAGATACTTGCCACTTGAAAAGGTGGCTCCGATATTGTTCGCCTCAGCAAACCCTGAGTTATAACCAAGGGGTACCAATTTTAAATCAGTAACATTCGGTCGTTTGAATTTTGGAATGTCCTCTTCGCTTATGTCACCTGATCCGTTGTCAACTACAATGATTTCTAATAGTGGGTAATCGCTCAGCACTAAGCTTTCTAAACAATCTAGCAATAGATTACGATTCTTATAAGTCACTATAATAACGGATACTATCGGCTGGGTATTGCTATTCATTTTTAACACTTTTGATTTTACTTAAAAGTAAAAAAAGGACAAACAACCAGAAACCCGATAGAAGTAAAAGAAAAACTGTAGGGGTACTTACATATAGAAAAGGTAGTTGTCCAATAATGTAATAGCTATCGTAGTTAAGATTTTGGGAATTTTGTGTCCATAATTCAAATAATTTTATCAATGAGTCATTGAAAAAGAAGAAAGCGAAAACTAAACTTAACACGCATGCAAGGACTAGAGCTCCGAAAAGTAACTTGAAGTAGTTGTCAAGTCTAAAGTGAAGTTGTCTACGACCAAGCGATACTTGGATATGGCGCTTAGAGATAAACGATCGATTTTTCAGGTTTTTCCTAGTGTAAGCCAATCCCACTGCACAAGCAATCGCTAAAACTATTTCTATATGGCTATCAGCTAAAGTTGTCATAGATGATGCAGAACCGTTCGTCAACTGCAAGTCAATGCCCCAAAGGTGATTAAAGGAAATAGCTATCGTTATCACCAATAGGAGCCACAACCCCATTTCAGTTATTTCTTCTTTGTCCATTTTCAAGAGGAGCTACCGTTGGTCCATAATGGGGAGACATCGATGAGTAATAAACGAGGATTTTCAAAGTCCAAAACAAGTGAGGCTGAATAAAATGGATTGACTTGTATCTTTAAGTCGTCAAACCAGACGGCAAAGCTGTTTGAGCTTGCTAATTGTGAAGTTTCTAAAACAATACTTTTAACGGAGCTAATATTGAAGCCTGAATTCTGAGAAGTGAAGTTGTTTACATCAATTATTAACGGATTTACCTCGTTATTGTCAACTTTTAAGTTCCACCAACGCTGATTCATCTGGGTATCTCGCAAGCGAATTGTGATAGGGTTGGCCTGGGTCGAATTGTCTTTTATTGAGAAAGAGAAGGATGTGAACAACGAGAAATCAATAGGTTGATTAAAATCAAATCTGGCACCAGCGGTGGAGTTGCCGATCTTGGAAATTGCTGTCATACATAATCCATCTTCATTTAGTGATATATTGACAAGAGGTACACCTCGGTCTATTGCCCAACCGGCTAAGTTCGTGTTCGCTTGCAATATGGAGTAATTCATGTTTTGGATTTTTTCAGTGCCGACTAGAGTGGTGGGGTTAGTGTAAACTGAATGAAGGAAAAAATTGGCTGAAGCAGTTTGATCGATAATTAAATAATGCACTTTATAGAATTTTATGACATCGATTATTTGCGATAAGTTATAATAGTCCATACTCATAACTGTGGGCCGATTTGTATAGAACGTAAAAAGGGGACTTCTAGCCATTATTACATTGGAAGAAGACGTATTAGCGTTTAGCCATGCATATGCTTGGTTATAATTAAAGACAGAACTCCTTCCAACGGAATCCATAGATACATTAGAAAAGATCGAATATTGGGGAATAAAGGAACAGAAAATTATTGTGAGAAGTATGCAAATTGATGCAATGTGTACCGTTGGGGATTTCATTTTAATACCTAGAAAGGAGCGTTGACCAGATTTAACCTCGCCAATAACATAGCCGATGGCGAAGACGACTACGATCGGAATCAGCCAAACAGTATACCTTTGGTTAGGGCCAGCTTCTGCGAAAGAGTATAATAGAATTTGCAATGGTACAACTAACCACACTAACGAGCGGCGGAAGAACAGAACGATTCCAGCAATACCTAAAACGAAAAGAATGGGATTTGACAAGTATAAGAGGTTGACACCGTCAGAGATGGCTGGCAGTATTGAGCCTACACTTGTTGTTGTTGCAGAGGTTATTCTTAGACCCAATGGGCTCCCTGATGCAGCATAATTCATAAAGACGCCTGGAGCGCAGATGGCTATCAGAACGATTGTGCCGCTTAGTAGCCAGAGAGCATTCCTTAGTGTTCTTCGTTTGAAAAACCCGTATAGAATGAGGGGAGCAATACTCATTAGTACAATTAATCCGTCAAGCAACCGACTTTGTATTGCAAGACCTGTAAATAGACCTGCAAATACTAGGAAAACACCGCGCTTATCAGGATTCTTTTGGTAAACGATGGCGGCTATTAGCGACAGCGGTCCGAATAGGCACATAAGTATGCTGTTGGATGGGGAAATGGCATAAAAAATTTGTAATGGAAACATAGCAATAATTAAACCAGCCACTAAACCAGTTTTGTTATCGAAGATAACCTTTCCTAAAAAATATATAACTGGTACAGTGAGGCTGCCTATCATAATGTTAAGGAACTGTATGCTGGCGAAAGAAACTCCGAGAATCTTGAATTGCCCTGCAATTAGCAGTGTGTACAGTGGGGAGTTAAAATTGTAAGAATGGCTTGGTGTAAGAAAGCCTGAAGCAGTATGCATTACTTCCCATGGATAACTTAGGTAATCTGTGATCCATCCATGTTGATTAACGAAGTTTGCAGATAAGTTAGCGTAGATTGCCTCATCTGTGTTCACAAAATCTTGAATAATGAAGTGAGCAATCCATTGAACAAAAAAAGCGATAACAAATAAAAGTAGAACGTTTTTGCCATCAGTTTTCGTCGCGCGAAAAACAGCTTTTAGATCCAATTCAATCCCGCTGCTTCATTTGCCATTTAACATAGGGTCCTTTAAAGATATATCGTAGAATCCCTACAACTTCTAGCCCATAAAAGAAGGCTCGCCTAACTACTACCCTTGAGAACAAATTCTTGAGCAACAGATCTACCACAAAAAGTAGTATCACTAAAACTGAAAAGATTTCGGTATAAACAATTGAAGTATTTAACACCCGTATAAGAAGCCATAAAGAGGTAACTAATAAGGTAAAGAAAGCGAATGGCTCAAAGAAGACTAATAATAAATACCTGAGTAATATAAACGCTTCAAAATGATTCTGCTTTCTTCTTAGCATTAAAGAGTAAAATTTTCTTAACCCGTGAACGCGCCCAGCGAAGGGGCGGATAACATGTTTTATATAATCTTTTGTAAAGGTAGGAGGTGAAGAACCTTTCGCTTGAACAGTATCGAGGACTTTGACTCTATACCCTTGTTTGATTACTCTAAGACCTGTATCGAGATCAGTGCTAGATGACTCTGTAAAATCATCAATTAGGGACTTGCGTAGACATGCAAATGGTCCAGCGGGATGACTAGCAGTTCTAATTCTGCTTTCCAAAACTCTAATATATTCACCTATTTGATGGAAAGCATTTGTTTCTTGACTCTTGCTCATAATTACCGCTGAAACGCAGCCCGTCGAAGGATTAAACAGTAATTCTTTTACGGACTCAACCAATGCTTCTTCGTTAAGAATTGTGTCTGCATCACTAATAGCAACTATGTCGCCTTTTGCAAGTTTAATTCCAGTCCTCAACGCAGCGGCTTTTCCCATTCTCTGATTTCTTATGTAAACAAGCCGTTTCTCTTCACTTTGCCAATGCTTTAGAATCTCTGGCGTAGAATCAGTTGAACCATCATCGACAACCAAAACTTCCCATTCACCCGGATAAGCTAATTTAAACGTATTATCAAGCTTATTTACAATGGATGTTTCCTCATTGAAAGCGGGAATAATGAATGACAAAAAAGGGAATTTATCGGGCAAAGCTGTGTTAGTTATAACTTTTTGTGACCTTGCAGCGGCAACTTTAAGAAAAAGAACATAGAAAGGTATTCCTGGGCAAAGTGTGACTAAGAAAAACAAACTCACAACCCACAAAACCAGTGCAATATCCACTACAAATCACTACTTAAACTATTGTTAAATCTATTTAGAACCGTCAGACTATCTAACTCAAAAAAAAGGTTCACTACTTAATCAGTGGCCTAAGCTTTTTTACAAGTGACACAGTTGCTTTGTTAAAGATCTGAATGTAAGAGCTATTGTATAAGTGAACTTCTTGACTGAAAGTCTCAACAACTTCTCTATCAGAAATTGTTCTTTGACTTTGTAATAATCTTCTTTGTTTCAGGATATTATTTCTAAATTTAAAGATATCTGAATACATCAGCATTTTATTCGAGAGCCAACCGTTCCTAAGAGAATATCCAAGTACACTGAGTTCTACTATTGAGAGCAAAGGCATTAACACTAACAGGGTATTTGAGGAATAATTTTTCAGGAGGGTAATCAATCTATTGCGTTCGACTAGGAAAAGTTTTTTCTTAGAGAATCGCCCCCAACTATTTCCCCATTTATGGTA
The DNA here is from genome assembly GCA_963782525.1 of Candidatus Bathyarchaeota archaeon. Classification (GTDB taxonomy): domain Archaea; phylum Thermoproteota; class Bathyarchaeia; order Bathyarchaeales; family Bathycorpusculaceae; genus Bathycorpusculum. The sequence goes on from CAWAKC010000001.1 coordinate 110,455, forward strand.
GACCTTGGATGAAGGGACATAATAAGATTTTATTCCAAACATTTTTCCACGCCAACCCCAATCTGCATCCTCTCCAAACGCAAAATAATCAAGATCCAAAAAACCTATTTCATCAATTACCTTTCTAGAGGTCAAAACGCAAGCGCCACTTGCATATGCAATTTCTGTTAGCCCATCATATTTTCCATCATCTAATTCACCAAAGCCGTTCGAATAGCATATTCCAGACATACTGATTGCATTCCCGACTGTATCTATGGTTGTAGGGTTATCAAGCAATAATATTTTGGGTTGATAAAAACCGCGATCATTTTTGTTCGCTTCTTTCAGTAACTCGTCTAACCAACAGGGATCAACTATGACATCATTATTCAATAAAACGATATAGTAGCCCTTTGCATGTTTCAAGCCCACAAAGTTACCAATAGAGAAACCTGTGTTCTTTCCAGTTGCAATGAATTCAATATTTTTGTATTGCTTGTATTTACTTTGCGCGATTTTAAAACTATTGTCAGTAGAACCATTATCAACGATTATTATCTGCAATTGGGGGTAGTGAGAATTCATTATTGAAAGAATACAATCAATCAAAATTTCTCCACCATTATAGTTGAGAACAATAATGCTCACCAGAGGAAGGGACATTTAAAACTTATACCTGATTAAGACAGTCAGTAGGTTCTGAATTATCACAAGAACAGAAATTTGTCAAACGTATCTGAGGCAATAAAGACAACATTAGCGGGGGTTAACTCTTTTGGATAACCTAGTTATTGCGTATAGTGTTATCGCAGTTGAGATCATAAAGCAGCCTAGCAGTAAGAATCCTATTGATGCCAAAGCAACGTTGGTTACTATTCTACCTAAATCGACGTATAAGTTCATTAGCCATACTCCAAACAAAGCACCCATGATCAAACATATTATGCCGGGTAATCCAAGAAACATTATGGGTTTATCTTCGACAACAAGTTTAACGATGGACATTATTAAGCCCAAGCCATGAGTTATTGGGTTTTCTGTTGAGGTGGAGATGTCGCCGGTTTCATATTTGCATGTGCCTGTTACTTCACTTATTCTTAAGTTGTGTTTGCTTGCATCTAGCAGTATTTGCACACTTGCACCCATACCCACTTCGGAGACATTGAGCCGTTCTAGGGCTTGGCGATTGTATGCTCTAAATCCGCTCTGTGAATCGCTGACACCCTTTCGGGATGAGTTATTAACAAGTTTTGTTATTACTTTGGCGCCTACTTTGCGGTAGAAAGGCATTTCGGCGGTACCTTTGTCATCTATAAATCTGCTGGCTATCACGACATCGGAATTGCCTTTTATGATTGGGTCGATTACTTGGGGAATTTCAGTGGCTGTGTGTTGTCCATCGCCATCCAAAGTGACCAACACATCTGCACCAGACTCCAAAGCCCGTGAAAACAGGCTTTTTATGGCGGCGCCGTACCCTGAATTTTCTTCGTGACGAATGACGTCAGCGCCTAAACGTTCGGCAATTTTTCCAGTTAAGTCGCTTGAACCGTCATCGCAAACGATTACTGTGTCAGCATATTTTTGTGCTTCGATGATTATGCGTGCGATGGAGTGTTCTTCGTTAAAAGCTGGGATACCCACGGCGACAAAGGGTTTCTGCATTTCAGAAGCTACAGCAGCCACGTAGATACTTTCGGGTTTTTCAACAAGAACCAAACCTAATTGCCTCCAACCGTTGTAAAATTAAGAGACAAAAACCTAGCAAACTCGCGGTCTGTGGCCCAAGATGAAGCTAAACAATTTCCCCATCTAACAGCTATTTCACTAATTTTTTGGGCTAACGCCAATCCAACAGTTCTCACCAAATGCTCAGCCTTGCTTTCCATTGATATTTGCAGCTTTACAATTATGGCCGTCACTACCTGAGCCAGCTTTGTGCTTTTGATGTTGTCTACGTATCTTATGGTGAGGTCTATTATACCGCGTTCAACCCGACTTAGAGTTCTAAACCAGTGGCCATGTCTAAGAGCAAGTTTCTTGGTTTTAGCAAGCTCCTGAATAGAAGCTAAGCGACCAATGCTCCTCTTCGTAGATAGCCAACCTTCCTTTCTCATAGCTCAACTGTTGCGAATTAATGATATAAGGGATTTATGAATTACAAATAAGTAACATCTAAAAGTTATCCACTACAATTTGTTTGAAAAAAGTTAAAAAATAAGTACAGAAATGAATTTAAAAAAATAAAATCATTACAGAAATTTACATATCTTAGTGGAATTTTATGACTTCGGGATCTCGAAAATAGACCATGAGGAATAAAGATGCTAACACCACTTTTTTTAAAGAGAAAACTGTTACTACCCAAGCCACCAATGTTAACGAGTATCGGAAACTTTGGCACCGCCTCCGGCAAGGATCATCCATACGGTCTGAGTAATGGTCGACTTTTAGCAACAGCATCCACAGTCGAAGATAACCGAACTAAGGTTGAGGATTAACTTATATCAAAAAAGCATTTTTAGAGAATAGTTAGAGACACAGCCAATAAAAAGAAAACAGTATTGAAACTTCAGGATATCGCCCGAAAGACAGAATTTACAACTTTAATAGAAATGAAAATGCTTAAAAACAATCAATAAATTAAAAAATTTCTCTTTAGTTCATCCCCTGATGCATTATCCAGCCTCACTCAATTAAGAGGACAGAACATAATTTTTAGGCCATTTATTTTTGACCTTTTTGATAATCTCTTAAACGACCACTATCCTTAATCGCGCTACCCAATTTTCAGATCGAACAATAAGCCAAGTAATCAATTTTTTTAATAAAGAAAAGAGAGGGGGTTATCGCATTTACCTTTCTACGCGAAACAAGGGATTGCGACGTTTTATCAATAATACTGCAGCAAGCACAACGATTATTACGACAGAAATGGTTACTGCCCAAGTCCAAACTGGAATAGATGATGTTGGTGCTACTTCAGTTGTGCCGCCTATCGCAAACAAAGGATCATCCACACTATTCAAAGTAATGGTCAACGTTTTAGCAACAGCATCCACCGTTGTGGCCAACGCAACATAACTATCGGTAGCAGGCAAGTACTTGTAAACAGTGTAGGGTGCTTTGACATTTTGAACATCGCTATCAGAATAATTTATAGTAATTGTCGCCTGCGAGAAATCTTTGGCAGCCATGTCAAAAGTCACAACGACGAAATGATTCAAAGAGACACCACTTGGAATGTTAGCTGAAGGTTGAGGATTACCATTGTAGACCGCAGCGGTCACAGAGCCCGTAGCGCCAGGTGTTCCCTGAACAACATACGTAATACCCACATCATTGTCACACGCGGTACATGTTCCATTAGAAGCAATAACTAAATTAGTCGTCTTCTGTGTAGTGTATTGTGCAGCAACTAAACCAGCTGACAAAGATATCATGAGCACAGCTATTATTGAGAGTACGCAAATTTTTGATTTATTCACACTTATTCCTCTTTTGACAAGACGTATATCATAAGACGCCTTAAGAGCTTTATGAATTTAGAATAAATAAAAACATTCAAAATTATTTTGTGTTATAATTCAAGTCAACTAGCTACCAAATATTTACGTTAAATAAAAATCTCAAACCCCAATTCAAAAGAACCAGAAAAATTACCGCCAAAACCAAAAAAACAATCCACCGTCGCCAACTCTTCCAACCCCCCACAAAACAAATAACAAAAAACAACCCCAAACTAGACAAAACCACCCAAGGCATCAAAAACAGGAACCTATCAAAAACAAAACTTTTAGCCGCAAATAAAATAGAAACACAACCCACAAATACCCAAGCAACTAAAAAATTCGAAACTCCAGATTTAAACTTCACCAAAACCAGAAAACCAACAACCGATAAAACAATCAAAAGCCCACTTGCAAAAACCCCACCCAAAACAAAATCCACACTATTCTGCAACCCACTCAAAAGAAAACCAACATCAGGGAAACCCAAACTAGACTGAGCAGTAACAAAAACAGAACTCGACGATCCAGCAGAGGACAAAAACCGCCGAGTCAAATCACAAATCAAACCAACACCTATGGTAGCAAGGACCAAAATAGCCTCACCCTTTACTCGATCAAACAACCGCCCCTTCCCAACCGCTAATCGCCACTCCAAAAACAAAAACGCCACTAGAGACAGCGCAAAAATAAACCAAGTCCAGGAATGGGAAAATAAAACAAGCACCGATACACTCAATAAACCAAGAAAGCCCAAACTGGACCACTTATCTAATAATCTAAAAAACAAAAGTACGTAAGCAAACACCAAAATTAACGCCAACATATTGGCAAAATAACCAGAATAAATTAAGCCCAGACCTTGGAAAGAAAAAGGCACTAACAAAACCCCGATAATCCAAACTGCCCTAAACTTACAAAGCAGCCTTAGAACAAAAAAACTAACTAAACCAAACAATACAAGCAACAAAGCAGAAACGTACTCAATTACGCTTAAAGAAGAAACAAAAAAAGATAGGCCATAAATCAAAACCAAAAACAAAGCCCTATCATTACCGAGAGCAAAAGATAGAGCAGAATTAACATCTACACTTCTCATGTGCTCAAGCCACTGAAAATAAGCTGGCGAATCAACGCTCACCAACATATTTGTCGGATTAACCCAAGGCAAAACCGTGAAAACAACAAACAAACAAGAAACAACCGAAGAAACCACAACAGCCAAAGGAACAGCCAAACGACCACGCAAAAAACTGGTCCCGATTTCACGGTTTAAATCAAATAAACCCCGTAAACGAGCTTCAAAGCCAACCAACCATCCGCCCCTAATTTTATTAAACAACCACTTCCCAGGCAAAACCATAACCACAAAAGCTGCAACCCCCAACAAAACAAGCATCAAATAAGCATACGATATAAACGGATAACCCATATTCGAAAAAACCAACTCAACACTGCTCCAATGCAAGGCAGGACCCGACAGTTGAGGGTTCAAATTCAAAAATGCAGGAACATTAAACAAAATCAAAGCAGCCAACTCTTCAAACAAAACAAGAAAAAGGGTGCCTACTAACAAACTCTTAAACATGTAAAAGCGAGAAACACCAAAAAAAACAAAAGACAACAAAAAACATAAAACAGCAACCAAAATAGAACCCAAAACCATAGCAAAAACATCAATGAACCCAAAAATGACCAAACCGACCAATACAACTAAACTACACGAAACAAAATCTGCCAAAATCCCGTAGATTCCCTTAAGCCTCCTAGAACCTAAACCATAAAAGAGCCCAACTAAAATAACCAAAACCGCCCCCTCCCAAACATAACGATCTAAACTGCTTGAAAACAAACTAACAATTCCGTTATGCTCAACCATACCTCTGTTAGTTAGAACAAAAAAAGACAAACCAAAATAACTCACTAAACTAAGCAACGAATATATCAGGCACAAAGCAAGCGAAAAACCTATTGCTAAAACCAACAGCTTTTGCTTGTTCAAACTTTCTGACAGCTTCACATCACTTAGCCCAACAACTTATTCCATAATCATTCATGGAGTAAGAGTAATAATCCATAGACCATAAATTAGTTGCCCTAATCAAGGAATTCTCACTCAGTACGAAGTCTGTTTCTTTGAGGCACTCGATGCCTTAACGGGGCATATTTAATTTGCTTTGAATATTGTTAACCAGCAAGAACCAAAGGCTTCGGAAACGCCTTGTTAAGGGCTCAATCCTTGTGCAAAACAGCAAGTTGCATAATAGATGAATGGACTCATTGAACTGGAGAAGCCAAGCACCCCCAATATGCTTTGTAACCGAGAAATAAAGTGTGGATAGAACTGTTTCAGCATCGAAATGTAGACATGCAAAGTTATCAAGACCATAAGAAACTGCGATTAATCGGAGCCAAAAACCGTTTTGCCTGCAGTACTATCAATAAGGGTCAAAAGTTTTAATCAATTGTTGTAGAAAACCGTGATTTCAAGGAAATTGATGATAAATTATTGAACTGTCTAGCCAAAGCATATTACCCTAATCCAATGGCGATAAATTTCAATTTTTTTGAGAAGACTTCAGGGTCAAAAATTCTTCTGCCATCAATTAGGATGGGTTGCTTCATGTTTTTGGTGAAGTCATCAGGTGTCAGTTTTTTGAATTCTTCCCACTCAGTAACCAGAATGCATGCGTCAGCATTTTTTATACATTCAAACGCTGATTTAGCATAATGGATTTTGTCGTTAAAGATGGTCTTTGCAATGGGTGCGGCAACTGGATCATAAGCTGTCACGCTTGCACCTTCGCGTAACAATTGGTTAATGATGGGTATAACTCGTGCCTCTCTCATGTCGTCTGTATCTGGTTTAAAGGCTAAGCCAAGGATGGCGATGCTTTTTCCCTCGAGACTTCCAAGCTCCTCTCTGCAAAATGTAACTGCTTTCAAAGGTTGAGTTTTGTTAACCGCCTCAACAGAATCCAAAAGCTCAGGGTCATAACCCAAGCTCTTTGAACAAGCAATCAACGCCTTAACATCCTTAGGAAAACATGAACCCCCATAGCCCAAGCCAGCATCCAAAAAAAGGGCCAATACGCTTATCCAGACCCATCGCTTTGGCAACAATTTTAACGTCTGCACCAAGGATTTTTTCGCACATGTTAGCAATAGTGTTTATGAAACTGATTTTGGTGGCAAGCATGGAGTTGCTGGCATACTTGATCAGTTCAGCGGTAGAAAGACTGGTTCTAATGATCGTGGGTACGTGTTCACTGTAGAAGCCTTTGTATAATTCTTCTAAAACATCGCCCGAACGATTATCAAAAGAGCCAATAACGACTCTCTCGGCATTTATGGTGTCTTGAAAAGCGGAACCTTGACGCAAAAATTCTGGATTCATGCATAAGCCAAAATCTTTACCGGCAACTTTTCCTGATTCTTTTTCAAGAAGGGGGTTAACAATATTTTGTGTTGTTCCAGGCACCACTGTGCTTTTAATTATTGTAATGTGATAAGTATCTTTTTTCTTAAGCGCTTTTCCAATGTTACTTGCAGCCGACTCAATATATTTTAAGTCAATGCTACCATCGGGTTTACTTGGTGTTCCCACGGCAACAAACGTTAAATCCGTTTTAGAAATAACCCAATCTGTTTGACCAACTACGCCCTTAAGATGACCCTTTTGAATGCTCTCCGAAAGTTTCTCTGCCAGACTAGGTTCATAGAAAGTAGGAATCCCTTGGTTTATTTTTGTGATTTTTTCCTCATCAACATCGCAGGCAAGAACATTGTAACCCTTACTCGCAAAACCCACTGCTGTACATAAACCAACATAACCAGTACCGATAACAGATATTTTGGGCTGTTTTTCCAAGCTAACATGACTCCTAGCGAATGATTGTTGGAAATTAGCTTGCATTAAATATATATGGGTTATACAAGAATTGGAGAGGGAAGGATAATAGAAATGGTGCTTAAAGTCGTAATCCCCGCAGCAGGTTTAGGAACCCGCCTATTTCCAGCAACCAAAGAGCAGCCCAAAGAAATGCTACCAATTTTCTCCAAAACTGCACAAGGAGAAATGACTGTTAAGCCAGTGGTGCAGTTGGTTTTTGAGCAATTGCATGAGGGTGGACTTCGCGAATTCTGCTATGTTGTAGGCAGAGGCAAACGAGGAATAGAAGATCATTTCACCCCTGACGCACAATGCATCAGAACCCTTGAAGTAATGGGCAAAAATGATTTAGCCTCTGACTTAGAAGGCTTTTACGAAAAACTTGACTCTTCAACAATCATGTGGGTTAACCAACCTGAACCCAAAGGCTTTGGCAACGCAGTTTTAATGGCTCAACCCTTCGTGCAAAACGAAAGTTGTTTGGTTCACGCAGGAGACAGTTGCATAATATCGGAAAAAATGGATTACGTAAAAAAACTTCTCGAAGCCTTCAACCGATTTAACGCTGACGCAGCTTTTCTTGTACTTGAAATCAAAAATCCCAAACAATACGGAATTGTCGAAGGAGAAGAAATTGAACCAGGAATAATAAAAGTTGAAGCTGTTGTTGAGAAACCTGAAAAACCAAAAACGAACTGGGCAATTATGGCAATGTATGTTTTCCACCCAATTATCTTCAAAGCATTAGAAGCAACTAAACCAGGAAACAACGGAGAAATCCAGCTAACAGATGCTATCCAGAAACTTGTTGATTGGGGATTAAAAGTATACGCTATAAAATTAGATGAAAGTTATTCGCACCTGGACATTGGAAGCCCAGAAAGGTATTGGGAGGCACTAGAGCTTTCATACAAGCAATTCTGCAAGAGGACAACAACATGATGGATTCCATAATCACCCAAGACATTGATACAATATTGGGAGCGGTCAAAGGAGATAGCTTTGAGGGAAAAAAAGTGCTTGTCACAGGCGGCGCCGGTTTTATTGGCAGCTGGCTATGCGACGTCCTCCTTAAGTTTAGAGCAAATGTAACTACAATAGATGACTTATCGACTGGAAGAATGAAAAACATTGACCACTTAAGTAAAAATTCACATTTTGATTTCATTAAGTCAGATGTTTGTAAATTCGAGAGCCCAGAAAAGTTTGATTTTATCCTCCACATGGCTGGACACGCATCACCCGACGAGTATCAAGCGCACCCAATTGAAACACTCCAGACAAGTGCTCTTGGAACTTTTGCGATGGCTGAGTTGGCAAGAAAAAATGATGCCAAATTACTGTTTGCTTCAACTTCAGAGGTGTATGGCGACACAGAAGTAATTCCTACTCCAGAAACCTACTGGGGAAAAGTTAACCCCATCGGACCACGTTCATGTTATGACGAAGGCAAACGCTTCGCTGAAGCCTTACTTATGGCATATAGCAAGCAACAGGGATTGGATGTTCGAATACCCAGAATCTTCAACTCCTACGGTCCACGACTAAGAGAAGACGGATTATACGGCAGAGCCATGTCCCGCTTTATCCAACAAGCAATAACCAACCAACCTATAACCGTCTACGGTGACGGAAAACAAACACGGTCATTCTGCTACATAACTGACACTGTTACAGGATTACTGCTTTTAGCTCAGAAACAAGAAGCTAATGGTGAAGTTGTTAACGTAGGGAATATCAAAGAAGTCACCATAATAGAGCTTGCACAGAAGATTAAAGCGGTAACAAAAACTAAATCAGAAATACAGTTCCATCCTTTGCCTAAGGATGATCCTAAGAGGCGTTGCCCCGACATCCGAAAGCTGGAGAGCTTGGTTTGTTGGAGCCCGAGCGTAAGTTTAGGGGATGGGTTAGAGCGTACAGTCAAGTGGTTTGCCGATAAAGTGTGACTTTATTTACCCTTTTTTACCGTTTTTGTAATTACCAAAGCTCCCAGAGGGTGGAACCGAGCGTCGCCATCATGGAGTTTTATCCTTCTGTTCCTCTGATTGTGGGTTACTTTGGCATTTTTGCCGATTAAACTATCTTCAAGCCGCTCAACACCCTTAACCGAACCGCTCTCTTGAACCGCACAATATTCAAGGTTCGAACTGCAAATTTTTGAGTAGCCGCCAATGCTTGTGTGAGGTCCGATGAAAGAATCCTCAATCAACACAACCTTCCCAATCACGCACAACCTTTTCTGTTGATGCCGGTTACCAAGTGTTAGGCAATCTAACGCTCTTAGATCATATGTTTAGCAACTTAATTGGTTCAGCACTTAGGAAACTAAAACTGATCCATTACAATTACAACGAACCAAATCGACTGCTTACAAGGCATATTTGTTTGGTATATCGGTCAATACCCTAATTACTATTGACTGGGCGTGTACAATTAACCGATAACTTCATTGACAACAAAATAGGAGCCATCTATCATACGGTCGGACCAGACATCTCTTACAGCGGAAACCACGGATATGGCACACCTTCTTAGTGCAGAAAAGGTTTTTATTATAAAGCTTTTTTAGATTAAAAAGGCTGCTTAAAGAAATTTCTTAATTAGATATCTGTTTTTTGACAAAACAAAGCGCACTTTCTACGCAAGCATCCATATTAAGATACTTAAATTCGGAGAATCTACCGACTAATCCTATCCCTTTTTCGTCAAAATAGTTATTGATAATGCTAAGATTAGCATTGTAGTTGAGGTCATTGATAACATAGGCATATTGTGTTCTATGCACCTTTGCAAAACCGACATCTTTCTTGTTGATTAAGCCCAGCCATGACAAGTCATCGACCGTTCGTTCAACGATGTCTTTATCAGACATCTTCCAAATAGGGTCACCAACATTACAGGTTATTTCTGTTAGCACCGACGATTTCTTGAATGGAGCAACGCATGGGCTATAGTTTGACGGGAAGCTTATACGGTGAGTGAGAACTGCCTTGTCAGAGATATAAAGCCACGAAAGATCATTTAATTTATCCTTGTTTATACCAAGCATTACCACGATTAGGGAATTATACTTTAGAGAACCCGCTGCCTCCTTTACTTCTTTGGGGGCATCAACAGCGCCAACCAGGTTTTGGATCGGCATTGTGGAAACTATTCTATCAAACGATTTCTCAATTTGACCATTGGAAACAATCCACTGGTTATCTTCATAACTAACACTTTTGACCGGGAAGTTCAAGATTATTTTTTCTTTGCCGATTTTGGTTTCAAGCGCTCGTATTATCGCTTCTATTCCTCCTGTTCGAGAATAGTAGAAATGCAATTGGTGAGTGTAACCTTCTGTCTCTATGCCCAACGACGATTTTATTATGTCTTCGACTGGAGGATCAGGGATTCTCTTACCCAATTAATACCCATTTCCTCTAGGCGATATTTCCAGATCTTTTCATTATAGGGTACAAGATATTTTTTAGCGATTCCCTCACCGAAGGTATTAAAAAACCATTCACTTAGATTTTTAGAGTTAACCGATTGGCATTTGGCCTTTCTTAGAAGCGACTGGATGAACCCATTCAAGCACTCAAAGTTTTCTTCCTTTGACAAGGCAGCTAAGCCGTTCTCAAACGGATACTTAACGAGAAGTTTTTTGTATAAAACCTTTGTATTGCGTCGATTTTTGATTTTGTTTTGCCCCAAGAGGTCTGTAAGAAAATTTAGCGCGTCAATATTCTTTGAAAAGATTATATGAGAGCCTGCATCGTCAAAGGTAAAACCGTCTTGTTGACTTGAACGCATCAAACCGCCGCATGCTTGATCCTTCTCGAGGATTTCAAAACTCAGGCCCTTCTGATTTAACAAGTGTCCTATTGTTAGTCCAGATAGCCCTCCGCCAAAAATACCAGTTTTAACTTTGGTGCTTGTTCTGATTGCAAGTCCCTCTGAATTGCTGAGAAGTTATAAAATGCCTAATATTAATATTCTACCCTTTCCTGCGGAAAAGAGCGCATACCTAAAATAAAACTCAAAAGGAAATATGTTTAAATTTCAAATTTATACTTAGATAACTCTCAAAAGTTGCGTCTGACTGTCAGATAGGCAGGTAACGATGATACTCACAAAAAAAGAACTTCCCTGCCTTGTTCTAAACCCAAGAATCGAGAGGTATTCCGTGCGAAATCTACAAGTTACCGTAATCAACCATTGCCTAGTTTTCATACGGAAATTCTGGCCAGTTTTAATTGTTTTCGCTTTGGGCTTAACACCCTTGTTGTGGTTTAGATCCGGTTTTATTGTCGTCTGAGGAGATTACTTTCCTTTCGTTAACCCTCTGGCTAACTCTAGATTCATGTATACATGGTCAGATGCCACAGCACTAGGAGCGTCCCGCAAGCAGGCAATCCTACTCCAATGCAGAGCATTTGGTTTGCTCTCTGGTATATTTTAGCGAGCGCCGGATTGAGCATCGGTTCCATCCAAATTATTCTCCAAGTAACTTACTTCCTAGGCGCAGGACTATCAATATACCTTCTTGCGTCAACTGTCTATAAACAGGGGAAGTGATGCCATTTGTGGCCAGCATTTTTTACATGTTTAACTTAATTATGTTCTTTAGAAACTTCAACGACGCGGCTTCTTGGTCTTAGTATTAATACCGTTAATGATCTTCTTTTACATAAGAATCATCCGTAATGTCAGACAAGGCCACAGAATAACCGGTAACGTAATAGCTCTCTCGGTAATTTCAACGGTGCTTTTGAGTTTTTCACTTACCAATCCAGCTTATACTGTGTTAACCGTAACTGTGTTCTTTGTCCTTTTTCTGTATTCCTTAATCACGGAAAAAGGTTTACGCTTGAAAATTTTCAAGGCCCTATGTTTTCTTTCCTCTGTAACCCTGCTCATGAATATATGGTGGATAATACCGCTCATAATTGAAATCACATCCTACGCTGGCGGCTTTATCCAGCTAGGAACAACTACTAACGTAGTTGGATGGTCGTTCGTTTATGGAAGATCAAGCTTTCTTAACCTATTCTGGCTCAACGGCATTTGGAACTGGACCCCAGAATATTTCCCATACATCGGTACTTATGCTAATCCAATCCTGCAAACGCTACTCTTTATCCCTATAATTCTTGCGTTTTCAGCGCTATTTTTCAAAGGAAAATACCGAAAAATCAATCTTATTTTTGCTGCAACAATAGTTGTCCTAATATTTCTTGCAAAAGGTCTGCATCCACCACTAGGCCACATAAATCTTTTTGTATATAACCACCTACCAGGCGCATTTCTTTTCAGAGAGCCCTTCTTAAAATTATACGACTTCCTTCTCATTCCCATGGCACTGTTAATTGGGTTTGCGACAACTTCAGTTGTGCAGAAGATAAAAATCTCAAACTTACCATACAAAAAAATCCTCTGTCTATTGCTAGTCCTCTTCTTAGTATCAAGCTTTATCATCTCAGTTTTCCCTCTCTTCAAAACCGATCTTTTATTCGGCAAAACCGAAGCTCTTCCATTTTCATCGTACGTCCAAATACCTACTTATTGGTACCAAGCCAGTGATTACATAAATAGCATTTCAGGTAATTTCAGAGTCCTCCAGACGCCCGGAGACGATTTCTATCAAATTCCCTATATATGGGGATACTACGGTTCAGACGCCATCGCTTCCTCTCTGATCACAAAGCCTGTACTGCAAAACAGCTTCGGCTATGCTAGCGTAAATGACATGGCATCATTAATTTACCAAGAATTTGATGCAAACGAATCGGTGGCTTTTGTTAATACAATATCACTCTTGAATATCAAATACATTATTCAAAGAAATGACGTGTGGTGGAACTATAGCGGAAGAACCATACATTCTCCAGAGTACATGAAATCGTTCCTATCTAACACAAGCGGTATTAAGCTTGTGACTTCCTTTGGTCCACTCGACATTTTCGAAGTCTCAGACAACCTGTCCCTTCCAAGAGTTACACAACCAATAGCCAAATATTTACTGACAACTCAATTACTGATTACACGCAGATACTTTCAGCAACAATACATCAATTCACTCGGCATTCTTCTGTCCGACAAGTTAAGTGCCTCTCAGGATCAGTTTTTCACGGGGTTTGCCAAATACATTGATCAACAACAAGACTGAAATAAACTAGCATGCCGGAAACGGTAGAAAACTTTCATTCACGTGGGACGACTTGATACCTGGAAGCCTCCAAATTAGGTATTATTCTGGTCGGAAAAATGTCATAACGGATGGTAATGAAACTCAGGACACTTTAAAATTTCCGTCACTAGACTCATGTCCTTACGAATTTTCCTCTGCCTACAATGAGACCGGTTGGGCCGCGCATAATTCTACATTAGTTTTTCTAAAACAGGAAGTGGGCCTATGGCAATCGGCGAAATGCTATGTGGAGGACAACCAATACCCGATATAATGGGTGTATGGTGGCAAACAGGTTGGGAAGGCATGGGAACAAAACATCTACAGATCCCAATTATAATTCCAGCTAACCAAGAAGCAATAATTCAATTCCACCATATCCTCACCGAGAATATCACAATAGTGAGCAACCCAATTCCTTTTAAGACTAACTCGCCATCGGATAACAAATTGTTTGAGCAAAACTGCCCCAACTTGAATTCAGAGTAATCAATCCCACGTAAGTAGAAGTAACAATAAAAAATGCAACTCAACCCTTCTTTCTTACTTTCGGAGAAAACTATGATCCTCAATGGAAAGCTTATGTCATAAATAATGGTGAAGGTGTGAGTCAAAACGGATTCCCAATCCAAGATATCTCTTATCTATTTAATCAACCGATAAGCAATCAGTATCATTTCATAGCTAATGGATATGCGAATGCATGGTACATCGACCCCCTTCAATTGCATGAAGGGACAAACTTACAATCACTCTCTTCTTCGTTCCTCAAGCCTATTACTATATAGGTGAACTAGTAACCGTAGTAACAATAGTCTTAGCAGCTTGCTACTTACTTTTGACTTTTGTAAGGAAGAAAAGCGTCGAAATATTAATATTACATAGAAAAGTTCGATGGCTTTAAATGACCCAAATAACATTTAGGGTTCCAAATAAACACTTTGCATTTGGAGTGCTATAAGTGGATATTTTGTTCTCAGGAGCGGTATTTTTCATCCCGAATGGAAAGGCGGCGAACCAGTTATCGGAAAAGAATTAATTCGCTTTTTATCAAAGAGACATAATTGTCAAATCTCCAAATCTCTTCCATTTGCGCTTGATAAAACGAGATCTATCTTTCGTTTATTGAAAAAGACAATTTGCGTTTATCGTGATTAATAGAGCAAATATCTCAAAAGCGAATGTTGTCTTATCTTTTTATCATTTTCGACTCATCCATAATGAATGAGTCCTTAAAAAGAAAGGTCCCTCTTATTATTACCCAGCATATCTATTGGGGGCTGTGTCCCAAATTCGATTTTTGGAACAATGCAACTAATTGCTCTTGTCAAAAGTTGAACCTCAATCGCGAGATTGCAAGGAATGCATTCAAAGCAGATAACCTTGGACCTCAACTCGTCTCCAATTGTTGAAAAAATTGATTAATAATTTAAGAAATAACCGCAAACCAACTCTTTGCGCATGTGATGCGATTGTCGTTCCCAGCAATTTTATGGTCGGATTATACAAGAGGAACTTGGCGATGTAGACGTAAGAGCAGTGCATAATGGAATCGACACAGAATTGTCTCATCCAACAGAGAGAGACGTTACCGCTAAAAAACGGATTCTCTATGCTGAAGCAAGGACTAATGTCAAAGGTTATCACCATTTTGTCAAATTAGCAACTGAAGTCTCCAAATTAAGGGATGACGTTGAGTTTTTAGCCTTCGGCTACGGCAAAGGCTCGGCACATAATAGCGTAAAGGACCTTGGCTTTCTTAGAAATCTGATGTCCCGAAGGCATAGTAGCTTATACGCTCTAATTTTCCCGCGTTGTGTGATGACCCCTTTGGTCGATTCCGCTTGAAAGCATGGCCTGCGGATGTCCTGTAATAGCTTATGGCTCGGGCGGCGTCTCTGAAATGATTAGCACGTAAAAACGGCAACTTGGTTTCAACAGGCGATTTTGATCAACTACTAAAAACGACCATAATCTAGTCGATAACACATCAAAGGCAGAACAAATGAGGCTGACATCAAGGCAGTATGTAGAGAAAAATTTCTGTTAGATTCAATGTCAGAAACTACGAAAGGATTATTGTAGAAATAGCAAGATAACTTTTAATTATTTTAGACTTCTTATTTTACGAGCTGGCGCACCCGCAATAACGGTATACGCGGGGAACGAAGAGGTAACAACGCTATAGCGCCAACAACACAGTGCTTTCCTAAGGACACCCCTTAAGAATAAAGCTATGTGCCCCCAAAAAGCAGTCATCGCCAATTATGATTTCTTTTGGTTCATCGATGCCTTGCATAAGAGGCGGGATATCAATGTTTTCAGAAGCATGGTTATGATCTATTACTGACACATCTAAGAAATTAGGCAGTTTTTGCCGATCGTAATTTTTTTTGCTGCGCCCATACTGAAGTCGTCGCCGATATTGGAATTATCGCCGATATCAATCGTGGGGTTTGCGTTGGTACCTAAGGGTATTGTCATTATTGATGCCCTGTAACCAATTGATACATTGTCGCCTATGGTGACGTTTTGCAGGTTGCATTTCCAGAGTGAGTAGCCTGGACCGATAAGGATGTTTCCCGGCTTTTCCGACTCTGATGTGGAAGGGAAAGCTCATGAGGTAAAAAACGCGCTCTCTCCTTTCCTAATTAGTTTTGAAGACAATCTGGTTTTATCGTTTTCCCAGCCTGGGCGTCGAAGCCCATCTTTGCTGCCCATGTTTAGCCTCTTTTTTACGTATACATTATAGCTGTTATATATACGCTTGTGAATCGAGTTTATTCCATTTTTTGACGTTAAACTTGCGTTCTCTAGTTCGGGTTACTTATGTACTCCAAAACATTGCAACATTAATGTCCCAGTCCCAACTTTTTGCTAATTCCAGAGCTTCTTTGGGATTTTGCAATAAAATCGCCGCCGGTTAACAGCCGCAGTACTGATTTGCGAATTCTTTGGAATTTTTCAGTGGGACTACCATCATTCCTTTTGGATACGCGACCCTTAAAGCAGGAATATCAAACCTTACTGTCGGCAAACACAAGCCATCGCCTCGGCCGCAGTCATCCCAGAATTATCGTAAATTATGTGTGAAGAAAAACTTTGCTTTTAAGAATTTTATATTTTTCGACGCCATCCACATATCCAAGACAATCGATATTTGGTTAGATTTTTGCTCTTTTAGCTATTTCCTGGCTTATTTTTTCTTCAAAATCTTTTGATCCATTACCTATTAGGGCTAACTCCCCGTCAGGCTTTGAACTTTACAAACGTTCTCCCAAATCTCAATAAATAATTAACGCCTTTCATCGGGTGGATGCGCCCAACAAAGCAACCATCATACTATGCTTTTTTGCTCAGGCACTTGTTTGATTTCTTCTGACCTCAGCCACCAAAAGATTGCCTTTAGCCTATCTTCGGGGAAACCTTGATTAGTAAAATATTTCTTATCCGCATCGTTAGTAACAAATATCAAATCAGAAAAGGTTATCGACCGATAGTGGATGGCTTCTCAACAAAATAGTTTGCGAGCGTTTTGAAATCGGGTAAAGTTTTAGACTTATTCCGTATGCGTATTCAAACCCTTTAAACGGACTTGGAATAGGTACATAATAGCTGCTTTACCCAGAGCTAGCCAATTCTTTTCGACAAACGCAGCGGGTATAACATCGGGCCAAAAATTTGTAGCTGAATAGATTAAAGTTTTCTTCTGGGAAGTGTCTTCCCTTCACCTCCCTAGATGCATAAAAAGTCTGAAAGTGACTTGACACAGGGGTCTACCAAATTTTTCAATTCTCGAACAGGAGATTATGGAGAATTCAACATTGTTAACATTCTAATTTTGGCAGGTAATGTAACCGCTTTCTGAAGTAATAATGTGGATGTCGACTGCTCTGGGCTGCCCATCTTCGGGCTGAATTCAAGAAGGATTTTTGTATCGCCGCCCATTGTGCCCGGAGGACTAATCGACATAGCGAAAACATAAAGACTGTAACAAATATGTGGATTTTCTCCGGTTAACCGAAATATAGTTTGAGTATAAAGCAAATTATTTGTTTAAATGACAAGCAAAATAATATATTTATATGTTATATTTACTTTTTCCGTAAATATACAAATGCAACCCTGAACCTCAATAGATACATAGCAACAGCATAAATTGGATGCGTAACCAGTTTCTTCCAGTTTCCGTTCTCAACAAAAACGCCTAAAAGCCTGTACCGCATGCCCGTTTGCTTAGTACTTCTAAATCGTTTGCTCCCCATTTATGTACATAAGTCTGAATCCCGTCGGTATAGTAGCCTTTTTTCTTCAATAACGGTTCATTTTGAATTTGCCTTCATTATGGAAAAGACTGGCGCTGCAGACAGCGGTTTTCCCGATGGCTCTTATTTTTCTGTCAAAATCCCAGTCTTCAGGGCCAATAAGTGACTCGTCAAAGCCGCCTACTTTGATAAAGGCGTCTCTTATGATGAAACGAACCGCGTCAATAACGGTACCTGTGTAGAAGCTTCGTTCGAAATCTCTTACTTTAATCCAGAAGCCTTCGCCGACAATGCGTTCCGGCACATAAACCGCGACTACATCAGAGGAATCTAGGAGCTTAACGCATTCCTCTATTAAACGGTCGCTAATGATCATGTCAGCGTCTAAATAAAGCACGTATTTTCCAAGAGCCATCTGCACACCATAGTTTCTCTGTGCAGACCGCTCGTTTCCCTTCAAATAGACTTTTGCGCCCAAACTCTTCGCGATATCGAGGGTAGAGTCAGTTGAATAATTATCGACCAGCAGTACCTCAACTTTCTTGTAGGTTTGGTTTTTCACTGACGAAATGCAGTTTGCTATGTTGGCTTCTTCGTTTTTTGTTGTAATAACAACGGAGACTAAGGCACTGCTTTGCATATTATCCTCGAATTGAAATGGTTTATTTTGTTTTTTCGAAATCCCTAACATGCCCCAAAACTTTTGTGGCACCCTTAACAGAGTATTTTACGTCTCGCCAGCTACGGATACGGGTAAGTTGCCTTAGCATATACTTAGGAGTTAAGAACACGTGGTATATTTCGTCGCATAACTGCATCACTTCTTCAGCGGTCATATCTGGTGTAGTCATAACTGGTTCTTTCATATCAAACCGTTCATAATCAGTGGGATCAAAGCGGAACCAGCCGTTCTTTACTGCTTCAGCATACAATTTGCTGCCGGGGTAGGGAATAACAACTGTTGACTGAAGAGTTATTGCCCAGCCTTTTTGCATCAAAGTTTTTGCTACATTGAGAGTTTTTTCAGCTTCTGCCCGGGTTTCCCATGGGTAACCAACCATAATTGTTATATGTGGTTCAAGCCCTTCCTCGCGGGGCACTCGGCATTCACTCATGATGCCGTCTATTGTGGTTCCTTTGTTGAGTCTATCAAGCGTGCTTGACTTCCAGACTCAATACCGAACAGCAGCATCCTAAAACCCGCTTTCTTCATTAAACGGTATTCTTCACGCTTTAAAGCGCCAAAACGCATGTTACAGCTAAACTGAATCGTTTTGTTGTAGCCACGCTCGATCATCAGGTTAGCAAACTTTCTGAGCCATTCGCCTGCTGGGAAACAACCTGTATCGTCAAACACTGATTTAACGCCATATCGGTTGATCAACACACCTATCTCGTCTGCTAAACGCTCTGGTTTCATTGCCCGGAAGGTGGGGTAAAGTGTTGGCCAAGAGCAGAATGTGCAGCCGCCGTCTTTTCTCCACCAGCAGTCGCGTCCTGCCATAGTGTAGGCGCCTGGGGTAACTTTGAAGTTGCCGTTTCGGGTGTTGTATAGGTTCCATTTACTTAATGTTCTGTTTATGAAAGGTAAATCGTTTAGATCGTGATTTAATTTGAATTGCCCAGTGTTTTTTACTAACCGTTTTCTCGATACCAAATCCCCGGCTCAGGGTCGCTTTGTTTGCCGTTCAAGTAGTTGACTAAGTTAAGTAACAGAAAATCGTAGTCGCCGCCTGTTAAGATATAGTCGACTTTGCTTTGCTCCATGGATTCCAGCGGCAAAGCAGTAACGTGATCGCCAACCAGAACCACCTTTGATCTGGAAGAAGTTTCTTTACCTCATTTATGATTGCCCAGTGTTTTTTCACTACTGGGGTTTTTGTTTCAACCATAATAACATCAGGAGATGCATGCTGCAAATCAGTTAGCCATTGGTTATAAGGTTTTTCTTCAGCTATGCCATCGTCCCAGATAACTTCGTAGCCGGCGTCATTAAGTAAGGTGGCAGCATAGGCTGGAACAACTGGGTAAATGTAGGTTGGTGACTTGAAATATTGGAATTGTCTGTTTTGGCGAGAAGCGGAACGCCTTTGTCTGAAATGTATAGGTGGATAGGAAATGCTGATTTTCATCGTTTTAGCTCACGCTTTGATAATCCGATTAGGAAGAATGAGCCATAGACTAAATGGGTTACTATTATGCCAAACCAAACAAGAACAGTATAGTTTGGCGCTTTTCACTTGCATTAGCGGCAGCAACCAAGCCTGAGAGACAAAATAAACCAAAACCCCAGCAGATAAACGTAGATAAAAAAGGGGTAAATAACAGAGAGGACTATTCCGACTAATAGCCCCAGAACCAGCAGTGAAGGGAAGAAATAGGTTACTTTGACTGAATTTTCAGGGAACTTTTTAGCAAAAAATCCTCTGTGTTCTCCAAACCGGGAAACCTGTTTTAAGATGAGGCTTAAACAGTGAGCGTCTGTGATGATAAACGACAACTTCTGAGGATTCAATTAGTTTTTTGCCGATTTTTTTAATTGCCAAGCACATGAGTGTATCTTCGCCTGGCCAGTATTTTTCGTTCCACCCGCCGGCATTTACTATCACGGATTTTGGAGCTATAAAATTGCAGGAGTGTATGTCGTCAGATTCGAAGCAGCTTTTCATTTTATACCTTGTGGATAAGGTTCCGACCATGAAAGAAGAAAGAACATAACCGCCAGCTTTTTGTAATTAACCATCTGCCAGTGGCGTTAATCCAGGCCCGCCAACACCGCCAACTGTGTGTCTTTAAGAAGCTTTAAAGCGTTAGTCAACCAGTCACTTCTTGGATAAGCATCGTTATCGATGAAAGCGCAGATATTCACCGTTTGAGTTTTTTACACCAATGTTGCGTTTGACTCCGGGAGAAACTGGGCCAGTAGCAATTACTTTGACCCATCGATAGTTTCAGTCGAAGAATCGGGTAAGAAGAAAATCTCAAAAATTGGTAATCCAGCTGTTTACAACCGTTGATAGATTCTAGTGTGTATGCGTCGACTTCTTTGCAAGGAATAATGATGGATACCAGCGGTTTCGATCGATTTCAAGTCACGAAAAATAAATGAAAACATGCTTTGAAAACCGTTTCTTCGTGAGATAGGTCGCTGATACCAGTGAAGTGATCCTGAAGCCTGATAAGCTATCCCAAGTAAATCAATAAACATATGCCACATTTCTTTTGGTTTAAATTTGGCGTCTAATTTAATATTTACCGGCATCTCCACAACTTTTAAGCCGTAAAGATTCGCGACAGCCAGTAACTCAACATCAAAAGCATATCGTTTAACAGCTAATCTTGGAAAAATATCGATAAACGCACTTTTCCTCATCGCTTTAAGCCCAGACTGAGTATCTTTAAGCGGCACTCCTGTAAGAAGGCGAACAAACAATTGAAGCACTAACTAAAGATTCTTCTCGAATAGGAACTTCCACATGTGAGTCGCATGTTTCTTGGAAGCAATAACGATGTCACTGTATTTTAATGCCTCAATGTAGTCTGATATTGTTCTAAATCGATTTCCATATCACTATCGGCAAAAAAAACAATGTTGCCAAGGGCTTTCATGAAACCAGTTTTTACAGCATAGCCTTTTCCCACATTTTTACTGTAACTTAAAACTTTAACATGCCCATTTTTTCCTGCATAACTCTTTGCTTTTGCAAAAGTTTTATCTGCACTTCCATCATCAACAACTACGATCTCATATGCCAAGTTTTTACCCATAACTACATTATCGATGATTATCCAAGTGTATCCTCAATGAATTCTTCTTCATTAAAGGCTGGAACAACAATCGATAATTCCACTTGACTCATTAAACCCCCTCAGCCTCAATGGCTTTTCTTCCAAATTTCAAAAAGCAAACAAGCTGCAAGAAAACCCCAACGACCAAAGCATAAAACGCGTAAACGGCAATGAAATCAGCTAAATAAGATAAGCCCGCGGACAAAAAAATAGCGGTGCAAACTAAAAAAATCATAAACACACTACAAATGGCGAGCCCCAGTTTTCACGAACAGAATCTTTGATGGTTACAATCATGTTGATAGAGCTTTGCTCATAGTAGATGCACGATATTCTTTTTACTATAATGGAATTGTTAAGGATTTAACAGTTACGAATTTAATGGGGTAGATTCAGGTTAATAATCTTGAAACGGTAGAAATATTTCGTTCTCAATTTTGAATCTTCACCTTAAATATTCTGGAATTATTAAAGAACATTATAGCCAGAAAGATAGCAAACGGAGAATCAAATGCCCAAGTGACAGCAGAAGTATTTCCTATCTTCTGAGCTGAAGAACTGATTTTTTGAGCCAGAGGTAAACCTATTTCTCGCAACCCTATTAAAAAGCTACCTTGATCTGCATTTTCCAACTTCCTCGTAAGCATGAGTATACTTTTTGCTAACCGGGCACTTCGAAAACTACAACCTTATCGTTAAATTAAATAGCACTCTAACGATTCTATGAAGTACTTTAAACCATACGCCAGAACGTAGGGCTTTTGTTTTTAGTGCCATCAACTGTTTTTTATTTAGGAAGCGGAAACCATTGGGATCAAGGGCAGCGCTAAACATCATTAATTTTCCTTATGAAATGGTTTTTTATATGTTGAATCAATCAGGTCAGTATTTATAAATTGTGTAAAACGAAACGGATAATACATCATATTTTGAAGAGCTAATAAGTTGCGTTATAGGAGTAAATTGCAATTTTCCCACTGCTATAAACTTCATGAAAAGATGAAGGAAGAGTTGGTTCACCATACCATCCCTGCCCGTTTATCCACCATATAAGGTAAATCTGTGATCCGTCATGCGAAGCTTCAATTGCAGACTGTTCAGGGTCATCAAACCCATAGCTCTTAACTTGTGACTCATTCAGGTTAAGCAAAGCCCAACTGTAAAATACAGTATGTGTAAGCAAGAGTGAACTGCCATTAGCAGTATTTTTGAACCAACTTAGGACGTTGGCTGTATCTTGGCAATCACTTTGGAGATCGTGTTTTGTAGCATTGAAGTCGGCATTTGGTATTCGTAACTGTTTAAGTAATTGGGGTTAAAGTACAAAAACGGTTTTTGGGGAGTTGTTATAACGTATCCGACACTGAGAATAGCGGTTGAAAGAGCAAGGTATAATACGACAATCTTGCGCACGGCAAACTTGTAGCGTTTCCATTTAATTGACTTTAGCCTGCTTAATGTTTCAGTTGCAAAGAAAGCAAGTGGGTAGGTGAGCATTAACACCCAACGATAGGGGCTGATAGAAGCGATTGGCACCAACACAAGAATTAAGCTCATGAGAAGCCAAGCCTTGAGTTGAAGATTTCGCAGTCGCCTCAGATTTATCAGCGCTAAGGGCAGGATAAGTATGAAGCAATAAAGGAAAAAACCTCCTGTGTCTAACAACATTGTTTGATAGGAAGCAAAGCCTGTCCAATTAGCCAAAGGCGACACGCCGCTTGTTGAGGTATTAAAAATGCCTGAATGCAGTACATCACTCGAATAAGCAGTGAAAAAATAAATGATTGCAGGAAAAGAAATAAGTGATAAGAAAATCGAACCTGCAAAATTTCTATGGAACAAGTTATAGGCAATTGTACAGATGATTACCCCAAACATAAGTACCGAAACAAGCTGATGAGACAACGCTACCACGACCATCACCAAAGAAAGAAGGACATAGTTTTTCCATGAACGATCCTTCCGGTTAATAAGAAGCGTTAAAACAACAAAAAAGAAGATTAAGCCAAGTTCTTCGCGAAGTTGATCCCAAGAGGCCCTTAAAGCCACAAAATATACAGTTCCCAAAATAGCAACGAATGTACTTTTGGAAGGCGACCAGCTTAGTCCTTTTTTTGCATAACTATATATTGATAAGCTTAAGAAACCAAGAAGCAACGGCGGAATTATCTTAAGAACAAAAACTATGGGACCACCTGCTGCAACAATCGTCATAAGAATAACGTAAAACAGCGGCGCCGTTGCAAGCAGACTGCCTATGTTTACCCCGTTATGAAGCCATAGCAGGGTATTGGGAACATAGAAGCCCATAGTATCGAACCCAATGATGAAAGGGCCCATTAAAATCTCAGGTATAGCCCTAATTGCCAAAGGAATGATAAAAGCTAAGAGTGGAAAAACATTCCGATTTTGGGTAATCCAAGTTTTTGTATGACTAGGAACTTTAACCACTTTTTCCTTCCAACACTGGAGACCAAATTTATTAATTTATTAAACGTGGATCGCCAGCCTAAATCCCTTGTGCTAGTTCGAAATTGAAAAAGATTTACTGTTCATTGGCAGATCTTAACACCAGCTCATCACTGGCTATTGTTCAGAGCATAATGGGCTGCGCCTAAAATCATGCCGTTTGTATTACTGTCTATCGATAAAACTAAATTTGCGCTGTAGGGATCCACATTATAATCGGCTCCAGCGTAGTACCCGCTTGTTGAATCTGGGAGAATTTTCTCAAGGTAAATAGCCATGTTTCGAGCAAAGGTTGTGTTGTAGAGAGCCAAGAAACTCACGGATACTTTGGTGAAAATAATCGGGTTCATCGTTGAATAGGTGGTTTCGCCGTTGTTTATTATTTTCCAGGTATCACCATTGGGCAACACTACCCATTCATATACGAAACCTGTCATGGTATTTCCTTCACTAAAAGCAACATATTGTCCTGTGGCATTGTATCTTGCTTCGTGTGCTAGGTAAACTTGTTTAGCTAAAGCCAAAAATTGCGGGCTATTATTAAGTTCGAAAACTGAACTGAGTAGTGGCTCGCATGAAATTGAAGTTTTAGGCAAAGTGATACCCTCTGGTGTAGTGACATTGCCATCGTTAAGCATGTTAGCTAGAATTTGGTTAGGTAGAGCTGCGAGTTGAGGGAAAAAGCTTGCAAAACCGCTCATGTAGTAATAACCATAGACACTATCGTCGTTGCTTTCAGATGTTATGAGACTTGGAATCAGCGCAGCATAATTTGATCTTCCAGAAATAGTTATGTTGTTTATTCGCGACGCTAAGCTATTGTTGAAAGTTTTAAGATTGTTTAAAGCAACAAAAAGTCTTCCAGTATCCACTACATCAATATTGCTTGTCGCTAAATCTGATGAAGCGTGATAATCTTTTCCATCTGAAGCCTGGTAGAACCAATAGGGATAACTCGCATTGTTAAGTTCACGGGTTTCTAAAAACGTAAGAACCTTGTTTATTCTGGCGTTCGACCCCCAATCACCATCATAACCAATTAAACCTGTCCTATTTGCATCGATAATTGCTTGAATATAAACGCCCAGATCCCAATCGGTAAAATATGGAAATCCCAAGCTTGCTTTAGGAAGCCCAGTTTTAGCATCTACACCGGTGTTTGGTTGATAGTATTGCCAAGCGTTTGTCGCCACTGTTTTCCATACTGTAGCAGTGAGGTTTTGGTTTGATTCTATAAGACCTGGCGGTTTAGTACCAATAATGGGGTCCGTTACACTTGTAACAATGTTTCTGAAGATTGTATTAATGTCAGGTGTTTTAGTCGGATTAGTTGTTGAAGTGTGATTTGTAGTTTGTTGACTCGGATCAGGAGTGGCAGTAGGGTCGTTAACTACTGGCTGAACAATAATTGGTTTACTTTGAGTTCCAACTGATAACCAAGCAAAAACAGAAACCATCATTACCACAATAAGTGAAATGGCCAAAACAGAATTTACTTTCATCCCTATTTTCAACGGATTTATTCTAAAAATCTTTCTTTTACCAATGTTACTTGAAGAATTCAGGGAAAAAGCACGCTTAAGGGCATTAAGTTGATGGAAGCGCTTCCGTTTAGTTAATGGTAACTGTATAACGAAATGCCTCCTTAAACGATTTGTTAAACGTATTTCCCTGCACGATTAGCCAACAGCCCCTTCAGTAAGAGACACTGTTAGTTTTTAACGTGTTTGCATATTTTAAAATTATGGTAATAAAGTGCTAAATAAACATGATGAATCATTTCGCAAGCACATATTTACATCAACGTTTGATAAAATAGCTTGTTTTGTTATCATCTTAAAAGTAACACTTCAATCATCCGAAAAGAATGCCGTTTTTAACGGCGCCATCAGAGGCAATAGAGCCTTTTTTAACTGTTTTTGTCCAATCTCTTTTCCGCCTAAACAAAAGTTTTAGAAATGCCCAGCCTGCAATGAACATTTGCGTAAGCCAATAAATGTAAATGAAGGGTATCCACAGAATATTTTGGGGTTTTATCGGTTTTTCAGAGGCTGCTAAAGCTACGCCTATCGAAACTAGCGAAACAGCAGTTAAAGCTATTACAAGCCCAGTAAAGTTGATGATTGGGTTGCTTTGCGACAGGAATAAGGCAACGAAGAACCAGTTAATGTAGCTCAGCAGGGACACAACCATCATGAACGGTCCCGCCATGGAGATTTCTGCGTCAATTGTTCTTTTGTTTAGGTTGTCGAGGAGACGTCCGTATTTGATGGCTGTTTCCATGTAGCCCCTGTACCATCGAACCCGTTGCTTAAACAGTGGGCGCATGGTGCTGGGGGTTTCTTGGCCTGAGCAAACATCAGGGGCATATTTGATAAGATGTTTTTTTTCGACCATTCGCAATGCAAATTCTACATCTTCAGTCAACGAATTCTCGTCCCAGCCGCCTAACTCTTCGACCACACTGCGTCTGACAAATTGACAACTCCCAGTTAGGGGAACGAACAGTTGAAGATGCTCTCTTCCAGTAAGTAATGCTTGGAACCAAGCTTTTTCTTCCATCGCAATGACTCGTGTGAGGGCGTTTGTTTTTTCGTTAATTGAAGTTGTTCGGCCTTGCACCGCCATGACTTTGTTATCATTGAAATAAGAGACAACTTTTGATAGAACATCTTTTTCAGGAAAACTATCTGCGTCAAAAACTCCCACTATATCGCCCGTCACAAATGGTAATGCGAGGTTAAGAGCTGCGGGTTTGCCTTTCACTGATTTCTCGGAAATAACTTTGACGTTTTCAGGATATTTCTCGGAAAACTCTGAACATATTTTGAGTGTATTATCCGCGGATTTTCCGTCTACCACTATTATTTGCATTTTTTCTTTTGGGTAATCAATATTTATGATGCCGTCTAAGCATCTTTGAATTACAGTTTCCTCATTTTTAGTTGGCACTATAATTGAAAATTTTGGAAAATCAGCAATTTTAGTGTCCAAAGACGTTGACAGTTGTTTGCGTTTACTTCTTATTCCAAGGAAGATTATCGATCCATTGTAAACTGTCCAAAAAAGAAGTACCGCAAGAAGAATTATGGAGATGATATCGGTAACTATCATTTGTATCCAGCCTTTTTCAAGTATTCACTGGATAAAACTGCGGCAAGCGAACGGATTGCAGGACTTAAATTTGATTGTTTGATCTTTTTAATATTATTGGCAACCTTAAATCTAACCAATTGAGCAGAGCTATGGAAGATAAATCTATTTTTCATTACAGTCTCACATATGATCTTTAAACCTTTTAAGTTTTGTTTTTCTTATAGGGTTTTAGTGAATGCTTTTTGTTTCCATTGTTTAGAATATGAGTAATAAAAAAGTATCTGAATAAACCCTAATCTATTAACTCTGAAATGAAGCAAACGTAAATTTGCCCGTTTAACCTCAAAAGTTGAGGTTTATCTTTGGCTTTCATGGTCTCTATCCATCAAAGAGCTCGGTTGCAATAATACTTAAAAGGAGCATATCCATTTTTTATTGTAGAATCTTATGCGCAGATTTTTGTTGTTTCTTTGGATTACAAGTCTTGTTTTTGCGGCGTGTCTTGTAAGCGGCAGCGAAAGTCAGACACAAAGCCCAAAAAACGAATACGCTATAGCACTTCAAGGGTTTGTGTGGGACCATTCAACTTTAAACGCTCTCGTTGTTACGGCAGATAATGAGTCTTGGTGGAACCCGTCTTACCTTAGTTCCGCAACTCGTGCGGTTGGACAGTGGAATGATGCGATCGCTGCTTTTGTGTCAAACTACTCCGACTATTCTTACTTGTCCAACCTGAGGATTCAAACAACAGTTTCGAACGTTTCGTTACCAGATTTTGATATCTACATCAATTGGACTGATTCTTCGTTGAGCAACATGACTGACGAGATTGGTTTATCACAAATTTTTCCCAACCCTGAAAGTGTTATAATTAATTCAACGATTATTCTGGGGACTCACGCCAATCACGATGCACCTTTGAATGAAGTAGACATGCAGCATATTGCTCTTCACGAGTTGGGTCATAGTTTAGGCTTGGGACACAGCAACTACACCGGTGATTTGATGTATGCTATTTACAGTTTAGGTAGTCCACCTCCACTTATTTCAACTTTAGATGTTTATGGGGTTGCCACTCTTTTTGCTTGGGAAACAAATTCAACGAACTTTTACCCTATCAATGACTGGTTAAATGTAAACTCTGTAACTTTGCCATCAGACACGGTTGATTACCGATTTTTGCCAGTGTCAGCTGAAAACGCCACTCCCCAAACCCTCGCAGACAACCCTACAGTCCAGTTTTTAATTATTATGTTTGAAACTCTGATTCATCCCGAAATCGCAGCAGTCATCTTGGCGATAATATTCCTTATGTTGATTGTCGGGTTATATTCTAGAAAGAAAAAAGTAAAACAAAACGTTACAGTTGACTCATAAACTCAACGAAGTCCTTGAGACTTCGAGGTTGAAGAGTATAGTTGGATTTTTTTTCTTCGCCAATCGTCGATGATGGCTTTACGCCGTAGTCATGTCCTGGATAAACTTCGATATCATCGTTTAGTTTTAGGATTTTGTTAAATAGACTATCATACATGCTTTTGGAGTTGCCGCCTGGAAAATCGGTTCTGCCGCATTCCCCGACAAACAATGTGTCTCCCGTCAAAAGTTTCTGGTTATCAACGAGCAGGCAGATACTGTCAGTGGTGTGACCAGGAGTGTAGATAATTTTTAGGTTGATTTTTCCAACTTGTAATGTATCGCCTTCGTCAACGGAGATGTCATGAAGTGCCTTGGATTGTTTATGTGCAACTATTTTTGATCCAAAAATCGAAGCTAATTCTGAGTTGCCTGCTGTATGGTCAGAGTGCCCGTGGGTGTTTATAACGTATTTTAGGTGGAGCTTCTGGGTTTTTACGATTTTCATTATTTCGTCAGCATTATAACTCGAATCAACGACCGCTGCTTGCTTGGTTTCTTCATATGCTATAATGTACGAGAAGTTGTCGCTATGCGTCTGAATTTGTTTAAAAAACATTTTTTCTACCTGCCTCATTAGCTTCTAAATAATCTTGTATGATTGCTATGTCTGAGGGTGGATACCCTGAATAATACTTGCCGAAGTAACCGAAAGCATCCATTTTGCCAAGGAAAGGCGTGAGTTTCTCTGCCTCCGCCTTTAGATCCACTGCCCTGTCGACTTCTATTTTACCCAAGGTTCCTTTGACTCTTTTGCGGTCCCCTTCCCAACGGATATACAAAAAATCTGCGGTTACTTCCCCAATTTGTGCCATTAGGGGGGTGTCAGCCCAAGCTAAAGCAACCGAGTTATCTTTTAAAAGAGAGTAGAACTCTGGTGTTAGCCAGCTTTTGTTCCTAACTTCAATGACGTAACGGTGTACTTTAGGTAGTTTCTGCAAGTACACCTCTAAGTCGGAAAGATGTTCAACGCCGAAGTTTGGAGGAAACTGCAACAACAAGACTCCAAGCTTTTCCCCAAGCAAGCCTACTGTTTCAAGAAAAACATCTGTTTCATATTGGCAATCCTTGAGCATCCTTATGTGAGTTATAAGCTGGGGAAATTTGAGAGAGAAAAGAAAATTCGGGGTGCCCTGTTGTTTCCAGTTGGTTACAGTCGTTTTGGCGGGGATTCGATAGAAAGTGCTGTCAACTTCAACGGTGTTAAACTGGTGGGCATAGTAGGTTAAGTAATCTTTGGAAACAGTTTTTTGGGGGTAAAAAACGCCTTTCCAGAAATCGTAGCTCCAGCCAATTGTGCCTAAATGGAGATTTTGCATGCTACTCTTTTCCCTTTAGCAGTAACCAGTCATTGTCGCCAGCCTTTTTAAGCCGTACCAGAATGTAGCGTCCCTTGAGGCGTTGGCCGTCTAGGGTGACTTCGATTATGTCGTTCTCCCAGAGTTTAGCTTCGTAGTGTCCCTTATCCCAGATTTTCACAGTTCCAGCGCCATATTGCCCTTTGGGGATTTCGCCCTCAAAGCTGCCGTATTCGTAGGGGTGGTCTTCGGTTTCCACCGCTAAAACCTTCTGTCCAGCCTCAGGCATCCCCTTTGGAACTGCCCAGCTCTTGAGAACTCCATCCTTTTCCAATCTAAAGTCATAGTGGAGTCGTCTGGCATGGTGCTCTTGGATAACAAAGATGAGTTTATCCCCTTTTTTCTCTGGAACGCCTTTAGGTTCGGGGGTTTCTCCAAAATGACGTTTAGAGGCATATTCAGACAGTTTCTCGTCTACTTCTGAAGCCTTTTCTTTGGCTCCACCTATATCCTCTCCGACACCTTCACTTTTTTTGGTTTCCAAGATTTGGTCAATCGTACATTGTTCAGGTGGCTTATCATCTCTTAACCGTTTAAACCGTGCCATACGCAAACGCATATCCCTTGTTAACACTTGATAGGCGACTTCGCAAACGAGTTTGGGTTCAAGCCACGTGACCACGTCGCCGGCTTCTGGCTTAAAGGGCGCAAGGTCAGTTTTTATTTTCTCAAATTTATCAGATAAAACCCCAATCATCTGCTGAGTAAAACCCGTGCCCACCTTGCCCACATAGACAGGTTTACCGTTATCATAAACACCAAGCAACAGGGCGCCAAAAGTTTTCGCCCTAACCGCTTCGCCTCTTGTGTGCCCAAAGATTACGCAGTCACATGTTTTTAGTTTTTTTATCTTCAACCAACTCCCAGTCCGCAAACCTTCCTCGTATTGACTATCCTTGCGCTTCGCTACAACCCCCTCTAAGCCCTTTTCCAACACCAATTTGAAGTAGGATTCGCCTTTTTCTTCGATAAAATCGCATAAAAGCACGTTTGAGCCTTCAGGCAATGAGTCTTTCAGGATGGCTTTGCGCTCCATCAGTGGCAGTTCAGTCAGCGACTTTCCATCTTTCTCCAATATGTCAAAAACGATGTAGACTACGGGGGCTCGACCTTCTTGGCGCTGGATTTCCCTCGTTGAAACGGCTTGCCCCCGTTCGAGGAGCGATTGGAAATCGGGTTTGCCCTCCCGCATCACGATGATTTCGCCGTCAACAACTATGTTGTGGGCAAGCTTTGTTAGTTCCTGCAACTCGGAAAAATTTTGTTTCAACTCTTTCTCATTTCGACTCTTGAGGCTAAAGGGCTCCTCTACGTAAGCGATGGCGCGGAACCCGTCCCATTTAACCTCGAAAATCCAGTCCTTATCCGAAAAAGGCTCCTCAGCAACCTTTGCAAGCATAGGCAGGTAGATGCGGCGGCTCATTTCTGCTCCAACTGTCTGAGGGTTTCCCGCAGGGCAACCATGAGGCCTTTGGCTTCGATTTCTGGAGGTTTCTCAATGTGGATTTTTTCGCCTTTCACTTTTTGTTTTACGAGTTCCTGCACTCGCTCCATGTAAGTGTCTTTGAATTCTGTTATATCGAATTCGCCTGAAAGGTCAGTGACGATTTTTACTGCAAGGTCTAATTCAGTTTTTTGGGGGGTTTCAAGCTTGTTTAAGGGTTCAAAATCTGTGGGGTCTACAACATCGTAGGCGTAACGTAGAGTCGTTAGAACCAAGGCTCCTTTGTAAGTGTGCAGAAGCGCTGGATATTCTTTGGTTCGGAGCATGATTCGTCCAGCGCCCGCCTTGTTTGTTTTTTCCAGCGCCTTTAACAATAAACTATAGGCATCTTTGCTTTTGTCAGGCAACAAAGCGTACGTTCTGTCAAAGTAGACAGGATCCACTGAAAAGTAATCGACAAACTTGCTTATGCGGATGCGCTTGTCGGATTCGGGTTTAGCCTCCTTAAGCTCCTTTTGGTCAAAGGTGATGTACTCGTTTTTAGCGACTTCGTAGCCGCGAACAACCTCATTCCAGGGCACTATTTTGTCATCTTTGGTGCACATCTTTACGTACTTTAAGGGTTGACCGTCGGTTTTATGCAGAAAATGAAACGCGATGCCCTTATCATAAATCATCGAAAACAACTTTACTGGAACATTCACCAAGCCAATCGTGATGTTTCCTGACCAAATGGATCTACTGGGGGCAGAAGCACTGGTTTTCTCTGTTGACTGATCGAGGTTTTCTTGTTCTTCTTGCTCTAAACTCAAAATTTTAACTCTCCAAAACCGTCAAAATCTGATTAAAATAACTATGCGGCTTCAAAGGTTTAACCTTTTTCCGACTCCTATCATGATGAAAGAGAAGTGCCATGCTCTTATCTAAAAGTTTTTGTCCCCGCTTAGCTTATGATTTTCTATTTGGGAACTGCACCATGTTGGCTTTCATGGCTGAAAGTGCTGCTTCTGCCTTTGGACCGCCTAAGTCTTTGGCAACTTCTTTTAGTTTCTCAGGGATGTTTATGTGCTGTGGATACCGTTCCAAGCATTTTTTGCATCCTTTACACAACGCCGCATCCGCTCGTGAACCCGTCAAACCACCCATCAGGAACATAGCGTACATGCTACGAGTTTGTTGCTCGTCGCCTGACAAGTACAGTTCGTTGTAGGCTTGGAAGTTGCGGGGGATGTTTACGCCGTTTATGCAGGGCAAACAGTATTGGCAACCAGTGCAAGAAACCTTGAGGAGTTTTCGGTAAGCATCAGCAACCTGTTTTATCAATGCGAGTTCATTTGGATTCATGGAGTTTGGCAAGGCGACTTCAGCAGTTCTAATGTTTTCCATCACTTGGCTTTCCTCGTTCATGCCAGAAAGTACAAGGGTTACTTCAGGATGATTCCAAACCCACCGTAGTCCCCACTCAGCAGGACTTCGCTTAACTGCTGCATCATCATAGAATTTTTTAGCTTCGTTGGGTAGTTTATTTGCTAAGCTGCCGCCACGTAGAGGCTCCATAACCATGACTGCAAGCTTTTTTGAAGCAGCATACTTGAGACCTTCGGTACCCGCCTGCAGTTTTTCATCAAGGAAGTTGTACTGGATTTGGCACATAGTCCAGTCATTGGCTGCGATGATTTCTTTAAAAGTGGGAAGAGAACCATGGAAGGAGAATCCCATGTTAACGATTTTTCCTTCTGCTTTGGCTTTCTCCAAAAATTTTATGACTCCAAATCCCTGCAGTTTCTTCCAGAACTCGGCTTCTAACCCATGTAACAGGTAGTAGTCTATGTGTTCAGTTTGGAGTTTCTGCAACTGCAAGTTAAGCATTTTCTCCATATCTTCGGCCCGTCTAAGCATGAATGGGGTGAGTTTTGTGGCGACTTTGACTTTGTTTCGGTAGCCATCGAGCAGGGCTTTACCGAGGATTTTTTCGCTTTCACCCATATGGTAGGGGGAGCGGAGTCAACATAGTTTACGCCGTTGTCTATTGCAAGGCGGATTTGTTTAATAGCGCGTTCTTCATCGACAACTTGCCCTTTCATGGGTAGACGCATACATCCGAACCCGAGGGCGGATAGTTTGTCGTTATTTTTTGGAACAATCCTGTATTGCATGACTTCACACTCAAAGATTAGGTACTAAATAGCAAAAATAACGCATAACTTTTAAAGATTAACCAACTCTGAAAAATTAGAGTTTCAAGACTGCTCTTTTTTCAAAAATATCTTTCCACGGATTACCCGTCCGCTTAACTACAGTAGAAATAGTGTAGTCGGTTGGGTTTATTCCTTTCTTCACTTCATTCCACTCCAAGGGAGTTGAAACGGTAGCGTCAGGCGTCGGACGCAAACTGTAGGGAACAACCATCGTGCGCAAAGGCGAATTCTGCAAGTAATCAGCAAAAACTTTGCCGGGCTTCTTGGTGTCCTTGAATTCGGATACAACCAGTTCACTTTCTTTTGTCAGCTCAACGCCAACTTCATGAACAAAAGCCCTCGCTTTCGCAAAGGAATATTCAGGTTCAATGGGAATTACAACATGCAACCCTTTTTTGCCCGAAGTCTTCACAAAAGGAGTAAGTCCTAAGTCAAGAAGCTTATCTTTCAACAACAACGAAGCTTCCGCAGCGTCACTCAAAGTTGCAGGCGGTTCAGGGTCAACATCAAAGAACAGCAAGTCAGGCGTATCCAAGGCGTCGATTTTGGAGAAAGGCATATGGATTTCCAAAGAAGCCAAGTTCGCCAGCCAAATGAGCGTGTCTAAGTCATTGCAAACGATGTAGTAAACATCCCGCTTCGAGGTTGGTGAGTAGATTTTTTTGGTTTTGACCCAGTAGGGGGTTCCTTCGGGTGCATTCTTTTCGAAAAAACTAACCTTATCGCCCTCGATGCCATCTGGGTACCTGGTTAAAACTAAAGGTCTGTCGGCTATGACGGGGAGAATTTTTGGAGCCATCCGAATGTAATATTCAACAACTTGGCCTTTGGTTACTTTGTTTTTGGGATAGAAGACTTTGTCGAGGTTTTTTAAGTCAACTTTAGTTAAGTCTTTGAGTTCTTCGGTCATAGTTTTGCTCCAAAAATCAGCGTTATCTAATGTTAGGTGGAGCTTGTTTTTCTGCTTTTTGGAAGCCCACACATACCTTTGGCAGATTACACAAACGTTCAAGTTTTCCTTGAAAAACACGTTTTTTAGCAGTTACATCTATATAGCTAAGGGGGCATTACTAGTAAATTGCGGAAGTTAATCTAGAAAAAGTAAATTTTAGGGCTAACTTAGTTTGCTGTTTCCAAGATTATTCGCTAAATTAAAGGAGAATAAAATAAGTATGAAACCAAAAAAGCCCACCCTTGAAGACCAGCTTGCCTTCATCGCTACACAGCATGAAGTGTACCCAACCGAGCTCTTCCAAGCCTTAATTGAGGCAAAAGAGCAGGGTAAACCGATGTCGGTCTCAGATTTAACTGTAGAATACCGGGGAAATGTTACAACCCAAGCAATCTTTCTAATTACAAAAGATACCAAAGTAGTGGCTCAGTTTCGGGTCCCAGATGAAACCCTTGCAAGAACCGACGTTTCATTCGATCATTCGATGGACACGAACAAAGTACGCAAAGAAATCGCCCGCCAAAACCCAGCGCCCTCACACTACAAAATAGAGAATCTACGCGTCGGCATGAAAAAAATCAATGTTGCCGCCGAAGTTCTGCAGACCGCTGAACCCGCTAAAGTTCATACACAATTCCGAGACAACGCCGTCGTTTCTAACGCATCCATCGGGGATGATACAGGAAAAATTCTGCTTTGCCTGTGGGATCAACAGATAGGCTCAGTTCACGTCGGCGACTTCATAGAAGTCAAGAATGCTCATGTAGCCATGTTTAAAGGCGAAAAACAGCTGAGACTCGGTAAGAACGGGTCAATCACCATTTTAGAAAAACCCATAGAAAACTAAACGACACTTTATTTTTTTATTTAAAGCAGTCAATTTTTAATTTTCAGATAAAAAGCGTTTTCAAATATTGCCGATTTCTCAAGTATTAACAAAGGCAAAAAACCATTTTTACCAAACAGACAAGAAAGTGAAAATTAAAAAATAAAAATGTTGATGAAAATACGTTTTTAAACGTATTTTTTGTCGTTATAGCAGTACCATCTTTGGTATTGAGGTATCCAAGTTAAGGGTCTACCGCATGTTGGGCACATCGGCTGTGTTGTCTGTGTTTGGGCTTGTTGGACTGGTTGAGCTACAGCTTGAGTTGGCTGATATGTGTTTTGAACCATCTGTGGCTTTAGAAGGATGAAGTCTGTTGCGGCTTGCACATCTTCCCATGCGACGGTTTGGATTTCGCCACTGTCACTTTCAACTGTTAGTGCAATTCCATTTTTTCCAACGGAGAAAGCGAGGTCCTTTACTTTTCCTATTAGGCGCCCTTTTGCATCTATAACTTGCATCGAAACTAATGCGTCTCTGGTTAATGGTTTATCAGTTGTTTTTTCCATCTTGACTCACTACTCTTCTCTTAGGGAATTCGGGTTTAAAGTTTTTTCGTTTCTACCTCAAACCACAGTCTATTGTAGAGGGATTTCCCAGTAACTTATTATGTCGCCTTTCACCCATTTGCCGCCTAAACTTCTCACAACCTCATTGATGTCATCCCATTCAGCCTTCAAGAACACCACAGGCTTAGCAACCACACAATCCGCTTTAACGGTGAAGCTAAGCAATTTTCGCTGTTCAGGACTAAATTCATTCTCCATTTTGCTTGCCATCCGACTTGGCTGGGGCGTAGGGAGCTTCGCAACCATAGATTTAGCTTCGAGCACAACTTGAGGTTTCATCCCTGCGGCAGGCTTAGATACAATTTTTAATTCCGTAGTTTTAGATAGAAGAATCTCTGGTATCGGCATGGATTCGGCAACGTCCTCGAAACTTTCACTTCTGACAACCATGGAAATTTGCTTGGTGAACAGGTCCATTTTTACATCTAAAATTTCAGCATCGCTTGGCAAGGTAGAAGAAAATGGGGATGCTTTGCCTTGGAGCAAACCTGAAAGGGATTCAGGCGTTAGTTTGACGATTCGGATTTTCATTTACAGCCGCTCAAATTGCCTTTAGGGACTGATAACTTAAAAATATTTTCTATCTATATAAAAAAAGGAAGTTAAGAAAAAGTTTACGTGAGTTTGGTGGCTCGGCGATTGCGCCATTCTACAAAAGTGCCCGAGTATACTCCCCAGCACATCAGCCTAGGTGTAACTGTTCTCAGTAAAGCTGGGCATACAGCAAGTTGAATGACGAAGTTGAGAGCAAAGGTAGCAAGCATCACAACTGCGAAGGAGAAATCGCCTATTAGGCTGAATCCTAGTACCCCGATATTGAATAGGTACGTATATTGCCATAGGATATAGGCTGTTCCGATAAACAGTGTAATGGCGTAGATAGCAACAAGGATGAGAAGGCTTCTTTTTTGCTTACTGCTTACAGCATTTCTCGGGATGAGAAGCCAATTTAAGCCGAAGATGATTAACGCTGTTACTGATTCTACCCATGCAGCGTAAGGAGGTACTTGCTCAACATATACGCCGCCAATAAAAGCTCCGATCATGCATCCTGCAAGACCACTCCACCCAAACCATACAGGAAAGACACCTAGTAAAATTACTGGAAGGTAAAGAAGGGTAAATCCGGGTAGCATACCTGGAGCTGATCCATAAAATAATATGGCGTAAATTGCGGCTACCATTGCAGTTATTGCAACTTGTTTTGCTTTACTTTGTTGGGCCATCATCAGTTCAATGTTCAATCCTTATGTTTTAGCAATGAACGGTTTCAAAGATGAGATTACATAAAAGCATTGTCATTCGTCTTACGGATGTAATACAAATATGGATGAGCGACGATTTTCAAATAGCCAACTATAAAAGTTCCCATCGCAGAGAAATAAAAGCATAAGCAAATCAATCGCTGGGAAAAAATGACTAACCAACAGCGCAAAAAAATCGTTATGGTCATCGCAGTCACAATCCTAATCGCCTTGAATCTATATACATTCATTGCAGCTTACCCAGAAACCTACACGCCCTCACCAGGCATCAACACTCAAGGCACCATACTCGCAAAAGATTTTTCGGCCTATTACGTGGGCGCATGGAGACTCTGGAATAATCCGTCGCAAGTTTTTCATTTCGGCGCATTAGGCGGAGCTGAGCCTCTCACGCCGCCGCAACCTGAAGCCTACAAGTACCTGCCCTCATTTCTAGTAATTGCATCGCCTTTGCTATCGCTGGATTACCAACAAGCCTTGTTAGCTTTTGACATTGTTCAGTTTTTGTTTCTACCCATAATGGCATGCATGCTCTACAAACTCTTAGAATCCAAACACCTTGCCGTAACCTTTGCTGTAATGGTTATTGCATTGCTGCTGCCGTTCCCATCTCCGAATGGGGGCTTATCTCTAAGTTACTATTGGCAATGGGGTGAAGGACAAGCCAAAGTATTTCTCGCGTTTCTGCTTCTTCTCGGCTTCTACCTTGGCAGTAAAGGCAGGCCAGTGCTGTCGGGAGTTGCGTTGGCACTGGGATTTTTCGATGTAAGATTTGGCTTGCTTGCCCTTCCACTCTTCATAATGTACAACCGCAAAAACCTCAAAACAGCAATCCCAAGCGCAATCGCAGCATTAGCGCTCTCAAACATTTTGTTGCTTTATCCAGGCATGGGCGCAGGGTTCATAAGCATGGTTTTTGGCTCAGGAATCACAACACCACTTTACTATTACGCGCTCATACCATTCCTCACTTTAATGGCATTGATAGTTGTTAATTTCAAAGAGTTGGTTGCAGCATTCGATTACAAAAGACTCTTTGCCAGATTCACGGGTCCATCAGAAACAACAGAAAAGTAACTGTTATGTCTTTGGACGTTTCCAAGAAATCAGACGAATACTATTACTACAATTCCAGAAAGTATAGTGCTGTATCTAGCCAGTAGTTTGAACCAAGAGGGTGGTCTAGGCCCATCCTTTGTTGCTTCGTTTAGCCCCAAAGCTATAGTCACTACGCCTAATATTAACGCTAAAGTTTTGAGTATTATAGATAGCTTGTGCCTCAACTTTTCTGGCGCCTCCTTGATTTTGCAGATTTCCATGTATTCTATGCGGAGTTTTGTCAAATATAAGAGCATTTTTTCAGATGAAATTTGGTTATCGAGAACTAACAGATATTAGCTTGGAAAGATCATTCTATAGTGTGGGTGCAGTTATTGAAGCTAAAGCTACAGATATTCACGCAAGATAACCTTGAAGGCAACTACGTAGGCAGGCACTACCGCATCGCCGTAGTTGACTCGGATAAATCTAAGAGTTATCCATCGAATTTTATCTGTATGCTGCCATCTCAGATAAGTGTGGACCAAAAAAAGAACAATGTTTTTTCAAAGATGTTCGGCGACAAATGTCAAGAACAAGCCAAAGTGCTCTTAACCCATGCTTTAGTGAGCGAGAATGACTCGGATGTAAAAAACGAGATTGAACGAAGACTCAAACTTCTCGACCCAAAAACCGTTAACCAGATAAAATGCAGCTCATGCGGAAAACTCTACCAGCCCCGACGAATAAAACGGTTTAAACGAAATTATTGTCAAGAATGCATGACCAAAAGCTATGGCAATCGTGGATAGATTAAGGAAGTGGTCTGTTTACTTCGCGATTGAAAAAACCCAAGCTGAAAGGGAGAGAGCTTCTCAACCGCTTCACAAGCTCTCCTCACAATCAACTAAGCGTTTCCACGCTGATTAAAGGGTTAACAAACAGTTCAGCAAAAAACCTGAGTGTTGGTTTGAGCAGAAAAAACGTTCTAACGGATAGATTGTTTTTCTATTATATACATTAACGCACGAATGCCTTTTAGTATCTTGTGGGGAGAAGGCGGGTTGCCTAAAATTTTGAGGTCAACATGGAAAATTTTGTCTGCGCCACCCAGAACAGCGTACGAATCGTTGAGGATTCCGCATCCGCAAGCGTCATCGCCTACTGCAATTACGAATTTTGGCGCGGGCATGGCTTCGTAAGTTTTCTTGGCTGCTATCTCCATGTTGCGTGTTATGGCGCCTGTAACTATGAGGACGTCAGCATGTCGGGGGGAAGCGACGAAGGATATGCCGAAGCGTTCAACATCGCAGTATGGGGTTGAGAGGTTATTGAGTTCAATTTCCGTTGAATTGTCGCTGCCTGCATCTAGTTCACGGATGGCTAAGCTTCCGCCAAAAATCTTGTCCACTTTTTCCTTGATTTGCACACCTATAGCTTCGAATTCCGAATCGCTAAACTGGAATTGGTCGGTGGTCGGTTTTTTGAAGACGTTAGAGATTGCTTTTGCCATAATATCACATATCCGTTCCTGCATATGAGAGGTTCATGCTCTTGTTGATTAATGGAAAATCTGGAACAATATTTCCAAGGACGGCATGCTCCATGGCTTGCCAGTTGCAGAAAGAAGCCGTCCGCACCTTGTAGCGGTAGATTAAGCCTTCTTTGATTTGGACCCAATGAACGTTCTGTCCCCGAGGTGCCTCCACAAGCGACAAAGCATATCCGTCTTTGATTTGGCAAGGCACCGAAATGTCTCCACTTACAAATTCATTGAGTAATCGCTGAATTATTTGTACTGAATCCCGCACTTCTTTAGCTTTAAGGTTGAATCGGGCAAGAACATCACCGTTTGCCTGAGTTCTGCCTTTAAGTTTAAGCTCTGGGTACAAACCATACGGATGGGTTATTCGTGTATCGCACATTTTTCCCGAAGCCCTTGCAACGGGACCTGTAATGTGGAGGGGTTCAAGGATTTCCGCTCTAACTTTGCCCGTAGTCTCGAACCGGTCAACGACCGAAAAGTAGGTGCTGTCGATTCCTGTGGCATCGTTGAGCCTCTCCGGGAAAGATAAAAGATAATTTGAGAGGTTTTTGAGTGCCCCTTCTGGAACATCCTTGGTTAATCCACCAACTACTACGATGCCTTTCATGAATCTGGAACCAGTCAAAGCGTCGTTTTGCCTAAAAATTTCTTCTCTAAGGATGAAGAATGGGCTGGCACCAACGGGGTAGGCTACATCGACGCACATACCTGCCAAGTCTCCAAGATGCGAATAAATCCGTTCAAGCTCAAACAGTATAGTCCTAAGTTGTAGGGCTCGTTTTGGCACTTCTGAACCGCAGATTTTTTCAACCGCATTACAGTAGCCAACGGCGTTAGCGACGGTTTCGTCCCCACTAATAGTTTCAGCGATTCGAACGCAGTCTTGAGGTTTTACACCTTCCGCAAGCTTCTCCAATCCGCGGTGCTTGTAGAAAAGCCTCACTTCCAGATTAAAAATGGTCTCACCGATAACGCTAAATCTGAAGTGACCAGGCTCTATAATTCCAGCGTGAACTGGCCCTACTGGAATCTGGTAGACTCCTTCGCCTTCAACCTGCTTGAAATAGTATTCGTTTTGGTCGCCGGCCGTTGAGGTTTCTATTTTGCCATTTTTGAATGATTTTAAGAGCGGATGGAAGCCTGACGGGTAAGTCTCATGCAGGAACAGTCTTCTTGTGTCGAAGGCTCCTTGGAATTCTATTCCGAAGCCGTCGGTGATTTCCCGTTCGTACCAACATGCGGATGGGTAAGTTTTAGCGATAGAAACCGCGTGATTATCGGTTAGAGTAGATTGCAGGACCAGGATTTGCTTGAAACCGGGAATTTCGAACGTATAGAATAGGGTGAATCCTTTTTCAGCGAAATCTTCAACGCAGAATAGGCTTATGAGTTCAAACCTGTTTTCGTCGAAGATGCCGATGGCTTTTTGTAAGTCGATTATGTTGAGGGACAAGTATACGTCGTTGTTTAAGCCTTCAGTTAAGGTGAGTTTTTGGCCAGAAATTGTTTCGAGTACTTCTTTGAGGTTCATTTATTTCACCCTATTTTTAATTCTGACACGATGCTGTTGAGCAAGTTGGTTAGTTGCTGTGGGAAGAATACGCCCAAAGCAAAAACAGTGACCAAAAGGATTACAATTGGGATTTTCATGCCCAACGAAGCTTCATAACGCTTCACCCCTGGTGAATCTTCTTCTTTTTTGGACAGCAACTTAATCATAAAAATCCCGAATGCGCCAGCCACAAAAAGGAAAACTATCAGCAAACCCAAAAGCAAAAAAGGCGACAACTTGGTCGATTCCAAAAGAATTGAAAGTTTGGGCAGAAAAATCGCTGATAGGGGCATGCCGATTATTGCTATTGTACCGAGTATCAGGCTCCATGCGGCGAAGGGTTGGAATTTGAAGACGTTTCTTATATGTTCCATTCGGACACTTTTATACTGATGGTGAAGGATACCTGCAGATAAGAAAAGGGAAGCCTTCGTGAAAGCATGTGCCAAAGTATAGAAAAGTAACCAGAACAACGCCAAAGGTGTTCCTATGCCTAACCCAACGAGAAGAAAACCCATGTTTTCCACGGTTGAGTAGCCGATGAGTTTCTTTAGGTTCACCTGGTTGAGCATTGTTAACGCTGCAATAACCATGCTTATCAAGCCAAAACCGATCAGGAACCAAGAAATTTTTGGCAACTCAGAGGTTTGGGATGCAATCGCGTAAACCCTGATAATGCCGTAGATGCCTACGCTTGTAACGCATCCTGATAGGATGGCGCTGACTGGGGCAGGAGCTTTAGAGTGCGCGCTGGGTAGCCAAGCGTGAAAAGGAACGATTCCTGATTTTGCAGCGAAGCCCACAAACGTGAAGATAAAGGCTGCAAACATTATTGCAGGTGACAGGGTGCTGGCGATTGACATTAATGAGCTCCAGTTGAGGGTGCCTGCACCAAAATTGTTTTCGGTTAGGGTAAAGATGAGTATTAAACCGATGAAAGAGAAGAGCATACAGGTGGAGGTTATGAAGACATACTTTAGAGTGGCTCCAATGTTTTTGGGCGCATTTAGGATGACTATGAGGACAGCTGAAAACGCGGTCGTTAATTCTGCGAGAATCCAGAAGAGCGCAAGGTTGTCAGCAAAGAACGCGTATGTTATTGCCATTAAGAGCAGGTTGAAGGCGACGTAGAAGAGTTTGAGGCTGCTACGGTCCATCTCATGGATTTCGATGCTACCCTCAATGTAGCCCCTTGAATAAAGGGCTGCAAGCAGGAACAGGAACGCTGAAATCAAAATTTCGTAGAGGCTAAGATGGTCAACTAAGAAGTAGTTGCCCCCCAAAGAGTAGGTTGGTATTGCGGCGTAGACGAGGGTGAAGAGTGTGAGGACAAGGTAGGATGCTGGAAGTATGATTGATAAGATGTTCATGGTGCCGTGTGACTTAGAAACCACCGTTAGCAACAAGACCGCAACACCAACAAAGGCGTATATGGCTAATATCAGGTTTAATGATATCATATTTGTTCAGCCTCCAAATCCTTGATTTCCTCAGAAGTCTTTTTCTGTGAATCATGAAAAGGGTTGAGTCTTGCATGGAACTCTTCGATTGTTGAGTCGATGCCGAAAGCCAAGATAGTAGCGATAAGCGTTAACATTATCAAATCCACGATGATTAGAACCTCAATCAGCAGGGGAAGCTCAGTTAGGAAAAGGCTGAAGAGAACAACGCCGTTTTCCATCGTTAAGTAGCCAACGATGTTGGTTAGAGTTTGTTTTCTTGTGAAAATTACAATCATACCCATGAACACTATGGACATCCCGACGGTGGCGCCGAGAAAGAAGAGATTTGAATTAAAACGGTTCAACTCTGAGAGGAGACTGGAGAAGGCAAAGTAAACAAACAGTACGATAACTATACTGGCGAGCAACGCTGTTACGGGGCTGAGGAAATGGAACTTGACATCCCTTTTTATGTTAAGCCGCTTCTGCACGACTCCCATGAAATGAGGAATAATCAACACTTTACTTACCAAAATAATGATTGCAAGGATCAGCAACGTTATGCTGCCTGTTTCGACAAAATACAGCAGCGCCATCGCTGCTAACAGCAAAGACTGGAAAGCATACGTCTTTATGAGGGAACGGATATCGCG
Source organism: Candidatus Bathyarchaeota archaeon (assembly GCA_963782525.1). Classification (GTDB taxonomy): domain Archaea; phylum Thermoproteota; class Bathyarchaeia; order Bathyarchaeales; family Bathycorpusculaceae; genus Bathycorpusculum. The sequence goes on from CAWAKC010000001.1 coordinate 153,951, forward strand.
TTTCATAATTATGACAGCTGCAGTTGCTAGAATCAGAACAATTAGGATTTGTGCAAGGTTTCCGGTTGAAGCGATTATCATGCAAACACCTCAATAATTAAGGTTATAATCGAGAGGAAAAGTGCGACTGCAAAAAGCCCTGGAAGACGGAATAAGCGGGATTTTGCGCATGAGGACTCAAATAACCCGATGATAATAGCGAGCACGATGGCTTTGAGAATAAAGGCGCCAAGCGAAATCAGGATTGGAAGAGCCGAGAAATCTGATGTTAATCCCCATGGAACAAGAATGTTGATGAGAATTCCCATGAGTAGTAGCTGTTTCATTGCGCTCGACATTTCCATCATAGCCAGGTTCTTTCCTGATTGCTCAAGAATCATGGCTTCATGAATCATTGTTAATTCGAGGTGGGTTTCTGGGTTATCCACGGGAACTCTGGCGGATTCTACAATAATGACGATGAAGATCGAGATTGATACCAGGATTAGAACAGGATTAACCAGAATATTTGAGGCTAAGGCACCTCTGAACATGTCGGGCAGGTTTATGGTTTTGAAAGCAAACGCAAGGGCGGCAAAGACGACTATTATTACGGGTTCGATTAGTGCGGATATTGCCATTTCTCGGCTGCTTCCCATGCCGCCAAACGTGCTGCCCGCGTCAAGTCCGGAGAGTGCCATGAAAAACTTTGCCATCGCCAGCAAGTAGAGGAAGAGGATTATGTTTCCCACTAAATCGTTGGGTTGCGGTATGACGACGAGCGGAACGAAAAGGCTTGCGACCAAAAGTGCTGCAATGTTTACAAGAGGTGTAATGCGCATAATCCATGACGAATTTGTAGAGTAGACGGTTTCTTTTTTGAGCAGCTTAGCCAAGTTGCGGTAAGTCTGGAGAATAGGTGGACCACGCCTTTTCTGAGCATGTGCTTTCACTATTTTTATTAAACTAATGAATAAAGGCGAGATTAACAGGACAAAGAGCATGTTTAGGATGCCGTATGCGATTAGTGTCAAGTAATCCATTATGCAAACCACCAGATTATCAGTAGAAATACAACTATAGTTACAAAGGCGTACGCGATGTGCAAGTCAGCGTCACCCCGCTGGACGTTGTTCACTTTTAGGGATATTTTTCTGATAATGGCTGCGGCGGGCAGGTAGATGCGCTCTTCGAAGAAATTTATCAAGTGAATTTCTGCTTTTCCATCCTTGAAAATTACGTTTTTATCGTCGTAGTAGTTTCGTTCGGATTTCTTTTGGGTTCGGAAAATCGATTTTAGGATGGTGACTATTGGTTCGGAGAATCCTGAAGCGGTGTACTCCATCTTGGCTGTTTGGGTTGGGAATCCGCAACCCCATGTTTCAGCGATTCGTTCCCGCCTGTTAGCAACCTCACGCATGGCAATGAATGTAAACACATAGAAGCCTCCTAGTATTAACCCAATGAAGAGCATGTTTGGCAGCGGGAACGAGAAACCCAAAACACTGAAAAGCTGCAGAGAGAAAACTCCCAACGCAATACATAAAGCGGCTAGTATGGCTGGTCCAATAATCATGAGTTTAGGTGATTCCTTAGCCATCTTTGCCTCGTTTGAGCGCGGCAATGCAAGGAAAGTTATCCCAAATGCCTTTACAAAACACGCCGCCGCAAGTGCACTTGTTAGAGCAAACACCGCCAATGAAGCAATCAAAATCACTTCAAGGAATGGGTTGGCTAAAGCTGCAGATTGAAAGAAGGCTTGAAAAATCATGAGTTCACTTACGAACCCATTAAAAGGCGGCAACGCCGAAATTGAGACGGCACCGATTAAGAAAAGTAGGGCGGTTTTGGGCATACGCTTGATTAAGCCACCCATTTCCTCGATGTTGCGTGTACCAGTAGCGTTGACTATGCTGCCGCTGGTCATGAAGAGCAGGCTTTTGAAGATGGCGTGGTTTAGGGTGTGGAATAGGGCACCTGCGAGGGCAAGAAATGCGATGGCTTCTAGCCCAGCGAGCGAGAAGATTACGAATAGTCCGACGCCGATTAAGATGATGCCGATGTTTTCGATGCTGTGATAGGCGAGTAAACGTTTGATATCATGTTCTTTTAGAGCATAGATTACACCTAGTACCGCCGAGGTTGTTCCTGCAGCGAGGATTAGGATGCCCCACCAAGTTTGCATCGGCAAAAGCAATATAAAGCGCACTAAGCCGTAAATGGCGACTTTTATCATAACTCCTGACATAAGTGCGGATATGTTGGAAGGGCTTGCGGGATGGGCGTGTGGCAGCCATTTGTGGAAGGGTATGATTCCTGCTTTTATGCCGAAGCCCAAGAACAGAAATACAAATGCTATTGAAGTGATTACGGGGTCTGCCCGTATCTGCCCCATATTGAAGGTGCCGGTCACAACGTAGATGAAGAGGAATGCGAAAAGAAGGAAAAGCGTACTTAAGTGGGTCATTATGAAGTAGAACATGCCTGCTTTCTGGGTGTCCTTTTTCTCAAACTCGACCATCACAAGTAAAAATGAGGAGAGCGCCATGATTTCCCAGAAAAACAGGAACGAAAACATGGAAAATGATGCGACAACTAGAACCATGGAGACGATAAAGATGTTCATGAAGGACACAATCAGATTTTTCCTGCCCTCGTGCTCAGTGTGCTCAACATAAGAAAACGAATAAATCGCCACTGCAACCGAAACAATCGCGACTAATACGAGAAAGAACGCCGCTAACCTATCGACAAAGAATGAGAACTGAAAAGAGGGCACCATCTGGTAGGCGAGGAGCGAAAAACTTTTGTTAGAGAGGATTATTTCCAAGGCAAAAGCCAAGATGGCGACACCAGCGATACAGGTGAATATCAGAGAAGCCTGTCTTGGAGTTTTGCTGTTTGTCATTTTTGAGGCTAAAAGAGGCAAAAGGATTGCTACAAGAAATGAAGCTAAGCCTAACGGAAACAAGATTTCGAGCATAAAGTGCCTCTATGTTGAAGAATTAACCCATGGCACCGTCTGACTGAGCGCCTCGATGAAACCGCCTGAAAAAGATAGCCAAATAGTCAGTTTTGGTATTAGTCGGGTTCTCATGTTAAGTCTATCGCCCACCACAACCATATAGAAAAGCTTTTTGGCGCTGAATCGACAGAAAACCAAGGGATGATTAAATGTGCAAGTGAACACCATTTTATAGCGAAAAATAACAACCAACATGCTGTCGTAATACTATTAAGATAAACGATTAGAAAATATACTCCGCAATGAGAAAATGTTTAATATCAATCAAACAAAAATAAGCCCGCAAAAACTCCAATCAATTTGCTCACCGGGATGCCAAGTAGAACAAGCGTAGTTTAGAGCCAATTGGGCACAAACTAAATACTTCGATAGCCATACGTTTTGTCTATGGGTTACCAACCTCGAAAAACATCACCTAAGGGCGCAATTCACGGGTACAAAAAGCCTCTGCGGGAAAGAAGGAAAGATAGAAAACGGGTTCGCAAAGGACTTGTTCAACCGTTACCCGAAGAAAAGCATGTTCCATCTGAGCGGGAAATTGTAGGCGTTACCCTCAAACGACTGCACACTTTAGGCATCCAAAAGTTTGGGTCGTCACCCTTCAGCGAACACTTCGACCGATGGCTAATTAACGTAACGTCTGTTCTGGAAGAGTTTGAGTCACACCCTGCCATGGGAGTTGACGATGAATTTATTCAGGAGCGCTCACAAGCACTCGCCACCATTAAGCAGCAACTGGATAAATTAAGCCGTAATGAATCTACGCTTGACCAAGAATTAAAAAACCTCTCTGACCAGAGAACCCGCCTCAAGCAAATCAACTCCGAATACTCAACTTCAGCAGGGATTATTAGAGGTCAAAGAAACCGTGAAATCAAACGCCTCAATGCTTCAATTAATCTTCTAAAAAAGGAACAGGATGAAGTGATCCGCATGAAAACCGGATTTTTCCACGGCATCTCCAAAAAAGATAGGGAACAAAAAGAAGGTGCAATAGCGCAAGAAATAAATGATAAGCAAACAGAGCTGGAATTAGTTATGCTGGATTTTAGCGCTAAACTTAAAGAACTCAAAGAAGAATACGATACAAAAAGGGAGCCGGTGCTTGAAGAAATAAAAAAATTTCGCAGAACAATCCAAACCCTCGAGATGGACTGTTCCTTAGAGGAGCGATGGTTTGGCTGTGAAGCCATCATAGACACCGTAAACTCATTTCTTCTGAGAAAATCAACCCAACCCAAGGGAGATCTGAACTAAAAATCCTCTTTTACTAAGCGATAGAAATACCAATCCTTTAAGCATTTGGCTTTGTTTTTTTCATAGAATTTCTGCGCTGACTTGTTCCATGTTAGAACGGTAAACTCTATTCTGCCGCATCCTTCCCGTTTAGCTGTAGCTTTTATGAAGTCGAACATTTTTTCGCCTACCCCATTTCGTCTGAACTCTTCAAGGACGTAGATGTCTTCGAGGAAGAGTGTTGGCAATGCGAGGAAGCTTGAATAGGTGAAGAAGAATATGATGTATGAAACGTACCTGTCGTCGACTTTTCCTATGAACGCTTGATACTTGGGCTTGTCAGATAAACAGTCCCTCCGCAACCTCTGTTTTGCCTCTACATTAGGCGGGGATAGCTTCTCGTACTCAGCAAGCTTTGCGATTAAACCCAGAAAATCATCGAATGTTTTTTCATCGACTTTTTCGATAACTATCGAGGATTCTTCTTTGTGCATGAAATGTATTGGTGACCTTGAGATTAAAAGTACTTACTATAGAGAAATGAAATTTTGTTGTTTAAAAGCTCCATCAGATAATTTTTGGTTCCTTTTAATAAGTTAAAGTTATAAATAATTACTTACCAAAAAGGTAACCATGAAGAATTCTGAATGCACAATCTACATCATGCTCAAAGAAAAATGGATACAGAAATTCAGAAAAGAAGCAGATGGCTGGAAAGAATATAGCCGAAACGGCACCATTCGCCCATGCACAGCAGAACAATTCATCTCTCATATCCTTCCACTGTTGGCGGGAATAAAAGGACCAAACGTAACGGTCAAGGCTGAACCTGATGAGAAGAAGAAAACTTAGGTAAACTTGGAATTTGATGTTAAAGCGGAGCGGTTAAGCGGTTGTGGTTGCGCTTATGCAGTCACAGAGTCTTAAAGGCACGTTTTTACAAAATAAGAATGGTGTTTTAATTGGAAAAAACAATGATGAAATATCAAGTTTTAATCAAAACGATTTCAGGAAGGGGCGGCGAGTTCTGGGAAGCGTTCCAAAGGATGCCTACAGAACCAATGAAAGGAGTAATGATCGAGTCCTCATGGAGCCTTTACGGATACTGGGATTTTGTCATCTTCTTCAAAGCCGATAGCAACGAAAACAGCCTTCACTTCGTCGGCGAAGTCTTGAGAGCAATTCCGGGCATAGCCGATACCAGCACATCGCCGATGACCATTCTCAAAGAACACAAAATGTAAAAGGCAACAGTTTTCGCTGTTGTTCTTCCTTTCTTTTCTTTTGAATACAAGATATCGCCTTCGTTTCTCTTTTTCAACCAAGAATATGTTAGAACAGTTTTCTAAACAAAGTTAAGTTGTTTTTTCTCAAGCTAGCAAATAAGTAATTATCCCTGAAGCCGAAATGGTTAAAATATTAACCTTTTAGATTACGTAATACGCTTTCAGTTTTTCTAACGCTGTTTCCATTCCTTTTTCCCTTTATTTTTTGTCTGGTTTTCTTTTTTAGGTTCATTCTTTGCTTTGTTTTTCGCCTTGTTTTTTATTTTCGTCACCCTCCTAACTCTATTCACTATTCAATTGTCAACTCACGCTTATTCGGTTTGCCTTTCATGAAGCCAACAAAGCAGGTTTTGTTGCGTTAGATTTCACAGCAGGAACTATTATAAGAAAACATAGTGGTGGCGGGGGTGGGACTTGAACCCACGAAGGCCTGCGCCAGAGGATCTTAAGTCCTCCTCCATATCTTAGGTGTAAATTGTTTTTATCTGGCCACCTATTTAGACCTGGCTCGGATACCCCGCCACCAGCACCGATACAGTCAACATTGTCTTGTTTAAGTTTTTTGTATCCATTTTGCGGACTGTTTCCTTAAGGAGTTTTTAGTTAGAAAATTCTTCTTATATTTAATGGGGCTATAGATTTTTTTCAAAGTCAGACTTAAGCCAAAATTTATTTGCAGAAAATTATCTGAAGCGTTTGTTCAGCAATTTACGTTCAGCTTCCAAAATCCACTCATAGAATTTGTCAGAGAGCTTTGGCTCCTTCTCCAAAACGGCTCGGATATCAGCTGCTGAAACCCGCCTAGCACTTAGCGCCACCGCAGCGGGTTTACCATACTTTTCGATTAATTCTGCTGTCTGTTTAGCGTGTATCTTCATCTTTTCTTCGTCTTTGCCCAGTTTTTCTCCCCGTTTTTCAATCAGTGGCAAAGCCTTCTCCTCTTCAACCTTGAGCAGGCCTATCGCCGAAGATCCGCATCGTGGGCATTTGGGTTTGTCTGGCAAGTCTTTGATGCGGATTGATTCCATGTAGTCCCAACAGGCAGTGCAGACAAAGTTTCCTGTCTCGTTTAGTAACCTTGCTTTGGCTGATTCAACTAGGACTGCACGCATTTGTTCTGGTGGAATAAGGTCGGTTTTCATACTGACCCGTTCAATGCCCACACGGGCTACAGGTGTGGCGTTGCCGCCTGTCTCAGCCACTTGCAAACGAACTAAGCCGTCACGCAGGCGCCCAAGAACCATCACGAGCCCATCGCCATCAATGTCTTTAGAGAAAACTTCCTTAAGTCCTTCTTCGTAAATGGGGGTGCCTTCAAAACTGGTTATCAGCTTTTGTATGCTTATGCTTCCAAAATCAGCCCACTTCTTGAGTGCTCCAAAACGCCGTGCCACCTGAATCACACGCCTCTTAAACAACCCAGTTTTAATTGTTGATTGCGTTAACGTGTTTCTGATGGGTTGTTCGCTCATGCATTGAATCTCTTTTAGCACTTCAACAAGGCGTTCAGCATTCATGGAGCCCATGGTTTGCACAAAAATGCGGTAGGGGTCATGTTGTACAACTATGCCGCGTCCAAGTTTGTCTGATAATACTTGCCCTAAAAGCTGAGCTAAAGCTCGATTCGTAAGTGAACCAAAATTGGTGTGGAGAATTACGAATTCAGTCCAATCCTCGACCACAATCCGTTCGGGAGTAGGAACTGGAAAGCCGTTGTGTACCTGCTCTAGTGTTTCTTCTAAAGCGTGACGAATTGTCTCGGTATCGGCTGGGTAGCGTTCCGAAAGTAATGCACTGATTTGCTCGCCAGAATACCCACTGTGGCTTTTCTCCTCTGCAAACCCGCGGATTTCCGCGAGTTCCTGCGCTACTTCGTAGGGAACGGGGATTTCTTCGCCTATCCAGCTTGGTATTGAGCCTGTTGGGTCGTCGACTGGCCGAACGTAGACTTTTTCTTCGGTGGCGTGTATGATTTGCCATGGGCTGCCTCGGATTATGAATTTTGTGCCCGGCTTACCGTACTCTGCCATGAAGGCTTCGTCTAAGACGCCGATGGATGTGTCGGTTGATTCGTCGATTACGAGGAACTGTTTTTCTTCGGGAATCATTGATAAATTATCAAAATAGTACTCGAACAACGCCTTGGTCCGCTGTGGTCTTAGCACTACCTGGTCCTCAAACGATGCCCAAGCTAATCTGGGAAAACGGTTATGCATGTACTTAAGGATTTTTTCTACATCGGTAATGGTCAGGTTTTCGAATGGAGCAGCGTTGCAGCAAATTTGCAAAATCTCGTTGAAGGCAAGACGACGGTTTTTTAGCAGTAACCCAGCGATTTGATGTGCCAAAACATCGTATGGCTTATCAGGTATCGAAAGCGGCTCCAACTCTTCATTCAAAGCCCGCCTTGCAATAACCAGCGCTTCGAGGGTGTCATCGGAGTCCATGCCGATAATTAATCCCTCAGACAAGTTCCCATAGGTGTGTCCTGCTCGACCAACCCTCTGGATTAAACGTGAAACCTGCCGTGGACTCATGTATTGGATAACAAGATCTATGTGGCCAACGTCTATTCCGAGTTCGAGGCTGCTGGTGGCAATTAATCCTTTTAGAGCACCTCTTTTGAGCCCTGTTTCAGCTGCTATACGTGAAGGCTTAGTCAAAGAGCCATGATGGATTGAAATTGGAAAATCGGCATCCCAGACTTTGAAGCGTGAAGCCAAAACCTCAGAAACCGAACGAGTGTTAGTGAATAGTAGCACGGATTTGTGTTTGGTCATGTAGTCGCGGATAATTCGCAGTCTCGCTGCTACTTCGGGGTGGGTATAGATTTTTGAGGCAAATTGGGCGTCTTGCTCGGTTGGTTTGGGGTAGATAACCTGCAATTTCACCATTTTGGCGACGGGTACGCGGATAATTTCTACGGGTCGCTTGTCACCTACAAGAAAATGGGCAACTTTGTCGGGGCTGCCAACTGTGGCAGATAACCCGACCATTTGGAAATCCTTACCGATTAGATCGCGGATACGCTCAAGCGCTAACGACAGCTGGCTGCCTCGTTTGCTGTCGGCTAACTCATGTACCTCATCGATAACTATCCATTTGAGGCTCTGCAGGCTCTGGCGCAGCAGCCACCCTGTGAGTATGGCTTGGAGGGTTTCGGGTGTGGTAATTAGGATGTCTGGTGGACATTTGGATTGGCGAGTACGTTCTTTGGTTTCGGTGTCACCATGCCTAACTGCCAATTTGATGTCAAGGTTATTACACCACCATTGCAACCGCTCAAGCAAGTCGCGGTTTAGAGCACGAAGCGGCGTAATGTACAATACTTTAATCCCTGGAGTTTTGGGCAACTGCAAAAGCATGCTCATAATCGGCAGAAAAGCGGCTTCGGTTTTGCCCGTGGCCGTGGGCGAGATTAAGAGGACGTTTTTGCCTTCGAGGATTTTAGGTATTGTTTGTTCTTGGGGGTCAGTGGGTTTTAGAAATCCTTTCTGTTCAATTAGCCTTCGAAGTGGCTTTACGAGCCTTTCAAAAGCGTTTTCAGAAGTAGCTTGCAATATAACCTGACCCGACTGTTAAGAAGATAAGCTTTATTTCAGCTATAAAAGACGTTGGGAGAGAAAATCGATGTTGGCAGGGGTTTTAGGCATTTTTCTTGTTGGTTTGTGATTTATTGGTATTGTTTTAGGCTAATATCTAAGCGTTTGAATGGTTGTTTCAACACTTCTTTTACTTTGCATCCATACCATTGACATAAAGATGTTTAATTTTAATGTTGAAAAGAAAAATATCTATGGGAAAGCTATGGAAAGTTTTTTATCCTATCAGCCTAAAGCATGGAAGCAACAACATTGGAGGATAAACTAAATGGCTAAATGTCCAAAATGCGGAACAGAAGTAGCAAAGCCAAAGAAAACCTGGAAAATGGCAGGCCGCCCAGATAAAGCTGGCAAACGCATGCAACTAGAAATCGGACTCTACGAATGCCCAAAATGCGGCAACGTATTCCGCGAAGTATTAAGCAAACAAAAAATTTAACCTACAACCTAAACGAGCAGTTGCAAGTTTTGCACTCTCATTTTTTCTTTTTTGTTAAGGGGCAGTTTTAAAACCATGTTGCGCTTATAATTTTTGTTTGTAGAAATCGATTTTGTGCTTCCAGTAGTTAAAGAAAGAAAAAGAAAACTGAACTACAGAACAAATAAAACAGGGCAGCTGTAGATGTGTTTATAAAGATAGCCTTTGATAAATGAACATTCAAGAAAGGCGATATGCAAGAGGGAAAGGTTTGCCAAAAGTTAAAGCTACATTAAGCATAGAGAACGTGGTCGCTTCGGCAACGCTCAACCAGAAAGTCGATTTAAACGCAGTCGTCAAAGGTTATCCAGGCGTTGAATATCGCCCCGAACAGTTCCCAGGCTTAGTTTTTCGATTAAAACGCCCCAAAACGGCCACATTGATTTTCAGCTCAGGAAAAATGGTCTGCACAGGCGCCAAATCTGAGAAGGAAGCGCGCCGAGCCGTCATGAAAGTTGTGAAGGAACTCAAGAAGGGCGGAATCATAATCATCAGCAAACCCGAAATGAAAATTCAAAACATCGTTGCCTCAGGCATCTTGGGCGGCATGATTGACCTCGAAAAAGCCGCATACACCCTCGACCACGCCATGTATGAACCTGAACAGTTTCCAGGCTTAATCTACCGTATGGCAGAACCCAAAGTTGTCATTTTGCTCTTCGCCAGCGGCAAACTTGTCTGTACTGGAGGCAAAAAAGAACAGGATGTTTATGACTCAGTGGATAAATTGCATGCGCTACTCGAAGAAACCAGCCTAATCTACTACGAATAAACCCCGACTTAATGCTTTTTTACCTGTTTTAGAATCGTTTTTAGGTTTTCTTCGTCGATTGCACCCATTTCATAGAGTGTGTTCGCGATTTCACTTATCTTAAGCAATGCATGAAGTTTTATGCCGTTCTTTTCAAGCATCTGTTTTCCGCCTTCTTCGCGGTCAAGAAAAACCACTGCTTCTGACACTACTCCACCTTCAGCTTTCACCGCTTCAGCAGCCGTCTTTAATGTTAAACCAGTGGTAAGCAAATCATCAATCAACAAAACTTTGTCTCCTGAAACCAATATGCCTTCGACTCTGCGTTCTCTACCGTGCAAGTGTTCATCCTTGCGCACGTACAGGAAGGGTTTTTTGAGGTTGTAGGCGATTTGGGAGGCGAAGGGGATTCCTGCTAAGGGTATGGCGGCGATGCGGTCGAAGTTTTTAACTCCGATTTCGCTATTGATGTATTGGGCGTAGGACTCGCAGATTTCTCGAAATGCATCGGGGAAACTAGGAATTACGCGAAGATCAACATAGTAGGGGCTTGCTTTTCCGCTAGTTAGTTTGAAAACTCCAAATTTTATGGCGTCGAGTTTGAAAAGGATGTTCGCCATCTTTTCCTTCGGGGCTAAACCTTTACTTTCACTTTTCATTTTTTCACGTCCTCTTAGAAACCTGATAAATCTTGTTCTGTTGGGGAATCAAGCATGCAGTCCGCGGCAGCTCATTTTTCAAAAGTTCTTCGAACTCCTTCTGGCTTGCAACTGTCGCAGTGTGGTAGGGGACCACAATTTGTGGTTTAGTTAACCAAGCAATTTCAAAGCCTGATTTCGGTGAAGCGCCTGGAGCAATGCCGACTGTGCAGAAGACCAAGTCAAAGTTTTCTTTCTGCGCCATCTTCGCGAGTTCTGGGAAAGGTAAACTATCCGAGGTGTGGTAGACTTTTACGTTGTCCTCGCTAGTTATGATGTATGTGACTGGTGCTTGGGCAGGGTGATTGCTTTTTTCCGCTTTTATGGAGACTTCTCCAACTTTGATTTCCGTGCCAGGTTTGATTTCTATAAGTTTGTCGTTTGGGAGAGCGAGTTTGAGTTTTTTGGTTGAGGCAGCGTCGGCGATTATTGTGCATCCTGTCGCTTTCTGGATATCTGCGACTAAAGGTGGGTCGAGGTGGTCGTAGTGTTCATGGGTGATTAAGATGGCGTCGACGTTTTGGAGGTTTTTAGCTTTCACATCTACAGGATCTATTGCAAACGTTTTAGTCGGGGTTTTCAGAAGAATCCCAGCGTAGTTGTTGAGCCACATGAAGAATATGCTGTTTTTCTCGGGCGTTTTCTGGATGGACAAGTTTGATTCCTCAAGAACTAGTATGCGAGATGCGTTTTAAAGAAGTTATGCATCCAAACGCGAACACAATAATGCTTGATAAAAGCTACCTCAGTTATGGGTAAGAATTTTTTCTGTAGTGGGTGAACTTTACAATTCAGGATTAAATCTGATTGTTGTTGCAACCGTTGTGCAGAATGCAGTTGCAGCAACAACAACAACAACTTCTACGCACTGTGATTCAACTCTGGAATTTAGAAGTATAGGCTTTGAATCTTTGAAAGATGCAACAATCGGCGTGCAAAATCCCCGATGCGTCGGATAACAAGTTTTGTTTGGCGCCAAGAGGGACCCACTACGCCTATGTAGAAATTAGGATTGACTAAGGCATAGTTGAGTAGTAGGCCTGAGGTTGTGAAGCTTTTGCCAGCTTGCCGACTCCATCGGGCAGCCACAAACTGGTTCTTCTGGAAAAGCTCGATTAATTCCTTTTGATAATCGGTCGGCTCTATCCCCAGCACTTGACGGAAAAATTCTATTGGATCGTTTTTTAGGGTCTCAACTTAGCTCAGTCGCTGAGACTTTATTTCCAAAGCTTGTAAACGGAGTCGGGCCCGCTCCTCAAAAAATCTATTTGGTCGGAACGCCTTGGGTTTTTGGAAGTTCCGCATATTTCTTCCTTAACTCAACCAATTCTGCTTCAAGCCCTCGATAATCCATGTAATCCGCTAAAAGTTCCTTGTAGACTTTGACACCTAAAATCATGTTACTCAATCGCAAAATATCGGTTTTTTCCAGACCCGGTTTTTCCAGCACAGATAGGGCAACTGATAACTTTATCAGCGTTTCTTCAACACTTGGCAGCTCTTCAGGCAACTCAAGCTTAGAAGTAGTAGTCGATTGGTTGTGCACCTCTTCGTCTACTACTTCCAAACCTAACCGCTCAATCTTCTTGTAGATGGCATCCTTAGTGTATCGCCCATCGAAACTGAAAACTAGAAGCTTCGACACTAACGCCTGAGGTAACCCAATCCTTGAGCTTTTTCTCATCTTCCAACGACCATGGGTGCAGCATCAGGTACTTATACCATTTCATTTTATGTGTTTGCAGGGTTCATGACTGGCAGTATTTTGTCGAAAGCGCTTTTGCCATTGAGAGTGTTCATAAGAAGTAGAAGGCGTCACTTGAACTTGGTTGTTGAGAGCCTTCGCTTGGGCTCCAAAGTTGAAAGCAAATATCCAAACGCTATTCGCTGGACTCTTCAACCAAAAGCGCGAAGTATTAGGGGTCAAGATAAGGAGGCAGCCAAGTGACTACAAAAGAGATTTGGAATACGATTAGAGGCTGGTTTCCACAAGAACCTGTATAAAAAGCCCCTGTCAAAGCGCAAATCTCACCAGTCAACAGAAGCCCAAGTTTTAAAGTGAGAAGATGGTTTTTTGGATTCTCAGCTTTTATGCGGTCGTTGTGGAGGCAGATGAACGCCAGAACAAAAGGGATAATCCTTGCTTTATCAGCGACGGTCTTAACTGGATTCGTATTCTACTTTCTCGCTGATAGGCATCTTATCGATAATTCCATGATTCTTTGGGGAAGCTGGATATTTCAAGGGGGTTTTCTCGTGTACATATTTGTGGATTTCCTCTGCCACTTCTTCAAGGACAAAGCGTCTGGCAAAAATCGCTTGACCGTAAACGTTAATCCCCTCCTAAGAATGGCAGGTATACTCGTCTGCGGGGTTGCTACGGTCGTGATGGTTAGCACATACTTCTTGGAATTGTACGTTTACTCTTTTCCATCGAACTTGCCAACCATTCCGTTTTACCTTGGGATATGGGCGTTTTTGCTGTATCTCCTTGTACTGGGATTATACATGGAGTGGCGGAAAAAGAACAAACTTGAACCCTTCGCAGGATAGTCTTTGAGGACTAAATTTTCAGTCGAAGACTCCTGTTGGTTCAAGTCTTCGTCATTTTTTAAGAAAGGGGTTTGATAAGGCTTAATAGTTTCTTGTGCCGAGTACATGAATAATCAGTGACTTGGCATGGTTGATGTTTGGCTTCCCTACGGAAAAACCGACGTATGCGTCCGAGTTCCAGCCCGAAACCTGTTGGGCACGATTGAGCCTAAAGAGCAGCCTACCGCAGAGGATGCGAAAGCTGAGGTTGAACGGGCACTCAAAGAACCCATCGGCGCCAAACGTCTAAGCGAATTTGTTAAGCCAGAGTACAAAGTGGCAATTGTAGTGGATGTTGCATCCCGTAAGACGCCGGGAGAAATCCTGCTTTTGCCAGTGCTTGCTGAACTCAACGGGGCAGGCATTAAAGACGAGAACGTCACGGTTGTTTTTGGTTGCGGAACCTACCCAGCAGTTAAGCCCGAAGAAGCGGCGAGACTGATTGGTGAGGAAGCACTAAAACGAGTGAAAACCGTTAGCCACGATTGCCGAGCACCAGATTTAGCAAACGTGGGCACAACAAAAAGCCATGGAAACAGAGTCTTGGTGAACCGCACATTCATGGAAGCCGACGTTAAGGTGCTTTTGGGCGATGTTGACCTCAACTATTACGCAGGATATGGCGGAGGAAGGAAGGGTGTTTTGCCGGGGATTTGCGGCGAGGAAACCATTAAGCAGAACCACGGCATGCTCGTGAGTGCCAACGCAAGATCTGGGAATCTTGTGGATAATCCTGTTCATGTTGATATGACTGAGGCGGCAAGGTTAGCCAAAGTAGATTTTATAGTTAACGTGGTTGCTAATCGAAAAGGCGAAGTTGTGAGAGCGTTCGCAGGCGATTTGGAAGCGGCGTTTCTGGAAGCGGTCAAACTCTACGAGAACATGTACAGTATAACTGTGGATCGGCGAGGAGACATTATCGTTGTGGGTGCAGGTGGGTATCCAGCTGATGTTAGCCTGTATGAAGCTTACAAGGGTTTAGATAACGCCTTAGATGCCGTCAAACGCGGCGGGGTCATGATTCTTGTTGCAGAATGCACCGAGGGACATGGTAACCAAGTCTTCTATGACTGGATGATGCGGTTAGCAGACATTAAGAATGTGGAACGAGAAATAAAACGCAACTTTGTCCTCGGCGGATACAAAACATATTACCTGCTAAAAGCGTTGCAAAATCACCAGATAATCCTCGTATCTTCGCTGCCAGAATATTATGCCAGCAGCGTTTTTAAGCTCAAGACCGCACGCGCCGTCAACGACGCCCTCACAGAAGCCTTCAAGATTGCTGGTTCAGCATCCAGAGTTTGGGCACTGCCCTATGGAAATGTAACATTACCAGTTTACAAGGCTCCAGAAGAAACAAAAACCTAACCCAAAACCAGCCCAACGCCCAAATGGAGCGAGCGGTTAATCCTTAAAGCGTAACCTTTAAGTCTCAAACTGAAATTTGGTTTAGGCAAGGCGAAATAATGCAACAACCCTTCACGTTGCGAAAGTTTGTTCCAGACGATTTACAGGCTGTTATGCAAATCAACCGCGTGTGCCTCCCAGAAAACTACACCGATTTCTTCTTCACGGATCTACATCAAAGGTTCCCAGAAACCTTCATTGTAGCTGATGAAAACGGAAAAATCGGTGGGTACATAATGTGCCGCATTGAGGTTGGATTGTCAAATTTTGGTTTAGGCGGTTTAATTCGGAAGGGACATGTAGTTTCTATCGCAGTGATGCCGCAGAGCAGACGCAAAGGCATGGCCTCAGCATTAATCACAAGGGCGCTGGAGGGCATGGGATACTACAAGGCAAAACAATGCTTCCTTGAGGTGCGTGTAACCAACGAGGCAGGAATAACCCTCTACAAGAAACTGGGCTTCGAAATTACAAGAACTATCAACGGCTACTATTCAGACGGCGAAGACGCCTATGTTATGACAAAACGACTCTAAACACAAATTTAATTTTGCAAAATAAAAATTAGTTCTTAACCAACCTAAGCTCAACAGTTGCAAGCAGGTCCACCTGCCGACCAAGACGAGGAGAGGAAAGAAAAATGCAAAGAACGAACCTCGCCTAAGCCGACAACTGGACCTGCTCAACTATCGAACAGCTACCTTTTCCTGTCTAAACACCAAGGTTTCAAAAGATATAAAACGATGTGACTACACGCCGGATACAACTACCACCCACCTGCAAACAAACCCCTGATTTTAAAGGAGCAAGCGGCACCTAAGATTTTTCCAGATTCAAACTACCTTTAGATTGAACGACCATCCGCTTTAGCACTAAGGGAACAGCTAAATTCACAGTGACAATCAACCCCAAAAAGCCATAGCGCACCCCACTCGCCAACGCTGCAGTGTCAACGAACACCTGAAAGTTCTGGGCACCCGCAACCAAATTCATCACGCCCATACCCAACGTAAGTATCGTTACCGATAAAGCTGCATAAAAAGAGATTTTTTCTTTTAGCCTAAACAATAGAATGTACGAAAATACTAAGGTTGGACAATAAAATGTTGCAGCTCCTAATATGCCCCAGGGCCAACCTAGCGGATTAAGTTCGATGGAAGTTCGTGCTATATTTATGGCGTAGAACGTTGTTAGAACGTCAAAGAGCCAGAAACTCAGAGCTACACCCTGGAAAGAGAAGAGAAGGTTGCGCCATTTATTCTGCTTGTCTTTTTGTTCATGGTTTTTGTTTTTAAATTTAAAGATGATAATTTCACTTGCTGGGATAAGCATGATTAGTAGATACATTAACCCAAGCCAAGCATCACCGCCAACCAATAGGGCAGCTACGTTGAACACCCAGATTAAGGCCGTAGCAACCAGAAAGCCTTGAGCTAAACTCTTCAGTGACCCCATAAAACATCTTCTCCCCAAATTATTCCAAGCACAAGATACCTAAATAACCTTTATTCCCAAAACCACGGTCAGTGAGACTGTTGAACAACGGAACAATTATAGCCACCAAACCAAACGCTCTAAACAGGAGCAAACAAAATAAAAAAAATCCTGATAAAGCGCAAAAAGAAAATCGCACTCATCGCCCACTACAATAAAAAACAAGATGATAGAGTGGGCAAAATACAACATCGGCACCTTAGAGAAACATCAGCTCTATGCAACAGGAACTACGGGCAGGATGCTGAAGAAGGAATTGGGTTAGACATCGCCATCTTGGAGTCGGGACCATTGGGCGACGACCTACAAATCGGCGCCTGCATCGCCAAGAGAAAAATAAATTTTCTAATCTTCTTTGGGATTCGCTTGCCCAATTGCCGCATAACCCAGACGTAAAAGCGCTTCTGGGAGTGACCGCAGTATGGAACATCCCCCATAACCCGCAACCGCTCTTCAGCTGACTTTATTATTTCTTCACCGCTATGGAGCAAGAATACCAGCGCATCCTGCCAGACTACGACAGTTACAGGGAAAGCTTCAATCAATAAGCGTTAACAACTTTTTTTATCTTGTTGAAAATTAAAAATGACGTAACAAAACAAGATTATAGATTTAAGAATAAGAAAAATAAAAATTTGGTTTAAGCTTTAGGCTTAACCTTGTCTGCGACGGTGCTAAGGCTGGTCATTTCTGCGTTTGCTTTGCGTATGATGTCTGCGATGGTGTCTTTTGTGGGTATGGTTGCGCTTACGGATAAGGCGACTGCTTTCTGGTGAGCACGCTGCAATAATGGTTTGATGGTGTCTTTGCTTGCGTAGCCTATTTCAAGGGCTAATGCGAAGGCTTCACCTTGGCTTGTTTGAACGGTCTTGCGTGTTGCGTCAACGTCAACTACAAGTTGGTCTCCGGTGATAATCATGCCGTTGTCGAAGACTGCACGCATGGATATGCCGAGTTCAACTGCTTTTATACCGAGTTTTGAGAGGACACCTGCCAAGCGTTCGTTGATGACTTCGCCCCTTCGGACGACCAAAGTGTCTTTGCTAATCCAGACGCTGCCGGATTCTATTCTTGTGGGTAAACCAACTGCGTTTAGTTGGCTGATGACTGGGCCGGGAGGCTGAGCGGTGTTTCCCGCTGGAATAACTACATCCATGGCGGCTATGTCGCCTGATTTTGCAGTTGTTTTTACTTTACCGCGTTCCAAAAGCAAAGCCAGTTTGAAGGGGTTAAGGTCAGTGAATAAGAAAACGTTGGATCCTTCCAAGTAAGCCTCAAGCTTCTTGAGCTCTGCCTGATTCATTTCGTCTAAAGCGATTTTTATAAGTGTGTTCTTTAAGACGCGAAGGTAAACTTTGCCTTTCATGCCTTTTTTTAGTTCTTGGAGTTGGGAAGCGCGAACCTTCTTGAGACTGGCGATGCCGATGGATTTGTACTCTTTTAGTATGTCTTTTATTGCCTCGACTTCGGTTGATTTTGCTTCTAATACTTGTTGGGACGGCATAGTTTTTCTTCTCTTTAAGCTTTAATTTTGACTGGTTCACCCATGGATGTCTTTATGAAAGCGTATTTTACGTTTTTCAAGCCACGCTTCAGTTTTCCATCCAAAACGCGGAGAACAGTCATGGTGTTATCAACTAGTTCTTCATCCTTCATCTGTTCGGAACCTACCGAAACTTGGATAATTGGTTGACTTCGCATGCGTACAAGCACGGTTTTCCGATGCTTGTTTATAAGTGCTGTAAGATCAGCGTTCACTGGGACAGGAATGGGCATTTTGCCTCGTGGACCTAAAACTGGACCAAGAGTCCTACCTACTAGGGGCATCAGGGGAACTTCGCAGATGAAAACGTCATAGTCGCTGGCGATTTTACGCAGTTCCTTCTTCTTGCCAGTCAGGGCATCTAAGTCTGCGCGTTCAAGAACTTTGTCAGCTGTTGAATTCTTTGCTTTGGTAACGAAGTCGCCGCTAGAGGCAACAACACAGACCTTGTTGGGTTTACCGGTTACGTGTGGAAGCTCTACGACCTCTTGAATTTTGCCTTCTGGCGACTTCATATCGATCTCGACGATGTCAAGAATCAAATCTACAGTCTGGTTGAATTTTTTCTGACCAGACTTTGCCTTTGCCTGTTTAATTGCTTCTGTTATAGTCTTGTTGTCTAGGGGCATTTTTAAGCCTCGTGCCATTGAGAGATTTGAAACCCATTATAAAAATATTCGCTTATCATTGTTCAGTACCGAATAGTTGTTCGTAGTTGCCAGCGTCGACTTCTTTCTGGACTTCTCTCGGGTCTTTGCCTTCTACTGTTACACCTAAACTAACGCAAGTACCAAGCAATTCTTTAGTTGCCTTTTTGAGGGTTGGTGCTAAAAGTTGAGGACCTTTAATTTTGGCTATCTTCACCATCTGCTCCATGGTTAAGTCCCCGATTTTAACAGTGTTTGGGGTACCTGAGCCTTTCTCAACTTTGAGTTCAGCAACTAGAAGTGCAGATGCTGTAGGAGTGCCGACAGTTACCTCGAAGGTTTTATCTTCAGTATCAACGCTGATCTTTACTGGAACTTTCATTCCAGCGTATTCTTTTGTGATTTCGTTGATTTTATTGACAATAGCCACTATGTTTACGCCAAGTGGGCCAAGAGCTGGACCTAATGGAGGACCTGCATTGGCTTGTCCGCCGCTAACGATTAATTCTACGACTTTTTTCTCTGACATTTTTCTGTTTCACCGTTTATTTTGCTTTTTCAACTAATTTTACATAGTCTGAATGTACTGTGATGGGCAAAGTGAATGTTGCCTCGAGCAATTCGAGTGTAACTTCGCCTTTTGACTTGTCAAGTCTTGTGATTTTAGCGCGCATACCTTTGAATGGTCCACCGGTAATTTCGACAACATCATCTTCGTTGAGGTCTTCCATGACTGGTTTACGCACTATGTACCGTTCAATTTCTGCGAAGCTTACGAGCCCCGGGATTCTTGAACGGACATGTCTGACACCTGTTATTGCTTCTTCCACCAGGTGTGGTCCATCTGCTTCGATGAACACGTAGCCTTTGAGGGTGTCAGGAACTAGAAGAGATTTTATGGGAATATGAGACATCTCAACTTTTGAAGCGATTAGGCGCGCTACGTTGCGTTCCTGACCTGTCGTTGTTTTCACAACGAATATTTTTACTTGCTGATTTGGCTCTTCTTTCGTGTTCATGACTTTGCCTTCTAAGCTGCTGTTGTAGGGCTAATTGCATAAGCTAAGATTTTAATTAAAAAACCGATTAAGCCGACCGCACCTATACCTAGTAGACTGATTTTTATCGAGAGCCAAAGCTCTTCACGTCCAGGTTTTATGGCGAGCTTTAAGGTTCTTCCTGCCTGTGTCAACCAATCTTTGATGCCCATATTTACCGCACACTCAAGATTTCACTGATATATAATAAATGTTACTGTAATATTTTAGTTTAAAAACTACGGTATTAACCCTTTTAAAGCTTCCCCAAACAGGAATTTTAAACCTTCTTGAAGGGTAAACCAACGGTTTCTAAAGCTGAAAGCACGTTTTGTTTGTCTTCACTCTTGATTCCTTTCCAATCCAAAACAGCCAACTGCACTTTCCCCAGAGTCTTCTCAACACACTGAGATATCATTTTAGCATCTACTAGGTGGGCTGCGTACTTGGGAATCATGTGACCGAAAGCGAATTCGCCGACCAAATCCATAACTGTGAACCTTTGGTTGTAGTGGGTTCCGCCTATGCCTAAAGCTATGGGACTGGTGTTTATCTTGAGGTTAGCGATTGAGTAAATTGCTGAGTGGGCAACGGCCTCTGCAGCCTTCAAATCACACCACTGAGCTGTAGAACTGCCTAACTCAATAAACATAGCTGGAACATCCAAGCTGGGTCCATGATGGGTACATTCAAACGATACTTCGTAATTTAGGTTTAACTTTTCTTTGTAGAACGTAAGCGCTTTTAGGGCATTCTGCATTGGATAAGCAGGTGAAACTGAAACTTTCCGGGGTAACCCGCCAAGTTCTGCATCTCCAAAGTTTCCAGGAACATGAACGGATAGAGTTGGTTTGCCACTTTGGCTGGCATGCCTTGAGATAAATACAATTAATTTTGCTGTTGGAAACTTTTTGGGTAAATCTTGGGCTTGAATGGACTCATCTTTTAAGGTTACAAGATTCAATGTTTTACCATTCATCTCTCCTGCGTAGATGGGGCTACGCTGGAATGTTTTTGCAAGTTTGCGGAAGGGGTATTGGCTGAGGATTTGTTCTTTGATGTTTAAGCTTGCAATATCCTGCTTTGAGGCTACTAGGAGAATCATGGGGGTACTTCACATAACTTGTGAGCATTACCGTAAAAATGTTGTTAAACCAAGTTCCAATAATGTAATGCGTTGTCATGCAATAAATTTAAATGCAATATGAAGCACTTACTAATTTAGGCACGAAGTATGTCCCGAGCAAAAAAACGACAAGTCTGCTTCAGAATTGAAGAATCAATAGTGGAAGAAATGGAGCAAATACGCAGCAAAACAGGCGTTCCGGTTAGCACCCAAATAGAACTACGATTGAAAGGCTTCACAATCGCCAATGCTCCGGAAAAAGGAAACCCTCATGAAATTTTGCGTATGTTCGCAAATATGGAAAAAAATGACGAATTAGCGGATAACATTGACCTAGCGGTAGAGGAAATGCGTAAAGGGCTGAAACTTCGCTAATGGTTTGTTTAGATACAACAATTCTAGCGGATCTAATTCGCAAGCAACCAGAGGCTAACAAAAAACTGAAAATGCTATCTGAAGATAGCAAGGGCTTTTCTACTACTATTATAAACATCGCAGAACTTTTCTATGGGGCATACAAATCCAATAATGTCAAGCAAGGAAAAGACGACATCAATTTAATTGTCAGTCGATTTGTCGTCTTTGAAATGGATGAAGTAGGTGCTGAGCGATATGGGCAAATTCGGAGTAACCTTTGGAAGATAGGTCAAATAATTCCAGATAGGGACATGACTATTGCGGCAATAGCCCTATCTAGTAGGAGAAAACGTCATAGTAACGAGAAACAAAAAGGATTTTGAACGAATTCCGAATCTAACAGTTGAAACGTACTAGAGTTTAGAGCGCAAGTTTTTGCATAAAGCTTATAATTGCATGCTTGGTTCAGCGTATTGAAGGCACAGTAAAGATGCATCTGATCAATTTCAAAGAATTAACAAGCTCTGACCTTGCTTCAATGGTTGATTTAGGCATAAAAGTTAAGCACAACCCTAAAAAATACCTCAAAACATTCGAGGGAAAGTCAGCTGCATTGATTTTCCAGAAGACATCCACTCGTACTCGAGTATCCTTTGAAGTTGCCATGACGCAACTGGGCGGCCATGCGCTCTACATCGATTGGCGCACAACCAACTTCGCCTTAGCAGACATAATAGACGAGCTTCAATACCTATCACGCAACGTCGATTGCATAATGGCACGGTTACTTTGTGACGCAGACTTGCTCAAGATAGCTAAGGCTTCCCGTGTTCCAGTTATAAACGGCTGTGACGAGATGTATCATCCAAGCCAAGCCCTAGGCAGATTTAATCACCATCAAAGAAAAACACGGCAAACTTGAGGGTGCAAAACTCGTTTACATCGGCGTTCACAACAACGTCACTAACTCACTGATCGAAGGATGTACCAAAACAGGTGTCGAACTCACCACTGTAACGCCGATTTTTAATGAAGCAGCGAGAGATGACGAGCTGCTTTCGCAAGCTAAAAAAACGGGTCTTTGGCAATCAACCTTGGATGCTAAGAAAGCTGTTGCCAACGCCGATTTCATTTACACGGACACATGGATTGATATGGAGTTTTTCACTGACCCCAAGTTTGCCGCTGAAAAAGAGAAGCGCATTAATCTCATGATGCCCTACCAAATCAATGCTGAGTTGCTCAAGAACAGCAACGCCTTTATCATGCATGATATGCCCATTCACCGTGGATACGAAATAAGTGCGGAAGCCATAGGGAGCCCGAAGTCAGTGATTTACGAGCAAGCAGAAAACAGGTTGTACGCAGCCAAAGCGGTTTTTCTCAAGTTAATGAGCCCTTTTTGAAGTCATACATTAATTTGCTAATTGCAACTGCCGCAAGAAAAAAGCCGAGCACAAAAATAAGCTGTCCAATAGAAGGAAGAGGAAATACCGAGCGTGAAAGAAGAAGACACTGCTTCCCCATAACACTGTCTTCGTCTACTTGCTAAGAGAAGAAGAAAAAATTGGTGTTTTTCGGGAAAAAATGATTTTTCTTCTTTTAACTTATGCAAATTTCCTATTGTGAGGCAAAAGTTAACTGGTAAAAGAAGAAGAGCAAAATTTTTTCCAACTTCTTCTTCTTTCAACTTAGGTTCATCCGGTAGACTGAAAAGCCTCAAAGAACATTGTTGGTAATTATTCTGGGCCCTAAATCGGCTTTGTTCCCTTTCTGTAACCACACGAGTAGCAGTTTTCATCGTGAACGCAAACTGCATCTCCACAGTTTGGGCATCTATACTTTTCTTGTTGGTTTTTGAGGAATGTTTCCATGCCTTTGATTTTAAGTTCCTTCAGGTTCTCCACCATGCTCATGTTATAACGTTCGCGGTATCGCTTGTCGAGGTGTGCAAGGTTTTTGCAGGCCAATGTATCACATTGGGTGCAAGACTCGATTTCATGTTTTCTAAGTTTTGGGCAACCTCGAATTATATAGCAGTTTTTGGCTCTGGGAAGGCAGCCTGCGCAGTGAGTTACTTTGCCTCTTTTCGTTGGTACTCCATGGGTGTAAGCGAGGTAAGCTCTGCAGATTCCGCAGTTCATTCCGCAGGGAGCAATTAGTTCGGGCGTAAATTTGTTGGTTGACATCATTTGGTATTAGACGAAAACGGTTTAATTGGTTTACGCTTTCTCAAGAATGGGAAGTGCTTTAAGGATAATTCTTACTTGGCGTCGAAAATCCTTGACAATTATTACTCAGATGTACTCAAAGTCCTGCGCACAAATATGTTCTGCATAGATGCTATCGACTAATCATAGTGCCCAAATAGCGGATGTGCCGAGAAATTAAGTAGAGTCCCGTTAAAAAGTATGGGTATAAATAAAACGCTGAGTAAATAAAACTAGGTAACTAAGTTCTTAACTATGAAATCTAGTAACAAGGGAACAACATGGCAAAAAGTAGTGCGAAGAAAGATGAGTCTCCTTCACAGCTTATCGACGCAAGAATTCAAGAACTAGGCGACTGGCGCGGAGAAACGTTAGCCAAAGTGCGTCGCCTCATCGAGGAGGCCGACCCAGAAGTAGTTGAAGAGTGGAAATGGGTGAAACCAACAAACCCTGGGACTCCAGTCGGGTCTCACAACGGCGGCATCTGCACAGGGGAGACCTACAAGAGTTCGGTCAAACTCACGTTTTTCAAGGGTGATTCGCTGGAGGACCCTTCTCACCTTTTCAACCAGCCTGGGACTGTCAGGCGAGCCATCGACATCCATGAGGGCGAGAAGATTGAGGAGGAAGCCTTCAAGACCCTCATTCGTGCTGCTGTGAAACTGAACGCTTCCAAATCTCGCTAGTGCTAACGGCTTTAGATTGCCGAATTCGGTATTACTTTATTTTATTTAGATTTAATGACACAAAGTAATGGCTATGACACTCTCGCATAATTATCAATGGAATTTCCAACATAATTCTTAATTAGCGTCGAAAATTCCCTGATAATTATTAGCGCAACGTGATAATGTTCATTCTAGACTTGTTATTATGATGTTAATCTCGCAGCTATTCATTGGTAAATTTCTTTAAACATAAAGATTTATTTAGTCTATATTATATATTGAGTCTTGGCATTGAATATGAGAGCTGCATTGTTAGCCCCAACATATCTTGCATTATCATGGGTCCTCACTGTCAGCTATCAACTTTTCACTGATACCGCAGTCAAGTCAATTGCAACAAATATCATTTTGTTCTGGCCAACTGTCGGTTCCTGGCTGAATTTTAATATTCAAACCATAGTTTTTGTTTACGCTTTCACATGGATTTTCGTCTTGTCATCGGTCATACCTTCAGCTATATTGGGAAAACAAAGAAGTACTCTCATTCAATATGCTGTTGTCTTAATGTTAACTTTGATAGCTTTTTTCATGGCCGATATCCTTCAAACAATCGCAGGAATCCGAATCGAGCAGATATTGGGAGCAGCAGTCCTTCTCGAAAATCCCATTTTGGCAGGATTTTATTTGTCAGCACCCTTCCTATTTATGATTGGTTTAGATATTAATTCCAAGAAAAAGCGGATACAAGGAGAAATCGCTAAAAAAGAAATATTTTCTGAATGGGAAAAAACCAGACAATGAATAGCTAATGTGAATTATTCTTACAGCTTAATGTCCTTTCCTTCAGCTTCGTTCGAACTGTCGCTTGAGCATTTGGAGCATAATTATCAAGGCAATTCCTAACATAATTCTTAATTATGCCATCTGATAAATGCAATGGCTGAGGTACATAAAAATGGTGAAAATCGATTTCGGCGGCGTCAAAGAGGACGTCATCACACGAGAAGAATTCACATTGGCAAAAGCCCAAAAAATCCTAAAAGACGAAGTTGTCGTCTCACTTGGCTACGGCATACAGGGTCAAGCTCAATCACTCAACATGCGTGACCAAGGAATAAAAGTAATTATAGGACAAGAAAAAGAGGGCGTATTCAAAAAAGAGTGGGACAAAGCAATCGCTGACGGCTGGGTTCCAGGCAAAAACCTGTTCCCGATGGAAGAAGCGGCAAAAATGGGCACCATCAAACTGTTCCTACTCACTGACGCAGCACAAAAAGCGACCTGGCCAAAAGTTAAAGCAACCCTCAAAAAAGGAGACGCACTTTACTTCAGCCACGGCTTTAGCATCGTCTACAAAGAACAAACAGGCGTTATCCCACCCAAAGACATAGACGTAATCCTTGTTGCACCAAAAGGTTCCGGCACCTCTGTGCGCCGAAACTTTGTTGACGGAAGCGGCATAAACTGCAGTTTCGCTGTCTTCCAAGATGCAACAGGCAAAGCCGAAGACCGCGCCAAAGCACTCGGCATCGCCATCGGCGGAGGATACCTTTTCCCAACCACCTTCGAAAAAGAAACCTACAGCGACCTAACAGGCGAACGAGGCACACTAATGGGTGCACTAGCAGGCATCCTCGAAGCCCAATACAAAACCCTACGTGAACACGGACACAGCCCAAGCGAAGCATTCAACGAATCTGTCGAAGAACTAACCCAAAGCCTAATCCGCCTTGTCGACGAAAACGGCATGGACTGGATGTACTGCAACTGCAGTGAAACCGCACGCATAGGCGCATTACGATGGAGAAGCCGCTTCCGCGAAGCAACCCAACCAGTATTCGACTCACTTTATGAGCTTGTCGCGGCGGGTGAAGAAACACGCATCGTCCTCGAAAAAAGCAAGGCGCCCGATTACCGCCAAAAACTTGCTGATGAACTCAAAGAGATGGGTAACAGCGAAATGTGGCGTGCAGGCGCAACCGTTCGGTCGTTGCGTCCTAAACAGAAGAAGACAGAATAAGCTTCTTTATTTTTTTATTTTTATTGTTTAAGTATCCTTAAGTTCTCGTTGGTTGGCGAGCTAATCTTTTATACCACAAACCACCGCTGAGCTAAAACAAACGAGGCACTCCGTTGAACTATATCACCGTTGCAGCAATAGCTGTCTTTGCAGCGACGCTTTTCTTGATGGTTAAGCGCCCGCGGGGTCTTCGGCTGGGATATGCCGCTGCCATCGGCGCGGTGGCTTCGCTTTTGTTGGGCACGGTGAGTTTGGGGCAAGCGGCACAGTCGTTTTTGGACATTTGGGATGCTGCCTTGGCGTTTCTGGGCATCATTGCATTATCGGTGACGTTGGATGCCATGGGCTTCTTTAGATGGACGGCGCTACGAGTTGTTAAATTGGCGCGTGGAAGTGGGCTACGGCTTTACTTCTACATTGCCCTGCTGACGGCAGCCGTGAGCATCCTTTTTGCCAACGACAGCGCAGTTTTGATTCTGACCCCGATTGTGCTTGAGGTTGTCACGTGTTTGGGCATAGACAAAAGGGGCAAACTCGCATACCTATTCACTGCAGGATTAATCGCCGACACCGCCGCCATGCCCCTGATAACAAGCAACCCTATCAACATCCTAAGCGCAGACTATTTCAAGTACAGCTTCATCGACCACCTCATCTTCATGGGACCTGTGACAGTTGCAGTTCTTCTGAGCAGTTTGCTGTTGATTTGGCTGTTCTTCCGAAAACAGATACCCGGCACCTACGACGTACAAGCTGCAGAGTCCTTAACCAAGGGCAAACCCGCAATCTCGCGCAACCTTCTGAAAATAACTTTCGTAACTCTTGTGGCAATTGATATTGGCTACGTGTTGACTTCTTTGAATAGGTTCCCAGTTTCATTGGTGATTTGTAGCGGCTCTGTGTTTTTGGTGGCGGTTTATTGGTTTACGTTGAAGCAGAATGGCTCGGTGAACGGCGAGAAGAAGGGGCTGGTATGGTTGGCGAGGGATATTAATTGGGATATTGTGCTGTTTATGCTCAGCATATTCATTGTTGTTCAAGGCTTGGAATCAGCTGGCGTCACGAACTTGTTAGCTTCTGCACTTGTGACAACTAGTAAGCTTCCGTCGGTGCTAGGAGTATTTGGTCCAAGCATGGTTGTGACGATTGGAGCGAGCTTCATGAATAATTGGCCCATGACAATTTTGGGTTTACTCAGTATTCACCAAGCAGCAGTGACTGGACCAGCCCTGACAAACCTGGTTTTTAGCAACATCATCGGCAACAATTTAGGTCCCCACTTTTTCCCGTTGGGGTCGCTGGCGATTTTGATGTGGCTGGAAATAATGCGACGCAAAGGCGTATCCATCAGTCTAAAAGAATACCTCAAAGTAGGCGCAACCTTATCCATTGCGCAGGTTGCTATTGCAGCGGCAGTCTTATGGGTAGAGTTAAATTGGTTTGGGTTCAAACTTTTTTAGTACAAAACGAGTAATCACTAAGCGGTTGATTGAATGTTAATCAGTAGAGGAAATTTAACTCAGGATTCGTTGAAGGGAGAAGTCGCCGTAGTAACGGGGGCTGGAAGGGGAATCGGCTTTGAAGCTGCCAGAGCGTTGGTTTGGCTTGGCGCAAATGTGGTTATTGCTGAAATCGATGAGAAAAACGGCAAAGCTGCCGAAGACAGCATTAACAAAGAATTCGGCGCCGGCAAAGCTCTATTCGTCAAAACGGATATCGGTAACGAAAAAGACATCGACAAACTCGCCGAGGCAATCCTGAAAAAATTCGGCAAAGTCGACATCATCCTGAACAACGCAACAGTTTTCCCAATGGGCGCAGTCAAAGACACCCCCGTCGAGTCATGGGATTTTAGTTACCACGTGAACCTGCGGGGTCCAGTGGTTTTAGCTCGCAAGTTTCTGCCAGCCATGCTCGACCACAAACACGGCGTTTTCGTCTGCGTTTCCTCGTCAGGTGCAGCGCCTTACATGGGAGCCTATGAGGTTTTCAAGACTGCACAAGTTGAACTATCAAATACTATATTCGCCGAAGTCGAAGGCACAGGAGTCTACTCATTCACCATCGGACCAGGAATCTCTAAAACCCCCGGGTTTGTTGAAGGCGGAGGAAAAGTAGCCTCGCTAATGGGTATGAGTTTAGAGCAGCTCTTTGAACTAAACAAACACGCCCAGATTTCTCCCGAAGCCGCAGGTGCAGGCTTTGCCATAGCGGTTGCCCTTGCCAAAAGGTACCATGGACAAGAAACCAGCTCCATCCAAGTGCTACGGGAAGCGGGAATACCCTTCACTGAACAAGAAGAACACAAAGTGGAAGAACAGAAACCAATCCAACGGCAAAAAGCACAATCGACCAAACCGAGCGAAAACAGAAGCAAAAATGAACTCTACCAAGAGGTCCTCAAAACTTATCTTGAGCAGTCGGAAGGCTGGAAGAAACGCAACCTCTTTGAGCGCCAATGGGTAAGCAGGGACTTCAAGAAAACCACCGGCACATCCATCGACGAAATGCAAACCACACTAAAAGAATTGGGAAACAACTTGAAATCTGGGGCTTCAACAGCAGAATTCATCGAGCCACTCAACCAGCTGGTAGGCTACTACATGCATCAGCAGGAACAACTCAAGGACTTCGAGAAAAACCCGCAAAAGCTTGAAACTAACCTCAAAATAATCGAGGGATGGGTAAAGGACGCTAATGCTTTGGTGGCAGCGCTAAGAAGTTAGCCTACACCAATTTTTTTTAGAATTTCCCTGTAAGTAGCCAAAGCGGTTTTTTCATCCACAACTCCTTTTATCAGCATTCGTCCGCCGTTGAATAGGCTTACCTCGCAGTCTTTGTAATCAAACATTAATGCCAACCGTGATTTCAGGCACACTTTGAATTGGTTGCTGATTTGGGGGTAGATTTCGTCGAGGTTGAGTTTTAGGGGTTTTTCTGGGTTGATGTTGGCGGTCTCTTTGCCGCAGAGCCAAACCAGCCGCTCACCGCCCGCAATGGAGGTTACGTCGCCGTGGCAGACTGGGCAACGAGTGCTTTTGGAGATGTCAATGATTGTGAAGTCCATGTCGGCAAAGTCGCAAACCAGCAACTTGCCCTTCAATGTTGAGCCGATGCCTGCGAGGAGTTTTATAGTTTCCATTGCTTCCAAGGCTCCAATTATGCCCGTTGTGGCACCCATAACGCCCCTTGTGTTGCAGGTTAGAAGGTCTGAATCAGAGAGGTTAGGCATCAAGCATTCTAAGCACCCTGTTCCTGGCGGAGCAAAGACGGATAGGTTCCCTTCGATGCCAATCCCTGCACCGAAAACATATGGAATGCCAAGTTTTACACAGGCACGGTTGACAAGATACCGTGTGACCATATTGTCTAACCCATCCACCACGCAATCCACACCTGTTAAGAGACGTTCAACGTTGCTTGCATTCACGTTTTCAGGAACAGCCTCAACCGTTACCAGCGGGTTTTGTTTTTCCAGCCTTTTCGCGGCAACCTCGGTTTTGGGGTAGTGAAGATCGTCTGGGTTGTATAGGATTTGGCGGTGGAGGTTGTGGGTTTCTATTGTGTCTTGGTCGATTAAGCGGATGTAGCCAACGCCAGACAATGTGAGATAGAGTGAGGATACCGTGCCTAGCCCGCCTGCGCCGACAACTGCGACTTTGGATTTAGCGAGTTTCTGCTGCCCCTTCTCGCCTAGTTCTTTGAGGATGGTTTGGCGACTGTAGAACTCCTTCGCGAACGCCTCTTTCTCTTGTTCATCCAACTCAACTACTTCCCGTTAGTCACTGTGCTGTATTTGCCTTTATTGCGGAACTGCCTATCATATATTTCCCTAACTTGACCGATTGTGCTGGCTTCTTCTGGTGTTTTGTCGTCTCGGATGCGAGTGATTCTTGCGAACCTCAGTGCCATTTGGCTTTCGTAGCGGGGGCTTTCCTGGATTTCATTGTAGGCAACTTCCACAACGATTTTTGGGATAACGTTGACGCTGTGCCCGTCCTCGCTTAAGACGGATTCCTTTAACCTCTTGGTTAATTCAATGATTTCTGCGTCAGTTAACCCCTTGAAGGTCTTTCCAATGTTCAAAAACTCCCCTGTGTGGGGGTTTCTTGCTGCGAGGTAGTAGTCCGAGAGCCAGCCTTTCCTGCGTCCGTAACCGTACTCGGCGGCTGTGATAACTAAATCTAAGGAGTCAAGGGTAGCTTTGATTTTAAGCCAACGTTTGCCCCTACGCCCAGGCGTATAGGGACTATCGAGTTTCTTCGCCATCAACCCTTCATGTCCCGCAGCGAGCGCTTCTTTGAAGAACGCTTCGGCTTGCAAGGCGTGGTCTGTGACTATTTGATTAGATAGGACAATTTTTCCTGCGGTTTGGGCGAGGATTTGGCGGCGCTCGTTATATGGCTTGGTGATTTGGCTTTCGCCGTTAAGGTAGAGTATGTCGAAGAGGTAGAGGGTTATGGGCATCTTCTCCGCTAGGCCAGCGACTCCTCGAATTCGCCTGAACCGCCGCATCAAATGCTGAAACGCAATCGGAAAGCCAGTGGTGTCGAGCGCGATTACTTCGCCCTCAACGATTGCTGATTGCGCTTGAATGTTATGTTTTACGGCGGCCACAACTTCGGGCAAGCTTGCTGTAACTTCGCTGAGTCTTCTGCTGAAAATTTCCACTCTGTCGGTCTGTTTGTGGATTTGTACTCTAGCGCCATCATACTTGTATTCTAACGCAGTTTTGCCTCCGTGTGTTTCTAGCGCTTCCCGGACGCATTGTGCTGTTTGCGCTAACATAAGTTTGACTGGCCTAAAAACTCTAAAACCAGATTTCTCTAAACCCTCTACACTCTGCGTTTTCAAAACAGCTGCAACCTCGCCTATGTCTCCTAAAGTCATGGAGGCATGCTGCACTCGTCCAAGCGGAACATCAAAAGCCATTGCAACCGCCTGCTCCATTAAACCCTCATGTAGCCCGGTGCGCATCTCGCTGGTGAAGATTTTTACCAGGTACTTTGCTTCAACGGGTTCCGCTTGACCCATTAGAGTTGTGAGTAAGCGTTCTTTTTTGGTTCTTGAACCTGAACCTTGCGCTTGCGAGATAGCGTCCAGCGTTGTTTGGACTTCTGTTATTGTTAGGAGTTTTGGGGTTAGTTGGGTTTGCTTTTTTGCTTTGGTCTGTTCGAGGACTGTTTTTATGGCTGAGCCGATATCGCCAGTTGCAGCCATGGCTTGACGAAAGATCTCCCAATCAAAGGCGCTTATACGCTCGAAGATGCGGATGAGAGTAGACCAGCTTACTTTGAGGGTTTTTTGGCTGTACTTGGGAAACGCTCGCCCAACCATCATGTTTGTGGCTGGCTCAATCTCTTCAGGACCAAGTGTTTTTAGATAGTTTGCGGTTTGCTCTATGATTTCAAGCCGTTTCTTTGTGGCTTCGACTTTTTCGAGAAGTTCAGAGAGGGATTTGAATGTGGCAAGCATAGTTACCAAAAACACGATTAAACTTATGGTTTTTGAGACTATAATTGCTTGCGCCGCAGTTCACTTTCACTGACCCCTCCCCCGTTGGGTTATGTTGTCACATCGACGCTTTAAATAGGCTAATAAGAGGTAACTGAGTTTGAGTGAGACAGTGATGCAGCAAAAACTAATACTAAAAGCTCAAATAACACAAATAATCACTAAACCGTTTGCCTTTAATGTACGTGACATAGACGTGCTTTTTCCAGGATTCAAAGCAGGAGACTTCGCCGTCATCTATGGTTCTCAGTCGGTTACATCTTTAGTAGCTAAACTCTGTGTCAGAGCGCAATTACCGGCATATCTGGGCGGCTTAGAAAGTAACGTCGTCTTCATCGACTGCGCAAATAGTTCTTCATTATCAGAGATTGTACAGGCCGCAGAAAAACAAAAATTAGACCCCAATACTCCACTTGAACAAGTTATTAACATGCGAGCATACACAGCATATCGATTAACATCGCTTATAATGGAAAAACTAGAGGAAGCCTTAGAAAAATCGGATGCAAAACTTGTAGTGATCTCTGACATTGTATGTTCATTCTTGAATGGCAATGTAGATGACCAAGAAGCAACTGCAGTTTACCGCCAAATTATGGGTTATCTTGCAAACTTTGCAAGAAGACACCGAATCATCATAATCGCAACATACCTTTCGCATGAGAGCAACCGAAGAAACAGTGTCCTACAGGAAATAACTAACCAGAAAGCAAATACGGTACTTCGATTCACAAAAACTCCATACACAAGCGAAGTAGAGTTGGAGAAGCATCCATCTTACATGTTAGGTGTGGTGGATTTTGAATCTGAAAACCAAACCTTAACTGACTTTGCCCCAACAAGCATCAATAATGCAACCCTGACTTACCGAATTATGTAACACAAAAAAAATAATTAAAGTAGATTTAGGAAAACACTGAGAACGAAGATTCGCCCTCAGGTTCTTTCTGTTTATCGTTGATTTCCTTAATCTTCTTGTCCAGTTCCTCTACTTCCTTGCTGTTGCCCAACGCTTTTTGGCTGTCCCGTGCTTGCTCAAGAGCGCTTACGCCATAACGTTCAAAGCCCTTGGCAAAGGAGATGTCAGATGACTTTTTGAAGAACTCCGCAGCTTTTATGTAGTCTTTCATTGAGAAACTGCATTCACCTGCTTTATAGTTCATTTCTGCCGCACCAAAATAGTTCTGTCCCTTATAGTAGAGTTCGGCAACTTTCGTGAAGAGGTCTTTTGCCTCTGCATATTTGCCATTTTCCATTAGTGTGATTGCATCTTTATGCATTTTAATTGGGTCTTCTCTAACTGTGCTCATTTTAATGCAACTCTCTTAGTTCTGTATTATTCTTTAAAGAAGTCACATTTAGATTTTCCCCTTCAATCGAATTGGGATACACAACTATTCAGCCATTTTTCTGCATTTACATTTTCGCGGTACAGACAAAATTCTTTATGGCATAAATTTATCAAGGATGTTTAATAAGCGCTTTAAAATAATTGTCTCTGAAAACTTAACGCTGTGAAGGTAATGGATAAAGAAAAACAAAAAACAGCAATGAAGAATCAAAGTTATAACCAATCCGCAGTTTTCAAGATTACTGTGGCAGCAGTCTTCGCTGCACTCGTTTTTGTGGTCACCTCACAGATTCCACCCATACCTATACCTGCAACTTCGGGTTACTTCAACATTGGAGAAACCACCATCTACATAGCTGCCCTCGTTTTTGGTCCATTGGTCGGGGGATTGTCAGGGGGGATAGGGTCATCACTGTCTGATGCCTTCTTAGGCTATGGGTTGTTTGCTCCAGGCACCTTGGTAATTAAAGGTGGGGAAGGCTTAATCGTTGGTTTCCTAAACATTCATCTCAAAAGGCGAATTCCAAACCTCACGTTATGTGCCACAATCTCAGTCGTTATCGGAGGCTTAGAAATGGTGGCAGGATATTTCCTCTATGAACAATTCGTAATAGGCTATCCCTTTGCGGTTGCTCTAGCTGAGGTTCCTTTCAACATCGTTCAGATGCTGATCGGTTTAATAG
The DNA here is from genome assembly GCA_963782525.1 of Candidatus Bathyarchaeota archaeon. Taxonomy (GTDB): domain Archaea; phylum Thermoproteota; class Bathyarchaeia; order Bathyarchaeales; family Bathycorpusculaceae; genus Bathycorpusculum. The sequence goes on from CAWAKC010000001.1 coordinate 187,658, forward strand.
TTGCCATACCCGTTATGCACGCAGTTTTCCGTGTTATCCCACAACTTAATAGCCAGTTTTAACAGAGGATAAATTATGAAGCTTCCACCTGGTAAAATCCCAATAGACATCTTAAAAGACGTGGTTTTCAAAAACTTGGGTGCCGTCCGCAGTGAAGTTATTTTGGGTCCAGCTGCTGGAGTAGATGGCGCAGTGTTGGATGTGGGGAGCAAGAACGCAATAGTCTCCATGGATCCCATTACGGGTGCGGTGGAACGCATCGGTTGGGAAGCCATAAACATCAACGCCAACGATGTTGCAACCTTCGGTGTAGAACCAGCATTCTTCTTTTCATGTATAATGCTTCCCGAGGGCGCAGACAGCAAAATCGTTGAAAACATAAGTACCCAAATGCATATCGCAGCAAAGGAATTGGGAATAGCCATAGTTGGGGGGCACTGCGAATCAACTCCTGGCTTAGCAAATCCGATTGTCGTGGGCTGCATCATGGGTTTAACGGAAAAAGGCAACTACGTTACTGCAGCGGGAGCAAAAGTAGGCGATAAACTCATTTTAACTAAGAGTGCGGGAATTGAGGGCACAGCAATATTGGCTTTCGACCGCGAATCGCATCTCTCAAAGACATTCAATTCAACAATGCTGGACAGCGCAAAAGGCTTTTACAAACAAATCAGCGTCGTCAAAGACGCCTTAACCGCTTACAAGGCAGGCGGAGTCCACGCTATGCATGACCCAACTGAGGGCGGAGTGTTTAACGGTATCCATGAAATGGCTGATGCTGCTGGCTTAGGTGTACGTATTTTTAAGGAAAAAATTGTGGTTGAACCTGAAACCGCAAAGATTTGCAGGTTCTACGAGATTGATCCATTGCAGTTGATTAGTTCAGGTGCACTGCTAATAGCTGCTGAGCCACAGGCTGCAGACAAAATAATCGATGCGCTCAGCCAAGAACACATTTACGCTGACGTTATCGGCGAATTCAACCCCAACCCAAACAAACGCTTACTTCTGCACAAGGACGATTCGACGGAGATGCTTCCAAGACCCACTTCAGATCACCTATGGATTGCTTTAGCGCGTTAACTTCATGAATCAACAAGAAAAACATTAGATTTATAATGGTTTTTATAGTTGCAACCTGAGTTAGGTAATAACAATTAATCGGCTAGTGACGGTTGTTTGACCTCTGGTTTCATGAAAACGGCATCAGTAGCGGCACGTTCACTTACTTCTGGCAAACCTCATCATGCACAATGGCTAGTCACCAGAAAATGTAACTACAAATGCCGCGGCTGCAACGTTTGGAAAGAACAAGACCAACATGAACTGACAGCCGAGGAAATAAAGAAAGGCTTTGATATTCTGAAAAAACTCGGCATTGTCGAGCTAGTAATTTCAGGTGGAGATCCGCTGCTCCGAGAGGACATCGGCGAAATAATTGATTATGCGTCAAAATTGTTTGTTACAACTGTCTATGATAACGGTAGTTTGGCTGAGAAAAAAATCGATCTTCTGCGGAAAGCTGATTTTGTTGCAATTTCCATAGATAGCCTTGACGAAGCTAAGCATGATTACCTAAAAAATGTTGCTGGTGCGTGGAAAGAGGGTACTCAAGCCGTAGAAGCCCTTCATAAAGAAGGAATAAAAGTCAGTGTTACCCCCACGATTTCCCAGAGGAACCTCAACGAAATCATAGAACTAACTAATTATTATACTACCAAAGGAATCCCAGTTTGGTATTGCCTCTACTCCTACGATACTTCGATAGATAGGAAACAGTTGTTTAGGATTGGCAAAGAAAACGACGATTTAGTGATAACGGATAAGCAAGCGATTGTTAACTTATGCAATCAGCTTATTGAGATGAAGAAGAAAAACAGGAAAATACTCATGACGGATAAACTGCTTCTGGCGATGCGGAGTCTGCATGAGGAAAATAGCAAAAGAACTTGGAAATGCCAGGCGCTAAATCAATTTCTAGTAGTTGACCACTTGGGAAGAGTTGCAGGCTGCCACAGCCACAATTTTGCCGGGTCAATCTTTGATTTACCAAAAAAATGGAAAAGCCCAGAATTCAAAAAACTACGAGAGTCCTACCATGAATGTACTCAATGTAACTATCTCTGCTACGTGTTCTATTCACTACACGGAAGCCCCAGCGGTCACATATCGCTAGCAAAAGACCAATGGAAAAACGCAAAGTTACTATTCAAATAAACTTAGGCTTCCACATTCTTAACGCCACATATCTTACTCTTCAATGACCGAAGGGTATTCTATTTTTGATTCGTTTTCGATGTTGACTAAAGTTTTTTTGGCACTTAAAAAATTTTTGTTCAAAGCATCAGAACAGAGAACGATGGTTTCAACCAAGAGAATTGACACTATTCGGTTTAAAGTCTTCACCTCTATGTCCCTTCCTGAAAGATTCTGCTTTAAAAGGGGTAGTTTTGAAGTTTTAAGCACAATGGAACTAAGGTATGGAAGCAAGTTCTATTTGCCCACCTGGTCCTGGAGAGCCACATTGTCGATTACTCTGCATAGAACCGCAAAAACTTCAGCCGCACTCAAGTTATCAGTATCTAAAACGAAATCAAACGGCTTGTAATCCTCACCTAAAACAAACCCATACAGCGCCTTGTAGATGGCTTTAGTATGAGCTTCTTTTTCTTTGAGCACCTCAAGTGCTTCTGCAACACTCATGTTATCTCGGTCAGCAACTCTTGCCGCCCTTTTCTCGAATGATGCTTCAAGCCAAATTTTGAAACCATCCGTCAACAGCCAAGGCATCGTCCAGCTATCCAAGAGAACATTTCCTTGCTGGGCGCATTCTAATAGCTTGTCGTCGACTTCCTTGTCAAATTTTGTGTCACTGACTCTTTTGTTGAGAAATTTTAATCCCTCTGGACTTTCCCACCATCCCCGAACCGAAACGTCATAACCTTCTTTCTTTGCCAATTCCTTCAAAACATCGCCGCCAGAGAAGTATCTCAGATGGTATTTTTCAGCGAGTTTCTTTGACAACGTGCTCTTGCCGGTTCCAGCCATTCCAGATATGCAAATTACTGTTTTTTGGGGGGCTACGCAGTTTTTTTGTTGTTTGGCCATTTGGCGTTCACTCATTTTTGTTTAGACTGCGCCTTGTTCGATTGGCATTATGCCTATTATGCGTGAGGATAGAAGTCCGAAGAACAGTGAACATATTGGGTACCAGTAGAACACTGGGATTGCATTGGGAGACACAACTGTTACTCCATTAACTATGTGATGAGCATTTGCAATCGTGCCAATACCAGGTATGAAAGCCATCTGAGTACTTCCAAACACAGGTGTTAATACTAAGAACCAAACTATAAGATAGACAAAGGATATTCCGAATTGAACCATTTGAGGCTTCATCATTTTCGCTTGCATATTTTTGATTTGCGAATCTTTCTTTTTTAGTTTTTCTACCTGTTTTTTATCGTTAGCACGCATAGCCGCCATTGTTTCTGAGCGGTACTCCGCCATTTCTTTCTGCATAACGCGGTATTGTTCCCAACCTACGAAGTAGTTAATTAAAACTCTGTTGATTCCAGAGTTTAAGAAAGCAATTCCAGCTGCAATAGCCATTATGATTAATGTTGCCAGAGGCAACGAAGTAACTACTTCAGACATGATGTTTTTCCTCTTGCCACTTTAAGTCTATGCCTACATGTTTCTTGTTAATAACCATTTTCACTTCTTTAGGCATTAAACTGGTACATGAAACCGAATTTTTAATCGAAGAAAAAGTTGACCGGCCCTATTTTTGAACTCGAACCAGTAACTAAAAAAATAAAGTCGGGTATTTCCCAACGTTTTTTTTCCTGCGACGTTTAGGCTATTCGCCCAATATTCTTCTAAACGCTGGGAACATTTCTGCTGCGCGTTCACGCATCAGTAACTCGTAGTACTGGTAGATGATGCCTACTGACAGCAAGATACCTGTGCCTGAACCGAAGGCACCTAGGAAGTCGGATACTCCAGCCACAAGCCCAACGATTATACCTCCTAACACCGTAACTACTGGAATGTAGCGTTTTAGGATGGCTTCGATAGGTCTTCCTGAGCGTCGATAGCCTGGAATTTGCATGCCACTGTCCATGAGTTGTTTAGCGACTTTTGAGGGTCCTAAACCGCCTACTTCAAGCCAAATCAATGAAAAGACGGCACAGAAGGCTATGATTATGCCTAGGTAAGCGAAAGCTTGTATGGGTGCTTGTATGACGCCCTGAATGTTGCGGGGGGCAGTCACGTAGTATGCCAAGCCGCCTACTGGTGTAACGCTTGTGCCGTTGCTTGAGGTTGTTTGGTTGAAGTCGCCAATTATTTGGAAGAAGAGATTGGTGCCTGGGGCAGGTCGTCCAAATTGTGCCCAAAGGAGTTGGCCGAAGAAGTACACGTTTGCAAATAATGCTGAGGCAAAGATGACTGGCAAGTTTGAAACGTATAGCAATTTAATTGGGTATCTGCTACGGAAGCCTTTGTACCCTGCGTAACTCATTGGAAGCTCAATTCGGATGCCTTGCAAGTAGATAACTATGAGGAATACTGCGATTGTGGCGAAGAACCCCAGCAATGATGGATAGACGCCCCCTGCTGAACCGAAGGCCCATTGAACTAAACTTTGTTGTCCGCCTAAGAGGGATGAAAGTGAACCAACGAATAAGCCAGTTGGAGGCGAGAAGGTTGACCACAGAATGTTCTGGGCGACACCAGCCATAATGAATAAGCTGATTCCGCTGCCTAGCCCCCAGCCCTTTTGGACGAGTTCATCCATTAACATCACAATTACACCCGTAATTATCAATTGTATGAAAATTACTATTATCACTGGTCCAGCAAGGTTTGTTCCATACATGCCGCTTAGAATGTATGCACCTGCTTGGATAGCGGTAAGGACGATGGTGAAGACTTTGCTTGCCGAGGTAAAGAGTCCTCTATCTTCAGAGTTTGACATATCACACTTAATGATTGAGGAGCCGGCGAGTAACTGCAGAATTAACCCAGCCGTAACGATGGGACCAATGCCCAACTCCATTAAGGTGCCTCGGTTTGAGGCGAAAATTACTCTTAATTGACCAAACTGGTCTGATGCTGAAGTTGCAACCCCGTAGAGCGGGATTTCAGTCATGACAAGAAAAATTACGAGAACGAGTGCTGTCCAGAAGATTTTTTCGTTAAAACTGACTTTGCGCTCAGGCTTTTTGATTTCAGGTAAAACTCTGCCTATTGGTTTGAAGAGGCTGAGGAATCTTCCGGGCATCTAGAAACTTTACTCTCCGTTGGCTTGGGGAGCTACGATTTTTCCGCCCGCTTGAGTGACTTTCTCTTGCGCAGTCTTCGAGAATGATGCTACATGGATGGTTAGGGGTTTAGTTATTTTTCCTGTGCCCAACAGTTTGGTGTAGCCGAGTTCAGTTAAGTTGACTTCGTTGGTTTGTGCAAGTTGATCAAGTTTGACTAGGTTTATGGCGTTTACTTTGGTGTGAAGGCTTTTAGGTGAGGTGAAGCCGTGTTTGCCGAAGTAATTGGGTTCAGATGTAACGACTAAGCTCCAGAGGTGTTTGTGACGTCCGACTTTCCTTGCGCCTTTGCTGCCTGAGTCTCGGTGTTGGCCTATTCTTCCGTAACCTTGTGTTCTTGAGCCTCTTGTTTTCCGGATTTTTCTTAGTTTATGTGGCATTTTGATCAGCTTCTTTATCCAATGTTTCTGCTTTTTTAAGCTTGATTTCGAGCACGCCATTCTTAAATTTGGTGTGCATCGCGTTTGGAATCACTACCGTCGGAAGATTTAAACTTTTATAGTATCTTCGATCTTTCGATTTTGCCGACAGCGTAATTTTCTGGTCTTTCACATTTATCTTGAGAGAATCCTTATTAAAGCCTACTATTTCAGCGACGATTGTTATCGTGTTGCCTTCTTGGAAAATATCTATTAGGGGTTTTTGTTCAGGTAAGCTACGTTTAGTAAAGCTTTTTGAAGGGCGGAAGTTCGTATGAGTTGGAATCGACTTGGGTCTTTTAGAGGTTTTATATGTTTCAGGTTCCTTGCCAGTCAACCCATTCAAATCTAGCCATTTCCGGTTCTTGCTTGATCTTCTCCATCTTGCACTCATTTTGTCTCTTTCCCCCTCTCCGATTAACTAACGCATTTCTCTGATGACATTATAAAACGTATCGCACATAAAGGGTGACAAAACACCTGAACAATACGAAGCAAAATATCCATGAAAACGGCGATTGAGTGGCGGTTTGACGGAGATGAATAGGATGCTTTGGCGTAAATTTAGAAAGTAAGCGGTAGTTCGTGGTTTTAACATTCATCTGGCTTGGAAAGCTGCCAATACGGCTCCCTTATAGGTTCTGCATTGATAAACTATTTTGGACACAAATATGCAGTTTTAGAAAGTAAGATAATGAATAAATGGATGTGTTTTTGTTGCTAAAAGGAGTAACAAGTAAGGCTTATTTGCAAGTTTTTTCAATTGCTTTTATGAGTAGTTCAATTGACGTTGATACAGTCTTTATTATAATTCAAATAGTAATCGTTTTCATGCTTATTCTTGGGTTGCCATTGGCGAGGGGAGCACAAAATAGAAAAACCTGAGTAGACAGGGCTATTTACCAATTTTTGCATTAGTCCTACGTACCCTTATGATCATCATCGTTATGGTGTTTTTAGCTATGGATGGTTTTATTCCAATAAAAGATTTGTCCATGCCAAGAAGCTTATTTGTCGTTGTTTTTCATATGGTCATTGGGCGGTAGCGTTGGGATTAGGTTACGCGGTTATAGGTTTTTGGTTATCAAAACCTGTGGGAAACATGAATTGTTACGGAGCCATAAAAACTTATGTTACCGACTCTCATAACGTGGATCGTTTCACTTGTATTGGGTATAATCATGCATTTCTTTGAAATTTTTTAATACTTTTGTCAGTAAAAATTTAATTAACGAAAGGCTACACGATAACGTTGAATTAAAAATTGTAGAAAAGTTGAATAAAATAGAATGATAATTGCGCTGGTTGTTTAGACCATGCGTTGAACTAGTTCATTGATTGCTTCTCCACGGTAGCCTGCTTCGCCGCCTGCTTTGAAGCCTTTTTTGGTTTTGCCTTTGTAGCCTTTGCTTGGCGGATGGAGCCGGAAGCGCGCGACTATGTCTGGGAGTTTGCCGTATTGTACTTTGCATGACACGATGTCTTCTACGAGGTCATCAACGTTTTTGTAGCCGATTTTTGTGAGGTATTCGCTGGTTAGTTTTTTGTCGCCTGCTAAGAGTGCACGTTTCTGTATCATCAGAGCTACGGTTTCTTTGGTGGGTTCACCGTAGGTTACGTAGCTGTTTATGCGTTGCAGCATGCCTTTGTAGGCGGGTCGGCTGTCGATTAGGACCGCATGGTTTGTGTGGCTTAAGTGGAGTAGGTTAAGTGTTTCTCTGGCTTCGCGTTGTGCGCTGACGGTTCCTCGGATTCTAACAACGACTAGTGGTTTGCATTCTTCGGTTTTCTGTGCCATTTTACCTCACCCAGTCCACTGTGGTAATCAAATTATAAGTCTTCCGTAACCCATCAAAGATTGCGCATGCATAAGACGGCACGGTTCTTGTGGAGCCGTAGCTTCTCATCCAAAGATCTTTGACGCCTGCTAAACCTAAGATTACTTTGGCCACTTCGCTTGAAACCAAGCCTAAGCCTCTTGGTCCTGGAACGATTACTACTCGGACACCGCCACATTTGCCTTCCACTTCGAATGGAACAGAGTGTGGTTTTCCGCATCCGCATTCCCAACTTCCGCATCCACGTTTAACCGGGATGATGTTGAGGCGGGCGTTTACTGCTGCTTTTTCGATAGCGTTTCGAACTTGGCTGGCTTTTCCGCTGCCTAAGCCGATGTAGCCGTCTCGGTTGCCGACTGCAACTATAGCTTTGAAACGGGATTTTTCGCCTGCGTCAGTTTGTTTCTGGACTAAGTTAACGTTTATGACTTCTTCTTGCAAGTCAGGAATCAAGGAGTCAACGATTTGTGACTCTGAGATTTTTATGCCTGATAGGAAGAGGTCTTCGATGCTTGTGATTTTGCCTTCCTGTATCATCTTGCCTAGTCTGGTTTTTGGTATCCAGGCTTCTAAGTTAGTTGTTCGTTTTTCTCTTTCGTTTCGGTTTCTACTGCTCATTCTTTCTTTCCACCTTTCTTAGCGGTCTTTGGTTTCGGCTCTTTTTCTTTAGGTGCTGATTCTTTTGTTGCAGCCTTCTCTTTAGTTGCTTTTTCTTTGGGCGCTTTCTCTTTGGTTACTGTTGCTTTTGCTTTAGATGCCTTCTTCTCTTTTGGGGCTTTTTCTTTGGTTGTTTTGGCTGCAGCTTTTTCTTTAACAGATGCAACTTCTGGTAGTTTTTCTTCTTTTGCTTTAGCTGGAGCCTTTTCTTTAGGAGCAGCTGCTTTGGGGGCTGGTGCTGCTTCGACTGCTGCCTTAGGAGCTTTTTCTTTTGGAGCAGCTTTTGGTTTGATGGCTTCTGGCGGTAATTTTGCGCTCTTAGTTCCAGCCATGATGTCAGCCTTAACTTTAGCGAAGTGCTCACCGATTTTTTCTGGAGCCACACCTTGCGCGTTGTACTGTGAGAATTTAGCGGTGTATTCTTCTGAGCCTACGCCTATGCTTTTAGCGTATTTTGCTATGTGGTCACCTTTCACGCGTTCTTTAACGATTTTTTCTTCGCTATGGGGAACCGCTACGCCTGCGTCTACGACACCGCTTAAGACAGCGAAGCTTCGTGAACCTTTTGTTGGTGAAACCAAGCCAAGGTCAAGGACTGCATCTTTGATGCCAGCCGCTTTAGCTTTCAAACCAGCCAATAACCCTGTTAGGTAAGCGGCGGGGATGTTACCTGTTGGAGCTCTCCAACCGTAAGATTTTATAAGTTCATGGCTGTTGGCTGACGCTAAAACTTCGTCGCCATGGGGCTTAGCAATTATTATTTGAACTTCAACATTTTTGTTGGACCCCCTTGTAACAAGCCGTGGTTTTCTGGATGTGACCAGAGCCTTGCGTGCTTGATAATCGGTTTTTCCTTCGCGTCTGCGTCGCAGTTGTACTCTGTAATTTGCTTTTTTCGCCATCTAACGTTTCCTCCATAAATCATGCGCTTTCAAATTGCGCTCTAAGTCAGCAATAGACTCAAACCTTCCGCTGCCTGCCATCCTGTAGTATTGGGTGTAGGTGGTTTCGGTTATGACTTTTCTTGCTTTCAAATCTCTTAGCTTGCGCCGTAGAGAACGGATTCTTATCATCCAAGCTTCTTTCTTGGTGACTTTTGCGTGGCCTGCACCTTTGAGGCTTCCTGGACCGCTTCGTCTGCCCTTAAGTTTCTTAGCTCGGATAACTTTTGCTCGTGACCTGCTTACGCCTATCTCAGGCAATGAAACGATAATTTTCTCGTGAATCAGTTTTCTTACTTCTTCACGTGTAATCGCGCCTTCAACATCGTCCATGCGTTCAGGATTAATCCAAACACGGTTCTGCCCAATCTTTAAGATTCTGGCAGCTAAACGTCTTTGTCCGCTTAAGTCAGTCATTGTTTCTTTTCTCCCTTCTTTGGTTTAGGCTTTGCTTTTTCCTTTTTAGGAGCTTTCTTTTTGGTTTCTTTCTTGGGCGTCTCTTCTTTGACTGTTTTCTCTTCCACTTCGGCCTCTGGCGCTTCGCCTTCGGCTTCCTCGGTTTTTTCTTTGGTTTCCTTAGAGACTTTGATGTTTAAGATTTTGATGTTAAGGGCTTTTGCTTCCGCAATGATTAGGGCACGTTTTCTTTTGCCTACGGTATGTGCGATGCGTGCTGCTTGAGTGTTAGGGTCGATAGTCGATAGGTCCGCTATATTGAAGACTATGACTTCGCGGTATCCTGATGGATGAAGGAATCGGGCTATTTTGGGTCCCTTGTAGCCCATGCTGGGTCCTGGAGGCCAACCTTTGATTTTTCGGCGTATCTTGTTGTCTAAGCCGCGGGGGCGTCTCCAGCTTAAGCTGAAGCGGTCGTATTTCCAGCTCTCAGCCCTTACGAATTTGGGTTTTTTGTTCCTTGCGCGCTCTCTAACTTTGAGTGCTTCGCGTGATGGAGACTGTTTCTTTTCGGTCATTATGCCATTCCTTCGTTTCTTTCATATACGAATATGCCGTCGAGGAAAACTCGGGGATCCTTGTTTCGAACACGGGTTGCTTGTTCAATGTTGGCAGCGGTTTGGCTTACTTCTTCCAAGTTTGCGCCTTCAACAATGATGTCATCGGGTTCAATCTTCACCTTGATATTGCCAGTTAATTTTATTCTGCGAGGTCTGCGTTCGCCTGTAAAGTTTTCAATCAAGATGGATTTGTCCTGTAGCTTTACTGATATTGGAAAGTGTGAGAAGACTATTTTGAGTTTGTATTGGTAGCCTTTTGTTACGCCTGTTATCATGTTGTTAATGTGTGAGTAGATGGTACCTACGAGAGCAGCTTCCTTTTTGCGCGGCCACTTGGCTGAGATGCGGACGTTTTTACCTTCGCCTTCGATTGAGATTGAAGCAAACGAGAAGTCGCGTGTTAATGTTCCTTTGGCGCCTTTGACACTGATTTTTTTGCCCTCTAACGTTAAGTTTACATCGTTTGGAACTTGAACAGTTTTAGATATTTCTGGAAGCCGCATAAGTTACACTCCTAATACACGAAGGCTAAGAGCCTTCCTCCAAGGTTTTTTTCTTCAGCATCTTTGTGAGCGATTACGCCTTTTGATGTTGAAACGACCATTATACCTACATCTCTTGAGGGTAGGAATTTCTTTTCCCATCCTTCGAATTCGTCAACTTTAACGGCGAAGCGTGGTTTAACTGGACCGCACTTGTTGATTCTGCCCAGCAGTTGAACTTTGAATTTGCCTTGTCGTCCGTCATCGATGAATTCGAATTCTCCGATGTAACCGTTAAGTTGCATGATGCGTAGAACGCGTCCCAAAAGTTTAGAGGCAGGGCTAATTATGCATTCACGCTTGTTACGTGTTTCGTTGTTCTTGATGGTTATCAAACCATTTGTTAAGGTGTCCATTTTTTTTAGCTCCTACTCATATTTTTTGAACCCTAATTTTGGGGCTGCTTCTCTAAAGCATGTTCTACATAGATATAAATCGTAACGTCTGATGACTGGTCCATACGAGCCACATCTAACACATGGGCGTGAACCTTTGCCGTATTTTCTTACTTTCTTAACTTGCTGTTTTCCCATACATTCACTCTCTGGTTTAGACGATTTCGACTCCTAAGGTTTGTTTTATGAAGATGATTGATTCTTCAGGTGTTAAGAGATGTTTTGGACCGATGGTCTTGTTTTGTTTTCGGCGGATTCTGATTCTCTGTCCAGGGCGGTTAACGGCTACGCAGACGTCCATGCCGAAGATGCCGATATCTGGATCATATTTCACGCCTGGAATTTCGATGTGTTCTTTTAGGCCGAAGGCAAAGTTGCCACGTTCGTCGAAGGAACGTTTCGAAACTTTGTTGTCCACTACCGGTAGCACTTTTTTGAGGAAATCCACCGCTTTTTGTTTGCGTAAAGTTACGACGACTGCGATTGACTCGCCTTCGCGTATGCCGAAGTCTCGAATGGTTTTTTTAGCTTTCTTTTTGACGGGTGTTTGACCGGTGATTTCTTGGAGAACTTTGTTAGCTTTCTCGAGTGGTTCGCCTGATTTGCCAACGTTAAGGTTTACGACAACTTTGTCGATTCGTGGTTTAAGCATTGGATGCTGTTCCCAATTACTGATTATTGCTTCTTCAGACAACTGCTGGTTCCTCCAGTGATGTTATGAGTGGTTCAGTTTCTCCTATGGAGAAGATGAAGTCAAGGATTGTTTGGCAACGTTTACCTTCGGAGTCTTCGATGACTACTAGGGCTTGGCGGCGTTTTTTGGCTTCTGTTTTTTCGATTTCAACTATCTTGCCTTGTTTGCCGATGTTTTTTCCGCCAGTAATTATTGCCAAGTTTCCTTCCTTTACCTTCAATGTTTGAACTACTTGTTTTTCTGGATAAGTTACTTTCAGGATATCAAAGGTTTCAAATGTCACTTCAACAGGTTTTTTTGGGTCAGCTACTTTTACTAGCATGACTGAACCATCGTGGACGGCGATTTGTACTCCGTTATGGACTGTGGCTTTGTTCTCTACCCTAAGCAACGATACATTGGATTCTTCCTTGCTTATTGGGGCTAAAAACAATCCTTTGTGTGACGGCATGACTCTGTAGTATTTGTTGCTGTCAGGTAAAGCAATGACATCCATTAAGCCAACTGGGATGTCATCTTTTTTGTAGACTTTCCCGTTGACTATTACTTTGCCTTGCGAAATAATTATTTTGCCTTCCTTTCTTGTTTGTGCTACACCCAGCATGTCCCTTAAGACCATCGTTAAGGGTACACATTTTTCCAGTGAATGTGAACCTGATGAAGGTTTCACTATCCATGGCAATTCTTTTCTGTGAATAGGCCAGAATGCTGGAGCTGGCTTCCGTTTCAGCCTTGCAGTTTTTCCTTTTTTACCCATATTTATTGTCCTCCCTTAGTTTTTACAGAGGTTTTTGGTTTAGCCTTAGCTTTTGGCGCGGCTTCTTCTTCCGCTGCCTTTTTTGCGGCTGGTGCCTTCTTTGTTGCCTTTTTAGCAGTTGGAGCTTTTTCTTCTTTTGCAGGTACAGCTTTTTTAGCGGCAGGTTTCTTTGCTGGTGCTTCGGTTGTCATTTCTGCTGCTGGTACTGCTGCAACTTGAGGCGTAGCTTCTTCTTTAACCGGTGTTACTTTAACTTTCTCTTCTTTGGCTGGAGCCTTTTCTGCTTTCTTTATTGGCTTAGCTTTTGGTTTCTCTGGCTTTGCTGTATGCTGCTTCCGTTCAAGGATTTTCTTGCGCCATTTATCGTCCAAGTTGAGGTTGCGTATTTCAACTTTGGATGGATGAATAGGAAGGAAAATGTTTGTTCCATCTACTTTTTCTCGTGTTAAACCTTCAACGTATATGCGGAATGCTTTCAGGTCTACACGTGAAACTTTGCCTTCAAACCCTTTGTTGTCTCCGCGTTTAATCAAGATGGTGTCGCCTTTTCGCACTGGAAGAGTCTTGGCACCTCTTGATGCTGTAAGTTCACGGGAGAGTGGCGCTGACATGAGTTTGTGGCGGATGTGAGCTGGAGCGTTAAAGAGTCTTTTTCTTTGTTTGCCAGGGTTCTTTACTCGTTTTGTATCTTGCATTATCTTACACCTACACTATTATGCTGGAGGCACTTGCGATTCTTGGCCATCTCTCAGCTGCTTCTCTTGCTACTGGACCACGGATTTCTGAACCCTTCATTTCGCCGTCTGGAGTAATGATTACTGCGGCGTTATCTTCGAATTGTACCCAAACACCGTCGATGCGTCTGAAGGTTTTTCTTTGGCGGACGATTACTGCTTGGAAGATTTTTTTGCGCATATCAGGTGAACCTTGACGGACGGAAACGGTTACTTTGTCGCCTACTGTGGCGGATGGGTAACGTCTTAGTCTGCCTTTGTAACCCATAGCTTGAATCAAGCGCAAAACACGTGCTCCTGTGTTATCTGTGCATCGTAGTTCGGATCCTGCTAAGAGGCCACGGCTGATTTTTTGTCCGTGACTAAGCATACCTTTTGCTGTTAGGGCTCTCTGCTTTGCCTTCGCTGCGCACATATTATCGTTCCTCTCCTAATTTTTCAACAACCACGAATGAGACGGTTTTGCTGACTGGCCGGCACTCTGCAATTTTTACGCGGTCGCCTTCCTTAACGTCGATGCATGGTGGATTATGCGATGCAATGTGTCCGTGTCGTCTTTCGTAACGTACGAATTTTGTGGAGAATTGTGTGAATTCTCGGTCGACGATAACGGTTTTATCCATTTTTGCAGTGTGAACGACGCCTTCCAAGACACGGCCTCTAACGGCTAGTGTTCCGTGGAATGGGCAATTTCGGTCATCACAAGTCTTTTTGGGTTTCTTGAAAGTCATAGACATATTACCATAACCTCTTTACGCCTTTCTTTAGCCTGTCTTCAGATCTACCGACTAACAGTTTACCGTCAACTTCAACGGTTGTGCCATCATCAAATGAGAAGTCAAACGTTGTAAGGTCTTTTATGACGCTTTTAGGTTGACCCTGATGAATGAGTGTAAGGGTGTTTCTTGTTTCAGCAACCACTGGACCTGCTAAGCCAAGGTAACCTGCATGAACACTCTGGGCAATCTTTGCTTGAGTACCGATAAACTCGTAGCGGATAATGTCTGGAGTTATTTTCATTTGGAAACGGTCTCCTTAGCCTTTGGTTTTTTAGCTGCTTTTTCAGCTTTCTTAGCTACTTTTGCCTCTTTTTCTTCTGTTGGCTGGCGTATTCCCAGTTTCTTCTCGTTTTCTATAGTTAGTATCTGAGCGATACTTCTGCGTAGTTCCCTTACTCTTGTGGGGTTCTCTACGGCGCCGCCTGCGTTAATCATAGTTCTTATACGTGCAAGCTCGATACGTAAATCCAACAGTTTATTGTCCCTATCCTCTGTTGATAGAGCGTTAATTTCTTTTACGCGCATTACTCTTTTGTCTCCTCAGGTTTTGGTTCGTCAACAACTTCTTTTGCTTGCACTTCTGGTTCTGGTTCTGGTTCTGGTTCTGGTTCTGGTTCTGGTTCTGGTTCTTTTTGGCCTCTTTAGCTGGCTCTTGCACAGGGGCAGGTGCAGCTGCTGGTGCGGGTTTAGCAACGGTTACGCGTTCTTCTTCTAGCGCTGGAACCACTATAGTAACTTTGTCTGGGAAGTATGCGTCTGGCGGCATGATTTTTACGCGGACGCCGATGATGCCTGGTTTAAGTTGAACGTGAGCTTCTGCTGTTTTCATAGCTCGAAGGGCTGGTTCACCGACAATTGGGAAGTGTCCTGCCTTGAATTTTTCGAAGCGGGCTCGTTCGGTTGTAAGTTTGCCGCTGATAACGATTTCTGCGCCAAGAGCGCCGGCTTCCATAACTTGGTTTAGTGCCCAGAAACCTGCACGTCTAAAGTGCACACCCCGCTCAAGAGCTGAGGCAACGCGGTTTGCCACAACGTGGGCGTTGAATTCTGGGACTTCGATTTCTGAAACTGAAATTTGAGGATTGGAAACTTTGAAGTTTTGCTCTAATGCTGAGGCGAGTTCTTTTATGGTTTCTCCGCCTCTGCCGATAACTAAGCCTGGTCGCATCGCGTAGATGACTACGTGTGTTCCCAGTGGGGTTTTGGATAGGTTTACTCCGCCGTATCCTGCGCGTTCAAGCTTTTTCTGTAAAAACTCATCAATTTCTGTTCTTTTAATAGATTCAGTGATAAAACGTTTAACTATGCTCATTTATTGCTCTCCTTGAGTCGGTTTCTCTTCCAAGACAATTTCAACATGCGTTGTTTTATCGAATTTGGGTGAAGCTCTGCCGTGTGCTCTTGGCGTAAAACGCTTAAGTTTTATGCCTTGATATGCTGCTGCATGCATTATTTTGAGGCGGTCAATGTCTAAGCTTTTGTTTTCTGCGTTTGCTTGGGCTGCTTCGATTACATGGAGAATTTGTTCAGCAGCTTTTATTGGGAACCTGCCTACGCAGTGATTTTCCAAACCGCCTTTGTGTCCAAGTTTTTTAGTATATCTTGAGTATGGAACGGCTTTTTTCTTAATCATTACGTCACGTAAAAACTCTTTAGATTGAACAAGATTCATGCCCTTAACAGCTCTACAGATTTCCCTAGCGGCTTTATGGGATACCTTAAGTTCTCTACCGCTGGCTTTCGCTGTTTTTTCTGGATTGAGCATTTCTTCAATTATTGAGTATCCCCATTTTGGCATTAATATTTCTCCAGTGCGCATTCAAACACGTAAAAGCAATTTATATGGCTTTCCGTATCACAACTAAGATTTTACTCTTAACTGACTAAGTGGGTGTTCCTGCGAGGAACTATTCGAACGCGTGAGGTGTACAGTTTTTGGATTACGTTTAGGCTTTTATAGTTTGCTCATAAACACCCAGAGAAAACTCTAATTAACCCAAAACTACAACATGAAAAATAGTTTTTAACGTAATTTAATTAATTAGCAAAATAGCTCTGTTGAGAACCTATAATAAAAGATTAAAAACTAAAAAAAAATTAAACAGAAATAGCCTTTTTTATTATCCAACTTTTTGTTCAATTGTTTTGTTGTGAACGCAACAATCTTTCTTTCAGCCGTCTGTCTCTTTCCTTAATCTCTACACTAATCAAAGGGGCCATCGCTAATGCACTAAGATTCCACTCGACCTTCCTGATAAAATTCATAAAATTTTCTCTCCAAAACAATGTTAAGCAAAACTAAGCTTGCTACTTACCAATGAGAGGTTTAATCTATTAAAAACAATGCTGTTGCTGCAAAGCTATAACAAGTCATAAGGCAGCGTCAATGTTAAGTTGTTGAGGGCATATTTGATTTTTTCCAACAATATGATTAGCACAACTTTTTCAGAGATTTTGGCGATGTGTTTATTTTTCACACTTAGGTAGTCTAATTAAGCAATAAACTTGAGGAGACAGCAAATCCATGGATAAAACTGAAAAAATCACTATGCTGCACGGTGCGGGCGGCTCAGTCATGCATGACCTTGTCAAAAACTACATCGTAAAATATTTGGGCGGGCTGGGCAACGCAGCTGAGGTACCATTGGAAGCCATGGATGACGCTGCTGTCATCGGGGACATAGTCTTCAAAAGCGATTCCCACGCTGTGAAACCTATCTTTTTCCCGGGCGGGGACATTGGGCGCCTATCGATTTCTGGAACGGTTAATGATATTTCGTGTTTGGGTGCGGAGCCGTATGCGTTGGCTTGTGGGCTCATTTTGGAGGAGGGTTTGTTGCTGTCAGATTTGGAGAAGATTCTCGGCAGTATGAGGCAGGCTTGCATTGAAGCAAACGTGGGCATAGTTACGGGTGATACTAAGGTGGTGGAGCGCGGAAGTTTAGGAGGCTGCGTTATGAATGTTTCAGGTATCGGCAAACGCACAGCGGAGCTGGAGAGCAACCTCGCAGTGGTCAGGAAATATCAGGAACTTAAAACCCGATGGGCACTCGACTCCAACCTCGTAGTCGGCGACAAAATTATTCTATCAGGCACCATTGGCGACCACGGTTTAGCGGTACTTTCGGCTCAGCAGGGCTTGAAGTTTGGAAGCGAAATAAAATCTGACGTGAAGCCGCTTAACCGCATGATTCAAAGTTTATTGGGGAAAGTCGGCGGCATCGTCGCCATCAAAGACCCAACCCGAGGCGGCTTAGCAGACGCTTTAAACGAGTGGACAGAAAAATCCAAAATCGGCGTCCTAATCCAAGAAGACAAAGTTCCAATACGCGATGACGTACAAATTGCCTGTGACATGTTGGGTTTGGACCCCTTAGAAGTAGGCAACGAGGGCAAAATCATAATCGGCGTTGTCCCTCAAAAAGCAGAAGAAGCACTCGAATTCCTAAAACAAACTACGGAAGGCAAAGATGCCCAAATAATCGGCGAAACCACAACCGAATTCAAAGGCGTTGCAATGCAGACGGCTGTGGGTGGCAAAAGAATAATCGCAAAACCAATCGGCGACCCAGTGCCCAGAATATGCTAGCGTATTTAGCTGCATGCTACAAGCAGTGCCAACATACGATTATATTCTGAAGTTAACTAATGGAAATAGGCTTGTATACTCTATATTGCCAAGGGACGGCGCGAGGATAGGAAATAACTGTGATGGGTGGGAAAATCTGCACCAAAATACAGTTGCACCTTGAAGAACCTCCTCCATATCCACAACCGAACCCCGAACTTAGGAGCCAAGCCCGAACCCGCAAACCCAAGGACCAAGTGAGAACATATTTTCTTAAGGATATTCTATGAAAGCCGAAGTTATTGATAAGTCAACTTACAGAGATCGCGTTTCGGTATTTAGGGATAGGTTTGAGGCGGGCAAGATTTTGTCTCAAGAACTCGTAGAGTTTGCAGGTAACAAAGACGTAATCGTATTAGCTGTGCCTGCAGGCGGAGTTCCAGTGGGCTATATTATTGCAAAGATACTTGGTGTCCCGATGGATGTAGTTGTGGTTAGGAAAGTGCAGGTTCCATGGGCACCTGAAGCTGGGTTCGGCGCAGTAACTTGGGATAACAAAGTTTTCCTAAACGAGAGGTTGGTTAAGCAGTTAGGCCTCAAAGAACAAGATATACAAACAGCAATAACCGAGACAAAGAAAAACATACAAGACAGGCTGAAGAGGTTTAGAGGAAACGTGCCCATGCCCAAATTGGTAGGGAAGACTGTCATCATCGTTGATGACGGCTTAGCCTCAGGGTTCACTATGCTGGCTGCCGAAAGGTCCGTAAGGGATAGAGCACCACAAAAAATTGTCGTAGCTGTACCCACGGCTTCCTTAGGGGCAATTGAATTGCTTGCTTCCGAAGTTGACCAAATTGTATGCCTTAACATAAGAAGCGGGTCATTGTTTGCTGTTGCCGACGCCTACCTTAACTGGTATGATTTGACCGATGAAGAGGTCCAAAAGATACTCAAAGAAAGACAGCCAACTTAAGGAATATTTGCTGCGACGTTTTTTGCCCAGACGCGGCAAGTGCCTTCGCTGCTGACCATGCATGCGCCAACGGGTTTTGCTGGCGTGCAGGCTTTCATGAAGAGGGGGCATTCTTTGGGCTTGATTTTTCCGATGATGACGAGGTGGCATTCACAGCCGAAGTTGATGTCTTTGCCTTCTTTGATGTGAACGTTGAATTTTTCTCTGGCATCAAACTCTTTGAGGGACTCGCGCAACTGCAAGGCGGAGTCAGGTAGTCTACCAATACCGCGCCAATTCCCAGCAGTGACCGTGAAGGCTTTCCGCATCATTTCCAGCGCTTTAGGGTTACCTTCAGGCTTTACCACCCGCGAATACTCATTCTCCAGCCTAGCGTCACTTTCGCTAACCTGCTTTAGAAGCATATAAATTGCCATTAGCACGTCGTTGGGCTCAAAGCCAGCCACAACCGTGGGCATCCGATAAACTCTGGTAAATAACTCGTAAGGTTTCAAGCCGATTATGGCGCTTACGTGCCCGGGAGCGATGAAGCCGTCAATTTGTAGGTCGCCGACGCCGAGCAGTAGCTCCATGGCTGGAGGTATAAGACGGTGTGAAACTAAAAAGCTGAAGTTTTTAGGCAAATAGCCAAGTGCTTCCAGAGCCGTGATGGGTGCAGTGGTTTCGAAACCGACGGCGTGAAAAACAAACTGCTTAGTGGGTTCTTGTTTAGCCATTTCGACGGCGTCGGAGACTGCATAGACGATTCGAACATCAGCGCCAGTTGCTTTGGCTTCTAAAAGCGAGGATTGGCTGCCTGGCACTCGAAGAACGTCCCCGAAGCACGTTATCACTACGCCTTTTTGGGCTAACTGTACGGCTTCATCGATTTCTGCCGCAGGCACAATACACACTGGACAGCCCGGACCGGCGATTACCTCAACATTCTCAGGCAATAAGCTCCGCAAACCAAAATGAGTTATTGTCCATTCGTGGGTTCCGCAAACATGGCAAAACTTCACCTGCCCCTTCTTCGGCATCACAGCCCTGATTTTTTCAGCGATGCTGTGTGCCAACTCTGGGTTTCGAAACTTCATGTTTTGTGCCATGTTCTCAACTTGCCAACTTATTCTCCCGCAGCATCCAAAACTTCGTTCCACAGGCTAAGGGTTTCTAAGGCTTCTTTTTCCTCAAGTACCTGAATGGCATAGCCAGCATGAACCAGCACATATTCGCCCACTTTAGCCTCAACAAGCGAAACGTTAACATCTCGTAAGACGCCTTGACCGAAATCGACGTGGGCGGTTGTGCCGTCTAGGCTCATTATTTTTGCTGGAATTGCTAAACACATAAGTATCAGTCTATTAAAGACGCATTGAACGGCGATAAAAACAGATTGGTCTAAAACCCTGAAAATCCAGCGACAACTGCTTGACCAAATGAGATCCCGCCATCACCAGCTGGAACCGATTCGTGCACATAAACCCGTAGCCCCGCAGACTCAACGGCATCACGCAAAACCCCGACAAGAATTTGGTTACATGCAGCGCCTCCTGAAAAACCCAAATTTTTAACGCTTTTCTTGTTTGCAGCCCGAATCGCCAGCTCTCCCAAGCCTTTTGCAAGATAAACGTGGGCTGAGTAAGCTAAATCTGCAGCAGAAACCCTACCTAAACTCTCATAAATTGCCTCAAGCAAGCAGGAAGTATCCAAAACATCGTCATGAAGCAGGGGTTTTAACTGCAAAGTATCTTTTCCAGCTAAAGCAATGGATTCGAGTTTCATGGCGGGTTCGCCCTCATAAGTACGTTCAAAACAAATACCTAAAACGGCGGCGACAGAATCCAAAACCCGCCCACAACTCGTCGTCTCCATTGTATCTCTGCCGTTTTTGAGTTGGTTTAGGAGGAGTTTGGCTTCGATTTTGCTGTGTGGTAGGTAACTGCTGTTTTTTGTTAGCCAGTCTTCAACGTTTAAGCCGGCTTTGTAAAGCATTCCTGCTGCAAGGCGGACGGGGTAGCGGCTGGCTAAGTCGCCTCCGAGCAGCGGCTGAGCTTCCAGATGTCCAAGGCGTTTGAAATCCGGTGATTCGCGCGTGCAGAATAGAACTTCTCCACCCCAAGCTCCGCCATCGATGCCATAGCCGTATCCATCGCAAACAACCGTGACGGCTTCATCCAACCCATGCTCCGCCATCAAACCAGCGGCATGGGCATGATGATGCTGCACCTGAATCAACCTTGAACCTTCGACTTCAGCCATCTCCTTAGCCAGCAATGTTGTGGTGAATTTGGGATGCAAATCGCAAGCCACCACTTCGCTATGGCAGTTGGTTAAGTGCTGGAGGTGACTTGTTGCCTCTTGAAGAAAGCTGCGGGTTTCGATGTTTTCAACGTCGCCTATGTGTTGGCTAATGAAGGCTTTATCATCGAGCAGTATGCAGGAAGTGTTGTTTAGTTCACCGCCCAACGCCACCACGCAGCGGCTGGATTTTTGCTTAAGCCTTATGGGAGCTGGAGCGTAGCCGCGGCTTCGACGCAGGAAAACCTGGTGGTTGCCATGGACTCGCATGACTGAGTCGTCGCATCGGTGGGCAATTTGCCGGTTGTGAAACAGGAAATAATCGACTGTGCCGCCGAGGATTTTTAGGGCTGCCTCGTTGTCCTTCACTATGGGCTGGTTGGGTGGGTTAGCGCTTGTCATCACGAACGCTGAGTCATTAACTTTGTCGAAGAGCATGTAATGCAAGCCTGTGTAGGGCAGCATGACTCCGATATTATGCAGGTGTGGCGCAACCAGCGGCGAGAGGTTGTAGCGGGTGTTTTTAGTGAGCAAGACAACTGGGCGTGCAGGGGAGGTCAGTAGGTCTTTTTCCTTCGAATCCACTTCGGCAAACTCTTTTGCTGCATCTAGGCTTCTTGCCATGATGGCGAATGGTTTTTCGCGTCGATGCTTCGTGGCTCGAAGCCGTTCTAAGGGGCCTTCTTTGAGGGTTGAAGCTGCTATGTGAAATCCGCCATAGCCCTTTACTGCAAGAACATTGCCTTCTGTGAGCAAATTTCCCGCCAACCGCACGGGGTCTTGAGTTTGGACTGACTCACCTGTGTTGGTTGTCAAGTAGGCTTTAGGTCCACAGGTTGGACACGCTACCGTTTGTGCATGAAAACGCCGATTCGCTGGGTCCTCATACTCTTTTTTGCAGAAGCCACAGAGCGGAAACTCTTTCAGGGTAGTGTTTTCTCGGTCGTAGGGCAAGCGTTCGATTACGGTGAATCGGGGTCCGCAGTCAGTACAAGTGATGAAGAAGTATTCAAAACGGGGGTCGTTGGGGTCTCTGAGCTCCTTTAAGCATTGGGTACAGATGGCTATGTCGGGAGGTATGATTGAACCTGAGGTTTCGACTTCTTGGGAGCTCTTGAAAATCGTGAAGGTTTGATGTTGGTTTTTTCCTGAAAGTTCGGTGCAACTAATTTTTTCAATTTGGGCTAACGGAGGCTTCTCGTCAGTTAAACCCACCATAAAACGGTCAACACAAAGCGAGTCGCCTTCAAGAAGAATTTCAACGCCTGCATCGCCCCTGTTGCGGGCGTACCCTGCCAAACCATTTCGCACAGCTAAACGGTAGATGAAAGGGCGAAACCCCACACCTTGAACAATTCCCATAACGTTGATTTTTACTCGCACAACAGGAGCCTTAACTTAATTCATGCTCGAGGTTTTCTCTTATACATTTCGAAACATTTTCGGCAAAATTTAAACCAGACAATTTTGCATTTTACGGATATGAAATGGGTTACGTTTACCGTTGCTTTTGTCCTGACCGTAGTCTTAGTCATTGGTGGCATAATGGCATATCCTGAGGTTTTGGGAAAAGCAGCAACCGCCAACAACGACTTTGTCTTTGAGCTCTTCCTGGGGCCATTTGTGGTTTTGCTGTTTTTTGCTTGGGTCGGCGAAAAATTGGTTCTTAGAGTTTGGAAGAAAGAAGAGTAGTCATGGTTTTTCTTGCAGTAGTCGCTTCAATACTTTTCCGGCGGGGTTGAGAGGTAGTTCTTTTCTGAATTCTACTTCTCGGATTGCTTTGTAATGGGCAACTTTGTTATTAATAAAAATTAAGATTTCCTCTGCTGACACCGTTGCTTTCTCTTTGAGGACTATGTAGGCTTTAGGCACTTCACCTGCCATTTGGTCGGGTTTTCCGACAACCGCACAGAGTTTCACTGCAGGATGCTCGTAAAGGATGTCTTCGAGTTCTCTTGCGTAAACACTGTAGTCTTTGGTTTTTATGAGGTCTTTTTTGCGGTCGGTTATGTAGAAGTAGCCATCGCTGTCCATTCGTGCGATGTCCCCGGTGAGAAGCCACCCATCCCTAAGCACCTGAGCTGTTTCTTCGGGTCGGCGCCAATACCCCTTCATAACCTGCGAACCCTTCACTTCTAACTCGCCCGTTTCACCCTGCCTAAGGGGTTTACCTGTTTCTAAATCAACTATTCGCGCGTCGGTATCGGGCAGGGGCAACCCGATGGAACCAACCTTAACAGTTTTCATTGACGAATCCACTGGCGTGCAATGCGTCACCGGCGAAGCTTCAGTTAACCCGTAGCCTTCTGCGAGGAACCCACCCGTGACCTTCATGAATTTTTTCTGAACTTGCGGCGGTAGAGAAGAAGCACCCGAAATACACACGCGAATAGAGGTTAAGTCATATTTGCCCAATTCTGGGTTGGCAATCAGTGCCGAGTACATGGTTGGGACGCCACAGAAAACAGTGACTGTTTGTTTTTGAACGGTTTCTAAAATCTTGGTTGGCTCAAATTTCGGAGCCAACACCATTTTTGCGCCCAAACTAATGGGCACGGTCATGCTGGTGGTCATGCCGTAGATGTGGAAAAGGGGGAGTGCTGTTAGGAACGTTTCTTGGGCTGGGTTGCCCTTTATCCAAGCGGCGAATGCAAGGGCGTTTGAGACAAGGTTGCTGTGGGTCAGCATGGCACCTTTTGCTGTCCCAGTTGTGCCGCCTGTGTATTGAAGAGCAGCCAAATCCGCCGTTGGATTAACTTTGAGTTTTGGAGCTGTTTTTGGGTTGCTTTCAAGCAACTGTGATAGAATTAGGGTGTTTGGATAATTTAGAGAAGGCGCATTTTCGTCTAACATAGTAATTATTAGATGTTTAAGCTGGGTTTTTTCTCTAACTTTCTCGATAATCGGATAAAGAGAATCTAACGCAACGATAATTTGGGCTTCTGAATCGCAGAGCTGGTACTCGACTTCGCGCTCCCGATGCAGAGGACTAATCGCTGTCACAACTGCGCCTGCCTTGAGGACCCCAAAATAACCGATTAAGAACTGTGGAATGTTGGGCAAGAAAAGCGCCACACGGTCGCCCTTTGCAACACCCAAGTTTGTTAGTGCATTGGCGAACTGATTTGAAAGCAAATCCAGTTTCACATAAGAGATTTCGCAAGCGCCGTAAACGATGGCTGTCTTATTGGGATATGTCTCGGCTGTTTTCTGCAAGAGCCCTTGGAGAGGAACAGCAGGATACCTTATGGTCTTAGGCACATCTGCAGGCCACGCTTTAAACCAGGGCTTACGGTCAGCAACCATCACATCAAGCCAACATGTCCCAAATAAGCAAGTGCGTATTTAAAAAGTGGTGCCGGGGACGGGATTCGAGCCCGCGACTTCTGGGCATAGGGCGATTGGCCCCTTTTGCACTCCAGATTATGAGTCTGGCGCCCTAGCCAGGCTAGGCTACCCCGGCAATTAACCACCGAATTTTCTAGCCGTGTCTTTTTAGTCTGTTTTCCTTCATTTAAACTTTTAAATAGTAATTGCCAAGATGTAACCATTGAAATAACAATTAAAAAACAACTCCAATATCATGATGCCAAAAAAGAAAGAATCACTAACAACAACAGGCATAACTAATAATTCATTGCACAATTTTCATTAATTTTTTGTGCAGAGTCAACGGATGTATTCTTTTCGTTTATTTTGGGTTTCTTTCGCGTTGGCTATTAAAGCAGCTTCAAACATAATTGCATCGACGTCGCCGAAGGTTTGCTTTATTGCAACTTTCATTTGAGTCAAATTTAAGTCCTCAAAAACATACTAACTTAAATGTGAGCCAGCAAATATTCAAACGCAATAATACTTCAAGAGTTTTGGCTCTATATTTTACTTAAGGCTGTAGCGCTAATATAGTTGTGTGGTTTCGTTAACGCAACAACAAAAAGGGGGTTTATACCAAAAATTCTGTATAAAACCCGTGATCAGTACGTCAATGTTGACAAGTTTCAGCCAATTAATACTCAAAGACGAATCTAAAACGCTTAATTTTCATTAACAACCCGCAATCAAACCATTAATGGCAACATTTAACGGTATTTTTGTTACAATAAATTTATTGGATTGAAAACCCAACCTTAAAGTGGTAAGGTTATGTCTTCAAACAATGACGATTACCCTGAATGGTTCAAAAAACGCCGCAACTCCTCCAAAGACCCCTTTTTCGGCGAAATAGACGACATGTTCCGCGAAATGGAGAAAATGATGGATGAAGAACTCAAAAACTTCACCGAAAAAGTCCCCAAAGAATACGTTAAAGAACGCAAATTGCCGGACGGCAGCACCGTTAAAGAGTTGGGACCATTCGTTTATGGTTACAGCATGAAGATTGGCCCAGATGGAAAACCGGAAATTCAAGAGTTTGGAAACCTCAAAAAAGGCATCAAGGGCCCACCGCAAGTTAAAGAGGAACGGGAACCCCTCGTAGACATCATGGAAACCAATGACGACGTTCACGTAGTTGTGGAGTTGCCAGGGGTGGAAAAAACCGACATAAAACTCCACGGCACCGAAGATGAGTTAACAATTTCGGTTGATATACCACACTACAAGTACTTCAAAGAAGTTGCTCTGCCAGTTAAGGTTAAGGTTAAAGAGGCAATCTCAACCTACAAGAACGGCGTGTTGGAAGTTGTGCTTCCCAAAGCTGAGGTTTTAGACAAGCCAAAGGGAGAACCAATCGACATAGGCTAAAAGCATAAAACTTTCACTCACCCAATAATCCCTAGAGTAGCTATTGCAATGACGCATGAAAACTCAGAAATCGACACGTTAAACGCTATCTGTCGAGAAGCTAAAGCAGCGGGTAAACTGTCTGGCGACAACCTAACAGAGCTCTATGAACTTTTTGGATCCAGGTTCACTAAAGCCCTCGACGCCCTAAAAGAGGGGAGAGCAAAAAGGTACATTTTTAAGCCCAGCGGCAGAACCGTCTGGATCGTGGTGGGCAGGGAACGTGATTACTTGATTATGCCTGAAGCGGAATTCTGTACCTGTGACGACTTCTACTTCCGTGTCCTCGACAAGAAAGTCCATATGTGCTATCACATATTAACGCAGAAGATTGCCCAGAACTTGGGTTGGTTTGAGACGATACAGGAAGATGATGAATGCTTTGACATGTTGATGAATGAGTGGAAAAAAGCTACTGCTTAAATATGAAGAGTTACAAGAATACAGTAAAATGCAGGGAGAATCGCTATGGACCTAAGTGCATATTTCACCGTACTCCAGTACACCTTGATGGGTGCAACCTTTATTGCTTTAGTGCTAATCTTCATGTACGTATACTATGGCAAGGAAGAAGAAACAACCGAATAAACCCCAGCTTTTTAACCGCTTATCTTCTTGGTCGTCTATTCACTACCAGAAACAACACTATACTTATGGCAGTTAGGATTATGCTGATTGCTATTAGCCAGCCTGCGTCTGGTCCAGCACCAAAAACGATCGGGATTGGTCCGATGAGGATGACTCCGCCTATACTTCCTGACCCACTCAAAAACACAGAAGCAACAACAATTACGGCAATCCCAACAAAAACTAACGCTAAACCTAAGAACAAAAAACCAAGCAACCTGCCAGAGACGCCGATCCCTTCATCTTCAGCTTCTTCATCACTCAACATTAGGTTACCTCAACAGCCAATAGTAGACTACAGTAATAATTAAAACCACAATAGTAAGCGCTAACGCAAACGCCACAACAGTTTTGACTGATTTTTTGTCTGTACCAAAAATTATCGGAATCGGCCCAATCATTATGACACCTGCACCCTGCACTTTACCCTTTTTGGAGCTACCAGCAGAAGCAAGAACAATCACAGCTACGATAATTATTATTCCAACAACGACCAATGCTACGCCAAGTGTATAAAAATCTGTAATATCCACTTTTTCTCTTCAGCCCTAAAAGCACATGAACCAGCGTTTTTAATAAACGTAGCCAGCGGCCCCTTGAAATGCAAAAAATTAAAAGCCCCAACGCCGCTCTATCGTGTCGGCGCAAAATGACCACCCAAGACCTCATCGAAGAAATCCAGCGGCAGAACCCTCTAATCAGCCTTGAGCAAATCCAAGAGCGACTGAAGGCTGAGAGAGAAAAGACTGGTGGTTTATTGGGCGACGAAACATTGCTTCGGTTGATTGCCGCTAAATTCGGCGTTCAAGTCCAACTTAACCTTGTCCAACACAGTGCAGTCCTATCCACAAGTCGTCTGTTTGCGGGGTTGTACGATGTTACGGTTGCAGGTAGGTTAATTGCTGTTTTTCCTGCCAAAACCTTTCAGGGCGCTGAGAAATCGGGCAAGTTTGCGACTTTGATGCTTGCGGATGAAGAGGGGCTTTTGCGGGTGGTTTTGTGGAATGAGAAGGCAGAATTGGTTGAGAGGGGCGAGTTGAAAGCAGGGCAAGCGGTCAAATTGCTGCATGGGTACACGCGGGAAGATCGCTGTGGCAAAACGGAGCTGCATTTGGGCACCAAGAGCGAAATCGAAGTGGAACCTAAAAACAAAGCTAACGAATATACCTCAATTGACAAGTTCGCAACGAAAATCAATACCTTAAACATCGCGGCTGGCAACGTTAACCTTTCAGGCGTGGTAAAGGAGATTTTAGGCGAAAGTACCTTCATCAGAAGCGACACCAGCGTCGGCACAGTTACACGCCTAACTTTAGCAGACGGCTCAGGTCAGATAACCGTAGTTTTTTGGAACGAAAAAGCAACCGAACTGGAAAGCACACTCAAAGCAAATGCACGGTTGCTATTGGTTAATGCTCGGGTGAAAGAGGGACAAACCGGTGGCATGGAAATTCATGTTGACTCCAACACATTCATGGAGGTTCAAGCCGCGGCATTAAACTCAACTAAAATTGCTTGCTTAGCTGAGAACCAAATAGTCAACGTTGAAGGCACCGTTTCGGCGTTAAGGGAGAACAAGGAAGTTACAACGTCCAAAGGCGAAACGATCAAGCTCATGGCTTTTGACTTAAAAGATGAAAGCGGCAGCATTCGCATTTCTGTTTGGAGAGAACAGGCAGAAGCTCTCAGGGACCTGAAAATCGGCAATAAACTGAGCTTGAAAAATGTTTATGTGAAAAAGGGATTTGGGGGCAAAGTGGAGTTATCTACCCGGTCTGCAACGGTTGCTTCAGTTGTTAAGCTTTGAGTTTTGCTACTATTGCGTCTGCCATTTCGCTTGTAGTTGCTTTTCCATCTAAGTCTGCAGTTCTGACCTTTCCCTCTTTGAGCACGGCGATAACTGCTTTCTCGATTTTAGCCGCAGCCATCTTTTCGCCAAGATAATCAAGCATCATTGCACCCGCCATTATTGTTGCGATTGGGTTAAAAAACCGGTTCATGCCAGCGTATTTGGGTGCTGAGCCATGGACGGGTTCGAACATTCCGTAGGTTGCTCCGATGTTGGCGCCTGCCGCTAAGCCTAAACTGCCGGTTACCTGTGCGGCTTCGTCGCTTAGGATGTCGCCGAATAGGTTGGTTGTGACCATGACGTCATAGGATTCGGGTTTCTTGATAAGTTGCATGGTTGCTGCATCGATGTGTAAGTCGTCAACTTCTACATCGGGATAATTCTTCTGTGCTTCTTTGACTGCATCCTTGAAGATACCGTCAGTTATGCGCAGGATGTTGCCTTTATGGACGTAGGTTAAGTGTTTTCGACGTTGGGATGCCAGTTTGAAGGCGAATTCGGCAATTTTCAGAGAAGCATCGTGGGTGATTATTCTTAATGCAACACCGACGCCTGGGGCTAAAAGGGATTCTGCGCCAGAATACATGCCTTCCGTGTTCTCTCGCACAACGATTAGGTCGATGTTGGGTTTTAGGGATTCTACGCTTGGAAAACTCTTGCATGGACGCACGTTCGCATAGAGGTTGAACATTCGCCTAAGCGTCACGGCTACGCTTACTGGTGCGCCTGGTTCTTCAGGTGTAATCATGGGTCCTTTGAGGCACGCATCGGTTTTTTTGATTAACTCAATGGTTTCTTTGGGTAGGTTGGTGCCGTACTGGACTATGCAGTGGTATCCTGCTTCGCCGTAGAGAAAGTTAAGTTTGAATTTTGATTTCTCTTGGACTGCTTCGAGGACTTTAACGGTTGCCTCGGTAACTTCGGGTCCTATGCCGTCGCCTTTGAGCGTGGCTATGTTGTAAGTTTTAACCATTTGGGTTGCCTTCTGGGTTTGTAATTAGTGTTTTTGCTTATCAGCATTGCTGTTGGCTTTGGTTTTTTTTGGCAAAGTTTCCGCTAAACCTTCAGCTTCATTTTTTAAGTAAAGTTGACGATTGTCTACGTCTTTTTCTTTGTAACGACGCATTGTCGAAGCATTCGTTTTCACTCGTTCAAAACGTTTTTGACTGTTGAGTCGCTCTGCAAGTTTAACCACGTCATTTGGCTTGCTAAACTTCTCCACCGTGCCATCTTCACGTGTTCGCTCGA
The DNA here is from genome assembly GCA_963782525.1 of Candidatus Bathyarchaeota archaeon. Taxonomy (GTDB): domain Archaea; phylum Thermoproteota; class Bathyarchaeia; order Bathyarchaeales; family Bathycorpusculaceae; genus Bathycorpusculum. The sequence continues at coordinate 217,087 of CAWAKC010000001.1, forward strand.
CTTTTATGCAGTCGTCAACCATGCAGTTGAATACGCAGGCGCCACAGTAAACACACAAATCCTCCATGATGCCGACTTTGCCCGTGCCCCAATACAACGCGTTAGTTGGACAAGCCTTTAAGCATAATCTGCATTGTGCGCCGACACAAGTGAATTCATTTATGCTGATTTTGCCATCCTTGAAAAGCTCCTTAACCCCTGTTGGTTCAAGAAGTTCTTTGCGCCGCTGCCGCTTTTCAGCTTCTTCATCAACCTGTGCACTGCTTTCTTCTTCCATCAGCTCGTATACAGAAGGTGGTTTCGACGGCATTTTGACAATCACAGGAAATGATTTGTTTTCAAAATAGGTTTATGAATTATAATTACTTATCCCATCAATTTTGGATTTATCATTCATATTTCTGAGGATTCCGAACCGTTTAGGCTTTCGGTAGAAATGCAATATAAAAACGTTAAAAGTTGCTTCATCATACTTTGTCCAGCCAGTATCCATAGCGAGCGAATTTCGCCAGCTGTAGTTGCAGTAGTTTCCTTGAAAATCTTTCTTCCTGAACTCGGTAGATGTACGTATTTCTCAGAGCTGTTATCTTCTTTTCAAATAGAAGAAGAAAAACACATTTCCTACAGAATTGCCGTCCTTCTTCTTTCAAATACACTACAAGCCCTCTTAGCTGAAAGAAGAAGACACAGAACTGCACACAGCCACTTTCTTCTTCTTTCAGAGAATAAAAGAAATCGGTTTTTCCCTAATAAAAATTTTTTATGCCATCAACTTGACTGAAAGAACAACAACACTGCACTGCCACTTGTTGTTGTTCTACCGATCAATGAAGCCAACCATTTAACGGGTAGAAGAAGAAGATTGAAAAATTTGCTCTTCTTCTTCTTTCAACTTAGGTTCCAGTCGAAAGAACACCTATGTGAAGTTTGACTATTTGGGTCTTTCTTCTATTCAATCTCTCCTAATTCCACGTCTATTCATTTCCTAGTTGACGACAAAGGCAAACACCTATCCGCCCACACCAAAGAGGCAATATGGCAACGCATTCAACCCTTCATCAATCAACAACACGTCCACAATCAAGGGACAGTTCTTTGCGGTGAAACACATCTAAGGTTGATCATAAAACGGCCGCTTATTCTTAAGCACCGAAAAACAAACCACCAACAACTTCCTAGCAGCAGCCACCCTAGCGGTATTCTTCCCCTTCCTCCCAGCCAAACAACGATAAGAGCGGCTAATCCAAGTATCATACTTACTAACATGTGTTGAAGCGCACTCAATCATGATCCAACGCAGCCACCTACTACCCTCCTTAGTTATGTTTCCATGACGAACCATGCCTCCTGATTGATAAGTGGAAGGCACCAACCCAGCATAGCTGCAAAGCTTCTCAGCAAACGGAAAACGGCTAATATCGCCAATCTCACTCTTCAATAGAAGAGCCGAATAATAGCCAATCCCTGGAACAGTCATCAAAAGTTTAACATCTCCATCGACTTCAGCTTCACTCTTAAGCTCCTTAGACAACACCTTAATTTCTTCACTGAAAACATCGATAAGCCTCAAGTAAGATTCAACCGGATCCAAACCTAAGCCATGAAGCCAAACCACCCCCGCCTTGGTCCACAAGCCATGATCCTCCGGCCACTTCAATCCTTGATAAGTCAGATAACTTTTGATTTTCACTCGCAGTCTAACTCTTTCCCTAACTAGGAAAGCTCGTCTGCGAACCCTCTCTCGCAAAGCGCCTGTCTCCTCGTCAGGTACGTATGATAGTGGCAACCAATCCATCCTAAGCAGCTGTGCAATAGCTTTAGAATCCACGCGATCGCTTTTAATTTTAGCCTCAGCAATCAACTTAGTCTTCTTCGGATGAGAAACCACCGCGTCAAAGCCTTCTTTCTTTAGTTGGCGATAGAGTGATGCAACAGCTGTAGAAGACTCCATGGCGACTTTTCCAACTTTGTGCTGCGAGAGGTAAGAAGCTACTTTCTCATTCTCCATCCTTGCCTGATCTACAATCTTTCCTTCGGAGTTCAAAATAGTCGCATAAGTGCTATCCTTATGCACATCCAACCCACAAACCAAGGCGCTCATGATATGGCGTGAGCGCCCACGTCGTATAACACTTCCCATACCATCAACAACAAACAAAATTTTGACGTGCTGTTGTTCTACCACCAATCTCAGCAACCGACCATAAAGTGAAGATAGGCCAAAAAAGGTAAACAGTTTCAGCTTAAACCAGCCATTTTATTCCCTGTGGGTTTAATAAATTGGCTTTAATTAGAGAAAAGCAAACTGTTTTGAAAGAGGACCCCCATGAGCCAACCGCAAACACAAAACAAACCAAACCAAAGTTCTACGCCGCACAGCCGAATAATACTGGCAATTATTGTGCTTGGCACACTAATGGGTTCCCTAGACAGCACCATAGTCCTCTTAGCATTTCCAACCATAAACGACAACCTCCACTCCGACCTCGCCACTTCAATTTGGATAATCTTGGCCTATCTGTTGGTGATTGCCGTTGCAACTACGCAGATGGGCAGAATTGGCGATATATATGGGCGAAGCAGAATATTCAACACAGGCTTCATAATCTTCACCGTCGGCTCAGTCCTTTGCGGATTCTCAACCCACATCTACCTGCTCATCGCCTTTAGGGTAGTTCAAGCCGCAGGCGGCGCCATCATGCAAGCAACCAGCGGAGCCATAATCGCCGATGTATTCCCGCCCCAAATCCGAGGCAGAGCATACGGCTACAACTCCTTAGGATTTACTGCAGGAGCGATGCTTGGAATAGTCTTTGGAGGAGTAATAACCACTTTCATCGGTTGGCAGTACATATTCTTCATAAACATTCCAATCGGCATAATCGCAACGGTGACCGGCTTCAAGTACATAAAAGACACCCATAAAGCGCCGTCGAAACTTAACCTGCCCGGCATGGGACTGCTCGCCGTAGCACTTGTGTTGTTGTCTTTGGGCTTGGTTAATTTTGCTGCGGAAGGAATCAGCACTACCAGCATCATCTTAGCCATCATTGGTGCTGCATTGATTCCGGTGTTCTTCTGGTATGATCGCCATCTCAAAAACTCGTTGATTGACTATGAAGCCCTCAAAAACAAAATTTTACGAAACGCGATCCTCTCAGCCTTCTTCCTCAGCATAGGCTACTTCGCCGTAGTATTCCTAGTTATCATGTACCTACAGGGCATTAGGGGACTGTCGCCGTTAGATGCTTCGCTTCTGCTCGTACCAGGGTATGTAGCGGGAAGTTTTCTGGGTCCAATCATGGGCAGACTCAGCGACAAATACGGCTCAAGAGACATAGCCACCATCGGCGTTTTCTTCTTAGCACTAGCCATCCTAGTTTACTTAACCATGAGTACAACCTCCCCGCTCTGGATTGTCCTATTAGCTTCAGCGATCTCAGGCTTAGGCACCTCAATGTTCTTCCCAGCCAACAACAGCGCAGTCATGGCAAACGCCCGCCAAGGCTCCTTTGGCAGCATCTCAGGATTGCTAAGAACTGTGCAGAACATCGGCTTGGTTGGAAGCTACGTCTTAGCCATATCGGTTGCAGCAGCGTCAGTTCCTAGGCAAGTGGCGTTTGAAGTCTTCATCGGAACATCCAGTCTCTCTGGAGGGGTAAGCACTGCGTTCTTGGGAGGCATACACAACGCATTCTACGCTTCCATAACCATACTGGTAATTGCAGCTGTGCTTTCGTATTTTAGGGGAAAAGAAGTCAGGAATCAGCCGACAAACCCTAAAACCTAATACCGCCAACCCACAACTGTTATAATAGCACATTTACGGCTGGGGAAAATGACGTGGGTAAACTAAAATTCGGCGTATTCCTACCCTTCTACGCATTCCAAGCCAAAACGCCGACTGAACAGTTTGAAACCCTCAAAACCATCGTTTTAGATTGCGAACGCTACGAATACGATTCGGTTTGGCTTGACGACCACTTAATGTACAATAACTGGCCTATCCTTGAATCCTGGACCACCCTGTCTTCACTCTCCACTTTAACCAACAAGATACGGTTGGGAACTATGGTTTCCTGCATCCAACATCGAAACCCTGCTTTACTCGCCAAATCCGCCGCCACCCTCGACGTTCTCTCGAACGGAAGATTAGAGTTTGGCATCGGTGCAGGCGCTCAAGAAGCAGAGCATTTAGCTTATGGGTTTGGTTTTCCCAAGCTGAACGATAGAATTGAGCAGTTGGGGGAGGCTTTAGAAGTAATTAAGCTGTTGTGGACTCAGGAAAAAACAACCTACCAAGGCAAACACTACTCGCTGAAAGATGCTGTCTGTGAACCTAAACCTCTACAGAAACCTCATATTCCTATAACGGTGGGTGGCAGCGAAGAAAAATACACCCTTAAAGTCACCGCGAAGTACGCGGACCGGTTTGACTGGGGATACCTGCCCTCCGTCGAGGTTTATAAACATAAACTTGAGGTTTTAGAGAATCATTGCAAGGCAGTGGGCAGAAATTTCGGTGAAATTGAACGCTCTGCTTGGCCAAACGGACAAATACTGATAGCAGAAAACCAAAATGCACTTGACGAAAAAATCAAGAAATTAAAGCCGCCGAACATGAGCTTGCAAGATTACATGAAGGGAACCTTGGCTGTAACAGCAAACGAATGCCGAAATCCCCTGCAGGGCTACATCGATTTGGGCGCAACTTATTTTATGCTATACTTCGCCGACTTACCAAGCACAGATGGGTTAAGACTATTCGCCGAAGCCATCGCCAACAAGTTTTAATTTAGAGGTCCCCCCGGGCAATATGCAATAACTCATGAACTATAATTTCGTCTAACGTGTGATAGGAGTTTTCTCTCACCAAAATAATGAATTCTGCATCGTTGTTTTCGTCGCCGTTAAACACGCAGGCATCTGTGCCCTTGGTTGAAAGAAGCCTGCCCCACTCCTCAATTTCCCGAAAATCATCCTCAATGCAATGGCGATGTTGAAGGACGCGGTTGAAGTCGTCGTCGCTTAGTCTGAAGGCTTTAACTTTTGGCAAAGGCTTGTCACTCAATGTTTTCCAGGCAGTTGTTAGGCGCCTTTTAGATATGCGCTCGGTTTTCATTTGGATTCCTTCAACCAAAACCATACGAAACCACCATTTATTGTGTTTTTCGTTAAAAGAAACTTACCACTTCAGGCAAGTCGCATTAAAAATCAGCGTTTTTAGCTGTAAAAGCGTTTGCGGTAGTCAAGCTACTACTACAACCAAATTAAGTTCAGGGTTAAAAAGTTATCCCTAAACCGCCTGTACTAAGAATTGGTGTCTAAAAATAAGGAGAGGTTGGCTATTGGTGGTTTTTGTTGTTGTAGTCGGTTGTCAACACGTTCATGCCGCTGAGCACCGCTTCCATGCTGGCTTTAACGATGTCTTCGCGCACACCCATCGCCGTGACGGTTCGGTTGCCCTTGCGCATGTGCACAAGAACTTCAACCATAGCATCTGTTCCTCCCGTGATAGCTTTGACATTGTACTGCTCCAGCGTTATGGGTTCAGTTTCTGCGATGGCATCTTTCACGGCATTTATGGCCGCATCCACGGGACCAACGCCCACAGCCGCACCCCAAACGACTTTCCCATTAAGTTTTAGGCGTACTGAAGCGGTTGAGGTTACTTTGTCGCCGCCAACATACGTCATTTCTTCAAGTTGAATCGGTTTGTCTCCGCCCAAACCCATAACGGTTTCAGCTATGGCGAGGACATCGGCATCCATGACGGTTTTGCCTTTGTCGCCGAGTTCTTTTATGCGCTGGAAAATCTGTTTGAATTGTGATTCTGTGGGTTTTAAGCCCATGTTGTTGAGGTCGGCGCGTATGGCGTTGGAACCTGAGTGTTTTCCGGCGGCGATGCGTCTTTGGCACCCGACCAATTCAGGAGCAATCGGCTCATAAGTTAAAGGGTTAGCGAGGACGCCTTGGGTGTGGATTCCAGATTCGTGAGTGAAGGCGTTTTCTCCCACAACAGCTTTGTTAGGTTGCACATGAACACCCGTTAACCGTGAAACCAGCTGGGATGTGCCATAGAGCAACTCGGTTTTGATGTTCAGGTCCAGCTTGTAGAGCGACCGCAGAGTTATCACTATTTCTTCCAAGGCTGCGTTACCTGCGCGTTCGCCGAGTCCGTTGATTGTTGAATGGCATTCTTCCGCTCCTGAGCCTAAAGCAGCCACGGTGTTGGCGACTGCCATGCCAAAGTCATTGTGGCAATGGACGGCTATTGGGACTTTTATGGATTCTTTGAGGTTGCTGAAGAACTCTGCGGCACGTTCAGGCGTTAGGATTCCTACGGTATCGCATGGAACAACCCTGTCCACGCCAGCATCAACCGCTGCCAGAAACACTTTGGTTAAGTATTCGAAGTCTGAGCGGGTTGCATCCTCAGCTAGCAGCTCTACCGATAAACCATGCGCTTTAGCGTACGAGACAACTTCATGGGTTGTTGCAAGGATTTGCTCACGAGTCTTACGCAACTTAACCTCTATATGCAAATCAGAAGTTGGAATAATCATCGCGACGCCTGAAGCTCCACTTTTCAGTACAGAGTCAACGTCATTTTTGGTGCCTCTTGCAGCACTAAAAACCTGCGCCCGAAGCCCCTGCTTAGCAATTAAGGCAACTGATTCCATTTCACCCTCAGAAACCGCCGCGAACCCAGCCTCAATAAAATCTACACCAAGCTCATCCAGCCTCTGGGCTATACGCAATTTGTTTTCAGGAACAAGAGATACTCCGGGTGTTTGTTCACCATCACGCAGGGTGGTGTCTAAAAACTTTACAGACTTAGGGAAGCGGTTGAATAAAGCAATACCCCATTTAAATCACATTCATTTTCAAGGGGGCAAGCTTAAATATAAAATTATTGGTGAGTTAAGATTGCATAGAGGCAAATTGTATGCGTAGTGACCAGATTAAGAAAGGAACTGAGAAAGCGCCTCATCGAGCGCTCCTGAAATCGTTGGGTTTAGAAGACGATGATATAGCTAAGCCGTTGATTGGATTAGCTAACAGTTACACAAACATCGTTCCCGGGCATATTCATCTCCGCACCATTGGGGAAGCGGTTAAAGAAGGCATCTTAGCTGCTGGTGGCACACCGTTTGAATTCAGTACGATTGCGGTTTGCGACGGCATCGCCATGGGGCACGAAGGAATGCGGTATTCCTTGCCTTCACGCGAAATAATCGCTGATTCCGTGGAGATTATGCTTCAAGCTCATAGTTTAGACGGATTGGTTATGATTTCGAACTGTGACAAAATCACTCCAGGCATGCTGATGGCAGCTGCAAGAGTCGACATCCCAGCAATTATGGTTACAGGTGGACCCATGGCTGCTGGACACTACCGCGGCAAAAAGATCAGTTACTCATCAATGCCAGAAGCACTTGGACAGGTGGCTGCTGGAAAGATGACGGAAGGAGAACTTTGCGAGTTGGAAGAAAATGCGTGTCCAGGATGCGGCAGTTGCAGCGGCATGTTCACCGCCAATACCATGGCGTGTTTAACTGAAGCCTTGGGGATGTCTTTGCCGTACTGCGGAACCTCACTTGCGAACAGCGCATTCAAACTGCGGTTAGCCAGAGCTACAGGCAAACAAATCCTTAAACTAATCAAAGACGACCTCAAACCTTCGCAGATTCTTACAAAGGAAGCCTTCGAAAATGCCATCGCAGTCGATATGGCTCTTGGCGGCTCAACCAACACCACGCTACACCTGCCGGCAATCGCTAAAGAAGCAGGCTTAACCCTTCCTCTGTCAAGATTCGACGAAATCGGACGAAAAGTGCCCCACTTATGCAGCATGATTCCAAGCGGATCTTACGCCCTTGAAGACTTAGACGCAGCTGGTGGAGTTCCTGCAGTCATGAACGAACTCAAAACTCTGCTTAACCTAAACGTTCCAACGGTCTCAGGAAAAACAGTCGGCGAAAACATCAAGAACGCAGTGGTCCTCGACAGAGAAGTCATCCACAGCCTTGCCAACCCAGTTCACAAAGAAGGCGGCATCGCCATATTAACCGGCAACCTTGCACCCAAAGGCTCAGTCATAAAAACTGCAGGCGTCTCACCAAAAATGCAAAAGCACACGGGCCCAGCAAAAATCTACGACTCAGAAAAAGAAGCCCTAACAGCCATCCGAGGAGGTCAAATCAAAGCAGGCGACGTGGTCGTCATTCGCTACGAGGGACCAAGAGGTGGACCTGGAATGCCTGAAATGCTGTTTCCAACCGCTACCATCGCAGGCATGGGACTCAGCGAAAGCGTCGCACTAATCACTGATGGACGCTTCTCAGGTGCCACACGAGGAGGCAGCATCGGACACGTTGCTCCAGAAGCCTTCGACGGTGGACCAATTGGAGTCCTAAAAAATGGCGACACCATAACCATCGATATCCCAAACCGCGTCCTAAAAGTGGAACTGTCCGACAAAGAACTCAAAGCCCGTTTAGCTGCTTGGAAACCAAGAGAACCCAAAATCAAAAAGGGCATCCTCTCCCGCTACAATCCAGCGCCAACCGAATAAAATAAAAACTGAAAGGAGCAAAGAAATGGTGGGCTGCTTGGTTTACCAGTAGCGTCCCCCCATCATGCCCATTCCCATACCCATTCGGTAGGAATGAACGCCTTGTTGTGGAACTTTGGAGTAGCCGCTGTTGGGTGCTAAGTATACGTTATTGCCAGTGTAGCCTTGTGGGGTTTGGCTGTAGGTACCGGTTTGGTTTTGGGTGTTTACGTATTGTGCGTAGGTTACTCCAGCAACTGCCATGATTACAAGCGACAGTGCCAAAGTTACGAGGATTATTTTTGTTTTAGTCATTTGTGTTTTTCACCTCAACATACATATGGGCTTGGGGTGGTTTGAGGGTTGGCTGATACAGGTTTGAAACGGTTTGGTGAAACGGTTTCTTCGTGTTTTGATGGTAAAAACCTGTATAACACTGTGATAAGCCTTAAATCCCCCGTGAATACGTCTAATTTAGATATAAAATGAAAAGAGTTAACATGTTTCTAACCATACTGATTGCATCCATAGCAGCCTTAGTAGCTTCAACAGCCATAGGCTTCGCCGTCTTCGCTTCCACCCAAAACTCAATCAATTGGATGAGCCAAATGTGGGGAGGAGGAAGCACAAGCTCAAGTACAGGCGGGATGGGAGGCATGATGGGACAAACAGGAACCGCACAAGTTACCGCTAATCCGTCGCTGACTTACTTCGGCGTTTTATTCGCTGTATTGGTTAGCGTCACAGTCGTTGGAATAATCGGGATAGCATACTACTTAGTTTATCCACAGATTCGAACGGGCGCCATGCCAGCGATGCCAAGCACGTCAGTAGCTCAACCAGTATCAAACGGATCCACGCCATATGAATCCGTCTCAAAAACCCTAACTGAAGAAGAACGCAAAATCATTGAAGTCCTAAACAAACACGAAGGCAAATACCTTCAAAAATACATCCGAAACGAAACAGGCCTAAGCCGACTCCAAACCCACCGCATCATCGCACGCTTAGCCGACAGAGGCATCGTTTCGCTGGAAAAAACCGGCAACACCAATCAAGTTTACTTGTCTAGTTGGCTGCAACAAAAGAACTAGCAAACCAACTTCGTAATTTAAAAAACAAAAATTATCCTCTATTTTTTAATTATTTAATACAATTTTTTTGAGCAAAAGAGGAATAGAACTTAGCGGTTGTTGTTTCATCCATGCAACAACATCGCCTTATATCAAATTGTATCGTTAGAGGGTTTAGAAGCAAACTACTAAGAGCCAAGTTGGGCGGGTCTGGCGACTAACAAAGGAGGAGGCACCTGCGACTATTTTTGCCCTCACCGATGTTAGCCCATGGCTAAATTCGCTTAATTAACTACTTTTCCCCCTTAAACCAATTTGACAGATTTTTGATGTGTAGAAATGGTTAGGAAGGATTTGTAAAATTAAAGAATGCCCAACAGGCTCATCACTTTTTCAAGTAATTGTCTGGTTGCCAACTGTAAAGGTTTAATCGGAAACCGTAAACTTTTTATTTGCACAGCTAGTTCTTTTTAAAGAACGTGGAGTTTAAAGAGGCATGAACATGAGGGATCGTCACCTCAATAGTTGGGATCGTCGGGTACAACTTTTCTAATTCACCCAGATTACCCTCTAAATATACCACTAAAAAATTCTCGCAAACAATAATCCTAGACGACAGTATAGTTGTTAAATCAAACCATAGGAGACTGAATTGAAAATGGCAAAAATGTCTGGTGCACAAGCACTCTTAGAATCCCTTGAACATCAAAAAGTTGAAGTTATCTTCGGCATATTAGGCGGCGCAATCCTCCCAGTATACGATGCGTTATGCGGCAACAAGAAAATCCGCCACATCCTCGCACGACATGAGCAGTGTGCAGCACATGAAGCTGAAGGTTACGCAAGAGCCAGCGGAAGAGCAGGCGTATGCATGGCAACCAGCGGCCCGGGAGCCACCAACCTAGTGACAGGAATCGCTAACGCCTACATGGATTCCTCGCCGATAATTGCTTTAACTGGACAAATTCCAGCCTCAGGCACCAACACCAGCTACATGATTGGCAGAGATGCCTTCCAAGAAGCAGACATCATCGGCATCACCACCGCCATCACCAAATACAGTTACCAGCCACGAACCGTTACTGAAATTCCCCTCATGGTTAACAATGCCTTCTACATAGCAACAACAGGCAGACCTGGACCCGTCCTAATTGATCTACCAAAGAACGTCCAATCAGGAATGGCCGAAGTCGAATTTACGAATAAAATTGATTTACGCGGCTACAAACTACCGACCGAACCGAATCCAGCAAGAATCAGCGAAGCTTCAGACCTGTTAGCCAAAGCTCAATGCCCGATCATTCTGGCAGGCGGCGGAGTCATAACTGCAGGTGCATCCGATGAACTGGTTAAAATGTCAGATTTACTGATGGCGCCAGTCGCTACTACCTTCATGGGAAAAGGAGCATTCCCAGAAAATAACCCATTATCACTCGGAAGCATCGGCATGCATGGTAATCCAGCAGCTAACAAACTGATGGGTGAAGCAGACGTATTACTGGCTGTCGGAACAAGGTTTTCTGACCGCGCAACCGCAAACCTAGACAGCTTTGCCCCAAACGCTAAAAAGATTCACATAGACATCGACGACGCAGAAATCAACAAGAACATCGAAATTGACGTTCCCATCGTTGCAGACGCTAAAGTCGCGATGAAGATGCTTTACACTGCAGTCTCACAGAAATTGCGGAAGGGCGAAGGCAAAGCATGGACGAAACGAGTGAAAGAAGCTAAAGAACAGCTAAGTCCCCTTCTAAAAGAGTTGCCTAAAGACTTAATGCCTAAAGCGTTGCTAGTGGAGCTAAGGAAACTGTTGCAGGAAAACGCCATAGTCACTACCGAAGTGGGGCAAAACCAAATGTGGTCTGCGCTATACTTCCAAGCATTAAAACCACGCACATTCATCAGTTCAGGCGGACTTGGAACCATGGGATTTGGTTTCCCAGCAGCAATAGGCGCAAAAGTCGCGTGCCCAGACCGACCAGTCGTGGACGTCGCAGGCGACGGCAGCTTCATAATGTCCGAGCAAGAACTAGCGTGCTCAGTAACGGAGAACATCCCAGTCACAGTCATCGTGCTAAACAACTCAATCCTTGGCATGGTGGCGCAGTGGCAACGTATGCTCTACAAACGTCGCTACATGGCTGTTCACTTAGGCAAAACTCCAGACTTCGTTAAGTTGGCAGAAGCTTACGGAGCCCAAGGCATACGTGCAACGTCAATCGAGGAGTTCCACAAAGCTGTTAAGACAGCACTTACTAGTAAAGTAACAACGGTAATCGACGTGCCCATTGGCTCAGAAACCGATGTGGTTCCCTTTGTGCCTCCAGGCTGCGGTTTACCCCAACAGATAGGTGACTACTAATGGAAACAGGAAAAACCAAAGTAATCAGCATCCTAGTTGAAAACAAACCAGGTGTACTCCATACCATCGCAAACCTGTTCCGACGAAGAAACTTTAACATCGAATCCATCACGGTTGGCCCCACACAACAAGAGAACATATCACGCATGACCATAACAATCAAAGGAGACGAAAAAACAACCGAACAAGTTGTCAAACAAGTCGCCAAACAAATCGACGTCCTCAAAGTCGACGAGCTCTCACAAGGCAACTTCGTAATCCGCGAACTATCTTTGATAAAAGTTAACGTGCCAACCTCAAAAGAACGCAGCGACATAATCAACTGTGTAGAAGTCTTCCGGGGCAGAATAATTGATGTCTCAACTGACAGCGTAACAGTTGAAATCACCGGAACCCCCGACAAAATCGACGCATTCCTCAACCTCATGAAAACCTACGGAGTCATAGAACTCGCCAGAACAGGCATAACAGCCCTAGCCAGAGGCGCAAAATCGATAAGAATCGACGAATAAACAGCATTGACATAGCGGAAATACTTAATTGCTTGTTCTTTAAAATTCCCATTTATCTTAGGCATATTTAGGTTAATTCAAGGTAAAGGAAAGACTATGAACATAACAGAAAAAATCTTAGCCAAGGCTTCAGGAAAGAAAGCCGTACATCCAGGCGAAATCGTCGACGCAAACGTCGACATGATCATGATACATGACTTAACTGGACCCTTAGCGGTTGAAGCCTTCAAAAAAATAGGCTCACAAAAAGTTTGGAATAACAAAAAAGTAGTGGTAATTCTGGACCATCAGGTTCCAGCAGAATCAGTAAAAGCAGCAGAACTTCACAAAACCATGAGGCAATTCGCCAAAGACCAAAACGTCACCTTCTACGACGTAGGCAGAGGCGGAATATGCCACCAAGTTATGCCAGAAAAAGGACATGTAACACCAGGCAACGTAATCGTTGGCGCAGACAGCCACACATGCACCTACGGAGCATTCGGCGCATTCGCCACAGGTATCGGCTCAACCGAAGCAGCCGCGGTTATGGCTACAGGAAAAATCTGGTTCAAAGTACCCCCAACAATCAAAGTTAACGTTAAAGGCACCTTCAAAAAGTACGTTACCCCAAAAGACCTAATCCTAAACGTAATCGGCAATTTAGGTGTAGATGGCGCCATATACAAAGCAGCGGAATTCACAGGTCCAACTATCCAAAAAATGAGCATAGCAGGGCGTATGACCGTTTGCAACATGGCAGTTGAGATGGGCGCCAAAAACGGCATAATCGCACCCGACGAAACAACAAGCAAATTCTTAGAAAGCAGAGTCAAAAACTTACCAGACTTCAAAGCCTTGCAAAGTGACAAAGACGCAGTTTACGAGCGCACAGTTAAATTTGATGTTTCTACGATGGAGCCACAGGTAGCTTGCCCATCCTCAGTTGACAACGTGAAACCCATCGCGGAAGTTGGAAACGTGCCAATCGAACAGGCATTCATCGGTTCCTGCACAAACGGCAGAATCGAAGACTTACGCTTAGCTGCAGAAGTCATCAAAGGCAAACGCGTCAAAGACGGCGTACGAGCCTTAGTTATTCCTGCTTCCCAAGAAGTCTACCGTCAAGCCTTAAACGAGGGCTTAATGGAAATCTTCACCGACGCAGGCGCCATAGTGTGCGGTTCCGCATGTGGACCATGCTTAGGCGGCCACATCGGCTTACTGGCAGCGGGCGAATCATGCGTTAGCAGCAGCAACCGCAACTTCATCGGCAGAATGGGCAGCACCCAAGCAAACGTCTACTTAGCATCACCCGCAACCGTAGCGGCATCAGCAATCACAGGCAAATTAACAGACCCCACAAAGCTGGAGACAAAACCATGAACAGCAAAATCAAAGCGCCAGCCATAAAATTCGGCAACAACATAGACACAGACGTCATCCTACCAGGCAAATACCTAATCTTAGTTGACCCATGCGAATTAGCAAAACACGCATTGGAAAGCTTAGACACCGAATTCGTCAACAAAGCCAAAAAAGGCGTCATATTAGTTGGCGGCAAAAACTTCGGCTGCGGCTCAAGCAGAGAGCAGGCGCCCTTAGCGTTAAAGTATTCAGGCGTCAAATGCGTCATCGCCGAATCGTTCGCCCGCATCTTCTTCCGCAACGCAATAAACATTGGTTTACCCGTAATCGAATGCAAAGGCATATCAAGCGCGGTGGAAACAGGCGACGAATTAGTCGTTGACTTTGAGACGGGCAAAATCGAAAACGCTTCAAACGGCAAAAAATTCCAAGTCGAAAAACTGCCACCATTCATCCTAGAAATCTTAGCTGATGACGGATTAATCGAGAACTTAAAAGGAAAGATGAAAAAATGACAGAATACAAAATATCCTTAATTCCCGGCGATGGCATCGGGCCAGAATTAACCGAAGCCACCCTAAAAGTCTTAGATGCAGTTCAGAAAAAATTCGGCGTTAAACTGCAGATCATTGAAGCTGAAGCAGGCGACGTTGCCCTTGAAAGAGTAGGCGCCGCATTGCCAGCAGATACCATTGAGAAAGTTAAGAACTCCCACGCTTGCCTAAAAGGACCCGTAGGCGAATCAGCAGCAGACGTCATCGTTAAATTGCGCGTCATGTTTGACCTTTACGCTAACCTACGCCCATTAAAGGCATACCCCAACGTTCCAGTCGCCAGACCAGACATCGACATGCTCTTTGTCCGCGAAAACACTGAAGACGTCTACAAAGGCTTAGAATTCACAATCGGCGCAGACACCACCTTGTGCCTACGCGTTATCACACGAGGAAACTGCGAACGCATCGCTCACAAAGCCTTCCAAATGGCACGCCTACGCAACGGCAAAAAGAAAGTCACAGCCATTCACAAAGCCAACGTTATGCGTGTAACCGACGGTTTATTTCGTGACGTCTGCCGCGAAGTCAGCAAAGGCTATCCCGACATCGCGTTTAACGAACTCTACGTTGACGCCGCATCCATGCGACTAATTAAAGAACCAGAAATATTCGATGTCTTCTGCACTTGCAACATGTTCGGCGACATCCTCAGCGATGAAGCCGCACAGCAAATCGGAGGCTTAGGCATGGCTCCAGGCGCAAACGTCGGCGAAAACTTTGGATTATTCGAACCCATCCATGGCTCCGCACCAAACAGAGCAGGAAAACATACCGCCAACCCAATCTCCATGATACTTTCAGCGAAAATGATGCTGGAGTGGCTGGGAGAAAAATACGGTGACAAGAAATGCTTACAAGCAGGCGCAGCCATAGAGAACGGTGTAGTTTACGCTTTGCGTAACCGTCAATCTGTTCCAGACTGCGGCGGCACCACCACAACCGTGGGCATGGCAGAAGCTATCGCTGCAGCCCTAACTGTGAAAAGTGGCTGAAAGCATGACCAACAAAACCTCAAAAAGCATCCGAATTTTTGACACAACCTTAAGAGACGGGGAACAAACCCCCGGAGTTTCTTTAACTGCAGACGATAAGATTGAGATAGCAGTCCAACTCAGCAAACTAGGCGTAGACGTTATTGAGGCGGGTTTTCCGAGTTCTTCTGATGGCGAAAAAAAAGTCGTCAAAGATATTGCCAACTTGGGTTTGACCTCAGAAATCTGTAGTTTATCTCGGGCAACGAGAGGAGACATTGACGCAGCAATAGCTTGTGACGTTGATTTAGTTCACGTTTTCATACCAACCTCACCAGTCCAGATGAAGTATGCAGTTAATTTGACTCCCGAACAGGTATTGGCTTCCACAGTTGATTCGGTTTCTTACGTGAAGAAGCATGGTGTAAAATGTGAGTTTTCGCCGATGGATGCCACACGTTCCGAGATGCCCTTCTTAAAACAGGTTTGTAAAGCCGCACAGGATGCAGGCATGGATAGCCTAAATGTACCTGACACCGTCGGCATCATGATTCCAAAAACCACAATAAAACTCATTGAAGAATTAAAAACCGTAGTCACCGTGCCTATAAGCACCCATTGTCATGACGACTTTGGTTTAGCTGTCGCAAACAGTCTAGCAGCGGTCGAAGCTGGCGCAGCCCAAGTGCATGTCGCCGTCAACGGCTTAGGTGAACGGGCAGGCAACGCGTCGCTAGAAGAAGTCGTGATGGCGCTGCACATTATTTACAAGTACAAAACAAACGTCAACACCCGTTTACTCTACAGCACATCGCGAATGGTTGCGTCCTTAACTGGCATTACGGTGCAAGCTAACAAGGCAATCGTTGGCGAAAACGCCTTTGCCCACGAATCAGGCATCCACACACGCGGTGTAACAGAGAAACCGTTAACTTTCGAACCAATAAACCCCGAATTAGTCGGCAGAACAAGAAAACTTGTCGCAGGCAAATTAGCTGGAACCCGAGGAATAAAAGCGGAACTTGAAGAAATCGGCATCCACCCAACCGAAGAGCAACTCAAAGAAATCGTTCAACGCGTCAAAGATTTAGGCGACAAAGGCAAGATGGTCACTGATGCCGACTTGATTGCGTTGACTTCTGCTGTGATGGGTGAGGTGCTCGGTGAAGAAAAAATCATTGACTTATGCGACATGGCAGTCGTCACAGGCATCAAAGTCATTCCAACCGCTTCTGTACGCTTAATTTTAAATGGCAAAGAATACGTTGCCGCCGAAACAGGCGTGGGACCAGTAGACGCTGTTTTGAAGGCAATTCAGAAGTTGACCAGCAGCATAGAAAACATCCGCCTAAGCGAATACCGACTCGAAGCTATCACAGGCGGTTCAAACGCGGTGGCTGAAGTCGTTATAAAAGTCGAGGATGAAAAAGGCAACATCGTCAGCGCCCGAGCAGCCCGAGAAGACATCGTTATGGCATCTGTTGAAGCAATGATAAATGGCATAAACAAACTCTTGCTAAAGAACCATCAAAAGCAGGGAAACAAAAAGTGAAAGTATCCTACCAGGGTGAAACTGGAGCCTACAGTGAAATGGCTGTCTTCAAGTTTTTCGGCAGCAAAGTAGAGCCAGTTCCCTGCAAAGATTTCCGAGACGTTTTTGAATCCGTTAAAACAGGCGCAGTTCCTAATGGTGTGGTTCCGATTGAGAACTCTATTGAAGGCAGCGTCAACCAAAACTACGACTTATTCCTCGCTTACGACCTCAAAGTTTGCGGAGAAGTCGCAGTAAAACTTGCCCATGTCCTGATCGCTAACCCCCAAACCAAATTCGAAAACATCGAAACAGTCTACTCGCACCCCCAAGCACTAGCACAATGCCGCAGTTACCTTGAAAAACACAGATGGGAAATTATCCCCGCCTACGACACCGCCGGAGCAGTCAAAGCCATCAAAGAAAAAGGACTTTTTAACGCTGCGGCCATTGCAAGCGAAAAAGCCGCAGACCTCTACGACATGAAGATTCTTGCCCGAGACATCGCTGATAACCCATCAAACTACACGCGATTTCTTGTCCTATCCCATGAAGATGCCGCACCAACTGGAGACGACAAAACCTCAATAATATTTTCAGCTAAACATGCTCCCGGCACCTTATACCATGCTCTTGGAGAGTTTGCATCAAGAAACATCAACCTAACAAGAATCGAATCCAGACCCACAAAAACAACTGCTTGGCAATACAACTTTTACTTGGACTTTGAGGGCCATCGAACCGAGAAACGTTGTGCAGAAGCACTGCAAGCCCTAGAAAAGTATGCGACTTTCGTGAAAATTCTGGGATCATACCCCAGAGCAATCTAATTCTCTTCTTATTTTCCCGCTTGAATTATTTTTTTGCTTTCTTTGGCGGCAACTCGGCAGCATACTTCATTGATTTGTCTAGCCATTCGGTGAAAGCCTTGTTGTCTGAGTAGAGGGATTTTGGCAAGACAACGTAGCCCTTCATGGCTCTGCCGGGCATGGGTTCAAAAGCGGCGACGCTTGGGCAATCCTTCTTTATCTCCGCCATATCAGCTTCAGAAAGGCGTAAGAAAAGTTTGTCACCGTGCACTCCCACAAACATGTTGCCGTTAAAGAAGTAGGCGGGGTACCCGAACATTTTCCTGTAATCGCAGTTTTTATCCTTCATTTTATCCATTATAAAATCAAGTTCTTGTGGGGCTTTCTTCCATTCCATAAAAAATCCCTAAATAGTTTTATCGATTGTAATTACTTGAGTATTTCTGTCTAACCATTTTTTCTATTGATTATTGCTTTACAATTGATTTCTATATCAGTGGCTTGATTTTTTCAGCTATTTCAGTTGGTTTGATCGGGTTGCCGCAGTGTTTGCAGATTAGGATTTTGCCGTTCTCCGGGAGGTCAACCATGTTGCCACATTTGGGGCAGTTATACGCGGACATTACGACACCGTTTTCTTTGAGGAAAACTCTTAGCGAAGCAAAGTTGACGATAGCCCCAGAAATGTTGACTGATTGGGACTTCTCCTGCTCTTGACGACTCGGTAATGCTTCTTTTGCCTCTGCAACAATGGGACCGTTGAACACTTCATGTGCACAGAGCTGGCAAAGCTTTTTTCCCTTGTACTGGGGGAATTCTTTGCGTTTACCAAACTGCATCGACCCAATAACGAACCATTTTATGTAGCCTTTCTTGAGTTGTTTGTTCCAGAACACCATTTTTTGTTCGTTCCAAGCGAGTTCTTTGCCGCATCTTGCACAGTTTTCCATGAACGTCACGTCTGCTTATCGTGGTGTTTGGAGTAATTAGATTTTGCGCTCAAACGGGGGTATTTACCGTCTCACGGTGTTTTTGTAGAAATTTTCGATTATGCAGTGACCCTCAGGATGAGTTTCGCCCTGGATCACGATGCGTTCGGGATGAAATTGGACGCCAAAGAAGGGTTTGGTTTTATGTTTGACGGCCTCTACTTCGCAGGAAACTGAATCAGCCATCAACGTGAACCCTGCGGCGTCAAGACCGCCTTTTAGGACATAGTCGTAGTGGTTTTCAGCTAAGGGCGAAGTGTGTCCTTCTTTGAACCCAGAGAAAATTTGGTCTGACTGGATAATCCTGACTTCCTCAAACCTGCTGGCAACCTGCTTAGGAAGGGAACCCACTTCGGCGCCAAAAGCCCAGCACAGCAGTTGATGACCGAAACAAATACCCAACAAAGGCACGCCGAAATTTCTTATAATCACCTCAACACCTTCGAATTTGGTTCTATCCGAGGATAGAACGATTCTGGCGGCAGACCCACTGAGGACAACAGCATCTATGTCATTTACTATTTGATAGTCCCGCGACATATCCCTAAAATTAGCAACTGTGCACTCGCCAAATCGGCTTATTACAGTAAATAAATCCGTGCTAACTTTGCCAGTAAACGAACAGTTGACAAGCAGAGTTTTAGTCATCGACAAGCCTATTTTTCTGTTGATTCCAGCATTTTGTACATAACGTCATAGGACTCGGCGAAGTCGCTGTCGGTTTCTTTGAGCTTTTTCTTTAGCTGCTCCATACGTTCGACAATTGCTTTGGTGTCTTTGTTTTTAATTAGTGTAAGCAGTTCTTGGGCTTTAGCCATGAAAGTATCTTCGATTTTTTCGAGTTCAGGTAGGCTTGTTTGAACACTCGCATAGAGATCGGGAGTCTCCAGCGCCGTAGCTTCTGCCAAGGTGAAGAGCATTCGGTAGGTGGTGCCAGCAACTTTTTTGGTTTCAGACAAATTCTTCTGTTCGAGCAAGGTTTCACAGGCGACTAAGCCCAGAAAATGCGGCAGCCCAAGCACGACTGACATTAATTCGTCGTGTTTTTTGGGGGTCATTATGAAAACGTGTGCGTCTTCTCGCTCAAGCCACAGCTTATAATGCTCAGCTAACTCGTTCTCTTTGGAGTTTGTTGGAGTTAAAACGTAAGCTTTGTGTTTGACCCCGTTGCTTCCTGGACCGAAAACGGGATGCGTACCCAAAACAGTTGCTTCTTTTATGTATTGGTGCATGATTTTTACGGGGGATTCTTTGATTGAGCAAATATCCATAACCACTTGCCCTTCATGCAAGACAGGGCTGATCGTTTTAACGACCTCTTCGATGGCATTTATGGATACGCAGAGGAGAACCTGGTCAGCATCCGCCACTGCTTCCTCGAAGTTTGTAGTTAAATCAACGAGGAGGGCTTTTTGTTTTTCAAGTTTCGCTTTTTTTCTATCCGCTAAAATAACGTCGTAACCTTTAGACTGAAAGAAATCGGCGAACCAAACGCCCATCTTGCCAGCCCCGATTACGGCGATTTTCATTGCTTTGCTGCCTCACAGATTTTATCAAGTCCAACCTCGATTTCGTTGTCTGGCGCAGTTAGGGAGATGCGAAAGTGCTCGCGGTAATCGCCAAATGCGGTGCCTGGAGCCACAGCTACGCCTTTGTCGAGCAGGTTTAGAGTATATTTTTCGCTGTCTAAACCGTCGAGTTTCGGGAACACGTAGAAGGGAGCGTCGGGTTTGGTAAATTTGAAGCCTGCCGCCGAGAGCTTAACACTTGCAAGGTCTGCCCGTTTTTTGTATTTGGCTTTAATTTTGGATGCAATTTGCTTATGCAGTTCTAACCCTTTGAGAGCTGCGTCTTGGATAAAGACCGGTACGTTATTGATGGTGATTTGGTTGAGTTTAGTTATTTGGTCGATTAACATTTTGTTTGCGATTAAGTAGCCTATGCGCCAGCCGGTCATAGTGAAGGTTTTAGAAAAGCCATTTGAGAGGATGTGTTTGCATTCGCCGTCGTAGTCGAGGATACTTTTAGTTTTCACAAAGCTGATTGCGCCATAAACCTCGTCGGAGAGTATGGTTACTCCTTTTTTGTTGGCTAACTTGACTATGCCGTCGAGGGTTTTAGTATCCATGACTTTGCTGGTGGGGTTGTTTGGGTTATTGAGGATAATCATTTTGGTTTCATTGTCAATTAATGCATCGAGCTTGGCGAGGTCAATTTTCCAGCCGTCTTCCATTTCGGTTCGCAGCAGCTGGGTTTTGGCTCCGAAGCTTTTCGCGATTAAATCGTAAGCTGTCCAGTACGGCGTGGGAATTATGACGTTGCCGCCGTTTTTAAGCATCAAAAACATCGTGGCGAATATGCCCCATTTTGAACCCGGAGTAATAACCACGTTTTCTGCTTTAACGCCGTGGCCCTCAGCGATTTTCTGACGCAATTTAAGCTCGCCATAGGAAGAGGAATACTTGGTTTTTCCGGACTTCATAGAAGCGTATGCAGCTTCTACGATTTCGGGCGGCGTAGCCATGTCTGGGTCGCCAAGGTTTAATCGAATTATCTTTTTTCCTTCACTTTCCAATTTGAGGGCTTTCTCGTTTATCTCGTAGAGCATACAGGTTTGGACTCTCCGTTAGAGCGCTTTATTCTTGAACAGCACTGCACATATTAACTATTTCGCGGTAAACCGCTTCAACGTGCCCAGCGGCAAGACCCAATTCAGCCCCTTTTGCCCGTATCCGCTTGAAAACTTCGTTCTCTCTGGAGAGGTCGCGGACTGGTTTTCCCTGCTTTTTCTTCGCAGCGCCAATTGCCTTACAAGTTTTAACACGCTCGCAGAGAGCGGTTAAGATTTGGTCGTCGATTTCATCCACGTTTTTTCTGAGCTTTGGGATTTCAGTCATGTTAATGCTCCTTGAGGACCTTGGGGATGTAACCTGAACGGATCAGGTGGTCAGCTAAAGTTATTGCAGCGGCTGTTTCGATGGCGGGCACCGCCTTGGGTACGACACAGGGGTCGTGTCTGCCCTTAACGCTTATTGAGGCTTCTTCCATTGAGGAGAGGTTAACGGTTTTCTGTTCTTTAGCAATAGACGGCGTAGGCTTAATCGCCACACGAATCATAATTGGCATACCGCTGGATAAACCGCCCAAGATGCCTCCTGCGTTCTCCGTGGAAGTTATGATCTTCCCGTTCTTGAGCAGAAAAGCGTCGTTGTTCTGTGAACCAGTCAACTCAGTAGCCCTAAACCCAGCGCCAAACTCAACACCCTTTACAGCGGGAACACTAAACAATGCTTTCGCTAAATCAGCATCCAATGAATCAAACAATGGCTCGCCAATTCCTGCTGGCATGTTTAGTGCAATGCATTCTATGACTCCGCCCAAACTTTCGCCTTCTTTTCGAGCATTCACGATGGCTTCCTCCATTTTTTCTGCGCATGCCAAGTCGGGGCACCTTGTTGCAGCCGCATTTTTGTTTTTGCGGATTTCTGCTGCACTGAATTTTTTGTCGGTTCTAATTTTCCCTATCGATTGGGTATAAGCTAAAACATCGATGTCGTATCTTCCGAGAAGTTTTTTTGCTATGGTTCCAGCCATGATTAGGGCGACGGTAACTCTGCCTGAGAAGCGTCCGCCGCCTCGGTAATCGTTGAAGCCGCCGTATCGGATGCGGGCGGGGTAGTCGGAGTGGCCGGGGCGTGGCAAGTCTTTAATGTCTTCATAATCACTTGAGTTAGTTTCTTTGTTCTCAACTGTCAAAGCGATTGGAGCACCAGTCGTGAACCCATTAAATAATCCGCTGAGAATCTTAACAATGTCCTTCTCGATACGGGCAGAAACAATTTTGGGCTCCGCTGGAATCCTACGGTCAAGCTCTTCCTGAAAATCTGCTTCTGAGAGCGGCAATCCAGCTGGGCAACCGTCTACGACTACGCCAACGACTTTGCCGTGACTCTCACCAAACGTGGTAACTACGAATTCTTTACCTATCGAATTTCCCGCCAACTAAGTTAGCTCCTAATTGTTTTAGATGAGTGAAGAACTGCGGATAAGACTTTCTGACGCACTCAGCGTTCTGAATAGTGGTTTCTCCTTCAGCGCCAAGTGCAGCGACAGCGCATGCCATGGCGATTCGATGATCATTATGCGGGTCAATCATGGCTCCGTGCAGACGCCGTCCGCCTTCAACGATTAACCCATCTTCGGTAGCGCTGATGTCGGCACCCATTTTTCCCAGTTCGACATAGAGCGATTGAAGTCTATCAGACTCCTTGAGCCTGAGCCTATTTGCTCCAAAAATGTGCGATGTACCCTCTGCGTAACATGCAAGGGCTGCGATTGCGGGAACAAGATCAGGAATATTCTTAGCATCCACTTCTAAGGGTTTGAGTAACCTGCCTAAGCCTTCGATTTCAATGCTGTCTGCGCAAACTTTCCCGTTGACGCCCATATGCTTGAGGAAGCCCATTATGGATTTGTCGCCTTGAACGCTGCTGTATTCAAGGTTGTTTATTTGAACTTTCGAGGTGGTTATTGCCGCCGCAACAAGAAGAAAAGCAGCTGAAGAGAAATCGCCCGGAACCCTTCCGTCCGCTGGATTGTAGCTTTGGCCTACTGGAATATGAATGTGATTTTCATGTGCAGGAACCTTAATTCCATGGTCAGCAAGAACTGCCTCAGTCATTTTGACGTAATCCTCAGACTCCAACGGCGAAGTTAACGTTATTTCAGTATCCACTTGAGCATTTGGGCAAGCAAACATCAACCCTGAAATGAATTGTGAACTTACATCGCCGGGAATGGATGTTTCGCCTCCAACGATGCCGCCGCCCTCCACGAAAACGGCGTCTTTGTCACCGAATTTTCCAACATGTACTTTGGCACCGAGTTCACTGAGGCTTGCCAATAATGGTTCTACGGGTCGCTTCTCGATTGAACCTCTAAACACCAATGTTGAAGGACCCTTTGCCAGAGCAGCCATGGGTATCATGAAACGCAATGTGGCACCCGATTCTCCGCAGTCAATTGGCTCTTTTGCACCTTTAAGCTTCAATGCTCCTTGGATTGTCCAGCAACCGTCAGCAGTCGTGACTTTTGCACCCAAAGCTTTGACAGCACGCAGGGTGGCTTCTGTATCCTCCGATAATAGGGGATTAGATATTTTGGAGGAACCAGCCGAAAGAGCAGCGGCAATAATCATCCTCTGAGTATAAGACTTAGACGGTGGAGCACAAACTTGACCACTTAACTGTCCAGTTTTCTTAACAATTACGTCTACCATACTATTGCACCTTGGGCTTTTTTGCAATTTATTTGTGTCTGCAAGATTTCGCCTTCATACTTTTGCAGTGCAGCCTTTACAGAATCGACTTTATCCTTGGGAACCACCGCGGTTACGCCGGGTCCTTTGCCGCAGAGCCCAGACGCCACCGCTCCAGCAGCCAATGCGTCGATAGCTATTGCGGTGTTGAAGTTGGAGGCTGAAGAGTAGATTAAGCCGTTGATGGTCAGGGCTTCCCAAACTTTCCCTTCCAAAGCCTTTTCGAAAGCGATTTCCACGAGGGGTTTAACGGATTTGAGCCGGTTTATATGGGAGTCGATGGTGTAGGCTTTTTGGGGTGGCACATGGAAGAGAACCTTCAAATCCTCATTCAGCGGCATTTGCTTGATTAGTTCCCGTTTTAGGTTATCGGTGATGACTATGCCGCCAAAATAGGAAGCACAAGCATCATCAAACGCACCTGTAACCGTAACTTTGGCATCAAAAGCCGCTTCAACACCTATGTTGATGATTTCTAAGTCGCTGAGCTTTTTGCCCAGTGCCGTTGTGGTGGCTAGTGCAGTTGCATTTGCGGCTGCGCTACTACTTTTGAGCCCCCTTGCGATGGGAATGTTTGAAGTGGTTTTTACTTTCACGCCAAAACTTTTCTCTAAATTGAACAGTTGCAGAACTCGGGTTACGGTTTTTTCTATGAGGAGCGTGCTTTCAGTGGGGTCAGAAGCTATCTCAGTTCTGATAACGCCTGGTTCATCAGTTAATTTGACTTCAGCTTTAGTCCACAAATCAACCCCAAACGCGGCGCCTTTTCCCAGGGCAATCGCGTTCACGATCGTTGCAGCCCCATGAACAACAGCCACAGCTTTCCCAGTCACAATTACACCTTCTGCAAATGATTAAGCGCTGCCTGCCTCATAACTTCAACGGGAGCAGACTTCCCCGTCCAGATTTCAAATGATGCCGCACCTTGATAAATCAACATCTCAACTCCGCTGACGACTTTGGCGCCTGCGGCTTTGGCGTCTTTTGCTAGTTGGGTTTCGATTGGATTGTAAACGATGTCTATTACTGCCAAATTGGGTCCTATCAGCTTAGGCGGAATTAGGCTTTCGTCGGGTTTGGGTTTCATCCCAACGGATGTTGCGTTGATTAGGATGTCTGAGTCTTGGAGGTTGTGCTGTATTTCCTTTGGCGAGAGGGCGCCTGAAACTATTTTCTTGTTAGCGGTCTTTTCCAGCAGTTTAGCTAATTCTTGGGCTGGTTTTAGGGTTCGGTTCAAAACTGCCAGCTCGTCGGATTCTCGGGCCATCGTGTAAGCTATGGCTCTTGCCGCTCCTCCTGCGCCAAGCAACAGAATTTTCCTACCTTTGGGTTCCACATCGTTTTCCCTTAAGGCTTTTAGTGCGCCGACTCCATCGGTGTTAAAGCCAAAAAGCTTGCCGTCCCGATTTAAGATGGTATTAACTGAGTTAATTATTTGCGCGGATAAATCTACTCGGTCTAAATATTTCAGGATTGAACTTTTATGTGGCATGGTAACGTTTAGCCCTCTTATGTTCAGGGCGCGCATGCCGTTCACCGCGTTTTCCAGTCCTACAGGCTTCACCTTGAATGCTAAAAATGTGTAGTCGAGTTTGAGGGCTTGAAAAGCTGCATTATGCATTATTGGGCTTAAGGTGTGTTCTATCGGGTCGCCGATGACTCCGCAAACACGTGTTTTCCCCGTTATAACCATGCTACTTTACCCCTAAAAGACCGTAAGCAGTCCTCATTTCACCTATGCTCATCTGGCCAGCGGCGGTTTCACTTCCATTTTCCAGAGAAGCGAAAGTAAAGAATGCCCCAAACATTGGCGAGAGAAGCCTTGAAACCTTACCATGTTCACCCATGCAGAAACAAACCAGTTTACCTTTGCTGGATGCAAAAGAAACAAAACCTAGAACCGGAAGGTTGTCTTCTACATGGTTGGCGGTTGTCACAATCTTGCAAATGCTCGCTCTACTGGCAAGCTCCTTATCAAGAACATCCTCCATAGCTGTAACGCTGAGTGCACCGTCGAATTTGTGATATGAAACGATTGGTTTAGCCCCCAACTGCTTAAGTTGGCTGATTGTTTCTATATGTTTTGGGCTTGATAAGTTAACGTCAACATATTCAAAACCGCTCTTGGCAGCAAAAAGTAGTGTTTGTTGCCATTCAATCTCTGTGCCCGAGAAGTATCCCTTTTCGCTTTGAAGTTTGTTAGCGGCTATTAAAGGGATTTTTGTACTCGCCGTTATGTCTGATAATTTTCTGGAAATTTCAAGCCAATCCAGTCGGACCTCAATAAAGTCTGCTTTGGCTTTCTCTGCCTTCTCAATTAGATTTAATGCTTCTATGTTGTTTTTTGGGAGAATCGAAACGCAGATTCTCGCGGTCACTTTTCAATCACCGTTTCTTCTGGCACAGATATGCCGAAGTGTCGTCCTCCCTTCGCAGCTAAATGTACGATGACTTCGTCGTTGGGTTTGAGTTCGGTGACTGGTTTTGAGGCTGTTGGTGTGACTAAGCGTATGGTTTCGGCGTTTTGGAGTATGGTTTTTATTAATTTGCCTTCGACCTGTGCCTCTACTAGAATGAGAGGTCGGATTTCAATTTTTATGCGTCCCACGTTGGTCGTTCGGGTTTTGCCTTCGCGGTTGACGATTATGACTTCGTCGCCTGCTTTGAATTCTTGGAGGTACCTTGTAGTTTGTAAATTGCCCAAAGTATACATCGATAATGTCCCGGCATTGACTCTGAAGGGACGTGAGGCAACGTAAGGGTTCTCGTTAACTTCTGCTTCGATCAGGAATAAACCTGCGCTTTGGCTTCCAACTAGCATACCTTCGCCCTGCTTCATCAACTCGCATGTGTCTACACAGACCCGAGCGCCGGTGCCGATGGGTTTTGTGGAGACGATTTTGGCGATTGCCATTTCCAGCTGTAGGGCTTCTGGCTTCACTATGGCGATGGTTTTTAGGAGCTCCTCTGGATTTGAAGTCTTGAGCAACACGCCATCGGTTCCTAACTCGAGCGTTTCAAGCGCCACTTTCGCTTCTTCAGCGTTGATGACTTCAGCTATAATCTTGCTCTTCCCTTTAACACGGGCAATCAAGTTTTCAAGAGGAATAACACGCCAATTCGCACAACTGATAAGCAAGTAACTTGCACCAGCCTCCGCTACTTTAACGGTTAAGTTCTCAGTTGACTTGTCACTTAGACAGATTCTTGCAACCTTCTTCGTCACATCCAACTTTTGAGAATCTACCGATGGAGAGACAACTTTTAGGCTTTGTTTGTTTGCCAGAAAAGTGGTTTTGTCCCCTTCAACGATTGCATCAGCGTATTGGTTAACAAGTGTGGATAGGGCTTCTTTGTTTTCGGTTTCTACCCAAAGTTCCTTCAACGCTTTTCACCAAGAAACTTAAGCGCCTGCTCCACAGACGCGTTTTCATGAACGATCGCTGAAAGTGACTTTGACAATAGTGTTGGTTTGTCGCATTGGAATATATTTCGCCCGATTGAAAGACCTGCAGCCCCTGCTTTCATGGCGTCAGCGGTGGTTTGCAGGATTTCCTCTAAGGTTTTGCACTTTGGTCCTCCAGCGATGACGACTGGCACTGGACAGCTTTCGGTAACTGTTTTGAAACTATCTATGCTGCCTGTGTAGTTTGTTTTAATGATGTCTGCGCCAAGTTCAGCGCCGATTCGGGCAGCATGAGCAACAACGTTTACGTCGTGTTCATTCGGTATTTTTGGTCCCCGCGGATACATCATAGCTAAAAGCGGCATCCCGAAAACGTCACATTCGTCGGCAACTTTGCCGAGGTTGTGTAGCATTTTGTCTTCATCCTGCGAACCGACGTTAACATGGACACTAACGGCATCTGCGCCGACTCGTATGGCGCCTTGAACGCTGCAGACTTGGACTTTTCCGTTTAAGTTGGGGCTAAGATTCGACATGCCAGAGAGCATTACAATTAAGCCAGCGTTTTCAACGTCAACTTGTTTGGCTATGCCCTTGTGGACAAGGATAGCGTCGACTTTGCCCTTTACTAGTTGATCAATGATTTGCTGCATGTTGGTTATGCCTTGGATGGGTCCGACGGTGACGCCGTGATCCATAGGCACGATTACTGTGTGGTTGTCTTTTTGCATGATTCTTCTTAGTCTACGGGTTTTTCCTGAATTCATCTTTTTCCACCTAGTGTGTTTTAAGCGAGTTTTTAATTAACTTTAATGCCTTTTCTTTATCATTCCAATCTACAAACAACAAAATACTTGAGGTGATAGTGAGGATACCTGAGATGTTTATGCCGTTAACTCGCAGGTCTTCGCTGATTTTGCCGATGATGCCGTGGGTTTCTTCCAATCCGACTCCGCTGGTCTTGAGAAAGACAAGATCTTTTTTCACAGCCATAGCTATGGTTTCTTTGTTGCTTATGGTTATTTTGTGGATTTGGTTGAAAAGTGTATCGATGTTTTTTTCCTGGGGAACGTAGAGGATGATTGAATTAGTGTTCATGGACATGCCGAGAAGCATAGAGTTTTCTTTGACTTTCTCAACCATTTCTGTAACGACTTGTGGGTTGGCTGATATGCCGTTTCCAATCACAGTTATCTCTGAGACGGGGGTAGGATGAGCGATTTCAACATCAAGCTCTGAGGCTAAACTGCCTTTAATTAGGGTGCCTGCCCTGCTCAAATCGCTATGTGCATTGCTGATTACTTTAACGTCTATGTCTTTGGGTTTGTACTTGAGGGCTTTGCTATGAATGAATTTAGCGCCTGAATCTGCTAACCCAACAAGTGTGGTTACGTCGGTTTCTGGGAGCAGTTTGGGGGACGCAATGATTTTGGGGTCGCCGGACATAATGCCGTCGGCATCTGTTACCAATACTACTTGGTTTGCGTTGATTCCCTGTGCGATTATGAATGCGGTGGTGTCGCTTCCGCCTCTGCCCAAAGTGGTGATTTTTCCATCTTTGGTTTTGCCCACGAAACCCGCTATTACGGGTATTGTGCCTTTTTCGACGAGTGGTAGGATGCATTCTTTGATGTTTTTGTCGCATTCTTTGAGGATTGGGTTGGCGTTTTGGAAGGAGTCGTCGGTGATTATTGGCCATTTGTTATCCATGGGGTCGAAGTAGCATGCGTCGACACCATTGTTTCTCAAGGCTGCGGCGAATATGCGTACGCTGGTGCGTTCACCCATGGAGAGGATGTCGTCTAATTCGTGTTTCTGGAGTTTTCCGTTCGAAGTGTTTTTGGCGGTGGTCATGAGGACATCGGTTGTTTTGCCCATAGCGGAGACTACGACGGCGATTTTAGTGCCTTTTTTAGCTTCATTAACAACAGCAACTACCGCTTTGAGGAGTCTCTCATGGTCAGCGAGGCTAGAGCCACCGAATTTAACAACTATAGTTTTGCTAGTTTGCATTTAGGTACCCCCGTTTTTCGCCCAGAACTATTCTCAAAAAATTTGTTAGTTCTGGGCTTATGGAAAATGGTAATAATAAAAATAGTAGTCGAAGCTAGGAAACAGTGACGCAGTGATGTTGATTTTGTTTTTTGCGTTGAGCATTGCTTCGAACCTGCCAATCAGTTCATCTTCCAAAAAATATAAGCGTTTCGGATTCAAGCTAAAGTTTAACTAATAATTTTTTGCAGTAGGACCATTTTCTGCCCTGTTTTGTTCATTCGATGGGTTATTTGAAACCATTTGGAATTCATTGTAGAAACCTAATTGAATTAGTTTATATTGGCATTTTTTAGCTAACTTGTGTGCTCTCAGCAGATTTTTATTCCCGATTCCCCTAGTACAAATCGGTTTTGGTGAACAAATATGCAGGGATGGACAGGTTTTTTCTTAAAAGTCGAGTTAACCAAAAGCACGGCTGTTGCTGAACCTTACAGTGAAGATTTAGCTTTGAATTTTTTAGGCGGCAGAGGCTTCGCAATCAAAATTCTCTGGGACACCCTAAAACATGGAACTGACCCTCTCTCACCCGAAAACAAACTAATCTTCGCCACAGGACCACTAACGGGAATCGGACTACCCAACAGCGGCAAACTAGTCATTGCCTCAAAAAGCCCTTTGACCGGCGGTTACGGCGACGGCAACTCTGGCAGCTGGGCAGCTGTGAACATACGCAAAGCAGGCTACGACGCACTCGTCATCGAAGGCAAAGCATCCCAACCAGTCATACTTCACATCAAAAATCGAACGTGGGAGTTTTTGGATGCGGGGGATCTGTGGGGTAAAAGCTCCTTTGAAGTCGAGGACCAACTCAGAAAAAAATATTCCAAGTTAGCAGGCATAATGTCCATCGGACCTGCAGGAGAGAACCTTGTAAAGTTCGCAACAGTGGTTTCTCAGAATGGACGTGCGGGTGGACGACCTGGGATGGGCGCTGTCATGGGCTCAAAAAATCTCAAAGCCATTGTAGTCGAAGGTACCCAACCAATCCCCCTCGCTTTTCCCGATGAAATGAAAAAATTAGCTGTTGACGGCTACAAGGAACTTTTAACTAAACCACTCTATAGTTTCTGGAAAAGGCAAGGCACTATGTCCACGGTTGACTGGTGCCAAGAAAACAGCTGTCTTCCAACGCACAATTACAGGCAAGGCGTTTTCGACAAGGCAGAAGGCATAAGCGGCTTTACGATGGAGAAGATGAAGGTTTCCAACCGCGGCTGCCCACAGTGCAACATGACCTGCGGAAACGTGGTTAAGGACAGTGAAGGAAAAGATTCAGAGCTGGATTATGAGAACGTGGTTATGCTTGGCTCCAACATTGGTTTGGGAAACCTTGCGCAAGTAGCTACCTTAAACCGGTTGGCAGACGAATTCAGCTTTGATGGTATTTCTCTTGGGAGCGTAATTGGGTTTGCCATGGAAGCTTCGGAGAAGGGGCTAATTCCCGAGAAGATTGGTTGGGGCGATTTTGAAGCGATTAAGGCATTGATTAACGATATTGCGTACAGGCGAGGTTTGGGTGCGGTTTTAGCGGAAGGTGTCCGATCCGCAGCCGCAACCATTGGCAAAGGCTCTAGCGATTGGGCGATGCATGTTAAAGGCTTAGAAGTCTCCGCCTACGACTGCCACACCGCACCAGGCATGGCGTTGGCATACGGAACCAGCTCAATTGGCGCCCACCACAAAGACGCTTGGATAATAACTTGGGAACAGAAATATGGCAGAGAAAAATACGACGAAGCAAAAGTCGACCATCTAATCCAAACCCAACTCCTACGCGGCGGAGCCTTCGAAGCACTCACCGTTTGCCGTTTTCCACACGGCTCATTGGGCTTTGAGCTCGAATGGTACCAAAAGTACCTGCGGGCTTCAACTGGACGGAACTTTTCTATGGATCAGCTAAACCAGATTAGCGACAGAATACTTACTTTAATTCGTGCTTTCTGGGTGCGGGAATACGGTGGCAAGTGGAGTCGTGATTTGGATGTTCCGCCAATGCGATGGTTCAAAGAGCCACTAACCGAAGGACCCTTGAAGGGCGCTGTGCTTGATTTGGAAAAATACAACAAGATGTTGGACATTTACTATCAGAAGCGCGGCTGGAGCGAAGAGGGTGTTCCAACAAAAGAAACGTTGGAGAGGTTAGGGCTGGCTGACGTAGCAAGTCACTTAAGTTAAGCTAAAAGCTAGTATGACCTTGCGAAGTACGCTGTTTCCTTAGCTTTCTCTTCGCACACGATACAGTTAGTGGTTGGCTGCTCTACCTGAAAAGGTCGAATGCGAATGGTAGCGCCTGTTTCATCCTTTACTTTTGCCTCGCAATCTGGGCTGCCGCACCATGCTGCTTTGATGAAGCCGCCTTTTTCTTCTAGCACCTTCTTGAATTCATCGTAACTCTGCACGGAAGAGGTTTTTTCTTGGAGTATGGCTTTGGCTTTAGCGAGCAGGTTGTCTTGAATTTCTTGCAGTAGCTTCTCTACGGTTGCTGGAATGTCGGCTTCGGTAACGGGGTTTTTTTGGCCTGTGTCACGTCGGACCATAACGACTTGTCCTGCTTTGAGGTCTCTTGGGCCAAGTTCTATGCGTATTGGGATGCCTTTGAGTTCCCATTGGTGGAATTTCCAGCCCGGCGTGTACTCGTTGCGGTCGTCAAGGATTACGCTTACGCCTTTGGCTTTTAGAGTCGCTGCGATTTCTTTGGTTTTTGCAGCGATTGCTTCAGCTTCAATGCCCTTGAATGGAATCGGAACGATGACAACTTGAGTTGGTGCAACTTTGGGCGGCATAATCAAGCCTTTGTCGTCACCGTGAACCATAATCATAGCGCCAATGAGCCGCGTAGTAATACCCCAGCTGGTTTGCCAAACGTAATGGTCTTGTTTGTCTTCGCCTATGAATTTTACATCAAAGACTTTGGCGAAGTGTTGGCCGAGGTTGTGGCTGGTTCCCATCTGAAGGGCTTTCCCGTCAGGCATGATGGATTCGAGCGCTGTGGTGTAGAGGGCGCCAGCAAACTTTTCGCTGTCACTCTTGGTGCCGATAACTACTGGAATTGCCAAGTAATTCTCTATAACGTCCTTGTACTCGCCAAGGGCGTACATAACTTCAGCTTCCGCTTCCTCCGCGGTTGCGTGTGCAGTGTGCCCTTCTTGCCAAAGGAACTCGCGAGTCCGCAAAAACAGCTTCGTCGCCTTGGTTTCCCAGCGAACGATGTTGCACCACTGGTTAATCTTAAGCGGCAAGTCGCGCCAACTACGAATCCATTTGCTGAACATGGCGTACATGATGGTTTCGCTGGTGGGACGAACAGCCAGTTTCTCCTCAAGAGGGGTATCTCCGCCCTGAGTAATCCACGCCACTTCTGGAGTGAACCCTGCGAAGTGTTCAGCTTCTTTTTTGAGGAATGCCTCAGGAATAAACATGGGAAAATACGTGTTGCGGTGTCCAGTGGCTTTGATTTTTTGGTTAACTACCTCTTGAATTTTTTCCCAAACAGCGTATGCGTCTGGACGAATAATCATGCAGCCTTTAACAGGCGCGTAATCTGCAAGTTCAGCTTTCAAAACAACTTCAACATACCATTCGCTGAAATCTTCACATTTCTTAAAGGTTACACCAGTATCAGACATGAGGGATCTCTTCTTGCTTCTTGTATGCCTGCACCTGGATATAAAACCGTAACGGGAACAATTCCTCAAAAACCGATTGCCCTCAGGGGATAGGATCTATTGGCTAGAAATCAACCCAATAATAGTTTTAAAATTGGTAGTTAAAAATCTGGAAGGATTGATGGAGTGAAAGTACAAAAAATCTAACTAAAAACAAAAAAGAAAAAAGGTTATTTTTTGAAGAGCCCCTTTTTTTCGGGGTAGTCTTTGCATTCGTAGATTCGTAGTTGGCGTTGGGGTTCGATGCGGCATCGTTTGCGTGCGTTCTTGCGCCTCAAAAGCGGCGCAAGTTGAAAGAAGGGGCATTTGCTGCAGAGTGTACTCATTGTGGTTCTCCTAACGTGTCATCATTCTTCGGAAGACTGGCAGTGCAATCGCTATCATGACTATGCCGAACACGATAAGGACTATGAGGTCTGTTGATATCTGTGGTATACCAGCGCCGAGCACCATGACTTTTCGTAGAGCATCGGAAGCATACGTTAGCGGTAGCACTTTGCTGATGTCTTGCATATACCATGGCATCTGCTGTATCGGGAAGAATACTCCGCTGAGGAACATCATCGGGAACATCAGGGTCATCATAAACATCTGTGCGGTTTCTTGGTCTTTAGTGAAGGAGGTTATGACGATGCCTAAGCCGACGAAGCTAAAGACACCAAGTAGTAGCAGTGCGAACACGAGTAAGATGCTACCTTGTATGGCGACTCCAAATATGCCGATGGCTAACGCCAAGATTATTACGCCTTGGATTAAGCCTCTGCCCGTTTGAGCCATCGTCTTGCCCAGCAAGATTGAGAGACGGTTTACTGGTGCAACCATCATGCCGTCCATTGTGCCAATTTCTTTTTCCTGTGAGATGGCAACTGGCAAGCCTGTCATGACGCTCATCATGACGGTCATAGCCATGATGCCTGGAGCGATGAAGTCAAAGTAGCTTGGGTGACCTGAAACAACACCTTGGGTCTGTACGGTGTAAGGCTGCACAACTGCGAGCGGGTTTGTAGCGTTCAATGGCAGGACGTTGTGTATGGCGAGTTGTTGACCCATGGCGTTAAAGACGCCAGTTAATGCAGCTTGGATTGTGGCGGATATCTGTGGGTTGGATTCGTCGCTGACAATGATAATGGTGCCTTGTTGCCCAGACAGGAGGGTTTGACTGAAGTTGCTTGGAATCACTATGCCTCCTTCAAGGTCTCCTCTTTGCACCATATCTTTGAGGTCTGCTGTACTTGACACATTGGTTATTATTAGCATGTGAGTTTGGCCGTTAATCTGTTGTAGACCTGTGAGGAAGCTTTGGCTTGCAAAAACGCTGTTGAAGCCTGAGTCTTCGTTTACCAAGCCAACTTTCAAGTCGGTAATGGTTCCGTTGGATGGATAGATAAAGCCGACCATAACCATCATGAACAATGGCATAACGATTAAGAGCACTAAGCCAAGCCTGTTGCGGAACAATTCAGTTAAGTCTTTCATCGCTATTCGGAAGCTATGTTGCATTACAGTTTTTACAGTCATCTTCTATCACCTTACCCTTCTTGGTGCTCCACCAAAACGCCTTCCTGGACCCTGCTGCATCGGAATTTTTTCAGTAGCACTATCCCTCACTTCGTGACCGGTAATATGCAAGAATACGTCCTCAAGCGAAGGCTGCAGGTTTGCCATGGAAGTGATTTTCCCGTTTTTGGTTCGGACAGTATCGATTATGTTGTCAAAGGCATCTTCCCCATGAACAATGAGATGTACACTTGTTGAGTTTTCTTGGGTTACAGCGTCTGCGCATTTGAGTGCTTTTATTGAGGCTACTAAATCAGGTGTTAGGTTTGCGATTTCAAGTTTAATAATCATAGTGTCTCCTCCTGAAATTATCTTTTTAAGGTTAGTTGAAGTATCTAGGGCTATGATTTTTCCATGGTCAACGATGGCTATGCGGTCACATAACAAGTCCGCATCAACCATCATATGAGTGGTTATTATAACAGTAGTTCCCTGTTCCTGATTGAGTTTCTTAACAAAATCCCTAATTTCGACCGAAGACTGGGGATCTAAACCTAATGTGGGTTCGTCTAGGAACAGTACTTGTGGCATGTTGAGTAAAGCACGCACTACGTTCATTCTTTGGCGCATACCTGTCGAAAAAGTACCTACTTGAGCATTCTTCCATTTGGTGAGTTGGACGAGTTCGAGTAATTCGTCGATTCGCTTGTTTAGGGTGTCTTTGGGGATGTTGAAGAGGCTGCCGAAGAACCAGAGGTTCTCTTTAGCGGTTAGGCGGTTGTAGATTATCATTTTTTCTGAGACTATGCCGATTAGTTTGCGGACGTCCATGTCGTTTTTGACGGTGTCGTATCCACCTATGGTGGCTGTTCCTTTTGTGGGTCTTGACAGGGTGGAGAGCATACGCAGAGTAGTGCTTTTGCCTGCTCCGTTTGGGCCTAGTAATCCGAAGATTTCGCCTTTTTTTACATCGAAGGATATGTCATCTACCGCGGTGAATTTGTTGAACATCTTTGTTAGATGATTTACTTCGATGATGGATTCGTTTGCCATTTTGGGTCCTCGTTAATTTGCAATATTATTCAGTGCAATATATAGCGGTAAAATATAAGTATTACCCATATACAATATGTTCCGAACCAAGATGCCGTCAGAAAACGAAGAAACGACCACATCCAACTGGATGAAAGAAGCCCAGAAAGGCTACATACGCATGGGCGTCCTTATCTTACTCAACAAAAAACCCAGTCACGGCTACGAAATCATGAAAGAAATAAACAGCCGCACCAAAGGCTTTTGGCAACCAACCGCAGGCGGCGTCTACCCCATCTTGCGCGACCTCGAAAAGTCAGGATACATAAAAGGGCACTGGGAAACACAGAAAAACCGAAGATTGAAAGTGTACAAAATTACCCAGTCAGGCGAACTCATCCTAAGACACGCAATCGTAAAACAAACGGAAATTTTCAATAACATCGGTGTTCTGTTCCGCGAGTTTTCCCGAGATGTTCTCAAAGTCGAAGCCACTGACAGTTCTATGCCGTCTATTCCTTCTCCTTTTACGGCTTTCCTCGAGGAAGAAGTTGACGCAGACAAAAACCTCACACAACTTGAGCACCAAAGAAAACATATGCGTGAAACTGTGAAGGGGATGCAGGAACGACTAAAACTGATTGATAAACGAATTGCGGGACTTAAGAAAGAAACTAAGACAGATTCCACCTGAAAAAACATTTAGTTTTTTAAATTAGAAAACTCAACCACGCTTTTTTGGGCGAAACGGTTTGGCGGTTGGTGTAAAGAATTAAATCTGTGACTGTCTAATGTTTTAGGAGAGAGTGAAGATAGCTTGTTTCGTGTTAGAGTCAACAAAATCGAATCTACCCGCGACTTAGACGGTAACCTTGGAAAAAGAATCGAACTGCTCGAAGAACGCGAAGTTAACCCATACATAGTAAGACCCCAATCTGACGAAGCCAAGATGGCGCAGGATATTATGCAGGCGCTTCAAACACAGATGCCATTTCTGCCTCAGCGCACTCAAATGGCGACGCCGAAAATAATTCTGTTCTTAACCGAACAAGAATACGATAACTTGGGCATAACCTTCGATGTAAACCAGGTTTACGAGGTTGCCCTCGAGAACCAAGCAATTCGTTTTAGGAAAGTTTGAGAAGTTCACTTCTCATTCCTTTAAGCACTGAATGCTTGGGATGAAACGAAAGAACAAACATCATGTTCCTGATTTTATCGCTTATTTCTGCTAACCCGGACATTTTGCCTTCATCACAATAGAGCGGTATGGGTTCGCCGGCATTCTCTTCGTAGTAGACGTAGATGGGTGAAGGTGCCCTGTCGATTCGAACCATCTCAAAATCTAAATTCAAACGTTTAGCAGTTTCTTTTGCAGCTGTCCTTACTGATTCAAGCCGTTTCCCGCTTGGAAGCCCGGTTGAGGCATAAACCATCAGTTTTCCACAGTTTTCTTTAAACATGCTAATCATCATGCTCCCCTATCGTTGAAATCTCTTTTAAAACACTCTCGGCAACGACGGTTTCTGTCAGCGGAGGGTTCAGTGAAAGTGAACCCTTTGTACGCATGGATTGTTGCTGTGCAAGGGCAATCACAACGACTTAAATTCCAATTAAAAGCACCGTTATTATGTAGAGGTGAAAAATAAATGGCGATTGGCGAAAAACTATGGGAAGGTAAAGGCAAAAGTGGAGCAAGCTTCATAAAATCAGTTGGAATGGAAGGCGTAACTTCGATGTACACGTGGACGGCTCAAATGAAAGGCATGGGGAAAGCTAAGGGCGTAGACTGCAACCTAAACGTGACGGGCAAAAGCATGACTCCTCCCAAAGGGTTAGCAGCATCAATGGACCAAGGCATGCTTATGACTATGACAGGGGATATGGCCGTGTTAAAAGGCTTTGATCTCATGAAGATGGTACCCGGCAAAAACCCTTCAAGCGTTGGTTTGTGGAGTTTCATGACTATGTCTGAGAAGCTGGGTTGGCTAAACGAAACAATTGCTCTAGTTACTTTTGAAGCGGCTGACCCAATGTGGATGGAAATGAACATTACAATCTGGGAATGGAAGTAGGCTGAATTTATGCAAGAACACGAAACATGGAAGATGCCTGATTGGTGGTGCCGAAACGAAAAACCAGCTAATGACAACGTTTATTTTGAGAAGATGTGCAGAGTGATTTTTCAAGCAGGTTTAAACTGGCAAGTCATCGACGGCAAATGGGCAACCACAAAGAAGGCTTTTGCAAATTTTGACATCCAAGAAGTAGCTTGCTTTACAGACTCAGACGTTCAAAGACTCCTGCTTGACCCAGGGATAGTTCGCAACAAAGGCAAAATCAAAGCCATAATCCAGAACGCACAGAACTTTGTAGCCATCGAAAAACGTTACGGGTCATTCCAAAAATACATAGACAGCTTAGACAAATCCGACAACTACGCAAATGCAACCAAAGAGTTGGTCAACAGCTTCAAGTGGTTAGGTTCACCTTCCGCAAGTCTTTTCTTGTATACCGTGGGCGAAAAAATCGAGCCATGGTAAAAACACCTTTTCCTTTTTTGTTAAAATTATATTTTTAAAGATAAACTTCTATCTTAACCTGAGAAAAAATGGTAAACGTTAGAGCACACATTTTTGTCAGTGGCAGAGTTCAGGGTGTTTTCTTTAGGCAAAGCACTCAACTGCAAGCTCAAAACTCAGGTGTTAAAGGTTGGGCAAGAAACTTATCGGATGGAAGAGTGGAAGCTGTTTTTGAAGGCGACAAATCAGCCGTCCAGAAGTTAGTTGATTATTGCTGGCATGGCCCCCTCGCTGCAAAAGTAGAAAACATTGAAATTAACTATGAATTGTACAAGGGCGAATTTTCAGGTTTTGAAACATTCTAGCCTAAGCTTTTTTCTTGGGCACCCTAAAATGTGAATCTTTTCCAGCGCTAATGTATTCGCCTCCCATTCCGCGCACTGCTGAAGCGATTTTAGCAAAGTTTTCGGAACCCAGAAACTGTTTGGGTTTAATTATGATGTAATCTCCTTTTTCGTCGAAGCTCAGGCGGCTTTCGAGTTCTTCTGGGAACGACATGCGGATGTCGTCGAGGGTTCTCATCTTCGAGGATTCACGCGGCGCAATTGTCGGTGGTTGTGCAATTGGGGCTTGGGGTGCTGGCGAGCGGGCGGGAGGCTGAGTGATCTGCCCTACTGCAAGAGACTTCAGGGATGCGGAAACTGAACGGAGTTCCTCAGAAATCTTGTTTATTGAAGCAGACATTTCGTCAACTTTTTCCAACAGTTGATTGAGTTTTTCCTTGTCAGTGCTCACAAATGCTTCCTCTTAAACTCCTAAATAACCCCAGAAGCTTATTAATTGTTTGCAAACAAGCCAAAGTGGAG
This sequence comes from Candidatus Bathyarchaeota archaeon, assembly GCA_963782525.1. Taxonomy (GTDB): domain Archaea; phylum Thermoproteota; class Bathyarchaeia; order Bathyarchaeales; family Bathycorpusculaceae; genus Bathycorpusculum. Next base: position 256,158 of record CAWAKC010000001.1, read on the forward strand.
ATCCTGCCTGATGGAAATTGATGGGAGCCAAAAAAGTGGGAGCGGCACAATCCTACGCATCTCAGTAGCCATGGCAGCTATCTCTAACCAGCCTCTTCACATAACCAACATCCGCCAAAACCGTCCCCAACCAGGATTAAAACCTCAGCATCTTGAGGCTGTATTGACTGCGGGAAAACTCTGCAACGCCAAAATCGAAGGAGCCCATTTAGGCTCGAAAGAACTCCGGTTTACCCCACAGGAGATAAGGGGAGGCAACGTTGAAGCTTTAATTGAAACAGCGGGAAGCATCCCTATGCTGCTGTTGGCGACATTGCCGATTTGTTTGTTCGCCAAGAATCCTGTACGGTTGCATGTTGCTAAGGGCGGAACAGACACCACTCACGCGCCAACCATCAACTACCTTCGTTTTATATTTCTTCCAGCGCTTAAGCAGATGGGCGTTGACGCTGAAATTACAGTTCAAAAATACGGGTACTACCCAAAAGGCATGGGAGAAGCAACAATGACAGTTAAACCAAACTGCCACCTAAAACCCATAGAAATAGAAACTTTCGGCAAACTAAAAAACATTAACGGCGTTTCCGTCTGCACTTTTCTGGCTGATAGACAGGTAGCTGAGCGCCAAGCAAAAGCAGCTCAAGATCACCTTGCCCAGTACGGCTATTCGGCAGATATCAAAGTTGTAAATGACCAATCTAATCCCATCCAAAAGGGTAGTTCAATCGTTTTATGGGCTGAAACCGATACGGATGCGATCGTGGGTTCCGATTCTATTGGGGAACTTAGAAAAATGAGCGAAGCAGTGGGTAAAGAAGCCGCACAAAGACTTCTCGCGGAACTCTCTGTAAAGCCGACGGTGGATATTTTCCTTGCAGATATGCTTATTCCATACATGGCTCTGGCAAAGGGTAAGTCGTCCTTTTTGTGTCGAACCGTCTCTGAACACATCGAATCGAACATTTGGCTCATGGAAAAAATGTTAAACGTCAAGTTCACAATCGAAAAAGTAAACAACCTCTACCGAATACAAAAAAGCTGAACACATATGCCCCGACCATCCGTTTGCATCAAAGTTCCGAAAAATCTAGGCGAAAAAACCCTAACGTTAGCAATCAAACTTGGGCTTGCCGACAAATCGCTGGTTATTCAACGGGAAGAAGACAGCCTCATCATTCCCCTATTCAGGGAGCCCCAAGGGATTGAGTTAACAACTCTGGAAAGCCAGATTCCAAAATTCAAGCTCTACACCGCTGTTTTCAGCGAAAAACAGCTCCCGCCAGAAACCCTAACCCAAGTTCTAGAAGACAAACTGCCTCCTGAATTGCTCGCTAAAGTTCCCCAAGCGTTCGACATAATCGGCGACATAGTAGTTATTGATATCCCACCCCAACTCAAAGCGTACCAGAAGACAATCGGCGAAGCAATCTTACAAACCCAAAAAAACGTCACAACCGTCCTTGCCAAAGCAAGCGACATCAGCGGCGTGTTTCGCATCCGAGACTACGATTTCATCGCTGGGGAACACAAAACTCAAACCATCCACCGCGAATTCGGCTGCCAGTACCACGTTGACATAGCAAAAGCATACTTTTCTCCACGGTTATCCCATGAACATGAGCGGGTGGCCGTACAGGTGCAGGATGGCGAAAAGGTAGCAGATTTGTTTGCTGGAGTTGGCCCTTTCTCAGTGCTAATTGGCAAGAGGAATCCAACAGTGAAGGTTTACGCCGTTGACCTCAATCCCGACGCTGTTGAACTGCTTAAGGTGAACGTGAGGGTTAACAGGGTTGAAGGTCACGTCTTCCCCATACTCGCCGATGCCAGAGAAATCTCTCAAATCAAGCTAAAGGGCGCCGCCGACCGAGTAATCATGAATCTCCCCGAAACCGCCATAGATTTTGTAGATGCTGCCTGCAATGCAATCAAGCCAGAAGGTGGGATAGTTCACTTTTATGGGTTTGTCAGAGCCCCTGACACAATAGAAAACCTCAAGCAACGCTTTATTGAATTAGTGAAAAAGAATGGGCGAAAAGTCGAGACATTTACTTATGCCAAAAGCATCCGTGAGACCGCTCCTTTTGAGTCACAGGTTGTGTTAGACGCCCAAATCCGTTAGCTCTCGACGTTTAAGGTTAACCTGACTTTTTGTTCAGGGTCCTGAAGTTTTTCTACAAGAGCTCTTGGCAAATCAACAGAGGATTTGTCAGCGCAGATCGCCAGAGTTCGACTGCATACATAGTCACTTTTCCTAATCACTATATCCGTTTGGTGGCACAGACAGAGTTTAGGAGAGCCAAGAGCTTTGATTTCTTCTTTGAAGTCGCCTGCTTCGATAGTGATGGTAACTTTTGCATTTAGCTTTCGCAGTTCCTGCTTAAATTGGATGCTTAAATCTGCAACCGATTTTTCCGCTGACAATGCAACGATGCAGTCGCCTTTCTTTGAAATATGAATATCCTTGGTAAACATCAGCGTTGTAGGGTGGACCGCTTGAATGTTTGGGTGTCCCAACGCCCAGAACGTTTCTGTTATTTGTTTGGGGCTCAATTACTCGTTAACCTCAATCGAATCCACTTTACCATCCCCATCCAAATCAAACCCTTGAATAGCAACTGCGAAGGTATCTTCGCCCTTGTATTTTTCAAGGGTTTTCTTCCAAAAATTGGTTATTGCCAACACACACGCTTTGGTTCCAACTGCTTTGTTGCCAGCCAAAACCACTATTCGTTTGGTGGTGTCCCATGGATTAACGATTTTCGCAACCACACCTGAAACATCGGAAGTATAAACCTGCGCTGTCTTCGTTGAAGATAAACCACCTAGCAAAAACCCCTGCCCCGAAGATTGCATGATGAATTTTATGGGCAAATAATCGTTAACTTCCTGCGTCAACAGGTTTGTGCCTGGTCCGCCGACGAGGATGAGGTTGTTTTTTTCCTCCTTCTCCACCTTCACATCAACGTCCAATTTTACCGCAAACTCTGTTGGCATTTTGGCGAATTGCCCTAGAAAAAGCGCTAAGTGAGCTGCATAGTGACCGTCTCGAGCGCTGGTTTTGAAGGGTCCATGCGGCTGAGGGCTACCGACCACGATTTTTCCGTCGAAGGTGCCGTTATCAATGAATTCCTTGAAGAACTTCTGCAGTGGCTCGTCGAGGCTTAGTGTGCAAAGGTTCTGGATTGGCTTATAGCCTTGCGGGAATTCGATTCCGAAGGCTGGCGAAACAGTTTTGTAATATTTTGCTGTTGCGCCCTTCTTTTTTTCTTCACGCACGACCACAATGGCGCCTGCTTTGGCGAGTATTCTTATATGATAATAAATTTTTTGTTCATGCATGCCAAGTTGTTTGGCGATTTCTAAGGGGTACATTTCTTTTTTTGAGAGTATGGTGAGGATTTTCCAGCTGAGGTTGCCGAGTATCATTTTTAATTTTTGGGAGTCTGTTAGGACGCTTATTTCTTTTACTTCTTGGGTGTTGTCGTGGTCTTGGAGGAGAAGTTTTCTTTGCATTTTGTTCGATAGGATTAGGCAATGGTACTATAAAAAATTTATTTGTAGTGGTTCAAAAAATGGGTCAAAATATAGTTTGCACGCTTCTGTTTGCATGCAAATTTGATGATAACTATTAAAAAAAACTTTTTAGTAGTCAAACTAGTATATTAAAAATCCTTATTAACAAAACTCAAACTTCATAAGACATCAACATAATTATCACTCGAAGGCATCAAAAAAATGTGTGGAATATTTGGCTGTATTTTAAAAGAAGGAAACGCTGCACCCCTTATCCATTCCTCGCTAAAACATCTTGAATACCGAGGTTACGACTCAGTCGGCATAGCAACAATCTCAGACGGAAAAATCTTCATAAAAAAAGATGCAGGCAAAATAGATGAAGTAGACAAAATTGTCAACCTTGATGACATGTCAGGCAGTATAGGCATCGGACACACACGCTGGGCAACACATGGCGCACCCCTGAAGGTTAACTCTCACCCACACATAGACTGCAAAGGCGAAATCGTCGTCGTCCATAACGGCATCATCGAAAACTTCATGGAACTAAAAGAGGAACTTGAAGACTTAGGCCATACGTTTGTTTCAAAAACAGATACCGAAGTCATGCCTCATCTAATTGAGGAAACGCTAAAACAAAACCCTAACCTCACTCTCCAACAAGCCGTTTTAGCCAGCCTCAAACGAATTGAAGGCTCCTACGCGTTCGCCATAATATCCACACGCGAGCCAGACAAGATAATCTGCGCCCGAAACGAAAGTCCCCTCGTGTTAGGGATCAACGGTAAAGGCATCTTCTGCGCCAGTGATATTCCAGCGTTTTTGGAAGTTACCAACAAAGCCGTCATGATAAATAACGGAGAACTCGTCATTCTTACCGCTGGCGGTTATGAAATCCGCAAAATCTCCGATAACAGTCCCATTATACGCGATCCCATAACTGTGGAGTGGACCGCAGAGATGGCGGTGAAGCAGGGTTATCCACACTTTATGATTAAAGAAATCCATGAGCAACCCGAAACCCTGCGCAACACCCTCCGAATACAGGACCACTACTTGGATCTGCTCTCTACTTTCCTTGACCGCGCCAACGAAGTTTTCTTGGTTGCCTGCGGAACAAGCTACCACGCATGTTTAGCAGCTTCATACATGTTCTCTAAACTGGCGTTCTTGCCTGCCTACCCTGTTTACGCCTCTGAGTTTTTGGAGCAATACGGCAAATCCGTTAACATCGACAGTACTATATTGGCTGTGAGTCAATCAGGCGAAACTGCAGATACAATTGCCGCTGTGTCTTGTGCACAGCAGCGCGCAGCAACCGTGCTAAGCTTAACTAACGTAATCGGCTCAACTATGACTCGTATTTCCCGAGTATACATCGGAACGCAGGCAGGTCCAGAAATCGGCGTCGCCGCAACCAAAACCTTCACTTCGCAACTTTCTGTCTTAGCTCAACTCGCTTTGAAGTTATCAAAGAAGCGGGGCAAAATTTCCCAAGACGAAATTGACATCCTAGAAGAGAATCTCAGAAAGATGCCTGAAGACGTCGATACTATTGTTCGGACACAAGAAGAAAAGATTAAACAAATCGCCAAAAAATATGCAACTTCTAAAGTGTTCTTCTTCCTGGGCAGAGGCATAAGCACCGCCACTGCGTTTGAAGGCAGACTCAAACTCATGGAAATTGCCTACATCCCATCCATAGCGTTCCCCGCAGGCGAAAGCAAACATGGTCCAATCAGCCTAATCGAAGAAGGCTTCCCAGTAGTGTTTGTTTGTCCCAGTGATGACACCCATAAAACAGTCATTGGCAACATCATGGAAATGAAAGCCCGAGGCGCCCACATAATCTCCATTGTCGAGGAGGGCGACGAAGAAATCAAATCTTTATCAGAAGAATACATAGAGGTACCTAAGGGCATTCCAAGTGTGCTCTCGCCTATTCCGTTTGCGGTTCCGTTGCAGTTGCTGGCGTACTATGTGTCTTTGGAGAAAGGCGTTAACCCTGATATGCCAAGAAACCTGGCGAAGTCGGTTACCGTAAAGTAACCAATTTCTCTTTTTACTCTTTTACTCGCCCTGACTTATTTAAAGCTCCAAAGAGGTAACAGAAAACTTTTAAACACAAATTTAGTTTTCTTCCCTTATGAGCGACCTACTTAGCCAAGATGCAATCCTAAGTGCAAAGCTTCTCAAAACATGCGCTACATGTGGACACCCAAGAGGGACTTCATCAACAAGACCAACAATGTACTGTTAAAGGCTGCACGTGCCAAAAATTCATCCAGTAGATTAGATTAGCCGAACCATTTTTCCAGCGAAACTTTCCCCTTCTGCTTCTTGCTTCCTGCAGTCATCCGCTCGATGGATTTTTTGATGCGTTCCTCGCCGAACTCTTTTTCACGGCACATAAAATCGATTAAACCATTCTCATCGGGTTCTTTCCATTCTATCTTGTAGTTGTCGACAACTTTTGGGTGCAGGAAGATTTGCTGTATTTCTTCTATTTTGTCAGCAAAATCCACGTTTTCTATATGTGGCAAAGCATTCTTCAAAGTTCCGTATTGCTTTATAAGTTTTAACGCTGTTTTTGGACCTACCCCTTTTACACCGTCAGGGTTAAAGTCAGTGCCAATCAAGATGCCAACGTCAATCAGCTGCTCACGTGTCAAACCACATTCATGAAGCGTTTTAGGTAACTCAACTATTTCAGGCACCACTTCAATCGTGACTTTTCCTCTTTTTCTTCTTCCAGAAATGGTCACGTTTCTAAGCAGCTTGCACGCGCCGAAAAGTAGGCTATCGTAGTCTTGGCTTGCGCAGTAGTCTGCGTCGCCCTTTATGTTCATGTGCGCTGCTTGAGCTTCACCTTCACTCGGTGCCTGAACCCACGGCAACCCCATAAGCTCCAAGAGTTTCTGGCTATCACCCAACATGTAGTCTTTCATGCTTGTTGACGCCTGAGCGTACATGCGCATTTTTTCTGTGTCGCCTTTTGACGCTGCTTTCTCGTAGCTGGCGACTGCTACAACTTTTACTTGTCTGCGGCGCTCGATTTCAGAGGCTTTCAACGCAGGTGATTCCCCGTCAAAAACGTAAACTGGCTTAATCCCCATTTCAATTAGGTTGCTTGTGCGATAAAAGAGTCCGCTAAGGTGGCTTGTTATTTTTCCTGTGCTGTCTCTGAGGGGTGTGCCGTCAGGTTGGCGGATAATGCTGAGGAACTGGTAGATGGCGTTGTAAGCGTCGATGGCGATGACTTTTCCGCCTAAATCCTCGAGTTTAACAGGAGTTTTTGGTATAAGATCTTTGAAGTTTACGCCCAAAACGATTCCACACGTAAAGATAGGCAAGAATCCAACTTAATAAATTTACGAAGAGACTAAAATTTCAGTATATTCGGGGCCTATATCAACATTGCAGAAAGCTGTATTGGCGTAGGTCGTAATGGCGCTTTTTCAAGCCAATAGCATGTCAAGGTTTTAAACCGTTTATGGAACGAAGTGTTTTCTCGGCGGTGGATGCGCTGAAGAGTAAGTCGTCAATAGTAGCGGTGAAAGTGGCAAGTTTGCCTTCGCATTCAATGTGAGTTACTACTTTGTTGTTTTCCCGCTCAGTTTTAACATTTAAGCCAACGGGGGTTTTGAAGTTGTCCGGCGAAACCGCTTCTGCAACGGCTTTGGCGGTTTTCTGGTCTTTATACTCAAGCGTGACTGTTGCTTCCAAGCTTCTCACCCTTCAATTGCCGCCCAACCAACGCGTCAGCTGTTTTGATGAAAGAATCAAGCTTATCCAAGGGCACTTGTGCGCCTGCAGCAATGTTGTGCCCTCCACCTTTGCCGCCGTTTGCTTCCGAAGCTAACCGCATTACGTCACCGAGGTTGACGCCTTTTCGCAGTGCCGCCTCTGTAGTTCTTCCTGAGAATTTTGCGGCTTTTTCTGCGTCGATGTTGGCGAACGCTAAGAGCGGCTTTTGGTTGTTTGCTAGGCTCGCAACGATTATGGAGGAGACTGTGCCGATGATTTTTTCGTTGATAAAGTTTTCGCCGTAGATGACATAGATGTTTTGGAGTTCACGCATTCGTTCGGGTTTTTCAGCTACCCAACCGAGGTATTTATTGATGTTTTTGCGGTAGTCTTCGAGGATTTTGTTGGATTCTTCCAAGGCGGCTTTGCGGTCACCCATACAGATGGCGATGCCAAGGCTCGGACGGTCCATGCGTCCCGCTGAATTCAAAACCACAGCGAATTCTCGACCGTCCCGAAGAGCCGTGTTTGGCTCCTCTTTAGTTAAAACGTAAACATAACCAATTATGTCCTCGACTGCTAAATGTAGTCCCTTAGACATCAGATAATCTGCTAAACCGGAGCAAAGACGCGTTTTCTCTTCAGGGGTTAGGTCACTGAGACTTCGAGGTTTGTCTCCTTGTTTGGTCGGAATTTTCAATGTATCCTCAAGAAAATTAATCGTTTGAGTTTCTTGACCGCTTAATCCCGGAATAAACGGGTTAGTTGTGGTTACAATCATCTTGTAGAGCGGTCTTGTTTCTCGGCCAAAGAACATCAAGTCTTTTTCAACTTTGAGCAGACCAGTGGCTACCGCATCTTTTACGATTATTTCGTTTAGGCTTCGCATGCTACGTTGTTCATACTTATCTTGCATATCACCCAACGCGCCGACCAAAGCTATGGGCGCCAAATCAATATTTGTAGCGTTCACTGCTTTGGCCGCAAAATACGCCACACCTGAACCGCTAACATCCGTCGCCCCATCAATACCAAACAAGTGCGGATTCACTTGGGTGATGTTTGAGTTTGCGACTTTGCTATTTACTTGGTGATGATCAAGGATTACAACTTTGAAGTTTGGGATTTTCTCGTTGAGTAGGTCGAGGTAGCCGCTTCCAAAATCGGTTAGAATTATGAGCTGAGGTTTGTCAGCGATGACTTCGCCGATGATTTTATCATCAACCCACTGCATCACACGTATGCGGAAACGGGCGTCGAGTCGACTAAGCATTTTGCCCATGACGCCTGCGGCAGCTACACCGTCGGCATCCAAATGCGAAAAAACCAAGATAAAACCGTCTTTCTTGACAGTTTCCAAAATTACTTTTGCTGCTTCGCTTGCAGCCGCTAAGAAGCCTTCGATATTTTGCTGTTGCAATGTCGCCATGCCCAGTCACTTTCTTTTGGGCTAAAAGGGGATGATTGGATTTAAAGCTGGCGCATCAAGAACCAATAAAAAGTAAAATTAAAAGAAGAAAAGTTTAGGTTACGGAAGCGATTTTTGGCACATACTTCCAGTTCTGTGCGATAACGCCTTCACGTTTGTAGTAGCGACTAAGTTTGTGGATTTGGGCTTCAATGATTTGCATGTTGCGTTTGTTGTGAAGGTCTTTCTTGTTCTTGTCCATGTGGACGGCGAGGCTTTGTGCTTTTTTCATGAGGTTGGATAGGTCTTCAGGCATTGTTGGAGCTAAGTTTGCGGCTTTTAATGTGTCGCTTATGCTCTTGCCTGTGATGGGTTTTACGAGTGGAATTGCGTATTGGTCACGTAGGATTGTGCCTATGCTGCTGAGTGAGTGGCCTTCTTTAGCCAGTTTAATTATGAATGATTCTACTTCTTCAGGCTGATATTTGCACCAGCTTGGAGGACGCCTGCTGACAGGACGCATCGAATGGGATTTCCCTTTTTCTTGCTTTGGCATTGTTACACCTTAAACTGCACCCTTATCCACACCCAACGAATATTTAAAAGTAATCCCTTTAACAAGAAAAACAGAAAAAATGTTTATTTTTTATTCGTGGGGTCTTCGAGATCTTCCAGCGAGATAGACAAGGAACCGTACAATAAGGGATAAGCCAATTAGCATGATTATTGCTGACCAGAACTGGAACCATCCATTAAGAGTTCCCGCTAAGAGAAAAATGTTTGCTACAAATGCGGCGCCTAGCCAGAAAACTAAGTCGCCAACGTTTTGACCTATCCGCCTGACCCGTGAGTGCAACGCTAATCTAAGCGCTAAGATGACGATTTGTAATAATCCGACGCCTAAGAGGAAATTTATCACGGCAGAATAGAAAGCCATGTGGTCAGCAGGGTGCGCTGGAGCTGGCAAAGTGAGATTACTTGTGCTGCCAAGGTGGTACGTCGTTGTGGTTATGTCGGAAAAGAAGTTGTTTGTTCCTTGGTAAATACCGGGTGTTAGGGCAAAAACTGATCCCAGAATTATTAAGAATCCACCTACTGCTAAGGCAGTGATTAAGCCCTCGTGAAGATCCCTGTCTCTTATGGCATTTCCAATCAAGTTAAACCCTCTTTTTGATAATTCTCCTATTGGAAGGATATCAATATAACACTTTGTTTCGAGTCTGCTTGGGTTTTAGATTTGCTGTTTTCTGTACCATTCAGCGAACCTGTGAATTGCCATCGCCCTGTGTGAATAGCCATTCTTCTCGTCGATGGTCATTTCCGCAAAGGTTTTTTTGCTTGCGTTGGGCTGGAAGATGGGGTCAAATCCAAAGCCTGATTTTCCCTGTTCTTTGCGTTCGATTGGAGTTATTTCCCCTTGGACCTCACCCTCAAAACAACTTGGCTCGCAGATGGTTTGGTCGTCGCAATATGCTATAACAGATTGAAACTTTGCTTTTCTCTCAGGTATGTTTTCCATGAGTTTCAGGATACCGATGTTGTGGATAGTTTTGTAAACGTAGGCAGCGTATGGACCGGGAAAACCTTCCAACGCATCTATGAATAAGCCTGCGTCCTCCACAAAGATGGGCAGGCGACACCGTTTGTAGGCGTAGACAACGCTGGTTTGAGCTATGTCTTTTAAGCTATCGCTCTGTATCTCATCGCCCTTAAGCCTCAGCATACCAACTGCGATGCCGAATTGCCCCAAAATATGACGAGCTTCATTAAACTTGTTGATGTTACCCGTTGCAAAAAAGACAACTTTGCTTTTCGGGATTTCACAGTAATCATTGTTTTCGTTCTTCGACATAGCGTCCACGCCTCTCTATCTCCCTAATTTTCTCATAAACCTTCTCCGCCGCTTCTACACCCAGGATGGAAGTGTAACCGCAAAGAACACTTTGAAGGCATTCTTCCCAGAATGGATAATGGGTGCTTTGCAGAGCGCGCTTAAGTAAATGTAAATCTACTCCTTGAGCTTCGAGTTCGCCGTTTTTTTCTCCCAAGCCAAAATCAACAAAGAAGAGCTTGCCTTGGGGGTTTAGGATCAGGTTGGAGGTTGTCAGGTCGCCGTGGATTAAGCCATGGCTGTGTAGTTGAGCGGTGGATTCGCCGATTTTGACGCATATTTCATGTCGGTGGGCTTTGGAAGCTTTGTTTAAGAGCTGTTTAACCTGTTGCCCCTCAATGTACTCCATTATTATCGTAGATTGTGGAACATTTACCATGTAGATAAGCGGCGTTGATACACCTGCAGTTTTCGCTTCATGCATCAACTGTGGCTCATGCACAGTTCGGTAACTCCTAATCTGCAGATCCAACTCGGCCGGGCGATATTTTTTTGGGATTCTCACTTTGATGATTACTTTTCGTTCATGCCAATCCGCAAGGAAGAGACTGGCTTCGGCACCTTTTTTGATCAGTTTGGCGCTGTCTATTTTGTCTATTGTATCCATGGCACATCCACCTTGTCAACTCTCCAACGCAATTTGACATAGCTTTCGTCGATGGGGGTAACTAAACCGTGCTGGTAGGCTAAGATTCCTGTCCAAGCAATCATGGCTCCGTTGTCAGTGGCAAATTCAAGTGGCACCACACTAAACTTGGCATCATGCTCTTCAGCGATGATGGCAAGCATGGATTGCAACCGCTTATTCGCCGCTACACCGCCTGTCAAAAGAACTACCTTTTTCTCGGTATGAGCAAGCGCACGTTCAGTAACTTCAGTAACCATGGAGAAAGCGTGTTCCTGTAAACTATAACATACGTCTTCCAGCGAGCAATCGCCCTTTTGCAAAGCAGCGGTTGCCGCCGTCAACAGACCGCTAAGAGACAAATCCATTCCCTTAACTACATACGGCAAAGAAACCAACTTTTTGCCTTTGGCCGCCAATTGCTCCACGGCAGCGCCAAGTGGCAAACCCCTCTTGTGCTTAAGTCCCGCTGCTCTAGGCAAAAACATCCAAGCAGTTGCCAATTGCGATATCTAATGTTTCGCCGAACACTCGGTAGCGCCCTGACGCGAAGGCTGTGACCATGGTGTTCCCTCCTGAAGCATAAAGCGTCACTGGGTCTTTGGCACCAGTTTTTAATTTCCCGATTTCTATGTGCGCTACGGAATGATTTACTCCGACAAGCGGAACTTCAAGGTAAGATGCCAAGGCCCGAGCAACGGTAGCTCCTGTACGCAAACTAGGTCCTAAACCTGGACCTTGAGAAAAAGCAATAACTGATAATTCGCTGGGTTTCACTCCAGCCTTTAACAGGGCTTCTTTTAGGACTTTATCAGCGACTTCAGCATGATGACGCGCTCGCTTCCCTAGGGTGGATACCACCTTCCTCAGGGATGTAGCCATCGGATTTGTTACCTAAAATTTCGCCACCAAATGTAGCGATGCCGACTCCAAAGTCGTCTGCTGAAGATTCAATGCCTAAACAGATTTTGCCTGAATCATCTTTTTTGGTTTTTCTCATGTCATTCCACATTTAATCAGGGATAGATATTTTTATGTGAATCCAACGCTTATATTACTGTATTATTTCCGGATTGATTTAGATGCCTAAGCGTAATGACCTTGAACAGAAAGCACTCCACTATGTTGTCGGTACAGGCTATCAGGGTGTGCTGCAATCAGATTTATGGCGTGAACTCGGCGCAAGCAGCCGCGAAGGCTCACGCGTTTCAATTAAGTTGGAAGAGAAGGGGCTTATTCGTAGAGAAAAAGAACTTCAAGAAGGCAGATGGACATATAGGCTCTACCCCAAAAGGTTGCCTGCATCTATAGAAACCATCGTGGATTGCCCATGCCTACTTTGCCCAGACAATGCACGTTGCGACCCCACAACCGCCCTTACCCCGAAAAGTTGTCCCAAACTGACCGATTGGATTCTTAACTTAGGAAAACCGCCAGCACCCGCTGCGACAAATCCTGAAGGTCCAAGCGTACTAGCAGAGCCGAACATGCCAAAGGATGAGGATTCCGTTGCCGAAAGCTTGGATACGTGAAAGAAAAAACGAATATTATTATAAAAAAGCCAAAGAAGAAAACTACCGCAGCAGATCCACATACAAGCTAATTCAAGCAAACGAAAAATACGGATTCATCAGATTACGCGACATAGTTGTTGATTTAGGCGCTGCACCAGGCGGCTGGATTCAAGCAGCCCGAAAAATGACTGGCAAACACGGCTTCGTCTTAGGCGTTGACTTAAAACCCATCGAACCTTTCACCCAAGAATACGTCCGAACGATTATCGCTGACTTCACTGAACCCGGAACAATTGATTTAATCCTATCTTTTCTGCCACGCAAAGCAGACGCAGTTCTCTGTGACGCAGCGCCAAACGTAACTGGCGTTTGGGAAGTTGACCACGCAAGACAAATCGATTTAGCCGAAAAAGCCCTAGAAATAGCTCAGTGTCTGCTGCGACCCAACGGAAACTTTTTCGTCAAAGTCTTCGAGGGCGACTTGCTCAACGATTTCATAGAATCAGTGAAGCCCCTTTTTGAAGAGGTAAAACTGGTTAAACCTCAAGCTAGCCGGCAGAAAAGCTCCGAAATGTACGTCTTAGCGTTGGGGTTAAAGACAGCGCGTCCAAGTGTTGAGGAAAACTAATTTTCCTTATTTTATTAATCATAGTTTAGGTGCAAAAACTTGAAAATAATTTCCGCAGATTCTGCCGCAGCAATCCTCGATGAACAGTTTAACCCAATCCTGCATGTTGCGTCCGTCGCGGTGCTTGTTGACCCTCCTTATAGGGAGCCATCTTTTCGGTTGGTGGAAGCGATTTTCAAAGAAGTCGAATCGGGGTTTGATGTGATTGTGCATGAAGCTGAGCTCTGCCGAAACCTCCTCGATACGATGAAGGCCGATGTCGTGCATTTGGACATGTCTTTGGGCGGGATCTCTATTGAGGAGTTATCTCCAGTTGAACTTACGAATCTGAGGGCTTCACCAAGAGGAAGACAGAACATTCTTAAGATTTTGCCAAGACTCAGAAAAATAGCCTGTGAAATTAAAAGGCTTCACGGTATAGACATGTTGGCGATTGGCAAGGAAAGCGTGCCTGTGCGGATTGCGGAGTTGACGGCTGGCGCAGAAGCAATTCTGTTTGCTGCCCAAAGGGCTGTGGATGAAAAAGAAAGCGTTATGTTGGGGTTACCGCACATGTGCCGGCCCAGAGTTTTGGATAACCGAGTTTATCTTCATTCGCTCACTGCAAACGAACATGACGTGCGGGGATTCAGAGTGGATACGCAAAGTGTTCTAACAAAGGTTAAATTATCAGAAACGTTAAACCCTATTGCAAGAGGTTTCCGAGCGCTAAACATAACGCCACTAAAGAAGTAAGAGGTTTATTGTTTGAAACTTGATTTTTCTTTTTGGACGAATGCCACCCCCCGGCGAAAACGCATTTACTCGATAGCAGCAATATTCATCGTTGCGTTCCTGGTTACGGTCGTCGGCAGTTTTTTACCCCTCAGCGCCTCAGATGCCACCACAATTAGCCAGAACCTGAACAGCACTTTAAACCAGAACAAAGCAAACAACACTCTAACACAATACATTTTCGTAAATAACTTTTCAATCTGCCTAGCAATGTTCATTCCTTTAGCTGGAGCCGCCTTAGGAATGTTCATCCTATTTGACACAGGCATTGCTCTTGGCGCTATTGCTACAACCCAGCACTACCCAGTCTGGGTAGGGTTAGCGAGCTTAGTGATTACGCCAGTTTTCTGGTTAGAATTCATTTCTTACTCGATTGCGATGGCGGAAAGCATTTGGCTGATTAGAAGAGTAATTCAAGCAATAAATTCAAAGGAACCGGGGCGAGGACGAATAATCCTTTGGCGCGAACTAAAATGGGCACTTATATTCATCGCATCTTGTGCAGGATTACTTGCCATAGGCGCCGTAGTCGAGGTATGGCTCATCACCGTTTTAGGCTAAAGAAACCTCACGGTTAAAGATGCTGGTTAATCAGTTTGGCAAAGTCTATGACTGTTAAGTCGCAGTTGCATTTGGGACAGGTCTTTAGAGATTCATGTTTTGCGCCGACCTTCAACTTTTCGCCGCAATGGCAGCAGTAGTAGGTTAATGCTTGGCCTCTTTCCGATAATTGCTCAACAAGCTCATTAACGTTGTATTTGGGAGGCGGCACCTTCTCTGCTTTCGTGCGCATTTCTTCAGCTTTGCCTTTCATGCCAAGATTTTCATATTCTTTGGCGGCATTCTCAAAGCGCCCAGTTATTTCGAATTTTTTGATTCGTGCCTTAGCGATGGCTTCGGGGTCTTTGCTTGTGGTAAAGTAACCGCAAGTTGCGCTTTTAACGTAGGGTTCTTCTAGTTCACTGCTGAAGAGTTCACAGTTACTAACGTTGAAAAAGACGCAGGCCAAGCAACTGTTTTTTCTGTAGGCTTCGTCGAGTTTCTTGTAGCAGGGCGGACAAACCTCAACTTGTTTTCCGTCACTAACAGAGTATAATGGGATACCTCTGAAGGTTGCACCGCAAACTTGGCAAACAGACTTTGTCATTTAAATCAGAAATGATTGGCATATACTTTCATATTTGTGTTTGCCAAAAAACGAACCGTTTTTAAGGAAATCTATGTTTTGAAGCCTAAGACTTTCTAATTTCTAGGCTAATGTCCAATGCTTTAACGCTGTGGGTCAATTCGCCCAAACTGATGATGTCAACTTGTGCATCAACATACTCAAGGAGGTTTTCGCCAGTTATTCCACCACTTACTTCAAGCAACACCCTGCTAAACCCAGCAACTCTTAGCGCTTTCCCTGCTGCTTTGGCGTGTTTGGGAGAAAAATTGTCCAACATAACGATGTCTGCACCAGCTTTGGCTGCCTTCAAAGCATCCTCAAGGTTGGTTACTTCGATTTCGATTTTTTTGGAAAAAGAGGCTTTAGCCTTAGCCCTTTTTACAGCCTCTTCAACATCACCAATTATGACAAGATGATTATCCTTGATGAGAACCATGTCATCTAAATGCAGTCTATGAGGGTCGCCGCCGCCAATGACCACGGCTTTTTTGTCAAAGTAGAGTAATCCCGGCGCTGATTTGCGTGTCGCCGCAATTTTGGTTTTCATCTTTGCCTCCTCAAGCTTCTCGGTTAACAATCGGGTTTTTGTTGCGATGCCGCTCATCCGTGAGAGCAGATTTAGCATAGTTCGCTCGACTGAAAGAATAGTTTGTGCGTCCCCTGAAATTTGGAGCAATACTTGCTTGTTTTTGATTTTTTCGCCATCAACAACTTTGGCTTCAATTTTTAATCCCAAGTACTCAGCTAGAAAGATTGCTTCCTCTATTCCTGCGACAACTCCATCTTCCTTTGCCATGACCTCTGCCTTAACTTTTAAACTCGCTGGAATAACTGTTGCCGCTGTTACATCGCCCTGTCCAATGTCGTCGGCGAGAAATTGCATTAGCTTTTCCTCCACAATTTTTCTGGGAACAAACATACTTTCTACTTCTCACGTTACTCTTAAAATGCTTGCCTTTCCTTGGTTGAACCAAGCTATAGTTAAAATATAATCTTGTACTAATCTGTATGTTGCATGCGACTGCTCCTATGCTGCTCCGAACTCGGATTAGGCCACGTTTCCCGAATCATTCCGCTAGGGAAGCGACTGGAGAAAAACGGTCATGAAATGTTCTTTTTTTCAGGCGGCAAAGCATACGAGTTGCTCCAAAAAGAATTCACACATGTTTACAGGTGTACGCCAGTCTCATGGTACGAGAATGCTCATGGCATCATCACTTCTGCGTCGCTGCTCAACCTGTTGGTTCCTCTTCCACTCTTCAACATGGAACTAAACCGTTTTGAAATCAAAAACTCAAACGCCATGGAAACTATCCACCGCTACTACGACTTAAGAGAAAACATCCATGACATCGCACCCGACATCCTTATCGCCGACGGCGACATAAACGCTCTTCGGCTTGCTCAAAGATACAAGATTCCCTCAGTCTACATCGCCAACATGATACGCCCAAGCTACGGGTTTTCAGCTTTTTTGAGTCCAGGTGAACGCATAGTCGAGCGATATGTAAAGAACTGCTCAAAAGTCATTATCCCCGACAACCCTCCGCCTTATACTGTATCCGAATACAGTATCGGCAACTTGGATCATGTAGGCTTAAATGGGAACGTCGAGTATGTGGGGTCATTCGTTGAAACAACGCCTATTTTGGGTTCTCAAGAACATATTTTTGCGCCAATCAGCGGACCCGTTGGAACCCGCGCTAAACTCATAAAAACACTCATTCCAGTTCTGGAAAAATTGAAAACTAAATGCATCATAACTTTAGGCACCCCTGGTAAGAAGTCGTCTGCGAAAATAGGCAATTGTGAACTCCACACCTGGCTCACCCCAGAAGAACGGCAAACCGCTATGCAAAATGCCAAATTCGTCATCTTCAGCGGAGGCCATGCAACCTGCTTTGAAACAATCAAGTATAGTAAACCAAGCATCTGCATCCCAACGCAGCCTGAACAGTTAGGCAATGCGGCTAAACTTCAAGATTTGAACTGCTCCATAACAGTCAAAAATTCCAAGGAACTTCAAAAAGCCGTTCAAAAAATGGAAAAAAAGATAGACTATTACAGCAAGAACGTTCAAACGCTTAATGAGTTTTCTAACAGGTTCAGAGGTTTAGATAGGGCGGTTTCTATTGTGGAAACCTTGTTGGATTAGGCTATTTGGTTAGGGTTAGGCGTTTTGTTTCGCCGCAGGGTGTTTGTTCGTCAAAGATTATGGCTTTGAACTTGTAGATTTTTGTGTCCTTAGTTAGCCATGTGTCGGGTGGTAAGCCTGCTTTCATGCAGCATTGACAGAGGAATTCTTCTTCGCACCAACCCCACTCAACAGGCACCTGCGGCAACAACAGGCCCTTGTATGGTCCTCTTTCAACGATTAAGCCGTCTTCGCCAACCTTGATTTTGCTTACGTATTCCTTTGGGTTCTTTGTTTCTACGGACTCAGGTGGCGTTAACACGCTCACCTCAAAAACAACCTTGTCGAGTTCTTCGAGGGTTAAGGGTTCAAAGCGAGGATCCTCTGTTGCGGCGTTAATAGCGCTGTCAATCACTGCCTCCACCAAAGGGCTTGTGGGGTAGGGGTAACCGATGCAGCCGCGAAGCTCCTTCTCGCCGCCCTTAACGCTGTTTATGGTCACAAATACGCCACAGTGTTCAAACAGTTTTTTGGGTGTTTCTTTTGGCGGTTTTGCACCTTTACCGATTTCTAAGTATTGTTCGACGGTATTTCTTGCGAGTTTAATTAAAAATTTTCCTTCTTCATCTGTCAGTTCAAACGACATAAAGCTCCTTCCTAGCGCTGCTCAACCACTCAAATAAACTAAAAAGTATTAAAAATAAAGTTGGTTAAAACTTTATGGATTCTTCAGTTACGCCTTCCTTAGTTATGATAAGGAAGTCGATTCCGTCGCCACTCATCGAGTCTCGGCTAATAGCAGACTTTATTGAGCGTGTAACGAGTTCTTTTGCTTCTTCAGCACTCATCGTTTCTTTGTAGCCTTCCTCAAGAACGCCCATGGCGATTTCCGTGCCTGAACCAACAACCGCGTATTTGTCAGGTATCAAAGATCCCAAGACGTCGAGCACAAAGAGTGATGGACCTTCATCATCTAAGCCGCCAACGATGGTTTGGGTGAACAGCGGTGAATATCTTCGGTTGAAGAGTACGTTGGCTAAGAGCTTTGAGGCTGAGCGCACGCTGATTTTTCTGCCGACGTCCATGCTGTAGAGTTGTGCTTGTGCCTGCATCTCCTTGGCGAGGATCTGCATGTCACCCACGAGTCCTGCGCACGCGACGCCGATTTGGTCTGTTACTTTGAAGACTTTTTTGCCGCCCTTACTCATGATAAAGTTGCCGTAGGTGACTCTTTTCTCTGAAGCCAAGATTACACCGTCTTTGAAGATTGCACCGACGGTGGTTGCACCAGGCATCCATGCCATGCCCTGTTGAGCTTGGTTGCCTTGGCCTTGCTGTTGTTCCTGCGGCATCAGCTGGATTTGTGGAATATTCGGTAAAGTTGGTAATTGTGGTCCATAACCTTCCATAATTTTCGCCTTTTCTTGATATACACAAGACAAATTATTAAGGTTACTTATAACCATTAATGACTGAGCGAAGTGGCTTGCATGAGTAAGTCAGAACCGTTAAAGTGCCAAAAATGCGGCAAAACCCTCGGTTATGTATCGGTTACCGCAAAAAGCGTTTTAGCATCTAAACCCCAAGTCGACAACGTAAAATTGGTTGCAACATGCATAGATTGCACAGGCGGGAACAGCTTTTACCGCAGAAACTTTTAACATGCACCATGCCCATCGAAATGAAGAGACAACTGAATGATTGAAGTCTACGCCCAAAACCTCGACAACACATGGTTTGCAGTAGCACTCAACAAACAACAAATCGTCACGTCATCTTTTGGAGCTGAGCAAAAAAACGCCCTAAACAACATATTAGGAAAATTGCCTTTTAACATTCCTTTTCAGGTTTTCCATGAACCCATAGCGTCCGCCAAAACAGCTCTTTCAGCTTTGAAATGCATTTACGACGGAAAAGAAAACAAAATTGCATTACAGCTGGCAACATCGCGTCTTCCGGCTTACACCAAAAAAGTCCTAACGACTACCTCGGCGATTCCGCTTGGATTCATAACTTCTTATGGGTCAATAGCTAAAGCTGTCGGCGGGGGACCGCGAGCAGTCGGAAACATAATGGCGTCTAACCCGTTTGCTCCCATCGTTCCCTGCCACCGAGTGGTTAAATCTGATTTTACGTTAGGCGGCTATGGGTTTGGTTTAAGAGTGAAGGCGGAATTGTTAAGAAAAGAGAAACGAGGGTTTTCTTCAATGAAAGAAATTGAAGTCAAAGGTGGACTGCTTAGGGTTTATCCTGTTGAGAACGTTCTTAAAAATTTTGATTAAACGGGTTTGCGCAAATGATAAATGCATGTGAGCCCCACTGAAAGCAAGTGAGCACCATGGTTAATCGAGGCCTCTATGTTGGAAGATTTCAACCTTTCCATTTAGGACACCTAGACGCCATCAAATATGCCCTAAAAGAGATTGATGAACTCGTCATTGTTATCGGCAGCGCCCAATATAGCCACACAGCCAAAAATCCGTTCACAGCAGGAGAGAGGT
Source organism: Candidatus Bathyarchaeota archaeon (assembly GCA_963782525.1). Classification (GTDB taxonomy): domain Archaea; phylum Thermoproteota; class Bathyarchaeia; order Bathyarchaeales; family Bathycorpusculaceae; genus Bathycorpusculum. Next base: position 276,064 of record CAWAKC010000001.1, read on the forward strand.
TAGTTATGGTTCGCCAAGCACTACGGGAGGCTGGGGTGGCTGATTCTAAACTTTGGATTGTTCCTGTCCCAGACGTTCACCTACACATGCTCTGGGTCAGTGCCGTTGAAGGCTACACACCCAAATTCAACTCAGTATTCTCAAACGAGCCTTTAACTAAACGACTGTTCATGGAAGCTGGCTACGAAGTCAAAACCATTCCTCTTTTTGAGAGAAAAGTCTACATGTCCACCTTCGTGCGTGAAAAAATGGTTAAAGACGTCAGTTGGACAGAGTTTGTGCCTAAAAGTGTAGCTGACTTCATCTTGGAGATAGATGGCGTTAACAGGCTCAGAGACTTAGCTAGAACAGACCGAGTCACTTAAACAACCATTTTTTCTTTTGAAGACCGTTGATAATAGCGATAAGCTAACATGTAAACCGAGATTAAAACCAGCAGTTCAGCAAACACGCTAAAAATATTCCCAGTTAATGCAAAGAAGTTGTTAGCCACATGAAGCACTACAGCAATCGAATAGAATGGCAATGGGTTTTTCTTAGCGATACCATAAGCAGTTATTCCAGCACTGGACGCATGAAAAACAATGCCTGGTATCCTGAAAATCGGAGGTACGCCAATGAGGAAAACATATTCAAAAAACTCGGCGATCCCAAAACCTAACCCCATTAAAATACCCAACGTTACAATTGATCGTTCAGTTTCGCCGTGTCTATAGAATAGAGGAAAGACTTTGGCAAGTTCCTCTATAAAGGGAGCCAAAACAACAATTAGAAAGCTTGCGGAAAGCCCCGCTGGAAACAGGGATTCGAAGAAGGCGGCAAATGGGATGCTAACCAAAATTCCGGAAGCAAAAAAGAACGCTAATTCCCTGTTGCTTGGTTTATGAATTGGAATAACACATTGGCGTACGGGCTGATTTTCCATAAAAGAAGCTTCCTACAAAATAATGAACAGTTACTTCCTTATCAGCGTTACCACGGCATGTTAGAAGCCCGCAGTTATCAAATCGGAAGGCTTCATTATTTCCCTTAGAATAACAGTTGCATAGGAGCCACGAAGCAACATAAAACTCACTTTAGCCTGGGACCGTATACCAACTGTATTTGCCGAAACATTTTCCAGCTTAAAATCTTTGGCTGGTGTAATCGCAGTGCGCAAACCACCCTTTCCGCCTACCTTAGATAACTCGTTGAAGTGCAAGTTTTGCATTGAGATTCCTTCTTGTTCAAGGAGTTCTTTCTCAATTTGCCCAATGAAGCCATGCGAAAGTTTCTGTTTTACACCAAAAATTGGCAATGCAACACGTAACCGTCCAGCCTTAATTTGCGAGTTAACTTCAGAAAGACTCTCGGAGGTGACAATTTTGGCAACCGTAGTCAATGGCAATCCTGAACGTTCAACGGCCACAACATAATCTCCTTCTACTGCCTCGTTTAAGGGTAAACCGTGCTTGATGCGTCCGCTGAGGAAACGGTTAAACAAGTAGGACTGGTGAGCTTGAACAAAGAGCGCTTGAAGCTTAAGAGGCAGACGTTGGAAAGCCCCGACAAAATCACCGGGATTATCAACTATATAGTTGAGCATTATTCTTTCGAACCGGAGTTGTTTAGGAAAATTCTTTTGTGCCTGCTTAAAATCTCCAGTTGACTGCAGATCTTGGCGTGCTTGCCTAGAAGCAGGATGCTCATAATCGCTTGGTTTTGCTAGAAAAAGCATTGCTGCCCCTTCAAAGTCGCCGTTGACAAGGGCTTTTCCTACTAAATGTGTTATTGGACGAGTTGTACCGAAGCGTTGGTGTCCAAAAAAGTTAGGTACACCCCCAATTTTGTTGAGTTCATGAACGGTTTTGGCGATGTTTTCTTTGATAGTTGTTTCTGGGTCCTCGATGGATTTTACTGTTATTACAAAGTTGTTGCCTAAAAGATAGAACAGTGAGAGCATTTCTCGGACGTAACCGATAGGGCGAACTTGGAGGTCTTTAACCTCAATTTTCGCAGCTTCTTCAATCGAAACATTTTCTATTGTGATGTGTTGAGCGGTGACTGCTTTGGCGTCTTTGATTCCTGCAAACTGAACCCGTGCTTGGTCAATACCTAATGTCTTTGCGATATTTTTGGTGGCGATAAAGGTATCCCAGTTGCGCTTAACCAAAGTGCAGAGCAAAAACCGCTGCTTCTGGAGCGTTGAACCCAACACCTTCTTAGGCATTTCTCCAGCCACTGAGGCTTGGGAGCCATCCACCAAAACTTCTTCAACCACAAAATCTTCGACTGATTCCCGGATGACGCCGCCTATGCCCGCAGTCTGGGTAGCGTAGACTTCGATTCCCAGCAACTTTTCAATTTCAGGAACAGACAAAAAATCGCCTAAAGCAACTTTAACTTGCCTGTAACGCGGTCAATCATAGCTGACGGCGCAGGACCAATCCCCAAACACGTAACTGTGCCCTCAGGAACCTCAGTCAACCCCCTATCGATGATAAGCGCATGAGGCAACCCCAACTGGTCAGCAGCTTCCTCAACCTCGCCAAGTTCCTTCTCATTCGCAACCTTAACCGCCACCTTCTTTTGCCCCTCAAACATCCAGGCCTCCCACCACTTCTTATGGTGCGTGTAGGCATCTTGGGCGGAAGAAACGGCTGCATGCCCTGCTTGGGCTGCAATCTTGCCCTTGCTCATCTGCAGGTCCGTTCGGAAAACGAGGACTTGCTTGTATTCGAATTCAACCATTTTCGCGTATCCCGGCATCTAATTTGGTGTTGGAGATTTTAAGGGTTTGCAGACAAATAAAGCAACCCAAAGTAAGCCAATGCTGCCGCCATCGTTGGTTTTCTGATTGCAGTCAGTAGCACTTTGCCTTGAAAATCAATTTCATCCACATCTTTTAAAGCTCTGTCCACACCCAATTTTCCGCAAACCCGCAACATCTCATCCAACCGTTCGTCAGAAAGTGAGTTTAGAAAACGCCTAAAACGCAGCATGACAGAGAAATCGAAACTCAATTGGGCATTGCAGCGTTTCTGGTAATTCTTCAAAAAATTGGAGGAGACATCGCCCTGTTTAATAGCTTGGCTTGCAACTTCCGCTGCGACTTTACCACATGTTAACCCGAAGATTACTCCGCCTCCCGTGGTGGGTTTAACTTGGGAAGCGCAGTCGCCTACGGCAAGGAAGCCATCTGCGTATGACCTGTTGATTGGTCCGCCCAGCGTTATGGCGTGGTAGCCGATGCTTGTTATCTTTGCTTTGCCGAGCTGTTTTGAAGCTACTGGATGTTTGGTCATGAGTCGTTTTAGGTAGTCTTGGGGGTTGCCTTTGTTTGTCGCTAAACCCACTTTTGCTGAGCCGTCGGTTCTTGGGATGAGCCAACCGTAAAAGCCCGGCGCGTAAGATTTGCCTAAATAAACTTCTACAGCGTTGTCTTCTACGTCCTGTACATCGTCCATTTCCGCTTCAACAGCGTAAACCAATCCGCTGGGATTAAGCACAGACACTCCTGCTTGCCTCACAAGCCTTGAGGAAACGCCTTCAGCATCCACCACGATTTTGCTTTGAATTTTCTCTTCAACACCTGCACTTTGGGTTAAAACGCCTTTAACTACGCCCTCCTTTATTAGCAAAGATTGAGCCCTCGACCCTAAAACATAGCTTGCTCCCGCAATCTGAGCTTTTTTAGCCAAGTACTGGTCAAATCGTCCTCGATTCAAGGCTGTTGTGACCGGACAAGAAAGCTTTAGCGAGAACTTTGTTCCAGCAGGCGAGTAAAAGTTAGCGGCGCAAAACTTGTTCTCGACGATGCCGTCTGGAAGCGGATAAAGACCGATGTTTCTGAGGCTTCGTATGCTAATGTGCCCAGCGCAGTGCACGGGATAACCAATGGATGTGTGCTCTTCGAAAACTGTTACTTTCGCTCCGAGATTTGCCAGGTGCTGGGCAACAAAACAACCAACTGGTCCACCACCAACCACAATAACGTCTGATGAGTTGGTTGAAAGTTGCAACTTGGGCGCCAGCATAATTATGCTATAAAACTAAATCGTATTTAAGCCAGCAGGTAAGAAACAAAAGCGATTTTGAAAAGATACCTAAGAGGGCAAGTCAGTAATGACTGAAACAGCGAAAATTAAATGCTAAAAAAATGTAAAAAAAGAAAGAAGAAATGCAGGATTAGCGTTGCTGAACTAATTCAATTCTGCGTTTACCACGGGACATGGAGGAAGTGCGGATTTTGCCGCTTACCTCAAGTTTCAGAAGCAATTCGTTGAAATCTTTGAACCCTAAATCTTCATACTCATCTTTTAGGTGGTCAAAGAGATCATCGTCTGTTAAATCGCCTTTCTTTGTTAGAACTTCCAGTAGATAGAAGTAGGCGGGGCGTGTTTTCCAAGTTTTCATCTGTGGCATAGGTGTTCCTTCTTTACGCAACTGGCGTTGCTGGCTTTTGTACTTGTCGGATTTGTTGCATGAAGCTCTTGTACCATTTTTCCATGTCAGGAGTAATCGATGGACCCATCTCTTTTAGGGCATCCAGAAAGTCCTTCATTGTGACTTCGGTTGCGTTTACGTTCTTTCGCAGTGAATGCATTGCAGCTTCTCGGCACAAGGATTCTAAGTCAGCGCCAGAATAGTACTTAGTTGCAATTGTAATCTGGTTCAAGTCTACATCTTTGCTAATAGGCATGCCTTTGGTGTAGATTTTGAGGATTTGCAAACGGCTTTTCTCATCAGGTTCAGGCACATAGATTAAACGGTCAAAGCGTCCAGGACGCAGAACTGCGGAATCAACCATGTCGGGACGGTTAGTGGCAGCGATGATTACGATATCTTGCAATGTGGTTATTCCATCCATCTCTGTCAGAAGCTGGCTTATGACGCGTTCTGAAACGCCGCTGTCCGACATGCCCATTCCTCGTTTTGGTGTGAGTGAGTCGATTTCGTCGAGGAATACTACGGCGGGTGCTGCCATGCGGGCTTTACGGAAGACTTCGCGGATTGCTTTTTCTGATTCGCCAACCCATTTGCTGAACACCTCAGGTCCCTTGATGGATATGAAGTTAGCTTCACTCTCTGTTGCCACCGCGCGTGCGAGCAAGGTTTTTCCACAACCTGGTGGACCATATAGCAAGATGCCTTTGGGTGGTCGTATTCCGAGTTTGGTGAATATTTCAGGAGTCTTTATCGGCCACTCAACTGCTTCAATGAGGTGCTGTTTTACGTCATCAAGTCCTCCTGCATCGTCCCAGTGGACTGTGGTGACTTCAATGTAGACTTCTCTCATTGCAGTAGGAGTAACTTCTTTGTACGCACCAAGGAAATCATCCATCCTAACTTCCATCTTTTCCAAAACGGCTGGTGGAATGCGTTCTTCTTCAAGGTTAATCTGCGGCAGGTATCTTCGGAGCGCTTTCATAGCGGTTTCTCTGCCAAGCGCAGATAAGTCGGCGCCTGTGTAGCCATGAGTCATCGCTGATAGTTTCGGTAAGTCAACATCCTCAGCAAGGGGCATACCACGTGTGTGAATTTGGAGAACTTCGTAGCGTCCTTTCTTGTCTGGAACACCGATTTCTATTTCGCGGTCAAAACGTCCGGGTCTACGCAAGGCTGGGTCAAGTGCGCCTGGTCGGTTAGTTGCGCCTATAACTATGACGTTTCCTCTTCCAGATAACCCGTCCATCAATGCAAGAAGCTGAGCGACAACGCGTCTTTCCACTTCGCCAGTGACTTCTTCGCGTTTTGGCGCAATTGCATCGAGTTCATCGACGAAGATTATGCTTGGAGCGTTCTGTTGAGCTTGCTGGAAAATCTCGCGTAAGCGCGCTTCTGATTCTCCGTAGAATTTACTCATGATTTCGGGTCCGTTTATAGAGTAGAAGTTGGCTTCCGACTCGTTAGCAACTGCGCGTGCAAGAAGAGTTTTCCCGCAGCCTGGCGGACCATGCAACAGGACGCCTTTGGGTGGTTCAATGCCTAAGCGTTGGAAAAGTTCAGGGTGACGAAGTGGCAACTCCACCATTTCGCGTACGCGTTGGATTTCTTCTTGGAGTCCTCCGATGTCTTCGTAGTTTGTTCTGGGTAAGCCTTTGCCTTCGGGCGCTGGCTCGTTTAATATAGTCAACCGGGTTTCAGCGGTTACTTTTATGATACCGTGTGGACGAGTTTTTGAAACTGTGAATGGTATGGCGTGTCCTAGCATCATGACTAGAGTTGTATCGCCTTCGACTAGGGTACGTTCCATAAGTCGGTTTTTAACGAAATTCGTGAAGTCTTCATCCACGTTTAGGCGCATATCCACTGGCGCAAGAGTTATGGATAGGGCGGTTTTGACTTTAGCGGGTCTTATAACAACATATTCGTTTATGGCTACTCCGCTGTTTTTGCGTGTGAACCCGTCGATGCGGATTATGTCGCGGTTCTGGTCTTCGCTGTAGGCTGGCCAAGCGATGGCGCTGGTTGTGCGTTTATTGACGATTTCAATTACGTCTCCTGCGCTAATGCCCAGTTTCTGCATTGTTCGCTGATCGATTCTGGCTATTCCTCTGCCGACATCTCTTTGCCGTGCGTCTCCAACGCGAAGTTGTACTTCACTCATGGTAAAATTTCTCCTAAATAATCCTGACTTGCTACTTTTGGGATGTGTGTTTGAAAAAGCATCCATCCCTATATAAACTTTAAAGCGTAATCGCGAATACTCTCAAGAACATATTAATGGGAAGAAACAAAGAAAATTGAGGTTTAATTGTTAATCGCGGCTTGTTCTGCGTATCTGAAATGTTTGTGCTTGGCTTACACCGGGGATTTTTGCGAGTTTTTCTTCGAATTCATCAACTAACCCGGATTTGTCTTCTGGATACCTTATTTGAACAAGGAGAGCTACGAGGCCAAAAGCTACTGGTTCTTCGCCATATCCTTCTATTTTGGCGAATTCAGGAAGAACTGCTTTGATCTTTTCTTTTAAGTCATCAAAACTTGGAACAATGTCTTCAGGAAAAACCTTGTAAGTTACAAGAACAGCGCCCATGCGTTTCGCCTTTTATGGTCCAGAGAACCCGCATTTGGGGCATTTGTAAAGGCGACCGAATTTGCGGCATTTGCCATCTCGTTTAATCTGGATTTCTCCGCACTGTGGACACAGGAACTTTGTGGATTCGCTTCCTGGTGGGATTGGTTTTCCGCAACTTGTGCAAGTAACTAAAGCCAACTTTTCTGACATAACCGTAACACTTCTTTGCCGTTCATATTGTTAGGGTTCCTTATATCTGCTATGCTCAAGAAAAATGTTTTAGGCAGTTAATCAGTTTGTTTTTGACTGAAAAAACCCAAAACTTCTTACTTATTGAGAGATTTCAACAATTGGGCTATTTAATCCTCAATGTGTTTGGAAAAAGCCGAGGTGAGTTTTATATTTAAAGGCAGGTAAAAGTTGGGTGGTGTTAGGAAGATTTATTTTTTGGACTATCAAGTGTTCTGGTTACAGGTAACATACTTTGGCGCACATTAAAGTCACAAAGCGTGCAAGCAACATTGAGTATGCTATACGCGACGTCATAGTTCATACTCAGGAGCTAATTAAGAGCGGCAAAAAAATCTATTACTTAAACATCGGTGACCCTGCTGCCTTCGACTTCAAAACGCCGCAGTATGTGAAGGATGCATTGTGCGCGGCAATCGACCATGACGACAACTACTATTCTGTTTCGGAAGGCAGACCTGAACTTCGTGAAGCTATTGTGCGTAAAGAAAAACGGGTCAATGATGTGGACATATCTTCTGACAAAGTGATAATCACTGAGGGTATTTCGGAGGGTATTCAGATGGTATTGGCGGCGCTGGTTGAGAGGGGAGACGAAATTCTCTTTCCAGGACCAACCTATCCACCCTACATTTCCTACACTAAATTCTTTGACGGTACCCCAGTTTCCTACGAAACCATCGAAGAGGAAGGCTGGGTTCCAAACATCGATGATTTACGTAGCAAAATCTCTTCGAAAACCCGAGCTATCGTGATAACAAACCCCAATAACCCCACAGGCAGCGTTTACAGCGAAAAATGCATTAAAGAGATGCTCGACATCGCCGGTGAACACAACTTACCAGTGCTAAGCGACGAGATTTATGACCAGTTAACCTACGAGAAACCATTCGTCAGCACCGCACACTTATCCAAAGATGTGCCCGTGGTTGGGCTAAACGGGTTCTCCAAGGTCTATCAGATGACTGGTTGGCGACTGGGGTACATGTACTTTAAGGGTGAAGGCAAGCAACTTGATGCGCTCCGCTTGGGTGTAGAGAAGCAATGCCGCATCCGTCTCTGCGCTAACACACCCGTCCAAATTGCTGGTGCAGCCGCACTCAACGGTCCTCAAGACTTCGTCAAAGGCATCGTTGACAGGCTAAGAGAACGCCGCGATTACGCGTTCAAACGCTTAAACGAGATCGAAGGCATAACCACCACTAAACCCGAAGGCGCCTTCTACATATTCCCTAAAATCGAGGGCATCGGCCAACTATGGAAAAACGACATGGAATTCGTGGTGGACCTGCTCAAACAAACTGGCGTTTTAATCGTGAATGGTTCAGGATTCGACCCCGTCTACGGCAAAGATCATGTCAGAATCGTTTTTCTGCCACCCTGCGAAGAACTCGAAGAAGCATTCAACAGCTTAGAACAGTTCATGAAGAAGAAACAAAAGAAGGAAAGCCGTGGCCACGTAGGCTATGGTTAAAATCTAGATTTTTGTGCCGTTTTTTGGATTCTCGATTACTTTCTGGAACTCAGCCATCAACTTCTTAGTGAGTAGCCCAGGTTTGCCGTCGCCGATTGTTCGTTTGTTGACTTCGCGGATGGGCACCATTTCCATGGCAGTGCCTGTGAAGAAGGCTTCGTCAGCAGTGAAAAGCATGAATGGTGTCAAATTAGTAATGATAAGGTCTATTCCAAGTTTTCCACACAGTTCAGCAACAACGTCTGCGGTTATGCCTGCAAGAGCTCCTGTGGATGTCGGCGGTGTAAAAATTTCTCCGTTTTTGACAATGAAGATGTTTTCGCCGACGCCTTCAGCTATGCAGCCGCTTGCTTCTAAACAGATGGCTTCGTCCACACCGTTTGCGTTGGCTTCAATTTTTGCGAGTACGCTGTTTAGGTAGTTGAGCGATTTTATCTCGTGTGTGGTTGCATCCACGGGGTTTCTGCGAACCCAGCTGAACATGGTGGTTATGCCGACTTCTTTGGCGTTGCCTGCTTTGATGTTGATTGTGTCTGTAATGATTATGATTGTGGGCTTGGGGCATTTGCGCGGATCCAGACCTAAGTCGCCGAGTCCTCTCGAGACGATTAAGCGGATGTAAGAGTCCTTCATCTTGTTTTTGCGCAGGGTTTCAGCAACAGCTTTCGTCATTTCTTCTTTAGTTAGCGGTATTTGGAGCATTATGGCGTGTGCACTGCGGTAGAGGCGGTCAATGTGCTCCTTTAGCTTGAAGACAACCCCGTTGTATTCTCGGATGCCTTCAAAGACTCCGTCGCCATAGAGGAATCCGTGGTCGTAGACGGAGATTTTAGCCTGTGATTTAGGGTAGAATTCGCCGTCTATGTATACTTGAAGTTCATTGGTCATTTGTTTTCCACTTCTTGGGTGACTGTTTCATATTGTCCAATTGTTTGATATAGTTTACGTCAGCGATACATGCGATTCATTTGTTGCGGTTTATTAACCGTGGAATTGTGGGCGCTTCGAGAGGTACATGGGTAAGGGCAGGGGCTTGTAGGGTTTTCCAGCGATTTTCTCAGACACCTTCGCAATCAACTGCTCAGTTGTCATGTTTTGCTGTTGACCTTTGAGTTCGCGTTCACGTACTGAGAGCATTCCTGATTCGATTTCTTTGTCGCCAACAACGATGATGTAGGGTACCCATTCCTGTTCAGCTTCACGGATTTTCTTCTGCAAAGTCGAGGCTGAATCGTCGATATCTACTCGGATGCAGTGAGCACTAATTTGTTTGGCAAGCTCGTCCATCTTGTCGAGGAATTTATCTGAAATTGGAATCAGCCGCACTTGGGTTGGTGAGAGCCAAATAGGAAGCATCGGAGCTTTGCCCGCCATCTGTTCACGGTAAGCCTTCTCCAACAACGCATAGATGTCTCGCTCGATGGCACCGCTGGGGCTGCAGTGCAGAATTAACGGATACTGCTTCTCCCCCTTCTCGTCCACGAAAGTTATTTCGTAGCGTTTGGCATTTTCGACGTCGATTTGGTCGGTGCTAAGGGCTGCGGCTTTATCTTGGTTATCGATGAAGTTGAGGTCCCATTTCAAAACAAAATAGAAGAATCGTTCGTTCCAAACTTCTGCCAAGATGGGTTTGCCAAAAGCCGTTGCCAATTCGGCTATGAAATCTTTGTGTTCTGCATAGAAATCTTTGGTAAAGCGCATCGCAATCTCGTAATCGTCCTTTACTAAGCCTATGTTGCTTAAGACGTCGATGCAGAGGTTGAATCGGATCATGAATTCTTTTTTGGCTTGTTCAAGGTCGGTGCAGAGTGCATGGCAGTCAGGCATTGTGAAAGCGCGTAGCCGTTTTAAGCCGACAACTTCGCCGCTTTTTTCTCGGCGGAAACTGTAGCGGGTGAGTTCGTAAAGTTTTATGGGCATTTGTTTGTAGCTGAATTGTGCGTCGTGTGCCATAAGGAATTGGCCAAAGCATGCTGCGAACCGTAGGAAAAGCTCCTTGTCTTCGGATTTGAGGACGTATTGGCGTGCTGGAAAACGGTTGAGGTAGCTTTTGAGGCTGGGGTGGTTGAAGTCGTACATGATTGGGGTTTCGACTTCCATACCGCCGTAAGCTGCAACCTTTGCTGAGACGTATTGTTCGAGAAGCGATTTTATCATGCGTCCCTTTGGGTACCAACGGATGTTGCCTGGGTCACTGCCTGGCTCGTAATCGGCGATTTCTAGACGCTTCATGAGTGGCACGTGTGGGGGCATCACTGTGACCGCACGGGTTTTTTTTATTTCGTAATTGGAGAATTTCTGAAGGTTAGTATGTCCCTTGAACTTGAATTCTTCAATAGGCACTAGTGAGCCGTCGGTTTGGAGAATGTGCCAGTAGGATTTCATCGTGTCTTCGGCTTTGAGGGCTGCGGAGACAGGTTCTTCCTCTTTTTTGCCTTCGCAGGGAACTGCCACTTCAGTCGAAGCGGTAACTGGTGCTGGGGAGTAGCTGCGTGCTTGCTCAGCTAAAGGATGACCTTTGATGGATATTGTGAATTGCTTGTTCCAGCCAAACGGGGCACGGTAGGTTTCGATACCCTTCTCTTTTGCGTAAACTTCCATGTCCTTGATAATTGCCAACGCTTGACTTGGCTGGGATAGATTGCTGCTGAGGTGCGCGAATGGATAGATAAGGATGCGGTTTACTTTGAGTTTACCCAAGAATGCCCGAACGTCGTTGATGGCTTTTTGTGCCATTGCAGAGGTGTCGCCTTCTTCTATTGCGGTGAATAAAACCACGACTTCTTCAACGCGGTTCTCAACTTTCTCCGCTTCTTCGGCTATGTTGATTTCTTTTTCGACAGGTTTGAAAACTATAAAGTTAGAGTGTAACTGCAAAATCCTCATATTAATTTCCTCTTAGCCATAACGCCACTTGTCGAGTGTCTTGTCTTTCTTGGTTTTCTTTTTGTATTCTTTGTAGTGCTCTTTACATAGGTAAGCACGTTTTTCGGCGCCGCTTACACTTAATCCGGCAGCTTTAACTTTGTCAGCTGACAACGAACGTTCGGCGACTTTGCCGCAGACACTGCATTTTTCGCCTTTTTCAATGCGACCCAAACCAATACACGCTCACATGAATAGTTTACTTTCTACATATACGAACTAATTGCTTAAGTTTCTTTTCATTCCAAATTTTTCTTCCTTAAGAATTCTCGGTTTATTAGTGGCTTTCTTTAGGTTCCAATATGGCTGTACACAAAAAAGCTTAAAGCCCCGTGAAGGCGATTAATCAGCTAAACTTCGAAGGGTAGCTGAGGGGATTTGTATAGTCAACGATCAAATTGGAATGCGCGATAAAGTTGTTCTACGCATAAAAAGCGGCGTCTCAGCTCTACTAAAGCTTGGATTAATCAAGAAACCAAGGTACCACCCATATGGCGTAAGCTTTATTGTAGCCGTTAAAGATGAGGAACGATGGATTAAAAACCCTGTATTCAATCCATCCAAGATGTCGCCGATGAAATAATTGTTGTTGACAGCTCTGTGGAAGACAACACTACCAAAATTGTGGAGTCTCTTGCGGCGCAAAACAGCAAAATCAAACATATTCGCTTCTATTGGGGTGGCTCAAACGCTTTCGCGTTGTCCCTGCATATTGGTCTTGTGAGTTCTAACTACAAGTGGGTTTTTAAATGGGACAGCGATCTCGTCGCAAAAAACACAGACGCATTAAAAGAGTGGGTGGGTAGATTGAAACACTTGGATCAGGACAGGTACTATGTGATTGATGTTCCACGCATAAACCTTGAAGGCGACCTCCAGCATCAACCCAAGAATATCCCGTTTGGGGCATACGAAGGAAGAATATTCACCTGGAGCCCAGAGCTAAGGTGGGGCCTAAAAAACAACTACTACGAGCAAGTTTCAGGCGACAGCATCTGGGGACACCGATTTCCCCCATGGTTCAACAACATAAGATGGCATGAACCATATATTTCCATTGCAACATCAAACCGCAAGGCGCATGTTGATGCGGGGATTTTGGGGGTACTACATGGTTCATAAAGAAATCCGTTTCAAAAACCTTGAGGAATACACTGCATATCGCGTTCGTAAGGACTGGAACATGAGTATGGAGGAAGCAGAAAAGAAAGCCATGGATGACCTTATGAAAGGTTTGGAGCCTTATGACAGAACACGATTTGGAGACTTGCCCAAGGTCCTAAATCAATAAACGGCTACCTATTTTGAGTTCTTTTCGTATATGCCCTGCGCCCTTTGGTAAACCTGCTCTTTTTTCCCAAAGTAAGTAGGACCCAAGCCTTCAACAACATATGAAGCAGCAGCGGAACCCACACATGCACACCACAACGACTCTTTTTGGCGCAGATACTCCGTTAAGAAACTCCCGATGAAAACGTCTCCTGCCCCTGTTGGGTCAACAAGCACTGTGGAAGGGCAAGCTGGTATGTTGTATTGGGCACCTTCAACGGAGAGCAAAGAACCTTTAGCGCCAACAGTTACAATAACGGTCTCAACTCCAACATCATGGATTGCTTTTACTGCAGGCTTAAGTTCAGATTCGCCGGTTAATGCGAAAATTTCATGCTCTGAACACTTGCAGATATTGATTAAGCTGAAGATTCGGTAGTCAACGTTGGAGTTGTCAGTTACGTTTCCTTTTTCGTCGAAGCTTCGAAGCAAACCCTGCGGGTCAAGCGAGAGAATATCAGCGCAACTTTTGAGCCGCTCTACCAGTTCATATGGGATTTCATCGTCTATGGGAGCTATGTGGACGGCTTTCGCATGGAAGTCTTTGGGTACATCGTTTTGGCTCAATGTTGGTCCCCTGCTCTTAAGTTTTAATGTGCGTTCGGAGAGGTCTTTGCTGTAGGTTAACTCAAAACTGGTTGTGGGTTCAGAGGCATGTTTTGTGACGGCGGAGAGGTCGATGCCTTCTTGCTCCAACCACCATAGATAAGCTTGAGGAAAATTGCCGCCAACTCGGGAGATAACTGAAGTAGATGCATCCAGGCGTTTTGCAGCAAAGGATGTATAGGTTGCGGCGCCGCCTAAAATCATAAATGGCTTGGTTCTGCTTGAAAGGTTGATGGTGTCGATTGAGAAGTGTCCAACCACTGCGATGTCAATGTTTTGAGCAGCCATCTTTCTAATCACTTTGAATATTTAATTCAGGTCATATATAGCATTAGCTCATTCCCAAAAACTAAACGCCCAATCGGAAGATTTATTTTTAGTTTTTTGGGCGAATAAGTTTTAATAACTTTAAAGTGTCAGGGGGTTTGGCTATGGCATTAGCCGTGGCATCTGCCAGAACCGCAGCCGAGAAGGATGCTGATAATGCCTACCTGCAAAATGGAAGGTAAGCAAAATGAAGTGGATTGAATTCGTCCCCTTGGCAGTCGGCGCGGTAATTGGAGCTTTTTTACGTTACAAGCTTATCGAGTCACCTGTAGCAGTTTACGGTTTACCCGTCAACGTTTTAATTGTGAATGTTTTGGGCAGTTTTATTTTGGGATTATTTTCGGTTCTCTCGATTGGGTTAAACTTTGAACCCCAATACACTTTGCTTGTGGCGGTTGGGTTCTGCGGTTCCTTCACCACCATGTCTTCCTTCGCATTAGAAACCAGCAACCTCGCCGATGCAAACCGTTTTAGCCTAATGGCACTTAATATTTTAACAAACGTCGGCTTGTCGCTGGGAGCTGTGTTTGGCGGCAGACTACTCGGTGACGAAATTATAGCGAGGTCTATGCGTTGAGACAAAAAATGTGGAATCTTACAATAAGAATTAAGAAAAATGATGAGGTGGGAGGCAAACGTCTTCAGGCGTTAATCATGGATTGCCTCTTGAAAGCACACATCGAAGGAGCCACCGTTTGGACTGGTGTGAATGGGTTTGGTAAACGTGGAAAATCTACGTTGCATCTTGAAGGTGTATCAGTAAATATGCCTTTGATTATCGAAGTTGTTGATGAGCAAGCAAAGCTTGAACCGTTGCTGCCTGACCTGAAAATGATCGTGGGCGACAACGGTTTAGTAACCATACAGGAAACATACGTCATCTAAAAGCTCAGTTAGGACTGATAGTTTCGCAAAGCAACCGAGTGCACCATTGCATGAAGGTTATGGTAGCGGTTTATATGTTAAAGCGATTATGCCGCCGACTATTCCGAAGACTGCGCCAACGAAGTACCCACCCATACCAACAAAGCTCACAGCGGAAAACGCTACGATGACGACGCCCCAAATGAAATGTTCTTCTGGATGAATCCGCAGAACGAGAGCAGCTATCACTACAATTACGCCACAAACGAGACTTACTACGGAGACTGCTGTGAAGAAATTTGTGGAGCTGGCGTAGTTTCCCATAAAGTTGTGGTAACCATCCATCGCTCCGCGCATATAGCTGCCAAAGGCTCCTGTGGTTGAGGCGCCTGAACCAAACCATACAAGGTTTACTAAGCTAATTATGAGGACGATTAATCCTCCGACCAGCGACATCACATACGAGAGTGTAACTCCTTGTCTTGTACTCATTTCAACACCTCCTTACAGGAATCTCCTCGGATCAGTATCAATATCTACGATTGCAGGTTTACCTGATTTGAGGGCTGTTTCGACTGCTCCTTCAAGCTGACCTGGCTCAGTAACTTTTATGCCTAAGCCTCCTGAGAGCTCAGCGAAATCAGCGAAGCTGAAGTCATGAAGATCAGTTTGCGAAATCTCATAGCCCTCCACTTTTTGCTCTTGCATAATCATCCCCAAATGTTTGTTGTTCATGACAAACACTTTTACGGGCAAATTGTACTTGAGCGCCGTCAAGAAATCGCCCAGAACCATCGTTAATCCGCCATCACCCGTTAAACAAACGATTTGCCGTTCAGGATAAGCCAGCGCTGCCGCCAAAGCTCCAGGCAAACCAAAACCCATTGTAGCCAAACCCCCACTCATCACCAGCTTCTGAGTTTTCTTCATGGCGAAGTTGCGACCAAACCACCAGCAGTTCTCACCAACATCCAGCGAAATGACGGCATTGTCTGCAATTTTTTTGTTTAAAACCTCAATTATATACTGTGGTCTAATTGGTTTTATGTTTGCGTCAGCTTCTTTTTCCAACTGGTTTAGCCATTCCTGTTTTAATGCTTCAACTTCAGAAAGGTATTTTGCATTTTCTTTTTTCTGAACTTTCTCTGTTAACTTGGGAATCAGCACTGCGCTGTTACCCAGCAACGCCACCTCGGCGGGGTACCTGCGGGCAATCATAAGCGGGTTAATATCGATTTGCACCATGCGTTTCTTTGGAATCAGGGATAGATCCGAGAACGAAGAGCCGATAGCTATGAGCAAATCTGTTTTCTCCATGAGTTGCCCTGCCGCAGTTGAACCGACACCACCATGACAACCAACATAAAGCGGCTCACTGTCGTCAACGAGCCCCTTTGCTCGGAAAGTCGAAATAATTGGGGCGCCAACTTTCGTCGCTAACTTTAGCAGTTTGGTTCCTTGTCCCCTACAGCCGAAACCCATCAAAATTACTGG
Organism: Candidatus Bathyarchaeota archaeon; assembly: GCA_963782525.1. Classification (GTDB taxonomy): domain Archaea; phylum Thermoproteota; class Bathyarchaeia; order Bathyarchaeales; family Bathycorpusculaceae; genus Bathycorpusculum. The sequence goes on from CAWAKC010000001.1 coordinate 292,332, forward strand.
TCTGTTGGCCGAATCGATGACTTTTGCAGCATTCTCAATCACCCAGTCTTCCTGTCCATAAGCGAGGTTGGGCATTCTGCCTTCAAACGGCAATATCTCCGCTTCATACGGCAACTTTTGTACATCATTGGGTATACCGATATGGGCGACACCCTGGTCGAGGAGCGCATGTTTAATCGCCAAGGTAGCCAGAGACGTGGTTTGATCTTCCGTCATTAGGGTTTTGTTGTAGACGCTTAATGGTTCAAAGAATGCTTGATGGTCAATTTCCTGTAGTGCGCCTTGCCCCATGAGTTTGCGTGGAACCATCCCCGTTAAGGCTAAGACTGGCGCATGGTCGAGTTGAGCATCATATAAGCCTGTGGCTAAGTTGGTTGTGCCCGGTCCAGAAATGCTTAAAGTAGCCGCCACATGCCCTGTTAATTTGCCGTATGCTGAAGCCATAAACGCTGCCGTTTCCTCGTGGCGGACTTGTATGTATTGTATTTTGCCGTTGCTCTTGCGTATAGCATCAACCACACCCAAAGTTGAAGTGCCGGGAATGCCGAAAACATACTTAACTCCCCACTCAGCAATCTGATTAATTAGCACCTCAGAAACCGTATGCACCGTCTTCTTTTCTTCCACCTGCTTTTCGTCTGCCTTTTCAGTTAAGAGTACAAAAGCTGATTTGGGTGCTCCACAAACGGGGCAAACCCATTCTTTGGGTAAATCACTAAACTTTACTTTTTCTTTTGCGTCGTTATAAACCCAATTGCAGACTGTACACCTGTATTTCGCCATAAACAAACCTTCAAAAGCGTTAAAGAAATCTAATCCGTTCCGGCTTTATCTGCTTATTGGAACACAGAAAAATCGAACATTTTTATAAACCCATCAACCAACTAATTAACTGTAAGAGATGCCATTTATGGAGAACTGGGATGTCATAATCATCGGTGCTGGCTCAGCAGGGCTAGCCGCAGGAATCTACACAGTCCGCAGTGGATTAAAAACCTTAATTTTGGATGAAAAATTACCTGGCGGCACAATATCCGATGCCTCAACCGTTGTGAATTATCCTGGATTTGCTGAAATCAGCGGCGGAGAACTCGCAGAAAAAATGACTGACCACTGCAGAAAAGTGGGCGCAGTAATCCATGAGCTGGAACCCGTCACCGAACTGGACATTACGGGTGAAAAGAAAATTGTTAAAACATCCAACGCCACATACGAAGCTAAAACAGTAATATTCTCAATGGGTTCACACTACAAGGAAATCGGCATCAAAGGCGAAAAGGAATTCCGGGGAAGAGGCGTAAGTTACTGTGGCGTTTGTGATGGACCGTTTTTTAAGGGCAAAAAAGTGTTGGTCATCGGCGGGGGTAACTCTGCCTGCATCACCACGCTTTACCTTTCAGGTCTTGCTGCCCAGGTCACGGTGATTCATAGGCGGGAAGCATTCAGAGCTGAAGAAACCTTAGTGTCCGATATCGCGTCGAGAGATAATGTAAAAACTCTTTGGAATACTGAAGCCCAAGAAATTAAGGGCGACAAACAAGTAAGAACTGTAACTCTATTCGATAACATAACCAATCAAACAAGCGAATTAGCTGTAGATGCAGTTTTTGTGCAGGTTGGCGAGGCCCCTAACAGTCAAATCGCCAAAGCCAGTGGTGTTGAAACAGACGAGCATGGCTACATCAAAATAGACATCAACCAAAAAACTAATCTGCCCGGAGTGTATGCGGCAGGCGACGTAACCAACCACCCCATCAAGCAAGTGGGTACAGCGGTGGGGCAAGGTATAACGGCTGCTTTGGAAGCGTACGGTTACATTAGACGACCGTATTACAAAAAATAGAGAGAAACAATTATATCATTCTGAAACTCTTTTCGCTTCGATTAGCTTAAGCGATTATGCTAAAGCGTTAAAGTAACAGCGGAAACGCAGAAAAGGGTTTACAAATGAGTGAAAAATGTCTCGCTGTGGTTGAAATCGACCAAGACTTATGTAGCCGATGTTATGTCTGCAAATCAATCTGTCCCTATGAAGCCATAAAAGCGGATTCGACGGGCAAAGTTGAAATAAACAGTCAAGATTGCCAGGTTTGTGGCATCTGCTACAGTGCTTGTCCTTCTGCAGCTATAAAAATGCAGTATTACAATTACGATAACCTAACAGAATACCTCAAGAAGGAACAGGTCAAAGCCAAAAACGTTGATACGTTGGTTTTGATGTGTCGGGGAAACTCGCCTTCCACGGGGGAAGTTCAAGATATCCTCAAAGGCCAAGGACTTAAAGTTGATAACTACATGGCTATGCGTTTGCCCTGTGCAGGTCGAGTTCCAACGGACTTTGTGTTTGAAGCTCTCAATTTAGGCGTAAAGAACATTGTTTCTATCCAGTGTGAAGATCCATTCTGTCGCTACAAAGAAGGAACAAAAATTAACACCCGAAGACTGGCTTTAGCAAAGAATGTTCTAAAACAGTTAGGCTTCGAAGAGAACGCAGTTAGAGTTGTAAAATTCTCACGCAAAGCAGTCTACGATGTACAAGCATGTGTGGGATGTGACAAATGCATCTTCATCTGCCCATACGGTGCTCTAGAATTCGAATCCTTCGCCACCCCAAAAGTTAACGAAGAAAAATGCGTAGGATGCGGTGCATGCCAACTGGTTTGTCCACACCACGCCATACAAGTGAAAGGCTTCGAGTTCGAAGACGTAGTAGACCGCTACGGCAAATCACTCGAGCAACTAAAAGCCAAAGGCAAGGGTCCAGCAGTCCTTGCATTCGTCTGTCAATGGTCAGAGTTCTCAGCGTTAGACAACCCCAACAAGGCGTTTGAAGGCAAAAACGTCTTAGCCCTTGAAGTTCCATGCTTCAAATCCCTCGACCCCGTTCACATCATAAACGCCTTAAACTGCGGCTTCGATGGCGTCATGGGAGTAGTCTGCTCAGCTAAAGACTGCAAACTCCAAGAAGGAAGAGACACAGCCGAACGCAACATAGCAGCTTTGAAAGTAGCACTCAAAAAATTGGGTTTGCTCGATCGATTTGAGCTATACGAGGAATCACCCAGATGCGCAGGCGAATTCGAGACAAAACTCGATGAATTCTACAAGAAAATTTCTGCTTTACCCAAACGTGAAGTAACTGTGGAGGCGACCGCAAAACGTACAAAATAGTTTCAAAAACAGAATTAGTTCCCAAGATAAAACTCTTTGAAGTAGACGCTCCAGACGTTGCGGCTAAATCGCACGCTGGCCAATTCCTAATCGTAATCCATGGCAAAAAAGGCGAACGCATACCCTTAACCATCTGCGGCTACGACACAAACAAGGGCACGGTTTCGTTTGCATTCCATGAAGTCGGCAAAACCACCAAAGATCTGGGTTTGCTAAACCAAGGCGAATGCGTCGACAACGTTACTGGTCCACTGGGCAACCCGTCTGAAGTCAAAAACTTCGGCAAAGTGCTCTGTGTAGGCGGAAGCGTAATGATTGCACCCTTGTTGTTGCAAGTTAAAGCAATGAAGGAAGCAGGCAACAAAGTCACCACAGTTCTTGGTGCACGTACAAAAGAATTCATCATGATGGAGAATGAAGCCAATACATTGAGCGAAAAAGTCTACGTTGCAACAGACGATGGCTCGAAAGGCTACAAAGGCTTAGATTTCCTCAAAGAACTACTCAAAACAGAAAAGTTTGACCGCTGCGTCGTCATGGGTCCAGTTATCCTGATGAAAGATGTTAGCGAGATCACCAAACCCTACAACATACCCACAATCGTCACCTTAACGCCAATAATGATTGATGGTATGGGTATGTGTGGAGTCTGTCGAGTTACAGTAGGCGGCAAAATGATGTTCGGTTGCGTGGACGGACCAGAATTTGACGGCCACCAAACAGATTTTGACGAATTAATTCTACGTCAACGAACCATGCTTCCTGAAGAAAGGTTAAGTTCAGTTCTATCGGAAATGAGTGGAGGTTGCAAGTGTGGCAGAAACAAAGCCTAAACCAAAGTTGAATAGAAAAGCTGTAGAGATGGCTAAGCAAGAGCCGAAAGTTCGCAATAAAAATTTCAGTGAAGTTGCTTTAGGTTACACTGAAGCAGAAGCCCAAGAAGAGGCAAGCAGGTGCCTGTGCTGCCCGAATCCGCAATGCAGAACCGGTTGCCCCGTTGAAGTGCCGATTCCAACATTCATCAAATGCATCAAAGAAAAGAAGTACGCTGAAGGCATCGCAGCCATCAAAAGCAAGAACGCCCTGCCAGCCGTTTGTGGACGCGTTTGTCCTCAAGAAGTACAATGTCAAGCTAAATGCGTTATCGGAAAGATGGGTGAACCCATAAGCATCGGACGCTTAGAACGTTTTCTCGCAGACTGGGAACGCGACAACGGAACCACAATTCCGCCTAAAGAACCCCCAACGGGTAAAAAAGTTGCTGTTATCGGAGCAGGTCCGGCAGGATTAACCGTTGCAGCAGACCTCGTTAAGCTCGGACACGAAATCACCATGTTCGAAGCGCTACACGTAGGCGGCGGAGTGCTTTCGTATGGTATCCCAGAGTTCCGTTTACCCAAAGCCATTGTGCAAAACGAAGTTAACTACGTCCAAAGACTCGGTGTTGACTTACGTTTGGGCAACTTGGTCGGCAGAATACATACCATTCCAGAACTTATGAAAAACGGTTACGACGCAGTGTTCATCGGTAGCGGCGCAGGTTTACCACAGTTTACTGGTTGCAAAGGCGAAAACCTAGGCGGCATCTACTCAGCCAACGAATTCCTCATCCGCGTTAACCTTATGAAAGCCTACCTCTTCCCAGAATATGACACACCTATCCGCCTCGGTAAACACGTCGTTGTTATCGGCGGCGGAAACGTCGCTATGGACTGTGCAAGAAGTAGCATGCGCTTAGGATCAGACGTTTGTTTGCTATACAGACGTTCACGCGACGAATTACCAGCAAGAAGCGAAGAAATCGAGAACGCAGAAGAAGAAGGCTTAGTCTGCAAATTCTTAGCGGCCCCAATGGAATTTTATGGCGACGAAAAAGGATGGGTAAAAGCTATGAAATGCATCGCAATGGAACTTGGTGAACCCGACGCTAAAGGCAGGAGAAGTGTTAAAGAGATTCCAGGCAGCGAATTCACAATGGACGTCGACACAGTCATCATCGCCATCGGACAAACACCCAACCCCATCATTCAACGCACAACAGGCGGCTTACAAAGCGACCCAAGACACGGAACCATATGCGTCAACGAAGTTGGCAAAACCAGCTTAGACGGCGTTTACGCAGGCGGAGACGTCGCAACAGGCGCAGCAACAGTCATCAGCGCAATGGGCGCAGGCAAACGAGCAGCCAAAGCGATGCATGAATACCTAATCAACAAAAAATAAGTTAGTCTCTTTTTGAGACTTCTCTTTTAATTTTTTTACTTGATTTTTACTCTTGTAAGTAATCATTAGAAGCACCACTATCGCGTATGCTGCTAGGGCAGCTATCAAGATAGGTACAACTAGCACGTTTTGTGAGGAATCGGTTTTCAGTGTAGACAATTGGTTCGATTGTGTTGAGTTGTCATTTGTGGACATTGTGGTTGAAGAAGTGAAGTTTTCCTGTGTTGCTGTAATCGAGACTGGAGTAGGAGTGGCTGCTTGTTGTTCACTGTCTGTTTTTCCCGTGGGGTTCATTGCTCGTTCGTCTTGCAGGTTATAGAGGACACCGTTGTGGTCAAAAGACAAGAGAACCTGACCAGTCAGTATGCCGCTTTTCGTTAACATCCAGTGAAAGCTGATCGAAAAACTTGAATTTGACCCAATGGGCACCGGCATGCCATTCACATTTTGCGAACCAATTATATCTGGAAACTTAGATATGGTTAGGTTTACGCCGTCCAAATTAACATTCGTTGTCTCGTTGTCTTTTACAAGGTTCAGCGTGTTTAAAAGACTGGTTGAATCAAGTCCAGTCTGTTGCTGATGCGCAAGCAGAATCCGTGTAGCAACATCTTCTAGGCGTGTGTAGGTTCTGTCGGCGGCTGGGGTGCCTGTCGGTCTTACGCCGCACTGGTGCAAAGCGCCGTTAACATATAGACAGACAATGTGGATTGTGCTGTCGTCAGATTTTAGGTCAATGTCAACTGCTTGAGTGATGGTTGAGTCATTTGTGCCTGAGGGAAGAGAATATGCGTTGCCGACAGTAATGTTATAGTGGCTTATGTCCAAGGGAAGAACGCTCTTTACATAGGTGAGAGCTTTGGTCTCAAGCTGAACAGCCGTTTGGGAATACACTAATTGGTAAGGCTGAACAGACAAAATCAAGATAGCTAAAATAACCGATGAAATGGCAATCGTTAGAGTCCTCATGATTCGCACCATTCAACGCATTAGCCAGAACAATAATTTAGCTCTCCCCATGGAACAGCCTGTTCCGCAAGAGGAACAGTGCCAAATTTATCCTTAAACTCGATGTGAAGTTGCCATAGGGTAATATATTAATAAAAACCAATCAACAGTCAATGCGAAAAATTAAAGGTTCCAGCAGCTACCTCAAAAACCAAGTCAGAAAAAACCTTGCCAAAGCTGGGCTAAGCGCAATACTGTTTGCAGCTGTCTCTGCCTTCTTAATCTTTAGAATCTTCTCAACCTTAAAAGTCGGCATGTTAGAGCTATCAGGTCTTGTTTTCTTGGTTGTACCGCTGGGTGCTTTCTACTTTTTTTTGCGCAGGTACCACATTTACAATGCGGGCTTAGCAGGAGAAAAACAAGTTGCCAACCTCCTAACGCACACATTAAACGACGATTATTATCTCCTAAACGATTTGTATCTCCGAGATGGCGGCGGAGACATTGACCACTTAGTTCTGGGACCCAACGGCGTTTTCGTTTTAGAAACCAAGAACTGGAACGGAAACATCTCCTGCAACGGTGATGAGTGGCAGAGGTCTGGAAAACAGAATTTTTCGGGAAGCCCCAGCCGGCAAGTTAAGCGGAACGCTGCTAAAATTCAACAGATAATCGGCGGCAACCCGAACCTGCGAGCGTTGGGCATCGGGGTTGAAGGCATAGTGGTCCTCACAAACAACCATGCAACACTTCATGTTAGCAACCCCACCGTAACGATCCTAAAGCTTCCACAATTACCCAATCACCTAACAACCATTAGGAATTCTAGAATCCTAACTCGAGAACAGTTAGAAGCTGTCGGTAAAGAAATTGTTAAGCAGAAACACTAAGATGCTTGGGCTCCGGTGGAGTAATTTTTAGCCAATCTTTCCGTTTGAGGCATACAAACGAAGTTATGCTTGTTATGAGTAAGCTGCTAATGACAAAGGAGTTTGGCAAGGCTTGGCTACTGTCCACAAGTGTAGAAAGCAGTATTGAAAAGCAGCAGTAAAGCGCAAATGCCCCAGTGACGAATTGGAGAATATGTAAACTCTTTCTTATTTGGTAAGCTTTGGTTTTTAAGCGGTTCAAGCCAGATTCCACTTTTTTAGAAACATCAGGCAAGTCATCTAAAAACAATGCTAAACCTGCCAAAAAGCATACGCGTCCAGCATTAACCCCTACGCTGTAGGAATCTACAAAGAACAGACTGGGCAACGGAATAGAAGTGAACGCGGTTACACAAGCTGATGTTGAAACCAGCACAAAGAAGCCGTAGACGTAATGATGAAACAGGAAACGCCCAGTATGCAAAGTGCGCCCGATTGCGGCAGACGGAAAGATGTTGATTACTCCAGCGGCGAGAGCAATCCAAAACAGGTTGCCGTCAATTAGGAAAGGAGCATAGGGGTGCCAATGGGGATAAGATGTGTAGAACCCAGACAAGATGCCGACAACAGCTGCTACTGTGATTAGTGCATTGAATATTAACGCAACACTGTAAATTTTCTTCAAAATTACTTTAACAGAACCAGCCGTCGCCTTCCCTCACAAAGCCTTTTCCTTAAATTTATCAAAAATTGTTTGGTCAACCGACTTTTTATATGTAACGTAAGTTAAGGGTTAATTTTCCCCAACAGAACATCAGCCAGGTTTGACAACTTACAATTTTTCGGTCGATTAAAATATTTACGTATCGCCCTAGTCAAGTCACCAGTTAAAACGGTCGATTTAAACGAGCCCAGGGAACAGTGAAGAGAACCTTTTTATTTCGTTTTTCATAGGCAATCTTGATTGGTGAATCCTTTGGCAAGTATCGGTTTAGGCTCACTGGTAGGCTTCATAGTAACAGTAATCGTAAGCTTACTCTATCCAGGTTTAGGGTTCATAGTTGGCTCATTATTGGGAGGCTTCATAGCTGGACTCATTGCTCGCGGCATTTTAGGCGGCTCTATGGCAGGTTTGCTCTCTGGATTCGCTAGCGCAGTTGTATTGGCAATCCTATCTTTCCTACACCTTATCGTAGTTGAAACCATTAGGCATGGAGTTCTTGGTTTCCTTTTCGGCGGCTTGGCAGGACTAGTTTTAGGAGTAATAGCGCTCGTATTGGTTACGGTACTTTCTGGAATCGGCGGCTTCGTCGGCGGAGCAGTCACACACTAAGCGCTTACCGGTCTAGCATGAAGGTTTTCTCATGAGTCGCCTGCTCTGGAATACGGTCCAAAATCATTTTTTCCTCGGGCTTTTTGCTCAATACAATGGGTGACAGTTGCTGCGCTAACTCTAGTGCTGACGCCAACTTACTGCTTCTTTCGGCGTAAATTTCAAACAGTACACCATTTTTATGTACGCTTCCGCCTAGTTTAGCATGCAATAGTACACCTGCACCCTTCTCTTTCGGAGCCCCAGCTTCACGGGCAATCCGAACAATATCGTCAGTACTAAGCCAAAGGACTTTGCCAGCAACGTCCGAACGCACCACAGCCGATTCGGGTCCAACAGGCAAATCTTCAGGCTTAATCGAGGGGTTTCCGCCTTGAGCAGCGATGATTTCACGCATCTTTGCCATCGCCTTGCCCGAATCAATCATTTCTTCAGCCATCCCACGGGGGTTTTCAACATCGACCATTTCAAATAACATACTTGCAAGGCTCAAGGCTTTCTCACGTAAATCAGGCGGACCGCTACCCATCAGTGTAGTCAACGCTTCCCTTGCCTCCAACGCTGGTCCGATCCCGCAACCCAACGGTTGATCTCCAAAAGTCAAGGCACATTGGATGTTTAAATCTAAACGTTTACCCAAATCAACAAAATCAGACGCTAATGTGTATGCTTCGGTTCGGGTCTTAATTTTTGCGCCCATGCCAGTGGGAATGTCGATAACGACGTGTGTGGCGCCGATGGCTTTTTTCTTGCTTAGAATCGAGGGCAACAACATGGGGTCGATTCCCAAGGGGTACTCGACTTGGATAAAGAGGTCGTCGGCTGGTGCAAGCTCCAGTGACCCGCCCCAAACGAGGCATCCGTTGGTTTTTTTGACAGTTTCTTTGATTTCTTTTATGGTTAGGTTTACGGGGCAGAGGGTTTCTACGCGGTCTGCGGTTCCTGCCGGAGATGTTATGGCTCGCGATGAAGTTTTGGGAATGGTGAACCCTGCTGCCGCCACAATTGGCACAACGAGCATGCTGGTTTTGTCGCCAGGTATACCACCGACGCTGTGTTTGTCAAGAATGGGCCCGGGTCCAAAATCGAGAGTTTTACCCGTCGAAATCATGGCACGTGAAAGAGCTTCTGTTTCGCCAGTGCTAAGTCCATGGATGCTGAGGGCTGTGAGGAATGCGGCGATTTCAACGTTGCTCAAATGCCGCTCAACCACATCTTTCACGATGGCGACAAGGTCCTGTTCGCGTAACCGTTCTCCATGAAGTTTTGCTCGAATGTTAAAGAGAGATTCAGGAAGCGGAGCCAAAGTCACATTAACTGTCTCGCCTTCCTCTACCCCGAGGGCAGCAACAGTTTCTCGATAGAGCCCGATTCGGTTTGGAGGAAAATAATCGGCGATGTTGGCGATAGCTATCATTTCTTGGTTTTTGCAGGTGATTTTTATTCTGTCAGAACTGTGCACGCCCAGCAAGTTGGCGCTTTGTTCGCTTAGTAGGGCGATTCTACTACCGCCCGTGGTAATCATCAAGACTTCAACGCTGAGTTCCATCTGAAACACTCACTAACCAATTATGCTTGGAATAGTTAAAGATTTTAAGGCAAACCCAATGAGTCTAACTGTCGAGGGTTGCTCTTGAAGTATCTTGACTTTATAGATTTAACTTACAAGCCTAAAGAAACCGATTTAATCTGCATTTTTTACGTTGAACCTGAAGGCATCAGCCTAAAAGAAGCCGCTGGTGGAGTGGCTGCAGAAAGCTCTGTGGGAACTTGGACAGAACTAACAACTGAGAAACCTTATGTTAAACGGTTGGCTGCCCACGTATTCAGCATCGAAGGCAATGTAATCAAAATTGCATATCCTATCGAACTCTTTGAGCCATCGAACATGCCAAACATCCTAAGTAGCGTAGCTGGAAACGTTTTTGGTTTAAAAGCACTCAAGAACCTGCGCCTCCTCGACATAGAATTCCCCAATCAGCTCCTGAACACTTTCAAGGGACCAGCGTTTGGCATAGCTGGAATCCGAAAGCTCCTCAAAATCCCAAAGCGCCCCCTTGTAGGCACTATAATCAAACCTAAGCTCGGATTGGAAACCAAAGACCACGCCAAAGTTGCCTATGAAGCATGGTTAGGGGGATGCGACGCTGTAAAAGACGACGAGAACCTTAGTAGCCAAAGCTTCAATCCCTTCGAAGAACGATTAGCGCAGACGTTGGAAAGCCGCGACAAAGCCCAAGAAGAAACGAATGAACGTAAAGTCTACATGATTAACGTCACCGCCGAAACCCAGACCATGCTCAGTCGAGCTCAAGCTGTGGTTGACCAAGGAGGCGAATACGTAATGGTGGATATCTTAACCTGTGGTTGGTCAGCCCTGCAAACACTCAGAGACCAGAACTTCAAACTAGTAATACATGCACACCGAGCTGGACATGCAGCGTTCACCAAGAACCCATTGCACGGCATCGCCATGAAACCAATTGCCACTGTTGCTAGAATAATCGGAGTAGACCAACTTCACGTTGGCACAGTCGTCGGGAAAATGTCAGAAACTAAAACAGAAGTCATCGAAAACATCGAGGCTTGCAAAGCTGAAATGGGACTTCTAAAACCTGTTTTGCCCGTTGCAAGCGGTGGATTGCACCCTAGATTGGTTCCAGCACTCATGGAAACCTTCGGCTACGACTTCGTCATCCAAGCAGGCGGCGGCATCCATGGACACCCAGACGGGACAGTTGCAGGTGCTAAAGCAATGCGCCAAGCCGTCGACGCAACCCTATACGGAAAAACCCTCGAAGAATATGCCAAAACCCACCATGAACTCGCCTCAGCACTGAAACAGTGGAAAACTTGAGCGCTTTTGCCTAATTGGAAGCTTAATGGTAAATTATACTATCTATTGTTTGCCACCAAGTTTTTCGTAGATGAAAGCTCCAATCAAAACCGACAACACATCGATTAAACCTCTCAAAAATATGTCAAGAAGGCTTATTTCAAAAACAAGTGGGATAAAGAAATTAAAGAAGAACAAGTCGATCCCAAACACCACTACGGCAAATAACGCGGCTTTAGCAAATGGTGATTTCGCTTCAATTCCCATTGATAAGACAGAATACATCAAGCCTATTGAGAGTCCAGTTATGGCTGCCCAAATCAAGGTTTGAAGTGGCGATGTGATAAACGAGCTGAGTATGGGCAGAAACAGGTAGCCAAGTACCCGGATAACCACAAAAACCAATGGAAACACCACTATGACGGCTGTTTTGCGGTTAATCCCGATGGCGTGTGGTTGCTTTTCTTTTGACGCCAAAAACAATCCCAGTAACAACCCCAAGCATACTAAACCTGAACCGTCAGCTAAAGGATAAGACAAAAGATCCACAACTGAACCTGAAGCTGAAGGCAGTGGTTCAAACAGGTAGGCAACCCACATTAAAGCAAACAAGCCGCCGAAAACCAAGCCTTTAACCAGCTTGTTAAATGGTAAACGGCGTTGTATTAGAACAAAGACGATTCCAAGTAACGAATAGCCGAAGAATGCGTAGACGGTGAAGACGAGTGGTAACAATCCTGCATTGACGATAATGCTTGGAGGAAAATACGCTTGACTTGTTGAGGGAATAAACAGTTGAATTATAACTCTAAACATCGTTGCAAGGAATGCAACGCAAAAGAGCTTCAGCCAGCCGCGTTTGTTGAGATCAAACATAAATTGAATCTTGCCTTCTGGTCACTTGATTAGCCATGGATAACTGCATCTTATTGACTCAACAATTGATTGGGGTGCGATAATCCCTTCTTCACAGATTAAGCCGTGGATATAGCGGTTTGGAGTAACGTCAAAAGCGGGGTTGCGCACAGTAAGTTTTGCTGGTGCTTCGCTCCAAACCTCCGCAGGATTGCGTTGCTCGATTTTTTCGCATTCGCCAATTAGCGTTGCTGGGTCGAATTTGAGCAGTTCCGAAACCACATAGAAGGGCACTCTGGCTTCATGGGCTAAAATTGCGATTCCGCTTGACCCAATCTTGTTAACTACGTTCCCTTCAGAGGTGATGGCGTCGGCTCCCACTATAACCAAGTCAACGTCTCCTATGAATGTCCGTGCCGCAGAATCAACGATAAACGTAGTTTCAATGTCCAAATCAACGAGTTCTTTAGCAGTTATTCTTCCCTGAAACGCGGGGCGGGTTTCGGTACATATGACTCTAAAATTTTTGCCGCTTGCTTTGGCTATGGCGAGCAGTCTGGTTACCGTTGATGAGTGGCAATGCGTAAAAACCACTGAGCCGTCGCGGATTCGTTTGGCTCCAATTTCTGCTATGCGCTCTTTTGAATCTTCTAAATCTTTTAGGAACTGGGTGGCTGTTGCGCTTACTGTTTGGCTGAGTTCGGCTACTTTTTCGGTTTTTGCGCTTTGAGCTTGGGTGATTAACCGGCGGATGGCGTTTCGCATTAAGGGTTCGGTTTCTCTGGATGCAGCAAATATAGTTTGGGCTTCTTTGAGTTCGCCCATGAACTGGGTTTTGGTTTTTGTTTTTGTTTGCTCTGCTTGGGTTCGGATGGCTTTCACCGCTGCTATGGCAACGTTTCGTGCGCCTTGAACTTCTAGCTTCTTGATTTTTTCTGCAGTAGTACGGATTGTTTCTGACATAATTTTTCAACCCAAGAGCTTTGTTTTACTATTTGTGGAGAAGCATATAAGCAAATTCGTAACAACTGGTTAGTGAACGATATGTTGCCTGACGAAGATAGCATTAACAGTATCCTGCGACCGTACATTCAGCCTTGGTATGATTCCATCGAGGACCCGCAAAAGGCACAAGAGCGGGTGCTGGCTGATTTGGTGGCAAAATATGCATCCACAGAATACGGTGTCAGCCACAACGCTGTACAAGTCAGGGGCATTGTTGATTATCAGGCTAATTTTCCCATAATTAATTATTCAGGGCTCATTCCATACCTCAAACAGGTAAAAGAACTAAGCTACAAAGCGTTTTTGTCTGAACCGCCTGAAACATGGGTTATGACCCGCGGCTCAACAGGAAAATCAAAAGTCTTACCAGCAACCCAAACTCACCTAAAACAAATCTATAGCTGCGGCGCAAGGGCCCTCATAAACTACGCTGTACGAAAAAAGAACTATGAGGTTTTTCTGGGCGTTATTTTGAACTTGAATTTTCCCTCAAATGTCCATTCAATGGAGGTCAACGGCGAACAAGTAACCTACGGCTACAGTTCAGGCACCTACGCCCGCCTCAATCCCATGTTCGACAGGGTAAGCCTTATGCCACGCCAAGAAGAAATCGACGGTTTAGGTGGTGGAGTCAGCCGGAAAGATTGGCAGAAACGCTTTGAACTCGTCTACCAGATGGCGCTCAACCAAAACGTAACAGCTGCAATGGGAGTTACCCCTGTAATCCTATCTTTTGCCAGATACATTAAACACAAATACGGAAAAAAACCCGTCGACCTATGGAAAACCCAAGCCATATTCCTAACAAGCGTACCCAAAATTCACTTCAAGTATGAACCGATCATCAAGAGTTACTTTGGGGACGTGCCAATCGTAGAAATGTACACGGCTACCGAAGGTGTTTTTGGACAGCAAATAGATGATTTGCCCTACATTACCCCAAACTACGACACATACTTCTTTGAAGTTGCCACCGGAAAAGGCGTCAAGATGCTGCATCAACTCAAGCGGGGGGAATGGGGCAGACTAATCGTTTCTTCGTGTATGTTTCCGCGCTACGACATGGGCGACTTGATTGAGGCAGCTGGAAAAAACTACTATCGAGTGTTCGGAAGAAACAAAGCCTTCACTTTGCTGGAGCATAGGCTTTACCGAGCGTTTTTAGGTTGGATAGTCTAATTTGGCTGCGGTGAACGTTTTCGTGCAACTAACGCAATGTAGATGGCGCCGACGATTATGATTATGCCAATTATCAGCAGCATAATCGCCCAGCTTTGCCCTGTATCAGCGAAATAGCCACTTAACTGCAGTACCGAGAACAAACCAAGCGTAATTAAGATTAATCCACCGATTAAATAACCTATAAACCCAGCTTCACCCTTCTCGTTTTTTTCGCCTTTCTCTGGGCGATCGCGGTTTGTCTGTTTTTCCTGTTTTTCGTTTTTTTCTGATTTCTCATCTCTTCTGCGGTAAGGCTGAGGGGGAACAGGTTGACCTGTCGGGACGGTATTTTTTAATGATGCCCCGCACCGTGGGCAAAAAACCATTGCGTCATCGACTTTATTGCCACATTTCGGACAATACGACATGCAAATTCATCCACTTCCTATTTTATCAGCTCTGAGTATTTAAAATGCACACATGCAATTTTTTATGGAAAGATATATTTGCCAAATTTAACATTGACGAATGGAGAAGCATTCCAATGAATATCCTAAACCTACACACATTGACTGAGAAGAAGAAAGAAAGCTTAGTCACAGCCCTCTGGGTAGGCGCCGTATTCATTATTTTAGCTTTAGTGTACTACATCAATCTGTCCGCTAACCTTTGGGATGGCTTAGTCAACTTTTTCACCTCGCTCACCCTTGCGCCTCTGCCCAGCACGGGAATTTCGCTGCCTGCACCATTAAACCCATCTGGTTACGTGAACCTCTACACTGCAGCTTTCCAGTTCTGCTTAGGAGTAGGAGTTTTAGAAGTAGTGATCTTGGCGCTAAGAGTCGGAATGCATTCACCTGTATCACGTAAAGCAGAAACCATCGAGAACATCGTGTTTTGGCTTGGAACAAGCTTCCTAACAGTCACTTACCTAGAAAGGATAACGTTAGCTACTGAGTGGTTTGTTTTCTGGGCTGGAATAATCTTCATTTTCGGGTTAGCTTTGCTTGCGCGAGCGATAGTTGTGTTAGCCACACAAGTAACTATTTTTTCTTTATTTTCAAGGTCCACCAAAGACCCATAATTTGCCAAAACATACTCCAAGAATCCTTGAATATGTTAACTTTGGTTCCCCTGCCGCTTTTCCATTCGACAGGAATCTCCTTGATCTTGAAGCCATGTCTGTAGGCTCTCACCATGACTTCTGTATCCCAAAACCAATGGGTAGCTTGCACTTCATCGAGCAGTTGCATGAGTGGTTCATGCTTGAAGGCTTTAAACCCGCATTGGTGGTCCCGAAGCTTCGAGCCAAGCACATGTCGAACCAAAAAATTGTACGTTTTGGAGCTTATGCTTCTACCTATTGTGCGTTCTGCCTTGCTTTCAGCCATCATCCTAGATCCAGTTGAAAAATCATAGCCTTCCAACGAGATGGCTTCAACGAGGGGTTTAAGATACCTAAGGTCAGTGGCTAAATCTAAATCCATGTAAACCAAAACTTCGCCACGACTTTGCTTGAACGCATTGTTGAGTGCGGTTCCTCTTCCCAAGCGCTGTTCACGGTGAATATGCCTAACACCAGGAATCTGTTGAGATAGTTCCTTTGCGCGCTCGGCGGTGCCGTCAGTGCTGCCGTCTTCAGCAACTATAACCTCGTAGGATTTTGTGAATTGGTTGAGGGTTTGGATGGTTTTTTCCACGGCTGGCTGCAGATAGTCAACTTCATTGTAGGCAGGCAGAACCACCGAGATCCCTACTACATTGTCGGTGGGCTTGAAGTTTGCGGTTAAGCAAAGTCCCCCCAACTTGGGAACCACTTAAGATAAGTATGGATAAACGAAGAAGAAACGGGTGCCCCAGAAATCACCGGATAAAACAACGCAAACAGCGCCACTGTACCCGCAAATATGGCTATGGCAGCGATTTTTCCTTCACGGGTGTGCCAATATTTGTTGATGAAGTATGTTGTTGCTAAGCATAGCAGGGGCACGCTGAGGTAGAAATGGTAGATGTAAGTTGCTCTGCCAATGAAGATGTAGGGAAGCCAACTGAAGAAGAATACGACGGTTATGTATATTGCTGGTATATCCCAGCCCTGGGCGCGGATGCTGATTTGTTTTCGTGTGGATGAGTTTGATATTCGGCTCCGCAAGTTTGCCACCAACTGTCGTCCATGGATAGCTCTCTCTGTGAGGACAAGCATGAGGGCGAAGCCGAGCCACCAAACCAATGGATTGCCGAAAACTGTGATGGTGGAAAGGGTATTGTTGGGTAGACCGTATGATACATCGAACCATCTCGGAACGTTAACACCATCTAGCCTAAACATAAATGGCCAACTCCACCAAGGCGCCGAAGAGGGGTCAACAACGGTGCCTGAATGGAAAGACAACATGGCACCCTGCAGTTTGAGAATCGTTAGGAAGGA
Organism: Candidatus Bathyarchaeota archaeon; assembly: GCA_963782525.1. GTDB lineage: Archaea > Thermoproteota > Bathyarchaeia > Bathyarchaeales > Bathycorpusculaceae > Bathycorpusculum. The sequence continues at coordinate 309,161 of CAWAKC010000001.1, forward strand.
ATCACCTGCAAGCATGTCAGGTAAGTAGGTTGCAAAATAGATTGCAACGGCTATTCCAAAAAATGCTAACAGCAACATTGCTGGGTGTTCAAAGAAAGCCAGGTACTTGCCGCCCAAGCTCTTTTTGAGTCTGGATAAATCTTTTATTCTCACTGCAACCAACAACGCCAGCAGCCCAGCGGCGCCCAAGAGCGTAAACCATTTTGTTGAGAAACCCAACGCAAAGAAAACCACTGCCAAAAACAACGGCCACACAGACGTCTTCTTGAACCCGTCTTTAACGACGTTCATGAAGTAAATTAAAAAGAACAATTGAGAAACCAACGAGAAAAACACTACGTACGTGTCGACGGTGCCGATGCGTGACATCGTGAAATGCATAAAGTCAAATGAAAACAGGAAAGCTGCAGAGAACCCAGCAATCCAAGTTCCAAACAACCTCTTGCCCAACAGATACATTAGAGGAACCATCAAAGTTGCGAAAAGCACACCCATTATACGCCAGCCAAACGGTGTAGCACCGAAAAGCGCCACGCCAGAGGCTTCAACGAGTTTTCCAAGCGGCGGATGGGTTCTCTCATCAGGTATCTGATGGTTGACGTAGTTTTCTGCTGACCTTGCAAAGTAGACTTCGTCAAAGTACATCTTTGACATATAGGTTGGGGGGATTTCGAGTTTATTCTGTTCATCAACCAAGTTGGCTAAAGTTGTATCAGTCGTGTTTACGCCAGTAATTTCAGTGATAAGAATTTGTTGGCTGCTTTGGCTTTCCACTCCGATTTCAGCCACTTGAATAAACGGTGTAGCGGGTTGGTCGGAAGGGTTGGTTACGCCCCAGTTCGAGAACATAGGCTGAGAATCATAGTTTACCGCTGTTACATTGAACTCTAAATACTGTGTATTCACGTTCGCAGAAAAGGTTTGGTAGACTGAGTAGTCGGTGCCTCTGGGTTGAAGAGCAAATTGACCTAGGTAACTCCAGTTGCCAGGGTCTCCCGAGTAAACATTGACGCTTGCGTTGCCGCTGTGAACCCAGAAATATACGTTTTGAACGGGTTGAGTTGACCCCAAGTTGATGTAGAAACTCTCTTGCTGAGTGCTCTGCCAACTCGTAGTTGGATACTGAATATCACCCACGTTCCAAGCGGCTATGCCAAAGAAGACTATCGATAGCAAAACAATGGTTATGACGTCTTTTTTGGTTATGTTAAATCCAAGATTTATTTGGGTTCACCTGTCTGTCGGGTTTGGGTCAACTCAGGAGTTTTTGTTAGCGGGTATCTTCCTTTAAGCTCATCCCACAGGAGTACTGAGCCATAAATGAACATGACTAAATTAATAATGCTTACCGCTAGAACCACCAAATCCCCGCTTGGAATAAATGCACCAAGATTTAGGTAGTAGAGTACGTATGCTTGGTTAACCAGCAAGGTCCCAGTTAAAACCACGTAGAGAGGTCGGGCTTTCTTGATGAACGGGAACATCAAAGTGAGCATGCTTATGGCTGGAAACAGATACCGCTCATGAATCCGTGTAGGCAGCATAAAGAAAGCGAAGAAAAGCATGAAGGCAACAAAAACAGCAAGCCATTCATCTGAAACGTTAAATCGCTTATGCAAAACATAAATGGCGAATACAGCAAACCCTCCAAACAGTACCCAACCCAAAATGTTGAGACCGCCATCAGGCTGCCATAATCCAAATATTCCCCATAAATTGAAAGCGTTAATCGAAGTGTACTGGTAGCCGCTGTATGCTCCAAAGTAAATTTTGCTTAGGAAAGTCATGGGGTTGGTCCATTCGAAGGGCAAGATTACCACAAACAATGTCGCAGCAAAAGCACCGACGGAAATTAGCAGGTTCTTTATGCCGTTCTTTCTGAAAATCAAGTAAATCAGCAGTGGCGCCAGTGCGATGCCTTGTGGCTTTGTTAATATGGCGAGGGCGAAGGCTACTGCGGAAAGTTTAGGCTTGCTTTTGAGCGCAAGCATGAGCGAGACAACTAAGAAGAAGGTGTAGATGGCGTCGTATTGTCCCCAGACGGCGGTGTTGAAGATTACGGCTGGGTTGAAAGCGTAGAGCGCCGTTGATGTCAGCGCTAGCTTAAAGGTTGATTGTTTTCTAACAAAATAATAAATGAGACCTGCAGTGGCTAAATCGAAGATGTTGGGCACCCATTTGACGATGTTGGCTATACCGATGGCTGTCGCGTTTGCTATGGATCCAAAGAACCAGAAAATGTAAACGTTGAACGGCGGATAATCTGCAAACGTTACAACCGAATAGAACGGTCTTATACCCTGCGAAGCAGCGGTGCCAAACCAAGAGATAAAATCGTTAGTGTCAATGGAGTATCCTTTAAGTGGAAAAAGGAGAACCCTAACTAACAGGGAAACAGCAAGCACTAATGCTAAAATAATGGTTTCGCGCTTGGCAAACGTGAAGTTAACCGCGTTTTCCCCCAGTTAAAAAAACAGTTGTTACTCAATGCATAAGAAGCTTTTTCCAAAAACCTTTTGGAAAAATGAAACATTTGAAAATAGTGAACTAAAATAAAAAAAAGGGTTTGAGTAGCAATGTAACCTTAAGGTCCTAATGCTTAACCTGTGTGCCGCAGTTGGGGTAATAGTTTGGCTGAGATGCCTGAGTTAACGGTTGAAGCTAAGGGTTTTCTTAAAGAAGTAATTCGATGCTAAATTACCCGCGCCTCTTCCTAATATTTTGTGTTGGAAAGTTTGAAGTTAGCGGAGCTGAAGGGTTTGAGTTTATTCGATTTGGAACGTCGGCGCTTTAGCAACAGTAACCCTATAACGAGGACCATTACAATGACAACGACTACAACGAGAATTAAAGTGGTTGATGAGCTGTCACCACTAGATGCTCCACCACTTTGGGCGGTAAGAGCCAACGCCATGGTTGTTGATGATCCTTTGTAGTTGATGGGTGTGCTCAATCCTTCGTATCCATCTCGTGTTATGTTGAAAGAGTATTGTCCGATAGTCACATTCGTGAAAATAATGTAGCCTGTTGAGTTAGTTACTCCTGAGAGTGTTTTTGCTCCAGCCGGCTGAACCGTTGAAGAGATGGTTGCGTTGCTTAATGGGTTGCCGTCATAGTCTTCAATGCGCAACTGTATGATTCCTGTGCTATTGCTGGTTGTAGTTGAATTTGTCCTTGAGCTTGCAGTGGGAGTTGGAGTTGGAGTTGGGCTGGGTTTTGGCGTTGCCGTTGGGGCTGGAGTTGCTGGTGGAGGAGGTGAAACGGTTACTTGTGTGGTAGCTTGGGAAGTTATATATCCAGTTTTAACTGCGGTTGCTGTAACCGTGCAAGTAGTGGCTTGGGTAAAGCTTGGAGCGGTAAACGTTGTTTTGTAGTATCCGTTTCCCAAATCTGAGGCAGCTGTGAATGATCCACCGTTATCGGAAGCAAAAGTAAGGGTAGCACCTGCCACGTTGACGGAGTCAGCAGTTATGTAAACTACTACATCGGTTTTCTGCCCATTGTTAATACTTGTTGAATTGGCTATTGCAGATATTTGAACAGGCAAGAAATCAATGGTGTAAGTCGTTAGGGTTCCTTGACCAGTCGTGTAACTTGATGCTATCGCTGTAATTGTAGTTGCTCCAGCCGTATTTGTTACTGTGACGGTTCCAGTAGCTTGTGTTTGTCCGAAAGGAATGTTTAGAGTTGAATCAATAGTGCCCACTGTAGGAAGAGATGAAAACAAGTTTAAGATTACATCTGCTTGTGGGTCTTTTGCAGGTCTTCCCTGCGAATCTTGAAGCTGCACCTGAACTGATTGATATGCACCTTTGTCAGAAGGCAGACTTGCTGGGCTGCAGTAAACTGCAAGTTTGGTTGGGGTAAAACCAGTCGTGGTTATTGTCTGTTGACTTCTTGACAGGTCAGTTGCCACTGCCGTTATAGTTGTGGATCCCGCTTTGTAGGTTGAATTTAACGTAGCCAAGGCATAAGTTTGATTCGCGGGAATTGTTAATTGTGAATCTATTTTGCCTACAGTTGGATCACTCGAGCCAAGAGAGACCAACACATCTGAATTGAAAGCTCCAACAAAACCTGTTGTTGAACTCTGCAATTCTACTGCAATTTGTTGATATGAGCTTTGATCTGCAGGAATTTGAATAGGGCCAGAAAAAATTTTCAGCTGATTTGGATTTGAAACTATCGGAGTTGTAGTCATTGTTACCTGCTGGGAGGTGTACCCTTGAGCGATAGTTGTTACAATAACCGACTTTGCTTTTCCTTCTGTCTGAGCCGCCGTAGTAGTGTTGAAGGTAGCGATTGCGTATGTTTTGCCTTCAGGAATCGTTACGTTGGGGCTAACTGTGCCGATTGATGTGTTTGTACAAGAAAGGCTTACTAAAATGCCTCCTTTAGGCGCTTTCGCTGGAACTCCATTAACATCTTGCATTTGAACCATTATAGCATTGTAGGAGCCGCCATCGCCGGGCAGAGTTGATGGAAATCCATAGACAGCGACTGAACTAGGGATTGGTCCTACCGTGGATATTTGGGCTTGGACAGTTGCGTAGCCTGTAGCGGACGCTGAAATTGTGGATGAACCAGGCGAAAATGTTGAGAAAAAGTTTGCTGGGGCATATGTTGTGCCTTTAAGTATAGTTATTGATGAATCTACCGTTCCTATATTCGTGACTGAGGATGAGAGACTTATGGTTGTATCCTGCAGTGCCCGCGCAGGCTTATTGTTGGAATCTTGTAGTTGCACGATGATGCAGTTGTAAGTGTTGTTGTCTGCAAGGACGCTGCTTGGTCCGATGTAAATTTTAAGTTTTGCAGGGTCTGTTGTTGCTGCAAAGGTAGTGTTCAGGTTGACCGTTAAAAACGCGATTGCTATGACTACCAAAATCAGGATTGCCTGTGCGATTCTTTTCTGCAATATTTCCACCATTAAGCCTAGTTGATTCTCGTCTTTTCTGGGTTAAGTTAGGCTTTGCAAAAACCGATTTAAGTATATTGTGTATTAATACAATATACACTTAAGTGTTGAACTGGTCTACAAGTAACCAGCAAAAGTCAGGTGCAATAGGGGGCTTAAGTGGGCAAACAACCCAGAGTGGTAGTGGACAAGCAAGTTATACAATACATTCCTCAATAGTGTCAGCTTGCACCCAAAAACAGACTAGCTATGGCTACTTAACTGTTAGCATAATAAAGAATAACCCAAGTTGTTGAAACTCAAACCACATCAGCAGAATATGGTGTTGTAACAGTTTCTGGTAGTTAAGGACCTAATTTTTTAAACCTTAAAAGTCTAGTTAAAGTGAAGCATCTTGAATTTTAAATATAAGCTAAGGTACCCAGGGCCCAAGGTCAAATACGAAAAAGTCTCCAACAGAGAGATTGAGACGTAAGACCTCTGACTTTGGCTGTTGGTTAACTGACATGAAATTAAAAACCAAAGAACAGCTTTCCGCTACTTTTTTATTTCATCAAATCATCAAAAGAGCAGGAAGAGAGAAAAGTAGAGTTAACTTGGGTACAAACATCAGAAAGAGAGAGATAAATGCCTGTGCCCAAGGTAACTCCTACTTATCACAATACTTGATTCTTGACAATAAATAATGATGTGATTGCACACATACAACAACATCAAGAGTCTAATGGAAAATGAACAAAAGAAGTCAAATACGAAAAAGTATCTTGAACGATATTGAGACGTGAGACCTAAGAAACTATCACTTATTGAATATACAATTTCTATAAAGAAAGATACGAAGACGCGTAATACATCCAAAGCCTATCTGGCTGTTTATAGGATATTCAAATCTTAATCTAATTGGGTTGAAAGGCACATTTAGAGCATATAAAAAAATTAAGCGTATTTAGAGCATATTAGGTTAAAGTTTGCCAATTACTGATTCATGATCATCTACCTTTTCAAAATATCTTTCTTCTAAAGGCACGTAAGTCCTTGCATCAATCCGTATGGTTTTTGCACACTTGGGTCAATCATACTTCAGCGCTTTATCCTTTTGAACTAGATTGTTAATAACTTCAATTTTAGGAAGATAAACCTCAAACACATACGGTAATTCAGTATTGCCACTACAGTGAGGACACGATATCTTTAAACTCAAAGTTTTTCCCTCCAGCCCTTTTGGAATTGACTTTCTAATTGGTAGGATAACATTAGCAATTGCAAGCTCAATTGAATTATAATTTTCCAAGAGCAAAATATCATCAGAGTCTTTGGTAACAAAGCCTTTTAAGTTTACATTCTTTTGACTGATTGGAATAATTATTGGTGTATCCTTGTTTGTGGAAAACTTAGCTTTCAAATTCCTTCTAATAGTCTTAACTGCTAATGCGAAGCCTAACTCTTGATTAACAAATTGAGAGGACTTTCCTTTTTCTGTTAGCAACACAATCATAAAGGAACTATTAATGATTTCATTCTGAATGCGCAGCTTAAACCCTTCCTCGAAGCTAAGGTAGTTTTCCGCTTTGTATGGTCTAAACTGGACTATTCTTCCTAATGAATCATGAAGAAGTTGTGCTAAGTTATTGTCTTGTCCAGCGTAAGAGATGAAAATATTATAGTTCAAGTACCATCCCTTTGGTTATTTAGGTAAAACATTCTTTTCCCTTTATTCAGCTATAACTTTTTTGTAGGATTAACGTTCCAGAATTAGTTTTTAGAGGAACCTTATATGCAGAGTTGACCAGTCTGGGGTCCTAACTTAGGATTGGTCAAAATGAAAATCAAAGGTTATCGATTTGAATGTGAGGTCTGTAATAACTCTGTAGTATCCAGTATCCAAGTTTTCTTTAGAAAGAATGGAGAGGTATCCTATGCTAGGGCTAGGCATATTGGAGCGGATAAGAAGTTCTACTACCATCAACAAAGCCTAGAATATGTCAACAGAAAACTTGGAGAAATAGTCCATATTGACCATGGTCAAGCTGCTAATATCCAATACATTGGTTAAACTAAGGGAGAATTAAGTAAAGATATTAAATTGGAGCCTTCGGCGGGATTTGGACCCGCGACCATTACCTTACCAAGGTAACGCCCCACCGGGCTAGGCTACGAAGGCGTTTTTCTTTTTCTTCTTGAAAGTGATTGCGGTATGCAATAAAGAGCTTACGGTTACAGCTCTGCGTCGCAACAAATGAATCCAACAAAACACAATCTTTCATAAAACCGAGGCCTCCACAACCAATTCACTTTCAACATACTCCCACATTACACCCACACAGCCCAACATACAATCCATGATAGCAGTGTGGACCAATCCATCTCTCCACACTCAAACCACAAAAGAAAAACAACCCAAACCAAAAAAGCAAACAAACCCAAACCCCTAAGTGTAGTGTGCAATTATTAGCGCCCACACCCACACAAAACAAAAAGTCAATGGCAAATAAATATTAAAGCAACCTAACCTATTTCACACTACGCAATCTTGTGCAGGGGTCTCCAAGCCAGGTCAACGGAGTAGGGCTTAGGACCCTATCGCGTAGGCGTTCGTGGGTTCGAATCCCACCCCCTGCACCATATATATAAATAAACTCTAGGGGTTCCCCTAGCGAAACTTTAGTTTTCTTTAGTGGCCTATCTCGACTGTGCCTTTGCCTTCGACAATGAAAAAAAGACATCAAAACAAGACAACACTCACTATTTCTATTTTAAAGTAATGATTTGCGATTGTTTTTATGCAAAGATAACTTGATGTCGACTTTGGAATTTATTTGCACTCACGATAGGTGAGGACATATTAAATACGTCTCAATATGATAGGAACCTTTGTTGGCAAATAACCTTCTGATAGATTATTTGTCAAACAGAATAGGAGAAAAAGAAAAATGAATTTTTATAATAAAAAAATTAAGCTTTTTGCATTGATTCTCATACTGTCTATTGCTTTATCAGCGCTTTGTGCTTCTTTGCCAAACGCTAATGCGCATACACCGCCATGGAACGTTCCAACCTCAGCTTACGTTACTTGTGCGCCAGATCCCATTGGGGTTGGTCAACCAACCACTATCGTGGTATGGGTTGACAGATACTCACCCTTTGCAGGTGGCGGCGTAGGTCAACGTTGGGATGGCTTTACAATAAACATTACATCGCCTAGTGGAAAAACACAGATAATCGGTCCGTTCGAATCTTCAAGCGACGTCGGCAGCGACTGGAAATCGTTTACCCCTGATGAGGTTGGCACATACACCATCGTTTTCAGTTGGCCAGGAGAAACAGCTAAACCCACAGCTGCCCTCCAAAACACTGGCTCCGCAACATTTGACATAAATAACAACGGCGATTTCTACCAAGGCTCGACAAGCGAACCCTACAAACTAACCGTTCAAACAGACTCCGTTCCAACATGGCCAGAATCACCTATCCCCACAGATTATTGGACTAGACCGATAAGCGGTGCGAACAGAGATTGGTCATCGCTCCCCAGTAACTGGCTTTTGGGTTCATGGCTATACCAGAACGTCCAACCAGCCGGCACCGGACCGAAATCCCCGCATATCCTCTGGTCGAACCCCATTATCCCAGGCTATCCAGGAGGGCTCGTTGACGCACAATGGCCAGACATACCAGTAGATGCCAACGACTATGAGGGTCCATGGTCATCGCCGATAATCATGGAAGGAAAAATCTACTACAACTCTCCAGCCGTAGCAGACAGCAATCAATATGGGTACTACTGCCTCGACCTCCAAAATGGACAACAAATCTGGTATAAGAACGGCACCGATAACGGACTCAACAACCCAGTAACATCCATAACAGGATCTTTTGGCGGTATTCTTCCCAGTCTCTCTCAACAATATCTCAGACTGACGAACGGCCAACTATACTACTATTACTCAGTCAACGGACAGGGAGTGCTCGCTTATCTTTGGATACAATCAGGCACCACATGGTACATGCTTGACGCGACCACCGGAAACTTGATACTGACATTGATAAACGTGCCAGGCGGTACAGCCGCAACGGACGAAAACGGAGACTTGCTAAAGTACAGCTATAACGCGAATACAGGAACGATTCTCTGCTGGAACTCCAGCCAAGCCATTTACCCCGGCGGAGTCACGGGGACAGGACAGCAACAATGGAAGCCTCGTATTGGCGGAGTAATCGACGCAGTTAATGACATCTCATGGCTCAACGGAACGTGGTCTGCAAGCCTGGGACAAACAATCAACCAGGCACTGTCTAAGCCGCACTCTGGATATACGATGAACGTAACGGACGCCTCGCTGAAGAATTTGCCGGGAAACTTGGTTGGTGTTGTCGCTGACAATCGAGTGCCAAAGATACTGTTCGGTACTAACTTCCCTATAACCGTTAACACTGGTTCAAGCGTCGGTTTAGACTATTTCCAAGCGTGGGCAGTAAAGATAAATGACCACGCGACAGACTACAGCCCTAATCCTGGCTACCCAAGCAACCTACAGAACAATCTTGGATTCACGACAACTTTGCTGTTCTCAAGAAATATACCAGTTCCAATTGCTGGCAAGAATTATACTTGGAGCATGACTGGATATAGCTACAGCGATGATGTCTTCTGCATAACTTGCAAGCAAACAGGCCAAATATGGGCCTTCAGCTTAACAACAGGAGAACAAGTCTGGGGACCAACAACGACGCTGCCAGGTGGACCTATGGCATTCTACGGAGTTAGCACCAACTTCTATGACGGCAAGTGCATCGTAAACTCGGGCTACAGCGGACAAATAGCTGCTTACAATGCAAAGACCGGCGAGTCACTTTGGACATACAACTCCACTGCCGACGCACCCTACGAAGGCTACTACGGACCCAACATGCCGCTTAGCATAGGCGCAATATGCGATGGAATGATCTACACATACTCCAATGAACACTCACCAACAAAGCCACTGTGGCGCGACTCTTACCTGCGATGCATCAACGCAACAGACGGAACAGAAATGTGGAAGCTACTCGACTTCAACCAGGGCTTAGGACTTGCAGACGGCAACATCGTAACATGCGACGAGTACACCAACAACATATATTGCATCGGTAAAGGACCAAGCGGACTTACCATAGATGCACCGAAAGGTGGCGTAACACAGGGAAACAGCTTTACAATTACGGGTATAGTCACCGACCAATCACCAGGTGCAGTAGCATACGCAAAGAAATTCGGCCTCGTGAATGGATTGCCAGCGGTTTCAGATGATAGCCAACAGGCTTTCATGCAACAAATCTACCAGCAACAGGTAAAGCCCACTGATGTAAAGGGCGTTCCAGTAACGATCGATGCACTTGACCCCAACGGCAACATAATCAACCTCGGTACAGCTACTAGCAACGCCAACGGCTTCTATAGTTTCCAAGTTAATCCAGGCATGCTTACAGCGGGTGCAGGAACATACCAGGTCATCGCAACCTTCGCAGGCTCTAACTCTTACGGTTCATCAAATGCAGAATCTGCTTTCACACTCAATTCCGAAGCAACAGTCTTACCAACCGCTATACCTCAAACAAACCTAGCAACAACAGCAGACATAATGACGTACATAGTTGCTGCAGCAATCGCAATAATCATCGCAATAGCCATAGTCGGAGCGCTTATACTCAGAAAGCGATAATAAAAGCTAATTAACCAAAATCAACCCCCTTTTTTAGTTTTAAATCAACAGAAAAGGTATTTGGATCGCGAACTCTGATAAATGTTCACTTAGAATTTTCAACTTCGTTCTCCTTCAGTGTTTCCAGAGCCTCAGTGTGAACCTTGTATTTAGGCTTCTGTAAGAAAAGCAACTGCATTAACTTCACGAAGGATAGCCATGGCGCCAATTAAATTGGATCGTTTAGGTCTTACCTTTAAGGTGATTGTGTGAGACCGTTACAATCCTTGTGCTCCGGAAAAGGCATAGCAATCCATAAACAAACATAACTTTCCCTCTTTTTTTGAATTGGAGAAATAATCGGGATATATCAGTAAAAAAAGAAGTCCCGCAAAGATCGAGAGTTTAGTGACCGAATCGATAACAAGAACGTGGTAGACGCAAACTATACAACCAACATTATTTTTTCCTCAAAAAAAGGGAAGCGTGAGATTTTGCCCACTTCATTCTTTCAGAATCCACAAAGATTACTTTTCTCACAGCAGAATTTTTAGCAAAAAAAGGAGAAAGTGGCTGCGAAGAAACTATAATTGGCGATATCTCCCGCCGATCGGGGTTCGAATCCCACCCCTGCACCAAAAAAAGTAACCTGAAAACCGCTGCTAAACATTATTATTCAATAGTTTTTTAAGGCGACATAACAATAACCTGTCATTCACCGTAGGCATTTACCTATGGTTGGGAGTTAAAGAATAGCCTTATCCAGGACATGAAAATCATGAATAAAAAATTGCTCTTAACTATTATTATTGCCTTTTTCCTTTTTTCAGTTGTAATAATTCCACAAATAGCCAATTGCCAAACAGCAACAACACAGTCAAGTATAACGCCAACACCAACGGGAGCAACCGAACAAGGAAGCTCTCTTAATTTATTACTCATGGTTGGAATCATCGTTGCCGTGGTTGCAGTTATTGGAGCCGCATCTGCATTTATTGTTATGAAGAGAAGGGTGAATGAAAAAAGCCTGAGAAAAGTTTCTGCCCGTGCCTTCGAAGAGTGGGTGATTAAAAGATTTAATGGAAAACCAAGCGATTTATCTTCGGGAGTAAATGGGTTTACACAAGGAGGTCAACCGCTTTTGATCATACAATCCGATCAGGTCAGTTTGGCTGAGGTTGAAGACTTTGTCAAAGTATTAGTAAAGGGAAGAGCACAAAAAGGCACAATATTGGCTTTAAATTTTGATAAAGATGCGATAGAAGGAAAAATAGCGGCCATGGATAATGGAATTGAACTTCAACTGTTACCCATAAATGAACTGTTGAATAAACGCTTCTCTAAGAGGATCGAAAGCCTTGCCCTTTCGCCAGTGACCTTTGAAGCTCCACTTACAGGTATTTCAGAAAACCCTCTGACAGAAACAAGATCATTTGAAAGAATGCCAAATATAACTCAAAATGAAGGTCTAAAACCACGAGTCTTTATATCAAATAGCAACACTAAGGTGGCTGATCAAGTGAAGAAAATGGTAGAGTTTCTTCATTATGACTATGTTGTGGGTGACAAAAAAGAAACATCGGTGCCGATTTCTGATAGTAAATTTGGGTTAATGAAAGACTGCGATTGTGCGATAATAAATATCGCTGCTGCTGAACAAGAGAGAAGGTACAGTGGACTTTACGTCCTTAATTCAAATGTCACTTCAGAGATCAATGCGGCTTATCTAAAATATAACACGCAAGTGGTTTTGCTGGTTGAGAGAAAAATAGACCTCCCCCCAAATCTTAAGGGTCTAAAAAGAATCGAATATGAAAGTGATGATCTATCGTTTAATGCTGCAATGGATTTGGAGAAAATATTGGCTGACTTTAGAAAACTATAGGAGATTGGGTTCTCAAAGCCTGCTTTGAACCAAACGTATACACTGTTTTGAGGGGGTTAGAATCCCACCCCCCCTGCACCAATTTAATTAAAAATAGCAAGCCCTTGGTTGGCAATGTTAGATAGTTATTTTTGCCTATCGTGTAAGATAACGATGGATAAAAATAGAAGTTGGAACGATGAAATCATAGTAGTAACAGAATCTTTCGAAGGTCTGTTAAGTCTCTGTTTAACTTGGAGCAGGAACGTCGCCCAAACTATACTTCATTGTAGAGGTTGCAGGTTGGACACTTTAACACAACGTTCTTGAATTTTCCTTCGATGATAGTCTCGCCTACTTTTGCCCCACAATTGCCACATAGATAATCAGTATTACCACCTTTGCTTTTTATTACTGGCAAGGTTTTAGATGCGAAAACAGTTTTGGTTCCCTTTTTGGGTTCGGGTATAGTTTTTAATTTTCTGTCCATTTTGTCCACTTACTTCGGTTTTTATTGGTTTGACTTAGATTAAAAGTTTATTGCTTGCTGATTCTTTGCGCATAAATTTCCGCGAAAAAGAAAAAGGACATTACTAGGAAAAAATGAAAAGATTGGCGACATCACCGCTATGTCGTGGTTGGAATCCCACCTCCTGCACCATAATCTAACCCTACTTCATTTTCACTACAGAAATTATAAAGCCAAAAATGAAAATCAAAAAAGAAGCATTAGATCGGGTATCTGTTCTATAGGTCACCTTTCTAAATCAAACAAGGTGAGGCTTGTTTGGTTGGTGGTAACAATGGCTTTTGAATTTAACGCCAAGCTTATCGGTTTTCGATTGAAACAAATGAACGGTTGAATTCACCAACGTACTTTGATTCTGGACGCAAAAGAACAGCATCTTCATACTGTTCAATTATATTGGCTACCCAACCAGTAATTCTGCTTGAAGCAAAAAATGAAGTGAAATACTCTTTTGGCACTCCTAAAGCATCCATCGTAACAGCAGCATAAAAATCAACGTTGGGATAAATTTTCTTCCTTCTGTAAACTATTTCTTCAATCTTGATACATTTATTATACAAGCCTAATGTTCTGTCACGATGGCAAAGGTCTTCCACCATACCTCTCAAATGTTTAGTTCTAGGGTCTTGTGCCCTGTATATCCTGTGACCAAAACCCATAATCTTTTGCTGGTCATCTAACAACCCGTGGATGTATTCTTCCACTTCTTCGTCAAGTTTAATGTCATCAAGCATCTCCATCACTTTCTCACTAGCTCCACCATGCAATGGTCCTTTGAGTGTCCCAATGGCTGCAGTCACAGCTGAATACATGTCTGAATTAGTGCTTGCTGTTACGCGGGCAGCAAAGGTGGAAGCATTAAATCCATGATCAATATGAAGAGTCATGTAACGATGTAAAACTGTGGTTTCTTTCTCGTTTGGTTCAGCACCTTTAAACATGTACAAGAAGTTTTGGGCAAAGCTGAATTCCGGCTTAGATTCGGGAACACTCTGGTTAAGGCGGCTTCTGTGGATAGTAGCCACTATTACTGGAACTTGGGCTATTAGGCGTGTAGCTCTTCTCATGTTTGCGGCATCAGAGAAGTCGTCGCCGTCAGGATCGTATTCGCCAAGATGAGAAACTTCAGTTCGTAAAATATCCACCGGATGACAATGTTTAGGGGAACGTATGATACTTTCAACTATTGGAGCTGGAAGTTTCATGTCAGAAACAAGCTCAGTTTGATAAATCTCTAGTTCTTTCTGGTTTGGGAGTCTCTTATGAACTAGAAGGAAAGCCATTTCTGTATAAGTAACTCGTCCAACAAGATCATCGATGTTATACCCTAAATAGTAAAGAGCTCCATTATAATCCACGTAGCTGATTCGGGTTTCAGCTGCAGCAACATCTTTCAGTCCGCGAACAACGACTCTCTCAGAGTTAATAGTCATACAAATTCATCCTTACGTATTTTAGCACATGTACCTTTACGAAAAAAGTAGAAAGCTAACAAATCCATTTCTATTGGAAAAGTGATTATTCCACCTTTTACCTAAACACACGGTCTCCCTTACCACTATCGACTATTAAACCCTTGGTTGACTAAGAAACAAAAAAAGCGTAATAGGGTACTACGCCGTCGCTTAGGAAAAGACGACCCCTAAAGCGAAATAATACAAAAGAAAATTTTCAGCTTCTAAGCGAAGCTAACAAATTTTTTCGGTTGATTACTCGTTGCAAAAGTCCAGAAGTGCGCTGTGCATTTGATGATTTTAAGGAGTATCAGCCCTGGGTTTTCTGGTGTTAGTCCTGCCTGCTTTAGGAATGGTCGGGCGTCAAGAAGCTTCTTTTTCATTTCTATATCTTCAAGGAATTCAACTGTGCCTGTTACCCTCATTTGCTGCATTTCTTTGCTTTTAGGATTAAAGAAGCATACTTCAACCTTAGGATTTGCTTTCAACTGCTTGTAGATATCTTTTCCAGCGGCAGAGCTGTAATATAGACCTGACTTGTCAGCGTACCAAAGTTGAAATCCTCTCACCCGAGGTTGTCCATCATCTACAGTTGCTAAGAAGCCTATTGGATTTTCATTTGCAAACTTGATATATTCATCAAAATCCATCTAAATCACAAAATCTACTATTTCACCCCAATAGTAATAACTTTTGGTTTACCATAAAACCAGACCTTTATTGCTTTATCAATCGCCATTAGCAAAGCACATAATATAACCCAAATGAATGAGAGGTATGCGGGAGACATCTCCATTCTCAGAGGTTCGAATCTCACTCTCATTCAACATCGTAAAAATTACTTTTTGCACCCTCTAATTAAAAGAAGAAGAAAATGCTGCCCCACAACACTTCTTCTTTCAATTATGGAAGCATAACCAAGGAGAACACTTGGAAACTATAATTGATGATAGACGCTTACCAGCAGGACGGTAGAAGTTGTTGTTGTTGCTGCTGCTGCAACTGCATTCTGCAGACCGGTTGCAACAACAATCAAAGACAAACCCAAATTGCCAAGCTTACCCTTACTGAAACACAAGTCAAACCCATAGAAGATAATGATGCTAATGATGATGCAAACCAATTTTGCACACAACATTATCATCAGTCAAAACTAAACTCAATCTTTGATCCAAAAAAATCATGCTTTATCTTGCAACGTCGAGCAAATTAATTTGTTCACTTCGGTAACAGCCTTAATTGACACTTCCAGCATGTCGTCACTTGGTTCTTTGGTGGTTAAATGTTGAAATGCCAATCCAGGTGCGACTAGAACTTTTGTGATGGGGGAATCTTTGTATTTGCCACTTAACCGCAGGAGCTCGTAGCTGATTCCAGCGATGACGGGGATTAGGAGAATGCGGTAGGCAAAGTTGACTAGGAAGCCGAGATTTGGCATTATTGTGAAAAGGACGATGCTGATTATCAGCACAATGAAGAGAAAACTGGTGCCGCATCGGGGATGCAGACGTGAATATCCTTTTACGTGTTCAACGTCCATGAGGGCGCCTGCTTCATGTGCATGGATAGCCTTGTGTTCCGCACCATGATACATCAGCACCCGTTTGTATTGACCCCACAGCGAGAGAATAGACAAATAACCAACAAACATGGATAAGCGAATTACAGCCTCAACCACATTGAAGACGACACCCTTAAGGTCCAACCAAGTTGAAAGCAAGAAAGGAACCAAAAAGAAAACAGCCATTATGCCTGCGACGCCACCTACGAGCAGAGCGATTTCTCCCACGCCAAACTCTAATTTTTCCGATTCTTTGCCCTCTTCACCCTCAATTTCAAACGCTGTGGAAGCCGAAAACATCATGGTCTTAACGCCCACGATTAAGCTTTCAACCATATTCACCACGCCCCTAAAAATTGGCCACCCCAAAATCCTGTGTTTTTCAGAGTAGGGCGTGATTTGTTTGATGTCTGTTACTATTTCATTTTTGGGGTTTCTGACGCAGGCTACCACATGTTTTCGGGAGCGTATCATTACTCCTTCGATTAATGCTTGTCCACCAAATGCAAGGGACGGTTCTTTCCTTAAATTTTCTGACATGCCCTATTATCCACACGGCGTTGTTACTGATTATAACCTGGCATGTGTTTGCATATAAATACCGCTCAATAAAGGGGCAACACATCTGGAAACGAACTCGAGCAATCATAGATTCTGCACTTTAGAAGAGGAAGCTATCTCTGAACCGCTAGAAACCGTCAGTGAACTTGACAGGCAACTTAATTTTTCCTCGTTAGGCGTGGAACGAAGCGGGGCGTGGTGTGTTTGTATTCGAGGAATTCTTCGCCGTATTTTGCTTCAGACTCTTTCTCTTCGATTTTTGCTAGACGCCAATACAGTAATGCTAAGACGGGCCAGAGTGCGGTTGTGATGATTGTTAACCATTGAATATTCAGGCCGCCAGTGATAAGCAGGAACCCTATGTATTGTGGGTTGCGAGTATACTTGTAGAGCCCTGTTTTAACGAGTTTACCTTTTGCCTCGTAGATTTGGTACCAACCAAAGACTACCAAGAGGATTCCAAAGCCGATTACAAATTTTGATAATGGAAAAACATAGTAATGGTAGACATTGTAGAACGCGGTTTGTCCTATTACCTGGGTGAGGAGAAATTCAATGCTGAAGATTTTAATGTAGCCAAAGGCGCCCATGAAGAAATACATCGTTAACGGTATGCCATACATTTCAGCAAATAAAGCTACGATGAAAGCTACGTAGACGCTGTTTGGTAAGCGGTTGAGTTTTTTTCTAAAAGATGAGAGTAAAAAGAACACGCTGAACAGCACGATGTTCATGCCAACAAACATCCAATTTCCGTAGCCAACTGAGGTAAAAGTAAAGTAATACATGAAAACAGCGACGACAAAAGTGACAACAAAGACCAGCGCTACCCATTTAATTTTGCCCTTTGTTTCTGCATTTAGTTGATCAAAATTTAAGGATTTCATTACAATAATCACCTAAAAATCAAAGGACATTTAACGTTTGCTATTAAACCTTAAAAACCCAATTTTTCGAAAACCTTGCAGATTAAAAAAAGAAAAGAAGATTGTTTGTTTTATGGTCGTTTTCTAAGTATCAGAATTCCAACGATTGCAATGGCGATTATTATGGCGATTACTCCTGCCGTTATGTATGTCATCAGGTCTGTTGTTGTTACTGCTAATGGCTGAGAAGTTGATGTTGGAGCTGTTGTCAGTGCAGAGTTAATCGTGAAGGCAGATTCAGAGTATGATGATCCGTAAGATTCCGATCCTACAAATCTAGCGATGACTTGGTATGTACCCAATCCAGCAGCAAGCATATCTTGGCTTACTTGGAAGTTGTAAAAGCCGTTGGAGTTAGTGGTGGTTGTGCCGAGGTTGATGATGTTGCCGTTGGGGTCTATAGCATCGATTTTGACTGGAACTCCTGTTAAGTTGCTTGGCAAGCCTTGCTGCTCATATAGGTATTCCATAAACGCTTCTTGGCTATCATCCGATACTGCTGCCACCCCATTTTTGAGGCCGAATTCAGATGCGTATGCTAACGCTCCTGGAGATTGGTCGGTGACTGTACCTGTTATTGTGAAGCTGTTGCCCTGTGTTATGCCGTTTTGTGGTGCGGAAACGGTGGTTGCGCTGGGTCCTTTGCCGATGCAATAGACTAAGTTGTCATATTGACTTGCAGAAACGAGGTAGCCGTCAGCTATGCCCATACTCATGACGAAATCGGCTAGTTTCCAGATTAGTGTTCCATCAGTAATGTTGATGCAGCGGACGTAGGATTGACGCCAAAGTGGGTTGGTGGGTGAGTGTTCAGTTGAGTAGGTATAGATCATACCATCACAGACTGCGCCGATACTCAGAGGCATGTTGTTTCCGTATGAGCCTTCAAACCTGTACGGGGCTGAAGAAGCATCATATGTCCAAAGGAATTGTCCTGTGGTTGCTTCATAGGCGTCGATAGTTCCGGAATATTGAGAGGTGACAATTACTATACCGTAGTAGACGCCAACACTCTGACCGTAGTAGTCAAATTGGTTGGTTTCTGTCATCGCTGGCGTTGGTCCCCAAAGTGCGTTTCCAGTCGATAATTGATATGCCCAAAGCTGTCCGGTTTGTGCGCATCTTATGAAGAAGATGTCGCTGCCATAGTCAACTCCCGTGACGGACCAGGTGTAGTTTCTGCCAGGCAATGGAACGGTAATGTTCTTGTTGTAATTCAGCGTAAGCGTGTAGCCAAGGTTAGTGTTTACAGATGAGTCTAGTGTAGGCCAAGGACTATTCGCTGTTGCATGTTCGTTTATGTTTAGAAGGCATAAACCAATTAAATCGCCGCAAGTAGATCCGCCTATGCTAGTGTATGTGGTGGTCACTGATGAGCCAAATATCTGCTTTGGAACGCGTTGAGCGTCTTGCACTATTTGCATGGATCCTGTAACTGTAGTTCCAGGCGCACCTGCTGAAGAAGCGGCGGGCAGAGCCTTGAATTCGTCACTGGTTATGTTCATAGTATATCCTGAGTGCGGTGTCTTCAATGCTGTTTGCAGAAGTGGATCGAAGCTTGCGCCCCATGTAGTACTAGCGTTTACCCATGCTGTGTCGTTGACGGCGTCAATTACTGCTCCGAGTGCTGGACGGAAAACTTGGGCTCCACTTGATGTTGCTCCGCCTGGATAGATGGCTTTGCTTGAGTTCCAGCAGAGGAATTGGCCTTTGGCTGAGTTGTAGCTGTACACTAGTAGGCTTCCATCTTGGTCGGTTGCCGATGTGCCTGAGGGAACATTTTTCAGAGTCAATATTACGTTTCCAGTAGTTGAGTCAAGCATGTACCATGTTGATTGGGAAGTAGTGAAGGTTGTAGCTGCTTGAGCCTGCATCCAGAGAAATGAGGCTATTCCCTGACCATTAACTGAGCTATAGTGATATAATTGGCCGCATGTTAAGATGTAGAATTGTTCAGCATAAGAAGGAGCAGTGGATGCGCTGCTGGGTTGTGTGATTGAAAAGGGGTTGTTTATGCCGTTGTCAGTTCCGTTCTTGTACCATAATTTTTGTCCACTGTACAGATCCATGGCGTAGTATCCATATTTGTTACTTTGTTCAGTTATCGGCGGGTTGTAATAGATAATTCCATTCATGATTATAGCTCCACGCCATGCGCTTTCGTAGTCATTGATGTTGTTTGATATACCGGGCCAGCTTCCATCAGCGATGCCGCCAGGATAACCTCTGCTTTCGGGTGCATTTGCCATTATGGGTTCTGCCCAAAGTACGTGTGCACTTTTTGGTCCTGTTCCCCATCTTTGGAAGTTATTAGTTAGCCATGTGCCCTGAAGCCAGTTGCTGGCAAGCGATGACCATTGTCTGTTTTGGCCGTTTACCGGAATTGTCCAGTAGTCTGTTGGAAGTGGAGGTTCAGGCCAAGTTGGGATTGGATCAGCCTGTACAATTAGAGAAGTCGGTCCGCTAGTGGCGCCAAGGAAGATATCCCCAATACGTGCTGAGGAATAAGTAGCCTCGCTTGAAGTTACAGTTCCGCCTGGCCAGCTAAACCACATTGTATAGTTACCGACTTCAGTTGGGGTAAATGTTTTAAAGTCACTGGCAACTGCACTAGAACATTTCCATGGTCCTATCGTTGTGTTTGTTCCGTCTGGCTTCTGAATTGTGATTAAGAAGCCATCCCAAGTTTGTCCATTTTCACCGCCTGATGTTGGAGAATATCGGTCGAGAAAAACGACTATTGTCGCTGTTTGGTTAACTCCAACTACTCCGGGTGCCACTGTAATATATGCGTTGGTTGGAACTTTCTCTGGAGGATTACTTGCGTCAGTCGTTGGTGTCAGGATTGTTGAAGACGCCATTAAAAGTATAAAGAATATTGCGATCGTCATAGCTACAATTTTATTCTTTTGTGTTTTCATTTTTTCATTTCCTTTATTCAATTTAACGAAAAATCAAGCCTTTTTTATTAGACGAGAAGAAACGTATGCTTGATCTTCCGCTCAATAACTCTTATGCGTCCAGTTTTTGTTATATGACTTGCGCAAACCTTATAACTTGAATCTGTAATTTTGATTTTTCAATTTTCCTTAAAACGTTTCAACATTTACAGCATTTTTCAGGAATATTGGCTCAAATAGTCTTGAAAGATGAAACCTACTTTATGTCAAATGGGACTTTGTATGTAGAAAACCTTATCTTAAACCCGACAAGATTTAATTCAGGAGTTTTTGATAATCATGAGGAAGATTTCCATTTACACAAACAAGTTGGTAGAGAAAAGTCTTCCTTGAGCAGGATGTAAATAATGTCTGAACATAAACCTGAATGGCCAGAATCGGGCGACCTCGTCATCGCCACGATAGAAAGCGTGATGGATTACGGAGCATACGCTAACCTAGACGAATACAGCAGACGAGGATTCCTTCATATCTCCGAAATCTCCAGCGCTCGCATAAGAAACGTCCGCGACTTTGTTCGTGAAAACCAAAAAATGGTCCTCAAAGTCCTCCGCGTTGACATAGAAAAAGGACACATCGACCTATCCCTTAGACGCGTTACAAAACGTGAAAGAATAGAAAAAATCAAATCATGGAAAAAAGACCGCAAAGGCGACGCACTATTGCATGCAGTCGCAGAAAAAACGGGGTTACCCATCCACGAAGTTTACCAGAAAGCCGGAGTAATTCTGGAAGAAAAATACGGGTTATACGATGGCTTCGAAAAAGTTGTGAAAGAAGGCATAGACGTCTTAACTAACCTCGAAATCCCCGACGATCTTGCCAAAGTCATCGCTCAAGTTGCAGAAGAACGCATAAAAATAAAGACTGTACAGGTCAGAGGCGTTATTGAGGTTCGCTGTATGAAACCTAACGGTGTCAGATGTATCCAAGAAGCATTCAGCGGCGCTAAGAAAGCCCAAGAAGCTAAAGATGCTAAAATCGAGTTCGCAGTAATTGCAGCGCCAAAATATAGCGTAGAAGTTTCCGCTGACAATTGGAAAAGAGCGGAAGAAGTCCTCGATAAAGTAAGCGAAGAGGTTGTCGCCAACGTCACTAAAGCAGGCGGACATGGAAGCTTTAAGAGAGAAAAATAAGAGTGAAAGATTTGAGAGAAACCACTGAAAAATTAGAATGGGGTCAAGTGGAGAAGATCGGTAAGGGGACCAAGGCGAATTATGATTCAAAGTCTAAAGTCCTTACTTTCTGTTTTAACCGAGGACCAAATACATCCAGCGAATCGTTGAGAGCTTCGCGTGAACTTTTAATGAAGGAACTAAAAGAATTGGGCTATGAAAGTCGTATGAAGTATAATGGGGAAGTTCTTGTCGAAGGTGTTCTTGAGAGTGATGTTGCTCTTGTCAAGAAAAACCATAAACTAACGATTAATTTGAACAAAAAGCAAGCTGAAGAAAAGCCAATTTCACCCTCAGAAACAGCTGAATCCAAGAACAGAGCTCAAAGCAACATAAAATTCTCATAATTGACCGTCTAATACACGATTTTCAGATTGCAAAAGTTAATTTCAACTATTGAGCATGCGAGTAGTGTTAGGCGAGTTTTTGGGAAAACAACTAAATACTTGACCACAGAAATGTATGGCTATGGCATTTAAACGTAAGACTTCCCCTAAAAAAATTTACGCAATAGTAACACTCTTAATTATACTGATCGCTGCGACCGCAGCATTAATCTATGTTGCTGCAAACCCCGCGCCCAAACCTATTGTTGTGGGAGTCCATGTTGGCGACGTCTTCATATACAACATTACAAGCACGTCAACATTAATTGATCTGAATGCAGTAGAAACACCGGGCTTTTTCCAATACAATCAAACAGATTTCTACAGAATTACTATAACGGACATAACTGGTGCTAATGTGTCAATGGATACGGTATGGGCATTCAAAAACGGAACACAAGTGCAAGGAACACAAATGGTTGACATTGCTAATGGCGCAGATACCGATAGCAATGGATTCTGGGCCATTTACCCAGCTAACCTCAACGTAGGTGACCTGCTTCGTCCAAAGGGCTATGATGGATTAAAAGTTAACTTAACCGACAGCCACCCATTCGCTTCAGGACCAAGGGTAAGTAACTTCTGGTTCATCGATAACCAATTTTATAACGTCAACGACCCAACCCAGAGCACGCAGAGATACGACTACACGGGCGTAACCTTTGATAAAGCTACAGGCATGCTCGAAACCCTCACTAACTACCAAGAATACAACAACCCAGCAATGAAAGAAACAATCACTTGGAACCTTGCCAACACAACAGTGTGGGCAGTCCAATAATTCCTAAATTTTTTAAAATTTAATTTGATAATTGGGAAATTCAGATGTTTGATTGGTTAGGTTCGGCTCTTTGCAATAAGCGAAAATTTTGTATTTGCTTTGCTGTTACAGCCGCTATTTTTCTAATCTGCTTTAACCAAACTTTTCTCCAAATAGCTAAAGGTTAAAGTAACGGCAATTATTGTTTCATATTCTTCTTTAGCAAGTTGAAAATTGGGATAACTGTTGTTATAGCCAAATTGGGTGCAGCGAAATTTCAAGTTTCGCATACAACTTGGGGGACTGTGCTGTTTTAATGGAAAATATGAAATAGTTAAGTGCTAAACACTTAGCTAAAGAGGCAAAAGTATTGACATTTAAAGAACACATGCAGGAAGCGGCAAAAAGCAAAGACTCACGCCTTGTTTTAGCATTAGATTTTCCTTTTGAAGCTCCTGAAAATCGCGAGATAATTTTGGCTAAAGCACAAAAGGTCTTAAGAGCCGTTCATCCTTACATCTGCGCAGTTAAGATAAACCATCATCTCACTCTACCCCTTGGCACCTTTGACGGTGTTCAGGCGCTTGTAGAACAGATCCGAGGTCAAGGCATGCTAGCAATCATGGATGCGAAAATCAACGACATTGGCAACACCAACCAAATCATAGCCGAATATTACTTTGCTGCAGGCTTTGACGCCATAATCGCTAACCCATTTGTGGGTTGGGAGGAGGGCTTGAAACCGCTTTTTGAAGTTTCAAAACGACTGAACCGAGGAGTAATCTTACTCACTTACATGAGCCACAAAGGTGCGTGTGAAGGTTACGGACAAACAATTATCGATCCTGAAACAGGCTTGCAAACTCCCCAATACATTTCGTTTGCCAAAAAATCATTGAAATGGGGGGCTGATGGCGTCGTCGTTGGAGCAACAGTTCCTCAGAAAATTGCTGAAATAAAAAGGATTCTCGGCGAAAACGTTGCTATTTACTCGCCTGGAGTTGGTGCGCAAGGTGGAGCGGCAGAAATAGCGATTAAAGCAGGCGCCAACTACTTAATCGTTGGAAGAGAAATAACCAATTCAGACGACCCAGCCAGAGCCGCTCGGACGCTGAGTGATTCTATAAGAGGAATTTAAGCGCCTTATCGGCGTTTGTTTTCCCAGAGCTCTTTTTTGAGCAAGTCCCTAACTGAAGAGCGGATTACGCTACTTCGGCTTGGGTACATGTTGGCTCGAACTAATTCATCTAAACCTTCTAGGTAGGCTTCTGGTAGTAGGACTGTAACTAATTTCATATTGTTTTACTCTCCCTTAAACACTATATCATGCATATAACATGTGGCAAATATAAGAGTTAGCATAGCAACCCCTAACAAGTCACAACTGCCGAAGCTGATTCAACGTACCCAAAAACGTACCATCCAAAAGGAAGAGCTCAGATTCATCCACATCCACCGCTTCCGAACGCAAAACAGGACCAATCAACGCTTCACTGCCGATTTCATTTCTGGGGCGAGTTTGGTTTACTGGTCTGCCACCCAAAAAATCGTTAAAGCTGGGCATAATGTAGATTTCCTCCGCTTTCGATTTGATACCGTAATGTTTCTTTAAAGTTTCAGCCACGGACCCAAGAATTTTTATGTTGTTTTTCTGCAGCAAGATTTTCGTAAACGCTTCTGTGTCACATTTTGCCTTAATCCATACTTGTCTTGTAATTTTGCAACCGGTTGGGTCACGGAAAACCACCACTGGATGCAGATGCCCCATAACAAGAGTCTTACAGCCCAAAAGTGCTGGTGAAGGCCATTTATGTCCATGGAAAACCCCCACGTCACCAATAACTGCTCCTGTGGCAGGTAAAAACTCAACGTTCTCAGGCAACAACGGCTCTAAGTTGGCGTCATGATTTCCGCGCACAACAGCGATGCTGCTTATGCAACTTTCGAGTTTTTTGAAAAAATCTGGAATATCGCGCCATTCACCAAAAGCGTGTGAAATAACCGTGTATTTCACGTCTCCCAGAATGACTAATTTATCGGGTTTGTACTCGGTGATAATCGCCGTTAACTTGTTTAGGATTTTGGCTGTTTGGCTTGGAACATGGATGCCTTTTTCCTGCAGCTCCAGTTCCCAGCCTAAATGCGGGTCAGCGATAAGAAGCGTTCTGGTTCTTTCTTCTTTAACAAGGGCTGCTGGGTATGGCAAGAGCAAATTTAACATTAAACTTTAATCAGACTCAAAATTTTTTGGTGAATATCTATATTGGCTGAAGCAATAAAACTGAGGGTTTGTTTGGGATCCAATTTTACGTTTATGGGTTTGTTTTCTAGGTCGGTCACTGTTCCGCCTGCTTCTTTAACTATGAGGAAGCCTGCGGCTACGTCGGTTGTGCGGATTTTATTTCGCAGATCTATAAAAGCGTCAGTTAACCCGGCTGCAACTTGGCAGATTTCAAGGGCGTTGGCACCGAAGTGTCGTGTATGTTTGATGTTTTCAATTAAGTCGGCGGCAATTTTCATGTTAAGTTTTGCTTTGTAAGCGTTCAAATCCAAGCCGACGACTGCTTCATCGAGCGACGGGGTTTTCGAGGTATATATCCGTTCGCCGTTGCAGTATGCCCCTTTGTCCTTCATTGCTAGGTAGGTTTCGTCGTGGATAAGGTCAACAACCATTCCAGCGAACACATCGCCAAGTTCGGGCTTGTTAGAAACAGCGATGGAAGAACAGTAAAAAGGCAAGCCATGCGTTAGATTCGTCGTGCCATCGATTGGGTCAACGCACAAATAGCATCCCCCTGGGGTGTCGCCGTATTCTTTGATACCGGATTCTTCACTGATAAGTGTGAAGGAAACATCATGTTGCTGAAAAGTTTGGACGATGGCGTTTTCAGCAGCTAAATCGACGGGCTTCATAATGTCTCCGCCCGCGCCCATACCCAAGTTGAGCTGGGGAGCCCATAAATTTTTGAGGCAGGGCTTGATTGCTGCGTGGATGGTGGTTTTGCAGTCAGACAGGATTTGTTGCCAGTCAAATTGGGTTTTCATTGCTTAACCTTCACTTTGTATATGTACGTCAAGCTGATAAAGAATATACCAGTTTCTCAGCGAAAAAAGTTAAACATAACTAAACGCAATATGGAATTCTGTATTCTAACGAAAGCAGAAAAAAAATTATCAAGACAGTGCTTTAGGATTTTATTTTTCTGATTCTATCAGAAGAATAAATGTAGCTTTGACCCAAGGTTGTGACAACGTATTTGCCTTCGTTTTGCATCAGCATACTCTGCTTTGTGAGAATAGCTAAGTAGGATTCTGCCTGCACGTCATTTAACCCCAGCTTACTCATGATTCTGCGCTTATCCTTCGGTGTCTCGCAGAAACGGATAATTCCTATTCTCTCACTAATAACCATATAATCTCACAAGATACTGATTCCCCAAGCAACAATTAAGCCTGCGTGATTGCCTAGCGACTACAACATAAGTTAACGTTTGCATTGCCTAAAGCGGTATTACAGGATTTGGGTAAACAAAAATATAATACAGCATGTAGTTGTTTTAGCAGAAAGAGTTCTCGTTAAATCCGAACAGTGATTTGTTTGCCGAAAAAACTGCATATGCCTATAATTGCGAAAAAAGTAGTTGAGCAAGCGTTTGATAAGCCAGCGACATCAAAGTATCCCTTCGAGAAGCCCCAGTTAGGCGACAATTTTAGAGGACAACCTGTTTTTGATTTTTCTTCTTGTATAGGCTGTGGTTTATGCAGCAGAGATTGCCCCGCAAAGGCAATTGAAATGGTTACGGTTGATGGAAAAAAGCGCCCGCAATTGAACCTTTCCAAATGCGTTTTCTGTTATCAATGTGCTGAAAGCTGCCCAAAAAAAGCCATAAAAAACACCTGCAACTACGAGTTAGCAACAACTGACAAATCAACTCTAGTTAAAACACCTCAAACAGATCCCAAAATCTAAATTCAAAATTTTACATACTCATTTTTTCATATTTCGTAAGCGAGGAACAATTTTAGCCGTTGTTAAATCACTTAAAATAACCTAAACGTAGCCAAGTTGAAACCTAAAAAACCATGAAAACTCTTAAATTATACAAATCCCAACAGAATTGGCAAGGTCCCTTTAATGTCACCAAATACTAACAAGCTCGAAATACAAAGCTATGACGAAAGCACAAAAATGTTCACAGTAAAATCACCATCCGGTAACGTTGTCAAAGTTCAGGATACGTTTGCTGAAATGTTCGGGCTTTGGGCAGGAAGAGTTCTCATCACCGCTCAAAACGAGAAATGGGCACAAATCGCTGCAAGCTTAACCACAGGCTTTGCCACAAGCGTAATTGCCGCTTCTGCCGAGGCATCTATTGAACGGGCTGTTCCAGCAGATCAAACACCAGACAAACGCCCAGGTGTTTTGATTCAAATTTACAATCGAGACCGATTTGAACTCAAACATCAACTCATGGAACGCATCGGTCAATGCACCTTAACTTGCCCAACAACCGCAGCCTTCAACGGCTTAACAGGCAAACGCACCCTCAACGTCGGTAGCAGTCTCAGATACTTCGGTGATGGCTTCCAGAAAAAAGCCATGGTTGGCGGAAGAAAATGCTGGAAAATTCCAGTTATGGAAGGTAACTTTATTGTTGAAGACGGTTTCGGCGCCATGGAAGCAATTGCGGGCGGAAACTTTATGATTTTCGCGGCAACCCAAGAAGCAGGACTCAAATCGGCAGAAGCAGCAGCTGAAGCAATCCGAACGGGCGCCCCTGATGTAATTATGATTTTCCCAGGAGGCGTTTGCCGTGCAGGAAGCAAGGCAGGCTCACTTAAATACAAACTAAAAGCCTCAACCAACCACCCATACTGCCCAACACTTCGCACTCTCGTGCCTGACAGCGTTGTTCCAGAAGGCGTAACCTGCGTTTACGAAATTGTCGTGAACGGCTTAACACTTGATGCAGTCAAAAATGCCCTCAAACTAGGAGTAACAGCAGCAGTTGATGTTCCAGGCGTCGTGAAGATTTCATCAGGCAACTACGGCGGAAAACTCGGTCCCTACAAGGCTTATCTCAGAGATGCCATAGGTGCACCTCCAGAACCAGCCCCGCCAGCTAAACCAAAAACCTAAACTTCCGTTTTTTGTGTCGGAACTTTTATTTGATGCCTTTTAACGTTAGTTATCAAGTTAAAAGAAATCCGTGAAGATATTTGAGTACCGCAAAAAAAAGCTCCCTTGAACTATTCAGGCTACGAAAAACATTAAACGCCCTTGCCAATAAAGAGGGCAGCCACACGGAACTAATCACCGTCTATGTTCCGCCAGGCAAACAAATCAGCGACGCCCTCAACCTGCTACGCAACGAATACGGCACAGCAAGCAACATCAAATCCAACGTCACACGCAAAAACGTCCTCGACGCCATCACTAAAGCACAGCAGAAACTCAAACTCTTCAAAGATCCAGGCGAAAAAGGCATAGTAGTTTTTACAGGTGCTCTTCTTGCAGAAGGAGCTGCACCAGGAACTGAACGTATGGAAGCCTACGTCATTGTACCGCCTGAACCCATCAAAATCTTCTTGTACCGATGCGACTCTCGTTTCCACACTGAGCATCTGCAGGAGATGTTGCGGGAGAAAGAAGCGTATGGAATTTTGCTTGTAGATGCAAATAACTCTACAATTGCAACTTTGCAGGGTAAACGATTGCAGATTGTACGGCAAATGCATTCGGGTGTTGCAGGCAAAACTAAAGCAGGCGGGCAATCAGCCCGGCGTTATGAGCGACTTCGAGACATGCAGCTTAACGAATATTTCACACGGGTCGGTGTACATGCTAACGAAACTTTTCTGCCGATTGAGAATTTGAAAGGAATTATCCTGGGTGGACCGGGACCGACAAAATATGATTTTGAGAAAGGCGACTATCTGAACTATCAGTTGAAGAACAAAATTCTCGATGTAATCGACACCGCCTATGTGGAGGAACAAGGTGTTAAAGAAATAGTGGATAAAGCCCCTGAAATCATGCGTAAAGTCCGCTACATCGAGGAAAAAGAGGTTATGCAGAAATTCCTCTATGAAGTCGGCCACGATACAGGCTTGATAACGTACGGCGAAGGTGAAGTGCGCAGGTTGTTGCAGAACGGTGCAGTGCGGACGGTGTTGATGTCTGAGGATTTGGATTTGGTCCGGGTCACGGTAAAATGCGGCGCATGTGGCTTCGAAGAACAGCATACTGTTAAAAGCAAAGAAGTGGCTGATTTTGAAAAGGGTTTAGTTGGGAAGCCTTGCGGAACCTGCAAAGCGCCATCCTTTACGATAGTGGATAAGAAAGACGTTGTTGATGACTTGGCTGAACTAGCTGAGCTTTCAAACACTGATGTTGAGGTTATTTCGGGCGAAACTGAAGAGGGCCAGATGCTAAAGAACGCTTTTGGCGGTTTAGCTGCGATTTTAAGGTTTAAAATGCAAGGCTAAAATCCAAATTCTTAGCCAGTACCTAATTTTCTATTTTAATTATCTGAGGTATCTTTCCAGCCGTACCAACTTGACCCTTGTAGATTATGAGCATACCCTTAACACCTTCAATCGACATGCCTTTGACTATTCCAGCTTGGATTCCTGCGTTGGCATTCTCACCTTTTACCATGTTGCCAACGGCTGTTGCTGCTGAATCTGCCAACGAGGCGTACTTACAGAATACAACTGCCGCTTCGGCATCTCCAAAACTGAGTGCATGACTAAAACGTCCTGAACTGGTGGCGACACCGATTGGGAACTCGGTAAGTCGGAAGCCGAATTGTTTTGAGAGGGGTTCCTCTCCGGCAGCAACTGCCACATCAACGGGTTGGTTGGAGACTGCTGAAATCTCGCCGCCATCCTCCACGACCGCTACTTCGCATCCTGCGCGTTTCATGTCTTTTACTGCTAGATCTGCTATGGCTCCTGCGACCCCAGCCATCGGACCAACACCAGCCTTCTCTGAGGCTTGCGCCATCAACTTTGCCACAAGAGGCTCCTCTTGGACAGGAATTGGCATTAGGGAGTGGAGAAACTTTGGATTAGACCTAACATAAATCTCCAACACTTGATAATTACGTTTAATCGATTCTTTAGCGGCTTGGATTGCCTCTTGCCGATCAGAAATAATGGTGCATTGAGCTTCTTTTAGGGTAAAGTTTTCTTTGAGAAGCTTTCCCATCAACTTTTCTTTACCTTATCTTTCGATGTACGATCAGCGCCATTTGGTTTGATTGATTTTATAGCTCGGGCTGGGCACGCGTCAACGCAGATGCTGCAGGTGCTACCAAGGCATTTTTCTTTGTTAAACTCGACTGAGGAGTCTTTGGCTAAGCTGATTGCTTCCACGGGGCAAAGTGCGATGCAGCTGCCGCAACTGAAGCATTTTTCACTGTCAACTTCGATGAGTTTTGGAACGGTTACTGAGACTCCTCTTTGCCGGAAAGCATTGACGACTTTTTCCAAGATTGCATCAGGTACTTCAGCGAGGATTTCGCCCCCTTTCGAGTTAATGTGCGCTGATAAGATTGCCATGGGCACTTTGTATTCGATGATGATTTGGGAGGCAATGGGCTCTGAAACTTGGTCTTCGTTAAACCTTATGAGAATTCTCGCCATAAATTTACCGTCCTAACAGTTTTGAAACGTCTTCTGAAGTAACTATGCCCAGCACTTTTCGTTCAATATCAATTACGGGCAATGCTGAAATGTTGTTTTGGGCCATGCGTTTAGAAGCAATCTCCAGCGGCTCGTCTGATTTGGCTGTTACGACGTTGTGTGATTCTATGTCAGCTAATGCTGTTTTGCCTTCAGCCATAGCGCGAGTAACATCCCAGGATGTGACGATTCCAAGCAGTTTGCCTGTTTCATCCACTACAACTATATGGTTGACCGATTTGGTTACGATGCGTTTTGCAATAGCTTGGATTTCTTCGTCTTCAGTGCAGGTGACTGCTGGATGCATGACGTTGTAGACAAAGGGAATTTCCTCGGTTTGCCTCATGGGCTTGAAAACCGTATTTGTCGTCAAACGCTCCACAGGTGCGGATAGAAAAAAGGTGCCTTCATCAATCCATTCCTTGAGCCTTTGGGAGACCTTCTTTGCCATCTTTATACTTGACAGCGAGCTTACACGGACTTTTTTGCCGTTAACGGTTATGGAGCCCGATTTTAGTTCTTTGTAGCTTACCTGACCAAACTTGGGGCGGTCGCGTCGTGGCACACTATAATCAACTATGTCGGTTAGGATTTCGCTGTCTCGGATGGCAGTTTTTTTGGCTAAACCTTCGTTGAGGATTGGAATTGGAACTCCCAAGCCCACGTACATTGATGTGCCATACCCTGTAAAGGCGGCGCCCTGCAAAAATTCAGGCGACATCTTTTTGGCATCGCCCTTAACCATGAGGGTTCCGTTGAGGTTTTTGGGGCTATGCTGAGTGCCTTCGCCGATGATGTAGCCTTGTCCGCCGCCGAGAAAGATACGGGTTCCCATGCCCATCGTCTCGTAATTTGGGTCGTTCATGAGCGGATTGAGTTCTCCCGCACCTGAGAACGTGGCGTTTCGGAATCTAGGCAGAAGTTTACTCATGTAAGTATAGATGGTTTCATCGCTGCTGTTCACGGCGCAGTTGTAGCGTTGGTAGCAGTTACGGAAATTGAGGAGGATAAACTGGTTTAAATCGTCCTTTGTCAGAGATGTTTTAAGCGAAGTTCTCGGATAACAATCAGTCCCGAACGAGGTGGCTCGCAGTTCAACTTCTTTTCCAGCCACTAAGTCTTGGATGACGTGTCCGCCGCCGTACTCGAACTTCTGCTTTTCCGACATGTTTGTAGCGCCGATAAATAGGTCCACCGCTGCTCCTGGATGACAAACTTCAACGTCGTTCATCCAAGCATGGTCGATTTTTATCGGTGGGTCAGAATGGCCAAGGTTAACCACTGCGCCGGATGAACACATTGCTCCAAAAGTGCCCGTTGTAACAACATCTACTTCTTTGAAGGCAACCTCAACACCGCTGCTTTCAACCAACTTCTTCATTTCCTCTGCAGTTAAAACTTGAGCATCGCCCTTGCGGATTTTCTCATTAATTTCTTCTACTGTCCGAGTCTTTGCTTGGTTAGACAAAGTAGCTTACCTTAATGCCAATCGAAAAGGTGGCGCGTGAATATATTTTTTGCGTAAAAACTCGATACATGCAGCCTGTTTTTTGAACCTCAACTGAGATGGGCGCATTTGGATCTAATATCCAATCTTGCTATTCACCTAAAGAGCGGTGATAGGCGGGTGATCATATTCAGAGCCTAATAGAGGTTCTATCTGAAACCTATAAATGGCAGGCAAAAATCCCTAAGAAGGATAAGCCGCTATTGGCGTTATAAGCTTTCAATAATATTTTGAAGATAAGTGAAAGTGGTTACCAATGCTTCCAGGGTAAGTCGTCCATGTACTCGTTTAGGCTGCGTATGCTGTTGCCGTTTTTGCCCTTCGTTTTTAGGACCTCGACGAGTGCGGCTGCGAGTTGTAGGTTGGTGATAACGGGTATATTGAATTCTACTGCTTGGCGTCGGATTACGTAGCCGTCGGTTAAGATTTCTGAGAAGCTTGAGCGTCGATTCGCCATGGGCACGTTGATGACCAAGTCGATCTTGCGTTCCTGCAAGTAATCCATGATGTTTGGGCTCACTTGTGCGTCTTTGACTTTGTAGAGTACAGTGGCGAATACGCCGTTTGCATTGAGTACGTCGGCTGTGTGTTGGGTTGCATATATTTTGAAGCCCATTTCCGCAAGCGATTTGGCAATTGGCACAACGCGAGCTTTTCTTGCTCCGTCGCCACCAACGCTTATGAAGACTTTGCCATCTTTGGGTGGAATGGTGAATTCGGCAGATTGCAATGCCTTGCTGAAAGCATCAGAGAAGTTTTCGCCTAAGCATGCCACCTCGCCTGTGCTGAGCATCTCAACTCCGAGAACTGGGTCGGCGCCGCTTAAACGCATGAAGCTAAACTGTGGAACCTTGACACCCACGTGAGGTGCAACCCGCATTGGCGAGAGTTTGACGCCGTCGATTTTTTTCCCCAGCATTGCCAAAGTAGCCAGCTCAATCATGTTTATTCCTCGTGTCTTGCTAACAAACGGCATAGACCGAGAAGCTCTCAGGTTACATTCGATGACGTTTACAACGTCGTCTTTGACAAGGTACTGGATGTTGTAGGGTCCATGAATCTGAAGGGCTTTTACTATACTTTGGGTGCATTCTTCGATTTTCTTTTGAACCTCAACCTTCAGCGCCTGGGGCGGAATAGTCATTGTTGCGTCGCCGCTGTGGACACCCGCATTTTCGACGTGTTCCATTATAGCTCCGATAAACACGTTTTCGCCGTCGGAGACGCCATCGACTTCGACTTCTTTGGCTTGGGTAATGAATTTACTGATAACGACTGGGTGGTCGCGTGAAACTTTAGCGGCTAAGTTTAGGAAGTTCTCAAGCGAAGTTTCGTTGTAGGCAACACGCATCGCTGAACCAGATAAGACATAACTTGGACGCACAAGAACTGGGTAACCTATTTTCTGAGCAAACCGCTTCGCATCTTCAATAGAGAGGAGTTTGCTCCAACTCGGCTGGCAAATCTCCAGCTGATCCAGAAGCGCACTAAATTTTGAGCGGTCTTCCGCCAAATCAACATTCTCCGCCGAAGTTCCCAGAAGTTTTACTCCCGCTTTGGAGAGAGCCATGGATAGGTTGTTTGGGATTTGTCCACCGACGCTTGTTATAACGCCTAATGGGTTTTCTTTTTCGTAGATGTCAAGGATGCGTTCGATGGTTAGTTCTTCGAAGTAGAGTTTGTCGGAGACGTCGTAGTCTGTGGAGACGGTTTCGGGATTGTAGTTGACCATGATGGCTTCTTTTATGCCGTTCTTCTTTAGCGCCCAAATCGTGTTGACACCGCACCAGTCGAATTCCACGCTTGAACCGATCCGGAAGACGCCTGCGCCAAGTACGATGACTTTGCTTGGTGTGGTGGAGAGTTCTATGTCGTCTTCGTCTCCACCGTAGGTAAGATAGAGGTAGTTGGTTTTGGCTGGCCACTCAGCTGCAAGAGTGTCGATTTGTTTGATAGCTGGGATGATGTTAGCGTTTTTTCTAAATGCTCTGATTGTGAATTCGTCAGTTTTTTGGCACTCGGCAATTTGTTCATCAGAGAATCCTATGCGCTTGGCTTCGCGGATAGTTTCTGTTGCTGAGGCTTCTGCAAGGTTCAGTTTGCGCAGTTGGGCTTCCATGTTGATGATGTTTTGGATTTTGTAGAGGAAGAAGGGGTCAACGCCGCTTAAGCGATAGATTTCCATAATAGGTATGCCCATTTTGAGGGCTTTAACAAGCTTGTAGAGACGCTCGTCAGTTGGGTTTGCTATTTCATCTCTTATTCGTTCTTCAGATTCGACTTCGATGTCTTCGGGGTTGCAAACTAAGCCAATCTTGCCCGTATCCAACATGCGAACTGCTTTTTGGAGAGCCTCTTCAAAGCAGCGACCAATCGCCATGACTTCACCCACAGAACGCATCTGTGGACCGATGTGACGGTCGGCGTTCTTGAATTTCTGGAGGTCCCAGCGCGGGATTTTGACGGTTATGTAGTCGAGGGCTGGTTCAAAGCAGGCGGTTGTGACTTCGGTGACTTTGTTGATAAGTTCAGGCAGAGTATAGCCTAAAGTAAGTTTTGTCGCGATGTATGCAAGGGGATAACCCGTGACTTTGCTTGCGAGCGCTGAGCTTCTGGACATGCGTGAGTTAACTTCGATGACACGGCATTCTTCGGATTTAGTGTTAAGTGCCCATTGGATGTTGCATTCACCGACAATGCCGAGGTGGCGGATAGCGTTAATAGAGATTGAGCGAATGAGGTGGTATTCGCGGTTGGTCATGGTTTGCGACGGCGCAACCACGATGCTGTCGCCAGTGTGGACACCCATGGGGTCAAAGTTTTCCATGTTGCATACGGTTAAGCAGTTGTCAGCGTAGTCACGCATGACTTCGTATTCGACTTCTTTCCAATGCCCTACATACTCTTCGATTAGGATTTGTCCGATCCTGCTCTGAGCGATACCGCGTGTTGCATGCTCTTTCAGTTCTGCAGGGTTATGGGCTACGCCTGAGCCTTTGCCGCCTAAAGTGAAAGCAACACGAATGATGACGGGGTAGCCGATTTCCTCGGCAATTTCTAAGGCACCTTTCACGCTGATGGTTGATTTGCTCTTAAGAGGGGGCACCCCTGCTTCGAGCATGGATTGGCGGAAACGTTCCCTGTCACCAGTGTCCTCGATGGCTTTGACTGGTGTTCCCAAAACTTTAACGTTGTATTTTTGGAGAATACCTCTTTTTTCAAGTTCTAATCCGCAGTTAAGGGCTGTTTGTCCTCCGAACCCCAACAGGATGCCGTCTGGGCGTTCTTTTTCGATAACTTTTTCGACGTATTCGGGGGTAACAGGTAAAAGGTAGACTTTGCCTGAGAGGCGTGGGTCAGTTTGGATAGTTGCTATGTTGGGGTTAATGAGAACAGTTTCGATGCATTCTTCCCTCAGTGCTTTGAGGCATTGGCTACCGCTGTAGTCGAATTCGGCGGCTTCACCGATTTTAATGGCGCCGCTACCCAAAACCAGAACTTTCTTTATCCAATCAAACTTGGGCATCTACTTAACCTCCAAGGTTTTGGCGAATTTGTCAAACAATAGTTCAGTGTCGTATGGTCCTGGTGAAGCTTCAGGGTGCCATTGCACAGCGAAAACTGGCTTGTTTTTATGTTTAACACCCTCTGTGGTTTTGTCGTTGGGGTTGATGAACCATGGTTCAAGCGGTGTTTTGTTGAGTGACTCCATATTTATTGCGTACCCGTGATTCTGTGTCGTAATATAGCATCGATTGTTGAACATGTCAAGTGCAGGTTGATTTTGTGCGCGGTGACCAAATTTTAGCTTGTAAGTGTCTCCGCCTAACGCTAAGGTGAGAATTTGTGCCCCAAGACAAATACCCATGAGTGGAAGCTTCTCAGATAACTCTCGGATGGCTTCGATTGTTTTGGTGCATTTCTTGGGGTCTCCCGGACCGTTGCTTAGGAACACGCCGTCGGGGTTGTAGGAGAGGATTTCGCTAGCTGAAGTGTCATAGGGGACTCGGGTTACGTTGATGCCTCGTTTGAGCAAGTTGCGGATGATGCTGTATTTAACGCCGCAGTCGATTAGGACAACACTCTTTTTGGCGCCTTCAACGGTGTATTTGCAGGGCTTCTTCACTGACACTTCTTTAACTAGGTCGGTTTGGTTGGGGTCGGCGATGTTTTTGCCGTTCTTCAGGATTAAGTCTAAGTGGGGTTCTTCGCCTGCTTCAAAAACCTGAATGATACCCAGCATGACTCCATGGGTTCGAAGTTTCTTGGTTAAGCGTCTTGTGTCTATGCCGTATATGCCTGGGACACCTTCGTCTGCGAGCCATTTATCGAGGGTCCGTGTGGATGCCCAATGGAACGGCTCAAGACAGAGCTCATGAATAACTAAGCCTTGAACTTGGATGTGGTCTGACTCGAAGTAAAGCGGAAGTCCGAGGTTTTGTTCGTTGGATGGAACGCCGTAGTTCCCTACAAGCGGATAAGTGAAAGTTAAAATCTGCCCCTTATATGACGGATCCGTTAGTGCTTCGGGGTAACCAACCATCTGGGTCGAAAAAACAACTTCCCCAGAGATTTTTCCGGTTGCGCCAAAACCTTTACCGATAAAGGACGTTCCGTCTTCAAGAAGCAGTATCGCTTTTTTATTTTTGGATGTACTATTTTGTGGGACCAAAGCCCTATTCAACCTATAACTTTGAATTTTTAAGTCTTGCGTTTTTGGAAGAATCTGATTGTGAATATAATTGCGTGATCGAGTTGAGGCTGTTTTCTGTGTTAGCAAGTTTTTCTTTGAGTTTAGCGATGTTTGCTTTTGTATGTGTCAGGGTTTTGTTTGTGAATGAGATTGCTTTTTCGACCTCTGCGGGTGATGGACCGCCTTGTACTTTATAGGTTTCGATTAGTTTGCGGGGATTTGTGCATTCAAGTATGTCTGCTTTTTTGATAGTTAATTTTATTCCTGCGCTTTCCTGAGCTACTTTCTGGAGCATTTCAGGGGTCGCATCTAGTAAAGTCTGTTTTGAATCAATAAGTCCCTTAACTAAAGCGCCGATTATTTTGTGGGACGTCCGGAAAGCAACATTGTACTTGCGTACAAGCATGTTGGCGAGTTCGGTTGCGCCCACGAAGCCTGCTGCAGCTTTGCCTTCTACGTTTGAGGAAACTTTAACGTTAGGAATAAGTTGTGTGAATATGTTCAGGGAAGCTTTGAGGTTGTCGGTTGATGCCCAAAGTTTCGGCGTTATCTCTTGAAAATCAAGGTTGTAAGTGGTCGGCAAACTTTTTAGAGCTGCGGCTGAAGCAACAAAATCGCCCAACGCATAGCTGGCTCTTGCACGGATAACTTCGAGGACTTCAGGGTTCTTTTTCTGAGGCATGATGCTACTGGTTGAGGTGAATTCGTCAGGTAACTCAACCGTCCCAAACGCGGGTGAGCTCCAAATTATCAGGTCCTCAGCTAACCGGCTTAAGTTCACCGCAAGCAAAGTTAATGCAGATTGAGTTTCGATGATGAAGTCTCTGCTGCCCACTGCGTCAATCGAATTCTCCAAAACTGCATCGAAGCCTAAGAGTTCTGCAGTTAATTTGCGATTGATGGGGAAGCTTGTTGTTGCGAGTGCTCCAGCGCCCAAAGGACACAAATTGACCCGCTCGTAAACAGATTGTAATCTTTGTAGATCTCGTCCTAACCCGTTTACGTGGGAAAGGAGGTAGTGGGCGAAGGTGACTGGTTGGGCTGGTTGCAGATGAGTGTAGGCTAAGATGACTGTTTCAGTGTGTTTACTCGCTGTTGCCAGGAGGCTTTCCTGCATGTCGAGCACTTGATTCATGATGCCGAGCAACTCTTTGCGCAACGCCATACGGATAGCAGTTGTAACTTGGTCGTTTCTGCTCTTGGCAATATGCAGATTTCCGCCAACCTCTGGACCCGCCTCGGCTAGAACCGCTTCTTCTACTGCCATGTGGACGTCTTCAGCGTTGGGGTCAATTTTTTGGCTGTCTATTTTTTGGAGGGCGGAGAGGATTTTTGCGCCATCTTGCCACTGGATGATTTTTTGCTCCATGAGCATGACAACGTGGGCTTTGTTGATGGCTAAAACAGCATCAGCTAAGCGAGTATCATCTTTGCGTGAGGAACAGAATTTGGCGACGTCTTCTCTTACATCGACCAATCTTCCTCCATGCAGCATCTTTGACGTTTTCCATGCCCCCGATAGTTATTTGATTAAGAAAAGTTAGGTTTTCTTTGCCTTGGTTTTTTGCTCGCCTTCTTGAGCGAGTTGTACATTCTTGTCTGCAAACCCCAGAGTTCGATGAAGCCTTTGCTGTAGGATTGGTTGAAGCTGGTTTTGATGTTGTAGTTAGCGAGGTTCTTGTCGTATAGCGAATTTGGGGAACTGCGTCCGATGACTAAGAGACCGCCTTTGTAGAGTTTCAGTTTTACCTCTCCTGTGACGTTTTCTTGTGAGTGGTTGATGTAGGCGTCTAAGTCGTCTTTTAAGGGGTCAACCCATAGCCCTGCGTATGCAAGGAATACCCATTGGGAGTCGATTTGCTGTTTGAAGAGGACTTGGTGACGGGTCATGACCATTTTTTCGAGGTCTTTGTGGGCTTCCAAGATGACGGTGGCTGCGGGGCACTCGTAGACTTCGCGTGATTTCAACCCTACGATGCGGTCCTCGATGTGATCTATGCGGCCTACACCGTTTC
This sequence comes from Candidatus Bathyarchaeota archaeon, assembly GCA_963782525.1. Classification (GTDB taxonomy): domain Archaea; phylum Thermoproteota; class Bathyarchaeia; order Bathyarchaeales; family Bathycorpusculaceae; genus Bathycorpusculum. The sequence goes on from CAWAKC010000001.1 coordinate 347,837, forward strand.
GGCCAGCAATATTGTTAACTTCCTCTATGAGCGCAAGAGGAGCCATTTGTTTACCGTTAACCGCAACTGGCACACCAGCCTCAAAGGTGATGGTTACGATTTCTGGTTTATCAGGCGCCTTTTCCGGGGCAACAGTCCATTCGTAAGCGTCGTCTGGCGGCGCCTGACTGGCATCTTCAAGCAATCCACATTCGATGGCTCGCCCCCAAACGCTTGAGTCTATGCTGTATTTTTTAGCCGAGTCCGAGACGGGGATGCCTTTGGTTTTGGCATAAGCAATTTCTTCCTCGCGCGTTAAGCCCCATTCACGAACTGGAGCTATGATTTGTTTTTCTGGTGCTAGGGCGCCTAAGGTTATGTCAAAACGAACTTGATCGTTCCCTCTGCCCGTGCAACCGTGAACTAAACCGGTGGCGCCTTCTTTTTCGGCGATTTCAACCATTTTCTTGGCGATTAAGGGTCGGGAGAGGCTTGTGCTGATGGGGTATTTGCCTTCGTAGAGGGCGTTTGCTTTTATGGCTGGGAAAATGTAGTCTTTGACGAATTCTTCTTTGGCGTCTATTGAAAAGTGTTTGATGGCGCCGAGTTTTTTGGCTTTTTCCTCAGCTGCTTTGAGGTCTTCGCCTTGACCAACGTCTACGGTTACTGTAATGACTTGTGCTTGACATTTTTCTTGGAGGTACTTGATTAACACGGATGTGTCTAATCCGCCTGAATAAGCTAATACAAATTTATCGGCTATGTGTTTGATCCCCCATTTTTTATTTTAAATTGTTTCCCTAACCTTAAGCGCTGTATTTTTAAACCTTGCGACTTTTTTGTTACTTAACAAGCTTTAAATGTCCCATTTGATACATTCAGAGAACACTATGACAGTAGCTCAAAACGTGAGAAGCCACCTGCGAAACAAACCCTACCTACTTGAAGCTCTAGAGAAAGGCATAGTCAACCTAAGCGAGCTCTCACGGCAAATCCAAAAAGAACTCAAAACCGACGACACAAGCGCCATCAAAGCTGCCCTACGCCGCTACTCTGAGGAACTTCAAAAGCACAAGCAGAAAAGAGAAGAAAAAGTGCTAGCACTCCTCAAACGCAGCAACATAGCCGTCTATGACCGCAAATCAGTTATGATAACGGGCAAAGAATTGCCCTCCCAAACGGGCATGAAAGTAGATTTACTTGGTAAATTCGTCTACTTACTCGACAAAGCAGATATGCCCGAAAGAATATCAACCCTCGTCAAGCACGACAACTGCACTATGATTGTAGTTCACTCACCAGAAGAACTCGAAGCCACTCCGGGAGTTGTCGCTTTTCTTGCCACCTTGCTGGCAGAACAAAACGTGAACATCGTTGAGTTCATTTCGTGCTGGACAGAAACAATCATGGTAGTTGAAAAGAAGGACAGCCTCAAAACCTACGAAGTTCTATCGAACTTAGTAGGTTAATCAGAAATTCCTGAGCAGATAAATTAATAATGTAACAGTCAGTATTCCGTGTTAAACTGAAAGTACTTGCTAATTGGAGAAGCAAAGATGACGCATCAAGAATGCATAAACTGCAAAACAACATACGATATAGATGATATTGTTTACTTCTGCAAGAAATGCGGAGATATTTTGGAGATAAAGTATGACTTCAGAGAGCTAGCCGAAACACTCAAAGAAAGCGGGTGGATGAGCAAGCCCCTTTCGGTTTGGCGTTATCGCGACTTCATGCCAATTCACGAAACTACCAAAGTCGTCACTTTAAATGAAGGCGGCACAGGACTGCACCGATCGGAACGTTTAGGCACAGAGTTAGGACTTAAAAACCTCTACGTTAAAAACGAAGGCGAAAACCCCACAGGCAGCTTCAAAGATAGAGGCATGACCGTCGGCGTAACCAAAGCCGTTGAACTCGGCGCAAGACACGTCATCTGCGCATCAACTGGAAACACCTCGGCAAGCCTAGCCGCCTACGCAGCGCGCGCAGGAATACGATGCACGGTCCTGATTCCTTCAGGCAAAATTGCATATGGCAAACTCTCTCAAGCTATGATTCACGGCGCCAAAGTGCTCCAAGTGAAGGGAAACTTTGATGAAGCCTTAGACTTTGTGCTCAAACTTGCCGAGAAGCACAAGAGTATTTACCTTTTGAATTCGATTAACCCGTTCCGCATTGAAGGACAAAAATCGCTCGGCTATGAAATCTGCGAGCAACTAAACAACGACGCACCAAACCGAATCATTGTGCCAGTTGGCAACGCCGGAAACATAAGCGCTATATGGAAAGGACTAAGCGAATTCTATCAACTTGGCTACATTAAAGAACTGCCCAAAATGACGGGCATACAAGCTGCAGGTTCCGCTCCAATTGCACAGATGATTAAAACTAACAGCGATAAAATCATCCCTGTTACAAACCCAGAAACAGTGGCAACAGCCATCCGTATCGGTGCACCAGTAAGCTGGAAGAAAGCCGTCAACGCGATCCGCGAATCCCAAGGAACCGCTGAAACAGTTACAGATGAGGAGATTTTGGATGCTCAAAAAATCCTTGCCAGGATCGAAGGCATCTTTGTGGAGCCTGCAAGTGCCTCATCCATCGCTGGTTTAAAGAAACTGGTCAAGAGCGGCGTCATCAGTAAGGATGAACTGGTTGTCTGTGTTACCACCGGGCATGGACTTAAGGACCCAGACACAGCGGTCAAGATGAGTGAGAAACCAATTGAAGTTGACGCTGACATCTCAGCCATCGAAAACGCATTAGGATTAAAGAAACAGCCTATTCTTGCAAGGTGATATGATTGAGGATTATTTTAGTTGGATATGGTGTAGTCGGGAAAGGCGTAACTACCATTCTTGCGCGTAGATACACTGAAAAAGTTAAGGATTCTGGGTTTAATCCAAAAATCGTTGCAATTGCCGACATAGACGGTGCAGTCATTAACCCAAGAGGCTTAAGCCCCGAAAAACTCGAAACAATAAAACAGCGCGGCTATCCTATATCCGCTGACCCAGAGTTTGGGCGCCCAGGATTACCAGCGATGGAAGTTATTGAATCGGTTGAAGCAGAAGTAGTCGTTGAAGTCACGCCTGTTAACATCAAGAACGCTGAACCTGCAATATCCCACATCACAAAAGCCTTCAAAACAGGAAAACATGTGGTGACAACTAACAAGGGACCCTTAGCCTTAGCCATGCCAGCCCTTACCGAACTTGCCGAATACAATAATGTTTACTTGCGGTTCAGCGGCACAGTCGGTGGTGGAACACCCATGCTTGAATTCGCCAAAAGATGTCTCGCAGGTGACAAAATCTTAGCCATCCGCGGAATCCTGAACGGTACAACTAACTATATCCTAACTGAAATGTCCCAGAACCGCGTGTCATTCCAAGATGCTCTTGCAAACGCGCAGAAGCTTGGTTACGCCGAGCGGGAACCATCCATGGACATTGACGGATTCGATAGCGCATGCAAAGTAGTTATCTTAGCGAACTGGATCCTCAACAAGAAAATTACTCTAAAAGACATTGACCGTAAAGGCATCCGCGATGTATCCCTGCAAGCGCTTGATGAAGCTGCCAAAAGAGGCAACACCATCAAACTCATCGGCTCCATAGAAGGCGACAAAGCAACTGTGAAACCTACGGAAATCCCCAAAAACAACCCATTATGTGTCAGTGGAGTCCTAAATGCAATAACCTTCTCAACCGAATTCGCAGGTGAACAAACCCTAGTCGGGAAAGGAGCAGGCGGAATCGAGACTGCCTAGTGCAGTTTTAAGGGACCTCTTAGACATAAGACATAAGTTAGCAAATCGAATGCTAAATAGTAACTCGGAGACCTAAAAATGAAGTTAGTAATGAAGTTCGGCGGCACCAGCGTTGGCACAGGCGAAAACATACGCCACGTTGCAGGTTTAGTCACCAAATATGCCAAGAAGGATTATAGCGTAGCTGTGGTTGTTTCGGCTTTGGCAGGTGTTACAAACAGCCTCTTTGAAGTTGCTTGCCAAGCCAAAAAAAGCAATGAAAAAGACATCCAAGCTTTCACCAAAGAACTGCGAAAAAAGCATACAGACGCCATTTCAACCGCCATAACAAGCAAACAAATCCAAAAAGAAGTTACTCAAATAACCGATAAAACTATCGAGGAACTCGAAAAAGTTTTAACTGGCATCTGCTACGTTGGCGAACTCACACCTAAATCCAAAGACTACGTTGTATCTTTTGGGGAAAGGTTGTCTGCACCCGTCGTTTGGGGAGCAATAAAAGATCACAAAGCCGAGAGTCAATTCTTCACAGGCAAAGATGCAGGTATAGTTACAGACTCCAACTTCGGAGAAGCAGACCCACTCATCAACTTTACCACACACCTCATCCGTGAACGATTGGAACCGCTGCTCGAGAGTCAGGTTATCCCAGTTGTAACTGGGTTTATCGCTGCAAATCAAGATGGTATCGTTACAACTGTTGGCCGAGGCGGCTCTGATTACACAGCTACTATATTAGGCATGGCTTTGAATGTTGATGAAGTCTGGATATGGACAGACGTAGACGGTATAATGACCACTGATCCCAAAATCGTTCCTTCAGCGAAAATGCTTCCACAACTGAGCTACCAAGAAGCTGCGGAAATGGCGATTTTCGGCGCAAAAGCTATGCACCCTCGAGCACTGGGGCCAGCCATCAGAGGAAACATTCCAGTTCGGATACGCAGCATTTTCCACCCAGAAAACCCTGGCACACTCATAACTAAAGAACCAAACGCAAAAGTCACCGAAGCCGTAAAAGCAGTAGCCATGATAAAAGACGTCGCAATGCTAAACGTCAACGGCGCAGGCATGGTGGGTGCACCAGGAAGCTACGCCAAAGTCTTCGACGTCCTCGGCAGGAACAACATCAACGTAATGATGATATCCACCGCAGCTTCAGAAGCCAACATCTCCATGATAATCAAACGCGGAGTCCTAGGCAGAGCAATCAGCAACCTCGAAATTGCTTTGCTTGAGCGAGACGGAATAGTCAGTGAAGTTTCAGCCGAAGACGATGTTGCAGTGATCGCAGTCATGGGCGCCAACATGAAGGGTACACTCGGTGTCGCTTCAAGAATATTTAGTACTGTCGCCAAGAAAGGCATCAACATCCGCATGATTGCACAAGGCAGCTCAGAACTCAACATTTCGTTTGTCGTCAAAGAAAAAGACGGCATAGCGGTTGTCCAAGCGATTCATGAAGAATTCAATTTAGACAAAAATTAAACCCAACTCTCAATTTTTCAATTTTTATTTAAGATTAATTAACTATTCCTACTGACAAACTAATCAAGCATGAGAAGATTCAATGGAAACAAAATCCAAAAAATTTTATTTCCAAGAAATGGATTGCATAGTTTGCTTTCCAAACGATGGGAATGAGGGAAGAAAATACCTCTTCTATTCGGTACGGTTTATTGACCGAAGAAACAAGCAGAGCAAACCCCACGCCGTTTTGGCCGACGTTGTTGATAGTCCAATGTTTGAAAAAGGGTATCCTCATACTGTTGGTTTCTTCAGAAGTTCGATCGATGAGAAGGACAATTTTGAAGCGAATTTTTTGGAGTTAAGGATTATCCGGTGTATTGAGGAGTTCTGGAAGTTTCTAAACGACTTAAACATCTAAGGAGGAAGGGACAGCGTCATGTTTACTGAGTATTCGTCTGATGATTTAGACGTAAATCCTTTGTTTTTGCATAGAGTGAGCATCTTTGTATTTTCGGGGCTTATTTCGCTATAGATTATTTCTAGTTTTAAGTCCTTGCCGATGTCGATGATGTAATCTGTAAGCTTTGTTCCTAATCCTAACCCATGCCACGAATCACTCACCATGACTGCGAATTCCCCGTTTTTTCTTTCAGAATCAAGAATTAACCTTACAACCCCGATGAGATTGCCATCCTCAAGTTGAGCAACTATCGCTATTTCCCTGTCGTAATCCAAATTACAGTACCTAGACAAGGTATCATGCGACATTTCTTTTATAGTCTCAAAAAACCTAAAACGTACACTCTCTTCCGATAAAGATTTGAAGAGTGCATTGAAACGGTTTTCATCCTCAGGCTTTATAGATCGAAAAGTCACTTTTGCACCGTTTTTTAGAGTACGCTGGGTTACATACTTTTTTGGGTATGGTGCGATAACTAGATTTTCTGAGTGTTCAGCACCTTGATGCAGAAACATGTGCAAGTCTAACACAATTTGAGCGTCCACAGCGCATGCTTTGCCATCCTTGATAACAATGGGGTTTACATCAATTTTTTTTATCTCTGGAAAATCGACTGCAAGCTGAGAAAACCGAATCAAAATTTCCTCAATTAAAGCATTTGCAAACTTTTCCGAGCAGACAGCGTCTTTGCAGTATTGAACCGCTTTCGTGTTTTCCATAATTTGCTTCGCAAGAACCTGGTTTAGAGGCGGAAAACCAACACTCAATTCCCGGTCCTTCTCGATTAAAGCTCCTCCTGTCCCCAAACAGATAATAGAACCAAACTGAGGGTCCTTTCTTAACCCTAAAAACAGTTTGCAGGGAGCGTAGAGGACTTTGGGCTGTATCGCTATCCCTTGGAAGTCAACTATTTTGCCGATACCCATTTCATCTGCCAATTGGGTGAATTGAAAAGCGAGTTGGGCAGGAGAAAAAACATCGTAGGCAAGGGTTTGGGTTTCAAGTTTAAGAGAGTATTGGGTGCCGAGCGGTTTCATTGTTACTGGGTACCCGAGTTGTGAAGCAAAAGCAGCGGATTCGTCAGCTGTTTTAGCTATAACTGTTTTCACGACAGGTATTTTGTAGGCTTCTAAGAATTTGAAAGATTCAGGCAAATTCAAAGTTTTTCTGCCCTCACTGTACGCACGCCTCAAAATTCCCTTGAGATGAATCGGTGAAGTGCGGTCTATGGAAATTTCGTCTGGAGTTTGATAAAGCAACTCCAGGTTTTGGGTGTGAGCATAGATGTTCATGAAGGTTCTCACGGCTTCCTGAGGGCTTCGGAACGTTGGAACACTGTTTCTATGCAATATGCGTCTTGCTTCTTGGCATTGGGGATCTTCCCCCAGTAGACAAACGAATATGTTTTTTCTAGTTTGCTTAGCCGAATCGATAACGGTGTTGGCTAAGCTCAGAGGATCCGTCAACCCCGTAGGCGCATACATAACGAGAAGACTACTGTTTGAGTTATCGGTTATGCACGTTTGAATTACTTTTCGGTATCTTTCAGGCGTTGCTTCTTCCAGGAGGTCAATGGGATTAGTTAAACCGCAATAGTAGGGCAAAATGTTCCTTAAGGCTTGAATAGTAGAACTGCTTATTTCTGCAAGTTTGCCGCCGCGCCTGTTTATTTGGTCTATAGCCATCAAAGCTGGTCCTCCAGCGTTTGTTATTATGGTTAAGTCGGGCGCAGTTGGGCTAGGCTGCATCAACAAGGTTTTAGCGCAGTCAAAAACGCCATTCAGGGTTTCAACTCTAACAACTCCGCTCCTTCTAAACGCAGCGTCATGTATAGCTTCGTTAAGGTTACAGGTATCTGAGGTTCCGAGATTTTGGGTTTCATCGGCTCTGTTGGGTTTAACTATGATGATTGGTTTTGTTTTTGCATAGCCTCTTGCTGCACTAATGAAACTTCTTGCGTTTTTTATGGATTCAACGTAGAGCATTATGATTCTTGTTTGAGAGTCGTTCCCAAAGTATTCAATCAAATCGCCAACGTCAACATCGATGGATTGACCCATCGAGACAACTGCACTAAGCCCAACTTGGGTTTCCAAAGACCAATCCAAGGCTGAACCACAAAATGCTCCACTCTGAGAAATGAAGGCGATTTTTCCAGGCACCGCTTTCTTTTCCGCAAAAGTTGCATACAGATTTGAGTTTGGTCTTATGATTCCAAAGCTGTTTGGGCCAATTATCTTCAACCCATAAGCTTTTTTGCTCTCAAGAATTCGCTGGGTAAGCTCTCGACCAACTTTACTGCATTCATCAAAACCTGCTGAAACAATGACAGCATTCAAAACGCCCGCCATACCGCACTCTTCAACAATTTGGGGAACCGTGTGTGCGGGTGTTGCTATGATTGCAAGGTCTACTTTGGAGGGCACACGATCTATGCTGGGATAAGCAACAATTCCTTGAACTGTTTTCCTAAAAGAATTAACAGGAAAAATTTTTCCTTGGTATGTCCCAATTAGGTTACGGAGAATTCGTGCGCCTAAAGAATCGACTCGTTCGCTTGCCCCAATAACAGCGATTGCTTGGGGACTGAAAAATCCCCGAAGATTTCCCATACCCGCTCATCCCCTTAGTGGTTAATAGAAAAGTTAGTGATTAGGTCAAACCAATTTAACCACGTGTGTGGAGCAGGAAATGCATGGGTCGTATGCGCGTACTAACATTTCTAATGCGAGCTCGATTTCTTTTTGAGATTTTTGCGCAATCTGCGGTACAAGTGCTTTCATGTCCAACGATATGTTGCCGTGGTTTTGGTTGGTTGGGATGACGCAGTTGGCTTTTGTGCACACTCCTTTATCGTTGTATGAGTAATCGTGGAATAGTATGCCTCGGGGGACTTCTACGGCTCCGACGCCGCTGCCTGCCTTGACTTTTATGGTTGGGTTGTTGTAGTCAGGTTGGGTTTTAAGTCCTGCAGCTTCAAGTTCGTTGATTAATCCTATAGAGTCTTCAACGCTGTGAACAGTCTCAACTAACTGGGCAATGCTGTTCATGAAAGGATTATAACACAATGGTTTGAGGTTGAACATTTCCGCAACCGTTTGAGCCATGGGTGAGAGTCTCTTGTAGTTGAGGTTGAGTCTTGCTAATGCACCGACCATGTAGGAGTCTCGGCTGTGTTTTGCCCATTTAGCAGTTGACTGCGGGACGACAAATTCGTTTGTGTATGTGAAGTATTCTTTTGCTGGTGCTGCTCCAGTGTCAGATGAGGCTATTTCTCCGTCGTAGAGTGCGTATTCGTTGGGGTTTGTTAGAGCAATGAATTCAGTTTCTCGCTCAAAGTTGGGAAAATTACCTGCTAAACTCTTAAACAAGCTAGCCACTGCTTTAAGGTTTGGAACAGAATCCTGCAGTTTCCGCCTCATAACCGCCAACTCCTTCATCGAAGGGATTTTAGAGAATCCGCCAGGGATCAGCCTTTGTGGGTGAGTGGTTCTGCCGCATAGAAGAATTGACATTTCGTTTGCGATTCTATGTAGTTGGAGAACAATTTTAACTTCAGCTAGATTCGTTGAGGCAAGAGGGATAACTGAGCCTACACCCATCAAGTCGGGTAGAACTAGAAATCCCAAATGTAGAACGTGACTTTGCATGTTCTCAGCGTGGAGGGCTAACTTTCGCAGTTTCAAATCCTGTTCACTTATGGGTATTCCCATTGCTGCTTCAGTGGCTTTCAACGAGGCAAGTGTATGACCTATGGAACAAATACCGCATATGCGAGATGTAATGTGGTGTAGCTCGTTCCAAGAGCGCCCTACAACCATGGCTTCGAAGAATCTTGGTGCTTCAGGGATACTCCATTCACATTTTTCTACGGTGCCATTTCTGATGGATACGTTGATGTTTCCGTGTCCTTCTACTCTTGTTATGTGATGGACATTTACGTCGACATTTTTAGATTCGCTCATCTTTTTGCCTCCTGCCAACCAAAATATAACCTAAACTTAGCTATTGCATCATCTACATTTTGACCGTACTTGATGAGAACTTCTTTTTGGGAATTCTCGTTTGGATTATCGACCAACCCTCGGCAGCCCCAGCAGATTGTGCCCTCATTAACGCAACATGAGTTACAGCCGGCTCTGGTAACTGTTCCAACGCAGTATTGGCCACGTTCAAAAGCGCAGACATTCTCGTTTTTTTTGCATTCCACACAAACTGGGTAGGTGGGTGTTTCAGGCTTCTTTCCCATCAAGAGTGATTTGACCACTTGCAGGAAATCTTCTCTGTCGATTGGGCATCCATAAACGTAGGCATCCACTGGGATAACGGCGTCTATGGGTCTCGCAGCGTAGGAGTCAAAGAGTCTTGCGCTTTCGTCATATACCATTTTTTTAACTGCATCTAAATCTTTGTAGTTTCTCAGCGAATTGATGCCACCGATGGCAGCGCAGGATCCGATTGCTACAACGGTTTTAGCGTTTTTTCGTATTTGTTTGAGTCTATCTTCGTCTTGCAGTCTTGTGCATGAACCTTCCACGAAGGCGATATCATAGTTATCGCTTTGTTCTTTCATGACTTCCCTGAAAGTCACAACTTCCACTTGACCCAAAAGAGCTAACAAGTCTTCTTCAAGGTTCGCAATTTGGAGCTGGTCGCCTTCGCAGCCAGCAAAATCAAAGAATGCAACTTTAGGTTTCATTTATAGCGCCTCCGGAACACCTTTTATTTTTGCATAATTAAAAACAGGACCGTCCTTGCAGACATATATTTGATTGATTTGGCAGTGCCCGCATTTGCCTACCCCGCATTTCATTCTGCGTTCAAGCGACATTATAATGTGGTCGTCTGGCACCATTTTTTTCTTCAAATCTGCAATAACAAATTTGTACATAACTGGAGGGCCGCAGAGTATGGCGAGGGTTTGTTCTGGGTCGAAGGTCACTTGGGGAATAAGCGTTGTTATCACGCCGATGTTGCCCGTCCAGACATCGTTTTCGGGGCACCAGTTGACGGTTGATTTAAACTCAACATCATCTCTTGATGCTAAGGCAATCATTTCTTCCCCGAAAAGCAACTCCTTAGGTTCCTTGCATCCATAGAGCAGGAAAACTTTTCCGTAATCTTTCCGATTATCCAGCACATAGTTGAACAGTGAGCGGAGAGGAGCAATTCCCAAGCCACCTGCAATGAACAAGAGGTCTTTGTTTTTAAGCGAATCAACGTCAAAGCCGTTTCCGAAGGGTCCTCGAATTCCCACTTTGTCGCCCTCGTTAAGTTTGTGCAGTCTAGTGGTGACATTTCCTAGTTTACGGACGCAGATTTCAAACGTGCCCTTCTTTGTGGGCGGAGAAGACAACGAAATCGGCGCTTCACCAATGCCGAACGCTGAAACCTCGACAAACTGGCCTGGTTTATGATTTAGCTCTGAACCATCGTCTAATTTTATTTCAAAGAGGGTTTCAAGAGCAGTCATCGGGGTTTTTTTGACTATGGTTGCCAGTTTAGGTACGAAGTTGATGTTTCCTTCCGTTTGAATGTTTATGTCAAGGGCGGCGGATGTTGCTAACTGACTTCCGCTGATTTGACTTTCATGATACATATCGTTGAAAAGGTCAACTGGATTTGCTATGTTTGGGAGACAGTTTGAGGAGCATCTGCCACATCCAACACAGGAGACGAAGCCGAAGCGGTCAAAGAGGTATTTTCCTTTTTTGAAGTAACGGTGACGATACCTTGTGGGTCTAGTGGCACGGAAGTTTTCTCCTGATGCTATCTTGGCGAAATCTTCCAATAAACAGCCGTCCCATGTTCGGATTCTTTCGCCTGCCTCCAAAGTTAGGTCAGGGTTATCTTTAACGTCAAAGCAGTAGCAAGTGGGACATACCAAGACGCATGAGCCACATGCTAAACATTTTTCGGAGTGCTTTTCCCAGAAGCCACTTTTTCCATAGCTGTCTTTGAGCAGCTCTGGAATTAGTTCAGGGTTAAAGTCGAAGTTTTGCTGTGAGAGATTCATTATTTCTCTTTTTTTCTGTCCAGCAACCTGTATGTCACGTGCCAAAGCGGTGGTTACGTTCTTTGCGTATTTGGAGAGTAATTCTTCTCCTTTTTGAGATCCGACGTTTATCACATACCTGTTGCCTAAGTCGGTTAACATGAGGTCGAAGCCATAGTCAACGGAAGAGGCCCCCATGTACGATGAGAAATTCCATTTTGACAGTTTTTGGATGTTAACGCCTATGATTATGGAGGATTCGCGTTTTTGGAAGTAATATGGGTCTGATTTTGTCTCTCTAAAAATTTCGTCCATATGGAGCAATGCAACAATGTCGTAGGGGTGTACACCTATTATCACCATGGGTTTTGTTTCGTCAGGTTGTTTGGCGGAGAATCCACCTGACAAAGCATAAGTAAACAATGTTTCTCGTTGGGGGAAATAGTATTTTTTTGGAGGCAGCAAAGTGACGTCGTAGTCAAGCCGCAGTTCCTCAGCTGTTTGTAGCGGGGCAAAGGCAAATTTGTTGCCTCTGGATTTCACTCCAATTACATTTAAAGAATCATCTTTAATCAGGTTGTTTACGAAATCGTTAAAATCATCCTTTGAAATGACCTTCATGACCATTCTCCCAAATGTTCAGTCAGGAACGATATAAAGGGGTAAAGAAGACAATTTAATGTTTGCGGAATAAACTTAGATGGGAGCAACACATCCAAATAAAGCAAAACCCTTTACAAAAGCTACCGCTCGGATGTCTTTCTAAGAACTGTGGAAGTTTTCAAATTGAGTCTTATAGTTGCTTTGTTTCCACAGAAAATCATAGGATTTATGCATTGGATCGAAATATTCGATGGTTTTGACGTATTGGTCGGGCACTATCAGGATGAGACAGAAGTAACCGCCGTAATGCCTGCGGAAAGCCACCAATTTACCTAGAAACTCTATGAGGTTGGTTTTGATTCCGTGGGGTTCAAGCAGGACTTTTCTGCCTTTGTCTGTTATTTGAGGTAGAAGAAAATCTGGTTTGTAAACAAAAAGAGCATTGTCCTTTGAAAGGCAGAACTCCATAAATTCGTAGTTGAAAATCACTTGTTTGCTCTTAAGAAAGTCGTAAACGTCGAGTTCCAAACCTGAGAAAGCGCCAGGGTCAATACGTTCCCCTATTCTGTTATAATGGTAAACGACAGTTAGGTAACGCATGAGCGGCTGCAGGAATTCTTCATGCTTGTGGATAAAAAAGTGCATTGATTTCTCCAAAGAGGCGGGAGTTAAGTCAGAGTACTCAAGCCATGTTCCCAAGATAAAGAATGGAAAATCAACTTTAGCTGGGTCTTCAGGAAACAGTGATTTCGCAAAGTTGGTCAACTTCTCTGCATCAGCATCGAATGCAGCGGTGTTTTCCCACCAGCTTTCGGGCTGATTTTTAATACTTAATTCAAACGGCAAGTTTTCGTTGTCACTCAGCCCCAACGCAGCATAGACCCTGTATTTGGGGGTAGTAAGTGAAACCATCAGGTCTTTGGGGTTGAATTTGAAGAGTGCCAAGTCAGGTGAGTTTCGAACCATCCAGCGCAGGTACAGCCATGCTTTAGCCTTATGCTGTTTAGTCATCCGCTTAACGCTAAACGAAAGTTCCTTAACAAAATCCGCTGGTTTGCGCCCTTTTAGAGCTAACTTTTCAGAGTAACCGATGAGATTGCCAGGGGCTTTTTTCTCCACGAACTGGTTAACTGAGCAGATTACCTCTGCAATCTCAGCTTTTGCTTGTCCTAGATGGTCAAATTTTTCTGTTTGATGTTCAAACCGGTTAATTTCGGCTGCGAAGTCGGAAACGTTCTTTGCTGTGTATAATTTGGGTCCCAAAGCAGTGTAAAGTCTGTTAAGGAGCAGCCGTACGTTTCTGGGGTTCCCTGTTAGTTTGTAGTCGCTAAGCGCGGCTGCCAGCAAAAAATAGTGTGCTGCTTCCTGTTTGGCTTCATCGCTGTTCAGCGGCATGAACCATGGTTTAGGGTTAAGGTATAAGTCAAGCTCTAAGTCCGGCACGCTGCTGTAAGTTTGAACGAATCGCATGATTAAGTCCTTTAAGTTGCTTGGAACCTCTTGCGGCATACTTACAAAGGTTGGCTGCTTAGTTTAATTGTTTTTCCAGGCAATCAGCTCAAAGAATCATTTTAGCTGATATATGGAATCCGACAAGAGGGTTTATTTAGCCCATTTTCACCTAAATGGTTGGTTTTAGAAATGCAGAAAATTGTTTTTGGTTTCGAAGAAGAAGATGAAGATTGCGACTGCGATTGCGACGACTGCGAAGAAGAAGATGAAGAGTAAACGCCTGCAAAACAAACGATGAAGCACCGAACAATAAACTTCTTTTTTCTTTAGTCTAAATTGTTCTTTTTGCACCACAGTTAGGGCACACAGTCAACGTTTGATCCATTAAGCCTTGGCAGTACTTGCATGGAATCATGACAACGGTTCGGATGATTTCTCTTTGCACTGTTGCCGCTTGAGCCTGCACAGTTGGCGCTATAACTTGGATTTCACTGGTTTGGGTCACCTTGTCGGGTCTGCCGTCTACTGCTAATACGCCTTTTATGGTCCATGTAACCCGTCGATCTACACCCGAATAGGTTGGTCTTGCACCTGCTGGAATGTTAATGTTAACTGGGACGCTGCGGTTTTCGCCGTTTGCAAAATGTGAGGGTCCGGAAAGTGCGGGTTTTGCACTGTAAATAACAGCTGTTTGATCTACAACTTGGGGAATGGATCTTTTTAGTGCGGGGTCGTAGACTTCTTTGATGACTTTAGCCTGTTCAATGCAGGCAATTTCGCATCTAACTTCTATGACATCGAATTCTTCTTTTGAAGCGATGTTGAGGGTTCCTTGAAGGTTGTCTCCTAACGTTACGGAGTGGTTGTTAAACATTAATTGGACAGTCGCGTCTGGGGCGGTGAGGTGGTTTGTGAATTTTTTGAATAACCCCATAGGTAACACCAGTCGTTGGTGGCTCGTTTATTCTGATTTCGCACTTTTAAGATTTGTGAATAGATCCTTAACTTTTGTTTTGGATGGGTGTGAGTTTGTGAGCAAAACGATGCGAAGACCCCTTCCTTGCCATTAAAACCTACGTATGTGTGTAGTACTGGCCCTCAACCTGTAAATTGTTTATATGGATTGTTTATACAATTTGTATATACAACAGCTTTATTTTTTGGCTAATTTCTTTTTTGTTTTGGTGGTTTGGTTGATTGTTGTTGCGACCAGTGTGCAGAATGCAGTTGTAACAACAACAACTTCTCTGGGCTTGTGCAGGCTCAACCACTAAACCTTCAAAAGAGCAAATACTGCAATTTGGGTTTAGTCTTGATAGATGATACTGTTGATGCGCAAAATTCGTTTGCATCATCATCAACTTCCGTTGGTTTTTTTGGATTTGGTTAAAACCCGCAAATTAAAATCAAGGTTCTGAAATACTTGAAACCTTAGCTTTCTTGTTCTCGTATAATTAAGCAGTCATGCACTGTGGCTATGAGTTCTTCGGGTTTAACTGGTTTGACTAAAAAGTCGTCTGCCCCATAATCCGCAGCTCTTTTTCCAATTTCGCCGGTGGAGAACCCTGTAACGATGATCTTGATGATTTTAGTATCATTCACCATATTCAATAGAATGTCAGTGCCGTCCATATCGGGAAGCCTAACATCAACTAAACATACATCAAACTTTTCATGGTTAATTTTTTCCAAAGCAGCCATACCCGTCTCAGCCGTCTCAACAACGTACCCTTCCCGCTCCAAAATACTCTTAAAAACCCTCAAGATACCTAGATCATCGTCCACTACAAGAATCCGCTTCTTTTCCGCACGCTTCTCTTTTGTATTCTGAACTACCAAAGTTATGCCTTCAATCTGCAGAAAATCTTCACTTGTTGAAAGGACAGGAATGCTGAACATGGATTTATCCTTAAAAAGATGAGTATGTTTAGGCCCAACTTCTAAGAGGCGCCAACGGAACAGTCCTCATCGCAACCACACCATCAATGGGGCGCACAATGTCACCGGCAAAATGCAGCGCATTCTCATTAGTATCCGCCTCAAAAAGAACCGCAAAATCCCATTTGCCAAACACCTGATAAGCCTCCTGCAGCTTAACACCGCCCATCGGTTTGTCTTTCCACTTCATTATTTCAGCATACAGCTTTCCTGATCCCGCAGAACCCAACTTTATGAAAGAAATGTACTTCTGTGTTGATTTTTCCAATTAAAACACCAATTAATGAAAACTATGTAGTTACCGCTTTAAAGGGTATGTGGCTGGCTAACCACAACAACAGAATGGGATTTTTCAAAACTTTGTTAAATCGACTCTCAAACGCTCGGATAGCTTAGGCAAGTCGTTTAGTATGTAGACAAACACGTTGCCTCTCCAATCGCCCCATCTTTTTATTGCCTCATCTTTGAGTGCGGGTATTGCATCTCGTGGGTTTTCAGGTGTTTTAGCATTGAATAGTACACTGAAGATTTTGGCGCTCCAAACATCGATTGGAAAACCTGTTCGTGGCATCACCAATTCAGCTGAGTATTCGCCGATTCCCTGCAAGGTCATCAGTTTCTTTTTTGCTTCTTTGGGCGCCATACTATATAGCTCATCCATGCTGGAAAAGCCTTGAATTAGGGCAGTTGCGATAGCTTTGAGGTTTTTGGCTCTGTAGCCCAGTTTAGCTTTCTCTTTTAACACTTCAACCGGCGTTTTAGCAATGGTTTGGGCTGAAGGCCAGTAACGGATGGTTTTTGCGTCGAACCTCACTTCGACGCCAAAATACTCCATCAACCAATCCATCATTTGGTTACTCCTCTTCATAGGCGCCATCTGTAGAGAAACCGCCAAGATCAACGCTGGAAAAAGTTCAGGCCAACCAACCGTATGCATGCCATACAGGTCCTTGACGACGCCCTGCAGGATCGGGTCTTTTTGGCTGAGCTCATAGAAACCAGTCAGGTCCTCATCCACTTTTAGCGCTCTCTTCAACATCCGCGTTATTTTCTGTTTCTTGGAATCAATCGTTTTTGTTTGAGAATAGACTGTGCAATTTATACGCGGTTTATGAACTGTTCCTATAGAATGCAGTTTCAAACCCAAGAGTTCGCCGTTAAAACGCGCTACGCTCCAGCAAGTACCATTCTCGCAGCTTTCTTCGGGAGTAGACCAGAACCAACCTGCAGGCTTGCGGAGGGTAAGCTCAAAGTTGTAGGGTGGAATCGCTTCAAACTCAATGTTGAACACGTCTTTTAGGTTCAATATTAAACCTCGACTATACAGATTCAAGCAGGAACCGACATAAAAATAAAGCCTGCAGGGTGATGATGCATTTTTTTTAATCAGGGCTTAATCAGGAAGTTTCGGGCTGAAGTTTCACATAATATTTGTTTTTCTCAGAGTTGGAGATTAAGTAGCAAATTTTAGGGGATTTGTTTAGGTAAACTCTCTTTGTACTGTAAATTGACAACCTTTATATTTCTATAAGAAAGTCAAATCTTTACAAAGGATGGACGATTATGGGCAAATCCCTTACACGTAAAATTCTTGAAAAACATTTGGTGATAGGCGATTACGTTCCTGGAAGCGAAATAGGCATAAAAATTGATCAAACTCTCACACAAGATGCCACAGGAACAATGGCGTACCTGCAGTTCGAGGCTATGGGTCTTAAACAGGTCAAGACGGAGCTTTCTGTCAGCTATATAGACCACAACACTATCCAAGTCGGTTTCGAAAATGCAGATGACCACAAGTACCTGCAGACAGTAGCCGCCAAATATGGCATAATATACTCCAAGGCAGGCAACGGGATATGCCATCAAGTTCACTTGGAGAGGTTCGGCAAACCCGGCAAGACGCTACTTGGCTCAGACAGTCACACAACCACTGGAGGCGGCATTGGTATGATAGCCATCGGGGCTGGTGGATTAGACGTTGCTGTCGCGATGGGTGGCGGCGAGTTCTACTTAACATGCCCAAAAGTCTACAAAATAAACCTCAAAGGAGCCCTCCAACCATGGGTTAGCGCTAAAGATGTAGTCCTCAAGATGCTTGAGATTTTCACTGTGAAAGGCAACGTTGGCGTCGTAATCGAGTATGCTGGCCCAGGCGTAGGCAACCTTACTGTTCCAGAGCGAGCCACAATCACCAACATGGGTGCAGAGATGGGTGTCACAACCTCCATATTCCCCTCAGATGAAGAAACAAAACGATTTCTCAAGGCACAGGGCAGGGAAGCAGACTGGGTTGAGCTAATGGCTGATGACGACGCTGAATACGACAAGGTCATAGAGATAGACCTTAACACAATTGAACCTCTTGCAGCAGCGCCACATAGCCCAGGCAACGTCGTTAAAGTCAGCGACATAAAAGACTTAAAAATTGACCAAATTATGCTTGGTTCTTGCACTAACTCATCCTACAAAGAAATAGCAACCGCAGCCAAAATCATGAAGGGCAAAAAAGTTCACCCTGACGTTTCCTTCGGTGTTGCGCCGGGTTCGCGACAAGTGCTGCAGATGGCGACGAAAGACGGTTACATCGGAGATCTGCTGGATTCAGGCGCTAGATTACTTGAAGCGACATGTGGATTCTGTATCGGCAACAGCCAAAGCCCCAAATCAACAGGTGTTTCACTTCGAACAAGTAACAGAAACTTTGAAGGAAGAAGCGGCACCGCAGACGCACAAGTTTACCTTGTCAGCCCCGAAGTTGCAGCGGTATCCGCAATCACGGGCAAGTTAACCGACCCTCGAAGCGCAGACATCGCCTACCCCAAAGTTGACATGCCCAGCGAATTCCTCGTTGACGACTCCATGTTCATCTTCCCCAAAGACGCAGACAAAAACGTTGAAGTCATCAGGGGGCCCAACATCGGCGCTCCGCCAGTCAACGATAAGATGCCTGATGAAATCAAAGGTTTAGTCGGCATAAAAGTAGGCGACAAAATCACAACCGACCACATCATGCCCGCAGGAGCCAGACTCAAATACCGCTCCAACGTACCTGAATACTCAAAATACGTTTTTGAACCCATTGACAAGGATTTCCCAAGACGCGCCATGGAAGCCAAGAAGAATGGCCTAGCTACAATCGTTGTGGCAGGCGAATCCTATGGACAGGGAAGCTCACGGGAACACGCTGCGTTATGCCCAATGTATCTGGGCGTCAAGGCAATCATAGCTAAATCCGTCGAGCGCATACACGCCGCCAACCTAGTCAACTTTGGCATAATCTCGCTTTCCTTTAAGAACATGGCTGATTACGACAAACTAGAACAAGGAGACGAGATTGAACTTCCCGACCTCAAAGCGAAACTACAGAATAACGAGCCAGTCACCTTAGTAGATAAGACCAAGAATCTTAAAATTGAGCTTGGTTACAATCTTTCCAAAAGGCAGAAAGATATTCTCTTTGAAGGCGGCTTGCTACCTTACACTGTAAAAGGAAAATAGAGAGGAGGATTTTCTAATGCAAAAAATTGAAGTGAAAACCCCAATTGTAGAAATCGACGGAGACGAAATGACACGGGTAATGTGGAAGATGGTTAAAGACCAGCTTCTTTTGCCCTTCCTAGACATGAACCGTGAATACTATGACCTTCAGCTAAAAAAAAGAGACGAAACAGACGACAAAATAACACTTGAAGCTGCAGAAGCCATAAAAAAATACGGCGTCGGAGTCAAATGCGCAACCATCACGCCCAACAAGGACAGAGTTAAAGAATACAACCTCAAAAAAGAATGGAGCAGCCCCAACGGAACAATCCGAGCCGTACTTGACGGCACCGTATTTAGGGCACCTATTTTAGTCAACAATGTTTTGCCAGCTGTCAGGTCTTGGAAGAAACCCATTCACATCGGAAGACACGCCTACGGTGACGTATACAAAAACTGTGAGTATAGGGTGCCAGAGGCGGGAAAAGCGGAAATGGTCTTCACAAGCGCCGTGGGCAAGGAACTCTGGCGAGGAACCATCCAGGACTTCAAGGGTCCAGGTATCATTCAAGGCATTCACAACACTGACAAATCCATAGCCAGCTTCGCCAAAGCCTGCTTCACTTATGCCTATGATCAGAAGCTTCAATTATGGTTCGGTGCAAAAGATACGATTTCTAAAACTTACGATGCTCAGTTCCGCAAGATTTTCGATGAGGAATATCAAAGTAACTGGAAAGGCAAATTCGAGCAGGCAGGTCTTGAGTATTTCTTTACCCTAATCGACGATGCAGTAGCCAGAATAATGAAGACTGAAGGCGGTTTGCTGTGGGCATGCAAGAACTATGATGGCGACGTTATGAGTGACTTACTGGGCTCAGCCTATGGCAGCTTGGCGATGATGACCTCTGTGCTTGTAAGCCCTCAGGGATACTACGAATTCGAAGCCTCCCATGGCACAGTGCAAAAACATTATTACAAACATTTGAAAGGCGAAAAGACTTCCACAAATCCTACAGCTCTGATATTTGCTTGGACGGGATGTCTCAGAAAAAGAGGCGAATTAGACAAGACTCCCAAAGTCGTGGAATTCGCAGATAAACTAGAAGAGGCAACTATTGAGACAATTGAGGGCGGCATAATGACAAGTGATCTAATGCTTGTCGCCATACCTAACCAGAATAATAGGCAGGTTACAACCGAAGAGTTCATTGATCATGTTGCGAAAAAACTTCAAAAGAAACTCAAATAGAGGAAAACACAATGGCCCATAAAGCAATCCGGGAAGCAGACGGCATGCGTATGCTTGCACGCCTGCTAAAAGATTATTCTGCTGGAAAATACGAGGTCTCCGACAAAATCGTCACTGTCACACCAGAGACGAACATGGCAGAGCTGCAAAAACAGAACCCGTGGTTAACAAGTGAGAAACTAGTCGTTAAACCCGACCAACTGATTAAGCGAAGAGGAAAGAACAAACTGGTTCTCGTCAACGTAAATTTTGACCAGGCAAAAGCATGGATCAAAGAAAAATCAACTAAACCCATATCAATCTACGGCACTTTCGACAGTGACGGAAAACCCCTAGATAAAGGAATCACCGGACAACTTACCCACTTCATAATCAAACCGTGTGCCTTCTACAAGGAATCTGACGAATGCTATGTCGCAATAATGTCAACTAAGGATGGCGACACTATCATGTTCTACCATCAAGGCGGCGTAAATGTCGGAGATGTCGACAGCAAAGCATCACGCTTGGAAGTTCCCATCGGCACCTACCCCACAGCCCAAGAAATCGAGAAGGAACTCCTCGAGAAACTGTCCGCGAACCGCAAAGCACGCGTTGCCGGCTTCATCGAAGCCCTATTCAAATTCTATGCTGACCTAAACTTCACCTACTTGGAAATTAACCCTGTCGCAGTCACCGAAGACGCCGTTATTCCGCTGGATCTTGCCGCGAAATTAGACAGCACCGCTCAGTTCGAAAGCGGCGAGAAATGGGGAAAAATAGAGTTTCCGGCGCCCTTCGGTCGCACTCCCACAGAGGAAGAGGCTTTTATTGAAGAATTAGATTCAAAAACTGGGGCATCACTCAAGTTAACTGTGCTCAATCCTGAAGGCAGAGTCTGGACAATGGTTGCTGGCGGCGGAGCATCAGTCATATTCGCAGACACAATCACCGATCTCGGCTTCATGTGTGAGCTGGCGAATTACGGCGAGTATTCAGGGGACCCAAGTGAGGAATTCACCTACCTCTACGCCAAAACAATCCTTAGTCTCATGACAAAAACCATGAATCCAAAAGGCAAGATCTTGCTCATCGGAGGCGGAATAGCAAATTTCACTGATGTAGCGGCTACATTTAAGGGCATAATCAGGGCGCTCGAGGAGTATCAAAAAAACCTCCAAGAAAACATGGTCAAGATTTTTGTCCGCAGGGGAGGACCAAATTATCAGGAAGGGCTCAAGAAGATGAGAGCGCTCGGCGAGAAACTAGGTATACCTGTTGAAGTGTATGGACCAGAGACTCACATGACCAGAATTGTTTCTATGGCGTTAAAAGGAGGAGACTAAAATCCCAAAAAAGATTTCCAGCGAACTTTTCAATAAAAATACTCAATCATTCATTTACAACAACCAAGTCAACGCAACCCAGAGAATGCTGGACTTTGACTATGCATCACACCGCGAAACACCATCAGTTGCAGCAATAATCAACCCGACAGGCGCCGACAGCTTCTCCAAGTTCTTTTTTGGAACGCATGAGATTCTAATACCAGTTTACAAGAACATCGAGAAGGCGGCAAAGATGCACCCCAACGCTGATGTGATGATAAACTTTGCATCTTACAGGTCAGCTGCACCCTCAACTGAAGAAGCACTCGCTATACCACAGTTGCGGACAATTGTAATAATCGCTGAAGGCGTTCCTGAAAGGAGTATGAAACTGGTCACAGCCAAAACTAAAGCGCTTGGAAAAGTCATTATAGGTCCGGCCACGGTTGGAGGAATAAAAGCCGGCTGCTTCAAGATTGGAAACGCAGGTGGAACAATCGAAAACATTATCGAGTCTAAGCTTCATAGACCGGGTTCAGTGGGTTTCGTCTCTAAATCTGGCGGCCTAAGCAACGAGGCATATAACATTGTTGCTCGGAACACTGACGGTTTGTACGAAGGCATTGCTATTGGCGGAGACACCTACCCAGGTTCCACTTTGCTTGATCATCTTCTCAGGTTCGAGAATATACCAGACATTAAAATGTTGGTTTGCTTGGGCGAAGTAGGAGGAAACGCAGAGTACGAGATTGCTGAAGCGCTAAAAACCAAGAAGATAATCAAGCCCCTGGTCATTTGGGTCACTGGCACCTGTTCTAAAGCATTCAAAACAGAGGTCCAGTTTGGTCACGCAGGTGCAAAAGCAGGTAACGCTGTGGAAACTGCTGACGCTAAGAATGCGGCTCTTAGAGCTGCTGGAGCAATCGTTCCCAATTCATATGACGATTACGACCAAAAAATAAAGGAAACATATGAGAACCTAGTACAAAAAGGCGTAATCAAACCTAAGCCAGAGCCTCCAGTGCCAAAAATCCCCATGGACTACGCGAAAGCACTGAAGGAAGGACTCATACGCAAACCCTCAAATTTTATCTGCACAATTTCCGATGACCGAGGTGAAGAACTGCTTTACGGCAAGATGCCGATCTCCGAAGTGTTCAAAAAAGACATAGGTATCGGTGGAGTACTGAGCATTTTGTGGTTCAAACGCCAGTTCCCGCCATATGCAACTAAGTTCATTGAAATGGCGATTATGGTTACAGCTGACCACGGACCTGCTGTTTCGGGTGCGCACAATGCCATTGTCGCTGCGAGGGCAGGCAAGGACTTGATTTCTTCGGTTGCAAGCGGCATGCTGACCATTGGGCCTAGGTTTGGAGGCGCCATAGATGGGGCTGCTCAAAGTTTCTCTGATGCCTTCGACAGGGGATTAACTCCAGCCCAGTTCGTTGAGGAGATGAAGAAGAAAGGTGAGAACATTCAGGGAATTGGACACTTGATAAAGAACGTGAACAACCCTGATATGCGCGTCACAATCATGAAGGAATACGCGAAAAAACACTTCAAAGCTACACCGGTGCTAGATTTCGCGCTTGAAGTTGAAAAGGTCACGACAGCTAAGAAAGACAACCTCATTTTGAACGTGGACGGCTGCATCGGAATTTGTTTCGTAGATCTACTGAGGAATGAGATGACAAAGCAGGAAGCTGACGAATCTATCCATATGGGCGCATTAAATGGCTTGTTCGTGCTGGGTAGAACTATCGGTATGACGGGGCATTTTCTTGACCAGAAAAGACTCAAGCAGGGTCTCTACAGACACCCATGGGATGACATTACATATATGACTTAGTAGAGGGAAAACTTGGCGATGCCGTATCGGATTTCCTTACAAGGCGGAAAAAAATGTTCAGCGTCTTGACATAACGAAGCTCTTAATCGCGGGATAATCTCCTCAAACATCTTAGCCATTCCAAATGGTCATTTCCTTTAAGCCATTCAATATGAGGTTTTCCTTTCCCATTCAAAGGCTCAAACCGAATAAAGTGTCGCCCATCAAGGGTCCTAAACAATGAAGCCTTAAAATCGCCGAAGTCACTAATGCCTTCTTCAAGCTTTTCCATTTTGAATCGCTCAAAAGAAAATATTCTTTAAATTATATATAAAATTAACTCAAACACAAAGTTTGCCAATCAAGCTTCAAAAAATTTCACTGTAGAAGCAACAACCGACATAAAAAGCACAGCATTGTCTGTAAACCGATCGTTTTCGGTATCTCAACTTGGGGATTATTGTAATACTTTTGGAAATCTTTTATTCATATAAGTCAACTTCAATCTATGGCTAGATTTCTCTTCAGCACAGTATTTTTAAAGGTCAATCGTTTCGCCGCCTGCAGCCTACTCTGTTTCTTCCACAAATCTCGGTTCGTTGGGTGTTGGGACAAGCGCAATTTTCACGTTTACTCCTGTTCGTGCTTTGCCTACTTTAACGCTGGAGAATACGACGAAACCTTGACGTTTAGAGTTGACGCATACACTGATCAGGATACTCAGCCGCCTACGCCAACCAAACATTAAACGTAGCCATCCATCATTTCAACCATACTGACGCTTCGTGACCGTGATTAACCATGACACCTTTGATGGAGCTGATAACAACGGTTGGGGTGGAGTAAACTGTGGAAAAACATCAGCGTATGGTTTTCTAAGTTCACCTTGCGCTTTCATGTGTGCATATGACCAAAACCAAGGCTATTCCTGGCCTCGATACAAAAATTTTGTTGTTGGAAACTACACCAAAGTTCGCTTTGTGCTTCACATAAAGGCTCCTAACTCATATAATCAACAATCTGTTGAGATTAACATTGGTGGCGTAGCTAAGAAACAAAGAGATGTGCACTTGCCTGTAGACACTTGGTGTCGTCTTGCTTACAACATGCCAGTGAATAAAACAACCCTTGTTAGAGTGCACAGCCAAACTTACTCGGGTGCGGTTGTAATTGATGAGATTTGGGTTATCGCAAAATAGCCGCAAAAGCTTCCTTTGCACGTTTGCCATAAACATATAGGCGCATTTGTTAAGCGCTCACATACCTTTTTTGATAAGTCTGTTTAAGATGATGGTAAGACAGCGGCGCGTTTGTGTTTTTTGAAGTGGACTAACAAACCAACAGTTGCAAACATTATGCTAAGCAGTAAAGATGTTGACCACAGGGGAATCTCTGGAACTGTAGGAGTTGGGGTTGGTGAAGCAGAAATTTCGCCTATAGTTACTGTTTGTGTGTTACTCCAAGCACTATCTGAATCATAGGCGATTGCAGGTTCATTAAATCCTCCATACTGAGGAAACAGAGGATGCTGAACATACCAATATGTAGAATTTCGCCCAACTAATGCCTCTGCTTGAAAATCAATTTGAGCATCAGCTGGAATGCCATCTAAAAACGCAAAGTATCTTCCTTCTTGACCTATATCTCCAGAATAGTACCTCTGAATATCAAAGCCTGATTCTCCGTAATATTCAGTTGCTACAACAGGGAAAGTAATAGTGGTGTAACTTGAATTTGATTTCGGAGAGGAATCGTCAATATACCATGCAAAAGAGAAAGTGCCATCTCCATTGTATAAGCTGGTTCTGTTTTGTATTGGGTAGATTTCAGTCCAATTTTCTGCAAAGTGAGGTTTAGTTCGAATATTGTAGTATATTTGGTTGTTTGAATTGTCAAAGAACTGGTTATTTATTTTAATTAGAATTGAGTTGTTGATAATCTGCTTGGTTTCATTTGCTCCAGTGTAAGGATTAGTTGTAGTTACACTGTAGGAAGCATTCACAAACTTAACGGTGAATTCGGGTACAGACGGTTTAGGTATTGATTGTGCATTTGCTGATTCAACTATAATTAGGCTTGATGCTGTTAAGATTACCACAAGAAGTAACGAGAAACCCTTGCTGATACATCCCATGATTAATCTAGGAATGGTTTGCAAATAAAAGACTTCTCGTAAACGTCCGAGACTGTGTGATAACTCAATTGCTTTTCAAAAAATTGCTGATTTGCTCGCAAAAAGCAATGGCTGATAAAACGGCTTTTAACAACAATGAAGCAATTTTCAAAATCCGAACTGACTTTTTACACAGTCTCGTCCCTTGACTAAATCTAGTCAAATTTCGAGACTGTGTGATAACTCAATTGCTTTTCAAAAAATTGCTGATTTGCTCGCAAAAAGCAATGGCTGATAAAACGGCTTTTAACAACAATGAAGCAATTTTCAAAATCCAAACTGACTTTTTACACAGTCTCTTTCCTTTACTAAGTTGAGTTTGCGTTTTTTGCGGTAAACCAACAAACCAACAGTTGCCAGCATTACACTAGGCAGTAGGGGGATTGTCCATAAGGGAAACTCTGGAATATTCGCTTGTGAAGATATGACAGGTTTCATTAAAGGATGATAATCCTGATAATAGACTGTTTTGCTTCCATTTTGGGCTGTAGAGAACACATATGGCGTGTTGCCTATTCCAGTATTGTCTATTTCATTGGCGTTGGGGTATCTTGTTTGATAATCGCTCCAATAGTTCCTATCCACAACTGGCGCATTAGACAACCAAAGGGATATCGTAGTGTTGACGAAATTGTTTTCCGTGATAATATCTGTTCCATTTGGGTTATAATCAAACAAGACAGTTGCGTTTACGAGATTATTGTGTTTAATTAGGTCACCTGTACCATTTGCGTTGCCTTGAATTTCCATGCTTGATTTGTCGAAGTAATTGCCGATAAAACTGTTGTTGCTTCCGCCAACCGAGAAAGCGCCTGTGGGAATGTTGTAAATCCTTAAATTCTCCACCAAGACGCCCCAACATTCTCGATGGGACAAGTCAGGTCCTCCCAGAAGTATGCCGATTTCCGAATTTTGACCCGTATTAATTCCGTTTCCTTGAAGCGTATGCCCTGCACCGTCAATTATGATATTGTTGGTTTGAACCCAAATGGTGCCGAAAATGTCGCCCTCAAAGGTGTATGTTGCTCCGTTTCGCTCAAGCAAGCTTATGCTTGGTTCAACACTTCCATCGGGATGGATTGTAATGTTGAGTAGTTCTTGCGCTTTAATAGGTGAAGTTAAGATTAAGACCGAAGCTAAGAGACCTATCAGAACGAGTGAAACTGCTAATGCTGTTTTTTTCATTCAGGGTTTAACCTCATGTTTGCGTCTCTTGGAGTAGACCAACAAACCAGCAACCACGATTATAGTAAGTAACAATGGAGTTGCCAATATGGGGTACTCTGGGATTGAAGGTGAAGGAGTTGGAGATGAAGTGGGTCCAGAATTAGGCATTGTGACTGAAACTGGCAACATAATTGGGTCATTATCTTGGTTGTTTGCGTCTATTATGTATGGGGTATCACCGATGCCGTCCTTATTAGCGTCTGTTCCGTTGTAGTCACTCCAATAGTTTCGGTCAATAGTGTTAACAGAACGACTGCCACCCCATGTAAGATAATAATCTTCGTTAGCCGAGAACTGGATGGTATTGTTAACATAATTGTTGTTGGATATCATATTATTACTAGATCCATAAACAGTTGTTCCACATCCTGAATTTGATATGTTATTTCGAATTATTGTGTTGCCATTTGGATTGTACCATTTTGGGGGAGAGTATTCCGCTAGCAATCGGATAGCTACATCTTGACAGTTTGTCATGATGTTTTCTGTAACCATATTATTGGAGCTGCCTTCTCTAAGCTGAATGCCCTCTGTGCATGAGTCGATATAATTATTTTTGAGCAAATTGTTGTTTGAGTAGCTCAATTGAATAGCTGCCGAAAGCCCGATTGATTGAAGAATATTCTCGGTAATAGTGCTATTTTGTGAATTGAGTAATACTATGCCGTATTGAGTATTTGTTATCTTGTTTCCTGAAATTTTGGAGTTGTTTGCAGATATTGTTATTCCTTGCCAGCCGTCATATATGGTCAAGCCTGTTATGGTTACATTATCGCTTTCTACCTTCAGACCTGCTGTCACATCAATTACGGTTGCATCCCTGTCTTCTCCAATCAATGAAACCGATTTGTTGACTACTGGATTTTCCACATAAGTGCCTCTCTTAACGAATATTGTGTCTCCTACGTCGGCAGTGTTGATAGCTTCTTGAATAGTGTTAGAATCGTGGGACAGTGATTGTTTTAGATTCAGCCTTCACGGGCAAATTTACAGTTAAACATAAAGTTGCCAAGAAGACGAGAACAACCAGCAGTGCAACATTCTTCCTCATGTTTTACCTCCCGATTTCGGTCGGCGTTTTTTGAGGTAAACCAACAAACCAGCAGCCACCGCTAACACGACTACAAGGGTCACAGCGGCAAAAATCGTGGTAGAATGAGGATTTGCTTTGGGTGGTTCTGCACCAGTATTAATCGTTTGATGCGGTGAAGACGTAGATGGTGCCGATGGAAGAGGGATGTTAAAGTTGGGAATCTCAAAATCGGTTATCGGGTTAACTAATGGGTGATAATCAATGGCTGAATAGTTGCCGTGGCTACCGCCTATAAATTTGTCATAGACATTTGGGGTATCCCATATTCCAGAATTATCCAATTCCTTTGCGTTGGGGTATTCTGCTGTATAGTTGCTCCAGTAATTCTTGTCAACAATTGGCGGTTTAGCCAAATCAACAAAGATCCAACTGTCAATAAAGTTATTTTCGGTTATGACATCATTTCCGCCATTATTGTAGTCAACGAATATTTCGGTGATATTGAAAATGTTATGTTTTACTATATTTCCTTCATCGCTTCCTCCTATAATGTGGAGGCGTGCATTGTCAAAGTAGTTGCCGATGAAACTGTTGTTGTTTGAGGGAGTGTATATGCCTTCCGCGAAATTGTAAATTCGCAAATTCTTCACTAAGACGTTGCCATATGCATTGAAAGCCTCATCATGTCCAACCAAATTTATCCCTCGAAAGTTCGATTCTCGGGGGTTCCCTTGAAGGGTATGTCCTGCTCCGTCGATTGTGATTCCTGCTCTTTGAACTGTTATTGTGGCAAAAATATCTACAATAAAGGTGTATGTGCTGCCATTTCTTTGAAGCCAAATAATATCAGTGTCTGGTTCAATGCTTCCATCTGGCTTGATTGTTAGGTTTAGTGGTTCTTGTTCTTGCGCTTTAACTGGTAAGGCGAGGATTGAAAGAGAAACTATGAGGCAGACTGTAACTAAAGCAATGCAGGCTTTCATGACTTATCAGAAATAGTCATGAAGTTTTCGCCTTATAGGTATTCTCGTCAAGAAACGAGACCGTGTAAAAAATAGCGCAGCGGCCAGTTGTTAACTTGAAAAAGTACTTAATACTTTTTGAGATTTTACTTTCTCTTATTCTTTATTTTTTAACAAGCGCTTGGATTAGAGCTTCAACCCCAAGAATGTTTAGAGCTCTCCTCAAATTATAAGAAAACAAAAGCAACCCAACCTCCCCACTAACCTTGCGAAGACCTTTAAGCAGCAAATATGGAGCACCAAACGCTCTCTTCAAAGTTCCAAACGTATGCTCAATCACTTTTTTGCGTTCACCCATAATCTCTGGATGCAATTTCATCCGCTTTCTCATATCATCGACAACTTCTTCGTGCACCCACCGCCAAATTACCCGACCTACCTTATTGCCTGTGCACTTAGTCATAAAAAATTGGCATGAAGAGCAAACACCTTTCTGGCATCTGTAAATACGCATCTCAATCCCTTCACGAACGCTCAAACAATAAAACAAAAGACGCCGCCCAGCTGGACAAACATACACATCAGCACTCTTATCATAACGGAATTTGTCAGCAGTAAACTCCGGAGACACAAGACCGCCACCGCTTCCAGATCTCTTCACTGCAACATAAGGCGTAACCCCACTGTCGACACATTGCTTAATCTGCATGAAGTCAAAATAACCTTTATCAGAAATACAATCAATCTGCTCTACTCCTAGTGTTTCTTTTGCGCTTATAGCTACTCCGCTGAGCTGATTTAGGTCTGAAGCTTCGTTAGTCACCAGGTAGTTGACGATGAGATGGTTTTTTGAATCCACTGCTGCCTGCATGTTATAGCAGGATTCAACTCTGCCATGATTCATCATCTGCCGACAATCCAGATCAGTTAGAGCAACTTCCTTTTGACCACTCTTTTCTATTTTACCAAGGATTTCTTGGCTCTTTTCTTTTTTCTCAAGCAACGCAGCCAATTTGTCTACCATAAAAGCCTTCGCCACTTCACCTGACTCGCTACTTGCTTGTTGCTCGTCAGATGCTTCCTGCTCATCTGCAGCATCTAACTCGTCTAGGTAGTGTTTTACTGATTTTTCCATGACCTTTATTCTCTTTGCAAGCGCTCGTTGGGTAAAGGCTTTATCATTGGAGTTGACGGCCCGAAGTTTGGTGCCATCTACGGTTACTTGTTTTGCTCCATAGAGACTGAGATCTTTTAAGAAAGCTACAAAATCTTTGAACAAGGCGCATATGGCTGCTGGGTTGTCTTTTCTAAAATCCGCTATGGTTTTAAAATCGGGTGCTAAGCCTTTGAGCAGCCACATTGCCTCAAGGTTTGTTTTGCATTCTCGTTCTAGCTTTCTGCTTGATCGGATGTGGTTTAGGCCTCCGTAGAGATAGAGTTTACAGAGATCTTTTGGGTTGTATGATGGTCTTCCAAGGTCTTGTGGTGTTGAGTGGGTGAAGCCTAACTTTTCCATGTCCAGCGTGTTTACGTAGGCGTCTATGAATCTGACTGGGTTGTCTGGTTCTACGTATTCTTCTATGGTTTTGGGCAGTAGGAACGTTTGGTTTCTGGATAAGCCTTCTACATAGCTGTCGGTTTCATCGTTCATTGTCTGCTCACTTATTTTGGTCTTGTTTGTTATGGGCGAAGGGTCTAGATTTAAGGTTAACGGCATAATAGACGAGTTAGAGCAGACTTTTCACACAGTCTCAAACCTTGACCAAGCCCAGACAAGAAAGTTTGACAAAAAACCACTTAAGCAAACTCACTCTCATAGTATAACAGGAACGTCAAATGCCAAAGAAACTCTTGGCAACAACAATCATCATAGCAACAATCTTAGCATCAGTCGTTAGCATATTGGGCGTTGAGGTAGTGAATGCTAACCCAGTTCCTTTTTCATCAGTACCCAATACTGATTTGCCCTCTCTGACAGTTGATACGCCAGTAAGTCCATCGCCATTGTATGACAATAACACAGTAGCAATGGATATCACAGTAGTACAACCAGATGCTTGGCTTTCATACTACATGGGGTTTATGCCTTCGGTGGGTAGCTGCTATGGGTATGTATACTTAGATGGAGCAATGAAAATAGGCTTCCCATCTACTCAAGATAAATTCAACCAATACAATATTTCATTCACTGGTTACCCAGCCACTGTGCTAAAAATCAACGGTTATAATGTCTCTTTCACCAATGAAAAAGATATCCAACACAAACTAACAATTCAACTTTATTGTATCACTTTTTCCCAAATAGGTAATTATCAATCCAACGTGACACAGGATGTTTCATTTACAATGGACTCTAGTTCTCAAACTATTTCGTTCACTAAAACCCCAGTTATGACAGACAGAGGACCATACCCCACAGCAACCCCAACTTCTTTCCCAATACCTACAACAAACATTACCCCAACTCCAGCATTTACTCCTAGTTTAAGTCCAGTCAACTTACCGCCTAACACAAGTTTCACAATATCAGCCCAAGCTACGATTATCATTATTGCTTCAGTGATTGTAGTACTAGTTATCGTTTCAATTTTATTGGTTTACTTTAGGAGAAGAAAGGGTAAGCCATGAAGAGAAAATATGCTCTGTTTGCAGTAATGTTTGCTGTCTCAATATTGATTGGCATGCAAGTTGTTAGGATTGCAGAGGCTAATCCTACCATGTTTGGGAAGACCCGCTACTGTCATATCTCTATTGAATCTCCTAAGAATGGGACCACGTTAAATACTCAACCTGTTGCATTAAACTTCACAGTGACAGAGGTAAAAATGGCTTCTGACTATACTTACTTCTACCTCTTAGATACTCAAGACCTCCAATATGGTGTCAGAGTTCAGAATCTGGTTTTGGTTAGCAAAGAAACAGTAACTAATGACACTTTTTTTCCATATGAAAGACAAATGTTTGCAGGAGGAGCAATCTTGCCTATTTTGGCAAGTGGAAGTCATAACTTAACTGTCTTTATTGGTTACGCCATTGGTGATGGGACATTAAAGGCCGCAAATGTTGAACCTTTCTCATCTGCAATTAGTTTTAACATAGACAATAAGACTGTGATTCCATCTCAGACAACAGGGATTTCAAATGTTTCTTACAATCAAGATGACCTTCCAGCATACCTTGTAGTTGCTGTGCCAATTGTAATAGTAGCTGTAATAGCCTCTTTGTCATTGATTTACTTTAAGAGAAGAAAGGGAAAACAATGAAGAGAAAATGTGCTCTGTTTACTGTAGTGTTTGCGGTTTCAATATTGATGGGGATACAAGCAGTTGAGGTGGTGGAAGCTAATTACAGCACCGATTATCCAGAATCTCCCGACACAAACAAACCTTCAATAATTATGCAAAATCCAGAAAATGATAAAATATCCAAAGTTAATTATGTTAACCTTTCCTGCAACATACAAACACCAGCCTCCTGGATTAAAAATGGCCATGCTGTTGCAGAATTAACTTCAATTAGTATTGTCCTTGATGGAGAAAAGGTAGAGGACACACGCCTCATATTTGACCATTTCAATTATTCAAAGCCACTTTACTCGTTCACTAAAATCATTCCGGAATTATCAGAAGGAAATCACAGCTTACAACTTTATTTGCACTCAGTTAGCTATTATTACACTCCAACGACAACTAGGCTCCTGCACCCTTTTGAGCAACCAATGGAAACGTCCTCACATATCGTTAACTTTAGTGTTGATACAACCCTTTCTGCAACAATAAGACCCTCACCTTCAGCTAATCCACTTGTGGATGTTCTTGCTTCAAACAATTTAGTAATAATAAGTTTGGTTGTAATAGTGGCTGTTGCTTCAATCGCATTGGTTTACTTTAAGAGAAGAAAGAGTAAACTAGCAAGGTAGCAAAGTTTTCTCTGAATTACTTTCAAACTCTAAAAAGGCATGAAGCAAAAATCTGTTGGCGATAACTTGTTGTATCCTTTTTGTAGTCACACATGTTCTTATTCCCTGGTTTGATTGACAATTATCTCGGAGAGCAAAATAAATGACTGTCGTGAAAATAATTGAGTTAATTGGGACTTCACCAAATGATTGGGAAGATGCTGTTAAGAATGCTTTAGCACAAGCGGCAAAGACAATTAAAAACATTAAATCTATCTATGTTAAAAGCTGCAAGGCAACAGTGGAAAACAACAAAATTGCAGAATACAGAGCAGTAGTCAAAATAGCCTTCGTTGTTGAAGGAAGCTAAAGCAATATTCTAGTGTTCCTATCTTTTTTCTTTTATAAGACAGAAGCTATGCTTTTTACTAAATAGGTCTTACGTCTTAGTACCTTCTTAATGCAAAACACTTTTTCAACGAACTCTACATGTTGCTGCATACATGCAGTCACATCATTATTTATCTGCTAAGAATCAAGTATCATGATAGGTAGAAGTTACCTTGGACACAGGCATTTCTCTCTCTTCCTGATGTTTGTGCCCAAGTTAACTCTACTTTCTCTCTTCCTACGTATTTTTGATAGTTTGATGAAATAAAAATATAATGGTAATCTCTTTTTCTTTTGCAGTGCTAATCAGCTAAACAATATCTAAAACAGGTCTTACGCCTCAATACCTTTCAAGATTTTTTTCGCATTTGACCTAGCATTGCTAGTCCAATCAATATTGCCTCTTCACTACTTTTTTAAAGGCATCGAAAGACCGCTAAATCAAATCGATAGACATTTTTCCACCGTAACCTTCAAGCATCCTCTTTCATAGTTTATTGAATTGCTGGTTTTTAGTTGTGTTCATTGATTTGTTTGTTTTTGATTGTTGTTTTTGGATAAAATGGTTATTTAACCCTTGCTTTCAGATTGTAGGTTGTATTTGGTCTCTTGGTTGATGTTGGAGCGTTGAAAACTGAGTTTAGAGGGGCTGTTAGATAAGTTTTCTGAGCGTATTTCTAAGATGCCAGTTTAGTTACGCTACTTGCTGCTGTTTTTTAGGTGTTGTTTATCGGTAGAATCTTTTTTATGGGTAAGCTTTGCTACTGGTCTCTTTCTATGAGAGAGGTTTTTGTGTCCAAGTATGAAAAACACACAATTTCCCAGTAAATCAAAGCATGATTACAGAGTTTTGGTGCAAAGGCGCAACTCATGACTATCCGTACTATTGGATAGATGAAATTTGGTTCAAGTAACCTTTTTTCTAATGTGTGATTTTTTTATTTGAATTCAAGTGTGCTTGTATCACAAAGACTGCCTGATTGTACGCACCACAATTTCCAACATGAGAAAGCTCTACATGCCTATTTAGAAACTTAACGTTGTGACTGTTGTGAACCAGTCACTGAAGTTAATATGTTATTAAAACTATGTAAATGCATTGCCAATCTTGCTAAAGTGATCTTGTTTGAAAAAGAAATTAAGTGGACAATGCCCTTGCGGCTATTTTTTTGGTACTTTTGATAATGCAAAAGATGCAATAGTCAAAATAAGATTACATTTTGATTTCTATCATAAGGATTTTCTTCCTTTTGGAATTAGTGACACTGAAGCTTTGGCTTTGTTAAAGAAAGGAATATCGCAAGGGAAAAAACTAATTTGTTCAAACAATGTTTGTTACAAGCAAGATCGAAGAATAGCTCAACAAATGACATAAGTTTCAGAAGTTTCCTCACTATTACTTATCTTATCTTTGTTTGTTTTTCGTTTGTTTTCTTTTCGTTGTTCTGTTTTCAGTGTGTTGGTTGGCTGTTTGTTTTTCGCTGTTGTTTGGGCGCAAAAAGTCTTTTTAGCGCTTGCTTACAGAATAGGAGTTATCATAGCTTTGTTTGTGGGATTTGAAGCATGGAATCGGGGGCAAAAGACTTGGAGGGTGTGTTGGCGAAGTTTTCAAAAAGAGTCAGCCGCCTGCCTGTTGATTTGCAGCATGTTTTTTGTGAAGACCTGGCGACTGCTGCAGAGAGTCGAATTTGTGTTTTAGAGAAATACGGGTTGCAGTCTTCTTGAATAGATTTGATTTAGGGCGCCAGCTGGAGAACTGCCAGCCCGGCGATCTAATATGTTGCATCTGGACCGATGCTTCCATTGGGAAAACAAGCACTAACGGCGGAGTTATCGATGTTCCGGTGCGTAGTTGGGGTGTTTTTGTCGGGGTCTTTGGCAAGCGTAACACATTATTTTAGCCCAAAACAGCTTCGAATATGCTGACGGCCTCTGCGATCTGGACTATACAGCTATTCCGCTGGACTGGGCACATCATTGCCTGTAAACTGATCCTTTTCGGCATCTCATCCGGGGTATCACTGGGATACTTTGGGGAAATCTTTTATTCATATAAGTCAACATCAATGTATGGCTAGATTCCTCCGCAACACAGAGCTATACGAAATTATTCTTCAAAAATCATTAGAAACAAAAAATATTCTATGGGTATGCTCCCCCTCTCTTGGTTTAGGTGCCCACAGAGTTTTTTCTCAAGAAATTCTAAAGAATCCTCCCGCAGACCTCCGTTTTATCTTTCAAGTAAATGATTTTACAGTCAATTCAGGAAAAGTCAATCCTTACGAAATACAATACCTCCTAGAGCACTTCAAGGACATCAGCATTAAATCTCACGAAAATTTTAATTCAAACATCTACATTTTTGACGATTCAGCACTAATCACGTCAGCCTCCTTGACAGAAGCAGCGTTTGAAAGCAACATTGAAGCCGGGGTACTGCTTGAGGGGTCCGATGCAGAACAAGTAAAAAGTTTCTTCATTGAAAGCTTGTGGAACACTTCCAAATCGATAGGTGAATTAAAAAAATATAAGCTGATATGGAATTCAGCGCAGAAAGCAACCAAAAAAGCTAACCTGAAAAAAGTTAAGCCGCATACCAAAATCAAAGATTGGACAAATGCCTACATTAATACGTGGTACATCGGAGTTCCCAAGGGGATATCTGCAAAATCTGAACGAAAGATAAAGAAAGAAATGAATTGGCAAACCAATCTCTCGGTTTTAGGAGACGTTGGTTACCAAGCGTTTATGCACCTTAAACTTGGCGACTACGCCTATTTAGCTGACTTTAGTAAACGCAGCAAAATCGGTTTTTCCTTAGTTCGAATCACTGATAAAGTTAAAATTGAAACCGACGAGGGCGACCTTCACTGTGCCTACGAAACAGAAAAAAACTACATATTGGGCAGGGAACAATTTTATGATTTGCTAAAGAACCTCAACATTAGATCTAAAACCTCTGAAACCATACTCAATGAAACTCAACTACAACAGGTAACTAACGTTCTCTCTTCCACCAAGCATAAGAGGAAATCCAAGTCTAAGAAAAGAGTTAAAGCAGTAACCAAAACGTGAGCAACACTCTGTATTTTCTTTGCCTGCTGATAATTCAATCTGCCAATTCATTGCGCACACCGGATCAATTTTTATTAAAAATTGGTTGCTCAAGGCAGGTTTATTATATTGAGTTCTTGATTTTTCAGAATGCAACCTCAAAAGAAAAAACTACCCGCAAAGAATCATTGGAGCCAATACAGTTGCCCCACTGGCGCTTTAGGTAGGACAGTGGCTGCAAACATGAACAAGAGACATTGGGACTTGACGACTTGGGGGCTAAAACATGTGAGCTTCAAGTCGGGTTTTGTAATTTTGGATGTGGGGTGTGGGGGAGGCAAAACCATAAGTCGTCTCGCAAGGCGAGCAGGGGAAGGTAAAGTTTATGGTTTAGACCAATCTGCAGACATGGTTGAGTATTCAAGGCAAATCAACAGAAAACTTGTTGTTGAAAATCGTGTGGAAATTGTTAAGCGTACGGTTGAGAAAACGGGTTTCAAAGACGAGTTCTTTGACTTGGTAACGGCTATTGAAACCTACTATTTCTGGCCAAACCTCGTAGATGCATTTCAGGAGATAAAACGTGTCCTAAAGAAAGGAGGATACCTACTGATTATAAGTGAAATGATTAAGGATGGCTTGTATGAAGTGGAGAATGCAAAAATAATTGCTAAAACGCAGGTGCATCTTGTGCCTCTAGAGGAAATGCAGAGGATTTTGCATTCTGTTTGCTTTAGTAATGTAGAGGTTTATAGAAAGAGAAAATCGAATTGGAATATGGTTATTGCTCAAAAATAGTGTCTGGTTGCTATTCGTCAATCGTTCACATTACAAAATAATATCAATACGTTGATCCACTATTTCTAACAATAGCACACCAATAGCACAGTTTTTCACAACAATTATGAACTAATCACAAACACCCTTATATGGAAATATGAGGATAGTAATATCAAAAAACAACGGTGAAAAAATGGATAAACCATACCCAAAGAAAAACGCTCCAATAGAAATCCTGTACTTCCCACACGGATAGGCGAAAAAAATGATTACAGAAACAAGTATACTCGTAATCGCGTTATGCACAAGCTCGTTAACGGCAGCATTCTTGTACTATAATACAAAATATCGAAAATTCATCAAAGAAATAGCTAACCACGCCTAAACCAAACAAGGAGATGACAAAAAAAATTAGACTTCAGTTAGCAATAAAACCTCAAACGACCCTCAATCCCTTATAGCAAGGGATCCATACACCTTTTTTTTAAAACCAAAAATCGGTTTATCTTAATAAAAACTAACAAAGAATTGAATGACAAATATGCCTCATTAACAGAATTTGGGACATAAAAGTTGATACTTTGATTTATTGCCTCTACTGGATTTAGCAAAGAAAACCATGTCACAGCAATGCGGTGGATAATTTATTGCGCTTTTGATTTGTCAGATTTAACATATATTTCAACCTTCACTGGGACTGTGTCTTTCCCAAGGAATTCAGGCAGATTCCCGGTCCATTGCGCTGTTGAGTCAGCGGTGAAGCCAACGGTCTGCGAAATCCCTCGCCATAACAGCGCCTTGTCGTAGTCTTTGGCGTCTTGGGGCATGAACTCGAAGATTGATCTGCTTGCGATGATGACGAGTTTTTTCTTCATACGTGAGATGGCTACGTTGATTCTGTTTAAGTTGAGTAGGAAGTCGCTTTCGCTTCGGACGTAGTCGGGGTCGCTGACTGTGGTTGAGATAATGATGAAGTCTGCTTCGCCGCCTTGGTAACGCTCGACAGTATCGATTCTAGCGTTTTCGCATCCATCTGAGAGCATGTTTTTGAGCAAACCCTTCTGTGCGTTATGCGGTGTAATCACTCCCACGCCGTCGCCTTTTACGCTGCGAACCAACGCCTCCACAATCGAAGCCTCAACGAGGTTGGATTGAAAACTCTCCGCTTCATCATGAACGATCAACACAAACACGTTCTCAGGCTCCAAAACAACGCCTAACCCATCCGTCTTAGGTTCCGAAGCTGGCAACGTTTGTTTTTGGTCGGAGCGGAAATCAATCTTGTCCTTTTCATATACCCATTCCCGCAAAAACTCGGCCACGACCGAGTGGCACCTGTGGCTTTCACATAAACGTTCAGCGGGCAATTGGTCAGCGGAAATAGCCAACTCGGATTTGCGTTTTAAGCGTTCCACTCCAAGGTCTTCATTTCGCAGCAACCGCAGAAAATCCATCGCTGAAAGAAAAGACGCCATTTCCTCGAGCGTTCGGCGGTCTTCTTTTTCCCAGTTATGCGCTTGAATAGGCGGCAACTGCCGGTGGTCTCCTGCCACGAGAATCTGGCTGTTCTTGGTGAGAAATGAGCCTGAAAGTATCAGTTCGGGCAGACGCATCATGCTTGCCTCGTCAACTACGAGCAAATCGAAGAAGCCCTCACCCCATGGCGGCTCGGAATCGCCGATTTTCTTCATTAGCCCATACAATCCTGGAGGCGTGAGACATAAAATCAGGGGTTCTGACTCCGAAGCTGATGGAGTTAACGTTGACTGGTTCATTAAACAATCAGTTAATTCTGCAACTGTCTCTTCGTCCTCATTGTAGTTGACGTAGGTGACACCTTCAAGGGGTTTAGCCGTTGAGGTGGCACTACTCAGTACCCGATAAATCATCAGGTCTTTTAGGTCGTTGCCGCCGCCTGTGCAGTATTCCCGCCAACACTTGGCGAGTTTGCTAACGAATTCTTGGATGGCTTTATGGGTTGGAGCAACCATCAAAACCCTGCACCTGCCATGTGCTCTGTGAGCGGCGACGTGTGCTAAAACCGTCAGCTGTAAAGTCTCAGTTTTCCCAGTTCCAGGCGGACCCTGCAACATAACAATCTGCTCCTTACCGAAAACCCGCTCGATAAACCGCTGCTGCTCCGCTTTAGGAGAAAAGCGTCTAGCTGCAACCCAACGCAAAAACGGTAAAGCTGAATCCCGAGGCAAAGCCGCATGTGAAGAAGTCTCAGATTTACCCGCTAAAAAGCCCGACAACAAACCGTAGAGCACATTGTTGCCGGCATAATCAAGGCATTTAGCTGCCCGATCAGAAATAATGTCATCCGCCAACTCATCTAAAATGTAGATTCTGCCAACTTCGAAAAGTTGCATATATTTGCTCTTAGCTTTCTCGGGGTCAGTTGTTGGAAGGTTGTGCCAAGCACTGTATTTTCTGCCTTTTTTGCCACTGGGCCAGGTAACTACGTTGATAATTATTTCGCTCTTTCGAACATCCACTTTTTCCACGATTGCTCGGGCTGACTTTTCAACTTCGGCAGGCGAGCGTTTTTGGGCTTCCTCAAATTGCCCCTGCTCATTGCGCCTCAGTTCAGTTACAACCATCCAATCGCCTGAACTAGACCCATCCGCACCTTTAACCCTGCAAGCATTAGCAACACAATCAGCCTTCGGCAAACCAATACCTTCGAAGAACAGTTTGCCCCGAACCACAAAATCCTTCTCTGACTCAGCAACGCCTGTGCACTCAAAAATCAGCGACCTGCCCGAAGCCACTCGCTGGTAAGGAAGCAAAGCATAATGTTGGTACATTTCTTGGCGCTTTGAAAAATATTCTAAATCCAAAAATTCTCTGCAGCCACGCTCAAGTGTCGAAGCACCCAACGAAAAAGTTGCTATAGTAGGAACCGCAATCGGTTTCTTACCCAAACGTCTGTTGCGAATAGTCAGCGACCGCTCAATGTACTCGAGAGCCATACAGAGTTTTAATCCCATGAGGTTCAGTTCTTCGTCAGTGATTCTCCTTTTTTTCTGTACATAGTCGCACCACTTGTGCTTCTCGAGCAGAACTTTTGTTGGATAATTGTCTAAACGATTTTTGGCAGCCCACAAATACTCTATGGGGATTTGGTTGCCAAACCGAGCCCGAGCTGGGTAATAGCCATCTATGTGTCCGTATCCATTGTCAAGAAAATGGATTAAGCCATCAGGGTTTCTTTTGAAGGGAAGCGAATAATTAAACAGCCCATCGCGGAAAACTAAACGTAAATCAACCGATGAGCCATCTTTACGCGTTGCCAACCACGCTTTATTTTCAAAAAAGATCGATTGCTCAAGAATTGGCAAAAGCCCAGTGCTATGATACTTTAGCGCCTTTCGATGCACTACTTCGTCTTGAAGGATCGAAAACATGGGTTGATCGATAGCCTGTCTTAGACCCAAAAGATCTCTAATTGCCATAGCGCCTAGCAAAGTAGGTTGGCGACGAACTGCTTCCATAAGTACGTCTCGTTCCCCTCTACTGAAGAAGTAAAGGTGAATCGGGACTTCGTCAGGGTTGCCTACTTCAGTGGCGACTTTTGTGATAGCGGCAGTTAGGCCTTGGAAGAAGGTTTCCAGCAGCTTTTTTTCCTCATCCAAGCATTCTTTTCGATCGTCGGGAAGACTGCCAATTACATGCGAAACTTTTAACGGGTCGCCTTTGAAGCGTGAACAGCTCACCCTTGCACTAATCATCGAAATAATATCAAGCATGTAGTCACGTTCAACGAAGAGGTAAACGCGAATCATACTGTCTGGGCTGAACAAAAGCGCTGAGTCCACACCGTTTAATGGGCTATCTTCGGGAAGGCCGCCGTAACCTGTTCCTGTTAACCAGGGCATATACTTGCTTTTGCTGGCATAGGGGCTGCTGGGTCGGATTCCACCAAGCATATATTGGGCCCGCTGAACCAGCCAGTCTAACTTGGCTCCGACGACTCGGTCGATAGCTAACAAACGCACCTTCTCAGCATCTAAAGCGCGAATACTTTTGAAATCGTAGGGACGCAAATCACTAGATTCCAAAACAACCTTCAACCTTGCAAGGTCCTCTAACCGTTTAACTCCATAGTGCCCAAGAGCTCTCTGCTCACCCCTACTCAAATTAAGTAACGCAATACTTTCGTTTTCAACAGAACAAACAATACAATACTCGTTAAACCCGCAGTTATCACATCTTGAGCCTAGCTGATACTCAACCTCGGGAAGAGGAGTCTTGTGAATTCGGTTTAACTCACCGTTTTCAGCAAGTAGACGTTCAACATCTTGAATTAATGGGCTTAACTTGAATTTTGGGAGAGTTTCTGGAGTTAGATTTTCCAAATTCGTTTCCCGATTAATTACTCCACCTTCTAACTCGATTTTAGGCAACAGATTCTTTAATTCTTTTGACAGGAGCAGAACGTAGATGGCTACTTGTATTCGGTGAGCAGTTTGCTCCAGCCAAGAAGATTTTAGCTCGAAAATTCTCACTTTCAATTTTTCGTCTTTACAACGCCAAATAGCAATCAAGTCGGCAATGCCCTTGATTTTCCAAACTCCAATCTTTCCCAGCATTGGAACCTGATAAAGCAAAACAGGCTTACCAGCAGCAGTTTCTTTTGAAGAAATCTGTTCCTCAATTATTCTTCGCAAATTGTTAAACGAAGCCTGCTCGTTTTCAGAATAATTATTAAAATCATGGTAATCGGCTGATTTTTCCTTGAGTTCAGCGACTTTTTTCTCTTCAAGAGCCTTTCCAACACCGTAGAGAAGGGGGCTGATGGGCTTGAATGTGGGGTATTTGGGGCTTTCTGTCTCGTCATCGTCTTGGAGTCTTAGTTTAAAGAATCGGGGGCAGCAGTTGAATCGGATGTACTCTGCTATTCCAGAAGCAGTTAACGAATCCTTGCTTCGCTTCTTTTTGTATAAATGCTCTAAATCTAAGTCATCCTTGCTCAACCGTTGTCCACCTCTCTTTAGTAAACGCTCTCAGCTTAAACTAACCATAATTATTGTATTTACCGTAGCCTACGTTTAAAGGCATTACCAAAGAACCCGACTGCTAAGATTACACTCTCACCAGCAGAAGAGGAACCAACATACTTGACGAAACAGCCATTTCCACAGTTTCTGTTTTTCTATCTAACTTCAACCGGAGATGACAGTTTTCTTTTACGATACAATACTCACAACTTACATTTTCTTTTTGGGTTTGACAATCCATTACAATTTGGGCAAACATCTTCTCAACCTCGGGAAGCCACACATAGAGAGCACCCTGCTTATAGGCAATGTCAACTGTGAGGCAGCATTTTTGGTTGTTTGCCTTTGGTTTTTGTTCGATTGTCTTGAACATGAAAATGTGCAAAAAAATGTTTTTAAAGCATTTACTGCCCAATGTTTTCCCTAAGCATTCAGCTTTTTTATAGGAAAAGAAAATAGATTTGGGTTTAAATTCTGAGTCTTAGTTTTTTAGGTTGTTTCTTTGACTTTGATGTGTTCCGTAGCTTGCACTTTGTTTGTTTTGATGTCTAGCCAACAATGGAATAAGTCTTCGTTGCCCATTTTGTGGCTATGTGGCTCTGGCTGCACGTGCGAAACAATCATGCTGAAGCACACGTCGGAAATTGAGACCTTATAGTTTCCATTCGGAAGGACTTTCGCAGTTACGTGACTTTCGTCTGTTGGCGAGTTCCCGTAGGTACCTTCGTTTTCTATGTTTAGTTCATGTTCGAGCCAAAGTTCCAATAGTTCGGTGTTTGGTCGTTTTGGTTTTTTAATCTCTTTGTTAATGAACTCAATGTATTGTTGCGGAATTGTTAATTCAAATTCTTTCAAATCAAATACCCCGGTTTTGAGATTGAAGAATGCTGTATAAATATTGATTGGAAATAAATTATGTGTAACCCCATCGCTCTAAAAAACGGGGTATGACCATTATGGCTTAAGTTGTTTTTTGGGCGTCGTTTTTGTTGTTGTGCAATTCTGATAGTTTGAGAAGTGCCTCTTTGTAGACTACAATTGAATCTAAGTATTCTTTGACGTCTATGTGTTCGTCTAGGGTGTGGTCGAGGTGTGAGTCGCCTGGTCCATACGTTACTATGGGAAGGTTCATGGCTTTTCCGAGGATGTTCATGTCACCAGTCCCTGTTTTGTGCAAAAGCGTTGCAGGTTTGTTTAGTACTTTCCTTACTGAAGATGAGAGTACATGAACTAGCGGCGAGGATTTGTTTACTTCAAACGGCTCCACAGTGTCAAGAACTGTTGACTTCACAGAAACCTTTTGGTTAGCTGTTTGATACTTTGTTATTATTTTTTGTATCTGTTCAAACACCTGAGTTGTAGAGAACTGGATGGGCACTCGAACGTCTATGTTCATTTCTGCTTCAAAGGGAACCACTGAGGTTGCTCTGCCACCCACAAGTCTAACTAAGCAGGCTGTGACGGCATTGTATGGGCTTGCTGATGGATCCAGCGAGGGGTATGAGGACGCATTTTTGATTTGTTCCCAAAGCTCAATGGATTTCTCCAAAGAATTATCGTAAAGCCAAGGAGTAGAAGCATGTCCAGTCTCCGTTTTGAGGACAATTTTTAGTTGGATTTGACCTTTGTACCCTATTGTTACGTTTTCTACACCGCTGGGTTCACCGAAAATGGCGTAGTCAGCTTTGATGCCCTGTGTGATTAGGTGTTTGACGCCTCGGCTGGTGGCTTCTTCCTCAACGACTGCGGCAACTAAGATTTTGCCCTTAAACGTGGGCTCTGTACCGGCAGCCAAAGCAGCCATAACCATTGCGGCAAGCGGACCCTTCGCATCCACCGCGCCTCGGGCGTAGATTTTCCCTTCCTCGATTCGGAGCGGCAGATGCCCAACCACGGTGTCCATGTGACCGCATAATAGGATGACTGGTTCGCCTTCGCCGACGACACCGATTACGTTTCCGATAGCGTCTTTGCCAACTTCAAAACCCATCTTGTTCATTTCCATTTCTAAGAAGTTAGCCGCGTCCTCTTCTTTGCCCGATGGGCTGTAGATCCCTAAGAGGTTAGTTAGGAACCGTACTGCTTGCTCGCTCATTCTCTTCTTCCTCCAATACAGAATCTAAAACGGCTATGGCTTTGTCAATTTGTGCTTTCTCGATTACGAGCGGCGGCAGTAAACGAACTACGGTTCTGCCAGCATCCAACACCAAAAGTCCCTTTTCCTGTGCTTTTAGGAGTATGTTGTGAACGTCGTATCGTAGCTCCATACCCAGCATCAAGCCTAAGCCACGGACTTCCTTGATGATTTTATGCTTCGCCTGCAAAGCTTCCAGTTGCGACTTGAAGTATTTGCCGTTAACAGCTGCTCTATCGGCAAGTTTCTCGTCCAAGAGAGCGTCGATTGCAGCGCATCCTGCCGCGCAAACCAGCGGGCTTCCGCTGAAAGTAGTTGAGTGTTCTCCGACTTTGAGCGAGGACATGATGTTTTCCTTAGCAACTGTTATCCCGATGGGCAATCCACCAGCAAACGGCTTGGCTAAGCACATAATATCTGGCGTGACACCCCAGTTTTGGCAACCGAACAGTTTTCCGGTACGTCCAAAGCTGGTTTGCACTTCATCAAAAATTAACAGAACACCTTTTTCATTGCAGATTTCCCGAACAGCTTGCAAGTAACCGTC
Source organism: Candidatus Bathyarchaeota archaeon (assembly GCA_963782525.1). Lineage (GTDB taxonomy): Archaea > Thermoproteota > Bathyarchaeia > Bathyarchaeales > Bathycorpusculaceae > Bathycorpusculum. Next base: position 392,586 of record CAWAKC010000001.1, read on the forward strand.
TGGTGGAACTCGGATACCTCCTTCTCCACGAATTGGCTCCATTAAGACTGCGGCGGTTTTGTCGGTTATGGCTTCGCGGATTTTGTCTGCGTTATCTGGGGCAACATGTTTGACTTCTGGAATTAGTGGCATGAAGGGTTCGCGATACTTTTTATCCCATGTCGCTGACAGGGCGCCCATTGTTTTGCCGTGAAAAGCCCCCATCAACGCAATGATTTCTGGTTTACCCTTGTATTTGCGAGCGAGTTTTATGGCGCATTCGACGGATTCAGCACCACTGTTTGAAAGGAACGCTTTGTCCAATCCCTTGGGAATTATTTTAACTAGTTTTTCTATGAATTCGGCGCGTTTATCGTTGTAATAGCAGCTGTGGCATGTGATGAGTTGTTCCACTTGAGCTTTTACTGCTGCCACAATCTTCGGGTGACAGTGACCCAGAGCTGCAACGCCGTAGCTGCTTGCGCAATCTACGTATTCTCTGTCGTTAATATCCCATAGAAGTGCGCCCCTGCCACGTGTAATGACAACTGGTTTTTTAGAGAAAACATTCGCTAAGTATCGATTTTCAATATCCATTATTTCTTTGTCATTCACTGGTTATCACAGTTCCAACCTGATGATTTAGTGCTGAAGTAATTGGCTGTTTTGCGGTGCCTGAGGTTACAAGGACTTCTTTGACTCCCTGGTTTAGAGCTTCTAGTCCTGCGTGGACTTTTGTGCTCATGCCACCGCCAATTTTAGAGAGCACTTCTTTAACCTCAGTAGCTGCAATTTTTGGAACACGCTCGCCCTTAAGCATCAAACCTTCAACATCAGTTAACAGAATAAGTTTGTCTGCTTTGAGTGCGCCTGCTAGGATGGCTGCTGTTCGGTCGCCATCAACGTTGAGGGGCTCAAAATCCTGGCTCAAAGCTATAGGTGTCACGATTGGCATGTAACCGTTCCCAAGCAACAGGTTTAGCAGTTCAGTGTTGACTTGAGTAATTTTGCCCGTATAGCCGCCATCCATAACCTTCTTTCTGCCGCGTTCATCCACTGCAATCAGCTTGGTTTTTCGTTCAGCTTTCAATATTCCAGCGTCAAGTCCACTCAAACCAACAGCTGGGATTCCTTGGCTTTGAAGGGCTAACACTATTTGTTTGTTGATTTTACCTGCCATAACCATAGTGTAGATTTCAATGGTTTCTTTGTCGGTGTAGCGGCTGCGGAATCCTTCGGGTGAGATGATGAATTTTTGTTCTTTTCCGAGTTTTGAGGCGATTTCGGTGACTTCGACGCCTCCACCGTGGACCAGAATGATTTTGTTTGTTCTTGCAACGTCTTTTAGGTCAGCAATTAGATCTGTGGATGCGCCTTCTTTTAGGATGCTTCCACCCATCTTAATAACAAGCAACATAGCAGATCACGCTGGATGGAACCCAGTGCTCTTAAGGCCTGTGGTTTCGTCAATTCCCATAAGTAGGTTAAGGCATTGGACACCTTGTCCTGCAGCTCCTTTAGTCATATTGTCGATAGCTGAGAACATTATTAGGCGGTTAGCGTGTTCGTCTATTTCGAAGCCGACATCACAGAAGTTTGTGCCCATGACAATCTTGGGGTCAGGCAGCTGATATGGTCCCTTCTGATACTTAACTAAGCGCACGAAAGGTTCGGTGCCGTACATGCCGCGGAGAGCTTTCCAGAGGTCTTTGCTGGTGATGGGTTGCTTGGGGAATGCATAGATGGTTGCGAGGATGCCGCGTACCATGTTGACGGCGTGTGGTGTGAAGCCGATTTTGACTGGTTCACTAGCGAGCGCGGTGAGTTCTTGTTCGACCTCTGCTGTGTGCCGGTGCCCTGTGACTTGGTAGGGACGGACGCCGCTAAAGCGTTCAGGGTGATGTGAAGCCGGAGTTGGTTTGCTACCGCCGCCTGAAGAACCGACTTTGAGGTCAACGATGATTTTGTTGTTATCAATTAAGCCTGCTTTCACTATGGGAGCTAAGCCGAGGATTGCTGATGTTGCCATGCAGCCGGGGCAAGCCACGAGTTTGGCTTTTTTGATTTCTTCCCGATGGAGTTCTGGCAAACCGTAGGCGGCATCTTTGAGCATTTCTGGGTGTGCATGTTTCCAGCCGTAGTAGGAGTCGTAGTCAGCGGGGTTTTTGAGGCGAAAATCCGCGCTCATGTCGATTACTTTCAAGCCTACCTCCAAAAGCTTGGGGACAAGGTTAACTGAGCCACCGTGTGGTGTAGCTGTGAAGACTAAGTCGCAGTCCTTCTGGAGTTCAGCCATGTCTTGGGGAACAAATTTTAGCTGAGTTAAGCCTCTCAGGTTTGGGTGTACGTTGAAGATGTATTCTCCTGCGCTCTGCCGTGAAGTAACCATTGTTACCTCCACCTCTGGGTGCATAAGCAGCAGTCTCAACAGTTCACTGCCAACGTATCCTGAACCACCGATTATTCCAATTCTCATTCTTTTTTCCTCTTTATGATTTGATTAATGGTCAATTAGACTTTCTGCAGCCTTGAGCAGGGGAATTGCCACGTTTAAGCCAGTTGCGAGTCTTGTGTTCTCCCAGAATTCTGGGCAAGAGTTCGACTCATGAAACACCAGGGCGCTCTGGTTTTTTTCTAAGCTTTCTTCAATTATATTTTTTATGTTTTCGTATGCTTCTGTGTTCTTGTATCCTTCAAAAGCTTTTTCGAGTTTGCCGGTCCACGCTTCAAATTGGGTTAGGCGGGTTTCGTCTGCCTTAACTTTCTGGACTGGAACGAACGCTTGAGCAGCCTTATCCAACTCACCCTTCAAATAAGAGTCGTCGGCATTCTTGTTTTCTTTAACATTTACCATTGCATCCAACGCGAAAATCCATGCATCGCTGCCTTTGCCAAGGGTTTCGCCGCATTTTACCGCCAACTCCTGAATACTCAAAGGCAGTTTAGCGTGAAAAACTAAGTTGCCAAGGAATGTGTTGGTGCGAAAATCTTTGAAGCCCGCACGTGCCATTGAGGTGTGGTAGCAAACGGGCTGTTTGCTTTTTTCTTTGGAAACGATTATGCGTAAGTCGTAAAACCACTTCTGTACAAGTTCCTGAGCAACAACGCCGATTGGGTTGATTATGGATGGCTTTGTCTCTTTGATGCTGGCTTCTAGTTCCTCCCTGTTTTGAGAGAGCATAATCATTTTTCCGTGAGTACCGGCATCTGCTTTGATGACTATGCCTTCCTCGAGTGGGATATCTTGCTCGAAGAGATCGGCGATGTCTTTTTCGTTGTGGATTTCTTTTCCATTCTTGAGCATATCCGTCGAGTCGCATGGAACGAAGACGGTTTTTGGAATTGGGATGCCTTCTCTGTGTAAGTTCAATAGGGTGCGGAGTTTGCTGTAGCAGACAAATTCAACTTGGGAGGTGTTGAGGGTTTTTTTGCCTAGCATCTCCATGTAGTATGAGGCTTGGAGACGCCGGTTTTTACTTTGGGCACGATTAAGAACAACTTTGGTATTCTCGATAATGCCCGTATAGTCTTTGCCCTTAGTTTTAGCACTAAAACCATCCTTGGAGATCGCTAATACAATTTTTCGAAAAGGAATAAATGTTAATTCTATACCAAGTTGCTGAGCGGTGAGTTTTATGCCGTTTTCGTCGTTTTCCGAGCGTTCATACAAAAGTGCAATGCTCAACGCTCTCAACATCCATCAGAAAATAATTCCTTAAAAAGGTGATTTAACGTAAGAAAACATGACTTTGTTGGAAGATACTGTTTATTCGCCCCAGTCTTCCCCTTCAATTGTCAACTCTTGAAGGTCAACGCAGCCACAGTTAATCTGCTTAACTTCAAGTTCGAGTCCGCAGCCTGGGCAGCTTACGATTTCGCCTTTTTCGGTGTCTGCGGGTACGTCAAGCTCTGCGTCGCAGTCTGGGCATTTTGCTTTTACGTTCGATTGATTTGAGTTTATGGGTTTAATCATTTCTTATTCGTCACTTTTTATTTTTTTGGAAATGTCTTTCTGATAAATTCGGCTATCTTTTTAAACATTGCGACTAATTTGTTACAACTTGGACTTTTAATGTTCCAATTGATGCAACTTTTTTTCGTCCATAACACCTATAAAAACGTAACAGAATGATACTGATACAACGGAATCCGCATTGTCCATTAAAAAAAATAATGGAAAACGTTAAATTTTTCTACGCCATTAGAAACTCGGCTGAAAAAATGGACGAAAAAGACAGGCAAATCATCAAAATCCTCAAAGACGACGCAAGAGCAGGCTACGGCGACATCGGCTCCAAAGTAGACCTATCCGAAGGCGCAGTCCGCAAAAGAATCAAAACATTAACCGACGAAAACATCATCAAAAAATTCACCGTTAAAGTCGGCGTGGCAGAAGGCGCCCAAGCAATAACACTGCTCGCCACCAACCCAGCATACCCAACTCAAGAAGTCTCAAAAAAAATCCAAGCCATCCCCAACGTCGAAACCGTCTACGAAGTCACAGGCGAATACGACATAGTAGCAGTCATAAGTGGCATGAACGTCACAGAAGTCAACGAATGCATCGAAAAAATCCGGCGAGTCGAAGGCATCATGAAAACCAACACAATGATAGTCCTAAGAAGTTCATAAAAAATCAAATCATTGGATAGCGCATACTATAACTAGAATAAAGCGTACTTCATTAAAGAAGGACGAGAAGAATAATGCTATACAAGTTCTATCATCACATAGTATACTCAAAAGGTTTAGAGATCGCGTTAAATATTTTTGCTGTAAATCAAAATTAGGTGTATTTGAATTGGAAAAATTTGTCGAGTAAATGACTTACATCAAGACTGAGAATTTAAATTTTAAGTCAAAACTAAAATACAGAATATTATGGGCCCTAACATTAGTTTAGTATCCTAAAACCTGTTCCATTATTTTTTTGTTAAATCCAAAATTGTCTTGTTGTTCTCCGGGTATCTAACGCGGTTGACGCACGAATTAAACAGGCTTGTTCTATCAGCGGTTTTAGCGTTAAACCATCATTTCAAGAGCTTTTAGCTATTTACGGAGAAATTTTGCTCGTTCTCAAGCGAGTAGCGATGCTAAAAGTGCGAAAAATTCGGATATTGATGCTTTTGATAAGCGAGACATTGATTCCTTTATACTTTTTTGAAATTGATAGTCTAATAAAATCTTAATATGCTTTATACGTTCCAATTTTTTGAAACTGCATAATCATTAAAAATCAACTTGTTAGCGTCTTAACTTATTTTTAAAGGAAAGTCTTTTATTTCTTGGTCATCGAAGGGTACATAAGACCTCTTGAGAATTGCGGTGCTTCTTTGTCTACAAATGAAGAAAATGGTAGTGCGCAAGCGATTGCCAAACGAAAGAAAGCCCAAGAAGAACTTGACCTATCATATCAAGCTATTTTACTTTCAAAGGTTCATGAAGCTGTTTTGGGTTTAGACGAAAAGGAAACTATCCTCTACTGGAACAAAGGCGCTGAGGAACTTTTCGGTTATAAAGCTTCAGAGGTTATTGGCAAGAATAGCAAACTTTTACTTCAAACAAAAATCGATGAAGCTTCAACTCAAGAAGAGATAGGAAAACTAATCAGCACAGGTAAATGGAAGGGTCAGGCAAGTTATCGACGCAAAGACGGCACATTTATTATAACAGAATTTAGCGCATCCACAACAAGAGATACAGAAGGCAAAACTACCGGAATTATAACGGCGATACGAGACATAACTGAGCGTAAAAAAGCTGAAGACGCATTGCGTTTAAGTGAGGAGCGCTTTTCTAAAGCATTTAATTTAAGTCCATTTGCTGTGATTATGACTCGTCTTAGTGATGGAACGTACGTTGATGTAAACGACACTTTTCTGAAAATGTTTGAGTATACACGAAGTGAAGTAATTGGTCATACAGCGAATGAACTAAAAATCTACGCAAAGCCTGACGGAAGAGCAGCATATTTGGCTGCTTTTAAAAATGGGCGTGTTTCAGATTTTGAGGTAGATTTGAAGACAAAATCTGGCAAACCGCTTAAGGCGTTGGGTTTTGCAGAAATAATTAATCTTAACGGTCAAGACCTTACTTTTGGTACGCTTGTTGATGTTACTGAACGCAAGAAAGCTGAAGAAGCATTAAGGCTCAGAGAGGCTCATTATCGTACGCTTTTTAGCAGTATTGGTGAAGGGTTCGAATTAATGGAATTGATTTTTGACGAAAATAAGGCTGTTTATGATTTGCGGTATCTGGAAGTGAACGATACTTATGAAAAGCAGACAGGTCTTAAAGCGAAGGATGTTGTAGGGAAAACAGTGAAAGAGATTTTTCCAAAGATTGAAGGTATGTGGATTGAAGTTTTTGAGAAAGTGATTAAAACTGGACTGCCTACAAGGCTTGAAGATTACCATCAAGACACTGACAGATATTATAGTGCATATTATTTCCCATTTGGTAAAAAAGAAGTTGGCGTACTTTTTAACGACGTAACTGAGCGCAAGAAAGCTGAAGAAAAAGTAAATCAGAGCATGAAAACGTTTCTTGAACTGATTGAGCGAGCTCCTTTTGGTATTTATGTTATCAATTCTGAGTTCCGTATAGCGCATATGAACAAAGGTTCACAGAATGGAGCCTTCCGCAATGTGCGACCGCTAATCGGACGTGACTTTTCTGAGGCTATGCATATTCTCTGGCCTGAGGCAACCGCTTCAGAAATTATCTCCCATTTCCGTCATACTCTCGAAACTGGTGAACCATATTATTCGCCTCAATTTATTAATCCACGTCATGACGTTGAAATCGTTGAATCTTACGAGTGGGAGCTCCAACGCATTCGGCTTCCAGAGGGGCAGTACGGTGTGATTTGTTATTACTTCGATTCGACAAAAATGCGAGATACAGAAAGAGTGCTCTACGAAGCACAGGCTAAACTAAAGGAATACTCAGCAAATCTTGAACGGCTTGTTCAAGAGCGAACTAAGAAACTTGAACTTAGCTCGTTATATTCTAGAAATCTCATTGAGGCAAGTCTTGACCCGCTAGTTACCATCAGCGCCAATGGCAAAATTACTGACGTGAACAAAGCCACTGAACAAGTCACAGGTTGCTCTAAAAAGCAGTTAATTGGAAGCGACTTCTCGGAGTACTTTACTGAACCTGAAAAAGCTAAGGTTGGGTATAAGCGAGTTTTCGCGCAGGGTTTTGTGAGAGATTATCCGTTAGCGATTAAGGGTAAATCTGGAAAAGTCACTGAAGTATTGTATAATGCTACAGTTTACAGAAATAATGCAGGCGAAATTCAGGGTGTTTTTGCGGCTGCAAGAGATATTACTGAACAAAAGAAGGCAGAGGAAGAGGCTAAGGAAGCAGAAAAGAAATTAAAAGATTCCGAACGCTTAGCTGCCATAGGCGCTACTGCGGGTATGGTTGGGCATGACATACGTAATCCTTTGCAAGCGATTACTAGTGATGTGTACTTAGCCAAGACAGATTTGGCTTCGATTCCGGAAAGTGAAGAGAAAAAGAGTGCATTAGAAAGCCTGCAAGAGATTGAAAAGAACGTTGATTACATTAACAAAATCGTACAGGACCTGCAAGACTACGCCAGACCTCTCAATCCTAATCCAGGAGAAGCTGACTTAAAACTAGTTATCGAAAAGTTGCTAAGTAAAAACGGTTTACCAAAAAATATTAGAGTAAACGTTGCGGTTGAAGACGATGCTAAGACATTAGTTGCTGACGCTGATTACCTCAATCGTATTCTTTACAATTTAGTTACTAATTCTGTTCAAGCGATGCCAAATGGGGGTAAACTAACAATTCATGTCTACAAAGAAGCAAACGATTTTGTAATAACAGTTAAAGATACAGGTATGGGCATTCCTAAAGCTATCCAGAGCAAAATGTTCACACCAATGTTTACAACAAAATCAAAAGGGCAAGGTTTCGGTTTGCCAGTGGTTAAGCGCATGACTGAATCGCTGGGTGGCACAGTGAGTTTTGAGAGCGAAGAAGGCAAAGGAACAACATTCACCATACGTTTGCCTCAAACTATTAAGAATTAATTCTTAGCGCCCGCTAAGAGTCCATTTGGACTGCGTTTAACTCTCAATAACGTACTCCAGCTAAATTGTGCCTAAAATCTTATATCTACAGATTAGCCAAGTGCTTAACTGCTAAAAGGAACGTAGATGTCTCAAAATTCAGCAATTAAGCCTGCACCATATTCTCCAACTGACACGAAAGAAACCGATTCTGTAGATATTTTCAAAGTCCTTGTAGAACATTCAAAAGTTAAGTTAGATATCAAAGAACGTGACAAAATTCCGAATATCGATGGTTATATGGAGTTAGTGGATAATGGCGGAAGCCCATGTGGCAAACTTGAAGCGCAAATCAAAAAACTTCCCGATGATTCAACTAAGCTACAAATTCCACTTCATTATTCGCATATAGTGAGAGAGCAACATGCAACCCTGTCATTTTAATTGGGGTAAATACCAAAAACAAGCAAGCATTTTGGTTCCATATCAGTGGCAAAATCCTCAAAACACCAATTGAGAAACTTGCACAAGCAACTATTACAATTGACTTCTCACCTGCAAATATTATTGATGGAGTTAGTACGACTTACTTGAGTCAATGTTAGAACATCGTAGATTCTTATATTGAATTGAAGGCTGTCAATGAAAAATATGAGTTACTTCAAACACGTTCGAATCCAATTGTTGGTCTTGAGAAAAAAGAGTTCGGCGAGATTCAGAAATTTCTTGATGAATTTAACAGTCTTCTTGATGGCAAATTTTCTATAATCAAAAAAACGCTTTATCCAAATTCGTGGAAAACAGGACTTGCCTATAACGGATATACCGATGATAGTGTCAGTTTCAGCTTGTACTCTATTCCATTCGGAAGAAATGATGTCCTAATCAAAGAAATTGATAATAAATTAAAGGACGAGATGACCGAAATTGGCTATACAAGTTATGTTTATTCAAAAGAGAATCCTGTTAGAGTTCATCCAAAGAAACTTGCAAGAGACCAAATCCAAAATAGAATGAACGAACTACTACAAGGAAAGTTATTAAAGCATGCGTCCAGTGAATTTCTTGTTCGGGAATTTGTCTTTGCCTTTATCTATAGTTTCCATATTCAAATGGGTCTAGAGAAAAAAGATTGTTATGAGCTTTTAGAAATCGAGAAAGGGTTCTACGAGTTTTTACCCTTCTGGACAATTGAGTCAATAAACTTCATGGTTGAAACAAAAAGAAATGGTGTCATTTCTCCAGCGCACGCTCTTTTTGGGCGGTCATTTTTTGACCCTTCACTTATTCTTGCAAGCATTATGCCAAAAGAACGTGAAACATTAGCTGAAAAAACAAAAGAGGATATTGCAAAGAAAGCACCACTATCATTCTTGCCAATTGGAAACAGAGACCTTTCTTTCAAACTCTTTTATGAATCCATCGCCTCCTTGCGACTTCGAGGTACAAACGAAGTTAAAAGACCTTACTTGCCAAAAGACTTCTCAAGATTTGACCATATGGCAAACTGGGTATGGAATTCTTTATCGATAGAGGCTCTTCAAAAAAACCTTTCAATATTTTTTGATTGCTTGCCAGAAGCATATAGCCAAATAGTTCATTCAAACTTCGAAGAAATAAGTGAAGAGTTGCCTCTTTTTGGGGGTGCAAATCTATTTGTTATATTATTGGATGCAAGACCTGAAGTAAAGGTATTTACAGATGCTCCTACGATTGACTTCTATGCCTTTTATAACCCAGATTAGAAATTCTCTATAAAAATAATCTAGGGGTGTGCAGAATTTAAGCTGCTTCCCAATTATGTTCTAGTATGGAAGCCTGTGAAGTTGTCAGGCTTTTCGTCAACAAAGCAATCGTTTCTGTAGAACCCAAAAGACGCGGAAATCCAGGCTACGGACGCCTAAGAGCACTAAGAGTTCTCGTTTATGCCAGACTGAAAGGATTAGAGAACGACACACGTGTAATTGAACATCTAAAGAAGCATACGGACGTTGCTAGAACACTTGGTTTATTCAAAGTACCCAATAGAACCACTGTTGGAAGATGGTGGAGACGCTATCTTGACGTTCTTGAAGAAACTTTTAAGAAGATATCGGCTATGCTTCAACTAGTGACACCGACCACTATTCTAATTGTTGACTCAACGCCGTTAGTGGATCTCTACGATATGGAAGCGGGCTGGGGTCACACGAGCCGTGGAAAATTCAGAGGTTTCAAGCTTCATGCAGCGGTAAATCAGCTGGGGTTGCCGTTGAGAGCAGTTGTTACGCCTGGTAATCGTTATGACTCGCCTTTTCTTCCCGGTCTCATTGAGGATTTGGAAGCAGAATACGTTTTGGCCGATGCGGGTTATGACTCGAAAACAAACAAAAGAGCAGCCAAGGGCATTGAAGCTGAGCCTGTTATTGCTCCTAATCCTAGAAGGGGAAAACGCAAAAGAATCAAACATGCTAGACTCTTGGAGACTAAGCGTTATGTGGTTGAGCAGTTTAATGGGCATCTTAAAGCTAACGTTTTGAGGAATTGCTGGGTGAGGCCTAAGGGTTTGGTGAAGAAGGCGGCTATGGTGATGGCTGGCTTGATTAGTTATGATGCTGAAGCAATACGATCGCTTATTGTTGGCGAGCAAAGTCTAAAAACGGTAAGCAAGTACTGGGCTTGACCCAACAACAAATGATCATGGAGCCCTCAAAGACACCAAATCAATGGTATTTACGGGTACGATCCCAGACTTGCTCAAAGATAACTTACCTATCGGAACTATAAAAAATGAATTGCGCACACGTCTAAATAATCAATAAGAAAGAAGCGACACCTCCATTTTCGGATTTGTCTTTTAGGCAATACCGTAAAGAGGTAATGATTGATGACAAATCGTGGCTCATGGTTGCGGCGTTTTCGTCAATATTAGACTTCGTTTTTGACGATACCCCAATGCTGGACGTTATCTATAAACAAGTTAAAGGCAATTTAGACAGTTATTTCAACAAACTTTAAAAAACTTGGCAGTTCGCCAAATTGGTCTACATTTTTGGGCGGTATTAATTTTTAGCCACAGACTGACCTATATTCACAAAATAACATATGTTGTGCATGAGGTCTGCACGGTGACCACACAAATAAATACAATAGAATTGAACCCTGAATTGACCAATTTAGCCTATGAGATGGGTTTGAACATTCCAAAGACGTGTGAAAACGCCTTAAAAGAAGCAATAAGGCGACTAAAAGGCTCAGATTTGGATTTTGCTAGCGTTCGCAACGCGGGGTCCGCGATAGTTAAAATTTATCGAACTAAGCCCATGTTAATTTGTTGTCTTATATGCGTGTTATGCGTGTCGTCTGAAACATGAGCGCATATGCGTAAGAGCATAAGAGTATATACGTAATAGATAAAACGTGGATGTTTAGGTGTTATTGGTGTTTTTTTTGGCTCATTATCTTAACTTCCTTATGAATTTAGAAGTAGCATCCTTAAGATGATAGTCTATTTGGTTGTTTTCAAGTCATTAACTGCTAAAAATTGGTTGCCGAGCGGTTACTTTCGCAACTTTTCAATTTTCTCTACCGGGCCGCTTGTCCCAAGGTAGACGACATCAGTTAAGCCGATGAAGAAGCCTGTTTCAACCACGCCCGGAACCATTTTCACCTTCACGGCAAGTTCGGCTGGATTTACTATTTCCCCGAAGTATGCATCTATGACTGCGTTTCCATTGTCGGTTATGGTTGGGCCCAGTTTGCCTTTGCCTTCACGCACCAAGGGTTTTCCACCTATGGCAACGATTGTTTCTTTGACGATTGGAAGGGCAAAGGGCAAGACTTCTATTGGGACAAACTGGTTGTTTTCGCCCAGCAACTGGACTTTTTTGTTTTGGTCCGCGATGATGACGTTGAGTTTGGTGGCTGACGCTACGATTTTTTCTCTTGCCAGAGCTGCTCCTCCACCTTTAATGAGATTCAGTTCAGGAGTTAATTGGTCTGCTCCATCGATTGTTACGTCGATAACCGGGTGCTCATCGAGGGTTGTTATGGGGATTTTGCATTCAACCGCTAGCAGAAACGCTTGGTAAGAAGTTGGGATACCCATGATGTGCAGGTTTTCAGTTTTGATTCGTTCGCCCAATGCTTCGATGGCGAATGCCGCTGTACTTCCGCTTCCTAACCCAACGATAAAACCGTCTTTGACGTGTTTAACGGCTTCTAGGGCGGCGTTTTGCTTCTGCAACTGAATCGGATCCAGATTAGACTTCACTTTCCATATCCCCCAGCTTATCTAAGATCTTTTGAACTTCGCCGGTTATGGTTTCGATGCGTCTTTCAGATTCATTCTTTGGGCCTGTTTTTTCTTCTGGCGGCTTGCGTTTCTTCTTGACTTTTTCTTCGCTGCTTGCTGGCGCTTCGGTTTCTGCGTCCTCTTCTTCGCCGTCGCCTATGTCGATGTCTATAGGGGTTTTCGGCATCTTTACAGGGACTTCACGAATGGGTTTCACGTCGATTCGTGTTCGCAGTTCTTCAACTTTGCTGGTTAATTCTCCGAAGCGTTCACTGAAGAGTTTCATGAGGTCTTCCTGCATGCCCTCAAGCTCATGGAGTGCAACGATGCCTTCGTCTTTAGTGATCGAGTTTTTAATCAAATTCATTCGTTCTTTGTAAGTGCTGGCTAATTTATCTCGTTCAGCCTCAGTGATTTTTCCTTCACCGTGCGCTTCGTATAATCGTCTTATGGCGTCGCCAAGAATTTCACGTTCTAAATCCAGCATACGCAATTCGTTTTTTGCGTCAGATGCCATCGTGGTTTGGACGCTCTTAGAAATCTTAAACGGCACATTGGCGTATTCGGGGGCTGGGTCTAAAGATGTGTTTTGTTTCTGCGGCTGTTTCTTGGGCGCAGAAGGTTTACCGCCATATCTTCTCATGGCAAAAACAACTGTTCCCACGGCAATGATTACCACTAACGCTACCATAGTAACTATTATGGGGTCATCATACCAAACCAAGCCATGCCATCCTCGATAACTTCATTGTGCACCTTGCATATATTAATTGATATAATGGCTATGTTTGGTCTTCCAAGTTTAAATAAATATTGCAAGATTCTACCGTTTAGATTGACACAACTTTTGTCTGTAATTTGTATTGAGAGCTAAGTTTAAATCTGGAATCACTACACCACACATAATTATGAAAGCAATAACGATTCTTGGCGCCATTGCTGTGGCGATTCTGTTCTTTTTTGCAGTTATCTTTGCGCTTGCTGCATCCGTACAAGCAACAACGGCGCGTCTTGCCACAAGTGGTATACTCTTCATCGTTGGGTTAGCAATAATCGTAGGCATCTATTACATAACTCGCAAGCCCAAAACGGTTATTCAGCAATTGGAGGTTTCGGGTCAAATGAAGGCGGCGCAGATTAAATGCCCCAACTGCGGTGGATCTATAAACGCTGACCAAATCAAGATTGTTTCAGGTGTCCCATACGTTAAGTGCCCCTACTGCGGCACAACTTTTGAGGTTACTGAGGAACCAAAATGGTAAAGAAAATTCCGTTTCTTTTTACCTTACTGATGATTTTGGCGGTTGCTGTTTCAGCGGCGAGCAGCGTAAACGCACAAAACTTAACGTACACGGTTGACCACCAGTGGGCTCAAATCTTCATCAACCAAGATGGCACCATCGACTTAACCTACAACATAACCCTAACAGTTACCTCAGGAGTCCTGCATGGATTCTATGTTGGGCAACCCAAAAGCGACTTCACCCCCGGTCAAGCAGTAGACCAATATGGAAATGCTCTTCAAGTTGTTGACGCCAGCAGCGGAGGCGACTACCGAGTTGACGTCACATTAAACCAACCCTTAACCACCGGACAATCGGTCTGGTTCACAGTTACAACCAACGTTGCAGACATGATAAGCAACGACACCCAGAACCCCGGCAACTACGGGATGCAATTCATTCCCCAATGGGATACGCAGGTGTCAATCAGCGATGTGCGGATACAGATTGTGCTGCCTCCCGATGTCACTGTAGCGGATGTGAAGACTACCGAGAACTTCTACAACGGCACCTCCACCGTCAATGGGCAATTGGCGGTTTACTGGGAAAAACCCGTCATACAACCCAACGAGCAGTTCTTGGTCGGTGTTTCTTTTCCAGCAAAATTTTTGCCTAACTATATTCCAAGTTCGGGAGGGGGAGGATTCAGCTTGGGCTCTTATGGGATTGTTATAGGTGTTGTTGGGGTTTTATTTGCAATTGTCATTTTGGCCTTGATAATTAAAGCGCTCAGCAAAAGCAGCTATGCTTCGCCCAAAGTAGGTATGGAGAGCTTAGGCGTTAAACGGGGCTTAACCGCGGTTGAGGCTTCTTACCTCCTAGACATGAAACCTCCACAGATAGTTACCGAAATCCTATACAGCCTCCTCCAGAAAAGAGCTGTTTGGGCGCAGGAAACCAAACCTTCCCTCAAACTAAAAGTGCTACCGCCGTTTGACAACAAAACGGGTCCCAAAGACGATCCCTTGCGGTATTACGAGATCGATTTTCTTAATTCGCTTAAAGCCGACGGCAGCCTCGACGAGGAGAAACTTGCACACACCATTATGTTCCTACGTGATATGGTGGAACAGAAGCTGCAGGGTTATAGCAGAAAAGACACCGTGGATTATTACCGAAAAATTGCCGCTCAAGCATGGACTCAGGTGGAACAGGCTGGCACAGTTGATTTGGCTGCAAACGCTTACGATGAGCAACTGCTGTGGCTTATGCTTGACCCCAACCAGCGGACACGCACAGAAACCGTGTTCAGGACCGGCTACATTCAGCCGAATCCCCTGTGGTTCTGGTGGTGGTACGGCTACACAACATACCATCCAAACCCAACATACTCACCAAACGTTAACGTTCCAGCACAGTCGGGTCCGGCTCCAAAGATTCCAGGCGCAGACTTCGCCAACAACATCGCTACGTCGGTGGAAAAAACTTCAAACAACATAGTTGTCAGCATGGAAAAATTCGCCAACGCCATAGTTCCAGCGCCACCAAAAGCGTCCCATGACCCCGCACACCCAAAAGCGGGATGTGTCTGCGCGTGTGCAGCATGTGCCTGTGCCTGCGCTTGCGTTTCATGCGCTTGCGCCTGTGCAGGCGGAGGAGGCCACTAAATGAGTTTTCTTAGGAAAAAGAAAATCCCATTCGGAAGATACAGCTACCGTGGAACTGACAAGTTCGCGGGGATGTCCTTGCAGTTACGTGTTGAAGCAAGTGGACAAGGCGTCATGGTGATTAACGGTGACAAAATTCTGCACCTTAACCATTCGGCAACTGCATTGGCTTACTTTTTTATGCAGGGCTTACCCGAAAAAGATGCAATAAACAAAATTCGTGGAATGTACCGTGTTAGTGCTGAAACCGCGAAAGCTGATTATGAGAAGCTTGTTTACACAGTAAGCACTCTCGCCCAAACCGCAAAGATTGATCCGGTGAGTTTTCTTGAAATCGAAAAAATGGAGCCCTTTAGCTACCAGTATTCAGCGCCCCTACGCATGGATTTAGCGTTGACGTTTAGGTGCCAAAACGACTGTGTCCACTGCTACGCTGGCGGACCACACGAAACCCCCGAACTAACGACTGCCCAATGGAAGAGTATTCTCGATAAGCTAAGCGAAATCGGAGTTTTCATTTTGACCTTTACGGGCGGTGAACCTACGTTGCGGGAGGATTTGCCTGAACTGTTATTGTACGCTCAGAACAAGGGGATTGTAACGGGGTTAATAAGTAATGGGCGACGACTCAAAGACAAAGCTTACGTGGCTACGCTTGAGAAATCAGGCTTAGACTTTGTGCAGATAACCCTGGAATCCCACAAACCCCAAATCCACGACACCATGACCAAAGAGAAGGGCAGCTGGAAAGAAACCATCAACGGGATCCAAAACGCTGTACAGTCGAAGATTTACGTTTCCACCAACACCACGCTAAGCAAGCACAACGCTGCTGACTTCTTAACAACCATCGATTACATCAAAGGGTTGGGGGTGAATGCGTTTGGCTGCAACAGCCTCATCTACTCGGGCAAAGCACCTTCTGCAAGCGAAGAATTCGCCCTTCCCATAGCTGACCTGAACATTCTTTTGCCCCAAATCCGAAACAAAGCCCACCTCATCGGCTTAAAATTCCTCTGGTACACACCCACCCAGTACTGCCAATTCGACCCCGTCCAGCTTGGACTAGGCGTCAAAAGCTGTACTGCCGCCATGATAAACGCTTGCGTTGGACCTAACGGCGACGTATACCCTTGCCAAAGCTACTTTGAAAGCCTCGGAAACATCTTAACCGAACCCTGGGAGAAAATTTGGCACAACCCCCTAGCGGAAAAACTTCGCAAAAGAGAATACGTCGAAGAAAAATGCAAAGACTGCAACCAACTGCAGGTTTGCGGCGGCGGATGCCCCTTAGAGCTGCAAAATAAAGAGCACCAATGCAGTGTGACAGGATAATTTTATCTTTATCAGCCGCCAACTCTTTAAGCAAACAGCGCTAAATCGTGAGTTAAGATAGAAATGGCTCAAACTGAAAAGCCCAGACTTGTCGTTTTCGACGTTGAAGGAGTGCTCATCCCCAAAAACCGTTTCATTTTTGAGTTGGGCAAAACCTTAGGGGTAACTACGCTTGTCAAGATGCTTTTCTTGGGTTTTCTATATGAAGCCGGCATTTTAAAGCTGGAATCAGCGTTGAGGCGTGTTTTTAGCAATTTGAAAGGTGTTGAGCTTGAAACTTTTGAGTGTATCTTTGACAAGATTCCAGCTACGCCGACTCTAAGAAGCATTTTTTGTCAACTAAAAGAGAGAAATTGCAAGATTGCTCTGATTAGTTCAGGGTTGCCAACGGTTATCGTTAAAAAATTAGCAGATTGTTTGGGCGCAGAATACGCCTTTGGCATAGATGTTGAAACTCAAGATGGAAAGTTGACGGGTAAGATAGATGGTGAAGCCATCAAACCTTATGGGAAAATGAATATTTTATCTAAAATTCTAAGCGCCGAAAACTTGGAGCTGAAGAATTGTGTGGTTGTGGCTGACGACCGAAACAACCGCTGCATATTCGCTCCTGAAGTACTAAAAATTGGTTTCAACCCTGACTTCGTTATCCGCGTTAAAGCTGACAGAGTAGTGAACGGTAAACTTTCAGGCATTATTCCAGTTATTGATGGAAAAAAGCATAAACAGTCTTTTCCCTCGATTAACGATTTTGTCAGAGAAGACATTCACGCTTCAGGTTTTTTTGTGCCCGTAATCGCTGGATTTATAACTATTCCAGTGGTTGCAACTTTAATCATTCTAATCGCCATTGTCTACACAGTTTCTGAACTTAGGCGTTTAGAAGGACGCGAATTACGCCTTGTTTCAGCGGTTACCCGTCATGCAGCGTCCCAATCTGAACTTTATGGTTTCGCTGCGGCTCCCATTTACTTTGCTATAGGCATCTTTCTGACGTTGATTCTTTTTCCACCTCAAGCTCACGGTAATCCCGGCGGCGCAGCCATCGCCATGTTCTGTTTAGGCGACAGCACAGCCTCCATTTTCGGAGGATTAATTTCAACTTCGCTCCCCTTTAACAAGGGAAAAACTTGGGAGGGCTCCGTGGCCGGGTTCTTTTTCGCGTTTTTAGCAGGAACTTTTTTTGTTTCGCCATGGTTGGCTCTGGCGGGCGCTGCGATTGCCATGACCATTGAGGTTTTGCCATTGCCAATAAACGACAACGTACTAATCCCGGTGATTACGGGGGCAGCTTTAACACTATTGATCTAACCCAAAAATCAGTTTTTTTATATCTTAGATTTATTTTTTGATCTTGGAGCTTATGAGATCCCTTTTTTGTTGATGACTCAGTTTCTTTATTACCCGTTCTCGCTTCATTGCGCTACTTCGGGTCCCGAAAACTTCTACGTACTCCAATTTTTGGGGTTTGTGAGATTTGGTGTATCTTGCGCCTTTGCCGTTTTCATGCTGTTTCATTCGTTCATCGACGTCCTTGGTATAGCCCGTGTAGAAGCTACCATCCATGCAGAGTAAGATGTAAACGTAGAACGACATAGCTGGCGTTATAGCTCCTGCGTGATGTAATCGGGCACGATACCTTTTTGCATAGCTCTTTTAAGATACGCTTCTGGATCGATTTCCTGCACCATCGTTCGGTCCACGTCTATGATATAGATTTCTTGGATTCGGGCGTTTCGGATTTCCTCAACTGTTACGGGGGGTTTTTGATAGTAGGCGTCGCAGAGGTTTTTTATTTGCTCTATTTCCTGTTCCGAGCGGTTTCGGGGAGGCTTAGCTAAAGTGCGTGGGAAAGGTAAAATGTAGTGGGACGGGACGCCCAACGCAAATTTGCCCGCAAAAGTGCTATAACGAATAATCTTGCTGGCTAAACGCGCAGTTGTATAAGTTAACGGTGCCAAAGCGTTTTCTGGTGGAATAAACCCGGTTTCTATTTCGACAACCAGGTTTCCTAAGCCTTTTATGCCGTATAAGTCGCAGGTTAAGAGTTCGTTTAGGGGGTATTCAATTTGGACTTCGTAGCCTTTTTGGATGAGGTATTTGGCGCATACTAGTTCCATGACGGAGTGGTTAATTTTTACGACGTTTTCTCTCTGGAGCTTGATTAGCCAATCTTTTAGCATGTTGAGTTTGTTTTCAACTTCGGGTGTAGCGTCAACTGTCAACCTTGAGAGCAGAACAGTGAGGTCGCGGTCAAATTTTTCTCTGTTACTCATATATTCTCCGCCGATGCCGACTACAAACTTGTCTTTAACTTAACTAGGCGAATTTAATATATAAAGCCAAAAAAAAGCTAACACCATAGTCAAACTAACAGTTAGCCCTTGCTAACTTACAGGGCAGAGAGCACAAGACGAGTGTTGGGAACGTCGATTTCAACGATTTTGTAGCCTTTAAATTCTTTTTCTTGCCCCATAATGTTTTTTACGACGATGATATCGCCATTGACCTTGCTGTAGATTACATCTTTAAATTCTATTTTTCCATCCACGATAACATTGAATTCACACATAACTTATCACAATTAAGAAAATTGGTTTCTTAGTTATAAATTATCACCCAACAATTACATGTTTAAGCCAACTCAGGTTGATTTTTCCAAAGACCAGCCATTAATCACAAGTAAAATGAAAGCTGTCTTACTAGAGATAAGCCATATTAGGCTAAACAATAATTTGTCAAAGGGTGGTTGGATGTACGAGATTTACATCTATGTCCTGATGACTATAGTTTTTGAAAGCGCCGGAGGCATGCTCTACGGCGTCGCCGTTGGATTCGACCCCAAACTGGTTTTCGTATCCACCCTGATTATTAATATTCTAACGATCTTCGCAGCTGTAAAAGTAATTGACAGGCTGTTAGAATGGAAAAAGGGTCTAAGAGGCTGGATTGACAGAAGAACTGCTAGAGGTCAAAGACTCATCCACAAGTACGCCTGGATCGGCATTATTGCTGGAATTTTTGTGCTCTCACCAATACAAACGGCAATTGTTGTCAAGTTACTGGGCATTAAGCCAAACAAATTTTATCCTCCTTTGATTGTTGGAACTGTGCTTGGAGCCATAGTGTCCATGGGGATAGCACTTGGAATATTCAAAATAATGTTAGGCTGGTAGAAGATGGGGTAAGGTGAGGGGTCAGCCCCTCTCTCTTTATTCTGAATATGAATTAGCCTTTATTTGCTTATAAAGGATATTTCGATTTTCGCAATATATCTAATGTAAAGATTTCAACAGTTGTTCTGCCTGCAGTTTAGTCATGCCCGAAACAAACAGTTGCTTCTGTTTAGAGGTTAAACCAGCGACAAATTCAACCTTAGTGTGCAAGAGTTTGGTGAATTCTTTTATTATTTGCTTATTTACTTTACCCTTCACTGGTTCCTCAGTGGAGTGGACAACGATTTCGTTTCCGTCAAACTCGACATTAAACTCGCCCGAGTTGGGTTTAACAAAAATGGTGAGGATTACGCCGTCTTTGGTTTCGGCGATGCTCATGGAGTTATGCACTCAGAATCGCAGGATGATTGCGCTTTGCCCGATTGTAGTGCCCAGCTGAATTTGTTACGCAGTGTTTGGGGGTAGAATTTTTCGATATCGAACTTGACTTTCTTTGCCCATTTAACGTAAGCTGTCGGGTCAATGTAGCTTTTGAGTGATGTGCCAAGGTTATATTCGCGGGTTAGCTTGGAGAGTTCTATGTCGAGTTTGGCGCGTTCGATGCGGGTTTCGAGTGCTTCGGTTTTCTTGCCAGCAGCTTTCTTGGATTTTAGGAGTTCTCGGAGGGTCTTCAGGTTTGCTTCCTTGTCCGCTACTCGCTTGTCAAAGGTGGGCGGGATTTTGCGTTTGTGGTTTGCGACTTCGGCAACCTTGAAGTTTGCCATTTTAGCAGCGAAGTTTTTCTTGTAGTCGGGATCTTCTTTGGTTACGCCGCTTTTTTCAAGTTCTTCCTTGACGGTTTTTGTGCAACGCCATGTTCTGAAGACTTTAGCGGTTAGTTTAGGCATTTTTTCGGAGAGGAAACGGCTGACGTGTTTGCTGTCGATACCTTCGAAGAGGTATTCTTTGCTTGTTTTGCTGAAATACTCGATGTTCTTGATCACTTCTGGCGGCGCCTTGTATTCTTTGACCCAGCGTACGCTGTCTTTGCCTAAGAAGTCAAAGTGCAGGGTGTCGCCGACGATTTTGATGTGTTCTTTGCGCAGGGTGATTGCGCCTACGGTGTCGGCTTCGTCGGGGTCTTTTTCGTCGCCAACCCTCATGTTTGGTACCAGAATCAGCCATGCTACGGTTGCAACCTTGCGTCTGTTGATGTCTTTGTCGTGAAGGTTCCTGAGGATGTGTGCTTCGATTTGTTTGATTTGTTTTCCTAACGTTTCGGCTTTTTGGAATTTCTCTTTCTCACGGTTCTGCTTTAGAAATGCTGTATCGCTGAACCAAACGTACTTAATTTTCCCTGTAAGCTTGTCTTCCCACTTGGCAACGTACATCTTGTCGGGTTCCCAAACGATGCCCTTCCAGTTTCCCGCTGGTTTTGGCACGTCAGAGGGCAAGTTGAGAGTGATGTCTTGTTCGCTTGGACCTTCTTTCCATTTGCCACGTTGTGGGTGGTCGCCTCGTCCCGCAAAAAGGCAAGAAGGTTCAGCCGTCCAGTTGGCGATTTCTAACTTTTGACCATCAACTTCAGCGTAACCGTATTTTTCTTTGAATTCTAAACGTTTAACTTTACGCTCTTCTGCCTGCTTCTTTTTCTCTTCTTTGCTTATGGCTTCTTTTTTGGCTTTCTCGTCAATGATGAAGCGTTTAACTTGGCTGAAGTCGATTTCGTTAACTTGTTCGCCGCCATTGTTTTGGCCTGTTTGATTATCGATGTTATGCAGGTATTTTGGTATAAAACTGTTCAAGTAGCTTGCCTGAGGGTTTTCTTTCTTTAGCTGTTCAAGGAATTCCTTCATGAAGTTCTTGGTGAAGACCTTGTCTGGGGGCGGGATGGTGGTTGATAGAACTCGGCGGCTCCATGCCATCGCCATGGGCTCAGTTTTCTGTGATAGTTTTATCTGTTGACCCTGGATTCTAATCGAGAACCCCTTGAGGTCGTAAGGGGGAACGTATATGCCGTTGTGCTTTAGACTTTTCATAACATGCTTTCCCATGACGTAACACCGTTTTTCGGCAAAGTTTTATTTCCTGCCACCTAATAGTTCAGATATGCTTTTTTTAGGTTTCGTTGCTAAAACAACAACTTTCCATAAACAAATTTCCCAAACTTAAAAACTTTAGCAAAAATCAGCCCTAAATTTCAGGGAAAAAGCGTTCTTTGCCGTCTTGCAACCCTATCGTTCTGCAACTTCCGATAAACTAACTCTACATCTTTCCGTTCAACAAAGCCCTTGTGTGGACGAAAACCGCCCGAGAAACCGCCGGGGATATGCATGAGTTCATGTATCAAAGTCCTCTCCTTATCTTCAGGGGACATCCTATCAAAAATCTCTGAGATAACTTCAATAGTGTAGGATGGCGGAAGGTTCAACACACCCTGCCAAATTTTGCCCAGCCCATGGATACGGGCGATTGTGCGGCGTGCCTTGGAGCCTTTGCTTCGCACACAGAAAACGAATTGGGGAACCACGTGGTAGAATTCGCATTCTTCAGCTAGCTGGTCGACTTGTTTTTTGATTTCTGGAGCCTCAAAATACTTAATCGGCACCGATGTATCCCTCTTCCGTTACCCTCATATGTTGTCTAAGTTTAAAAGCTAGGCGCTTTTATGCAGAATTTTCGCTAGCTCCATCCAGAACGTAGATACAAACGACACGGCAATTACCAAAGACCAATCCCCAAGATGTAAGCCGGTAATCTGCAGCGCCGACTGTATAGGTGGCAGAGTGGTGCCTAAAATCAAGGTAACAAATACTAGGCAGGGCCCACAGCAACATGACTTTGTTCGACAGCAACCCTTCCTTGACGAGGGGCTCACGTTCGGAGCGGAAGTTTAAGGCTAGGAAAATATGACCAAACATCCAAGTTGCAAATGCTATGGTACGTGCGTAGGTTACGTCGGAGGTTGTGTACCATGCAAACAGGAAAGTCGCTGTGACTGCTATAAAGAGGCTTAAGGCGCCTAAGGAGAGTCGTCTTAGCATGGGTTTGTTTAGGAATTTCTCTTTCGGATCAAGCGGCGGTTTCTGCATAGCGTCGGCTTCTTCGGGTTCAGCGACGAAGGTGGCGGAGGCAGCTAAATCCATGAAGAGCTCAAGCACAATGATTTGTATCGGAGCAAAAGGCAGCGGAATGCCCAGAATGATTGGAACGATGAATATGGATACCAACGCTACCTTGCAAGCCAAGTAGTAGCGTACACCTTTCCGTAGGTTGCCAAATAGCTTGCGTCCTTCTTTCACGGCGGTCTCGATGGTAGCAAAATTGTCGTCGGTTATTATCATGCTTGCAGCTTCTTTAGCCACGTCTGTTCCACGGGTGCCCATGGCGATGCCGATGTGGGCTTCTTTGAGTGCTGGAGCATCGTTTATGCCGTCGCCCGTGACAGCTACAACCTCGCCATTCTCCTTTAGCAACCGAACCAACCGAAGTTTATCTTCAGGCGTCGCACGAGCAAAAACAAATGTACTCTTCAATGCGTCTTTCAAGTCTTCATCAGACATCTTGGCGATTTCGCCGCCGGTTAAGACTCTACTGCTATTTATGCCGACTTGGCTGGCGATTGTTTTCGCGGTTTCGGGGTGGTCGCCCGTAATCATGATTACTTTGATGCCTGCTTCTTGGCAGGTTTTGATGGCACCTCTGACTTCTTTTCGCGGCGGATCGATGAAGCCTAAAATGCCGACGAAAACGATTCCGCTTTCAAGATTTTCTTTAGCGAAATCAGCCGGTAAGCGGTGGTACCCAAACGCCAAAAGACGCTCGCCAGCGTGAGCCATCTGCGCAACCATGCTTAAAACTTCAATTCGCTTGGTATCAGTAAGCTCTGCTTCTTCGCCCATTAGCAGGATTCTGCTAGAGTTTTCTAAAAGTTTCTCTGGTGCACCGCTGGATAAGACCACTTGGGAGTTGTTGTATTGGTAAATATAAGAGGCGAGTTTGCGTTTAACGTCAAAGCTCAATTCGTCTTTGAGTACCCAGTCCTTCGAAACAGCTTGCGCACTGACGCCGTCCTGTTTTAAGCGCTCTTCGATTGCTTGCGCCATAGGATTCCCCAACGTGGCAGAAATGGCATTGCCTTGGATGGCGTCGCTTGCTAAAAGCGCCGTTCTCAAAGATGCTTTCTCGTTTTCTTTAAACTCATATGTGGAGGTTATTTTGCCGTCAAAGTAGAGGTGTTCAAGCCGCATCTTGTTCTCGGTGATGGTTCCTGTTTTGTCAGTAGCGATGACAGTTACGGTACCGAGCGTCTCGGCTGCACGCAAACGCTTCACAATGGCGCCTTTCCGAGAAAGGGCATAGCTGCCTACGCCTAAAACCATCGTAATTATGATAGGAAGCTCCTCGGGAATAACAACAAACGCCAAAGACAGCCCATAGAGCACGGCTTCTGCGGGGCTTGGCTGCAAGCCTCTGATGTAGCTCAAAACGGGTATTAGGATGGCAAAGAAGAGGGCAACCCAAACAAGAGTCTTCGAAAGCTGCTTCATCGCAAGTTGAAGGGCAGTTTTGGGTTCTTTGGTAGCTTTTGTGATGCCGGCGACTCTTCCGAGCTCCGAGTTAACACCCGTCGCCGTTACAACTGCTTTTGCTCTTCCCCGGGTAATTACTGTTCCTGTGAAGAGCATGTTTGTTTGGTCGGTGATTCGTGTTTCATCTGGCAACACGATGTTTGCATCTTTTGCTGCAGGGAACGATTCGCCAGTTAACGATGACTCATCAACTTCTAAACCGTAGTCTTCTAAGAGTCTGGCGTCAGCTGGAACACGTTGACCAACTTTCAAAAGCAAGATATCGCCTGGAACCAAAAACGCTGTCTGAACCTCTATTGGCTGACCGTTCCTAAGCACTATAGCGGTCGGCGGAGCCAGTTGTCTGAGAGCCGAAATTGAGTGTTTTGCTCTGTACTCGTTCCAGACTTCTGCGAGAACAAGGATGATGATTATTACAATGATAGTTAAGGCGTCGGTTAAGCTGCCTAGAATGCTGTAGAGCACTCCAACAGCTATTAACAAGAGAATCATTGGTTCGGTGATTTCTTCCCGCAGAATCCCCAAAAAACGGATTTCCCTCTCTTCCACAAGCGTGTTTTTGCCGACTTTGTTTAGGCGCGCTGCTGCCTCTTGGTCAGTTAAGCCCTTCGCGGGGTCAACGCCTAAAGACTGAACCAGTTCCTCTGGTTTTTCTGAATATGGTCGGCTCAAGACAGCACCTAAACCCAGGTTAAGCAGGATAATTTCTAAAGGTTGCGAAAGCAACTATGCCCTAAAAAGGTTGCGCAAGTAATCAATGGAATTTCCAGTGCCAAGCAACCCCTCTTTTTGGTCTTAAGTCACTCGCAAACGCCTAAGTTCCATAATTCATTGTGTAGAAATAAATCTAAGGCGATTTATGTTTGTTAAATCCTCAAAAGCTTGCAATAGTGCATTGTAGTTAATCGTTAAAGATCAATTTTGTTTTTGAAAACCAATTTTAGCTTATTATGCAAAACTTTATAACAGCGCCGAACGTTTTGTGTCTAAAAAGGTAGAAGAAAGATGAAATTCGGCACATACATGTTTGAAGCAAAAAAAGTTCCAGGCTTCGACTATGACCTTTTCCGAGTAAAACCAGAAGTAGGCAGACGAATGCCGCCCAAAGCTGACATGCACAGTAACATCGCTATCTTCGGAGACAACGTAACCGCCCGTATTCATCCAGACTGGATTAGCCAATCTGACTTAGGTCCAGCATGGAGAACCAACGACAACTTTAACGTCCGCTGGGAAGTCCTCTGCGCAACACAACCAGAACACAGAGCAGAACAACTCGACTACATCGAAGATGTTGCACGCAAAAGCCAAGGAATCTGGCTAAACAGCATCCACTTCGCCGAACACGGCCACTGCACATGCCCACGCTGCAAAGACCTATGGAAGAAAAGCGGATTAAGCTGGTATGAATGGAGACGAAAAGAAATCACCGAATACATGGCACAAGTAAGCGACCGAGTACGCAACAGAGCAAAGAAAAAATTCGTCATCGGTGTCCTTCCAGACCCCGTTACAAACTATGAACGCTTCGGAGTATGGTTCGACGATCTCGCACCCCTAACCGATGAATTCCTCGTCGTCATGTTCAACAAAAACTACGCAACCCCATGGTACAACGAAATGCTCACACGTAACTTCAAGAAACTCTTCAAAGACGTCAAACTAAACATTGCACTCTACGTAATTGGGCCCGGAGACGATCCAAAAGAAACACCAACCCCAGCTGAACTCTTAACAGTCTCAGTACGCATGGCACGCGCAGGAGTAGACGGACTACTATACCTCACAGACAAAGCAGCACAGATGCAAGAATTCCAGAAAGCAGCAATCGCCCAAAAAGACGTTCGCGAACGCCTAGTAAGCTACGGCGGAAAACAAGGTCAAGAAGTTCTCGACTTAGTCACAAGTTGGGAAAAGCTGTTCTAAAATAAACCAAACCGTTGCAGGCAGAAACAACCTATAGTGGTGAAAAACCACCAAGGCTGCCCTTTTTATTTAACCTATTTTTATTGTATGTACCCTAAGTTTTTGTTCTGGGTTTCGCTTATTTCCTTCATCGACTCGTAATGCGCTTCGATTAAGATTTTGAGGGCGTCGATGTTTTTTGTAATATCTTCTACCTCGCCGCTCTTCTGCAAAACCCCTGACTTTATAAGTTGCTCGTTTATCTTGCTGACTGAAACTTCAATGACCTTAACTTTGAACGCAAAAATCTGCAGCGTATAGAGCAGACTAAGCTGAGAAGTTAAACGTTCTAAACGATCTAACTCAAGTGTTTTTCCAATGAACGCTCTTAATTTTTGTTCTTGAGAGGCAAGCGGCGAAACAAGAAGCCCCTCATAAATGGCCGTTTGTTTTGTGGTTGCTTCCTTGGTTTCATCCACGACTTTCTGAACGCGCTTTGCGGTTTTATCGAGCATTTCTAAGACTTCATCCATATAATATCCCCAAATCAATGTTAATTTTACTTTTATGAGACTATATGACCCATTATATATAGCTTAAAGCGCTTGTTTAGGAAGCTTTTGATAGGTAAGCTTTTAGGTACTTTCATACATAATAACTAAGTCAGAATTAACAAGAGGAATATTATGCCTTCACTTGCAAAAAAGAATGCAGCAAAAAAGAAGAAACATGAAGAAAAAACCGGGAAGAAATAGATTCTTCCAGTTTTTTAATTATTCTATCCCCCAAAGCTAAACGTATTTTTTTCTCTTTCATACCTTTAGCACCGGGTTTTTCAGAATCAGTTTTTGTTTAATCTTGCTTTTTTTGCTTATCCTGCTCTGCCGTGTCTTTTGGTTGTTTTGTTCGGGAAAATTTGTGTGGCCACCAATTGAGTTTCTGCGCAAGCCCCATCAGTGAAGGCACAAAGAAGAGGATAACTACGCTTACGTCAATGAGGATGGCTGCGGCAACGGCGAGGCTAATTTGTTGAAGAATCGCGATGCCAGTTATTAGAAGCGACCCAAAAACGGTGGCAAGAACAAGTCCTAGGCAAAGGATTGTTACCCAGACTTTCTCGATGGCGGTTGTTATGGCTTCGTTGTCGGTTTTGCCGCTGAGGGCTTCTTCGCGGATGCGGGTTACAAAGAATATGTCATAGTCTATTCCTACGCCAAGCATGGTTACGACTACGAATAGGGGGGCAAAGTCCAAGATGGGCAAGTTGAGCCCGACGTAGAAGATGAGTGAAATTATTGCTAAAGCGAAGACTACACTGCAGAGAATGGTGACTATTAGGCGGACTGGCGTGAATGCTGAACGGAGTTGGAAGAACAAAATCAAGTAGACCGCAACTGAGAGAATAACTACAACTTGTGGAATCAGGTTTGACATGAACGCTTGGCTATCGTAAGTCGATTGGGTTTGTCCTCCAAAATAAACTGTTACGCCACTTAAGAGTGGCACCTCACTAATGTTCTTCTCCATTCCACGTAAAGAGTCGATTGCAGCTTGACTGGCAGCAGAATCAGAAAAACCTACCTTTATGACCGCTGTTTTGTTGTCTAAACCTATCGCAGAAAGCATCTGACTCTCATACTGTGCACGGAGCGTTTCAGACATACCTTCGACACCTGAATAGTTAAAAGCGCTCCCAAAAGGTCTAGTTGGACCTGAAACAGCGCTGACGCCATTAGCGTTTGCAGCAGCATCTGTGATTTGCTCAAGTTGGTCGAGCAGAGTTTGGTTAAATTGGTTGTTTCCAAAGGCTATCTGTGTCGGCATGGTTACAACGATAGATGTTGGTGCTGTTGCAATGCTTCCGAAGCTGTTTGACAGTACAGTTAGCCCTTGGTTGCTTTGGAAGTTAGGTATGAGTTTTAAGAAGTCATCGCCAAGAGGGGTATTGACTGTTACATAGAGTGCGCTCAACGATAATGCGCTGATGAGTATTATGATGGGTATTTTTCGTTTAAGTGTCCCCTTTGCCACCCGCTCCAGCAGGTTTTTATTTGAACCCGATTTTGTTCTGTTGCTCCTCTTTAAGCCTGGCCAAAAAATCTTGTCGCCCAACGCAATTTCAAGGGCAGGCAGAAGCGTCAGTGAAGCTACAAGCAAAATCGAAACTCCTAAAGCTATAGCGATTCCCACGTCGCTGAAGATAGGAACATTAGCGGCTGCCATAACAACGTAAGCAACAATTACGGTTACACCCGCCGTCAAAACGGCTTGACCAGCCCACTTAATAGATATTCCAACGCTTTCCTCGGTGGTTTTTCCCTGTTGTCTTTCTTCTCTTGTTCGCCTAAGCTGCAGAACCGCGTAGTCCACGGCGAGTCCCAGCATTAATAGTACGGTTAAGGTTGGAGTGAGGAAAGTTATGTTCCCATGTCCAACTTCTACTATGGCGACATAAATGGATGAAAGGGCGACTGAAACTGAAACACCGCCTATTAGAACAGGAATTAAAGCAGCAACAGGAGCGAAGAACAGCAGCCCAACCAATAACAGTGAAATGGCTATGCCGGGTCCCACGGTGATTTCGAGGGCAGGCAGAAAAGCTTTCTCAACATCCTTACTTAAAACTGGACCACCCGTCACATAGACTTTCCCGAAGTCAGATAAACCCGAATTCTGAACTGCGGATTCCACTTGAGCTATCGTGCCAGAATCTATGTTGGATGAAAAGCCCAAAACAATCAGCATTGTATCGTTGTTTGAATTCACAAAGTTACCCGTTAACGCGCTAGACGGCAGATAAGGGTAACTCAAATACGGTTTTGTAGAAATCACATTTTCGATGGCGAATGCAATGTCTGAGCTCGTTGAGTTTGACGAAATGTTTGAGAGAAGAGTGCGTAATGCAGTACCGTTTACGGTGAAGAGCGGCGAATCTACAAAGGTGCTTTGAGTAGCGTTTGAGATAAGGTCACAGGCTAACTTCCATGTCTGAGTGGTGTTGGGTGATGCACCAAGCTGGTAGGTGAGTTGCATCAAGTCAGAAACTGAGAATCCAACATCCGCTGAAGTGAGATTACTATAATTGGCTTGCAGCAGTGAGATTGCATAGTTCGCGAGCGCTGCTTTTGAAGGCGAGGAACCAAAGTTGTACAGTTGGTTCACAACGCGAATTGGTGAAGCTCCAAGTGCAGATGCAAGTTCCGCTGGGATATTTGACACCATGGTTGAGATGGTCAGGTTATTAATGGCGCTTTCTTGGTTCCAGTTGTTAACGTTCAAGCCTTGGGCAACAAGACCAAAAGTTTGGCTTGTCTGGGCATCAAGTTGGCCGCTGCTTAGAAGAGCCGTAACTGACTGTCCAATTGCGAAGGCTTCCCGGTCAATCACTGCTGTGTTGTTTGGGAGAGTTTGGAAACTATTGATCCAAGCGCCAAAGAAGGCAGAGTAATACCCGATGGCTTGGGGGTCGCCTCCGAAGTTAGAAGTTACGCTGTAAGTTGTGTCGTTGGCTAAAGAGTTCGCGAGATATGGGTCTGTTATGCCTTGGGCTGTGATTCCCTGCCAAACACCGACAAACGCTGCTGGAACACCGTAGATTAGTTGTGCAGTTTGGTTGATGCCGAATTGAAGCTGGAACAGGTTCTCACTTAAAACCGATAGGTTGCCCTGCAAGGTGTATAGTCCAGAGTTAATTGTTCCGATTTCTGATTGGAGACTGGATGTTTGATTCAGAATGTCGGGCAATGATGAGTTTAGCAAGCTTGCCTCCAATGTGTACAGGCTTGACTGCCCTGTGTAATTGAGAATATTTGGGTTTTCAGTTAAAGTGCCGTTCAATGCAAGGATTGTCTGCTTTAACGAATCCGAATAAACCGAAGCGCCCTCAAGAACAATTAAAATGCTGTTGTCGCTGCCGTTGGATGAAGACGGAAATTGCGCCTTAATTATGTTTGCAGCTTTTTCAGACTCAGCATTGGGTTGCCCAC
Organism: Candidatus Bathyarchaeota archaeon; assembly: GCA_963782525.1. Classification (GTDB taxonomy): domain Archaea; phylum Thermoproteota; class Bathyarchaeia; order Bathyarchaeales; family Bathycorpusculaceae; genus Bathycorpusculum. Next base: position 422,749 of record CAWAKC010000001.1, read on the forward strand.
CAAACCCTCCTGTTAGATCGTAGGAAACTGCTGAAAAGAAGCTGGGAATAAGCACAAGCGAAAGCAGAACTGCAACTACCCACGCCACGATGACCCCACGGTAACGTTTCCTAATGAAGACGTTTAGTGAATCAAAAAAAGACCTTGGCAACAGACATCAAACTCCAAACAAACCACGTATATTTACCAATTTTTCATAGCCTTTGCCAATTTGCAAAGTATGGTTTAAGGATTTCCCACAATCTAGTCAAAACAATCCAATTCAGAACCTACAATCTACTGTATTTCTTAAAGCGTTGGGAGAAAAATAAAAAAAGTGCATTTTTTCTTTTTTGTGATAATTAAAATTCCTAAACAAACCTTTTCTATTTACAAATTGTTGCTGGGAGTTTGCTATCAACGCACAAATTTGAGAACTTTTGAAATGTCATTTTGTAGAAGTTTTTGCTGGTTTTCTTTGTATTTCGAAAGTTGCAAATTAGATAGACCTTGTTTTATCTCAGCGTTAAATTTGTCTGTGACGTCCAAGATAGTTACGAGCCCTTGAATGGATTGCCTTGCCGTTATGAATTTTTCGTCATTGCAGCAACTCAGGTATTTTTGGAATGTTTTGGCGAACTTGCCCTCTTTATCCCAACGTAGATTCGCGGCAATGAGCATAACGCCAAGGCTTCGCTGATATGAGTTGTCGCTGTCCAATTTTTTCTCCAATTCACCCCAATACTCGTAAACAGTTGGAAACAACCGGGATACTGACTGCAACAACAAGAAAGCGCTATAACGTAACTTGTCGTTTTTTTGTTGAGCTTTTCAAAGAGTAAACGGACATCGGCGGCGTTGAGGTTTTTTGATATGGCGGGAACAGCGGTTTTCTCCACCTTTTTTAATTCATCATCGTCCATGTTTTCACAGATTCAATCTGCTCGTTTTACGGCTATAAATTTTTGGCAACCCCGAAACTTCTGGGTTTAGCCAATGAGCTTCCTCTATGCAGGAAGAAAACCTTTGCTTTTGTCTCAGACAGCAACAGCAACTGTAATCACCATCCTGATTTGAAAATAGTCGATATTGCTAAGCAAAAATATCTCGAAAGCTAAATACAAGCTTCCGATAAAAATAAAAGCTAAGCTTCCCTTAGGTCAAGTTAGTGTTTTTCAATCGCTAAAAAGGTTTGAGAGGTGATTTTGAATGAAGAAATTTATGATTTTGTATATGGCACCGGTTTCTGCTGAGTCGCAGATGAATGTGAGTCCTGAAGAAATGAAGAAGGGTATGGAACCGTGGAATGCTTGGTACAAGAAATGCGGAAAAGCAATCGTTGACATGGGCACGCCCCTTGGAATGGGCGCATGTGTTGACAAGAAGGGAACAGCTAAAAGCCAAAGCCAAGTAACAGGCTACTCAATAGTCCAAGCAAAAGACTTAGACGCTGCAAAAGCAATGCTCACTGACCATCCTCACTTAATGATGCCTAAAGCAAGCATCGAAGTCTTTGAAATGATGGCGATGAATTCGTAGATTCACAACTCTCACGAACATTTCTTCTTTTCACTCAGAATTTTTTTATTCATAAGGAAATTTAAGGCTTGATAAAAAAAATCTCATATGACATATTACAATTTTTGGAATATTTGATTCACGAAATAACCCAGTTATATATTCTTGTAAAATGATTTCTTGGTTCAAAAATGACAGAGAAAAACTTAGACATCCACCAGTTCATCATACGAGAAGCATACACTAGAACCAGAGCAAAGCATAGCTTTAATACTACAGAATGTGCACTTGAAGAAATCTTTGGACCCCATTTTAAATAAAAAAAATTAACAGAACTAAAAATATTCCAAAAAATAATTTCAACACTTTAACAGAATTGCTCTTCTAAGGACACCAGTCAGAACAGAGAACACCACCAAACCCAAAAGCAACACAATGTTGAAAAAATTAATATGCAAGAAAATCGAAAGCGCAGTAAGAATAATGGGTACTATGCTTAGCAAAGTATACACGAATGGAAAGAATCTGAGTGCTTTTCTGTTTATGTTTAGGTCTTGTATTGAGGTTTTGGTGAAGAAAAGGTCAGGCAGTTTTCCCATGCCAATCGTGCAGGTTTTGCACCAAAAACAGTTGATGCATCCTTTTTTGCCCAACTCATAAAAAACCAGAAAAGCCGCTAAAGCAAAAAAGATTAAAGCACCAAACGAAAGGAACAGCCAACAAGAAGCAGTTCCCAAGAGAATCCACATAACAATGGCTAAGTTGCCAAATACCAATCCGGTTTTTGAATATTCCCTTTTCTTTTTTTCAACCGAGACCACATCTTTCACCCGATACTATTTCTCTTCAACAATGCTTTTTGTGACCTTTAATGCTAAAGCTGCCGTCGTCAACATGGTTGGCAAGCCTTGAGATCGCGGCATAAGCGAGAGATCTGCAACCCAGAGGTTCTTGGGAAGCGAATCAGAATGCATAGTTTTCGCATCACTCTTTGTAAGCGGTACGGTGCCTCCGAGATGCCCGCCATGAATCATGCCGTCTACTAAGGGTCCCTTTACTCCAGAGGCTTCCATGATTTCTTTAGCTATAACTTTGGCGCCTTCCAAACGTTCTTGGTCAACTTCAGTTAGCGCTTTTGTGACTGTTCCATCGGCGGCGACTGAGCCCATTTCAGTTTCCGCGAGCTTAATCATCATCCCCACTCGGTTCTCTGCCGACACATCTTTCCAGGGCTTGTGGAACCAGTAGGAGAGTAAGTCAAAGTAGGGTGAGAGAATGTAATTTTCTTGTTTGATGAACCAAACCATGGGTGGTTCGTTCAGCATTCGGGCATTCTTGGAGACGCCGCCAACAGTCAAGACCACGTCAACCCAAAGATTATCATGGACTGGTAGGTCAGATGCTTTCAGGATTTTGGCAGTTCCAATTCCTCCCGCAGATAAAACAACAAGGTCGGCATTCAGTCGCTCAAGCGATGAACCATGAGAAACTAAAACCCCCTTGGCACAACCTTTTTCTACCACTACTTTCTTGACTGGCGCATTGGTCTTCAAAGTGATGCCTTTTCCAAGAACCTCCTGATACAGTTGTCTACTATCCCATTTTGCCCCTGTTACACAACCCAATTCACAGTAACCACAGCCCACACATTTCTTTAAATCAACCACTTTCGGGGTTGGCTTAGGGGTGTACCCCAGTTTTTCGGCTTCATCAAACATCTGTTGGCTTAACGGTCGCCATTTTTCTCTTGGAATAGGATTAATTGTTAGTTCGCTTTCTAATTCATTGTATTCGGCTGTTAAGTCAAGACCTATTTCCTTTAGGCCACGTTCAGCCCGCACCATGTTGCCGCAGGAAATTTCGGTACATCCACCTTCAGTAACTCCGTAAAAAATTGCTAAGTCTTTACTTGAGCGGGTGGTATGATAGTGCGGAAAAATCCGTTTTATCGAGTTTTCATTTTTTAGCAGCGGCGTTCCTCTAAGCGAGCTTAGCCAAGAAACCTTGTGGGTCAGCGGACTGAAAGGTTGCCCCGCTTCCAACATCAGCACTTCGAACCCTTTGCTTGCGAGTACGCGAGCTGCAGTTGCTCCTCCCGCTCCGGTTCCAACTACAATCGCCTTCACACTTAATTTCTCCTTTCTATTCTTGCGGTGCAAACGTTGCAGCCGCCAGTTATTTCCTTTTCAAACTTCATGCTCATGTTAGGGTTTAATCCCTCCATTACGCCTTCATCTGTCGCGCTTAAGACCCTGCATGTCAACTCTGAATAATACTTCGCCAAAGCACAATGGTCAACAGTGAGTAATCCTTGATTTGTTCCAGTCCATTCGATTTTAAATTTTATACCTAACACACGATACATTATTTTGGCTGTCTTGACTATATCCTCAGGACTATCGCCTACGCCCAATCTATCTCGATTTTGTTTGCCCAGTTGCTCCCCAACTTTAAGCAATGCTTCTCTTCCCACCTTAACTGCGGTTTCCTGCCCTAAAGCTTCTGCTAATGCCTCAACTAGAATGGTGTGCTGCTTTGCCATAAAAGCTCTTTTAGCGTTAATGCTTTTCATCGATTGCCGCTCTGTAGCTACAGCTTTAACTGATGTGTCTGGAGAATGGTCACGTAGCGCATCTTTGAGAGCCTGAATAGTTAAGTCTGAGATAGCATCTAGCTCTCGACTGATAGCGTACTTAGGCATCCACAACGATAAAAAAGTAAGTTTCACACCCATCACGATCACTCTGGCTTATCTACTCCACCCACATGGATATCTGCGTTGGGTACGGAGCCTCCGTATAGGGCATCGATGACTTTTTGGTACCGTTGAGTCACCACGTTGTGTTTTAGTTTAAGGTTTGGGGTTAAGTCTCCGTTCTCTATGCTCAAAGTGTTCGCGAGTAAGGCCCATTTCTTTATTTTTTCTGGGTTTGAGAGGCGCTTGTTCATTTCTTCGATTGCTTGGTCGATTACCGCTTTGGTTTTTTGATTCCAATGGTCTTTTTGCACCCAGATTAGTGCGACGCAGTAGGGCTTGGACTCGCCAACCAGCATTGCTTCCCCAACGCCGTTGATTTCACGAATCATGCATTCTATTTTTCCCGAATAGATACACTTGCCGTAAGAAGTTTTGATTAATTCTTTCTTTCTGCCAAGAATAACTAAGCTTCCTTCCGGGGTCAGGTTTCCTATATCGCCCGTCATTAACCAGCCGTCTTTAAACGGTGGGTCAAGGGACTTGTCGAAATATCCTACTGTGACTTGGGGTCCTTTCACCTTTATTTCACCATCTTCACAAACCTGCACCAGAGTCTGAGGCATAGGTTCGCCAACAGTGCCCAACCTGTTTCTGTCCACCTTATTAATCGTTATAAGCGGAGCCTCAGTCATTCCATAGGCGTTGTAGATTTCTATGCCTAATTCTCGGAAATTCTCAAGCAAGTTCTCATCAGAGTTTGCTGAACCCGCGATAAGCTGCTCACACTTATCTAAACCAGCCCTCTTGAGGGTGGCGTTCTTAACAACTCGCCCGATTAGGCGTTTGAAGGCCCCTTTCTTGCGGCTAATGTAGAATCGCCCAAAACTATTGCTTTCCAGACCTTCCCAGACTTTCTCATAAATACGCGGAACTGCAAAAAAGATAGTTGGTCGCACTTGGGAAATTGCATGCTGAAGCTTTCTGAAGTCTTCTAGGAAATAAATGGATATGGGCGCAGGATAGTAGTAGGGTGAATAAGTGGCTAAAATGCCTTCCACCACATGTCCCATGGGAAGGAACGATAGGTAGCTGGCCGGTCGGGTTCTGGATTTCCAAGATGTAATGGAAACTATCGATTCTGCCATGAAGCGGAGGTTGTCGTGCCTAAAGATTGCGCCTTTGGGTTTGCCAGTTGTGCCTGACGAATACCGCAATGTGGCTATGTCACCGAAACCTACAGGTGCCATCTTGGGCGTTGCGTTAGATGTTGCTTTGGCGAGGAAATCCGTCCAAGCAATAACTTTGCTATTTTGTGAAGGGGCGCCTCTGCAAAAAGACACAATTGGGACATCAGCCGTAAGCTCACCAATCCTTGCCAGTAAGCTGGGCATGCCGACGAAGAATAGTTTGCTTTCGCTCGCCTTTAAAACCTGGTCAACGTCTGCTGGAGGCGTCGTGTAGTAAAGGGGAACACTGATTGCACCAACAAGACCGATGGCTACATCCACGGCAAGGTAATCTGAACAGTTAAGACCCGTTAATGCCACGCGGTCCCCAGCAGAAATACCCATGGAGCGAAGAGCATCCGTAACGGACAAAATTTCTTCGCGCATCTGCTTAGAGGTTTTTTTAACAACCTTGTCTTCGATTATATCATAGTAGGTTACAGGTAGACTTTTGCTCTCCAGCCGGAACAATACTTGCTCGTGAACTGTACGTTCTGAACGGTGCAAGAACCCGTGATAGGTGGCGTATTCGAGAAGATGGGGCAAAATCTTCTGCCAATTCATGTTGTATGGCCCAAGCAACTCGTCAAGGTTGCTTCGATGAAACTGGCGATTCTCGCTAAAATATGGTGACAGCGAAATGAGTGCATCCACGGCTTTACGGCCACCTGGCTTAACTGCTCTCTGCAAACGTAGAAAACCCTTCATCATCGACGCAGACTTGCCCACCGAGAAAAACCTCGGTAGTTTAATCCCCAGATTCGTTCCCGCCCACTTATTGACGGCGCCAAGGAGTTCACCAAGTTTGGGTAAGGATTCATATGGTGCGACAAGGTGGAAGTTTAGTCCTTTTGCTTTTGGGTTGAAAGTAAGCTTGACTACTGAGGACGCGACGTAGTCGACAGGGACAATGTTGATTCTTAAGGAGCGACTTACGGGCAATATTCGAAGCTTACCCGTCAAATACAGTCGCAGGGGAAAGTAGAAGGTGTTGAAGGTTTTGATGGCGCCTGTTTGGGAATCACCGACAACCATGGCGGGGCGGAAAACTGAGGTTGGCATTTCTTTTTTTGCTTCTTGAACAAGCTTTTCTCCTTCGTACTTGCTCTGCTCATAAGCAGTAAAAAACCCGTACTCATCCGTTAGAGCGGCTTCGGGTACTACTACTCCCGTTCTTCCGCCTGCAACGTAGGCAGTGGAAATGTGGGAAAACCGCTCAAGCCCATGGTCGGCATTTGCTTTTTTCGCAAGGTCCAACACGTTCGCGGTTCCTTGAACGTTTGTTTTTCGGAGTTCTTCAAGCGATAAAAAACGCCAATCAGCAGCGGTATGAATGATGTGGGTTACTTTTTTAGCGAGGTTAATGTAAGCTTCTTGGGTTAATCCTAAGTTTGGTTGGACAACGTCGCCGAGGATAGCTTCGACTCTGCCATTTAATGCCTCTATTAGTTCTGGCCAATCCCACCATTCCCTCGCCAACTTACGCATCGCAGATTCGTTATCGGCTGCTCGAACCAATGCAAGAACAGCCACTTGGTCATCTTTCAAAAGTTCGCGGGTAATTTGTGTGCCGATAAAACCAGTTGCGCCAGTTACCAGAACCGTCTTCTTCACGGCAACCACTCCGGATAATTTTTTTCCAGAAAACTTTTGAAGAGCAAAATGTTTCTTTTTTCTCGCTCTTTATACTGGTCGTAACCAACGCGGAGCTTTGCTTTTATGACATCGTACTTTGAGAAGAGTGTTGCGACGTTGTCGCTTAAGAGTTTGTATCTGTCAGGGTCTTCGTGGTCTACGAAGAGGTCTTCGATGCCTAAATCGCAGTACAAATCTTTTATTCTGAGGTCATGTCCGATTGCGGTCTGGGGAACTTGGTGTGCTAAAGAGAGGACTCCAGCATGGTATCTTGATGTTATTAAGAGGTCGAGACTTCCGAGGATGCTTGTCATCTGCGAAGCATTGTAGTCTATGGATGTGAAGATTCTTGTTTTTTCGGGGTGCTTCATTAAGCCTTGGATTTTTTTTCCGAATGTAGCATCAAGCCTTTCCATGCTCAATAACGCTACTGATGTGCCGTAATCCTCGATCATCTCGTCAGCTTGAACCGCCAACACGTCGGCGAGCAACTCACTTTTTTCCTGGCTCTCTTTTGTATGGGTATAATAGTAGGGCCAGCGGTAGAGGAATTTCTTTGACGCGTATGGTCGAATTACCACGGGCCACTTGTAGATGTCTTCAGCTGCAACGCCGACGACATAGGAGGCTTCTGGCCAAATCCGTTTGAGCAACCCTTCGTCTGCTGGGTTAGGATTAAATGAAAAAGCATTGTCAGCTGTAACTTCGATTGGAGCTTTGACACCCCACTTTTTGAGGCGATCCGATGCCTTCTGGGTTCGAGATAAAATAAGGTTTGTTTTGCTGGATTCTCGTCTGATTAGCCACCTGTTTAATCGTGATGCGTTCCCAGCGTCCACTGAATAGGCAACGCAGGGTTTACCCATGGAATGAGCATAACGGGTTGCAAGTAGATAGAACCATAGGAGAGCTGAACCCCAAGTATCCATATAACAGCTGCCTTCAACCAGCAGGATTAAGTCGTTTTGTTTGACTAAGTTGCGGATATCCCAAAAGAAAAGGGAGGGTCTGACTGATTTGATTTTTACCGTTGGGCTTTCGGGGATATATCTTCGGAGGTTTTCTTCGTTCAGCGAGGGTATAGTAATTATTGCCTCTTGACCTAAAACTGCACGGACCTCTTTGACTATGGCGAGGAGTTTTGCTTCCGCTCCTGTATTGTTTGCGCCATTGTAGCCCACGAGCAAAATCCTTGGCTTCAACTTGAACACCCTTATTCCTTAGCTTTTTGAGCCAGTTCTCTAGCCCAACTTCAAATTTCGTCCCAGTTGCGAAGGTCGTAAACGCCAGGTTCCGTCTCTTTAAACCCGTGCTTTTGAATGGGAGACTTATAGCCTTCTTCCATCGCTTTACGTGTCAGGAAGCTCATTTTGTTATAGTCTATGACTCCGCCGAAGTATCCTGTCAAAATGGGTTTAAGATTGTACTTTAAGATTTTGTCTTCTAAGCCAATTTTTCGTGTTCTATCCACTCGAGCATTTTTTCCTTCTTTTTCCTCGACAGGTATCAATGAGGAGATGAACAGCGCAAGCTTTTTTTCTTCGAGGTCTCGGCGGAATCTTTTTAGGAAATCCTCGGCTTCGCCAACCCAATTGCCCAAAGCCATACCACTACCAACGATAACCAAGTCGTAATCTGAGAGATCACTGACCTTTTCATCCTTAACGTTCACGATTTTTACATCGAAACTTTCTCCTTGAAGTGTTCTAGCGATTTCTTCAGCGGTCCCCTTGGTTGCACCATAACGTGTAGCATAAACAACTAAGGCTTTCATACTTGATCCTCCGAAGCATTGCTTACTGAAATAGATTTTTCTTCTCCCTTTGGCAGCGTCGCTGCAATCTCGTTTTTCCTCAAATTTAGCCTTAAAACGCCGCAGTCACCCTTAACTTCAAGAATCTCCGGTTCAACAAAGCAAGCGCTCTGTAGTTTTCCAATTGTTCCCTCTATTAAGACACCGCCATTCGCAGATAGCCTTGTGAGATGCTTATTGGAAATGAGTTCAACAGAGAAGTCTCGTCCACCTTCATTTAATTCAGTCATTTTTTCTCACCAAAATAATAATGCTGCAAAAATAGAGATAAAATTTATTTGCTTACAACACGAAATAATTAGCAAGGGTCCAAAATAATTCGTATCGATTGGTATGTGGGAAGATAGCAAACTTGGAAGATAGTGAAGAAATTTCTAAAGTACTCTTTGAGTTATCTAGCAACAGAAGAGCAAACATACTGTTCGAAATAGGAAAAGAAAATCTCAAAATGCAGCAGATCGCGAAATCTCTGGATACGACTGTTACCGAAACTTTCAGGCACCTGCAACGACTAACTGAAGCAAAACTTGTGGAGAAAAAAGTTGACGGTACCTATGCAATAACCTCGCTGGGCAAGCTGGCTACTGGTTTTCTGTCTGGTTTCAATTTTGTTTTAAAGAATGGCGATTACTTCTTAGATCATGATGTTTTCTGTCTTCCTTACGAGTTCGTTAACAGGCTTGGGGAGTTGTCCGATGCGGAATTTTGCATGGAAGCTATGTCAGGTTTTAATCGAGTTAGAAAAATGGTGCTTGACGCTGAAAAATACATTTGGAGTATGGCTGAGCAGGTAGATTCAAGTCATATTCAGCCAACAACAGAGAAAAAGTCCAAAGGACTTGACTTCAAGTTTATCATGCAGAAAGATCTTGCAAAGGCACTTGCAAACGCCAAAGACTCTGAAGTCCTATTGGGAAGCAAGTATATGGAGAGAATCCCAGTCACTCTTGTGATTACTGAAAATTATGCTACGGTGGTTTTTCGACGACACAACGGTGTGATGGATTACATGGGGCTGTTTGGATTTGACGAAAAATTCCGAAAATGGTGCCAAGACCTCTTCATGTACTATTGGGAAAGGGCTGAGCGATGGTATCCAGGCATCCAGATAAAATAACCGATTGAATATTAATGTGAAATAGCGAAATTTGGGTTTTAAATTCCTTAAATGGCTTGAGATGTCACCCGTAGGAATGCTCTTTTGATCCTGATAATTGGAAACAAATTATTTTTAAAATGGTCATTACTTTTTTTCCGTTTAAAATTAACTTTAAACCGGTAAAAAATAGCGATAAGAAAAAATATTTATGCAGATAATTGCAATTAACAAAGCAGGCGATTGTTATGAACCCAATTCTTTTAGAAGGACTGAAAGTTGTAGGGACCGAAGGTTACATTCTAGGCGAAATAAGTGAAATAGAAATTAACCCAAGAAATTGGCAAGCCGATGCTTTTTGTGTTAATTTGAGCGCTGACGCCACGGCAGAACTCGGATTCAAAAAACCTTTCTTACGTAAAATCACCGTCTGTTTACCAACCCGTCTTATTGGTTCCATTGGAGATGTAATTACTCTTAAAGAACCAATAAGGAACCTTGAAGACATCGAAGAGCGGCATGTTTCAGTGAATTATGCTAAACTGAGAGGCATGAAGGTAGTTGGGTTAAAGGGTCGTACTGTTGGGGAAGTAGAAGGATTTGATTTAGACCTCGACCATTGGCAAGTTACTGGTTTACAGGTTGGTTTAACTGATGACGCTGCAACAGAACTGGGATTTAAGCGACCATTTCTTAGCAAGGTAGTAGTTGTTATTCCATCAAAGATAGTAGAAGAAGTTGGTAATTTCGTAAATTTAAGTAAAACCATAGAAAACCTTGAATCACTCGTAGAGTGCATACACTCCTGCAAAAAACTGTAACTGAATCCTAACCTGCGAGCACAAAGCCAAACATTTTTCTTTGTTAGAAGATGTTAACCAACCAACTGGTTGCCCCACCCTGAGCTTCAACGATAATGCACAATAAGAAATTAAAGCACAACCAGCCTATCTGTCTAATTGCAGGGTGAACACCGCTCGCAGTTTATGTAACTAAAGCAGATGGCTCCAAACAACTATTCGATAAAGAAAAAATAATACAGACCTGCCGAAGATGGGTCGCCAACCATGAAGTTACCATGCAAGTCGTCCAAGAAGTAGAAAAAAACATCTACGAAGGAATAACAACACAGGAAATCCTTCAAATGATCTTCCAACCTAATGGTAAAACATAAACCCGCTGTTAAACACCTCTTCGACCTTAAATATGGTATAAGCCTTATGCAGCCTAAACCTGAATTCGAAGTTTTTGTGCGAGTGGTCTTGGCTCATAGCGGCTCTCAAGTGAAGCCAAACATGATACTGAAGGGATTGTGTGGAGAACATGAGGTGGATGCAATAGCCGTCAAAGATGGCTTAACTTATCTTGTGGAAGCAAAACATCACGGTAACTACCATGCCTTGACCGGACTTGATGAGAGCCGCATAGCTCGAGCAATCATAGAGGATGTCACAGAAGGCTACAGAAGTGGTGCAACCGAAATCAAAATTGACCGAGCAATCATAGTCACCAATACCAAATATTCAGAACACGCCGTAAACTATGGTCGATGCCGAGACATTTTGCAAGTTGGATGGGCTTCTCCTGAAGGTTTCAGGTTAAGAGACATAGTTGAGAGACACAAGTTGATCCCGTTAAGTTGCCTTCGAGGCATAAGCACAGAAACAAGGACACGATTGGTAGAGGCAGGAATAGTGCTCATAAAACAGCTTCTTGAACAGGATGGTCTATACATTTAAAGAAAAATTGGTTTATCCCATCAAACCGTTTTATCCATAGTGGAAAAAGCTAGACACACAACAGAAACACTTTGGTAATATGTTTAGGATGTTTTTTACCCTAACTAACAGGATGTTGGAGTGGACTGGGGGATTGAACCCCTATCGTCTCGTGATTTCACTCGCCCAACTCCTCTTTTTTTGGGGTAAAGGTGAAAACGCATGGAACAAAAAACAATAAATTGCCCGCAATGCGGCAAAATCATCCCCGAATGGATTCTTAAGGGAAACACAATAAGAAAAATTGTGACCTACCCCTAATTGCAGCATTAAAAAAAAACCGCAAATACTTCATAATGAAGACGCGCCCCAAAGTCTCTGCGCTATACGCAAATGCAATTTTGTAGCTAAGCCCAACGAGCCGGCCATTGTGAACTTTGAAAGAGCTCTGTTCGAAACACCATGAAATTTTCAATTTGCGGAGGGCAATCAAGCAAATCTTGGACTTTTTTAATAGCTAGAGAAAATACTTCTTTTTCTGACCTATTTAAAGCATCTAAATCTGCCCACAGAGTTAGGATTGTTGCTGAGTTCAAGTCTTGAGAGAGCAGCGAAATGGAGCCCCGGAAACCCTCTGTTTGATGGACTAAAGTGTTTAGCAAATGGTCAAGCTCTAAAAAAGCTTCTTTACGCTTATCTTTTTTAAAATTCCACCTACTCACTCTGGCTAAAACCATAAGAAATTCTCCTTGACATAATTTAGGCTGGTTCCCTCTTAAATAGCTTAATAGAGAAGCGAGTGCATTGAAATCTTTCATTAATTTAGAAACTCAAGAAAGCCAGAATAGCCAACTCAAAACAGAAAGCTTGTTAGCTAATAGAATCCGGCTCTAATTTGTTTATGACTTTGGCTGTAACAAACTATTTAAAAAAGAGAAAGTAAACAGCCAAAATATTATTAAAATGACCGGGAAGTATTCTGGTGGACTGGGGGGGATTTGAACCCCCGACCTCTTGAGTGCAAGTCAAGCGTTCATACCAGCTGAACTACCAGCCCGAGCACTTTCCCGAATCAGATACGTTTCCTTGATATTTAGGTTTTGCCAACTAAAATGAATATGTGCATTTCTTTAAAACATTATATCTCCAAAAACAGTATAAGTTATTGAGGGTTGAAGTTGGATTTAAAAATAGTAAAAATTGAACCGCCAAAAGACTGCAACACCATTCTTGGAATGGCACACTTCATAAAAACCGCTGAAGACCTCTACGAGGCGTTAGTAAACTCTGTGCCCAATATCCAATTTGGGTTAGGTTTCTGCGAAAGCTCAGGGCCTTGCCTTGTACGTCATGAAGGAAATGACCCTGAACTGCGACAGTTGGCTGCACAAAAAGCGTTTGAAATAGGCTGCGGACACAGCTTTTTGATTTTCATAAAGAATGCTTACCCAATTAACGTTCTTGATAAAATAAAGAAGGCACCTGAGGTATGCACTGTTTATGCTGCAACAGCTAACCCGCTGGAAGTCATAGTTGCCGAAACCAGTCAGGGCGGAAGCATCATCGGCGTAGTCGACGGTTTGAAAAGCAAGGGGATAGAGGCCGAAAAAGACATTGCCGAGCGAAGGCAATTCCTGCGAAAAATCGGCTACAAACTCTAGTAAACCCTACCATAAACTATTTTAGTTCACTTTTGAATTCAAACCTTAACGGACTTAGCGATGTGTTTTTATGGCTTATGAAAGGAACATGGCACAAATTGAAGCTTACCGAAAACAGGAAACTGAACAACAGCAGACCCTAAAAGACAAGATGGGCAAGATTAAACATAAAATCGCCGTCATAAGCGGGAAAGGCGGCGTGGGAAAAAGCACTGTAACTGTGAACCTTGCCGCAGCTTTTGCATTACAGGGTAACCATATTGGAGTTTTAGATGCTGACATTCATGGACCCAGTGTTCCAAGGCTGCTTGGGTTGGTAGGGCAACAAGTTAAGACTGCGGCCTCAGGTATTTTTCCTGTAGACGGTCCATTGGGTATGAAGGTTATGTCGATTGACTTCTTTTTGCCCGGGGAGGCACCCACGATTTGGCGTGGACCCCTAAAGATGCGTGCTATCCGCCAGTTCCTCAGCGATGTGGATTGGGGCGAACTTGATTTCCTCTTCATCGATTTGCCGCCTGGCACAGGAGACGAACCGTTAAGCATCGCTCAACTTCTTCCAGACATCGATGGCGTCGTCATAGTAACCATGCCCTCGGAACTTTCAAGCGAAATTGTAAAGAAAGCCATTACCTTCGCAGAAAGGCTACACATGCCTATCATCGGCGTGGTCGAGAACATGAGCGGATTTATCTGTCCACATTGCGGGACAAAAACAGAGATTTTCCAGTCTGGCGGCGGCAAAAAAATGGCGAAAGAAATGAACGTAGCATTTCTCGGGAGCATACCAATCGACCCGACAGTTGGCGTTGATTCTGATAAGGGCACACCCTTTGTGGTTTCACATAAGGATTCCGCTGCTGCTAAGGCGTTCATGGATATAGTGTTGAAAGTCCAGGAACGGTTAAACCAAAAAAAGAGTTAATCCTCTTTTTTTCTCGATAAGGTTGTTGAAAACTCGGTTGACTTGGGGGTAATTGCCATCTTCCCTTCTTTAGATAGCCTTTCAAACAAACGGATTTTGTGAAAAAGTCCGTTTGCACCATGGCCCATGAGGAAAATTGATGCAACCAAAGCCAAGTAGCATCCTGCCATAATTGGCAGAAAAAGTTGCACTCCAAACAGAGTTAAAATTGCTGCAACGACAACTGACCCGCCATAGCTTGATATAAAAAAGATTTCCATAACAGCCACCAGCAGAATTGTTTTCTTTGGTTTTAAGTACTCAAGGTATACTCCGACCAGAACTGCTTGAAGTACCCAGCCTGAAAGGGGAATGTAAACAAAGATGAAGTCGACTGCAAGAAGTCCCATGCCGATGCTCAAGAAGATGTAAAAAAGAGATTTCGGCGAGCCCGTTACATTTCATGATTTAATATTGTCTACTAGAAAGTATAAGGTTTTCACGAAAAACAAAAAATTGATGAATAATGTAAAAGAAACAAAAGTAAAAAGGGTTGGAGAGATTAAAAAACTCCAGTTTCAAGTTTTGTCCGCAGAACTACTCTTTTGTAAGAGTAATTTCTATGGTTGAAACCATCCTGGACCTATTCTCGCCTTCGCGTGGTGGCATCTCGGCAGTTCCGATTGCAATCTTTGTCACTTTGAGGTCTTTTATGAATCGGCTTCTTGTGATTTCTGCAACGTCAACTGCGGTGGTGATTGCTTGTCCTCGGGCTTTTAGGGTAATTTCTTTACCTGCACCTGAAGAGAACGCGGTTATAATAGCGAGTACATAGCTCATTGGTGGTTTATTTCCGACGAATATAACGTCACTAGCTTTTTCTGTCATTTCATATCACTCCTTTTTTTAGTTTTTCTTTCCGGTGTAAGCTCATAGTAACTCAAAACTTCCTAATAAACCAAATTCAGCAGTACGATATACAAGCAAGCGCAGTGGAAAAAAGAAGTGGAAAAATTAACGGTAAAAATCGCTGTCTTCAACGGTAAATTCTGATGTTTGGAGCTCGTTAATATGCAAAAACGCTATAGTTTTATACCTCTACCTTGAAGGCAAGGTACAAGCAGAGAGGAACAGTTTCATGTCTGTGTCGCCGGGTCTAAGAGAAGTTTTAGCTAGAAGAATCGCTGGAGAAATAATTCTTTCAAGCAAACCAGGCTCAACCATGAAGAAATGGCGTGAACTCTTCGCAGTTTCCCAAATCAACCTATCCGAAGCCATGGGGCTCTCATCTTCAGTCATAAGTGATTACGAAAGCGGTAGAAGAAAAAGCCCGGGCGCCAAATTCATCCGCAGATTCGTTCTCTCGCTTCTGCATATTGACGAAAGTAAAGGCAGCCGCTTCATTCGAGAATTCGCCAAATTAACCAGTTCCCCAAGCATGGCAGTCGTTGACCTCCGAGAGTTTCCAATACCAGTCAGGGTGGAGTACCTGTGCAAGGCGATTGGTGGTGAAGTGGTGGCTTGCAAAGAAAAATTCGTTAAAGAAGTCAACGGCTACACCGTCATCGACAGCAAAAAAGCCGTTGAAGCATACTCGGGCTCAGAGTACACACAGCTCTTTGGCGCCTCAACCGAGCGGGCACTAATTTTTACTAACATCGAAACTGGGTGTTTGCCTATGATGATTGTACGGGTAAGCAGCCTTAAACCGCGGATTATAGTTTTCCACAAAACAGTGCCCGATGAAGAAGCCATAAGGATAGCGGAGTACGAGCAGATACCGATAATTTACTCAACTGCACCGACCCTTGAGCAACTGGTGAAGTCACTACGCAAGCTTTACAGAATTGCATTGCGAGTTAAGCTGGGAAGACGAAGGGTTCGCCCTCCACCAAAAATAAGCGCTTAAAAATCTCAAATTGTACTGGCTTAGGAATCGTCAATGCCACCTGACCTATTAGGCGCTAAATAGATTGTTTTGACGCCTATATGAGGTAGGCTTCTGTGATGTATCTGCGCATTACCCACTGCGTTTGGAAGTAGTAGGCTATTTTAGCAATCGAGTTTTTCATGAGAGTTATCCAAGCGTCTTTTTGGTTGTAGAACGTTGGAATTATTAGGTATTCTAGTTTGCTATAGAGGTCTTGAAGTTCTGCTTCTCTTCTTTCGTTTTCAGTCAGCAGTTCTCGCGGATGTGGACCTATTGCCCAGCCTGTTACGCCTTCGATACACCCTTCCATCCACCAGCCGTCGAGCACACTAAAGTTTACAATCCCGTTGTGCGCAGCTTTCATGCCGCTGGTTCCAGATGCTTCCATAGGCGGCAACGGCGTATTAAGCCACACATCAACACCCGAAGTAAGTTTAGCTGCAATCTCCATGTTATAGTTCTCCAAGTAAACTATGCTAATCTGGTCTTTCAATACCCGCGCGTAATCGTGGATTTGCCTGATGAGTTTCTTGCCTTCAATATCGTTGGGGTGAGCTTTTCCAGCGAATATCATCTGGATTTTTTCTCTTCGGTTGACATCGTTTAATCTATGTAAATCTGAGAAAATCAAGGTTGCCCGTTTATAGCCTGTTGCTCTTCTGGCAAAACCCAGCGTCAATGCTTGTGGGTCAAGTTTTATGTCATTGTTTTTTTCCACGAAAGTTAACAAGTCATTTTTTGCTTTGGTGTGGGCGTCCCAGACTTCTCTGTTTGGAATTTCGCTGGCTTTTGCTAAGAGGATGGGTTCGTTTGTCCAGCCGGGGATGTACTTGTCGAAGAGTTGTCTAAAATACAGGTTTGTCCACGTAAACGAGTGGACACCGTTTGTGACTGCACGGATGTAGCGTCCTGGGAAAAGTTTTCTTGAGAAATCAACGTGCGCCAGGGAAACGCCGTTGACATATTTGCTCAGGTTCAATGCAAGGTAAGCCATGTTTAAGTTATCATTGCCCGCATACCGCTTCATATCGCTCAACAAATATTCTTTGCCAAGCACTTGCTCAATGAGTTCATATGAAAATTGGTCGAACGCGGCTTCCACGGGGCTGTGAGTCGTGAAAACACATAGGTTTTGAACTTTCTCAGTATCCATGTTGTTTGCTCGGAGCAATTCAAGGGTTAAGAGGCTTGAGTGACCTTCGTTCATGTGGTACTTTCTGATTTTGAAAGGAAGATTTTTCAGCATTCGCGTACCAGCGATGCCGAGAATGATTTCTTGTTTTAAGCGGTAACGTTTGTCGCCACCGTAGAGGGAATCAGTGATTCTTCGGTCTTCAGGAGCGTTCTCTTCGTTGTCGGTATCCAAAAAAAGAATAGGCACCATGCCACCTGTGATGCTTTGGTACTCATATAGCCAAGCTTGCACTTTGACTGGGCGCCCCTCAATCTTTACGTCGACTGTGCTAGGCATGAGGGTTAAGGTTTTAGCTGGGTCCCACTCGTCTGGGAATTCCAGTTGATCACCTTGCTCTGTTAGTTTTTGTCTGAAGTAACCTTTTCTGCTGGCAAGTGTAATGGCGATCATCTGGAGTCGCAAGTCTGCGCTGGACTTTAGGATGTCGCCTGCTAAGACTCCTAAGCCCCCGCTGTAAGTTGGCATGCTGGGTGAGATTCCTATTTCCATTGAGAAATAGGCAATTCTGGGATCGTCTTGGAAGTGCCGTCGGCAGTTTTCGCTGCAGAAACAGTATTTTTTGCCTCCAAAGCTGTCGCTTGCCACTTCAATTCTTGTTTGCGGGTTCTCTACATCGATCTGTATTCCGCAGACTGGGCATTTTAAAAGTCTCGGGTTACTCAAACGTGGCACCACTTAAGGAAACGGCTGTCCCCCACTTGATATAGGTATTGATGAGAAGGCTCCGAACTTAGCGTTGTGTCAGGTTTTGTTATTCGACTTGTGAGGTTCCTGGCTGGGTAAAGGGTTCAGTCATACCGACGAGGAGTTTGCCAAATAAGTTGATATGGGTTTCTTCTTCAGCGAGAATTTCTTCAAGCATTCGTCTTGTGGTGTAGTCGCCTTCTTCTGCAGCAACCTGAATTGCCTGTTTGTATAGCGTGATGGCTTTTTCTTCGTCTTGTTCGTTTTGTTTGAGCATTTCAATGAGGCTGCCGCGTACGAAGATTGGGTCTGGCTTGGTTGTGGCTACGCCGTTGAGGTAGTCGAGGCGTTCGGCTAAGCGTTCGGCATGTTTCATTTCAGCGATGGCGGTTTTGCGAAAAATACCTTCCACTAGGGCGCCGTCTGTGCCAGTTACTTGGATGTGCTGCCACATATACTGGATGCTGACTTGGAGTTCACGGGCTATGCCCTTGTTTAGAAAATCTAAAAGTTTTTGAGAGGCCAAAATAATCCCTAACAAAACCAGAGTCCGCCAGCATATAAATTGATTTCTGAACCAGTAAAAATTTCAGCCAAAAGGGATAATAACTTAAAGCCTGCCAAAATTCAATGTCTGTGAGCAACATGAAAACACTAATTATCTGTTTTTCCTATCACCATAATAACACTGAAAAAATTGCTTCCGTCTTCACTAAAACTCTTGAAGCCGAAGTTAAAGCGCCCTCCGAAATCGATCCAAACTCGCTTTCCGATTTTGATCTAGTCGGGTTCGGTTCAGGAATTTCTTTTGGAAATCACTACAAAGTTCTGCTTGAATTTGCCGATAAAGTCCCCGCAGTAACCAACAAGAAAGCCTTCATTTTTTCCACAAGCGGTCAAGCAGGAAACGGACCAAAGTTCCACCGAAAACTGCGAGAAAAACTCGAATCTAAGGGTTTTGATATTGTTGGAGAATTTAATTGCACTGGATTTGACACTTATGGACTTTTGAAAATTGCGGGTGGCATACAAAAGGGACATCCAAACGAAGAAGACTTAAAACAAGCAGAAACTTTCGCGTTAAGGCTCAAGCAGCTACCACAAATCTCAGATTCTTAATCCACGTGACCAATATGAAAACGCTGCTTGTTTATGGCACCCGATACGGAGCAACCGAAAGCACCTCAGAAGAAATTGCGAAAGTTCTAAGAGCCCAAGGTTTAGAAGTTAAAGTGGTTAATGCCAAAGAAGAAAAAATCAAAGATATCTCCCCTTATGAACTTATCATCGTAGGCACTGGGATACAGATGTCGAGGTGGGTTGGCGACGTCGAAGATTTCCTCAAAAAACACCAAAAAGAGTTAGCTCAAAAGAAAGTAGCCCTTTTTGTTTCAACCATGAAGACAGTTAGTGAGCGAGAGGGAAAACTTGAAGATTTAGCCAAAGCCAAAAAGTTGGAACTAGACGACAAACTCGGAAAATACGATTTTAAATTCTTAAGCATAGGTTTCTTCGGCGGCGTGTTGAATTTTAACAAAATGAACATAATCTCCCGCAAAGCCTTTGGCTCGATGCGGACAAGACTGGAAAAGGACGGCTTTAAAGAAATAGAACCTGGCTTGTTTGAGTTGCGTAACTGGGATGAAATTCGTGGATGGGCTAAAGAATTAGCGGTTAAAGCGCAGCACTAGCATCTGGAATTTGAGGCTGCGGGTTGCTTTTTTTGCCCCTGACTATGGGAATGATGAATTCAAGAACGATAAGCAACAGTATCAAACCAACAATAACCGGTAACCCCCATGAATTACCCCTCAAGAACAACGTTATCCAACCGAAGTAGGGGATACGCATAACAACCCGTCCTATCACCAAGTTTTGAGGAACCCCTTGTCCAGTATTCCAGAGCGTGTTTGAATCGTATTCAGCTACGCCAGGTGTTTTTGGCCATTTGTCTAAGCTGTTCCCATCGCCTTTTGTTTGGAAGTATAGTGTGCCGTTGATATTATCTACTTTGACTATGCGGTGAACTATGGGTGTGGAGGTTGGGTCTGTTGGGTTTTCGTAGACTATTATGTCGCTATTTGGGTAATTTGCATTTAAGTCAGCTGGGTTAATTTTTTGGATGACAATTATGTCGCCGATGTGAAGAGTGTGAGCGAAAGGATGACTCCAGCCGTCACAGGCGCCGTCGAAGGGAACACACATGCTGCCGCTTTCCACAACTCGAACGGGAACCGACGTGCCGAGTGCTAACTGTAAACCAAAGAAGAAACCCAGAACTATCGCGATGATTACGCCGATAACGAGTGCTGATTTGACGTATTCGTTTCGCTTGATTTTTGTGACAATGCTCAAGGTCTTGCCTTCAACAATTAACCTGAAAGGAAATGAAAACACCATTAATAAACCGCATTCTTTTCGGAGCATAGGAAACAAGAAATAGTTCATAACTAAAGTTTTCTTTTGGGTTAGCATGCTTAGGACTAAATGGGCGCAGAAAGCCTTCTTTACCGTAATATGCGTTATGGGGTTGTTTGCAATCCTAAGCTCAACTATGTCCAAGAGCCCCGTTTTAAAACCGTTTGCAACAAGCCTTGGAACACCAGACGACTTGCTGGGGATAGTGGCTTCTGCCTCAACCATCCCTGGAATACTCATAAGTCTCCCAGCCGCCTCGCTCTCCGACGTCTTCGGTAGACGCAAAATGTTGTTGTTTTCTGCTTTCGTTTTTGCTTCTGCTCCTTTTTTGTATTTGGGGGTGAGTTCTTGGTGGATGCTGGCGCTTGTGCGGTTTTACCATGGATTCGCAACGGCCATCTTCATGCCCGTGGCGGAAGCCTCAATCGCTACCCTGTTTCCGTCTAAGCGTGGAGAACGCATCTCACTCTTCAACTCTGCCACTGCAGTTGGCAGAGCATTAGCGCCGTTCTTGGGCGGCTACATACTTTTTGCAACCAACGAAAGCTTCTTCACTCTCTACGTCGCTGTGGGCATAGCGGGCGTCACCGCTTTCATCATTGCGTTGTTGTTCTTGGCTGAAAAACGAACCTTTGCAACAGAACCCTCGGCCATGGAAAGGGCACCTCGAAAAATGTTCAGCGGCTGGCTAACAATAATCAAAAATACCAATGTCTTAGGCGTCAGCTTCGTGCAGGCTATTCAATATTTTGTTTTTGGTTCGGTCGATTTCTTTTTGGTTGGATACTTGACTGATGTTGTGAAGATGGATCTTTTATCGGTGGGAATCATTACGGGTAGCGAGATAGTTGCGTTGGTGGTTGTTCGACCGCTAATCGGCAGAATCTCTGATAGGATAGGTAGAACTAAACCGATTGTCGCAGGCATAGTTGCAGGCTGCTTCATAATTGGGGCAATACCGTTCACATCGCAGTTTCCACTGCTGCTCCTATTAGCAGTCGCATATGGTGCCTCGTTTGCCACAGTGCTCTCCTCAACCTCACCCATGGTCTGCGATTTAGTTCCAGCCACCTTAGTCGGTGCCTCAATGGGGTTCCTATCAACCACCATGGACATCGGGCAAACGCTTGGACCCATAGTCAGCGGCGTAATCTTCGCAACCAACCTACGCTACACCGGCATGTTCCTAACGCTTAGCATCCTAATGGTTGTCTCAGTCGCGGTTTTCTTGCTGTCAAAGAGGCATGCCCAAAAAAACTTAGCGTGATAGAACTTTGGAAAACCAGCCAAATGCTCCCTTCAAAATGCCAACTAAGAATGGACCTGCCAAGCTCAACACCATCAAAACAAGAGCAATATAGGTGAGGGCTGGAGAAAACCCGTTTGCTGCGCTGGAATAGACGTTAAAGGGATAGTAAGTGACGGAGTCAACGCCAAAAGCCACAAACCCAACCCACTTGGTAAGAAAAGCGGTGCTTTCAAGCAACGAAGCCAACAGCAACACTAGCCCTGCTCCAACGAGCACAGGCTTGATATAATTAACTTTCTTTTTCGAATTCACCGACCCAAGCAACAAGCCACTTTTCGCAGCTAGGGAAGCCGCTAGCAAACAATAAAACGGCAAAGCCAAATAATCGTACTTAAAAACGCTGACATAAGGCACCGTTAGATGAAGACCGAACACAAGCAACAAATTCAGTCCCGAAATAACCGCTATGGTTCCAACACAAACAGCATCCAACCACAAGATTTTCACAAAAAATTTCGTGTAAAAAACCGATAGTGCCAAAGAGAAAAGTCCTGCAGCAAACAAAAACCAACCAGCGCTTTTGACAAGAATTATGGGCAAAAACAGCAATGAAGGATTAGCCACCAGCACGGGATGGGTTATATCGCTGGCTAAGTAGACCCCGAAAAAGTTCTGATTAGCAAACCCGCCAAACCAAACCGCCTGCAAAACAAACGTCGGCACCAAAAAAATCAGTACATTACGCAAGTTGATTCTAAACTCAAGCTGTTTTCTTCCCAGGATAATAATCAACAAAAACGGAACCAGCATGAATACAGCGAACAGTTTAGTCATGAATGCAACAGCAAAAAAGACTCCGGCAACGGCAAGGATCTTTTTGGAATTCTTGCGAACCGCCAAAACCCCCGCCCCCAAAAAGAGCAGGCTGAAGAAGAGGTTTTGGTTGTCGATGAGGAAGATTTTTGACATGTAAACGTGCCAGGGAACGATGCCGAAGAGTGCGGCAGCCACCAATCCCGTCTTCTTACCATACAGCATGGTGCCCAAAGCATAGACCAGAACAACGGCCCCCAACCCGAAAGCAGTCGTCAGCCCCGCCCCATTCGCGTAGGATAAGCCGAAGGCATGGAAAACTGGTGCATCCAAATAGAAGCCCAGTGGCGGCTGATTAATCATAAGCCCATTCGTAACGAACGGAAACCCGCGGGTTACCACGCTTGTGGCGGCTTCAAACTCTAGCTGGGCATCCCAATTTGTGTAGGTGCCAGTTGAGAGGGCAACTAGAAAAGCGCCAATTAAGACTCCGCTTAGTTGGTAGTGCTCTTTTAGGAGGGCGAGAAAACTTTTCCAGTTCACTTCCAGGTTCCCAGCAGTAGCATACTCTAATGTTTACCATTTTAAAATTTCCCCATCCACCTCAAACTGGACCTGTTGCGTTTGGTTGCGTTCTTTGAAACCGTAAATCATAAAAACTAAACTCCAAAATAGATGCCCTTTGAGGAAAACCTTTGGGTCAAACAGAAACCAAAAGACGGCCCTTAATCTATGCAATCGTTGTTTGGATGGTACTTAGCATAGTTGTTGTAATGATTTCACTACTTGTCGGTGACACAGCCGACCTAAACAACTGGATAGAAATCGTGCTGTGGATAACCTCCATCGCTGGCGTGTTGTCTATGAGGAAATGGGGTGTCGCCTTCGCCATATTCACTTTAAGTTACACACTAAGCACCAGTATGGGCATAGTAATCTACTATCAAATTTGGATAAACGCCATCAGAGTAATCGTCAACATCCCAATCATCATCTACCTCTTCAGAGAACTCTTCAAAGGCAAATTCAAGTAACGACCACGGCGAAACTGTATTTTATACTTTGTATTTTTGGCGAAAGTGATAAGTTTTAAAAAGCGTTCAAGGGTTTAGTAAGACATATTATTTGAGGCGAATATGTTGCAGCAGAATTTGGCTGGAGGGTTTATGTTTGAGGGGTAAGCCATGGTCAATTGAAGAAGAGCGGCTTTTACGTCAACTCGTCGAAGAAAGAAAGGGTATCGATACAATTTCGCAAGTTATGGGTAAGACCCGAACTTCCATCAAGGGTAAACTTTACAATTTAGGATTAAATCTGAAAGTTGTTGCAACCGGTCTGCAGAATTCAGTTGCAGCAGCAACAGCAACACCTTCTCTGGCTCCAGTGGTCGAATCCGCTGGGGTCGTTATTCCAGCTTTAGTGACCAATCCTGATTTAGTCGAGGAGGTTGAAGCTGACTTGAAAACAAGACCACTGCCAAGCATCGAGGAGAAGCTGCGGGAATTGGATAATGCTTCAAAGGCGTTACATCACAAAGGTCTTAGTCCAACAGAGATCAAACGATTAGGTAAGATCATCGACGCAGCGAAAGAATACAATCAACGCTTTGAAAAGTACGCACACTATCGTGACTTAGAAAATGAACTTGTAGAGTTGAGACGACAGTTTGCATCAGAAAAAACCAAGAAGTAAAGCTCAAAGTCCTCGATGCTTCAATGCCGATGAGCTTCAAGCGCAATGGCGAGGTCTTCGGGAAGACTACAGAATCTACCTGGCAGCCAAGGTTGCGCAGATCGATGCAGTTAAAGGTGACACGGCTAAATTCTTCAACGAAGTTTGTCACCTAAAACCTTTCGCGTACCAGCTTGAGCTTGCAGAGTTGTACCGGAAAAATCAGTTTTTGGCTGTTAGATGGCCAAGGCAGACAGGCAAAAGCACATCCATAGGAGGATTGCTTCTGCAGGACGCCTACGAAAACAACGATCTAAACATCGGGTTCATCGGACCCAGCTATCGCCAAACCAAATTAAACCTCCGCCGCGTAGCGGGCTTTTGCCGCAACCTCCCATCTGGAGCCTGCCACATTCAAAGAACCGAATCAGCTTCAAAAACGGCTCCGTCATCGAAGCCTTCCCAAACAACCCCGACACAATCCGAGGCAACACCTTCCATAGGATATGGTGGGACGAAACCAACTTCACCGCAAGCGACGAAGACCTCTACGACGCCATCCTATTTACATTGGGAACCACAAACGGCAAACTCATCGCCAGCAGCACACCGTTTAACACCGATTCACTGTTTTGGAGAATGTGCAACCACAAAGACTACGTGGATTTTGTGAGACACCATTTCAGTTGGGAGAAGGCTCTAGGGCCGGCGGGTCCGCTGAGTCCGGAGATGGTTGAGAGGATTCGGCGGCAGTTCGGAGATGACCCAGCAAGGTGGCAGCGGGAGATGGAAGCGGAGTGGGCAGAAGACGAGGACACATGGTTAGCCCAGAGCCTAATCGTTTCTTGTGTTGGCACTACAAAGAATTGCGGAGAAGACCTCGAATTGTATGACATAGAAGAAAGCTACACTGGAGAATTCTATCTTGGTTTGGACATAGGTCAAATAAAGGATTACACCTGCTTGATCGTTGTTGAGCGAGTCGGCGACATCATCTTTTTGAGGCATCTAAAACTGTTTCCCCACCCCACTACCCATGCGCACGTTCTAGGGTACATTAAGCGGTTGCAAGATCAGTGGGCTGGCTTTGAGAAAATCCGTGTAGATTTCACTCGTGAAGGACCCAGCTTAATCAAAGACATGGAAAACGCAGGCATACAAAATACCGAAGGCGTAAACTTCAGCGTACCCCGCAAAAGCGAAATAGCAAATGTCCTAAAGCAACGTATGATGAACCATCAGTTTTTCTTTCCACTGTTAACCTGGGAAAAACCCTATCGAAGCGATATTTGTACCGAACTTAACGTCGAAAAATATCAACTACGCAACGATGGCAACATAGGATACAGCCACCCAACCGGCACCCACGACGACGTATTCTGGAGCATAGCACTAGCTATTTACGCAACTGTTGAAATGGTACCCGAACAATTCGTAGCTGTTGTACCTCGATAGATGAAAATCAGAAAATGGATAAACCAAGAGTCAGGAATTAGAAACCGAAACCGAGTTCAATAACACTTCTTTCTCGATCTAAAAAGTGAGGAGTCTAAACCAAAAAAAGAAAGAGGGGGGTATATTTGTTTTTTTACAGCTTTATGCTCTCTTCTTAATCATCAGCAAGGCCAGTACGATGAAACCTGCGATGACTAAGACGAATAGGCCTGCGATTGCGGGGATAAAGTAGGTGTCGGCGACAGATGCGGGGATAGCTGTTGGAGCTATGGTAGGTGCTGCTTTGTCGTCTACTGTGAATGCTGTTTCTGCGTGTGAGGACCAGTATGATTCTGAGCCGTCAAAGCTTGCGATTACTGTGTATGTGCCAGCAATGTCAGGTGTGTATCGATAGCTAAAGCAGCCGTTTGCATCGCTTGTTGTTTGTCCGATTTGGCGGTAGTTATTGTTGGAGTCTATTGCGTATAGTGTCACTGGTACACCAGTAGTATTGGTTGGTCGAGGCTTCTGCATGTACACGTAGTCCATCCAGTCGCTCATACTTTCGTCTGAAACGGCTGGTACACCATTTGGAAAACGTCCAGCTTGCTCAGTCTGTTGAGTGCCTGCAGCGATGTCTGTTACGGTGCCTTCGATGATTACGCTGCTGCCTTGAACTGAAACTTTGGGTGAAGCGGCGACTGTAGTTTGGCTTGGGCCTTTACCGACAGCATATAACTGCAGATCGTATAAGTTCAGATATACAAAGTAGCCATCTGCAATAGCAAAGCCGTTATTAGAGCCATACCCATCGATTGTCCATATTTCAGCTCCAGTAGTTGCGTTTATCCACCTGAATTGAACGCCTTTGAGGTGCGGTGAATTGGCAGAGTGTTCAGTGGTGTACAAGAAGACTTTTCCATCAGTAATTGCGCCTATGCCTAGTGGGAATCCTGGGTAGCCTGCGTCTAAGCCGGCTGGTGCTGTGTAGTTCCATAGTTGTTGTCCGGTGTTGAGATCGTAACAGTAGAGTACTCCTGCGTAGCCTGCTGAGTAGAGTTTGCCGTTTGCTACAGCGTATCTTGTTAGACCAAGGTCTGCATAGTAGTTGAAGTCAACTTCTGATGGAGTTTGCCATAGTTTTGTGCCGTTGTCAACGCTGAAACCAGCCCACTGTATCTCTTCTTTATCATACATTGTAAAGACGCGTGTGCTTGGATCTATAAAGAGGCTCATGAATACTGGCGCAAAGCTTAAGGTTACGTTGCCGGATGGTGCATCATAGTTTTTCATCCACAACAGGTTGCCGCGGCTTTCTGGTTTAAGACTTATTGCCCAAACTGTATAGGGACTCCAGCTGCTGCCTGGTGCAGGTAAAGTGCCGTTGCTGCCGATCAATACGTCGTTGTAGATGAACCCTTGTATGGTTCCGCCCGCCATTAGTGGGACTGATACGTTCCATGAGTATGCTGTGCTAGCGTCGACTGATTTGCCTACAGGTCTCCATTGGTTGTAGTTTGTGGTTGTGTAATCATTGGGGTCAGTTGAGGCTGTTAAGCCGTGAGCTGCGGTGTTGTTCCATAATGCGAGCCATTTGCCATTTGAGCCTAGCACGTATCTGAGTATTTCGCCGTTTGGACCGTAAGATGCGGTTCCTGTGGGAACGTTAGTTTCGTTGAATAGCCAGTTTCCGGTCATGGGGTCATATGCAATTAATGTTGTGCCTTGAGATGCCCATAAGTAGCCGTTTCGGATCATTCCGTGTTGGTTGATTGACTCGTAATCGTAGAGTTGACCAAATGTTGGAGTGACTGATGTCCAATTTTGCCACCATAGTTGTTTGCCAGTCATTAAGTCAACACAGACATATCCTGAGCCTTTGGCTGCATCGCTTAGAGGCAGTGGATAATAGAGTTTGCCTTGTATGATTAATGGAGCGCCAAAGATGCCTTCGTAAGCGGTTCCATCGTAGTATGTTACGTCTTGGATGCCGGTTTGGGATACATCTCCACCTACAACACCTCCAAACGCGTACGGTTGCGTCCACATTATGTGTGCACTGTTAGGCGCTGATCCACCTAGCTGAACTTTTCCCCATATCTGGGGGGATGCAAGCCAGTTAGATGCGATACTATACCATTGTGTGTTTTGTCCTTCTATGGGGCGTGTCCAATATTCGGTTGGAAGCGGATAGTTAGGTACTGCTGGTATTGCATCTTGTTGAACAGTAATTGTTGTAGTTGCGGTGCTTGCAGCGTAGGTATTGTTGATACCAATGTTATAGTTGTATATGCCTGTTCCATTGCTTCCAGTTATGACTTGCGGTCCGAAACGAGACGTAAACGTGTACGTTCCAACCATATCAGGGGTGAATAAGTAGTAGCTGCCTCCGACAGGATCGGAAGTGAACGGCCCTTGAGTTGTGATCGTGTTGTCAGGTGCTTTAATGTCAAGGAAGAAGAACCATCTGTCTCCGGCTGTGCCGGCTGCAGTAGGCGGGATCTTGTCAACCCAAAATACTATGGTTGCAGTTTGACTTACTCCGATTGGGTCAGGTGAAGCCGTGATGTAGGCGTAAGTCGGATATGTCCAAGCAGGATAATGTGCATTAACACTCGGTAGAGCAAAAAACGGTACAGTAATAGTTAACATTAACAACATTGCAAATAACGTAG
Organism: Candidatus Bathyarchaeota archaeon; assembly: GCA_963782525.1. Classification (GTDB taxonomy): domain Archaea; phylum Thermoproteota; class Bathyarchaeia; order Bathyarchaeales; family Bathycorpusculaceae; genus Bathycorpusculum. Next base: position 451,066 of record CAWAKC010000001.1, read on the forward strand.
CATTTTTTTTGGATATTTTCAAGTTTTTTTATTCTCCTTTAAAGTTCATGCGTCCACTAACGTGTTAGTGTTAATAAGCCTGACTCACTTATCGTGAGGAAAAAAAGCTAACTTAAGATACTGCAAACCTTCCAAACGGTATCTCAATATAGAACAGTCAATTTGCGAATCCTTAACAGATAGTTTCACAGTTACATTGAAGGACGAGTATTTTTTTGTGCTAAGAATATCACTTGTTTTAACGTTATTATTAAATCAAAATTCCAGTTAGTCTCGAGGAATAATATCTTTTTTTATCTTTCCTACCTGCAAACACTGGTAATTCTAATTCACAGAAGTGCATAGCTCAACTTTACTGATTGGATGACTAAAACAAATTTTGATAAAAAGCGTACTTTTGCCTCAAAGGCTGAGAAGCGCGTGGGGCAGTTATACAAGGAGAGAAAATCAAATATACACAAACTGCAGCTAATTCGCTAAATAGGAGGCATCCATAAATCTCAGAACAGGTTTTCCTAGTCGCAGAAGAAACTTTTTCTTCACTCATCTGTTTCATTCTCGTATGGTTCTTAATAAAGCCATATCAGGTTACTAGAGAAAGTCGATATTTGGGGCTCCCCCTTGGATTTGGGTTTCTTGCCGCCTCCTATGCGTTTTCAGCTTTTGCACATTCGTATCCTACTTTTTCGATCAATCCTTTGGCATGGTTCCAACTCCTCTCACGTCCATTTGCTTTTGCATTTCTAGCGTTCACATATTATTTTGCCAAGAAAACTTCAACAAACACTCGACTAATCTGGGATGCAACATTAAGTTGTATGATCGTTGTTTTGACAACCCTCTTTATTCTGTTTCTTGTCGCGCCAAAACTCGCTCTTGATAATTATCGCCTCTTAAGCATTTATGCCCGGGTTTTTGACATAGTCTGCCTGATCTACATCACTACCCATACAATCAGAAGTCACTTAGTAAGTCAAGATTCAAAAACAATATTGACGCCATTCGGATACATGCTTCTTGGAATAGGCCAATACTCATTGTTAATTTGGAATATAGGGGATATGAACAATAAATTTCCATTTTATGGAGGCTTGGCACTTCGTTGGATAGGATTGGTTCTTTTCCTCATAATTGCATACCGAACCTTTTATGGGTCACAAAAAAGGATGTCTGAATGAAGAAAAAAGCCAGAAGAAACAAAATGAAAATCTACGGAGACCTTTTGTCTATTATTAAGGCTGAAAAAAAGAGCGCAGACAGGATAGTTTTGACACGCATTCAGGCGAAAATGAATGTTCCCTTCGACCGTTTAAAAAACTACATTTCTGACTTAGAAGATCTCAAATTAATCGAAGACCAGCTTTCACTCAACCTCACTCAAAAAGGCAAACAATATCTAGATGAATATCAGAAAATCCTTGATTTCATGGAACGTATGGGCATAGCCAACCGATAAAAACAATCGATAGTCTTGCATTGAAAGAATAATCACCGCATCTTTGCTATTAAAAAAGAGGGGCTGCTGAATCATTTCTCCGACTGAAGTGGATTAATTATCCCCTATGGTGCTGTGATAATCTCAGTGAAAATTGACCAAAATTGCTGGTTATTGAGGAAAATGGAAAAGGAAGATGATTTTATAGCGCTAGAATAAGTTAGTCAATACGCGATTTTTTTTGGAGGCAGTTTCATAGTTCGATTTCAGGAAAAAGGGTTCGTTTTTTAAGATAACGCTATTTTTTAATTCACGTTATTCTTGAATTATAATTAAAGCGGGAAATTTGACAACTTCATTTTATCCATTCTGATGGCAGATAATTTGAATTTTAAGTCAAAAAACAACTTCAGTGAAATTTTTCAAATGGATCGTGTCGCTAAATATTTATATACTTATTAAATAAAAATTAGAGCAATAGTACGCAATTAAATATACTTAAAGAATCTAAAAATAGTTTTACTTTTAAGCGATAAAGAGCTCACTTACAAATCTGCAGTTACTCAATAGTGTAAAGTGGTTGGGAAGGGTAGTTCTGTGTTTCAAAAGGCATTGATTTTGTTACACGAAGAATGCTAGTTGCAGGACCAGTAGTGATATATACGATTTCGACTTTAGGGAACTGCGTTTCTATTAATTCTTTAAGCTTATTAAGATCCTTTTCGTTCGCTTTAAGAATTAGTGCTCTCGGCTTGATCTTGTAAGAAGCTAAATCCAAACTAACTACTTGCGAAACGTCACTATTTTGGGTACTTTCTTTGAGGTTTGACTCAACCATTTTCTTCCAGATCCTTTAATTTTTTGTTTTTTCCCATCAAAAAAAGGGATAAGGATGTTGTTTTTTGTTGTTTATGGCCGTTTTCTTAGGACAAGTATCGTAACAGCGAATCCAACGACGACTGCGAGGATTATGGCTATTCCGACGCCCATGATGTAGGTTTCAGTTGGTGGTAGAATAATTTCTGGGTACGGTGATGCTGTGGGCGCTGCGTTGCTGACACTCATGTAGGTTTGGGCTAAGGATGCACCGTAGGATGTTGAGCCGTGGAAGGTTGCGATGATCTTGTATGTTCCTGGAACTTGTGGTGTCCAGTCAAGACCGTAGACGCCTGTTAGGTCGCTTGTTGTGTCTCCAATGTGGATGTAGTTGCCGTTTGGATCGTATGCGTCTAAGGATACTGGTACTCCAGTTGCGTTTGTTGGCTTTGGTTGCTGTTTGAATAAGTATTCCATCCATGCTTGCATGCTGCCTTCGGACACTGCGGGTGTGCCTTTGAGTACAAAGTCTTCGCCGACGCCTTGGGCTTGAGTTAATGAGGGTACGGCGTAGTTTTCGTTCAGTTTACCTGAGGGGGTCTGGTCAGTAACAGTTCCGGTTAGGGTGACGCTGTTTCCGAGGGGTATGTCGATTTGTGGTGCTGATACTGTGGTTCCGGATTTTCCTTGTCCGTAGCAGTATAGGCAGTTGTCGTAGCTGTCTAAGCTTAGAACACGTCCGTCTGCGATGTATACGCCGGTACCTGCTGCCATGCCTGCTGACCAATGGAGGATCTTCCATACTTCTGTTCCATCAGTTGCATTGATGCATCGTAGGTCTGATCCTCGCCAGAGTGGCTGGGTAGGTGAGTGTTCGCTGCTGGTACAATAGAGTTTGCCATCGGCGATTGCTGCGATACCGACTGGATAGTTTCCGTATGGTGATTCAAAGCCTTGGTCTTGTGCTGTGTACTGCCAAATGATCTGTCCTGTGGTTATGTTATAGGCTGTGACTTGGCCACCGTAGCCGTAGCTGAAGAACATATGGTTATAGATGGCAGTGTCGTCTGCTGAACTTAAGCCGTAGAATTGCATTTGCGTTTCAGGTTGGCTTTCCCAGAGTTGTTGACCGGTTTTCAGGTCAAAGCCCCAGTACTGTCGGGTCATGTCTTGTCTGTAGATGAAGACGCCATCTTCAACGCTCATCGATTCGTACATCATGCCTGGTCTGGAACCGGCATATACCAAAGTGCTTGCTGCTTCTGGAGGAGTATAAGTTTCGTTCCATAGCAATGAGCCGATGGTTCCTTTGGTGGGGTCTAAGTTGAGTGCCCAGAAGTTGCCTTGCACTATTGTTGTTCCGTTGTTGCTGCCTGTTGTTCCGCCGACTACGTCTATGCCTTCTCGTACCCATCTGATGGTTCCTTGTACAGGAAGTGATCTTCCGCCTTGGCCGTCAAGGGTTACGTTCAGTGAGAAAGCTTGTCGTCCGTCATGTACTGCGTATTGTTGTGGTCGCCATTGCCAATAGTTGGTTCCGGTTGTGCCCAAGAGTTCAGAGGGGATAGCTGATGAGTTCCAGCAAGTTAGATACATTTTGCCGCCTGAGACCGAGTTGTTGTAGTATAGTATGCTTCCGTCGTGGCCGTAGACTTGCATTCCGCCAGTTGAAACGTTAGCGATTTTTGTGATTGTGTCAAAGGTGTAGCCGTCGAGACATTCCCAAGTTGACATTCCTGATCCAGTTGTAGAGCCCGTTGGGAGTGTTACGCCTGAAGTTCGCCAAAGGTAACTAAAACCGCCGTGCTGGTTAGGTGACTCATAATTGTATATTGATGCGAATGAGGGCATGACAGTGTTGTTGTATTGAGCCATTGTTTTTCCAGAGTACAGGTCGATGACCCACCAACCGTTGTTTCCATGTGCAGTGTTTCGGTCAGAAACAATGATTTTTCCGTTGAGGATAATCATGTTGCTGATGGAAAGTCCGCCGTAGTGCATTGTTTCATAGCCTATGTTGCCGTAGGCCTCATCCATGAGGCCGCCTGCGAAGTAGGGTCGTGACCACAAAATGTGTGGACTTTCTGGTCCAGGACCCATATTGTACTTTGTGTTTGGGGCGAGGTTGATTTGTGCGCCAGCTAGCCAGTTGGCTGAAAGTGTGTACCAGTCCCTGTTTGCACTGTAGATTGGTCGTGTCCAATAGTCATTTGGAAGCGGGGTTTCTGTCCATGCAGCGATTGGGTCTCGTTGTGCTTTAAGATTAACTGGGTCGCTAGTAGCTGGTCCGTAGGTATCATTGACATTATCATTTGCTATTGGAACTCCGTTCGCTGAAGGAAGCCCTGTCAATGTATATGCAGGCATGCGTGCTACAATGGTGTAGTTGCCCTCCTCAGTTGGAGTGAACATTGTATATGAACCGCCTACTGGATCGGAAGTCAATGGTCCTAAGGTTTGGTTGACACCGCTAGGTGAGGTAATGTCTAAGTAGAAAATCCATCTGTCGCCATAACGGCTATCGGTGGATGCTGTGGGCATGACTGTGCCGCACCAGAAGGTGATTAGTGTTTCTTGTCCAACGCCTATGACATCTGGTGCAGCGGCTGCATAAACCCATACTTTATAGTTCACTGATGGATTGTGTGCTGCCGCATTTGGTAGAGCCGCAATTGGAATAATCATAGCTAACATTAGAAACAACGCAATTATAGAGTAGGTTTTCTTTTTTGTCAGGTTGTTAGATAGTTTCATTTTTCTTTTTTCCTTTTTAGTTTGTGAACTATCATTGCTCATGTTACATCTAATAAGCTGAACTCACCGATCGTGAGTGCAAAAAAGTGCAAATTATTTCGAATTTTGTATTTGACTGATTTAATATAATTAAATAAATAAGACAAAAAAAGAAGCAACTATTTTAGGAATTACGCGAGTAAAGTCCATGGCCTTATTCAAATAAGAACGAAAAGGATATTCTGAATGTGATGAGTAGCTTAAGGGTTTGCTGGAGCTTTATTTAGGAACAGGAAAGAAAATGAAAGTACAAACCTACAAATCTAAATTGAACAATTTCCTGATATTTTCAACCCAATTTTCTACCTTTATTCTAAAATAATACGATTTTTTAACTAAAAATAAAAAAAGGGATGTAATTTTTTAGTTTACTTTAGCATTATGGCCTTTTCCTCAGCAATAGCAGACCGACTATGGCTATTGAAATGATTATAGCAATCACTCCAACTGCCAAGTACATGATTATGTCTGTTGTTGTTGCAAGGTTTGTTTGGGGTGTAGTTGTTGGTGCATTTGTTGGTGCTGCTTCTACAACGCTCAGGTAGGTTTGCGCTAATGAACTGCTGTAGGCTTTGGAGCCATGGAATGTGGCGATTATCTGGTATGTTCCTGATATTTCGGGTTTCCAGTTGCATCCGTATGCGCCGGTTAAATCGCTTGTGACGCTGCCGATTTGAATATAGTTGCCGTTTGGATCAATAGCAGTTAATTCTACTGGGACACCGGTAGCGTTTGTTGGCTTTGCTTGGTTCTCGTATAGGTATTCCATCCATGGACCCATGCTTTCGTCGGATATCGCAGGTGTACCTTCAAGCGTGAAGTCATAGAGATTATTCATGTTGCGTCTGCCTGATTTTGTTTGATCAGTTACTGTACCGGTGATGGTTACGCTAGAGCCTAGTGTTGGATCAGCCTGCGGCGCGTTAACTGTTGTAGCACTTGTGCCTGGACCTATGCAGTATATTTGGTTGTCAAAGTAGTTTAGACCTACAACTTTGCCATCGCCAAATTGCATGTATTGACCTGTGAGATGTGCACCGTTGTCAGCGCCCATGCCTAAAAGTGACCAGATTTCTGTTCCATCAGCTGCACTGATGCAGCGTATGTTTGGTCCTCTGTACAAGGGTTGAGTAATTGAGTGCTCGCCTGTAAGAGTGTAGATTTTGTCATCGCAAATGGCAAAGATGTTAATCGGGTAGTTGCCATAGGGTGATTCGCCGCCTTCGTTTGTAGCTGTGAAGTTCCATGCCTGTTGACCAGTGGATATATTGTAGGCAATGCATACTCCGCCATATCCTGTTGTTAGAAGCAAGCCTTTGTAGTAGTTGATTTGAGTGCTGTAGTAGTTTTGGTCAGGTTCTCTTGCACTTTCCCAGAGCAATGCGCCTGTCTTCATGTCATAACCCCAGTATTTCAGTTGCTTTGTAGAGTGGAATAGTATTATGCCGTCTTCGGGATAAACGCCGCTTAAGGATAGGGTTGTGTCGTTTTGTGCAACTGATGCGTATGGCGCTGAAAATGGTGTAGTCCACAATTGTGTGCCTTCTTTGCCTCTTTCCAAGCTATAGCACCATAGTTGACCTTGTACATTTCCGAGTTCGTTGTTTTGTCCTTGTGTACCGACGATTACAAAGCCGCCTACACCGTTTGTGTCACCTACACGAACAGTTCTAATTGTACCGTTTTGGTTAAGGGGGCTTGGTCCCATTGGCGTGGCTATTGAGGCGTTCACTGAGAATCCGGTTGAACCATCCCAAACGTATGCATTGCTTAGTGCTGGTCCTCCTCCGAATCCTCCGCCTTCAGGTCTCCATTGCCAGTAAGTTGTACCAGTGTTGGGTCCTGTTGCGGTTTCGCCGAGAACGTTAGTGTTGTTCCAGCATGTTAAGTAATATTTTGGATTTGCGTTTGTTCCTTTGTTAACAAGGTTGTACCAGAGTAAGTCACCATTGTTGCCGACGACGTTTGTACCTGATGCGGATGCGTTAGCTATGTAACATATGTGACGAAGCGGCAGTGAGTATCCATCAAGCATTTCTAAGACTGAGCCGTTAGCAGTACCAAGACTTGGACCAGCTCTCCACAAGAGTGGGTATATTCCGTGTTGGTTAGGTGACTCATATTTGTAGAGTTGACCATAAGATGGCATAGTATCGTTGAAGTATCCTAGTAACTCACCTGTGTTTAAGTCAACAACGTTAAAGCCAATTGATCTATAGGCGTCCGCGCGATCTGCATAGTAAACTCTGCCATTTAGAATTATCGAGTTGAAGTCCATTCCTTGATAGTGTCCAGTTATATAGCCGTAATCTCCGAATCGAGCTTCAACGTCGCCGCCGGCATATAGGCTTCTTGTCCATAGAATGTGGGATGTTTCTGTCCCAAGACCATAAACAAAACGGGTCGTGGTACCGCCGGATTGTCCTGTAGGTTGATTCCAAGCGCCATTAAGCCAGTTTCCTCCAAGTTGGAAGCCCCAATTTCTTGCAGCGTTGTTTATTGGGCGTGTCCAGTAATCTTGCGGAACAGGGGATTCATTCCATGCCGGTATTGGATCTTGCTGTACAGTAAAAGTTACATCTTCGCTATTTCCTGCGGTGTACAATTGGCTTGTCGGAGTTGGGTAACCATATTGTTTTGGGGTCGACACGTAAGTTCCGTTAGCTGCCTGTATTAGAGTGCTGTTTTTCCATTGTTCAGGGAAAATAGCTTTGACAGTGTATTGACCAACTTCTGTGGGTGAATATATCATGTATCCACCGCCAATTGAGTCTTGTTGACCCACTGCGACCGGAACATTAGTAGTCACTCCACTTGGCGTTGTGATGTTAAATGATACACCACTCCACACGGCTCTATTGAAGGCACCTGCAGTTATGAGTTCAGTTTCTCCAGTGTCTGGCGGAATGTCAGCAGTCCAGTAAGCAAAGACTTCGTCCTGTCCAACGCCAATCAAATTACTAGATACACTGCAATATACGTAAGAGGTATGAGTAATTACATTAGTAGGGTAAGCTTGAGCAGCATCAACAGTTGGCGCAAATGCGAGTGCACCAGCCATAGATGCTATTAGCAAAAGAATGATTACCGTAGCTGATATTTTGTTTTTTGAGAGTTTTGCTGTTTTATTTATAGAAGTCATTTTGTTTTTTTCTCTTCCTTTTAATTTGTAATAACAAACCCAGGAGTTAGAGCTAATAAACCACACTCACCTATCGTGAGTACCAAAAAATGAAAACGTTTCTCTTTGAATTGAAAGATTACAATTTAGTCATTTCTCAAGAGAAAACAAAATAAACACAAGTTGAAGTAGATTAGAATTATGTACCAAGAAGCGCGGGTCATAGTAGAAGTTGTATCGGCAATCATTTGCTTCATTCTTGTAAGATACATGATAAAACCATATTCGTTTACAAAAGAAGGCCGCTATCTTGGTTTACCTTTGGGGTTTACTTTTCTTGGTGCATCATACATTATTTCAGCCCTTGCATACACCGAACTTTATCATTTCTCTGACTTCCTATGGATTCAACTACTTGTAAGGACATTCGCATTTGTGTTCCTAGCAGTGACGTATTACTTTTCTAAGAAACCTTCAAAAAATACCCGGCAGTTATGGGATATAACTCTTAGTTTGTTAATCGTTAGTGTATTTGCTTTGTTTCTGGTGACTTTTATATTTCCGCAAATTGCGTCAGATGCATATCTTGAAAGCCAAGTGTATATTAGAGTTTTTATCGTAATTTGCCTCTCTTACATCGCTATCCATACACTTAGAGGTCACATAAAGAATCCAGATCCAACAACAATTTGGGTTCCAATGGGTTATATTCTTCTGGCAATAAGCCAATATTCACTTTTATTCTGGTATCTTGACAATAGCTTAGCTGCCTTTACAGGTTCCTTGGTACTTCGTTTAATGGCGTTAGTAATTTTTCTGGTAGTAACCTATCTTTCATTCAAAGAAAATAAAAGGAAGGGAAAATGAAAAAGATTTCACGGAGAGATAAACTGAAGATTTATGGCGACCTATTGTCTGTTCTTAAGGATAAAGCTAACAATGAAAACATAGTGTTAACTCAAGTTCAGGTACGAATTAATGTGCCTTTCGATCGCTTAAAAAAATACATTTCTGAGATTAAGGAACTGGGATTAATTCAAGATGAGACCACACTTGTACTTACCGAAAAAGGCAAACAATACCTAAGTGAATACGAGAGCGTTCTCGAGTTTATGAAGCGTATGGGTATTACTTACCAATAGAGAAAACATAACCAAACAGATAATCAACATTGTTTTTCATCATCGATGAATTTTTCAAGTTGGAGCAGAAAAAACTAAAATCACTTTTTTAATTAAAGTATATTGCCGTTCAGTCAAAGAAAAACAGTTTAGAAAAAGTAAGTTTGGTGGTTTATGGGAAGAATCCCATGCATCGACCATATCCAGAGGGCCCTTGATATACCGTTGTTGTGTTGGTATATGGGTTTGTTACAGTTATGTTTGATGGTAGACCTTGATCGACTAATGTTTCTGTTCCATCGTATTGCGCTCCTCTAAATCCGAAGCATCTGCCCATCCAGCCGAAAAAGCCATTGGTTGTTTCACTGTTTGCTGTTCCGTTAGGCGCTTTAGTAGCTATCTGCGCTGAAACCAATCCAACTACTACAACTGCTAATACTCCAACAATGACCAATGCTGCTATTAGTTTGGTGTTCATGTTCTTTTTCACCTCAACATACAATAGCTCTTCGAATGGTAAGATAGTTCGCTGAAACAATTATGAAACATTTTTTTGAAACGTTTTCTTTCATAAAAAAAGGGTTATTTTGTGTGTTTAGTCACAGACTCTTTGTTGCAAGAATGTTCCCATCTAGGAGTTATAAAGAAGCAAAGTATTTTTTGGAAGACCAAGTTAACCCAGATAAAAAGTACACTGATTGAGCAACAGAAAACCACGTTTCTGGATTGTCAGAACCCTTTTATAGTTAACTTTTCAGAGTAATATTGGTGATATTTTTGTCGAATTTTATTGTTCTAGGAAACTGGACCGAACAGGGCATAAAAAATGTCGCAGAGGTCCCGGAAAGAGTTAAGCAAAGCAGAAAAATGGTTGAAAAAGCTGGCGGAAAAATGCAGTTCTTCACAACTATGGGAAAATACGATTTTGTGCTTTTAGTTGAAATTCCCAAAGATGAAGATATGGCGGCGATTTCTTTGTGCGTAGGCAGCATGGGAAACATCCGCACCGTAACGATGAAGGCATGGACAGAAGCCGAAGTCACTAAAATACTCACAGCATCTCACGTTTAGCCTCAAAACCCGCTCAAACTTTTTCAACAACTCACTTTTTTTCGTTTATTTGAAATTGCGACTATACTCCATACTTTGTACCGGCAAAAGACCCTCAGAAATTGGCGGCTAAAAGTAATAGAAATCAAAATAATATTTCATATTTTTAATACGTTCTTATAGAGGAGGTAAACAACCCATTTTTTCTTAATCCAAATAATTGGAAGATTGTTTTCCAATAATAGAGAAATTATGCAAAATTATTTAAACCAATTCAGTTGAATAAGTTTGGGGTTGAGGGTTGGGCAGTTGGGTTTACTAGACATTTACCCATCTTTTCTCCTAAAAGCTACCCCTCAACCTTTCTACATACAAAATAAAATGGAGAAATAAATTAAGATTGCCCTTGCCATTTTAAAAGCTGCACAAGTATTTAGTTTGTTTTGAACCAAGAATCATTTGTTGCGTTTTATATTTTCTGAAGATAAAATTGAATCCAACATTATTCCGCCTTTTATCAACGGATTTGATATCCCTTGATTCAGTTCAGTATCTGCAAATAACAATTTTTATATAGCAAATATTACGATACAACGCACACGAGATGCCACGCACATTGCAGAATTTCAACCAAACATCTTTTTCTCTAGCTCTTATAGCCATGGTTCTCTTGACGTTAGGAACGGTTTCAATCTCATCAGCCGCAGATCAGACAGCTACATTGCCGCCCCGCACATTAATCGACAAATGGACAATCATAGGCATCATATCGGCATTAAGCTTGGCTGTTGCAGGGATATTGATAGTTTCTGTCTTCTTTGTTAGGCAAAGAAAAATGCCGCCACCTCCAAAATAAGGTGGAGCCTTCAAAAAATTGTACGATATAGAAACATATTTTATCCAAGAAAAAAAATACGCAGTCACTCTGCAACCAAAAAAATCGATTATGCCCGCTTGGATATCTCAAAGCGATATAACCGAACAACAGATTGGAACCCAGAATCGTGCTTCTATAGTCAAATTTAAGCTTTCGCAGAATTCTTCTATATCAGTAAAAAATGCTCTTGAAAGTTCTGCAATCGAGATACTTTAAAAAATCCCACCTATTCAATGGTGTACAGTGAATGCGCAGAAAAGTTCTGATTTTCGAAAGGTACCGATTTAGTAACGTGAAGGATGCCCGCATTAGGACCTGTTGTAACGTAGATGATTTCAACTTCGGGAAATTGAGTTTTTATTAATTCTTGAATTTTAAATAGATCGCTATTGGTCGCTTTAAATATAATTGCCCTGGGTTTGATTCTTTTTGAAAAAATATCTGACTCTGAAATAACTTTTAGTGTGTTTTTCGTAGTATCTTCTACCGTGGTTGACTCTTCTATGGAAGATTCTATAATGATTTTTTCCACGCCCCTTCGCCCTCACACTTTTTCTTGATTCTTTTTAAAAATTAAAAAAAGGGAAATGGGTTTGATTGTATGTTTTTTATGGTCGTTTTCGGAGCAGTAGTAATCCGACTATTGCTATTGCAATTATTATGGCGACTGTTGAGAGGGCGATGTATGTTTCGGTGGGTGGCATCGTAAGTACTGGGTATGGGGATGGTGTAGGTGCTGAATCGGTGACTGCCATGGCGGTTTCTGCATGTGAGGCAAAGTACGAGTTGGTTCCGTAGAATGAGGTGATGATTGTGTATTTGCCTGAAATCTCTGGAGTGAACACGTAGCTGTATTGGCCGTTAATGTCGCTTGTGGTGTTGCCGATGTGTACTAAGTTGCTGTTTGGATCGATTGCATCTATGCTGACTTGGACACCTTTTGCGTCTGTGGGTATTGGTCTTTCATGGTAGGTGTATTCCATCCATGCGGTCATGAAATCATCCGATATTGCTGGTGTTCCTTTAGCGCCTGGAGATTGATCAGTGACACTTCCTCGTATGACTGCACTGGATCCAAGTGAGAGAACTGTATCTGGAGCTGTCACGGTTGTTTCAGTTTGTCCCTTACCGAAGCAATAGATCGAATTGTCCATCTGGTCATAGTTTACGAGGTAACCATCGGCTATTGCCATGCCATTTGATAAGCTGGTGATGTTCCACAAGCCCGCTCCTGTATCAGCATCGAAGCAGTATATTGTCCAACCTCTGAGTAATGGTTGAGTGTGTGAGTGCTCGCCGGTGGTTACGTAGACTTTGTGGTCAGCGATGTATGTTTGTGCTGCGGGCCAATTGGGGTATGGACCTTCAAGTTTTCCTGGATTGAGGCTTGAGTTCCAGAGTAATTCACCTGTCTTTATGTCGTAGCAATAGAGTATACCTGCGTATCCTGCTGAGTAGATTTTGCCGTAGGCTGTTTGTCCGTTTAAGCCATACATGTCGTATTGGTCTTGGGAAGCTGAGGGACCCCAGACTTGTGCTCCTGTGTCTAAGCTGTAGCCGTACCATTGTCTGGTTTCTTTTAGTTTCATGGTAAAGATTCCAGCTTGTTCGTCAATGACTCCCATGATCATGGTGCCGTTGGTAATTGGTGCTCCATTGTAGTCTTTCTGCCACATCAGCGTTCCCATTGAACCTGGCTTCAAGCTTAATGCCCAAATGCTGTATGCGCCGACTCCGTACTGGAAGCTGGCTAATCCTTTTACGCCTATGAGTCTGTCGCTGAGGATGTTGTTGACGCTGCCTAAGTTTTTGGGCACAGTTATGTTCCAGGAATAGCCATTGCTGCCGTCGATAGTTTCGCCTATGGGTTCTCTTAGCATCCAATAGAAAGCTTCTGCACTTTGGTAGGCTGAATATGGTACGCCTAGGTTGTTGTTGGGGAAAGATATAGCTACTGTTGAATTCCAGAGTGCCAGCCAGCCGTTTACTTGGTCGTATACGTAGATCAGTTCTTCGCCATTCGGTCCGACTACGCGTGTTGAAGCTGCAAACTGTGCTCCACTTGACGGCACGTTAGCGATGTTACATATCCATTTACCAGTGTATGCATCATACATCTGCCACACTGGGGAGTTTGCCGCTGCACTGAAAGAATAGACAGAGCCATTATTTCTCGTGTAGGAGTAGGTAATTGCTTTAGGCTGAGAGTAAGTTGACCATAGGTATGCGCTTGCTCCATGTTGGTTGCCAGTGTCGTATTCAAGTATTTGACCGAAGGAAAGTACAGGATACGTATAAGGTATTTCAGTAGCTCCTATGTGTGCGCCTGTTTGTGAGCCGACTTGGATGGGCCCAGTGCCATTGTTGTAGAATATTGGGTCGCCTGTCCGCAAATCAACGCAATACCAACCGTATCGTGGTGATCTAGGTTCATTGTAGTAAAGTCTTCCGTCAATGATGATACCTGCAGTCCACATGCCTTCATAAGCGCTTCCCGTGAAGAAACTGTAATCGTCATATGGTTGTCCGACGATGCCGCCGGTAGCTGTTGGTTTTGACCATACTATATGGGCAGTGCTTGGTGCTGTTGTAGCTGTATTGAAGTTATATGAGGGAGTACCTCCGCCTAGCCAGTTGCCAGAAATCGCAGACCATTCTCTGTTGGTTGCATAAATTGGGCGTGACCAGTAATCTGTTGGAAGAGGAGTTCCTTGATATTCAGCTATGGGGTCGTGTTGTACAACGACATACACTGGATCGCTGGTGCTTGGTTGCAAAGTATCGTTAATGTACGCTCCGTAGGCTGCGGTGTAACCACCTGGGGGAGGATTAGCGCCTGCGTATTTGATCCCTGGAAATTTAGCGACAAATGTGTAAGTACCCTCTTGAGTGGGTGTGTAGTTAGTCCAGCCGCCTCCGACAGGATCAGAGGTGATTGGTCCTAAGGTCTCGGTTGTATTGTCAGGCCTTGTTATAGTTACAGTAAAGTTGAAGCGGTCACCATATTGTCCAGATGCTGTCTGCGGAAGTGTATCAAGCCAGAAGACAACTAAGGCATTCTGACCGACACCAACGGGGCTTGGAGTAACAGCGATGTAGGTCCAACTAGCTTTGTCCCATGGAGGACTATGCGCGGATGCTGTGGGCAAAGTAATGAAGGTTGTTGCGATAGATAGAATCAAAAGAAAGGCAATTGCAAAAGCAAAGGTTTTATTTTTATAGTTTTTCATTTTTATTCTCTTTCCTTTTGTTTATGACGCCATTGAGGCGTCGAACCTCCATTATCCTATTTTTTTATTTATTAGTTTTTTGGTAGTCTTCACATTTTGAAAAAAGAAATAAAAAAAATTCTAGCAATCAGGTCTTAAAAATAATAATATTTCCTAACATTCATAGTAATCATGGCCAAGATGATAATTTTTGAATTGTATCATCAGTTGATCGTTTATGGGCCAGATTACGAAGAAACTTTCTTTGGAAATGGTTTATCCAAAGAAGCCGCCGAGATGTGATTGCTTAACTTTGGTCTTTTCTGTTGCCTTCTTCTGGCCTGGGAAAGATACCCAACCGCTCCACAGTTGTAGGCATTTTTCTGGGGCATAGCCGTGATAGTGATTGTTGAAGTACCCGTAGACCTTCTTGACTTTTCTGGCTGCTTCCTCAACCTTTGGAACCCTTGGCTCAGGTCTTCTTTGTTATAGCGGTATTAAAAAAAGGAAAACTTATTTCATGTATCGTTAACAGATATAAACAAAAAAAGACCCTATTTCTCGTAAAGGAATACTGTATATGTGAAATTTACCAGCCGGTGGGTTTCATGTCCGCCAGCGTTTGAGCTTTAAAGATGTAGTCACCGTCAAAACTGTCTAATATTGCATCAAAAATTTCTTTATCCATCATTCTTACCTCAACGGTTTTTTATTTGAATGAAGAGCTCTCCTTTCTCCTCAAATATCAAGCTGTATGCCTGCCTTAAGAAGGATATTTCATAAACGGGAATATGTCAAGAAAGCTCAGTCTCTATCGATATAATCGAAAAAATCAGATAAACAGCCGCTTCAAGAAACAATTCTAATATTAACTAATGCTGTCCTTTATTCAAACGCGTGTGGGCCGGTCGTCTAGCTTGGTTAGAACGTTGGCTTTATGGAGTTTTAAAGATATTGACCGACTCAGCCATTGTTATCGCTTGGTCTGTTTGTATAACTCTAATCTGATATCAAAAAAGTGATTGTGGATAAGCATTTAAACTGTTTCAATAGTATGTGGATGAAATGGAGTGGAATTGTAAATTGGAATTATCACTAGAAGATGCAAAGAAGATAATAAAGGATGCAGAAGCAAAGGCAAAAGAGATTGGAGTGAAGATGAACATTGCAGTTGCAGATGTTGGAGGAAACCTTGTAGCTTTTGAAAGAATGGACAATGCATGGATGGGTAGCATAAACATCGCCCAAAGCAAAGCTTTCACAGCAGTTGCCTTCAACATGACAACTGAAGATTTAGGCAAAGAATCTCAAGCTGGCAAATCATTGTTCGGTATACACACGACAAATAACGGAAAAATAGTGATTTTTGGCGGCGGCATCCCTCTGACAAGAAACGGCGTTTTAGTCGGTGCGATTGGCGTGAGTGGAGGAGCTGTACCTCAAGATATAGAAGTTGCAAAAGCAGGCGCAAAAAACTTCAAGTAAGGGGAAACCTCAAAAAATTTTCTTTTTTTAATTAAGGATGATTTACGTTTTGACAGAACCTAGCCTAACTAGAAAATGTGTTGCAGAGTTTATTGGAACATTCATTTTAGTTTATGTTGGTGCAGGAGCAGCGGCAATAACAATTTTGCTCGCAAACGGAGAATCATCCAAATCCAGCTTCATGTCAAGCGGCATAGGCGCTCTTGGAGGCTTAGCCGATTGGCTCTCAATAGGCTTAGCTTTTGCTTTTGCAATCGCCGGAGCATTCTACATTTTTGGGCACATATCAGGATGCCACATTAACCCAGCCGTAACCATCGCGTTGTGGTCGGTGAAAAGGCTGCCTGGAAGAGATGTTGGTCCCTACATTATTTCTCAGATAGCAGGCGCTACAGTAGCAAGCATATCCTTTGTTGGCATTGTTGGTACCCGTGCAGCAATGATTGGGGGAAGTGGTGCAACTGCTCTATTACCGGGCATAAGCTATTTGCAGGGACTTTTTAATGAAATAGTAATTTCGTTTATCCTTATGCTTGTCATAATGGCTTTAGCGGTTTATGAACGGGGATCAAAACCGGCTTAATCATTGGTCTAGTAGTAGCTGCGGGAATAACGACCACTGGCAACATTTCAGGTGCCTCGTTTAACCCCGCAAGAACTTTTGGGCCTTATGTTGCAAATTCCTTGTTTGGTGGACCGAATTTTTGGATCCAGTTTCCCATTTATGTTATTGGACCGATAATTGGAGCGTTACTTGCAGCGTTTGCATATACTTTCTTGACTCAATCAAAAACAGACAAACATACACAACTTTTTTGATGTACATTTAACCATGATTCAAATCCCATTTCATTAATAGTTCGTGATTTTCACCTGAGTTAAAATAGCGTACTTGAGTGTGCGTTTTTTGGATGAGAATTCCACTTATTTACAACTCAACAGGATTCTATCAGGAACTAACATTTCTATCGTTTCAGCGTAGGTTTTTTTAGTTTGGTTTTTTCTTTGATACTGAAGTGTTTTCAAATCCTGAGGTTGGTAATTTGGTAAAGTGCACATAACCACAACTTTGAAGCTTTATCTAATTAGGTTTTATGAATTATTAGTTCACTCCAAAAGAAAAATGGGTAACGAATGAAATCTCTTGCAAGGCGCAGAATCAATCCCCGCCGCCTCAACATTGCCAAAAAAACCTTTTTGCAAAACCTGTATATGCTAATTCCTTTTGTTTAGGCCAAAAATTCTAATAAGTAGTCTCTCTAAGAAACAAAATTCTAATATTAACCAATGTAGTCCTTTTATCAAACACGCGTGTGGGCCGGTCGTCTAGCCTGGTTAGGACGTTGGCTTTACGAGCCAAAGGTCGCCGGTCCGAGTCCGGCTCGGCCCACCACAAATTAATAATTGACATTAACAATTAGGCTTAAAAAATTTAGTTATTCAACAGTGTAAAGTGGTTGTGCGGAAGGTTTCTGAGTTTTGAAGGGCATTTATTTGGTTACGCGAAGGATACTTGCTGTTGGACCGCTAGTAACATAGATGATTTCGACCTTGGGAAATTGTGTTTCTATTAATTCTTTAATTTGATGAAGGTCCTTGTCGTTTGCCTTAAGTATGATTGCTCTCGGCTTGATCTTTTTTGAACAAGCCATTTCCGAACACAGGGGAACCTCTTGAGTTTTTGACATGACTTCAAATTTGGTTACCTCACCGAAAGACGGTTCAACCTTGATTTTGTCCATGGAGTTCAGCCTTTTTTCAGTGTTAATTTACAAACATTATGAAAAAAAATAAAAAGGGAATGGATTTTTTACTGATTCTTATCGTTGCTTTCTAAGCATTAGAATTGCTAGTACAGCGCCGACGATGATGATGACGACGATTATGGTTATTCCGACGGTCATGAGGTCTGAAGAGGTCAGTGATGCTGGTGCCGTTGTTGGTGCAACTGTGGCATGCGATTCCATGATGTTGAAGGTGGTTTCAGTGTGTGATGGCCAGTAACCGTTTGTTCCTGCAAATGTTGCCAAGACTGTGAAGTCGCCTGGAACGGTTGGTGTGTATGTGAGACTATAGGTGCCTGTTTCATCGGTTGTTGCGCTGCCAATGGAGTATTGATTTCCGTTTGAATCGACAACGCTCAGGTCGACTTTAACGCCGGTGAAATTAGTCGGTTTTGCTGCTTGCTGGTAGACATAGCTCATCCAATCACTCATACTTGAATCAGATGCGCATGGGACGCCAGCTGGGAAGTTTGCTGCTTGCTGTGTTTGCTTTGTTCCAGCTGAAGTGTCAGTAACAGTGCCGCGTATTACCACTGGGGCTCCGAATGCTGAAACTGCAGGTTCTGCTGAAACTGTAGTAGCGCTGCTTCCTCGACCAACACTGTAGATTTGGTTGTCGTAGCCGTTTGTGAACACGCTAAAACCGTCTGCGATAGCATAGCTCATTTGGCTGAATTCGCCGGTGTAATCTGAGAGTGTCCAGATTTCTTGTCCTGTAGTGGCATTTACTGCGCGGGCTAAAGCTCCTTTATAGATTGGGTCTGTAATTGTGTGTTCTGTAGTGACTAAGTAGATGACGCCGTTGCCAACTGCGTTGAGGAAGGTCGGGTAATCGCCGTAGGGTGTGCTTAAGGTTTTAGTTGTGTTTCCTGCTCCTCCGTTTCCGTATGTCCAATCAAGGTGTCCGGTTGTATCATCGTAGCAGTAGAGTATGCCCGAGAATGAGCAGTCGTAGAGTTTGCCGTATGCAATTTGGCTTGGTTGCCAGATGAAGTATGGTGCACCGTAGTAGTCAAAAGCTGTTTGAGCTGGAGTTGGACCCCATATTTGGGCTCCGGTTGTTAAACTGTAGCCGTAGTATTGTTGTGTTTCTTGATATGACATCATGAAGACGTTGGTTGTTGGGTCTGCACCTGCAAATTTGAGGGTAAGGTTTCCCGTTGGTGGATCATAGGTCTTGGACCAAAGTACTTGGCCTATTGCACCGTTTGAGGCGTTGAGGTTTACTGCGAAGAGTGTGTAGGGGAGCTGTGGGTAGCCTGCACCGCTTGCGGCATAACCAGTTGGTAAGGATCCATTTCCGCAGAGCATCATGTTACCTGTGAATGCAGCGTAGACTGTAACGGGGTTTGTTCCAGCAGCCGGTGTTGAGTATACTCCTGTAGCAGCGTTGTAGGTTTGTTGCAGTGGCATCGTGTTAAGCCAAGGCACAGAAATGTTCCAATCATAGGTGGCTAATGAAGCATTTCCTGCGCCCGTTTGGTAAACACCACCGGTTGAAGCTGGCAGAGGTATGTTCCCGTTGACGATTAGGCTTGAGCCGTATGGTGCAAGGAAGCTTGTACCGTTGGGTAGTGTTCCGCTTGTGCCTGTAAGGGCGATTGGAACAGCGGTGATTAGTAAGCCGTTGCTTGCGTTAACGATTGATGGTGAGGTGCTGCCGCTGAAAGTGTATGGGTTAATGTCGTATTGCCAAAGTTTAGATGAATTCCACTGTGCTAAGTACCATTGAGGATTTGTTGGTGTGCCTGCGTTAGCAAAGACGTATCTTAATTGCTCACCATTTGGACCCATAGTTGTCGCTGAACCGCCGGGAACGCCAGTTACATTGAACAAAGCAGTACTTGTGAATGCATCGAAAACTTGTGCCCAGTTAGCTGTTACTAGCATTGGTGGGAAAACGCCGTGTTGGTCAGGGTCCCACAGGTTGTAAATGTAGCCGAAAGATAGCGCTGGGATGCTGTTTGAAGACCAAGCGAGCTGTCCTGTTCGTAGGTCAACGCATTTGAGTGGTCCGTTATTTGGAGCTGTGAAGCCTACTGGTTCAGTGTAGTAGAGGTAGCCGTTGATTACTATCGGGTTAGTGAATCTTTGATTGTATGCAGAGCCTTCAAAGTATCCGACGCCTTGACCAGAGTAATCGTTTCCTCCGACTACTCCGCCGAACTGAATGGGTTTTGTCCACATTACGTGAGGGGTTTGGGAACCGACTGCGTCTCCTGGGTATCGTTGAATGTATGCTTGCGCTGTGAAACCGGTGAGTGTGTTAAAGCCAGTTGTCGATATAACGCCTGAACCTGTTCCTAGCCAGTTTGAAGAAATAGACCACCAGTCACTATTTTGACCGTAGATTGGTCGTGTCCAGTATTCAGTTGGCATGGGAACACCAGATAGGGGTTGAGGAATAGGTTCTTGTTGAACTGTAAGTGTTGTTGATGCTGTGCTTGGCAGATAAGTGTCATTGATAAGTTGTGATCCAGAGTAACCGTTGCCGTTTGCTCCATAGACTTGTCCTAGGTAAGTGAAGTTGAGAGTATAAGTACCAACCATGGTGGGAGTAAAAGTATATCCTTGAGCGCTGTCTGAGCTTGTGATGACGGGGAAGAGTTGTGTTGTTGCTGTGCCGTTGGGTGGTGTTATAGTAAGCTGATAGTTTATGAATCTCCAGCTGTTTGAGAGTAATGCTCCACTGGATGTAGAACCGTTGGTTCCTAGAGTTGCTCCAGAGCCGCCTGCTGAACCGTAAAGTGCGTCAAGCCACATGTATACGTTGATTGATTGACCGACACCCACAGGGTTCGGCTCTGCAACAATGTAGGCATATGTTGGAATTTGCCAAGATGGTGTGTGGGCGTTAGCTGAGGGCAAAAGTACAAGCGAAGCGGAAATACTCAGCATTAGAATGATTGCGATTGTAGAAGCCATAATTTTTGTTTTTTTATTTGTAAAAGATAGCATTTGTTTTTTTCTCCTTTTAACCTATTCTCTCACATAAGTCTTGCTCATATATAATATTTTTTAATTTTGGCTTCAAAGCTCAAATATTTTTTAAATAGTGCATTAACGTGGAAATATTCCACTACAAACGTTATCAAAACGTATTCAATAACTCAATCACAGCCACAAATAAAACAGATAATGCTGTTAAATTTATGACGATAGTTTACTTGGCAATTACAAGATAATGATATTAACAACAAACAAGTAAAAAGACCGAAGATGACAACTAAAATAGATTCACTAAATCTCAAAATTCTTAAAGATTTACTCAGTGAAGGAAGAAAACCATTTGCTGAAATTGCTGAGGAAAACAATGTCTCTAAAGAAGTTGTTTCAAAAAGGTTCAAGCAACTAAAAGCGAAGGGAATAATTTTAGGATTCACCACACAAAATAGTGTCAGATGCTATGGCGCCAGCTTTGTTTCAAACATTTTTATTCACGTTGAACATGGCGGAGTGGAAAATGTCATCAAAGAGTTGAAGAAAATACATAACGTGACCCAGGCTTATCCCTTGGCAGTGGAACAAAAAGTAATAACCGACGTTACTTTTAAAAACATAGAGGAAGTAGAATCTACTAAAAAAATAATACAGAGAATATCAGGCGTTCTGAGAACTGACATTACAATTTGGACTGGATTCAGAAACACTCCAGAAAACTTATCTTTTTTCAACCATGAAGATGTAGTCGGCACAGAAACAGTTGAAAAAAGTGACTTCATTAAAAGAAAAACAGGCATAGAAATCGATGCGATTGACAAAGTCATCGTAGACAAGCTGTCGTTAAATGGCCGTATGCCCTTTGCAGATATTGCTAACCCGCTTGGAGTATCAATTGAAACCATAGCACGAAGGTATGAAAAACTCAAGCAAAACGGCGACCTAAAAGTGGTTGTCCAAATAGACCCCACCAAACTAGGATATTATGCCTTTGGTAGATTCACCTTTTCTTTTCGCCAGGAAGCTTTAGAGGGCAACCTGAAAATAATCTCCAAGCTTCTTGATGTGAATAGAATTACCAAATCTGCTGGCTTTCATGATTTAAGATTCACGTTAATGATAAGAGATATCAATCATTTCATAAAAGTGCAAGATGAGATGCTTCTTTTGCCCAATGTAACTAAAATAGAGACTAGTATAACAAAAATGCTTTGTCCTTGGCCTATGCAAAGAGAATTTATTTCAACATTTTAGTACTTCAATATGCTCCAATTTTCAACTAGCTATCATTCATTGAATAACGACCACTTTTTTCTTCTACAAACAGTCCATGAATTCATCTAAAATCAGCCTATCCGCCAAAAATCGCCCATCCGAGCCCGCCTCACCCACCACATTTTAACTAAAGGAGCTTGATTTTGAACTTATTTGGGGGTAATGATGTATTTGCTCACAAGGACGAAGGGTTTGCTGGGCTCTGTTAAGGGAAAAAGAGGAAGAATAGGAACAAACCCCTGCTCCACGCAGCAGCTTCGATCTACGTTGAGGTTTAACAGAGCACTCTCAGCCCCTCATAGACTTCTTCGTTTGTTGTTAATTTGAAAAAAATAAGAAAAAAGGAAGATTGATGTTGGTTTTTTGGTTTTCTTATGGTCGCTTTCTAAGCATCAATGCAATCAGTACAATCCCGATTATGATCACTATCAGGATTAATGCAATTGATACCGGCAGGAAGTATGTGTCAGCCATCGATGCGGGTGGTTGTTGTGTGGGTGTCGGCGTTGATATTGGGTTGGCAATCGTGAAGCTTGTTCCACCGCTTGAGGAATAGTATGATTCAGTTCCGCCAAAGGTAGCTGTGACTCTGTATAGACCGGATATTGCTGGTGCGGGCCATGAGAATGCATAATTGCCTAGGCTGTCACTTGTCGTTGTTCCTATTGGGATTATGTTTCCGTTAGGGTCAATTGCGGTTAAGGTTACGGTAACGCCTGTTGCATTGGTTGGCTTTGGTTGTTGCATATAGAGGTATTGCATCCATGCTGTCATGCTATCATCGGATACTGCGGGAGTACCTGCTGCGGGAGTATTGAAGGCGGTTTGTCCGGGTGACTGATCAGTTACTGTACCTTGAATGAGAACATCAGAACCGATGGTTGAAGGCAGTGTTGGCGCAGTCACGGTTGTTGCTGTTTGTCCTTTACTGAAACAGTAGAGTTTTCCGTCGTAATTGTTGTAGGTTACTAAACTATTGTAGGCGACGATTGGAGCGGGCATGAATCCTTCTATGCTCCATATCTGGGTTCCATTCATTGCGTCAAAGCAGTAGAGTCGTTCGTTTGGATACAAGGCTGAGTTTGGACTGTGCTCGTTAGTAGCGGCATATACTTTTCCGTCGGCGACGATTGGTGCTCCGTAGAATGGCGATTGACCATATGGTTCCGTAAAGCCAGTGCTTCCAGTAGACCCAAACCACATCAAGTTTCCGTTTGTCATGTTATACGCATGGACACCATCGTATCCTGAACTGTATAGTACACCGTTAGCAACTGTTGGGTTTCCGGCGCCTGCACCCATGTAACTTTGACTGTAAAAGCCCCATGAATTGTTGTAGGCTGCGGTTGGTCCCCAGATTTTCTGTCCTGTCAGAGCATTGTAGCCGTACCATTGTGTTGTGGCTTGGTTAAAGTATGCAAAGACGCCGTTTTGGATTGGGCTGAAATTGTATTGTGGACGACTGGTGAAGAATGGACTAATCGTGTAATTCCACATTTGATGCCCATCTTTTGCGCTGTAACCCATAACTACGACGTATGGTGTAGATGCAGTGGCGTTAGCTACTGCGGTTAATAAAACGTCAGGGCTGATGGTTATCAAGGATTGCCCAGCTACTGTAGGTATTGTTGTGTTCCATTGAATGCCCTTTCGCCACTCGTATGTTCCAGCTAGGGGTCGCCATTCACCGTTTTTGTTTCCCGGTTCACTGTAGATTTGCATGCCGTTAGCGACAAAGGCCTGTGTTGAATTCCACATAGCGATATAACTGGCAGTTACCAGATAGACCAGCATTTCACCATGTCCACCCATTATTATTCTACCTGATGATGCGTTAGCGAAACTTGTTATTAGGTTGCCTGAGAATGGGTCATAACATCGGTAAGTTGATCCTGTTTGCCATAAGTACGGAATGACTCCTGCTTGGTTAGGTGATTCGTAGTCGTAGAGTTGACCCAAAGTTAGAGTGATGTTTTGCCACCATACCTGTTTGCCAGTAGCTAAATTAACGCATACAGCGCCTGCACCGTTCACATTGTTTGAGAGCGGCAAGTTGTAGAATAAGAGTCCGTCCATGATGATTCCAACGCCATTCCATTTTGGTTCGTATGAAAGGCCTGTGTAGTAGTCCGTGTCGTTAAATACTCCGCCCACCATACCTGCAATTGCCAGAGGTTGAGTCCAAGCAATATGAGCACTATTGGGTGCTATTGTGTACGGGTTGAAGGCTCCAAGATCAGCTGCATAACCGGTTCCAAACTGCAGTGGTATGCTAAGCCAGTTTCCTGAAATGGTGTTCCAAAAACTGTTTGCGCCTTGTATAGGTGCTGACCAATAGTCACCAGGCATGGGCAACGCTGTCTCTGGGTAGAAGGGTATAGGTTCTTGCTGTACTGTGACAGATACGCTTTGAGATAAGCTTGGTTGATAATAGACTGAAAATGAGGTTGCGCTAGGCCCGGTTACTGTTGAGCTCACGTTTATGTATTGACCCGGGAAGCTGAATTGGAAGGAATAAACTCCTGCTGTCGTTGGGGTAAACGCTGAGTAGGCTGTTCCAATATCATCTGAACTTAATGGACCTATTGTTTGGTTGCTTCCATCAGGCAGGGTTACTGTCACTTGATAGCCTTGAAAATCTACGCTTGTTCCTGTTTTGTCAAATGGAGGTATTTCGGCAAGCCACATTACAACAAATAGTTGTTGGCCAACTCCAATTGGACTTGGGGTTGCACTGACAAATGCATGGGTAGCTGCGGGAACTGAACTTTGTTGAGCTTGAACACTTGTCGTTAGAGGCAAGGCAATTGCCAATATCAGAAGGAAAGTGATCATAGTAGCCATAGTTTTGGTTTTTCGCATTTCAATCATTTTTTTTTCTCCATTAGATATTTTTCTTTTTCTCCAATTTCATGGATAAAGTAAACAGCCCCAAACCGCTATTAAGACTTTCTCACCTATTGCGAGTGCAAGAAAGCGGTTTCTCTTTTGTATCGTAAGCAAGATTTCTATAGAGCATCTGTCAAAAAGAGTTGGAGGTGTTGTAAGATTAGCTCGTAAGCATCGATGACGGGTTGGTTTGAAAAAGCAAGTTTACATTTTTTTATAAAAAAGAGTAAATATGCCGTTCTATAGCTTAAGAAACGTTTGATATACCTATGAGAAAGGGAAAGGGGACTTCCACAAGCAAATTCGGCACCTCAAAAAGAGAGAATCATGATTCATCCCTTTTCTACAACTCAAAGCTGTATCAGGGAAGAACCCCAAAAAATCAACCGACTAATGTCGTTGAGAATCAAATAAATGCAGACGTCTTAGACAGAATATATTGTTCAAGCAGCGAAAAAATGACTGAATTACCCGATAACAGTGTTCATCTAATGGTCACTTCGCCACCGTATAATGTCTCTAAGGAGTACGATCAAAATCTTAGTTTGGATGAGTACCGCACTCTACTTCTCAATGTGTTTAAAGAAGTTTACCGTGTGCTCGTTTGCGGTGGAAGGGCATGTATAAACGTAGCGAACGTTGGAAGAAAACCCTACATTCCACTGCATAGCTATATTATTCAAGATTTGCTCTGCCACGAAGTCGGCTTTCATATGCGTGGGGAGGTAATCTGGGATAAGTCTGCGAGTTCGGGAACTTCAACAGCATGGGGAAGCTGGAAATCAGCGACTAACCCAACCTTAAGAGATACGCATGAATACATTTTGATTTTTTCAAAGGATACCTATTCAAGAAGCGGAAGAGGAAAGAAGAATACCATATCTGCCCAAGAATTCTTATCATTCACCAAGAGCGTTTGGACGTTTCCTACGGAATCCGCTAAAAGGGTTGGTCATCCCGCTCCTTTTCCCGTGGAGTTACCATATAGGCTAATTCAGTTGTATACTTTTGAAGACGATATAGTTCTCGACCCGTTTATGGGGAGTGGCGCAACCGCACTTGCGTCACTTAGAACCAATCGCCACTTTATTGGCTATGACACTAAACCCGAATATGTGAAGTTAGCGGAAAAGAGAATTAAAGCTGAAGTAGCCGACTTGTAGGCTAAGCAAGAACAAACAAAACTATCAAATAGAAACGTAGTAATTTTTACCTTAAAAAATTTTGAAACCAAGAGAGCGCATTAGCCCTTTTAACCTTCAATAAACTAACAAATTTCATTAATTGCCTTTCTTCGGTTACATCAAAGATACCGTCGATATCTCTGTCCTTGTAATCTATCAATTCATCAGAGCATAACGTTTGTTGCGATGTAGAAATAAGAGCCCACTTTTTTTCTTTTAAATTCTTCAGCATTACTGAAAGCTTTCTTCTCAGTATCACTTCTGAGCATTCATGCTCTGCACAGCTGGCAGATAGTTCCATCTGGATTCTACACGTAAGTTGCTGAGCCTTTTGCCTCTATTCCAATTATTCTAGGTATACCAAAATCGATTAACCGTGAAACATACAAACTGCATCATTTTTCCAAACCAATTTTGAAGATTGGTCGGTTTAGATTTGGATAAGATTTTGAAAAACCGTTAAAAGCGATGTTGCTACGTCCCAATATTAAGTTCGTTATTTAGGACCATAACCAAAAATTTCCGTGCCACCGGTGAAAAAAATATTTCATTTAACAATAAACAAAAAAACAATACCCATGGTTGTAGCAATTACTGGGTTAATTCTGATGCTTTCCAGTTTTTCGTCAATAGTCAATGGTGAGACTAACAGTAACTTTACTTTACCCTGCACAATCAACACGTACGGAAACGCTTGGAACGGCACAATAGCCTTTGACTTAGCAGGAACAATCAATGCTTTAGTGGTTATGAACACTAACGGCACAATAGTAAACATGCGCCAATCCTCAACCAGTTACGACGGAGCAACCTACAACATAGCACCTGACACTATAATGTTCGAGGGCGAACCGAGCTTAAATTTGACTGGAACCGCTTGGTCAACTTGCGCCACACATATCTGGAACCTGGACACCAACACGACCGAAGACTTCCCAAACGTTCTTAGCGAACATGACATTCAATACGACCCAGCAAACAACACTTTTCTGACCTTACAGGATTACGTACGCCAAATAGGGAACAACTCGTTTCTCTTTGACAAGATAGTGCAGGTTGATGCAAACGGCAACATCCTTTGGACTTGGGATACCTACAACTACATACCTCTAAGCGAGGCTTCTCCATTCAACGAGACAGTTAAACTCAAAATAACAGCACAAACAGAAGAAGATTTCACGCATGCAAACACCCTCGACTGGGACTACAACAACGGCATTATTTACCTAAACTTACGCAACACCAACACATTCTACAAGATTAATCAAACCACAGGAGACATAGTTTGGGCGTGCGGCGAATTCGGCAACTTCACCCTTCTTGATACAAATAACAACCCAGTTTCAAGTTTATGGTACCACAGTCACGACCTCAAAGAAGTAGCTCCAGACGTATTCACCATGTTTGATAACGACTTCGACAACAACACTAACCCCGACAACTGCCACAGTCAACTCATGGAGGTTACTTTAAACGAAACAAGCATGACCGCCTATGTAAACTGGAGTTGGGAAGCCCCAAAACAATATTGGAACAACTACGGAGGAGCAACAGTGATTCTTCCAAACGGAGACTACCTCGGCGATTTTGGGGACCCAACACACCAATTAACGCAAAACCAACCTTGGAACTTCAATAACACAGGAGCGGTATTTGTTGAAGTGAACCCAGCTGGACAAATAATGAGAACTTGGACGTTTCCAGTAGGATGGTTCAGCTACCGAGTTGAAGCATTAACCCAGCAAGCATCTGCCTCTCCAACGGAGACGCCAACCCCAACAAACTCGGGCTTTTCACAAACAACAATTGTCAGCATTGCACTTGCAGTGGTTTTAATAGTGGTCGCGGTATTAGCGCTCTCAGTCTATTTTAGAAAAAAAGCTAAAACAAAATTCAGCATTGAACACCAATAGCATCAGCTTAGTGCAGGAGCTAGCATTGGCGGGTACGTTGCAGCAGGATGTTCAACGTACAGCAATATCATGAGTGCTGAAATTGAAGGGTGCCAATTTGTGTTGTAAGGTGTATCTTGTATGGTAGACCAGCCGCCGTCGGTATACTGAGCTGATAAGATGTTTTGCACGAAGACAGGGTTAACCAGGTTACCTTGCCCTGCCTGGTAGAGGAAAGCAGCGGCTTCAAGTTCAATGTCATCGACTCGTGAGCCATCGCCTATTAATGCGGCGTTGTCTTGGTAGAGGGTACTTTTGAAGTCTTTTGGTAGTTGGAGGCTACAGTTGTTATTTTGCAGCCAGATGGTCGCTAACAACGTGTGGGTCAGTAAGTTGCCTCCGCCATTAACTGAGTCTGTGAGCTGGGAAAGGTAATCGTCAGGCAGAGTGATTCGGTCGCAGTAGAGAGCTGGAACCGTGAGGCGATCAAGCTGGTTTGTCACCGAAAGGAAATCCTTGGGTGAAACCACATTGTTATAGTCTGCAATGCGTCGGAATATTCGGGATATTGGGTCTGGGTTAGAAGCAAACTGCTCGTCGAATTGTTGCAATGAATCGTTGAATTCTGCTATGCCGAACTGTCGGTACATCACGTTAAGCATCAACAAACCCATAGGTTCCTTTACCTGCCTCAAATAAGCAATGCCACGGCTTATTGCTTGCTGTAACGCCTTATCGTTCGGTTGCAAGGAAGTTTGAGGTTCATCATCAGAAGGCGCTGAGGGCCACTTTAGAAGTAGCGAAACCGTCAATAGACTGCATATTACGAGAAAAACGCAGAGCGCTATTAGCGGTTTCTTCATACTTTATCTAATCAGTTGAATAGTTTTTAATCTTATATAATTTCATCATTTCAATGAACAAAAATACAACTAACAGAATCGAGAGTTTGCTTTTTTGTTTCTTTACACCTTCGACAACAAGAAATTGAACTCTTTTTAAATTTTGATCCAAAGGTCCTGAGAACCTCTTCCCAGAAAAAATCAGAAACCTTGAAAAGAAGCAAGATTAAAAAGAAAAAAAGAGGATTTTGTTTTGTTTTTGTTGGCTTATGCTCGTTTCCTAAGTAACAATACTACCAGCATTATGAGGACTATGATGATTAAGACAAATAGTCCTGCGGCTACGGGAACAAAGTACATGTCAGCGGCAGAAGCGGTTGGCTCTGTTGATACCGGCGTAGGAGATGTTGATACTTCGCGTACTGACATGTAAGTTGAATCAGAAGAGGGTCCGTACGCTTTGGAGCCTGCAAAGGTTGCGATTATCTGGTATTGGCCTGGAACTTCGGGAGTGAATTGTGTACCGTATTTTCCGTATATGTCGCTTGTCACAGTGCCGATTGGGATTGTGTTGCCGTTTGGATCAATAGCTGTTAATGTTACTGGAACTCCTGTTGCGTTTGATGGCTTAATTTGGTTCTCAAACATGTATTCCATCCATCGTCCCATGCTAGCATCGGATATTGCTGGTGTGCCTTGTAGTGTGAAGTCGAATTGGTAGTTGTCATTGCGTCTTCCAGTAGGAGTCTGATCCGTCATTGTACCTGTAATCTCTACGCTGGAGCCAAGTGTTGGAACCACTTCTGGTGCGGAAACTGTGGTTGCGCTAGGTCCTAGACCGATGCAGTAGATTTGGTTGTCCATGTAGTTGAGGCCTACGACTTTTCCGTCTCCCATTTGAATGTATTGCCCTGTGAGGTGCGCTCCGTTATCAGCTCCCATACCCAGTAAGTTCCATATTTCTGTTCCGTCAGTTGCATTAACGCAACGAATGTTAGGTCCTCGCCAAAGGGGATTAGTGACTGAATGCTCACCTGTCAATGTGTAGATTTTTCCATCGCAAATGGCAAAGATGTTGATTGGGTAGTTGCCGTAAGGAGATTCACCACCGATGTTGGTTGCAGTGAAGTTCCATTCTTGTTTTCCTGTTGTAATGTTATATGCGATTACTACTCCGCCGTATCCTGAGGTGATGAAGAGACCCTGGTAGTAATTGTACTGGGTGCTGTAGTAGTTTTCATCGGGTTCCGATGCAGATTGCCAAAGTTCCGCTCCCGTCTTCATGTCATAGCCCCAATAGGTCAGTTTCTTAGTGGAGTGGAAGATAATGACTCCGTCTTCAGGATAAATGCCTATCAAGCCTACTGAAAGAAAAGTGCCTACAGTTTCGTTTTGAGCAAGCGACACAAAAGGTGGTGTGAAAGTTGATGTCCACAATTGTTTACCCTCTTGTCCTCTGTCTAGACTGAGTGCCCACAATTGACCATTCACGACTCCTAGTTCATTGTTTGATCCGCCAGTTCCGACGATGACATAGCCGCCTACGTTATCTGAGAATCCTGTGTTTGGAGCATTATCTGTTCCGACACGAACGCATTGTATTGTGCCTGTTTGGTTGACTATGGCATTTATTGGTCCGTTAATGTTTGGTATCGAAACGTTGAATGACCACGCAGTGCTTCCGTCAAATACTAGACCATTGCTGTATGCTGGTCCTCCACCAAAACCGCCTCCTTCGGGCCTAAATTGCCAATAAGAAGTTCCGGTTCCTGGCGGTGTCGCAGTTAATCCTTGTACGTTAGTGTTGTTCCAGCAGCTTAAGTAGTAACTGGGGTTGTCAGTGGTTCCTTTGTTGACAATGTTGTAATATAGTATTTCTCCATTATTGCCAATGACCTGTGTTCCTACAGCAGTTACGTTACCGATGTAGCATATGTGGCGCAGTGGCAGTGTATATCCGTCCAGCATTTCCCAGTTAGGTGATGGTGGTCCAGCAAAGAAGAAACCGCCACCGACAGGTTGCTGTTGTGCAGCGCTCGTATAACCAGCTGGCAAAGTAACGCCTGATGTCCGCCACAAGAATGAATAGGCTCCGTGTTGGTTGGGCGAGTTGTACATGTAGATTTGGCCAAGATTCGGCATCGTCTTGTTTTCGTACTCTATTAAGTTACCAGTGTATAGATCAATGACGTTAAAGCCCGTCGCTGAAGCTTCTTGCGTGTAGGCATCTGCGCGATCCGCATAAAACACTCTTCCATTCAGGATTATCGAGTCGAATTCCAAGCCTTGATAGTGTCCTGTCATGTACCCTTCGTCACCAAACCGGGCGTCAGCGTAGCCTCCGACATATTGCGGTCTTGTCCAAAGTATATGGCTAGTATCTGTCCCTGCACCATAAACAAAACGTGTGGTTGTGCCGCCAGCTTGTCCTGTAGGTTGATTCCAAGCACCATTAAGCCAGTTTCCTGGTAATACACTCCATTGCCTAGCTGCGTTGTTTATGGGTCGTGTCCAATAGTCACTCGGAAGCGGAGATTCAGTCCATAGAGGTACTGGATTCTCCTGGCAGTAGAATGTCGCTGGATTACTCTTAGCGGCGAGATAGTGCTGGTTTTGTGAAACAGCAAGATTTGGATTGACGTTATAGCCAACTTCATGTGGACCTAGAGTCTGAGTTCCATTGGGCAATGTAACGATAGTGGTGTTTTTCCATGTGTCAGGGAAGATAGAAACAACCGAATATGTACCGATTTTGGTTGGAACATATGTCGCATATCCTCCGCCTACTGGGTCGCTATCTCCAAGAGTAATGATTGTTGAATTTCCATCGGGGTCTGTGACATTGAATTGTTGACCTGTCCATGCAGCTCTATGCAGTGGAGCATTAACTAAGCCGTCTGTTTCGCCGATATCTGGGGGTATATCTGCAGTCCAGAGAACGAGCAGATTCTGTTGACCTACACCTATAACGTTACTTCCGACACTAACGTATGAGTACTCGAAATATGAGCTTACGAGGGGACTGTTTGGGGCAAGAGCGCTAGTAGATGGCAAACTTGTAAGGGCAGCAGATGAAGAAAGCAGTAGCAGCATAATTATTGCAGTTGTTGTTGTATTATTTTTCGAGAATTTCACAGTTTTATTTTTCAAAATTTTCATTCTCCTAAAAAATTTTGGAGAACTATTACTAGTTATGCAAGTACTCTCTTATAAAATTTTCAAAGGGTTCATAGCTAAGAAGCTGGACTCCGAAGAAGTTTTATTATTGAATCCATATTTTTCATTGTAAGGCATTTCATTTTTAATGGTTCCAGAAACTGGACGGTTTGTTCGTGTGCTTGGTGCTAAATAATCCAGTATTCTTAGTGTAGAGCAAGCAAGGGATGTAAATGAAAAACAAAAACCTAATAGTCATAACCCTCTTGGCAACTGTTCTTCTCAGCGGAGCCTTCGTTTCTTTGGCTGCCGCAGACGATAACGTTTCCGACGTACCGACTCCTGAACCAATAACTGCACCACCTGACGCTTCAGCAGCAGATTCAAGTGACAATTCAACCGCAAATCAAGGAGACAACGTGCTATACACAATACAAGACAACAGCACAGCCACAAACGATATCCAAGTACCCGGTGAAGCGCAACCAGATCTTATAGCAGCAAAAACAAGCACACCTGACAACACTTTACTGATTGCAGCAATCGCAACAGTTTTGGCAATTGCCGTCGGTGGTGTTATTGGAGTTTTCTTTTACCGCAAAAAGGTTTAACACAGCTTAAACAAAGCTTTAATTTTTCTCTTTTTCTGTTTTTGAAAAAAATTGGGAGATAAATTGGTTGGTTGTTGGGTGGATGCAATCAAATATTTTTAATAAGTATCCAATCGCTAAGAGACTTGTTTTAAACTTTGCCGATTTTAAGTCGGAGGTGAAATATTTGCCTAAAAAGAAGTAAGAATCTGACCTGAAAAGGACCGCGCCACGTGTTACAATTCCCAAACCTGAAATGACTGATGATAAGAAATTCAAGTGCCCTATTGACCCAGAGGTTTATGGTAACCGCAAGGATTACGATGCGCACTGTAAAGAAGAACATGACGTCCTATAAAGTAAGCTACAATTTGCCTGATTTGGGATTATTTCAGTGGAATTGAAGGTTGCTTTTAGCGGATTGCTTCGTCTATTTTTTGGTCACGTTTTGTTCGTGTGACTTCTTTGAATAGTTCCAAGCATTCTTCTTTTGTTGGAGCTTCAATTCCGATGCTGCCATAAGCGCCTATGTCGATTCTATATTTTCTTTTATCTTCGTTTTGACTCATTTGAGCCCCTCCCCCGTACAATCAAATTTCAAGTATCTATGTACGCTATTATAAGGTTAATGTATGTTCACTCATTAATTCGAGGCTTTTCTTAGCGTTAAAAACCACAAAAACCGAGTTCCTCAGGTACCGACCTATTATCCCCACCAAACCCGCTGCGTAAGTCCCAAGCTTACAGGTCAAAGCATACTCAAACATACCCAAAGTTTCGACATCAATTACATCCCGATTCAACCGAGTCCGCTCGAGCACTTCATCTATTTTTTCTTTAGAAGCACCCAAAATAATCAGCCTATCCAGCAAAGACTGTTGCCAAGCATGAAGCTTCTCAACTTGTTCCAGCGCCAATTCCGCATGCAATCCTTCAGCTTCTTCAGTCATAGAAGAAATTGGTTTAATGCTCAGAGGTAAACGTTCGGCTAAGCTGTACATTTCTGCGATGTTCTTCAAATCCACCGCTCTACCGTTCACAAGTTGCGATTGCAAATTTGCCACAGGTATGATAGCTGGAATCGTTTTGGGTTCAAAAATTCCGACGTCCACGAGTAACTCTTGCCTGTTGAAATCAATTTTTTCAACGAACCCTTTTAAGAGGGGCAGGTTTTTGGCGTTTTCGAGGTTTGTGGGGCATGTGCCTATTTTTTTGTTGATGTAGCTTGTGGCTATGGCTTCGTCTTCGCCTGAAAGTGAAACCTGGACCCATCTGTTGGCGGTGCTGGTTAAGACTTTTACTTCAACATCTAACTCTTCGAACTGGGTTTTTAACAGTTCATCTATTTGTTTGACTTGCCCAAGGTTTGAGGCTTTAACTAATAATGTTAAGTTGGTCATGGTTTGTTGCCTAGTAAGGTGGTTATTTCATCGTATAGCTTTCTAACTCTTTCTGCTGCTTCCCTCTTATTTTCTTTCTGCAGCTTAGTAATTTCTGTTTCAACCGGCTTTCTTTTTCCGTGATCAATCAATTTGTCGGCGTAGCAGACAACTTTCTCCTCCAGCGTTTGGGGTATGTAGGTGTCTTTTGGCCAACCCAGTTTTGCTGCTTCATTAGCTGAGATTCCTGCGCCAACATGCCGCTTAATTATTCTAATAATGGATTCCGGTAAGCCTAGTGCCTGTGCCATTTGGGCTCCGATTATTGCGTGGTCAACTGTGTGGTTTTTTGAGCGACCAAGGTCATGCAAAAGTGCACCTGCGTTAACCAAATCAACGTCAATAGTTAGTCCTTTCTCTTGAAGTTTCTTTGCCGTTTCCACAGCTAAATCTGCAACGGCTTCACAGTGGTGGATGACTTGAAGTGGACACTTGTTGATGCGGAGAAGTTCTATAGCTTGCTCCCTACTCGGAAGCAGGCTATTCACCCAGTTCCTTCCTTAAGATCTCAACTTTCTCTGAAAGCTTGCTTATCATCAGCTCGTTTCCAAAATGTACGAGGTTTTTGCCGCATGTGGAACAGTGAAAAACTAGTTCAACTGCTTCTTCGAAAGGAACCCGTTTACATTCGAGACTGTCACAGTAGTAGAAGTCATGGTTTTTTTCGTATTCCAACCTTACATTGAGTTTTTCTAAAACACGCCTTTTCTGACTTAAAATAAAGCCTTCAAGTTGGTCTGGTTGAAGTTTCCAGTGAAAAATAAACCAGCCAGTCTTTGGGTCTCGTGTCCTTCTTAGGCTTACGAGCGAGTGGTCGTAGAGTTTATAGAGGATTTTGCGGACTGAATTGAGGCGAATACCTGTTTTGTTTGCGATTTCATCGTCAGTTATCTCTTCCACGCCTTTTAAGTGAGCTATAAGTTGAACTGCTTCTTCTCCACCTAACGCCAACGCTACTTTCGTTAAGGTTGAATCATCAATAGTCGCTAACATACACTAATGTTCCTTTTTGAATACCCTAATAATTGAAACTTGAGGTAATAAAACCCTTCCCAAAACATTAAGGAAAATCCACGTTGTTCGCATGACTTCTGATTTCTTTTCCCCGCTCTTTTGGAACTATCTCAATTTTGGCTTTTTCGAAGGGCTGAGCTAATTCTTTGCCTCCGAAGTAGCGATCCAAAAAAATGGCAAGCGAAGAACACTCTGAATGCGGTTGATTCCCAACAGCCACGTTAAAATCTGAGACTTCGTTTGAGTAAAACTCACCTGGAACCTTCTGGCTCCCCACAAGAAGCATCACATCTTTGTTTGCTGACTTAATTCTGCTCATGACATCACTTGACTGAATGTTTTCGCCATAAGCCGTCAAATGCACCACGATGCCATCCTTAGCTTTCCATTCACGAAGTGCCCTTTTCCAAGGCGTTCCCATTTCAAAGTAAAAGTTTCCTCCCCACGCTCTGGTGATTTTGGCTACGGTTTCTTGTATATGGGTGTCTTTTGTGTCGGAGAGTATGAAGCCTGAAGCACATAGCGCCCGAGCAGTCAAAGCCACATGTGTAGTTAAACGCACATCACGTTGTGGTCTGTGTCCCCAACGCAACACGCAAATCTTAGGCAGATCACTCGAGGGTTTGGAATTTTCCATTTAAATCTTCCACTTTCCTTCTAACTTGCTCAGCTATACTTGGAGCAGCTTCAAAAACAACATCCACCGAATCGTTGGTAAAGTTTTCTTTTTCGATATGTGTTTTTTCATGAACCCACGAAATAAACGGCATCGCCTTACCTGTAAGTGGCACTGAAAACTGGGCTTGAACGTAGTTTTCGAGAACACGCAAAATATGTTTTCTTAGCGCATCGAGATTGGTTTGGCATTTTGCAGACAGCAGGATTGGGTTTCTGACTTTGTCTTTGAGGGCTTCGAATTTTTGTTGTCTTTCCTCTTCTGTTAGTTTATCAATTTTGTTTAGGGCAGTTATGGTTGGTATGCCACATGCCCCGAGGCGCTCGATTGTTTCGAGGCAAACCTTGTTTTTCTTCTCGATGGTTTCTAAGGGCTCGTTTAAGTCGATAACCAATATTATGAGGTCGGAGAAGATGGTTTCCTCGAGAGTTGAATTGAAAGCTTCGATAAGTGCTAGCGGTAGGCGGTCGATGAACCCGACAGTGTCAGTTAAGAGGAATTTGCGGTTAGAAAACTCCACCATACGAGTCGTTGTAGAAAGCGTCGTGAATAGAGCGTTATCTACTTTGACGGTGTCTTCCGTTAAAGCGTTGAAGAGGGAACTTTTTCCAGCGTTAGTGTATCCAGCAAGCGAAACAGTGAGAAAGCCAAGCTCGGTTCTCCTTTCCCGCTGCAAAACCCTTTTTTCCCGCACTCTTTCAAGTTTTTTTAAGATTGTTTGGACCTGCCGTTTGATGGCATCCCGATAAACGTCTGCTTCATAAGCCCCAAGCCCCATAAACCCAGGTTGTTCGCTTCCTTTGGATAACCGTACTTTTTCTCTGGCATGTTTTAGTTCATTTCGCACCAATGCAAGCTGAATTTGCAGTTGAGCTTCAGTTGTCGTGGCTCGTTTGGTAAAGATTTCTAGGATAAGCTGGAAGCGATCGATGACTTCGACTTTGGTCGCTTTGGCAAGGTTGTAGGTTTGAATTGTGCGGAGCTGGTTGTCAAAAATTATTTTGCCAGCGCCAGTTTCCTCGACCATTCGTGAGAGTTCTTCAACTTTTCCAGCGCCAATTTGGTAGCGTGAGTCAGGCGGGCGGGTCTGCTCCATCGTTCCAACAACAGTGTAGCCGGCAGCTTGCGCTAACGCTTTAAGCTCATCTAAACTTGATTCTTCACGGTTCAACCTGCGCTGTGCTATGATAGCTTTCGTTTCGTGGGTTCCTCCCCGCTTTTCTCCTTGAACTCGACGAGGTCCCCTAAAGTCATCTCCTCACTTGCAACCCTACCCACATGAACATTAGCTTTTTCGTCAGCGATAGGAACCATCAACTGGATCCTCAAAGCATGCTCCAGTTTGCTGGCTAATTGGTTGTTAGGAGCAACTTTGCCAGTCTCGATATGTCTCAGCAAAGAGGCTTTTTCATTGATTTTTTTGCCCAAATCCTCGTGACTCAAAACAAGTTTTTCTCTTGCAACTCGAATCTTGTTGGCGTACCCTTCAACGAGTTCTGTGGTTAACTGCACTTGGGCAATAGGAGGTTTTTTCTGGATTGTTGGGAGATGCATCGTTGATTTAGTCGAGGACGATGAAGGTGAGGTTGGGGATGGGCGTGAGAAAGGCATTTTCTGTGGAGCAGCAGGCAGGTCCGGCTGTTCACGTATTATTACTTGTCCATGCTTGGAGCATTCTAAACAAACTGTTAGTTTGGCTCCTTCGATAACTGCCCGTACGGGTTCATCGTGTATTTTGCGTCCACAAACCTCACATCTCAAGAAACGTTCACCTTTTAACTGTCTTTATAATCTTGTTATGTTTATACTTGTCGAAACAACTTCGCCGGGATGACTCATGGAGAATTCACTTGCAAAAGTAAGGTCCATAGCTGACTACCAATTCGGAAAGGGAGTAGGCTTAGAGCTTTTTCCCAACACCGTAGAAATCCAGTATTCGCCGCGAACGGGCAGAATACGCTACATTAATCTAGACGGCGAGCGGTTAGCTACATTGCGCCCGACCGATGGCGTACTTTCTTTAAGCATCAAAGCCGCCGTTTTTATGGCTGAAAAAACACCTTTCGCTAAATGTTTTGTTACAGTGAAAAATGATGTTTCCAAATTCATCGCTGAAGGAGGAGACGTCTTCGCGGTCCACGTTCTTAAGGTTGATGGGGAGGTGGGGGCAAGAGACGAAGTTATCGTGATTGATGAGGATGGGCAGGTTTTAGCGGTTGGACGCACCTTGCTCTCCAGCGAAGAGATGAAGGCTTTCAAGACGGGCGTAGCAGTCAAGGTTCGTCATGGAATTAGGGAAAGGTAGGGTTTAATGTATTTGCATAACTTGTGTTGAAGAGTTCCAGGTGTCTTCTACAATCTGCGCTACTTCCCGTAACAACGAAGCTAACTTTTTACCTTTACCAGTTAACGCGTAGAGTTTTGGCGTTCTTCGAAGGAAAATTAGTTTTTTTCCCTTCAAAATACGAATGCACTTGTAAGTTCTTCTCACTGAAAGCCCTGTTTCTTTAGCAAGCTTTCCTGCCGAAGACCCTTCATCCGTTAGGGCATCGTAAACTTTTCGTTCAGAAACTGTAATCGTTTCTTTGTTTGGGTCACGTATTGTTTTGAAGTAAAACACGTAATCTCTTTCATCCGGGGTCTCTATCAAGCCAACA
Organism: Candidatus Bathyarchaeota archaeon; assembly: GCA_963782525.1. Lineage (GTDB taxonomy): Archaea > Thermoproteota > Bathyarchaeia > Bathyarchaeales > Bathycorpusculaceae > Bathycorpusculum. The sequence goes on from CAWAKC010000001.1 coordinate 489,311, forward strand.
GAGCGTAATCGTTTGAGGGTCCGCGAAGTACTCTTTGACGGAATAAGGGTTTCAATTTCTTCAAAGCTTTTGGGTGCTCCAAGCAGGTTTTGCAATAGGACTTCTTCGTAACATTCTGAGCGAGCGGGAAGTTTTTCGACAAATTCAGAGAAACCTTGCAACAACTCAGCTAATCGCCTCCCAAACATCGTGGTGCCGTATTCTTCTCGCACTTCCGTTGCTAAACCAACTCTGATTAAAGGCAGTAAATATTCTTCCCGGAAGCCTTGCGAACTATAGTTATAGCCTGTTTTTTTAAGAACACGCCGCAGTTGGGTAACTGAACATTTATCGTTCACAATTGTCTCCAGAACATAAAACCGTGTCTCATTTTTCAGAACATTGAAAAGTTCCTTCATGTAGTATGGGTTATTCATCGTTTCGCGCAGGTTTCTTAATTCGTTTTTTAGCTTGTACACTTGGCATCTGCTTATGCATTCAAGGGGTGTTGTTGGAGCACAGTTTTTGCATTCATCTTCAAGGGATTTCATCATTCCAGCTAAGGTCTGGGTGTTTTCTCCTTTCGGGCTTGATATTTGTACAGTTCCCATTTTTTTGTTCTCCTGCTTTTGTTTGCCCGTCCTGCTTTCTCTTTAAGCCTACATTGAATGAACCTAATTTCCAATACTGTGATTTCGAAGTGCAGGCGCAAGCAACTAATGTCCAACTACGTTGAACACCTGCCCAGCCTCCGCAACCGGAAAGATAAGTTGGGAAGCTGGGCGTGTCCGAAGTTACTTTTAGTCTGGGGTTCTTTTGTTTGGGAGGAAACTATTGGGTCAAAATGGTTTTTCAAGCAATTCTTGTCTTTGGTTTTACTAGAAATTTTTGACGGCTGAGCCATCTGCTTGTACTTGAGGATGCCTATGTCAAACTGTTCAAATTCTGGTCGGCCGTTTGGAAGCCAAACTTCAAGGGTGTTCTTCTGGAATAAATCCCGTAGGTGCTGAGTGTCTTGCCCTCGTATTATTGGCTGGATAATCGTTTTTCCGTTCTCTTCGAAAACCATGACTGTTACGCATTTCAGTTTGGTTTCAGATACTGCAGAATTCATTTGAAGAGCCTCAGACAGTTACATCTAAAGCACCTAAACCCATAAAACGGTTCTTGTAAAGATTTCTTGACACAAAAAAAATTGACAAAAAAAAATTTATTTTTTCCTGCTAAAGTCCATTAACAATCTTTTCTGTGGTTTTTTCCAGATAACTTATAATCTAATGAATTATATTTGTTGAATAGGCGTATTTGGGTGTCGGATTCAGAGGAAGAAATCTACTCCGTAATGTTCAGTTCACTTAGGCATCCAGCCCGCCGCAAAATCCTCCGTATGCTTTCAGAAAGAAAAGTAACTTATTCTCAGATGCTTGAAGAGCTTGCCATAACGAGTTCTCATTTAACTTATCATTTAGAGAACCTTGGTGACCTGGTCATAAAGGATGAAAGCGGAAGATACGAACTTTCCAGCTTTGGCAAAGCAGCGCTTATCATGATGAGGGGCGCCGAAGAAGTCCCAGATACACAGTCCAAACATTTTTCAGCTTTACCCCTAAGATGGAAGAGCCTCTACGCTTTTTTCACCATAGCCATCGTGCTATTGGCAAGTCTTTCAGTAATTGAATTTTCTTCATTCAACAAGCTATCAACCGACTACAGTACTCTGCAAACCAACTATAACAGCATACAAGCACAGAACCAAAAGCTACTTCTGTCGAATACCTCAAATGACGCCGAACAAGCCAAAACCCTAATGAACAGTGTACTACAAATTGATACTTCAAAGTATCAGATGACCCTAAAAGGTGATACCGTACAACATAGGACAGATTTAGGCGGCGTCATCGAAGAAATCTTGCAGTATTCATTAGTAAACAACTACAGCCGAATCGATTTAACCGTAAGGTTTAGGAACGGTCACTTTTCGTTGATTCAGATAAACCAGCTTGAAGGCGCACCAAACTTCCCCTTGATTTACACTCAGCCACAGCCAACAGACGTCTTCCAAGCTTGCCAAGGATTACTTGACAGATACAAAGCAGCTTTCAAAGATTCCTACATGGACCAGATTGATACTCTCATGGCCTCGGCGAACAGCAATTCAAGCGGCCAAACTTTTGGAGATGCGAAGCTTCAGTTTTCAGCCTACAACAATTACGCCGATGTTCTATTGATGTACTCATATAACGGAACTGATTTCCAAGCAAAAAGCCTCCATCTTTCATATCAAAACAAAATACTAACTGAATTCAGCGACGACTGGTTCCTATTCAAAGTTGGAAGCACCCAAATTAACATCTCTAAAGACCAAGCTGTGTTAATAGCGAAAAACGCGGCAAAAAGCTATTCTTGGACCGCAGACGGAATGCAAGTAACCAACTTCCAAGTGTTAGATAACCCAGTATCAGCGCAGTTTTATCCAAAACCCAGTGACACCGACGTTTTTACATTGTACCCATACTGGTATGTAACATTGTATCTGGATAAAACTTATCCTAATGGAGTTACCCAAATAGCTGTAGGAGTTTGGGCAGACTCAGGACAAGTTTCAAGCATTCAAGCCCTAGCAACATCATAGGACTATAATCGACGTCGGGATGAGTGAAGTTAAGTTTATATCACGTTATAATGCAGTACTTCTTAGATGTGAAATTCATTGAATAGACGTATGAATCCTCGAGAGCAAAAACGCATGATGCAGCGTATGGGCATGAACATGGACTCTGTCGCAGATGTCCAACAAGTCATAATCCGAACCGCAAACAAAGACATTGTTATAGATGAACCCGAGGTTGCTATTCTCCAAGTTCAAGGACAAAAGATGTATCAGGTTATCGGCGGCCAAGTCAGCGAGCAAGCGCCATCACAGAGGGGAGCAGCAGCGGTTGCAGCGCCATTATTCTCCGAAGAAGACGTGCAGTTGGTGGCTGATCAAACGGGCAAAAGCTTGGAAAAAGCAAAAGAAGCCCTCCAAGAATGCGGTGGCGACCTAGCAAAAGCTATTTTGTTGCTCCAATCCTAATTTTTCAATTATTTTTTTAACTCATTTTTCTTGAACAAAATGCTTACGGCGGGAGCTTTGTAAGCAAAAGAGTTTGGTCACATTCAACAGCGACTTGGCTGTTTCTTTAGAAAAAGTTATAGCGTAGGCACACATTAAGCCATAACTAAATCAATTAATTGGATGGTTAACGTTTAATGACTGAAATTCGCGTAGCACTCATAGGCGTTGGCAACAGCGCATCAGCCCTCATTCAAGGAACCCAATACTACAAGAACGCTAAAGAAACTGAAACTGTTCCCGGGCTCATGCATGTGAACTACGGCGGCTACCACATCAGCGACATAAAATTCGTTGCTGCATTTGAAGTTAACAAAGACAAAATCGGCAAAGACCTCTCCGAAGCCATCTGGGTAAAACCGAACTGCTGCGAAAAATTCGCCGACGTTCCCAACCTCGGCGTCAAAGTTTCACCCGCCCCAATCATGGACGGCGCCGCACCCCATATGCGGGAAACCTTCAATGTCTATGACGACAGCAAAACCCCCAAAGACAGCGTCGTCAAAATCCTCAAGGAAGCCAAAGCACAAATTCTCGTCAACTACCTTCCAGTCGGCAGCCACGACGCAGTACGCTTCTACGCCCAATGCGCCATCGACGCGGGATGTGCGTTTGTGAATTGCATGCCTGAATTCATCGGGTCCGACGCCTCCAAAGAATGGCCCAAAAAATTCGAAGCTGCAGGGTTGCCAGTTTTGGGCGATGACATCAAAAGCCAAGTTGGCGCAACGATTTTACACCGTACACTTATCAGACTTTGCCTAGACCGCGGCGCCATCGTGGATGAAACTTACCAGTTAAACCTCGGTGGAGACACAGACTTCCAGAACATGACAGTCGAAAACCGCCTAACATCTAAACGTATCAGCAAAACCGAAGCAGTCACAAGCCTCGTTCCCTACGCTCTGCCAACAAGAATCGGACCCTCAGATTTCGTGCCTTTCCTAAAGAACAAGAAAATATGCTACTTATCAATCAAAACCCGAGCGTTCGGCGACCGGCCCATAACCATCAGTGCAAAACTCGAAGTGGAAGACTCACCCAACAGCGCTGGCGTAGTCATAGACCTTATCCGCGCCGCCAAAATCGCCCTAGACCGCAAAATCTCAGGCACACTCATAAGCATGCCCAGTTACGCGTTTAAGCATCCGCCTGTTCAGGTGCCAGACTCAGAAGCCAGACAATGGACAGAAGATTGGATAGCCGGCAAACGCGAACGCTAAAAAACTTTTTTTCTCTTCATTAATCCTTTTATGTATGATTCCATTCTGGATACTAGTCTAAATTAAAGAAGGTTCAAGTGCATGGTAAAAGTTGAAGCATACGAAGTGCCTGAAGGCCTTTATTACTCTAAAGATTTTGAATGGATAAAAATTGAAGGAGACAAAATCCGCATGGGCATCACCGACTACGCCCAAAAATCCCTGCGCGAAATCGTCTACGCCGAGTTGCCGAGCGCCGGCTCCGAGGTAAAGCAGAATGAGCCCTATGGAACCCTTGAATCCGTCAAAGCTGTCTCAGACCTCGTCGCTCCAATAAGCGGGTCCATAGAGGAAGTCAACGATGAAGTCCAATCTAAACCTGAAACCTTAAACGAAGACCCCTACGGAAAAGGCTGGTTAATCATCGTCAAACCCTCCAACCTGCAAGCGGAACTTGCCAACCTAATGGACTTTAACAAAGCCGTTGAATGGCATAAAGCCCAATCACAATCCAAATAAGGTGACTTAGATGGCGCGACGCGTAATCGTTATAGGCGCAAACGCTGCAGGTGTAGAAGCTGCCTCAGCCGCACGCAAAAAAGACCGCACAGCCGAAATCACCCTCATAACCAACGAGAAAAACGCAGGATACTCCCGATGTGGCTTACCTTTTGTCATTGGTGGGCAGATTGCGAATTTTAAGGACCTGATTGTTTATCCACCTGCTTATTTCCAGATGCTCAAGCTTAACTTGCGCAGCGAAACCAAAGCTACGGCAATTAACACCAAAGAAAAAACCGTAACCATCGCCACCAAAGAAGGCACAACCGAGGTTTTACCCTTCGACAGCCTCGTAATTGCCACAGGCGCAGACTCGTTCATGCCACCGATTAAGGGCAAAGAAAAACCCGGCATCCTCAGCCTCCGAGGCATAGAAGATGGCGAAAAAATTGACGCCGCCGTTAAGGCAGGCTCCAAATCAGCCGTCATAATGGGTGCAGGATTAATCGGTTTAGAAGTTGGCGTCGGCTTGATGGAAAGAGGCTTGAAAGTAACAATCGTAGAAATGTTGCCCCAGATACTGCCCCAACTTCTTGATGCGGACATGGCAAAAATGGTTCAAGAGCACCTGCAAGAAAAAGGCATGACCATACTCACAAGCAAAGGAGTCGAAGAATTCCTAGGTGAAAACAAAGTTACTGCGGTTATGGCTGGCGGAGAAAAAATTGGAGCCGACTTATTCATCAGCGCCTTCGGAGTCCGAGCTAACACCAAACTCGCCGTCAACGCAGGCATACCCTTGGGTGAAACCCACGCAATCAAGACCAACGGCAGAATGGAAACCGACATAAAAGACATCTATGCGGTCGGCGACTGTGCTGAAACCCCAAACATCATAACCCACAAACCCACCTGCGCACAACTCGGCACCATCGCTGTTCGCCAGGGTAAGGTTGCAGGTGCAAATGCGGGAGGCGACTACAGCCAGTTCAGCGGCGTTTTAGCTTCAGCGGTGACCATGCTCTTTGAGATCCAAGCTGGCAACACAGGCTTAACCGAAACCGCTGCAGCACGCAATCGCATAGAGGTTGTTACAGGAACGATAAGCAGCAAGACAAAAGCAGATTATTTCCCAGGCGCCAAACCCATCAAAGTCAAACTCGTCGTTGAAAAAGAATCTCAACGCATAGTCGGTGGACAAGTCATCGGTGGAGAAGAAGTCACCCAACGCATAAACTGTCTATCCTTCGCCATCCAAAAAGGCATGACCGTCCGCGAACTCGCCAAAGCCGACACCGCATATGCGCCACCACTTTGCGAAACATGGGAACCTATGGTCTTAGCAGCTGAAATGGTCCTCATGAAACTGCGTTAAGCAGTTCCCAAACCTTTCTTCTTTCTTTAACTTTTAAGCACTAAAAAGCAACATACTAATTACCGGTTTTTCGCCAATTCTGACTTATCACTCTTAGGGTGTAGCAAAATTATAAGAGGAACTGCAGGTACATTTACTTGGTTATCGGTGAAGTGTTATGGACGTAGCTGTCTCTTATGAGCCATTTCAAGAAATTGTGATTATGGAGAAAACCCGTTTCAACAGCCCTGAAGAAATTGCGCGGTTCACCTCAGTGATTGCGGGCGGCAAGTTGGCTGGGTTGTATTGGGTTGATGGCGTGGTTTTTCTGTATTTTCCGTTGACGGCTTCGACGACGATTGTTGCGAAGGAGCTACTCGAGAAGCACAAGGTTTACTGGACGTTTGTTGGGTTTGCGATGATGCCTAAGTATATGCAGATTATCGAGACGAAGGAGAAGATGATTGTGCCCGTCGTTGAGATCACGTCGGATCCGATTCTCAAGTCGGTTGCTCACTGGTTGAAAGAACTCAAAGAGTAAGCCCATTTTTGAAGGCACAGTTTTGCCGCCAATAGTTTTTGTGGGCACAGTTTTTTCTGGCAAAGGCGAAGGAAAAAAATTCATCGGTTTACCCTGGGTTAAAAGCCAAATCAAAGAAAAACTCGGTTTTTCTCCTTATGCAGGAACCTTGAACATTCGCTTGAATTTGGAGAGCGTTGGAAAAAAAATTTTGCTTGGAAATGAAGGGGCAATTTGGATTGAGCCTCAAACGGGTTATTGCCCAGGTGTAATGTTCAAAGCGCAAAAAGGCGATTTAGATGTTGCAGTTGTGGTTCCGAAAATTCCCAATTATCCAAGCGATGTGTTGGAGGTTATCGCATCAGTTTGTCTGCGGGAGCGGCTGAAGTTGGTGGACGGCTGCGAAGTAGCTGTTTCGGTTAGTGTTTAGGGCCAGTTGTTTTTTTGAAGTTTTCCATGTATTCGGTTTCGCAGCCGGATTTTTTGAGGTAGGCGCCGTATGCTGAGAGTGCTTTCATGGCGCGTGCTGCGTCTTCGGGTGAGGAAAATGAGGGGACGCCGAGTTTGTCGAAGCGTGCGCGGGTGTAGAGGGCCATTTCTGTTTCGCCGATGTCGCACATGACGATGGGTTTATGGTAGTTTTCGGCGACTTTGACTATGCCGTCGATATAGACTTCTCTTAGTCCGGGCATATGGTGGAGCCCAAGCAAGATTATACCGTTTACGGCGGGGTCTTGGAACATTAGATCCGCTGCCATGACGAACATGTCGTCGATTACGGATCCAGTGAGGTCTACGGGGTTTGAGGTAGCTGCGATTTTTAGAATGATATTTTGGTCTTTGAGTTCCTGGAACTTCTGCAACGTTTCCTCAGAGAAGCGGTCCACTGTTAGGCCCAAGGCTTCGCATTCGTCCACGGTCATAACACCGGGTCCGCCTGCGTCAGTTAAAATGCCGATGTTCTTGCCCATAGCTGGAGGCTGCATGGCTAAGGCTTTGCCGATGTCAAAGAACTCCTCCATGTCGCGTGCCCTGATGATTCCGCCCTGCTGGAACGCTGCATCGTAGATTTTGTCAGAGCCAGCAATGGCGCCTGTGTGGGATGCTGCAGCTCTTGCACCTGCCGCACTTCTACCTGACTTGATGATGACTATGGGTTTTTTGCATGTAACCTTCTTTGCGATTTTAAGGAATTCTCGTCCTCTGGTAACATCTTCCAGATAGACAAGAATAACTTTGGTTTCTTTGTCATGGAGCAGGTAGTGGAGGATGTCGGATTCGGTTACGTCGCATTTGTTGCCGAAACTCACGAATTTGCTGACACCCATCTGGCGCCCAGTCAAGTAGTCTAATGCGGCGACGCCGAAGGCTCCGCTCTGCGTAATCATAGCAATGTTGCCTGGCATTGGTCGGGGTGTAGCAATGACTTCTTCGCCGGTGGTCAACACTTTGGTTTCGGGCAAAAACAAGGTGTCGATCCCCGTTTTTGAGTAGTAAACTCCAAGGCAGTTGGGTCCTAAAACTCGGATTCCGCCCTTCGCTGCGGCGGCGACGACTTGGTCTTCGAGTTCTTTGTTGCCCACTTCCTTAAAGCCTGAACTGATGATGATGGCTGTCTTCACTTTCTTAGTCACTGCCTCCTCCATAATCGAAGGCACAACCTTGGCGGGCACAATAACGACAATTAATTCAACATCGCCGGGAATTTGCGTGATGGATTGGAAGCATTTGAAACCAAGGATGGAGTCTTCGCCCGGGTTAACGGGGTACAAATCACCTTTAAAGACGCCTCGGTCCTTGTTTACAGCGAAGTTCTTGAAGATGACATGTCCAGCTTTGTCGACTTTTTTTGTGGCGCCGACTACCGCGACTGAGTGAGGGTTGAAGAATGCATCCATCTTCTGAAGTGTCTCTTCCATAACTTATCCATCCATTCCGCTAAAGGCTACAAACCCCGTTTTTATGTGTTGCTACCCAGATAGGCCCGTTTTGTTTAACTGATTATTTATTTTCTGCTGTATTAACCTTGTTAACGTATTTTTCGCACGATAACTATGGGTTTATGGCGTATTGCCTCCAACATCTCCCAGGTCACATCGTTGACTTCTACACCGAACCTTGCTGCCATATCCCAAACCGTGGCGCCTGAACCTGGACCCCGCGCTTTGTCAGCAATGTTAGTTATTGTTAACGCTGTAGCCGCTGAAAGATTACAACCCGCCGCTGATAGGGGGGTGGAGCTTTTCTTGAGCTTGAGGATTCTGCCTACAAGATAAGTGGCGGTTGCTCCGAAAGAGTGGATGCCTTTGAGTGGATTGGGTCTTGGCGTGAAAAAGAAGTTGTGGAACTTGTAGGTTTTGTCGGTGTCTGCGATGATTACGCACACATTTTTCTGCAATCGCTGTCGGATTTGGGTTTGAATTTTCTGCGCGGGCTCATCTGGCTTGTTCAACGGTAAGCTAACGTATGAGTAGGGCAGGTTGGAGCCGTCGATTCCACCTTCTGAACCAAACATAAGCGCCTGCCAAAACCCAGCGTACTGCAGGGCGACCTGTTTGTGTCGGCTACCAGACTCTAAAGGATAATTTTGCAGTCTTTTCAGGAGACGCGGACCAAAATTACAAAGAATTCCAAGGGGGTAACCCCAGATAGCGCGCATCCAGAAGCTTACCAGAACTTTCGCGGTCAAACCCGGCTTTACTTCGCTTTCGTCAACCATGCAGCCCAGCGCTGTTGAAACCGCTTTTTCTGAAACCACAACGAAATCATTATCCAGAAGCTTCCCTTCGGCGGCAAAAAGGATCTTGCTGGTATAGTCGCTGTGGGGCTTCCAGTAATTGGTTGTGATTGCCAACGCTGTGTACTTGGTCATTGATTAGGGCACGCTACAACTGCAAGGTTGGGTTTTGACCTAATAAAGGCTTAAGCCTAAATCACAAACCAACCAATTGAACAGAAGTTAGAGATAGCTAGAATAGTGCGTAGGGGAAGCCTTGGTTGTTCTGGTGGAGTTTGCCTTTTATTGGGATTTGCTGTCCGCAAACGGGGCATTTCATGTCGCTTGTTAGGTTCCAATTGGTGATGTCGAAGCTGTTACGTTTGATGACGGCTGTGTCGCAGTTGGGGCAGTATGTGTTTTCGCCTGGGTGACCTGGAACATTGCCCATGTAAACATAATTTAAGCCTTGATTTTTAGCTGTGAGATAGGCGCGTTCCATCTCCTGAACACTTGTCGCTGGAGTAGTCGTTAATTTGTATTCAGGATGGAAACGCAAAAGATGAAAAGGTGTGTCTGCCCCCAAATAGTTTTTTATCCACTTTGCCATTTCCCGGATTCTATCCATCGAATCCCCTATCTTTGGAACCACCAAATTGGTAATTTCAACGTGTACTCCTTGCAGCTTGAGTTCTTTTAGGGTTTCGTAGATTGGTTCAACGTTTGGCACTGACATGACGGATTTATAGAATTCGGGGTCTCCGCCGCCCTTGAAATCAACGGTTGCTGCATCAAGGTAGGGCGCGATGGTTTTTACGGCTTCAGGCGTCATGTAACCATTAGTTACGAACGTGTTGAATAAGCCTGCTTCATGCGCCAACTTCGCGCTGTCGTAAGCGTATTCCATGAATATGGTGGGTTCAGTGTAGGTGTAGCTGATTCCTTGGCAACCAGCGTTCTTGGCGGATTTGACTACTTCTTCGGGTGGAAAGAGGTTGCCTGCGACTTCGTGGTCTTGACTTATCATCCAGTTGTCGCAGAATTGGCAGCGGAAATTGCAGCCAGCCGCAGCAACTGACAACACCAGTGCGCCCGGGTTGAAGTGGCTTAGGGGTTTTTTGCTGATAGGATCTACGCCTACAGAAACGGCTTTGCCATAGTTGAGGGTGTAGAGGGTGCCTCCTCGGTTTTTTCGAACTAAACAGAAGCCAGTTGTGTCGTCACTAATCAGGCAGCGCCTTGCACATAGTGCACATTTTACTTTGCCTTCAGGCTGCCTCTCATACAACATCGCTTCATGTAAAGACATAACAAATCCACAAAAGACTAGAGATAGTTTTTGTTTAAAAGTGTTGACCTCTTCACTGCTCTAACGACGTTTTTGGAAGTCAAATAGGTTTTAAATAAAGGGCTTAAAGAAATAGATTAGGTGGATAAAAATGGTCAAATACGCCAATATCGCGGTTCCCAGTTGAAGTAAAGAAATATTTGTAGTTAATGAAGGGTAGCAGAGCATGGGGCGAGTTTTTATCAGAATGCAATGAGCACCAACAACTTGACAAGAAAATTAAACTCACCTAACTACAAAATTAAGAAATTTAGGAAAATTTTTCATTTAAAACGAAAAATGGTTTCCTACAGTAACTTGTTAAAAAAGCAACTGTATTCGCCGGTGTGGCATGCAGGACCCGTCTGTTCAACAATGTAGAGTATTGAGTCGTAGTCGCAGTCAGTTGCGACAGAAATGACTTTTTGGGTGTGTCCCGAAGTTTCACCTTTAACCCAGAGTTCATTTCGGCTGCGGCTCCAATAGGTGGCTTTACGGGTTTTGAGGGTAAGCTCAACTGCTTCTTTGTTGGCGTAAGCTTGCATCAGGATTTCCTTTGTTTTTGCATCCTGCACAATGACTGGAATGAGCCCATTACCTTTTTTGAAATCTAATTTTTCTAGCAATTCTTGTTGTTTAGTCATGTTCGTATTGTCACCCCCATTTTACGAAGGTAATCCTTCACAACTGGAACAGGGTAATTGTTATAGTGAAAAATCGATGCAGCCAACGCCGCGTCTGCCTTGCCTTCGGTTAAGACCTCTAAAAGGTGTTTGGGTACTCCTGCTCCACCGCTTGCAATGATGGGCACGTTGACGCGTTCAGATATGGCTCGGGTTAATTCGATGTCGTACCCGTCTTTTGTGCCGTCTTTATCCATCGAGGTTACGAGGAATTCGCCTGCACCAAGCTTCTCAGCCTGCATCGCCCACGCTAAAGCATCGATACCCGTGGGTTTTCTGCCACCATAAGTGACTACTTCAAACCAAACCTTGCCCTCGCCCGTTTCGACCATTATTTCGCCATTGGTGGGCGTTCGGTTGCGTTTAGCATCGATGGCACACACGACACATTGTCTGCCGAAAACGTCGGCTAATTCGGTTATGACTTTGGGATTTTCCACTGCTGCTGTGTTAACCGACACTTTGTCCGCGCCACTGCATAAAACTAGTCGTGCGTCCGACACGTTGCGAACGCCTCCGCCGACAGTGAAAGGTATACTGATCGCTTTAGCGACACCCTCAACGACACCACGCAAGATATCCCGCTTCTCAGAAGACGCCGTTATATCCAAGAAGACCAGTTCGTCAGCACCCTCGTCAGAGTAGCGTTTAGCCATTTCAACTGGGTCGCCTGCACATTTTGGATTCAAGAAGTTAACGCACTTAACCACTTTCCCATGGTCAACGTCTAAGCAGGGTATGATTCGTTTTGCAAGCGGCATCTTTAGGCTCCTATTTTTTGTATGGCTTCCTTTAACGTGAAGCGTCCTTCATAAAGGGCTTTCCCGATGACCGCGCCTTCAACGCCGATTTCTTTTAGAGCAGCTAAATCGCCGATACTTCCGATTCCTCCTGCCGCTATGATTTTGGCGTTGGGGTATAATGCGGCTTGGCTGAGCGTTTGTAAGTCTGGACCGCTGAGCATGCCATCTTGGGCTATGGATGTTATCAGGAAACGCCGAACACTTAACTCGGTGTATTTCTCGAGTGCACCATCTACAGTCATAGCAGTTTGGGTTTTCCATCCTTCAACCATAACGAGCCCCTCCTTGTTGTCCAATGCTACAATGACGGATTCTAAGCCGAATTTTTTTCGGATTTTACCAATTGCCGAAGGGTCATTAAACGCTAAGGCGCCAAGGATGACTTGGGATATGCCTGTTTGGAAGAGTTTTTCTGCCGCTTCGTAGCTGCGTATGCCGCCGCCGACTTGTATGGGTAAATCTACGTTTTTTGCAACTTCAACGATGACAGCATGGTTGTTGCCAAGCGCAAAAGCCGCGTCTAAATCTATGATGTGAAGTTTGGCGGCGCCTTCGTCTCGCCAGCGTTTTGCGGCTTCAAGTGGGGTGCCGAATTCGCCTTCGTAGAATTTTGCGGTTTTTGCTTCGCCGCGGGTTAAGCGGACGATTTTGCCGTTCATTAAATCGATTGCTGGAATCAACTGCATATTGGTCACTTCACGACTGTTTTGACGAAGTTTTGAAGGATTTTAAGTCCGATATCGCCTGATTTTTCTGGGTGGAACTGGGTACCGTAGATGTTTTTTTGGGCGACTGCAGATGTGAAGGTTGTTCCGTATTCGGTTTTTGTGCAAACGATGGTTTTGTCTTCGGGCACGGGATAGAGCGAGTGGACAAAGTAAACGTAAGTACCTTCTGCTACGCCGTCGAACAACTCGTTTGGCTTCACGATATTTAAGGTGTTCCAACCCATATGGGGAACCTTAACGGTTTTGGGCAACGTGACGTTTCTGCCCTTGAACAGTGCTAATCCTGTGCCTGGTCCTTCTTCGCTGGATTCAAAGAAAAGCTGCAAACCCAAGCAAATGCCAAGTAGCGGAGTACCTTCTTGGATTTTGTTTTGGAGGGTTTCTTTGACTGCGTCGAGTTTGTCGGATGCGGCGGTGAAGCTTCCGACACCCGGCAATGCGATTGCGTCGGCTTTTGCTAAGTCTTTTGCTGTGGTGCCGATTGACGAGGTTAACCCTGCTTTTTCTAACGCTGTTTTGAGGCTGAGGAGGTTGCCGACGCCGTAGTCGAATATGACTGCTTGCGGCATTAGATAACTCCCTTGGAGCTGGGCACGCCTTTGCGTCTTGTATCCATGGCTATGGCTTGGCGGAGTGAAAGTGCGAGGGCTTTGGTTGCGGCTTCAGCTTTGTGGTGGTCGTTGCTGCCGTACTCAACGAACATGTGCACGTTCGCCTGTAACGATTGGGCTAAGGATTCGAAGAAGTGATTAATGTCTTCGGTGGGCATTTCTTCTACTTTTTTGCCGCGGAGTTTGAGGTCGATTTTGAAGTAAGGACGCTTGACGAGGTCAACGGCGGCGAATGCAAGAGAACAGTCCATCGGTGCGGCGGCGTTGCCGAACCGTGTGATGCCTTCACGTGTGCCTAACGCTTTGTTTAGGGCTTCACCCAAGCCTATGGCTAGGTCTTCGACGCTGTGATGCACTAAGTCGCCCTTGACGGAAGCGGTTATGTCGATTAAGCTGTGGGTGGCAAGGGAAGTAATCATGTGATTGAGGAACGGCACGGCTGAGCAAACCGACACTTTTCCATCCCCGTCTAAGTTCACGGATACTTTAACTTCGGTTTCCTTGGTCTTGCGGTAGACTTCTTCGGTTCTCATTCATCTTCTCCTTCAATCTCTTTTAGTGCTTCGATTAGTTTTGCGTTCATTTCTGGCAAGCCAACGGTGACGCGGAAGCAGTTCTCGTACTTGAGGATTTTGCCGCATTTCTTAACCATGATACCCTTCCAAAGCAACTTCTGGTTGACGATGTCGGTGGGCTTTTGGGTGTTCATCAGCACGAAGTTTGCTTGCGAGTCGAAGGCTTGTACTCCTTCTATTTCGTTGAGTGACTTTATCAGTTTTACCCGTTCATTCTTCACCTGCTTGACAGAATCCATCATTAAATCGACGTTGTCGAGCATTTTGGAGCCCATCCTAAGTGTAAAACCGCTAACAGGGTAGGGAAGGGGGGCTTTTTCGGTCAGAAGCTTAGCTAACTCTGGGTTTGCAACGGCGTAGCCGAGCCGAAGTGCTGCTAAACCGAACGCTTTGGAGAAAGTCCGTAGAATAATCATGTTCTCGAATTCCCTTATCCTGGGCACAAACGAGTAGTCAGCGAATTCGCCATAAGCCTCATCCAAAATGACTATGCCGGGGAACGCGTGTGCTAAGGCTTCGATGTCTTTTGCTTTGTATTGTGTGCCGGTTGGGCTGTTGGGCGAACAGAGGTAAAGGAGTCTTGTTTTATCTGAGAACTTAGCTAACACTCCTTTAACGTCGAGCTGCAGATCTTTTTTGAGCGGTACTTGGAGGTATTCGCCTTCTTGGCGTTTAACACAAAGCCTTGGAATACTGAAGGTTGGTGTAAACGAGACCGCCATGTCACCCTTCTCTACAAAAAGTCTGATAATGCGGTCGATTAATTCATCACTTGCGTTACCAACAACAAGGAATTCTTTTGGAACTTTCATGTAGCCCACGATTTTTTCTCGCAGTTTAATCTCCTCTTCCTCGGGGTACATTCGTAAATCGATTTCATCAGCCAACTCTTTCACAAGTTTAGCCTGTTTTACTCTAGGCATGAACAAGTTCTCGTTGAAGTCTAACTTGATTATCTGTTTTGTTGTGACGCCCAGCTGCTTCGCCACTGTTTCGGGTGTTACTCCAGCGGAGTAGCAGTCTATTGCTTGAAGTTTTTCGAGTTTCTGTTTTATCCATTTCTTGTATGATTCGCTCATTTTTCTAACCTTGCCTGAATTGCTTTGTAGTGATTGGGAAGATTTTCAGTTTCCGAAATAACCTTGATGCTGTCCTTGACTCTTTCGAGGCCCACTCTTGTGCTTTCGACTATACTTACGCGTCGCATAAAGTCAAAGACTGACAAACCTGAGAACGACTGAGCGAAACCGCCTGTGGGCAAGACGTGGTTGGTTCCGCTTCCATAGTCGCTTAATGCAACAGGGCTATAGGGACCTAACAGTATGAGTCCAGCAGTGAGTTTCTCTGCAACCTCCTTGGGGCAGGCTGTCATGACTTCTAAGTGTTCCGCAGCAAACTGATTTACCAGTCCGATTGCCTCGTCAATGCTGCTGCAGATTATGATGAAACCATATTTGGCTAGTGACTCAGAGATTTTTTCGCTTCTTTCTGCAGAAGCGACGACTTTTGCCAGATTTTCCTGCACTTTCAGAGCGAGCTCCTCAGAAGTTGTAATGAGTCCAGCAACGCTATCTACTCCATGCTCAGCCTGCGAAACCATATCAAACGCAATCAACCGTGCATCAGCCGACTCGTCCGCCAACACGAGCACTTCGCTTGGACCAGCAGGCATATCAATCGCAACATCCGTCGAAACCAGAACTTTCGCTGCTGTCACGTACTTGCTGCCGGGACCCACGATTTTTCGGACGGGCGCAATGGTTCTTGTGCCGTAAGCTAAAGCAGCTATGGATTGGGCACCGCCTATTTTGTAGACTTCGTCGACTCCGCAAATGTCTGCGGCAACTAAAACTAATGGATTAACTTTCCCTTGGGTATCTGAGGGCGAACACACGACAACTCGAGGGACACCTGCAACTTTGGCTGGAACAACCGTCATGACAAGTGTGCTTGGGTAAACGGCTTGTCCGCCTGGAACGTAGCATCCGACACTTACAATCGGACGCAGAACAGTCTGCACCGATATTCCGTCACTGACGGTTTTGATGTCGGTTTGAGTAAGCAGTTGCTTTTGGAATTTGCTGACTTTTTCTTGTACAAATTTTATTGCGGAGATTTGTTGGGGAGTGGTTTTTGTGTATGCTTCTTTGATTTCTGCAGGTTTAACTCTGAGAGCACGCGAAGACAATTCAGCCCGGTCAAATTTTAAGGCAAACTCCACAAGCGCCGTATCGCCGTCTGCTTTTACCTGGTTTATTATCGCTTGGACGCTAGTTTGAAGCTCTTGTGTTGCTTTCTGGTCTGCCTGCTGCCTTCTAAACCAGTCGGCTGGCAGCTCTTTAGAGTTCCAGACTTTTATGTTGAATCCTGTTTGCATTGACCTTCGTTTCTCCGTGCAATCTCGTCGAGCGCTAGGACCTGTCTTGGCTCATAAACGACTAAGCCCTGAGCTAATTTGCGGATCTTAGGTAGCAACTCGATTAAGCAGTCTTTTTCGATTACAGTGTTTACGCTAACCCATGTGTCGTCAGCCAACGGTGCGATGGTGGGGTTCTTTAATGCGGGCAATTCAGTGAGCAGTCTTTGCAGGTTTGCTTTCTTGACGTTGACGAATATGTGGATTCTCTTTGAACCGTCCACGACACCTTTGAGCAAAGCAACTATGTCGTAGATTTTTTCACGTTTCTCTGGGTCTTCAAGGCTTTTCTTGTTAGCAATCAGCACTGCTGACGATTTTAGGACAGTCTCTATGATTCGCAGGTTGTTAGCTTCTATTGTTGTGCCTGTTTCGGTTACATCCATGATGCAGTCAGAGTCTTCTGGCGGCTTAGCCTCGGTTGCACCGAAGGAAAGGAAAATTTTGGCTCGTGCGTTGTCACCTTTTCTCCACCACGGGGTAACAAGCATCGGTTCGGCATTGCCAAACCTCTTCTTGTACTGGGGTGTGCTCTTTAGGTATTCTGAGGCGATGTTGAGGTATTCAGTGCTGATTCGGAAATTTTTGCCCTGACTCCAAATCGACTCCATAAACTCGCCTACTGTACTCTTTTCAGGGACACTTTTAGGCACGGCTATTACGAGTTTGATTTTTCCGTATTCGAGATTCTGGAGGATTTCGACGTCGGCTTTGTTTTCTTTAACCCAATCTTCCCCTGTGATGCCGAGGTCTTGGAGGCCTTCGTTGACAAAGACAGGGATTTCTTGGGGGCGAAGAACCTTCATTTCGATTTGGGGGTCGTTTATGCTGGGACGGTAAGTGCGTTCTGTTCCGCCGATTTTGAATCCTGATTTAGAGAAGAATTCCGCTGTGGCTTTTTCTAGTGAGCCTTTTGGTATTGCAAATTTTATTTTATCCATAAATTTTTTTCTCCTGAACTTTTAGAGAGGTATCTAACGGGATTTTGTCTGCACAAAACGGGTCTTTGGGGGTTGCGCCTAATTCTAAATAGCTAACTGTTGTTACGCTTTCAATGAAGGCAATCGCCTTGTATGAACGCAATCCCTCATCATATACCACTGGAAGACACCTGAACTCCTGTCTTCCTAATAAATCTGTTTCCCAATATTTAACTGTCGGACACCAAATAAGCGTTAAACAGAAGTGGATTTGGGGTTTTTAATCTCAAAAACCATGGGCGCCACAGAATTGCGTATCTCCAACTCGATGTCGAGCAGCCCTTGCAATAGTCCCTTCCAAATCTCGCAGTCATGAATGAACGGAGATTTGAGCAACAAGAACTTGTCTTTCAAGTAAAAGTCACCGAACCCCTGAACTTTTAGCCGTTTGAAGATGGCTTCCCAATTTTCCTGCTTGCCTGCATCTACCCCAAGGGTGGATTGTATTGAAACTTTTAGGGCATCACCCATCTTTTCGCCGACTGCAGGCCATCTCTCTTTGGGGATCTGTTGAGTAAGTATGTTGAGCAATTCGACGTTGACGAAGGCGGTTCGGCTTATTCCACAGTAGTATTCGCCTGGGAAGTGCCAATCGTAAATCATCATGTTCTTGTAGATGTCGAGCATTTTTGAGATGAGCGGTTTGATGCCGGGTTCTTTGCCTTCTTTAATTAGCGACTCGATGAATTCACGTTCAGCTTTCTCGAGGATGATGGTTGTTCTTTTTGCTTCATCATTCTTCTCTGATGGCGCTTCAGAGATGTTTCGTCTATCAGGCATAGCCCCTATTCTTCTAGGAATATTTAATATGTCTTATGTATTCAGTAAGCATATTCAAACTCTGCAATTACATGCGTTTACTTTCCGGTTGTGCGAGCTGACAAAGCAGAACCCTAAAAATATAATTTAGCCGGAAGTTTTCAGGGTTTATTTTCTTCAGTTTTGGGAAGAGTGCACCCGCCTTTTTTATTTGAACCTGCCTTTATCGAGGTAATCGTTTAGAGTTCAGTTTAAATTCTTTCCAAGGAATTACACCATGAGCCGGTGGAGAATCAACAGGGTTTTTGGTTCAACTTCTAAGTATTTTTCTTGGTTAACATCGGAGAAGTCTCCATGTCTTTCATGAAAACACCCCAAATTTGTCCAATTGTATCCGCAAACTTGCGATGAACTTTGTATAAAGTTTTGAAGTAAAGTTTGGTTGCCTGTTCGTATTCTGCTTGCGCCATTCTCTCTCCATGTTCAGGCAAGCATAATTTGTATGCTTCGTCTATTGCTGAGTCAAGAGTCTTCTTTGCTTCCTTTACTAACAGGTTGTCTTGGGTGTAAATGTCCCATGCTTTTTTGATTCCATCTCGATAAGCTCTTCTTGATTCTCTTACTTTCTCTTCGTCTTTAGTCAGCGGCTTCCTTTCCCTTATCAAATGTCCCCAACTTGCGCTAACTTCGATTCTGAAGAACTGCTTTGCGTTCATGTTTATCGCCACCCTACAATTAGAGAGCAGACGGCAACATAAACTTGTTAATGAAGGGTGGAGAAGATGGAGATGTCACCCGCATTTCCCATTTTTTTAATTTGTTCTAACCAATAATCAAGACTAAAATAATCCTAAAACGTTAACCCGCAATCGTCAATGCCATTGCAAGTAGTCAAAAGTTCGATGTCACACATCTTCGGCTGAACTTCAATTATTACTACTTCATCATCCATATCAAACCCATAAAATAATATCACCAATTTGGAGTTTTAAGAGCTCCCTCCACAAAAACAGCAATCTAAGTCACTTAAACTGCACTAATGAACAGAAAAGTTAGCCATTAAACTGTTCTTTTCAGTTTAAGTCACCATTAAATTCATGCAAGAATTCACAAACATCCACGATTGTTTCAGGAAGAAGGAACGAAAAGATTGTTTTCTTAGTTTGATTCATAAGTGACATAAGAATCAATGGGCGCGTGCAAAAACGCTTGGAGTTTTAAGAGATTTCTTAACTATTACAGAAAAGCAATAACTATTATATTGAAAGGCGCTTTATCCGATAAGATAGGTGATTTCATGGTTACATTTGATCCTGACTTTACGGAAGTTGTCTTTTTTGATATTGAATGTTACGTACCTCCCGAAGACCAAGAAAAACAGGGTAAAAGTTCATTAGTTTTTAATGCCGCCAAATCCAGCCACTTCATTCTTGGCGGTGTGTTTCGTCAAATGTTTCCTTGCAAAGGTAAGAGGGAACCTGAGCCGGCTTCTCATATTTGGAATTTTCGAAGGGATGATGAAAAATCAACGTTAATAGATATTTACGAATACTTTAACAGATGTTGGGAAGCAATAGATAAGCGAAGCAGAAGAGATAATCCTGACTTAATTCTTGTGGGTACTGGAATTTCATGTCATGATATTCCAGCGCTTTATGTGCGGTCTGTAAAACACAATATTGCCACAAAAGAGGAGTTATACGAAACTTACTTCAAAGCAAAAGTTGTTGATTTAGGAGAAGCGGCAATTCCGTTATTCAATAAAAACGCGAACGTTTATCCGCTTTACCCCAAAACTGACGACGAATTACTAAAGGAACTTGGCATAAAAAGTACAAAATCATCTGGAAAAAAAGTGTGGAACATGTATGAGGCTAATGATTTTGAGGGAATCAAAGCCAGAACAACCGCAGAAGTTGAGGATGCAATAGCGATGGCTGCTGCGATAATTAAAAGGTGTCCAGAATCTCCAAAATCGAAGTCACCTTAGAATACATAGGTTCCCAGAAAAACTGTCATTTCACTTGTGGGAATCATTGACGTTTTAGAGACCTAGTTCTAATCAAGGAAGCTTTTTTCTGAAGAAATTAAGTTCTACAGCTACAGCCTTGATGTATTGAATGAGTCTGCAACAGAAATATCGAATCAGTTTAGAAACAAGAAACTCCAAGACAATGTTACGAGGGATTGGGCTGTTCTTACCATATCCAATAAGATTATGGATACAGCCAAAGCTCACCTTGATTTGGTTTCTAAGGGATATCACTTCGATTCTCAAATTCTCTTATGCTGCATGTTGGAAAATGTCTGGGTGATGGATTAGTTATTCAAAAAAGAGAATAACGTGTAAGAATGGATAGGAGACATACACGGAAATTTGAAACCTAGTAACATAAGAAAACAACTCGGATTGCCCGATTTTACTAAATATTATTATGGCTTCCTCAGCGAACATGTACACTCAAGCTCTTCAGCGATTTCTCATTTTGGCAATTTTTGGTCTCGCGGCAGCAAATATAACTTTCGCGAAATGGAGGAAAGCGATTTCACGAAAAATTGAACATTTGGAAGCATCACGCGTAAACAAGCACTCGTTTAGCCCAGATGTTGAGACGTACGCTTTGAACATCCTGTACAACCACTACAACAACTTTTTTGAGCCAAAAACCAAAGTGATGATTGAAGAAATTACAAAACAAATGAATGAGAATTCGGAAAAAGCTTTAGCCGAATTCGAGAAGACCAAGAATAGAAAATCGGCAATTAACCTCCGAAAAACAGGAGAGAACAGATAAGATGATGTCGCACCTTGTCTAAATGCTTTGATTCATAATACCCAATCAATTTTCAGGCTCAATTTCTAGTCAATTGTTAAATTTTGACAAGAACCAGCCGCCATCCAAGGCATCGAATATTCAAAACTACTTTTGTAAACCCTAATTTTTACAGGCAAAATAGATTTGTAAAAAAAATAAAAGAGGTTTAGAGTTTTTTGGTCAGCTCGTGGCGTATCCACCAGACGACTCCTACTATTGCAGGAATTGCAAAGATTGCAACTATCCAGAGCAGTATCGTCACCATTGAACCCACGACGTAGTCTAAAGTGTAAGTTGAGATGGCAACATTCCAATTTCCGTCAACATAGACTTTGATTGCGAAGGCAATAAAGAGCAACGGCGAAATAGCTCCTCCAGCACTGCTTGACCGTGACCGCTTCCAAGAGAGGCCGCTCTTTTCTGCATCAGGTACTCTTTTCCACCATTGCCAACCCAGTGTTGCACCGATAGCTACGGGGATTCCGATTAAGACAAGCTCCCAGAAGATTGCATGCAGAATAAAAGATATCGAGTTACCCATCGTCCACATGCCAAGAGTTGAAGGGACTAACCCTGTTGACTGGGCATTTCCAGTGAACCAGACAAACACGTAAATTAAGCCTGCAAACGCCAAAATGGCTGCTGTAATAAAAAGGGCAAAGGCTGGCCAGTGCTTTCTTAGGAACAGCTGCCAGCCATAGCTTGTTTGGGTTTCAACTTGTTCAGTTGTCATGTTCTTCGCCGTTTAGAGTCGGTTTTAGTTGGCTTGTGTTGTTTGGTTCGGCTGGGTAGGTGGCTGCTGTGAGAATCCGTATCCGTTGGCGTAGGGTTGGTAGTCTTTGGGCTTCATGCTAAAGAAGCCAATTGTGGCAAAGATCCATGCGACGAGTATCAGTATTAAGCCTATGCCGATGATTGTTAATGCGGCACCAACTATGAACAACGTGCCTGCGGTAGTGAAGGATGATTCGCCTGTTTTCTGTCCCATTGTTTCAAAGACTTTTCTTAGGTGTATTGCAGCAAGCAAGTAGAACACAAATGCGACTACGAGTCCAACTAAGATTGCAACGACGCCTCCTACGAAGCCTAAAGCAAGCGATGGAGCAACACCAGAGAATAACCCAAAGCTGGCAAAGCTTATCACGCCAACGCCGATGGCCACTGCTGCCGCGATTAGGGCAACTATGTAGTATTTTAGACCTGCCAAAGTGTTCCGATAGATGCTTTCATCCTTGTAGTAATAGGATAGTTCTTTCATTGCTTTAAGTAGTAGGACTATGCCAACTATGCCAAGGACCCATCCTACGGTTGGAACTAAGCCAAGTAAAAGCAGGATTCCGCCTTCGCCGGCCAATGTTTTGCTATACTGAAAGTTCACATTCATTTTGTTTTTCCTCCGAATTTTTTTCCGCTGAAATCCCTATAGCGACCTCGGGATATAGCCCTAACATTTGGAACTGCGTATCTGAACTTTAGAGGAAGGACTCTAAGGGTTAGAGTCATAAGCAAAAGACCAAAAACATGGAAAAACTACAGTTAAAAAGAGTTTAATTTATCTGCGCCTTCCCCAAATATCACTGCAGGGCTAAGCATTGGCGAAATCCCGTGGCATAAGTGCAGACATGCAGTCACCAAGAACAAGACTACTCTACCTAATCTACTCTGCGCCCAACAGCCGCATCAAAGCAGCCCCCGGCACCAAATCAAACATCGCGCAGGTTTTAGGCTACAAGTCTGATGGACACTTCCACTACGACTGGAACTACCTAACAAACGCCGGCATGATTGAGGAAAAACAAGGATATTTCCTTGTCACTGATACAGGAAAAAAAGAATTCGCTCTCCAATCAACCGCAGCCATGAGCAACTGGATAATGGTTGTCATGGGAATTGCCATGGTGTCTTTTACAGTCGGACTTGAATTGGAATTGCTGCCAAAGGAAACTGTGGCTCTTTTCGGCTCAGTTCTAATCTTGATTGGCTCTTTATTTTTGCTGGTAAACCGTAAAACCAAACCAAGATTATCCTCAGAAGCAAAAGCCCTGCTAAAAGATTTAAACCGCCGTTAGCTTTCAGGTTTAAGGTCTGGCTCAACCTTTACAGTTACATTTGGTCCTTTTATTCCAGCCTACAGAGTGAGAATATGGGAAATAAACTGTTCTGCAGTGCAGGACCGGACTGTGCTATTGCTGTGTACTCTTTCCAACCTTCCTCTTTTCTAAACTTCTGCAACCTCCGATCCCTGAACATTATGCAGATTGTACACTCAAAATTTTTCATAGCTATCCCTTGGCAAAAAAAGTAATAAAATTAACGTTAAAAAACATAAGAATGCTTAATAAAACTGGCTCTCCCCTATTGGGGTGCCGATGAAGAACCTAATTAGCTGATTTGATGATGCACCCTAGGGTATCTGAGGCAAAATTTACTCGATTACTTTCTTTCGGACGAGGAATATCAGGAGAACCAATCCAACGATGAACAGGACAGCGCCGACAAGTACGGAAGCGGCATAATCGATCTTTAGGACATCCGCCATCAAGTAGGGAACATACGTTGAACCAACAAAGATCAAGAATACAGAGACTATCGTCATTGCTACTTTCATGAATTTCGAATCTAAACTGCTAACTTGCATATTTTCATTGTTTTCTGTCATGCGACGCCCATCCACTTACTCTTCAGGTGCATTGTTTTCTACTAGCCCTTCTTTTATCTCTTTTCCTAATGCCTTCATCAAGAACTTGAAAACCAAGAATCCAGCGCCCTTATCAGCCTTAAAACCCATCGTAGTTCCCAACAAACCGATACCGTCAATCTTTCTTTCCTTCGCCAACGCCAACGTTAAACCGGTTCCACCGACGATTCTGCCTTTACTGTAGATTACGGCGCCCTTCTCCATAAACTCCGTTGCCAAACGCGTCGATGTAGCGGCGATGTAAACCTGAGTTTTATCCTCAGTTATCGGTACTCCACCCATGGTTACGATAAATTTACAACCCAATTTTTCAACGAAATCAAGTACGGAATCACAAACGGTATAATGAGCGACCACGTCATCAAACGAAGGTTGAATATCGCCTGTCATTATGACTAGATTGTTCTTCTCCATGGGTGCATAGTAGAAGTCATAACGTGGCAAGTTAGCGATGCCCTTGCTTGTTATGGCGACGTAATCGGGAAAAGAAGGAGAATACAACTCGGCGAAAGGTTTAGCGTCAAAGAACTTTATGAGCAGGTGCGCGGCGATTCTGCCTACGTTTCCAAAACCTGGGAGCCCTTGAACAAAGATTGGGTTTTCAAGAGTCGGATTCGAAAGGGTACGCAAATACGGCTTGTCCAAACTAAACCATCCGTCCATACAAAGAAACTCGACACTAAAATCCTTTTGCCGACAACGAAAAAGAAACTATTAATATTTGACGCTTCAACTAATAGGATACATCCCAAAAAACGACACCAAAACCTGTAGCGGGGTGGGGTAGCCAGGATTAACCCGCTGGGCTCATAACCCAGAGATCAGTAGTTCAAATCTACTCCCCGCTACCAACAACAAAATTTTGCCTCCTAACCCCCCGGCGACCCTTTGGCCATTAACAAAAGCTTGAACTCTTTAAAGCACTAAATCTACCACTAAACCAATCACCCAAGCAATCGCCCACAAACCCAAAAAAACAAGAACTGCACGCAACCGACATCGACACGGAAACAGAAACCCAACATACCCCACACTACACCCACACTGCCTAACATAGCATCCAACATTGCTGTGTAAATCAAACCCGCTTCCCACACACAAAACAAAAGAGAAAAACAACCCAAACCCAAAGCCCCAAATGTAGTGTGCAACTTTATAGCGCCACACCCACACAAAAAGAAAAAGCATTTAAGAACAAAAAGTATGTCAGCAATCTAAAATCCCCAATTTGACTCTTGGATTAAATAAGGGCTTATTTGCCTTTAAGACGCCAAGTTTGCTGCGAGTTTTTAGTATTTCTTAAGCCCTAAATACAGCTTGTTTACTGTAAAAGTAAATAAATAGGTTGACATAACATTAAAGAAACTTCAGTTTGGTGAATTCCGTGAAGCGACCTAATGCAATCCTATTGATTGTGGCTTTCTCGTTACTTGTTATTTTGCCAGTTGCTTTGCCCTCTGGTGTTTCAGCCCAAGCCAGCAACTACACTATTGACAAAGTAGACCATCAGGTTCAAGTTATGTATTCTGGACACATAGTAATAATCGATACTATCCATGTTTCTGGTCAGATAACGGATGGATTCATGATCGGGTTACCATCTCAGTACAGCGCTTCTGTCCTCAAGGGCATAGCATATGACGATACTCATGTTTACCAGATTAATTTAGGTGTTCAACTGGGCGACCGAAGCGGATTCTATGGCGCAACAGTAAACTTCAACGGAAACACACCTAGCGTCTTCACAGTTGCCTTTGTGCTATCCAACAGCCTCGTGACTGAACAAGGTACTGGCGTTTACAATCTTAACTTTCCTGCATACCCCAGTCTAGGACAGGATGTAGGAACCTGCGACGTCACCTTTACTTTTCCAAGTACACCTTCAACCATAACAATCTCCAAAGATGACGGAAACATAGATACGGCGACTTACTCAAAAACTAACCTAGCAGCCTACACTTTCGCCCCAGCCACAGCCGTCGTTCAATTATCAACTGGAGCCATACAATTAACCACCATAACCAGCTTAAACCGCCAAATAAACATCGACGCAACAGGCAAAGTCACGGCTTCAGATAACTACCGGATAATCAGTAACTCCACATCACTTATGAGTTCATTCGCAATTACCCTTCCCGGAGAGGCAAAGAACGTTCAGATAAGAGATCAATTCGGAGCTTTACCCGCCAACTTAGGAATAAGCGATAATTCGATAGTAGCTAACGCAACTTTAGTGACGTTCTTGTCTAATGGCCAGACGACGGTGTTGACTGCACAATATAATTTGCCAAGTGCAACGCTTCAAGGCAGCAACTATGTTTTAGGGAACTTCAAGCTTTTTCCAGATTTTGGCTACTTCGTTAATCAAGCCACTATAAATTTTACTCCGCCTGAAGGAGCCACAATCGTTACTCCAAAAGCGTCAGAACTTGACCCGTCTTCAACATTAACAAGGCAAACCTATCAAGATAGCCTCACCGTAACAAAGAACAACTTGAGCTACGTGGATTATCTTGCACCCCAACAGAACACCATCCAACTAGAATTCAATTATAATCCAGTATGGTCTTCTTTCAGACCCACGTTTTGGGCGGCACTCCTAGCTGTGGTTGCATGCGTAGCAGTCTTTTTCGTTAGAAGACATAAACCAGCTGAAGAAACTTACAAAGAAAAAACCGAACGGTTAGCAACACTCCAGACATCCCCGTCTGTGCAGCAAACTAGGGGAGCGGAAATAAAGACCGGTCAACAAGTTTCTGCAGAAACCATCAGGGAGTTCATAGATGCCTACGAAGACAAAAAACAGTTAAATGCTGAGGTAAAGTCGATGGATGCAAAGGCGCAAAAAGGAAAGATTCCAAGACGCCAATACAAAGTTCAAAGAAACGCTATAGAGGTTCGTTTGCAAGGCATAAACCGAAACATTGAAAGAACAAAGAAAGCCTTCATGGGCACAACTGGCAGCTACTCTGATTTAGTTAAGCAACTGGATTTGGCTGAAGCAGACTTGGTTGAAGCTGAAGAAAACATAAAGAACCTTGAAGCGCGGCAAAACAAGGGAGAAATTTCGCTTGAAGTCTATAAGAGATCCATCGGAGACTACCAAAAACAAAGAGACAAAGCTGAATCTGCCATAAACGGAATTTTGCTGAGATTACGTGAAAAAATCCGCTAAAACACCTAAACCCTTTTATTTTACTCATCAACTTTTGAAGGAAATATCCCAGAGGTAAGACAAAAATGGTAAAAATTGTTGTCGATCCTAAATGCACTGGATGCGAAACTTGTGTCAACACTTGCCCAGTCGGCGTATACGAAATCAAAGACGGCAAATCTGTTCCAAGCAAGTCAAGTGAATGTCTTGTTTGTAGAGCATGTGAAGCACAATGCCCCGAAGGTGCTATTCAGGTAATCGAATAAACTAAATTTCTCCACAATCTCAAGTTGAGGTTGAGAGAGTTTCCCTTTTATTAGTCAAGTTTTTATCAAGTATTTTTTGAAGCAAAAGATAAAACGCAATGAACTTCGGGTTTAATCTTCAAGGTTTAGAAGAAACTCAACTATCCTTGCGAGTTGCTTTGCAGTTGGAAGGTCTATGTTCTGTTCTTCATCTATGTTTATGATTAAATTATCGGTTTGCATAGCTTTCCTATTAGCGACTTTTGCTATAACAATATCCCTGACTTGCACTTCGAAGTTCGAAGTGGCAGAAAAATCGAAGTTAACATTTTAACACTTCCATGTAAATTTAGCAGACTTAGCACTTGAAAGAGCATACACTTCCAGATAAAACAACACAAATCATCTTTTCCACCAAAATTAATCCATTAACCCAAGTAAAAGTTATATTCTAAAGCTCCCTAAAACCTTGTTATGCCAGACAAAGTTCATTGTTGCCACATACTGGTCAAAACATTAACAGAAGCCCAAAACGCCAAAGCCCGACTCGACAAAGGCGAAAAATTCGGCGCTGTAGCCCAACAAGTTTCCCTATGCCCTTCCGGCAAAAAAGGAGGAGACCTAGGAACTTTCACAAGAGGCAAAATGGTGAAAGAATTCGAGAAAACCGCCTTCGAACTCGAAAAGGGTCAAACTTCGGCTCCTGTTAAAACTCAGTTTGGGTACCACATCATAAAACGAATCGAATAAACAGATGCAAGCAGGGCAAATCCGCTCTAAAGCGCTTTTTATGTTCCAAAGAAAAGGCAGGAATCTAAGCGACCAACATAAAACTGAACCTTATCAAAAACGAAAGAACATTATTGATTGTTTGCTTAGCGTTCCTTCTAAGTTTTTTGCTGGTTACACTTTTTAGAGCAAACTTTCACCAAATTGATGTTGATGTAAACCAGTATATTCCAGCAATCCAATCAGGCATGTTGACGGTTTTTGCTCAGGGGGTTGCATTATTTTTTGACACTGCAAGTATTGCGATTTTCTCCCTGATTATTGCAGGGTTTTTGTTCTGGAAGAATTACAAAGCGCAAGGTCTACTCCTTTTGGGCGCGATGGGTGGGGATGCTTTGATAGTTTCAGCCCTAAAAGCCTTTGAACACGTTGCTAGACCAACGAATAACATTTTATTCGACACCGGTTTTTCATATCCTAGCGGTCATAGTGCAGGATGCATAGTTTTTGTTGGAGTGCTTGCTTATTTTGCTTGGCGGCACTGGCAAAGCACGCTTTCAAGGGCTTTAATTGGCGTTGGATTGGGGTCAGTCGTGGGTGTTGTGGGTTTTGATAGGCTTTACTTGAATGTTCATTGGCTTAGTGATGTTTTGGGTGGGTGGCTGTTTGGGGCATTTTGGCTGTCGTTTGTTATTTTGGTTTTTCGGCAATTGCAGTTGAGCGGGAAGGTTGAGTCGGAGAGTTTTGGTGTAGTTGCTAATTGGCTTTATGTGGTGGCGGTTGTGGTTTCGGTTTTTGTTGTTTTGTTTAGTATGTTGGGTAATTTCTTCCACTTTTAATGTTAAAAGATATATCTTTTTCAGATACAGTCATATCTGTAAACAGACAATCACAATTCAACCGAGAGGAGAAAAATGACAATAGTAAGAGACCCCGTATGCGGCTGGAGCCATGGCGATAAGCAGCTTAACCGTAGTCAGCAATTCTGCATCATTAAAGTTAGCTATGTTTAAATCAGCCCAAGGTAAAACATGAACAGTCAACGTGAGGTGAAAAAAATATGGCAAAAGATCCAATATGCGACATGATGGTAGACGAGAAAAAAACAAAATTCAAATCCGACTACAACGGCAAAACCTATTATTTCTGCGCAGCCTCCTGCAAAGCAACTTTCGACAAATCTCCAGCAAAATATGCTGGCAACTCAGCTCCGTCAGGGCATAGTTGCAATTGTGGCCACGACCATTGCTAACCAGTAGAGTTAGCTTTTAACATCTTTTCTTTGATTTCTTTCATCATTTATCGTTTTTACTTGTTAGGGCATTTTGGATTTTTCTTCAACAGGCAACTTCTCTGCGAATGCACCCAGCAAGACATGTTCAGCGAAAAGGTCCTCGTTGAAGGCTCCCACAAACTCGACTGTCTCGTTGATTATTATCTTTGGAACTCCAATCACATTGTATTTCATGGCTAAGTCTGGGAATTCGCTGCTTTCTATAATGTCGGCTTTGACCATGTCGCTTTCTATGGCTAATTTATGGGCAACAGCAGCTGCGGCGGGGCAGTGGGGACAGGTTAGTGTGACGAAGACTTGGATGTGAACAGGCAATTTAACATCCGACAGTATCTGTTTGGTTTTGTCGGAAAGGTCAGTTTTGCCCTTTGAAACATTGACGATGGCTTCAATCAAGGTTTGAAGCTCATACCCATACGGAATGCCGTAAATTCTTACGCCATAGTCTTTTTTGCCTATTATGGCTAAAGCAGGTATCTTGTCGATACCAAATTCCTTGGCTTTCGCTGCGTTAGCTACAAAATCGTAAACTTCCGAGGTTATTTTGCTGTTCAGCGATGCAAGTTCTTGGGCGAGTTTTCTTGTATCCGAACAGTATCGGCACTCAAACTCCTGAGTAAACATAACAATTTTTACGGGATCAACCAGTTTTTCCTCAAAATCTTTCTTAAGTAATTCTTTTTTATCGTCAGGTAATAGACTCATGCTTTTTCCTCGCAAAAATATTTGACAATCCAGCTTCTACAGTAGACTTTGTTGTTCCCGAAATATAACTGTAGAGTTCGGGGTTTGAGAACGAAAGTCATATAAGAGTTTTTGAGATTTTCTCTTTCATTGACGTTTGATTTTTGGAGAAGGTAAAAAATGGTTAAAATTGCCCTAAAAGAGGGAGTATACTGGGTAGGCGTTGTTGACTGGAACATACGGGACTTCCACGATTATAGTACAAATCGAGGCTCCAGCTACAACGCGTACTTGATAACAGACGAAAAAACCGCATTAATCGATACCGTGAAAGCGGCATTCTGCAAAGAACTCGTCGACCACATCTCTGAGTTAGTCGAAATAGAAAAACTCGACTACATCATAGTAAACCATGTGGAAATGGATCATTCAAGCAGCCTTCCATTAATTGCTAAGCTGGCAAAAAACGCCAGAATCTATGCCACCGCCCGAGGTAAAGAAGAACTCATAAAACACTATGGCAAGGAGTTTGAACGCGTTGAAACCGTTAAATCCGGGGACACCGTAAAGCTTGGAAAGAAAACACTTACTTTCATTGAGGCGCCGATGCTGCATTGGCCCGACAGCATGTTCACCTATGTAGTCGAAGATAAGGTACTGATCCCAAACGATGCTTTTGGTCAACACCTCGCGAGTTCAGGTCGTTTTGACGACGAAGTCGACCAAGAAGTGCTTATGGAGGAAGCAGTTACATACTACGCCAACATTCTCACGCCGTTTGCGCCATTAATTGTTAAGAAAATCCAAGAAGTCGTCGACATGAAGATATCGATCGACATGATAGCTCCCAGTCACGGCATTATCTGGCGCAAAGACCCTATGAAAATCGTCAATGCCTATCTAGATTGGTCTACAGGCAAAATAGTGAAACCCAAAGTAGTCATAGTTTTTGACACTATGTGGGATAGCACAAACAAGATGGCACGAGCAATCGGAGACGGCGTAGCCAGCCAAGGAGTTGAAGTTAAACTGTTCAAGCTGCGCGCCACAGACAACACTGACGTTGTCACCGAAATCGTGGACTCCAAAGTGGTTCTTGTTGGTTCGCCCACTTTGAACAACGGCATCTTTCCATCAGTTGGAATGTTTCTAACCTACATAACCGGTTTGAAGCCGCGGGGCAAACTATGGGGTTTCTTCGGCTCCTATGGTTGGGGAGGAGGCGCTGTGCGAGGTATGGTTAAGATGGCTAAAGAAGCAGGCTTCGACGTCATCGAGCCAACTGTTGAGTTAAAGTGGGTTCCAACTGAAGAGGAACTCAAAAAGTGCTTTGAATTTGGGCAACAAATCACTCAAAAAGCCAAAGCCTAACTTTTCCTTATTTTCTTTATTTAAAACCTTAACCCCATTTTTTAGATAAAAAAAAATAAAAAAATTGCGGCAATTACGCTATTTTCATGAACATATTTCTCTGCGTAGCGCAGATTGGACATGCATCGGGCGTTGTACCTTCAAAGGTGTTTCCACATACAGGGCAAACATACATGTCCATTGTGGGCAATTCTTTTTTGTTTTTGAGGGCATCGAGTGCTTTTTGGTAGAGGTTCGCGTGGATTTGCTCGACCTTTTTGGCGTAGTCGAAACTTACTTCAGCTTTTTTGTTGCCTTCTTTTTTGGCTTCAGCGATAAAGTCTGGATACATTTTCTTGAACTCGTAGGTTTCACCCGAAATGGCAGTGCCGAGGTTGTCAGCGGTTGATTTTACCTGTCCCAATACACGCAAGTGATTTAGGGCATGGACGGTCTCAGCTTCCGCCGCAGCTCGGAAAAGTTTAGCAGTTTGCGGTAAGCCTTCTTCATCAGCCTTACTAGCGAAAGCCGTGTACATTCGGTTAGCTTGGGATTCGCCTGCGAAGGCAGCTTTTAGGTTTTCATCAGTTTTAGCCATAAAATTCACTGGAAAACAGTAAGGAACAAGCAGGTAATAAGCTATACCGTGCCCCAAAAATGTTCAAGGTAAAGTATATTAGTTGTTTTCTGCTTTGGAGAAGCGTGATTTTGGTGAATTTTATGGAGAAAATAAAATCTTTTACTCTACCCAAACTACCCTATGAATACAATGCTCTTGCACCATACATTTCAGAGGAACAGCTAAAATTGCATCATGACAAACATCATCAAGCATACGTCAACGGCGCAAACGCAATCTTTGAAAAAATAGATAAAGCGCAACAGGAAAACGCCGCATTAGACATCAAAGCAGTTGCAAAAGAGTTATCTTTCCACATCGGCGGTCACATGTTGCACACAACTTTCTGGGAAAACATGGCGCCAGCAGGCAAAGGCGGCGGAGGACAACCTGGCGGAGCAGTTGCAGACATGATTAACATGGGTTTTGGAAGCTTTGAACATTTTAAGAAGCAATTCTCGATGGCAGCTACCAGCGTTGAAGGTTCAGGCTGGGCAACATTAGTCGCGCATCCTTGTATTGGCCGACCCCTCATTATGCAGATTGAAAAACACAATGTAAACGTCTTTCCCAACTTCCAAATCTTAATGGCGTTGGACGTTTGGGAACACGCCTACTACGTTGACTACAAGAACGACCGCGCCAAATTCGTGGAATCCTTCTGGAACCTGGTCAACTGGGACAAAGTCAACAAAAACCTCAGCTTAGTAAAATAAGCTTTTTGCTTACTTTTTCTTTGTTTTGTTTTTAAAAAAAATATAATGCGCCTAAAAATAAGCGCCTAAGGTTGCGGAGTTATTTTTATCGCCGCCGCTGGACATTGCATCTCGCACGCCAAGCATTGTATGCAGTCTTTTTCGCGTGCCGGGTCAGATTTCCGCTCAGAAAGGGGGTGTCCAGGAGAATCAGCCCAATCGTATAACGAAACTGGGCAAACGTCGATGCACACACCATCTCCAACGCAACTATCCCAGTCTACCGCACTGGTTGTTCCATGTATTCCAAGTTTTTTGGGGGCTTCAATTGGTCCCCAGACTTTGTGACCGTTATGTTCACTTACAACTTGTCGTTTAGTTTGAAAATCAGGGTCTATTGGCAAAAAATTCACCGTATTAACGTGGGGAACCCCATAATATTAGGTTTTCTGCCTGAAGTTTTACACAAAGCATTTTGGGTTAGCCAGCATAACATATGGTGATTTCAATGAGTCAATATTATTTGCCTGTTGGCATGAGATACTCGACTTTGGAGGAAAGAAAACAATTCTACTCCAAAGAATTTGAACTTAAGAAAGTGGCTGAATGGTTCACAGGTGGGCTGGGCAACACAAAGTTTGCAGTCATTATAGGCAGGCATTCAAAAATTTACCCGGAAAAATACAAGGAAGACTCCGCAACCACCATAATAATCGATGAGTACAAGGATTTAGAGGATTTGCGTGGTCAAATATTGGAGTTTCTGCCAGAAGCCGTCTACTACGACCGAAATGTATACGACGCAAAAAACAAAATAGTTGGGCAAGAGCTCGCCTTTGACCTTGATCCCGAAAACATAACCTGTCCTATCCACGGTAGTTTGGCAGATAAGTTGAAACGCCATCAAGGATTAAGCTTCTGCGAAATTGAATTTGACATGGTTAAAAAGGAGGCAATTGGGCTCTACGATTTTTTGGAAACCCGATTCTCGAATTTGAGAGTTGCTTATTCGGGCAGAGGCTTTCACTTGCACGTTTTTGACCCTCAAACCTGCACACTTAGCACCAAAGAGCGGCTGGACATTGCCCGGGAAGCAAAACAGGCAGGGTTCCATATCGACGAATGGGTAACTTCAGGCGAATACCGCTTAGTCCGATTGCCCTACAGCCTAAACGGTTTAGTATCAAGAATGGCATTACCACTAAGAAAAGAGGAATTAGAAAGCTTTGACGCCGTCTACGATGAGAGGTGTCGACCAAAGTTTTTGGTTCAAGAAGCTACTTTTTGACTACTTTAGCCTTTTTTTCGGCTTTACTGTAATATGCAGCTTTTTTCTTTTCTTCTTCTGCAGTTTTAGGTTTTTTTGACAATAAAACTCCTCATAAAAGAGTATTCTGGCAGATGCTTAAAAGACTTTTTGAACCGACTATTAGCAATTGAAAGGTTTATCTGAGTTTGATTCTTCATTTTCTTGTACACATACTTGAGGTTGTTTCATGGAGCAGTTTGATGTTATTGTAATCGGTTCGGGTTCAGGAATGCTAATTGCATCCGCCGCGGTTGAGCAAGGTTTCAAAGTAGCGTTGATTGAACGTGGAAAGATGGGCGGCACTTGCATAAATGTGGGCTGTGTCCCCTCGAAGATGTTGATTTACCCCGCCGATGTTTTAGCCACCATCGAAGAAGCAAAGAAAGTGGGCATCAATGCAACTGTGAACCCAGTTGATTTCAACAATATCATTGGCAGGATGCACGAACTCGTTAATCATGATTCGGCCCAGCAAGCTGCAGCCGTCGAGGCAACTGAGAACTTAACGTGGTTTAAAGAAACATCCGAATTCACATCAGATTATACATTACAGGTTGGCGATCATACGATAACTGCCAAAGTCATCTTTTTAGTTTCAGGTGCACGAGCCGCAATTCCCTCTATTAAAGGCATAGAAAACGTGAGTTACCTAACCAGCGACACCGTGCTGGAGCTAACAACTCAACCCAAGAGCATATTAATTGTAGGCGGAGGCTACATCGGCATGGAGTACGGTCACTTCTTCTCAGCCATCGGCACCAAAACCATCATACTACAGCGTCCTTTCCAAGTGGTTCCTGAAGAGGAGCCAGAAGTCTCCGACCTTTTAAAGACTGAGTTGGGAAAGCGCATAGAAATCTATACGGGATTTGAAGCCTTAGAAGCTAAACAGGAAAGCGGCACTAAAATTATCGTTGCCAAGAACCGACAAGATGGCAGCATCAAAGAATTTTTGGCTGAAGCCCTAATGGTTGCCACAGGCAGAGTATCCAACGCCTACAGCCTTAAACCAGAAAAAACAGGCGTAAAACTCGACGAACATGGCTTCATAAAAGTTAACGAGTACCTCGAAACAACGAAGAAAAACATATTTGCCTTCGGCGATGCCATCGGCAAACAAATGTTCAAGCATGTAGCCAACTATGAGGCAGGCATAGCTTGGCACAACACAATCCATGACCACAAAGCAAAGGTAGACCTCTCAGCGGCACCACACGCAATCTTCACCCATCCCCAAGTTGCCTCAGTCGGGTTGAAGGAAGAGGAAGCTAAGCAGCAAGGATACAAGTTCTTGGTTGGAATGGCACTCTACAAAGACACAGCTATGGGTGCAGCACTTGGTTATCCTGAAGGTTTCGTAAAAGTCATCGTTGAACAGCAAACAGGCAAAATCTTGGGCGCCCACATAATCGGTCCCGAAGCATCCATCCTCATACAGGAAATCACAAATGCCATGCTTTCAGAAAAAGGTGATTTTGGACCCATCGCAAGAGGCATGCATATCCATCCAGCCCTTAACGAAGTCGTGCAAAACGCTTTCGGCAACCTACACGAGCATGGACATGAACACTAAAACTGCTTAAATCTAAACAGTTATATTTGGCTTACACCAAACTTTATTTAGTGAGATTTTTATGCAGTTTTCCAAAGTTTCTGGCAAGAAAAATAATCACAAGGTCACCCTCTACGCTTTAAGCACTTGCGTTTGGTGCAAAATGACAAAACAATACCTAAACGACAATGGCGTCGAATACCAATGGGTTGATGTCGATTTGCTCGATGACAATGACAAAACCAGAGTCCATACGGACATAATTAGCAAAGGCGGAGTACTGAGCTACCCAACAATTATCGTGGATGACAAAACCGTAATTACAGGATTCCGCAAAGACCTTCTTAAAGAGGCACTGACCCTTTGATCACACTTGAACAAGTCCGCAAAAGAGCAGAAGCCGACGCAAAAACCTACGGCTACTACTTAACACCTCAAGCCGACCTTCTGCAAATGTTCATCGAAGGGCTTAAGACAAACGAAGACCGCTATGGTTATCCGTCATGCCCTTGCAGATTGGCAACAGGCAACTTAGAAATCGACCGAGACATCATCTGTCCATGCGACTACCGCGACCCCGATGTCGCAGAATTTGGCGCATGCTATTGCAGGCTTTATGTTAACAAAGCGGTATTTGAAAGCCAAAACCTTCCTGAGGTTCCTGAACGACGACCGCTTGAAAAACAGGGAAGAGCATACGGAGTGCCAGTGCTTCCTCAACAAGCTCAAGCACAAGGGATACAAGAAAAAACCGCTGCATTATCCACCCCGCAACCGCATAAGGCAGAGGTAAAAAAGAAGTTATGGTACTGCAAACAATGCGGATACGTCGTTTACCGCGAGGACCCCCCCTATGTTTGCCCGATATGTAAAGCTAAAAGGGAAATGTTCGCCGAAATACAAGCCAAAGTTGAATTCAAGGGTTAAAAAACTATTTTTGGATTTCTATCTCGATTTTCTTCCAATCTTCTTTTATTCCCTTAAGGGACATAACGCCGCCCGTAATGGTTCCATTCAACATTCTTGCAACAAATTCGTTTAAAGGGATTTCTTTTCCGTCAACTTTCAATTTTAGACTCAACTTGTTCACCAAGGTATTATGAAATAGAAGGGTGAAGCGTAAAAAGTTTTTGCGAATAATTCATTAAATGAAGTGGGCTTCTCTCAATTTTAGGAGCACAGTAAAATGGATTTCTCGTTAAAGTGTATGTTTTAATAAAAATGGGAATTATTTGCGAGCCTATTTACGTAGTGATTTTTTAGGTTAGTTTTTGGCATTAATGCATTTCCTCCTCAGAAGAGTGTATTTGGCGAAGGCTAAAGATAGGGATGCTAATCCGAAGACCTCTATTATTAGGGCTGTTGTTTCTATCATTTTGGGTCACTTAGGTTTCCTTTAAGGCTGTTTCCATGCAGCCTTTGGTAATTTTTTCTTTTTTTATTGTTTTTTCGCTCATTTTTTACTACACTTTTGGTCATTATTGCAGTATGTTCAATAAAATATAAATGTAGTTAAGATTTGTTCATAAAAATTATGAAATATTAGACAAATAAGAGGTTTATTAAATGGCGACCAAAAAAATGTTCAAACTAAATTTTTGAGCCGGTCGATTTAACAGTCACTCTCAACTTCGTCAAGTTCTCCTTAATCTCGGCCTTAACACCCATAGCTGCAAAGTATTCCTCAAGGAAAATCCTTATAAAATCCTTGGAAACCTCCGAAACCAACACCAACGTGTAGTCGTTTGGAGCGTTCTTGGTTAAGCGATAAAAGTTGCACACTTCAAGCCGATAGAGCATTTCTTCGGGTGAGTGCACTTTGGTCTTTAGCTGTTCCCAATGGGCACGTGCTACTTCTTTGTGCTCTTTCCAGAACATTTCCCTCTCTGGTGAGGAAGCTATTAAGCGCAGGAACATAAGCCAGTGGTCAACGTCCAGAATTATGTGTTCGCCGGTGAGTAGCATGTCGAGGTAGGCGTGGATTTTTTTCTTGGGTACTGGGTCTTCGAGTGCTTTATTTTCGTTGTAGAATTTTAAGGCGCGGCGCATTATTTCGCTCTGTGAAACTTGGGCTTCGGTGCTTATTTTTTCGAGCAAGTCAGCTGTTGATTTGTCGAAGGCTACGGTTATTCTTGTTGGGTTTACCATGTTTTCACTTGACACTTATCTGACACATTTTCAGACTATTGGAAATTATATAAACATTATGTAGTAACATGAAGATTTTAATTTGCATATTTAAAGCTTAACTATAAATTTGTAGACATTTGTTTAGAATACGAAAGCATCTCCCAACACACTCAAAGCTTTTTTAGACACCACCATTAACATAAGTCATCAGGCGTCTTGGAGAATATTAACTTGAAAATACCAGAAATACACCTTGAACCCAAACAGCGAGCACTAAAAGTAATTGAACTCCTCGAAAAACAATACCCAAAGGCCAAAACCGCCCTAAACTTCGCTAACCCACTGGAAATCCTCGTAGCAACCATGCTCTCAGCTCAAACAACCGATGTAACAGTCAACATCGTAACCCAAAAACTATTCAAAAAATACCACACCACCCAAGACTACGCAAAAGCAGATATAAAAGACCTCGAACAAGACATCCATTCCACAGGTTTCTACCACAACAAAGCCAAAAACCTAAAGAACTGCTGCCAACTCCTCGTGGAAAAATTCCACGGTCAAGTGCCCAAGACTATGGAGGAGCTTCTGGAGCTTCCGGGTGTTGCAAGAAAAACCGCTAACATAGTCCTCTACAACGCTTATGACATAACGGCTGGCGTTGCGGTGGATACACATGTGACCAGATTGTCGCAGCGGCTTGGGCTAACGGAGCAAAAAGACCAAAACAAGATAGAAAAAGACCTAATGCAGATTACTCCCAAAGAAAAGTGGATGCCTCTCACTGACTTGCTGATTTTTCACGGCAGACAAGTGTGCATGGCAAAAAAACCCAGATGTGAAATATGCGTCTTGAACAAGATTTGCCCTTCAGCCTTCACATTCGGATAGGCATTAGCCATTTATACAAGCGTTAACTTTTCTTTTTGCAGATAGGACTGATTTTCATGGAGAACCAAGTTAAAGTCGGAGACAAGGCACCGGATTTCACGTTAGTTGATATGGACAAGAAACCCAGAAGCCTGCATGAGTTTTTAGGAAAAAAAGTTGTTTTAGCTTTCTACGTTGGCGCTTTCACCTCAACATGTACCAAGGAAGTATGTGAGTTCCGCGATTCCATGGCACAACTAGTCGATTTGAATGCTCAAGTCATCGGAGTTAGCGTTAATGATCCTTTCTCGAATAAGGCTTTTGCAGAAAAAAACAGGCTGCCCTTCCCTGTACTGAGCGATTACAACAGGGAAGTCATCAAAACCTACGGAGTTGAATTGTTTGATTTTGCAGGATTGAAGGGGTACACGGTTGCTGAACGCTCAATTTTCATCCTCAACGAAGAGGGCTTCGTTCGATATGTGTGGATTTCTGAGGACCCATCAGTTGAACCAAACTATCAGGATATACAGAAAGCCTTAGAAGAAATCCCCTAAAGCAAACCCAACTATTGCAGTCCACCTATAACGAATAGGGGTTATTGGCTAAATTTCAAGCCATTAACCCCTTTTAAAATATCTTTTATGGGAAATTCAAGGATGAATTTGGTCGTCCTTTGTTCTGCAACCGGAAGTAAACCCAACTTCTTGTCGAGTCTTCCAATCTCAATTAGATATAAAAATCGTTTGCGTGTACGTTAGATTAGCTTTCCTCAAGTTCAACGCAGCTAATTCTGGATAATTCTTAAATCGTTAAACTGCATTTACAAACAAGGTAAGGTGTAAAAAATTGGCACAACAACCACCAAGTTATAAAACAGTTTTCGTTTTCCTAGACACAGACAAATATTGCAGTCCATTCGACATGCTCGTAGCAATCGACGCTTTCCCAGACTCAATGATATTCAAGTACGAGAATATTACAGGCGAGGATGCCACAAAAATCGTTTACGATCTTCTGTTCCCACGTGGACCCGAAGGCGCAAAACACACTAAAGTCTTCATCAACGGAAGTAACTTTGAAATGGTCGAACAAGTCGTCGCCGCTACACAGAAAGCGATGAAGTCAGCCCCATGGGGAAACAGCATTATCGTTGACCCACGAGGTGGATACTCAACTGCCGCAGCCGCAGTAGCAAAAACTTTCGGAGCAGCCATGGAGAAAGGCTTCGGATCTTTAGAAGGCAAAAAAGTTGCAGTTTTAGCTGGCACAGGACCAGTCGGGCAAACAGCCGCAAGAATCTACGCAGCAGAAAAAGCCAACGTAACCATCACCAGCCGCTCACTCGCAAAAGGCCAGGTAGTCGCATACAAAATCAACCAGGAATGCGGTGCACAAAGAGTTACAGTTGTCGAGGTCACCAAACCTGAACAAACAGCTGCAGCCATTGAGGGTGCAGAAATTGTCCTTTCAGCAGGTGCAGGCGGAATTCAATTACTCTCAGCAGCAGATCTGAATAAGTCACCTACTTGCAAAATAGTAGCAGACATCAACGCTATCAAGCCATTGGGTGTGGAAGGTTTAGCTCCCAATGATGACGGCAAAGAACTCAAACCAGGCGTCTACGGCATCGGTGCATTAGCCATCGGGAAACTAAAAATCAAAACAGAAACAGAAATGATTAAACGCGCAACAGCCGAACCTTCAGGTCTCTTCGACTACGCAATCGCTTATACCATCGCTAAAGACCAAATCCTAAAGAAACTCGCAAAAGCAGCTGCCAAATAAGCAGATAATTTCTTATCTTTTCTTTATAAAGAATTTTTCCATTTTGAATAACTATACTTATTTATGATAAATTTCAGTTTGTATTTATCATTCAAGTAAGCTCTATGTTAGTTAAGGATGAGAATTTAATTTGGCCAATCTTACAGAAACAATCGAGCAAATTCTGAACTTAAACGCTGGCATTGCCGAAATCTTAGCATCCATATTTCTATTCACAGTTGTGGCTGTAATCGGATGGGCAATCTATTTTGTTTTCAACAGGTACTTTTCTAAATGGGCAGAAAAAACCGAAACAACCCTCGACGACGACATCATCGATGCCGTTAAAAGCTTCATAGTGATTTTAGTCATAATACTCGGCATAGAGTATTCACTGCAACCGCTATCATTCCTGCAATCCTACAACGCCACATTAAACAGGATATTCTTAGTAATAGAAATCTTACTAGGCGCATTCGCTACCACTCGCGTCTCAAACATATTTGCTGATTGGTACGCTGACAAAGCTTCAGGGCCCGGGAAAAACAAACATCATCTCGTCTTTATACTTAAAAAAATCATACAAGCCATCGTTTACATCTCAGCTTTACTTATAATTCTCTTTTTTGTTTTTAATGTTAAAGACTTCACTGGCGCAATCGTCGGTTTAGGAGTCGGAGGCATCGCAATAGCGTTTGCCCTGCAAAACACTTTAAGCGACTTCTTTAGCGCTTTCTCAATCTTTCTGGATAGACCCTTTGAAATTGGCGACTTCATAAACGTGGGAGAATTCAACGGCACAGTCAAAAGCATCGGAGTAAAATCCACTCGGCTCAAGCTGCTGTCAGGCGAAGAACTCGTCATCTCAAACAAAGAATTGACCACAGCCAGTGTTCGAAACTACCGTAAACTGGAAAAAAGACGCATAGCTTTCAACATAGGAGTAACCTATGACACACCAACCGAAAAACTTAAAAAAATCCCACAAATCATAACTGCCATAATCAAAAACGCAGAAAACGTCGAGTTTGAACGCGTGCACTTCACTGAGTTTGGCGATTGCAGCCTAAAATTCCTCATCAGCTACTACGTAACAACTGCAGACTACGCTGTCTACCTTGACACTCAACAAAGTATCAATTTCGCCATCAGAGAAGCGTTTGAACATGAAGGAATAGAGATGGCGTTTCCAACCAGCACAGTATATCTCAAAAAATAATTGCCCAAAAAAGGGTAAATTTTTTTGTGTTTATTCGAATGTGGCAGCGATTCGTTTGCAGGCTTCGGCGATGCGTTCTTTGGACTGTGTAAATGTTATGCGGGCGTATCCTTCACCGTATTTCCCAAAGCCATCGCCAGGCGTCACTGCTACACCTGCATCGAGGAGTTTAGCAACGAATTTCATCGAATCGCATTTGCAGTTAACCCAAACATAGAAGGTCGCTTTTGGCTTTTCAACTTCGTAGCCAAGCTTACAAAGTGTGTCGACTAGTAGGTCACGGCGTTCCTGCAGAATCTGGTTGTTTTGCCTCAGAAAATCTGGAGCCTCACCGTTTCTATAGGACGCGAGGGCTTTCACCGCTACTTTTTGAGTATATACGGGTGGTCCACTGTCGATTTGAGTTTTTATCTTAGTCAATCCCTCGACAAGCCTCTTGTTTCCAACAGCAAATCCTATTCGGTCACCAGTCATGTTAAAGGTTTTCGAAAGCGAATGAAACTCAATAGCGACATCTATGGCGCCGTCAACTTCCAAAACGCTCGGAGCGCGGTAGCCGTCGTAGGTGACTTCTGAATAAGCATTATCATAGCATAACATCAAGTGGTTATCCGTGGCAAAATCAACTGCTTCCTTGAGGAATTTCTTGTCAACCGTCGCGGCAGTGGGGTTATTCGGGTAGTTTAGATACATCATCTTTGATTGTTTTGTGTCGATTGCGTCAAAGTCGGGTTTGAACCCGTTCTCTTCCAACAATGGCATGGGTACAGTTACGCCATCGCAGAGAATTGTGCCGCCTTGAGCATAGACGGGATAAGCTGGGTCAGGGATCAAAACTTGGTCACCTGGGTTAATGAACGCTCGGGCGACGTTTGCAATGCCCTCCTTTGAACCTAAAAGTGCGACGACTTGGTCCTGTGGCAAGTCAACATTGAATCGTTTCTTGCACCACTCCGTCACGGCTTCTCTGAAGTCTGGCTCGCCTTGACTGAAGGAATAGTTATGATTCTTTATGTTACCTGCTTCTTCTTTGAGCGATTCGATTATGAAAGGTGGCGGGGGAAGGTCAGGGTCACCGATACTCAAAGATATTAGGTCGATACCGCAACGTTTCTTTTCTCTGGTAAGTTTTTCAAGTTCAGCAAAAAGGTACGGCGGTAACCTTTTAATTCGGTCTGCATACTCAAACGTCAATTTCTATAGCTCCTTGAATAGTGTTCCTTCATAAACTTTCTCAGCTACTCCAGTCAGGAACAGGGTTTTGGCGACTTCTACTTGGAGGTCTCCACCGAGCACGTGGACTGAAACTTTGTTGCCGACTTTTCCGAGCTTGCCAGCCGCTGCAACAGCCGCGCAGGTTCCTGTTCCGCAGGCTAGGGTTTCTCCACAGCCTCGCTCCCAAACCCGAACCTTAAGCTCATCTTTGTTTAGGACTTGGACAAAGCTAACATTGGTTCTTTTGGGAAA
The DNA here is from genome assembly GCA_963782525.1 of Candidatus Bathyarchaeota archaeon. GTDB lineage: Archaea > Thermoproteota > Bathyarchaeia > Bathyarchaeales > Bathycorpusculaceae > Bathycorpusculum. The sequence continues at coordinate 532,178 of CAWAKC010000001.1, forward strand.
AGCCTGGTCGTTTTCGACGATTGGACCCATATAGTCAACTGGAAATTCATCCACATTCTCCACGAATATGACACAGTGGGGGTTGCCCATAGAGAGGCAGGTGATTTTGTAGGGTTCACCGTCTACTTCTAAGTTACAGTTTATGCATGTGCCTTCTCCCAGCATCGGAAGCGACGTTCGCTCCCAGTTGGGTGTACCCATATCGACTTTAACGGTTACAACTTCGCTTCCTTTTAGGGTTAACCATACATGCTTTATGCCCGCTAACGTTTCAACAGTAAACTCTGGTTTCTTTGCGACACCATTTTCGTAGCAGTACTTGGCAAAACACCGAATTCCGTTGCCACACATCTCTGCTTCGCTGCCATCGGCGTTGAAAATCCTCATCTTGACGTCGGCATCCGTTGAGTTGTAGACGAGGAGAAGACCGTCTGCGCCGACAGAGAAGCGCCGTTCACAAAGCTTCTTAGCTAAACCGGCGGTATCAATGATTTTTTGGTCTCGGTCATCGATTACAACATAGTCATTGCCCAAACCATGCATCTTCCAAAAACGCATCAGGGACCACTCTGCATTCGTTGACTATCCATCAAATCGCGCAGTTCCTCTCGCTTGCGAACCAACACGTCCTTACCCTGTCGAATCATAACTTCCGCTGCTCTGGGGCGGGAGTTGTACTGGGAACTCATGCTAAACCCGTATGCGCCAGCGTTTAGAACAGCCAGTAAATCGCCCTCCTCAACCTCCGGAAGCTGGCGGTCATTTGCAAGCGCGTCGCCTGACTCGCAAATTGGACCCACCACATTGTAAGTTACCTTGTCAGCTTTGGCTAATTTGTTGGCAACTAAGATCGGGTGGTAGGATCCGTACATTGTGGGGCGAACAAGAGTGTTGAAGCCAGCATCTACGCCGACGTACTTGTGGGCAGGTGTAACCTTAACAGTGTTAACTTTGGTGAGAAGGATACTTGCGTCGCAAACTATGTACCTTCCGGGCTCTACACATAGAAACGGCTTACCTAAACCGTATTCCTTGACTTTAGCCTTGAAGGGAGCAACGATTTTGCTGGAAAACTCATTTACGTCAAAGTCTTTGTCTTCTGGCTTGTATGGAACGCCGAATCCGCCCCCAATATCGATAAACTCGAATTCTATGCCCACTTCATCATGCACTCGCTTAGCTATGCTCAAGAGTTTTTCAACTGCCAACGCATAGGGTTCAATTTCTAATATACCTGACCCAATGTGCATATGGATACCGAAACGTTCAACCCTTGCACGCTTCGCAATCGCATAAGCCTGAATGGTTTCTTCTTCCCAGAGTCCAAACTTGGATTCTGGACCTGCAGTTATGCAGTGGCTGTGGTGTCCTGCACCAACTTCAGGGTTAACACGAACCGACAGAATCGGCGGTACATTAATCTTTAGTAATCGGTCGAGTTCGGATTGGGAATCTACGTTCACAGTGATGCCTGCGCCGGCGAGAAAAGTTAATTCGTCTGTACGTACGCTAGTGCCAGTGAATAGGATGCGGTCAGGTGTGAACCCGCTGCTTAAACCCATGAACACCTCGCCGGGACTAACTGTGTCTAAGTAGGCACCTTCTGACTGCATAATCTTTAGCACTGTCAGGTTGCTGTTGGCCTTGCATGCATAGTAAACACGCAGGTGCTTGTAGTTGCTGATTAGGGCATTGTGGATGCGGTTATAATTGTCTCTGATACGTTTCTCGCTCAGAACATACAGTGGCGTATCGTATTTTTCTGCTAATTCCTTAACTGAGGAGCCTTCAAAGAAGAGACTACCTTTTCGGTCTTCCAACGGTTCACGAAGCTTTCTCTTAACCATCCGCATACACCAGACTCTAATGTTACTGCTTGAGCGAAATTTAAGCTAAACCATTCGCCACATACAACTCTGCACTTAAAATTCCGCCGCCTGCAGCACCCCGAACGGTATTGTGTCCAAGGCACATATACTTGAAAGTCATAATGGGGTCTTTGCGGATTCTGCCCACGACAACGCTTTGTCCTTTGCCGGCATCTCTGTCCAACCGTGGTTGGGGTCGGTTCTTTTCATGACGAACTATGATTGGCTGGGCTGGAGCAGATGGCAACTTGAGCAGTTGAGGTGCTCCCCTGAAGTCTTCGAATGCCGCTATAATTTGCTCAAGCGATGGGTCTTCGTCTAATTTCACGAATATGGATTCTAAGTGGCCGTCTTTTACGTTGACTCGGTTGCAGCTGGAGCTAAGCTTAAAATCAGCGTTCTGGATAACTCCGTGGTTAAAGATTCCAAGTATCTTTAGAGCTTCAGTCTCCATCTTATCCTCTTCTCCAGAGATGAAAGGAACGACATTATCGATAATGTCTAGGGAAGCTACGCCCGGGTAACCTGCACCGCTGAGTGCTTGCATAGTATTTACTATAACCTGTTTTAAACCGAATTGCATGAGGGGCTTCAAGGTAATTGCCATTTGGATGGTGCTGCAATTTGGGTCTGTAGAGATAAATCCTTTCCATCCTCGAAGTTGCTGTTGAACCTTGATTAACTCAACATGGTCAGGGTTAATTTCTGGAATGATCAGCGGAACGTCTTTTTCCATTCTGTGGGCACTTGCCTTACTAAACACCGGGTAAAAAGCAGCAAATTCTGCTTCAACAGGTCCAGCTAAATCACCGGGCATCGATGAGAAAATCAAATCTACGTCCCCAGCCTTTTCTACGGATGCCACGTCAGCGTTGACTACGGGCATTTCCGCAATTTCTTTAGGCAGATCCGACTCCATGAGCCAGTTGCAGGCATCTTTGTATTTTTTTCCTGCTGACCGCTCAGAAGCGGCAAGTACATCAATCTTGAACCAAGGATGACCTTGCAGGAGTTGAATGTACCGTTGTCCAACGGCTCCAGTTGCGCCTAAGATGGCGACTTTACGTTTATTGGGCATGGGTGTTTCTTCCTTTGCTCTTTTCACTCTGTATATCGTTGATAAAAAAGTTAATGGTTTTGGCTCTTTAAGTTAAGCCTAAAACATCAGCCATACTGAACACTTTAGGCTCGTTTTGCTTGCTTAACCATTCAGCCGCATACACGGCGCCCTGTGCAAACACGCCCCGTGAGAATGCAGTGTGTTCTATGCGCAACATTTCGTGTGGACCTGCAACGATGACATCGTGGATTCCTGGCACTCCGCCTGCACGCATCGCTACCGATTCGAGCTCGGCTGGTTGTCGCGGGCTGATACCTTCCCTACCGTATACCATCTTTGTGTAACCCCGGGCTTGGGAAACTATTTGTTCAAGTTTCTTTGCGGTTCCAGATGGTGCATCCTTCTTCCCTGTGTGATGTATTTCGCTTAAGCTGAAATCATAACCCTGCGGAAACGATTTGAGTACTTCGACTAATTTGAAGAGTATATTGACGCCTACACTGTAGTTTGGCGAGAACACCGCCGGGATTTTTCCCGACATTGCAGCTATAACCCGCTGGTTTTGTTCTGGTGTAAAACCTGTAGTACCGAGGATTATGCGTTTGCCTTGATTTACGACGATTGGGATGTTGATTAATTCTGCAGCTGGCGCTGTAAAGCTTATGTAAACGTCGGCGTCTTTGAGGGCCTCGCTCAGTTTGTCGGAGCTGAAGATTTTTGTATCGGAGTTAGCTACGTTTAATTCTTTTAGGTTTTTGCCGATGCCGGAAGCTGTGGGTGATTCGATGGCTCCTACGATTTGGTGACCCTTGGAGATGGCTTCTGTGATGATGGCGTTGCCCATTCGTCCTGCAGCACCTGCGACACAGATCTTAACCATAGTAGAGACCTTCCAGGTACTTTTCGTTGTATAGTCTCTCTTTGAGGTCTACGCCAAAGTAGTCGGCGATGGGCTTTAGGATCTGCGGGTTGCTCTCGTAGACTTTTCGCGCGTTAGTTAAGACGACTTCTAAGCCACTGCGGGTCATCTTTCCCAGGGGTTGTCTGCATGAACCTGAAGGCATACCCAATACGTTCATGAGAGTCTTGTAGGCAAGGGGATTACGAGCTTTGCAAGCTACGGATCCATAAGGTGTTTGTTCCTGTGTCTTCACGGTAACTATATTGAAGAGGGGTTGGAGGGCTTGGGAAATTACGCTTGCTGCTTCTTCATTGCCGTCGAGGATATAGTGTACCATGTCGACAACTGCGCTTGGAGCAACGTTTGAGACGACCGATATAACCCCGCTTGCAGCGATGTCGGGTGAAATCATCATAGTGTAAGTCTTATCGTCGTCGCCAGAGAGGATGTCGAAGTCTTCTCCGCAAAGTTGCCGAGTTAGCTCCATGTTCCTGAGGTCGCCCGTAGCTTCCTTTACGCATCGAACGTTCGGGTACAGTTGGTGCAAAACCGCGAGGTCTTGGGGGTAAAGCTGGGTTCCTGTCCTGCCTGGGATAATATATGGGATAACTTGGACTTCTGGGAATTGCTGTGCGATGGGCTCGATGTATTCTCTGCGAATTTCAAGCGAGCTTGGCCCGTTGTAATATGGATCAACTAGTAGGACGGTGTTTACGCCAAAGTCGTATGCATGCTTAGTTCCATCGATTGCTTCTTGGGTTGAGTTGCTTCCCGTGCCCGCTATGGTCAGGCATCTACTACTTGCATACTCATGTACTTTTTCGATGACTTCCGTGTGTTCGTTCCAATCTAAAGTTGGGCTTTCGCCGGTTGTGCCGACGGCTAATATGCCTTTGACGCCGTTTTTTATTTGGAAATCTACCAGTTGCTGTAATCCTTCGTAATCGACTTGGCGATTACGGTTCATGGGAGTTATTAGGGCTGTGTAACAACCACTGAATGTAACCATTTTTTATTCCTCTTTTGGGTACGGAAGATTGGTTAACACATTATTTAAGCATTACGTTTTTCACATATTTTTTACTAAAAACGTAAATAATAACGAGTTAATGCATAAATCCAACTGCGAATCAACCATTTTCGGAACCAAGCAATGGCTCAACATAATAAGCAGTAAAAATCCCATCACAAACCCCATAAATCCTTTCTAAATAACCAACTGCGTCCTCAAGCTCCAAAGCAGAAGGAATAATCGCCTTAAAATTGTCCAAACGCAAAATCTCCGAAAGCAACCCAACCTCTGTCTTCACAACCTTCAAACGCAGTGCATTAGATCCTGACTGGAAAACAGCGATTTCACCGGGCTTGGGGTTGCCTTTTCGGACATCGATTGTTTTTTGGCCGCTCATTAACCATTGGAATACTTCTTTTTTTGCAAGGAACCAGGGCAATCAAATACCTAACCCAGATTGCCGTGGCTAGCAGATAAGTCTTCGGTCGAAAAACGAACATAGAATTATGATTTAAAATATGAAAAAATGAAAAATGGGTTGAAACGTAGTTTGCTGTTGTGATTTACCCTTTGCCTTTCTCTTCTTTGCCGAAGTATTTGGTCCACTTCAGTTTGCGTGCGTCCCGTTTGAATGCTAAGCTGCTTTTCTTGCATTTGCTGGAATCGAACCATAGGATTGAGCCGTCATTTTTAACGAACATCATGCCTGTGCCAGCTGGGAAATCAGCACCACAGAACGAACATTTTCTCGGTTTTGGCATGACAAATTCTCCAAGTTATTTATCTAGTAAGTTTCTTTGCTTCTCGCTCAGTTTCTCGCAGCATCAGAATGTCTTGTGCTCTCACTGGTCCTTTAACGTTGCGTGTGATGATTCTGCCTTTATCTTTGCCTTCCATGATGCGGACGCGGACTTGTGTGATTTCGCCAGTTACGCCAGTGCGACCTATGACTTGAATGACTTCCGACGGAATAAGTTCTTCAGCTGCTTCTTTACTCATTACTGAGTTCCTCGTTTAACCTGGTCAATCCGTGTGACGATTTCTTTGAGTAAGCCTGCTGCTTCTCCTTCTCTAATGATGCAGGCGGCTGCACATGGAACGTCGATGCCGATGGATTTACCGAGTTGTTCTTTGCTTGGTACAAACACGTATGGTATTTTTCTTTCGTCGCAGAGTAGGGGCAGATGTGCTATAACTTCTGGCGGATCAACATCTTCAGCTATTACTACAAGTTTTGCTTGTGATCGCTCAACAGCTTTTGTAGCTTCGTTTGTTCCTTTCCTAACTGATCCTGATTTTGAAGCAATCGTTAGGGCTTCATAGGCTGCATCTACGATTTCTTTTGGGACTTCATATTTTACATAGAATGGTTTTGACATATTAGCCTCACCCTTTTAAGGCACAGTCTTATCCACGCTTCTTATTTAATAATCTTTCGACTACAAAACCACATACTTGTTCTTTCGGCTCATAAACAACTTAGAAAAGTTTATATAAACTGTTACGTTTTCCTACATGTTTTTCGAGAGGGGAATTGCGTTTGCAAAGATTGGGCAAGGTTTCAAATGTAACTCCATCGCGAAACATGGTGGTAAAAACAGAAAATCCCCCGAAAATTGGTTTTGAAGTTGTCGACGAAAACTTGAATGTTGTTGGCAGCGTTTTTGACATAGTAGGACCTGTCTCCACTCCCTATGCAATAGTTAAGTCAAGCATTAGGGAACCTGAGAAACTAGTGAATAAACCGGTGTACTTGCTTCTCTCGAAAACAAAACGGAGCAAAAGATAATGAGTAGAGCTAGCAAGTTACATGAACAAACAAAGGTAAATCCAGACCAAGTTGCACCTCAAGCAGAACCCCAGAAAGCGCGGGTCTGTCCTGAATGCGGCAGTCTGCGACTTATGCATGATTCTGAAGCAGCCGAGATAGTTTGCATGGACTGTGGAATTGTCGTGCAGCAAAAACTTGCCGACCGTGGACCAGAATGGCGAGCTTTTGATGATGAGCAGAGGTCAAAGAGAACTCGTGTTGGGGCGCCTCTAACATACACCATTCATGATAAGGGATTATCGACAACGATCGACTGGCATGACCGAGACATCTATGGGAAAAGCCTCTCGCCAGGTCAGAAAGCACAAGTTTATCGCCTGCGGAAATGGCAACGCCGCATCAGAGTTTCAGATGCAACCGAACGAAACTTAGCGTTTGCACTATCCGAAATCACAAAGATTTCTAACAACCTTAACCTTCCTAAGAACATTCTTGAAACGGCCTCAGTGATTTACCGCAAAGCAGTAAAAGAAAAGCTTATTCGGGGCAGATCAATCCAAGGCGTCACTTCAGCAGCCATCTATTTAGCTTGCAGACAATGCGGTTTACCCAGAACCCTCGACGAAATCGCTCAATCGTCAGGAGTTAACAAAAAAGAAGTTGGGCGGAGCTATCGTTTCCTAATCCGAGAACTAAACTACTCCATCCCGCCATTACGACCAAGCCAGTACATAACAAAGTTTTCTAACCAACTCACGATGCAGGGAAAAGTAGAGGAAATCGCCCACAAAATCTTGGCTGCAGCAAAAGAACTCAAACTCACCTCAGGCAGGGGACCAACAGGCATCGCTGCTGCAGCAAGCTACGTTGCATCTGTCTTAACGGGTGAACGCAAAACGCAAAGAGAAATCGCTGAGATTGCGCAGGTCACAGAGGTTACTATTCGGAACCGGTACAAGGAACTGGTTGAACGCTTAATGTTCCAAATAAGCATTTAATCCCCACATTTTATTTTTTAGGTTCTGTCAATGACTTTTTTTGATTCAAAACTTTCTGATAAGCCAAAATTAGAAGATTCGATTGCTAAACTCGAAGAAACCCAAGTCGGCTTTAAGCAAAACCTTGCCAACCTCCACCGTATGATAGAACTGCTCGAGTCCAAGCCTGAGTTGCAGGACGACATCGAGATTTTAAAGAAGGATGTTGAGTCAAGAGCCAGCGACCTTGAATACGAAATTAAGCAGCTACAGGAAGACCTCAAGTCCATTCGGGAGCTTTTAGACATGAATCTGGATAATCATAATTCACGCAAAACTTAATTAATAATAAGCAATTTTTTTAAGCATGCACGTTGCTAATGCTAAGTTATGCCCTATAAATTCACCTTCGACCTCTCAAAGGTCCCACGGTTCTTCTTCACCGAAATCGCCATGATTAGTTACCAGAAGGGCATGCATAAAAGTTTCCTGACGACACTTAACGATTTGATTCTCAAATTTAAAATTCAAGAAGCAACCGGACTTAACCTCTCTGATGCTGTGGCTTTGCTTCAGGACCTGATTGATTTACAGGCAATCAACAGCACACAAAGAGGCAAGTTTTTGCAAACCAAGAAGAGAGCAATTTTCCTGCCTCATTGCTCAAGAAAATACATGGATAACCGCTGCAAAGCTATGTTCAATGCGGACATCCCAAGCTACTCGTGTTCACATTGCTCGGAGGATTGCATGGTAAACAAGGCAGACGTATACGCGAGAAAAAAAGGCTATGACGTTTACTTATTGCCTGGTGGTTCCTGCATCCCCAAGATACTCAAAAATAGGCATTATGAAGGAATCGTTGGGGTGGCATGCGGGGAAGAAATGAAAATCATGGGTCCGCTTCTCAACGGCATGAATGTATCGGGACAAGGCATACCGCTGATAAAGAACGGCTGCGCAAGCACCGTTTTCAACATGGAAACACTCAGAAAAGTGCTCTAATCACCAGTCGATTGCTCAATTGTGAGTTTAACAGTTAGCAAAGCTTAAATGCTAAACGATAACAAGAGAGAACTTGTCTGATATTCATGCCAGATAACAAAGCTGCAGCCAAAAAAAAGAGAAAAATGGTCTACAGAACCGGCGAGAAATGTCCAGAATCGGGTCTTTGGGCGCATTTCTGCAATGAGAAAGGTGAAAAATCAAACATTCCCCTTTCAAAAAGTGAAACTTTCCCACCGTGCAGAACTTGCGGTTCAGTTAAATGGACTCTTACGATGGCTGCTTAAGCAACGCAAGTCTATCTGAAATTTTGTGAAGCCATTTTTCGTTAAGCACAAGTTGGTAAAATCAAAAGAACCAATGCCCTTCAATTAAGCCTATTTATCTGAAAGGCGAAAGACGGAAAGACCACTCGAAAAGCAATTTATTCGTTACCAATAGAATAAAAGAAAAGTAAACAGGTTACTTTACTATTTCTCGTTTCTTCCAGCGCAGGTTCTTGCCCTTGCACTTTCTGCATTTTATCGCAGTTGCAGCGTTACGTGAGCCACAGTCTCTGCAGATCTTCATGTACAGGCGGTGTTCTTGCGCTATGGCTTTTTTTACTGGATCTAATATCGGCATTTTATTGTAAACCTTCCGTTTTGGCTAACTCTTTGATAGTTAAGTATCAAATATACCTTTTGTCTGAACTTGTAAATATTGCATTCAACACGAATAAACCTACTTGATAACTTCAATCGTAACGTAAGAACGGGTATCCTCTATGCCGTCAATGCTGTAGAGTTTTTTTAAGATTTCATCGAGGTTTTCCCGTTCAACAATTATTAATGCGTCAACCTCACCTGCAATTCGGAAAGCTCTGGAAACAGCCAGTTCATGGATCTGCTCGTAAACCTGGATACGTTTGATGGGTGAAACCTTTAGTAGGATAAATGCGGGAGTTGTGGACACCCCAAGGGCGCTTAAGCCTTTTTCAGTAACGTCAATGAAGCCTCTTCCTGTGCGGATGTACCCACGGTTTTTCAGTTTACGCAGATGAACGTTTAATGCTTGCCTACTTACGCCAATCTGGCTAGATAATTCGTCTTGCTTCACTCTGAGAGTGTATGTGTTTGTGGATTTGCCTTTCTCGTAGAGAGTTTTTAAGAGTTGTATTGAACGTTTAGTTAATGGCTCCAAATTGGTCACTTTTGTGTTGTTTTGTTAACTTAAACCTTTACAAATAGTTGCGTACTTCCTTAAGAAGCTGACTCTTAAAAACAGTAATTCGATTTCCGCCAAGAAGCAAAAAAGCCCAAATTTTTCAGTGCTGATTCATTTTCAAGGGTTCGTTTTCTCAGAGTATCTCTAAGGGGCATTCAGTATTTGTTTTCTCACCAGCCATCAATATGTTAAAAAAGCCTTAACTTTTACGAAAACGACCGATTTCCCTTCCAGCAATAACACAAACTAAACACCACAACCTATTTATTTTGAAAAAAAGCTTAAGTCAAGCCACTTAAAAGTAAACTAGGAGTGAAGCGGATCGTGACGGAAAACGGCAGCGCAGTCTTAATCGGCAAAAAACCAATAATGAACTATGTCCTTGCATGCATTACATTCTTTCACGGCGGAGCAAAAGAAGTCAGCATCAAAGCACGCGGTCGATCCATCAGCCGAGCAATCGATGTCGCCGAAGTTGTTAGACACAGATTCCTTCCAGACGCAAAAATAAAAAGCATAAGCATCGGAACAGACAAGTTCCTACCACAAGATCAGGAAGATGGCGGCAACACGGCAACCAATGTGAGCACAATCGAAATAACGCTGACACGATAAATCACGCTTAAGCTAAACTCCTTCTTTGCAGGAAAAACGACACACAAATGAAAACAGAACTATGCAGTTTCTGCTTAAAAAGCGGCATATTATGCCAAAAATGTTCAGCAAAAGTCAAAGCTGGTGAAATCAGCGACATAGATCTAAAAGTCGCTCGCATACTCCTCTCTATGGAAGAGAAGTATCCATCCCTGCAAAACGTCTGCTTCTACAAGGCTGTTGAGGTTGAAAAAACCTTGGCTATCCTCGTTGGACACGGAGATGTCCCTAAACTTTTGGGTTATGGCGGAAAAATCGTCAAAACCCTCGGTGATGAAACAGGCAAAAATGTACGCGTACTAGAACATGGTGTTGACGATCGCAAATTCCTCGAAGACCTCTTTGTACCCTTCAGCATCTTAACCATCAACACCATCTGGCTTCCAGATGGAACAACTGAAACACGAGTAATCCTCAAGAGGAAACGTGGCGCACAACTACCCTTTGACCTTAAAGCATTAAAGGAAATTGCCAGTAAAGTACGTAAAATGTCCTTACGCGTTGAAATCGCAGATTAAGGTTGGCAACCAGCATGAACTTGGACTCTATAGGCGACTGGAATAGAACTCACTATACTAGTCAGGTTATACCTGAAAGTGATGGTCAAGAAGTTACACTTTTTGGTTGGGTCCAAGACAGCCGCGACCTTGGTGGAATCCGCTTCATCATTCTGCAGGACTGTGAAGGAACAATCCAGTTAACGATCCCAAAAAAGAGAATTGCTCCTGAAGTTTTAGCTAAATCAGATCTTTTGCAAAAAAGGTTCAGCCTCGGCGTTAAGGGCAGCGTTAAAAAAACCAACATGACGTCCAGAGGCATCGAAGTTATTCCAAGCGCCATTAAAATCTTCAACATCGCAACCGAACAATTACCCATCGACATAACAGGCAAAACTCCAGCCCTAATTGAATCACGCTTGGATTCACGACCACTCGACCTAACTCAGGAACACAGCTTAGCCACTTTCAAAGTTCAACACACAGCGCTTGAGGCAATCCGCAGCTTCCTATTCGAGAAGAAATTTTTGGAGGTTCACACCCCAAGAATCATTGCATCGGCAACTGAAGGCGGCGCTGAACTCTTCAGTGTTGACTACTTCGGTCAAAAAGCCTACCTTGCACAGAGCCCACAACTCTACAAAGAAGAATTAACCCTCAGTTTTGAGAAGGTGTTCGAAGTTGGACCTTTCTTCCGAGCAGAAGAATCACATACAAGAAGACACCTAAGCGAATTCACGTCTGTAGACATTGAAGCGGCTTTTGCAAACGCCAACGACGTTATGGCGCTTCTTGAACAAGTCATCCACCACGCATGCACTGTTGTTAAGGAAAAATGCGCCAAGGAACTCTCGCTGCTCAAATACAACTTTGAGGTTCCCACCATCCCATTCAAGCGTTTAACCTACGACCAAGTACTCGAAGACCTAAAAGCGCAGGGCATAGTGATTCCATGGGGCGAAGATATTCCAACTGAGGCTTTCAGAGTATTGGGCAAACTTTACCCACTTTTCTATTTCATAACTGACTGGCCCACACACGCCAAAGCATTCTACATTAAGCCACGAACAGACAAACCAGAAATTTGTGAAGGCTTCGATTTGATGTGGCGCTACATCGAGTTGGTTTCAGGCGGCGAACGAATTGCCCAAAAAGACCAACTCGTTCAACGACTACAAGAAAAAGGTCTCAACCCTGAATCGTTCAAGTGCCATCTTCAAGCCTACGATTACGGTATGCCACCTCACGCGGGATGGGGTCTGGGACTTGAGCGGTTAACCATGATTTTAACCGGAAACAAGAACATCAGAGAAGTAACCTTGTACCCAAGGGACAGGGTTAGATTAACACCCTAAGACCTCTGCATAACCGCAGCCACTTATTTTCCTTTATTTTCAACATGTTGTTGGCTTGAAAAATCGTAAGTACAATCTACTCCTCTTAGGAAGAGCCCCCTCTATCATTTCTGAATAAAACAAGCAATTGGGACCGTAATAGTCTCGTAAAAACAGGGCCGCATTTTTTTAAAACCGCAACCGTTTAATAACAATACAATTAGAATTCTAACTACACAATTAAGAGGGCATTCTTGTGTCCATAAACGAAAACTTAGAAAAACTTTCAAACGCCTGCGGAGTCACAGGCAGAGAAAACGAAGTCAAAGACCTAATGATTCAACTCCTCAAACCGTACGCTGACGAAATCCAAGTAGATAAAATGGAAAATGTCATAGCCATCAAAAAAGGTAAAGCCAAAGCACCCAAAATCATGTTGGCAGCACACATGGACGAGGTTGGCTTGATGGTAAAAACCATCACAAAAGACGGTTTTCTGCAATTCTCAAAGATGGGCGGCATAGACGATCGCATCCTCCCGGCACAAAAAGTAGCCGTATACACAAAAAAAGGCATTTACCCAGGCATAATCGGTTCTAAACCGCCGCACATACAAAAAGAGGAGGAACGCAAAAAAATCTTAACATACGACGATCTCTTCATCGATGTCGGCGCAGAAAACAAAGAAGACGCTGCAGCCATGGGCGTAGCAATCGGCGACCCAGTAGCCTTCGACGTAAAATACGTTAAACTAGGCAAAGACGCCGTAATCGGGAAAGCCTTCGACAATCGAGCAGGATGCATAACGATGGTTGAATCTCTCAAACGCCTCAAAAAAACCGAGTGCACCGTCTGTGCCGTCGGGACTGTACAAGAAGAAGTTGGGTTACGAGGAGCAGCTACTGCAGCGTTTGGTGTTGACCCAGACCTCGCCATAGCCTTAGATGTCACAATCGCAGGCGATGTTCCAGGCGTAAGAGAATTCGACACTACCGTAAAGATGGGTAAAGGACCAGCCTTAACGATTTCTGACTCAGGATTGATTACTCATCCAAAAGTTTTACGTTGGCTAATAGAAACGGCGGAAGAAGAAAAAATTCCGTTCCAGATTGAATCTGGTTTACTGGGTAGCACAGACGCAGCAAGAATTTCCATGACACGCCAAGGAATCCCAAGCGGAAATATTTCAATAGCCACACGCTACATCCATAGCCCAGTCGGCATGCTTAGTATTAAAGACATCGAAAACGGAGCGAAACTAACAGCTGCAGCAATCCAGAAAGCTACAAAATACTTTTAGTCCCAATTGTTTGCACAATTGTTTTAATTCTTCTCCCTTCTATCTTTAATGTTGATTTGGCATGAGCAAACCTGACAAATTCGCTGGAAAATTTGATTTTTTGGAGCATACAGCAGACGTCTACGTTAGAGCACACGGGAAAACCATGGAGGAAGCCTACGAAAACGCCGCCCTGTCAATGTTTGAAACTATCACTGATACAGACAAAATTGCCCCTACTCAGGAAGATAGTCTTGAAGTTGAAGCCGAAGACCAATACGCTTTGCTCTATAATTGGTTAGAAGCGTTGCTTGTAAAATCTGAAACGTTGGACATGCTTTATTCAAAATTTCAAATAATCGGCTGGAAAGAAACAGCAGAAAAATTTATGTTCAAAGCGAAAATTTGGGGAGAAAAATTTAACCCCCAAAAACACCCGCAGAAGGTCGCGGTTAAAGCAGTAACCTACCACCGAATGGTAATTATCCGTGAGATGGACCGGGTGATTTTGGAGTTTATTCTCGACATCTAAGCGAGCTTTAGCTTCTTTAGTTCGGAGAACAGTTTTTCAACCATGGGTTCTGGCGGTTGGTCGAGGGTTTTTGTTTCAAGCTCTATGAATGGAACTTTCTTTTCCTGGTAGAACGCTATCAGCGGAGTTGTTTGCTCTTCGTAGACTTTAAGTCTGTTCTTTACGGTTTCAGGGTTGTCATCTGAGCGCTGGTAGAGGGGGCCACCGCATTTGTCGCAGACACCTTCCACTTTGGGCTTTAGGAATTTCACGTTGTAGACCGTTCCGCAGTTTTTACAGATTCTGCGTGTGGATAAGCGTTCGATGATTATCCAGTCGGGAACGTCTAGCTGCATGATGACGTCGATTGGTGTTATGATATCGAGTTTCTTTGCTTGGTCAAGCGTGCGTGGGTAACCGTCGAGGATGAAGCCTTTTCCCTTAGAAATCTTGGACAGATGCTGCTTTAACACTTCAACGACAACGTCGTCTGGGACTAACGCACCTTTTTCCATGTAACTCTTAACTTTCCGGGCAAGATCGGAGTTTTCCTTGATTAATTCACGGAAAATATCTCCCATAGAAATAACGTCAACGCCAAGTTTAGCCTGAAGCCGAGAGGCGTAAGTGCCTTTTCCTGCGCCTGGAGCCCCAAAGATAATCGCTTTCAACAAAGATTTCACCTGTGTCTCTTCTGATACAAGCGCAATCTATAATTAAATTTTGTGCCTGCCCGATTTTCAAGGAAATATTTATGCTACAATCTTTAAACAAGAATGTGTAAAGGTGCAAGGTTTGAATACCAAAGAAATCGGGAAAAATCTTTTCATGGTTGATCTGGAAACGGGAGGTTTCAAAAACCTAATTTGTAGCTACATTATATTGGGTAAAAAACCCTTTTTGGTCGAGGCAGGTCCAACAAATTCAATCCCAAACCTGCTTACTGGATTGAAGGAGCTTGACGTGAAATTTGAGGATGTAGAGTACGTTGCTGTGACGCACGTGCACTTAGACCACGGCGGTGGGGTGGGCACGTTGCTGAAGTCTTTGCCAAACGCAAAAGTCATAGTTCATCCTCGGGGCATGCCGCACCTCGTCGACCCCCAGCGCCTTTGGCTCTCTGCTCAGACAGTTTTGGGGTTTGTCAGCGAAATCTTCGGCAAACCAGAACCAGCCCCAAAAGACCGAGTAATCCCGATGACTGAAGGCTCTTTTGACTTAGGCTTTGGAGCAAAATTGTCGGTTACAGAAACGGTTGGGCACGCTTCACACAACCTGAGTTTCCAAGAAACCTTCAATGGCGGCGTTTTCCCTGGCGACGCTGCAGGCACTTATCTCCCAG
The DNA here is from genome assembly GCA_963782525.1 of Candidatus Bathyarchaeota archaeon. Lineage (GTDB taxonomy): Archaea > Thermoproteota > Bathyarchaeia > Bathyarchaeales > Bathycorpusculaceae > Bathycorpusculum. Next base: position 547,595 of record CAWAKC010000001.1, read on the forward strand.
AGTTCGACGTAGTAGTTCCGACCACGCCTCCCCCGTTCTATCTGGATTCAGCCTTGGCGTCTCTGGATAAACTCGTCAGTCTAAACCCAACTGTGCTTTACTTTAGCCATTTTGGAAAAGCCACTTACGCAGTACAGAGGCTCAAGGACTATAAGATTCAACTTCAGCTTTGGGCAGACATAGCTGAGGATGGCGTTAAGAAGAATCAGAGTTTAGAGGAAATTCGCGACCGCATAGTTGCCGAAGACAAAGTAATGAACCGAATTGTTGGTTTCGTAAAAGCGCATCGAATCTACTCTAAAACCATGCTGGAAAATTGTGTCTTGGGCTTTATCGGATACGCCAAACAAAAGCAGATCTCATAAACGTTTTATAGTCTCATCCATCTTTTGTGTTCAACGGTGAAAGTTTTGGGTGAAAGTAGAGCGGCTTCCGAGCGAGTTCCGTTAGAGAAAGTTAACGATTACATGTGGCAGATTCCCAAGTACAAGCCTGAGATGCGTGTTCCAGGCATGGTTTTTGCTAACCAAGCTCTTCTTGAGAAAATGCAGACAGACCGCACGCTTTGGCAATGTTCAAACGTGGCTCAGTTGCCTGGCATCTACAAACATGCAATTACGCTTCCAGATGGACATGAAGGATATGGCTTTCCAATAGGCGGCGTTGCAGCAACAGACTATGAAAACGGAGTAATCAGCCCCGGCGGCGTCGGCTACGACATTAACTGTGGCGTTCGCCTGCTGTCAACAACTCTTACAGAAAAGGATGTTCGACCCAAACTCGCGCCCTTAGCCGAAACTATCTTCCGAAACGTCCCATCTGGACTGGGAAGCCATAGAAAAGACCTCACCATCTCCAGCCGCGACCTTGAGAAGCTGGCGACTGAGGGAGTGCAATGGCTCATTGACCGGGGATTAGGATGGGCAGAAGACGCAAAGCACTGCGAAGAAAATGGGCATATGGCTAACGCTAATCCAGACAAGGTTTCAAACACCGCTAAAAGTCGAGGATTAACTCAAATCGGCACGTTGGGCTCAGGTAATCATTTTTTGGAAATCCAGAAAGTCGACAAAATCTTTAATGTGAAAACTGCTAAAGCCTTCGGGATTACGCATGAGGGTCAAGTTACGATTATGATTCATTGCGGTTCAAGGGGGTATGGTCACCAAGTCTGCTCCGACTATCTCCGCGTTATGGAGCATGCGGTGCAAAAATACAAAATCTCCCTGCCCGACCGAGAATTAGCCTGCGCCCCCGGAAACAGCAGTGAAGCCAAAGATTACATTGAAGCGATGGCTTGCGCCGTCAACTACGCTTTTTGTAATCGGCAGGCGATTATGCATTGGGTTCGCCAGAGTTTCCAGCAGGTTTACGGTCAGGACCCAGAGAAATTCGGCTTGAACCTCGTCTACGATGTTGCCCACAACATCGCTAAAGTCGAAACCCACAACATCGATGGCGTCCAAAAGAAGGTTTGGGTTCACCGTAAAGGAGCCACACGTGCTTTCCCAGCGGGTCACCCCGACGTTCCCGACGATTACCGCAGCGAAGGACAACCGGTTCTAATTCCAGGCAGCATGGGCACGAGCTCTTGGGTATTGGTGGGTTCGCAGAAGGCGATGGATCTAACTTTCGGTTCCACAGCTCATGGTGCAGGCAGGATGATGAGTCGCTCAGCAGCTAAGCGGCAGTACTGGGGTAACGACATAAAGAATAGTCTGGAGAAGCGGGGCATTGTGGTTCGCGCCGCGAGTGCATCGGTATTAGCTGAGGAAGCTGACCCAGCCTACAAGAACGTGGACGTAGTTGCTGATGTCAGCGATAAAGTCGGGATTGCAACTAAAGTCGCTCGGTTAGTTCCGTTGGCGGTCGTGAAGGGCTAAGCCCATTGTTTTGTTAATGGGAATGATGTTTTGGGCTTTCTGCTCCTTTTTCTTGTTTTTGTTGGGTTTGATTTGGGTAATCGTATATTTACGGCAAATCAAAGTCAGTAGAAAACAGTGAATTGCAAGCAGGAACGGCGTTTGGGAAAGAATCAAATTAGGCTAAGGTACAGCGGGTTCGTAGTTTTCACAACCCAGTTGCTAGGCGTCATTACTGGCCTAATTTTTACGCTCCTCCTCACCCGTAGCATGACTGCCCAACAGTTTGGTATATGGACAAACATCTTCGATTACATCCCCTACTTCATACTATTCAGCGGCATCCTACCATTTTGGGTCACAAGGTTTACTGCAAGAAAGAAAGCGGGAACCGTAAAAACCAGCGTTTTCGGCGAATTAACAATTGCCCTGGCATCCATGATAGTCTATCTGCCTGCGATTTTCTTGATTTCAAACGCCATCGGAACCACCGCCTACCTGCCCATCTATCTTATCGCAGGTCTCTCAATCTTGACCTCATATATGGTTATTATATTTGAGTCAATTCTACAAGCCACCGAACCACAAGCAACTGGCTACGGTTTTATCATCCAAGAAATAGTCAAAGTCGCCGTAGCTTTAATTGTAATCTTAGTTTTTAAGCAAATCTTTCTCGGCGCGATATTAGCGTTGGTCCTTGCTCCAGCCGTGCAAGTCCTTTATTATGGTTATCTCTTGTCTGATTACTTGAAGGAAAAAGCAAATTGGGGCTACTTAAAAGAGTGGCTTAAGGGTTCACCAGCCATCCTCTACAACGCCATCGGCGGCCAGTTGCTGTCGTTTTTCCTTATCTTGCTCTTCTTGTATGGCGGGGCAGAAGCCCGAGCATACTACCAAGCTGCCTTGAGCTTTACCACCATAGTGGGGTATGCTTCATCACTAGCAGTCGCGGTTTATCCGAAACTTTTAGCTAACTCTTGCTCAGAAGAAGAGGTTGGCGTGTCCTTTAGGACAGTTTTGATGTTGGCAATCCCACTTGCTACCCTAACGATGATTATGGCTGCCTCGTTTTTGACTGTCCTAAACATATCCTATACCGTTGCTTGGCCTGTCTTGGTTGCTTTAACGGTTGATACATTAATCGTTTTAGTATACAATTTCCATTCTTCTTGTCTTATGGGTGTAGAAGCCTTCGACGCTGAAGGAAGAATTTCCCTACGTAAACTCGTCAAGAGCAAAATCTTCAAACTATTCAGCATTCCCTACATTCAAGCTGCAGTCGTGCTGCCCGTAACCTATTATGTTCTAACTCAATTTCCACTAGCTAATCCTGTGGAGGCAACAGTTGGAGTAGTGGCAATACTCATCGGTGTCCATCTTGGAACCTTCATCGGACTAAAAATCTTCATGCGAAACATAATACACATACCGATCGCTTGGAAAAGCATAACCAAATACGTTCTAGCTGCTTTACTGATGGCTATTGTTCTCTACCTTATTCCAGCCACAACAACACTGTTAACGACAATTTCTAAAACGGTCGTGGGCTTTGCGCTCTACGTGGGCCTATTGTTGCTAATCGATGCACAAGCTAGGGGTCTTTTACTGTTGATTTGGAAAGAAATTTCTGTCACCCTAAAACAGTTAATCCATCGGGCAGACGTCTTAGGCGAACCCAGTTTCGGAACAAGTGAAAATTAATATGTTTAAAAGTACACGCTTAGGTTAAGTGGTTTTAGGTTGATTTAGCTTTGAAAGATGAATGTGGAATATGCGGGAGAGTTATGCGCACGACGTACATGCGGCAATGTCAACGCTGTAAGAAACTGTTCTGCCGGGACTGCATGACACCCGACGTAGCTACAGGCGACCCAATGGCGATGCTTTGTCTACACTGCGCAAGACGAGTAGTTTCGCCCCAAACTGTCTTCAAGTACGCTGGACTTGAAGGTCACTTAAAGTTTAGAGCCGCCTTCACAGATACCGTTAAGCTCACATTTGCACGCATTGATGGGTTAATCGGCGCCAACCTTCCGATGGCTGCTTACCGCGATATTGCCTGGTGGAGCAACACGTCTGCGAGTGCTCATGCGAAGGCTTGGCTGAATGCAGGCTGGGAAGTGCATGAGGTTAACTTCAAAGAAGGGTACGCAGTTTTTAAAAAAGTCAGGAAGGTAGCATTCAAGAAATCCAAGAAAAAACTCGAGATTACCCAGCCTTTTACCCCCGTGCCCGTGCATAAGCCAAGATCAAAGATTCCGTCGAATACAAAAGTTTCCAAACTCTATGCAAGAATCAAGAACCTCGAGCGGCAAAGAGCCATGCCCCGCCAGCCGTTGAGAGGTCTCAAATTCAAGTCTTCGCAGTATCAGAAACGGCTTTATAAAAACGATGAAAAACCACAATAGCATCCTTTTGCATATGGGTTTGCGGTGTCCTTTTGCTTGAGCGAGTGGTTAACTTAAAAATCGAAGAAGCTTATCCAAAATTTAAAGATGCTTTAACCGCTAAGGGGTGCAAAGTTATTTCTGAAGAGACACCGAATCAAATTTATTTTAAACAGGGTTCACTTTGGGGGATATCTCCAAAAACAGCAAAAAAAACTATTAGTATACACTTAGAACAACATGGCGAGGAAACACGCATAAAATTTTCGTCTAAACTGTCGTCTGACTGGAAAAATATTACCATAGTCGGCTGCGGGTTTGCCGCGGTTCTTGTGGGCTTATGCATTTGGATGGCTACGGATTTAAGCGCGTTCATTGCAACTAATGTGGCTGGTTTTTGGGGGTGGCTTGTCATGGTTAATGGCAGCGTTGATTTGGCGGCAGCTCAAGCATTCGTCCGTTTGACGTGGGGGTTAGCTGGCTTTCTCACTTTTATAATTGTGTTGGAAGCCGCCATCGTGGTTTATGCGCAATCCAAAATTGACTCCTTCGGTGAAGAAGCACTCAAGGAAATTTGCTAGGTTGTTATCCTATTTGTTTGCCGCATTTCTCACAATACACAGCGTACACTTTGTTGTTTGAACCACAAAAGATGCAGAACTTGGTATCTTCAGAAGCGGCACTATCATTTTGCGGAGCGATCGTTTCAGGAGGAGAAGCTGGTTCATTATTTTGGGATAGCTTTGGTTTTCTTACTGACCAAACAGCGAGAATCACTGAAGCGACAATTGCAAACAGAATAATTACAAAAAATACGGGGTTTTCTGCGATTAGGTTAAATGATAAAGGTAGAACTGGTTGAACGCTTGGTCCAGAGACATCGGGAGAAGCAGATGTTGTGGGATTTGGGTCTAAAGGTGCCGAAGTTGGCGTCGGTCGCAACGTTGTTATGCTTTGGGGATTAGTTAAGGATGGCTCAGTAGTCGGTGTTACCTCGATATCAGGAATGTACTGTTTGCTTAGGTCTATACCATAAACGTAAGCGGTCTTACCTTGGAACTCATCAGGCAACTGCCCAATCGTGAAACCTACTCCTGTAGTTTCAGCGTAATAGTATGTTTGATTGTTGTAAGGCCAATATGTACCGTGAAGGCCATCTCCAAGAACTCCAACTGCCAAATGATCCGTTGGATTAATGAAAACTGCACCGTCGCCCAGGCTGAGGATCAATGTAGCGTAAAGTATGGCTTTGCAATCGCAATCTCCAGTTTGATCCACCAAAGTTTCAATCGGGAATCGTGGATACTCTTCAAACCCAGTTGTGTTAAGATCAGAGTTGTAAGTGATACTTTGGACAAAAGCTAAAACAAAGTTTGCTTGCTCGTAGGAATTGTACCCGAGTTGTGTTGTAGTTTCATTTAGCCTTTCAGCCAAATTCTGGATATAGGGATCTCTGGTTGTGGTTATCATGTCATAGCCAGCAGGTCCATCGCGTGTTCGAGTGGAGTCTGGAACAGATTTGTAAACGTTGTAGAGTTCCTGAGGAATACTAAGGTTCCAGTCCCAATGTTTCCCGTAATAATCCCACGAGAATGACCTGTCATAGTACCCGTCTGTTTGTGCAGCTACTGTATGAGAAAGCACTATAGGAGCAGATATGATAAGCGCCAAAAATACAATAATTAATAGTCTGATTGGTTTCTGTTTCAGCGACAGTCGACTCATCGTTACCATTTCGATGATGGTAATGTTCATAATCTACCGTTTAAAACTTGTCCCAAATCATTATCCAAAGGGATTTGATGAACACAAAGACAAAGGGTTATGTATATTGCCAGTTGGAAAATAATGTTGTAGAAGACTATTTTTGTTTGATTATACCATAACTCTGCTTTTTCCAAGCGTCTCTAAACTTGTTGTAGTAGTCTATGGGTTGGAAAACAGGTGCATAAGTTAATTGCCATTCAAGCCCGCATTTACATACTGCATAGACCTGCTTGTTTTTGGTGTCTTGGCAAATCTGCAACAGTTCTTTTCGGCATTTTGGGCAATAGTACGGTCCATTCACCATTTGTTTAGCATCTTTGGTTAGGATTTTCATGCGGCTGCCCGGAATTTTATGCCTATCCTTTCCTGAACTCATCGTTTTCAACCTAACTATCAATTAAACATGAACCATCAGCAAGATATAGTATTCCATTAAAAAACAAGAATTTTATTGATTGGTGGGAAAGCTACTTGGAACTAAGAGAGAAAAAGTAATTTTTCCAATTAAGAAACTAGTGGCGGGCGGGGTTTAACCATTATAGAAAGAGGCTTAATGTTTTGTTTTTGGAGAATACAAAATAGACTCCGCCTAGACAAATTAGAAGAATTAGAGCATATAAGGACGGCTTAGCAATTATTACTTATTTTAGATTCATAAAACTCATATTCTTTTTACAGCAAAGAAAAGACTGATACATATGGCTCATTGTCCTAGTTGTGGCAAAATAGTTGAGAAACCCTCAAGCACCCTGAAGAATCAATGCTTTACTATAGAAGCATACAATTGTGGAAGATGTCACCATAACTTCAAGGTCACAGTCAATAAATCAAGTTATATCATATAATTTCTATAGCCCCAAAAAAGTTCTTAATTGTCTTTATAGGCAGAATTGAATAGTCTGGACTCAAAATTGAAGGATTGGTCAAATGAAAATTAAATGTCTAAGTTAGAATGCCTATGCAAGAAGATGAGTTTAGCGCAGATACTTTTGACAGAGAAGGTAGCATCAGGTATGCTATTGGTTCGCCATTATTCTCTTGGTGACAAAGTCTCTCATAAGCCCCAGTTTACTTATTGCAAGATAGACGACTTGGATTCTCTGAAAACTTTATTAAAAACTCAGGGTATCTCTCTGAATACTGAAAAGGCAATAAGTGGTCAAATAGGTCAAAGTGAAAGTAAAGAAATACATGACCTAATAAAACCTGAAAGGAGCCTTAGTCAGCAAAATACATGCGGCCGTCGTCTAGTCTGGTTTAGGACTTTAGCCTTCCAAGCTAATGATCCCGGGTTCAAATCCCGGCGACCGCACCATCTCTTACTTTTAAATTTCGGCTAAGAGAAAATCATTGACTGATTAGTCGAATTGATAGGTAAATGTTATAAAACAAACCTATCGCCATAATGTTGCAGGTGACTTGGTGGCTATATCAATCCCCCATAAAGTAATCTATCTGGTCATAGGGTGGGTTTTAATGGTTAGCTACCAGATTTTTACTCGAACTGCCTTAACCACCGTTGCCTCTTCTTTTGGAAGTTTTGTTCCCTCGATGGCTTCATTTATAAATTCAAACGCAGACACAACAATTTTCATCTGTTCGTTTGCTTGGATGTTTGTCCTATCAGCCCTTATCTCAATCATCATGTTTGGTAGAGAAAGACGCCTTACCATCCAATTCACAGTAAGCTTAGCTCTAACCCTTACAGGCTCAGCTTTGCTTGGCCTGATACACATTGCTGGACTAGACTTATCAAACCCAACGGTGCTATCACGACCCTTCACTTTATTATTCGACAACGTGTTTTTCGCATTTTTCTACCTATCGCTCCCATTCATCTTCATGGTGGCGGTGGATTTGGGGTTAATGAAAATAAAAAAATAGCCAAAACCAAAAATAAGAGTATAAGATCAGCGAAAAGGTGAAAAGCAACGTACACTCAATTAGAAGTAAGATTAGGTGAACTTTGAAAATGAGCGATGTAAATATGGCAACCATACAGTTATGTGGCGATAAACAAAACTTTATCCTTGACAAAAAAGACTTCAAAACAGGCAGTAAAGGCTATTATGGAACAGGCAAGATGGTCGCTGGTGGAAAAAGATACCAGATAGGCATTCAAGTTGTCGAAATCGGTTCTAAACCTAAAGAGAAAGAAGAAAAGAAATAGGATTAATCTAATTTTTTATCCGTTTTTTTGTTTACGGGACAATTGACGCACTGATTATGGTTACGCTTGTACGTGGTTTGTCATTTGAGCCGGTTGGAACTTTGGCGATTTTGTCTACGACATCCATTCCCGAGATGACTTTGCCGAACGCTGGGTGCTTGCTGTCCAAGAAGTTGTTGTTGACTTGGTTGATGAAGAATTGACTGCTTCCCGTGTTTGGACCTGCATTCGCCATTGATATTGTGCCTCGGTCGTTGCGGTTAGTTCTTGTGAATTCGTCCTTAATCTCGGGAATTGAAGGGTCGCCGTATCCTGTTCCAGTTGGGTCACCGCCCTGAATCATAAAGCCAGGGATGACACGGTGAAAGATGGTGCCGTTGAAGGTTCCCTTTTGGACGAGGTTTTTGAAGTTGCCGGTCGTGATTGGCATGTCATTTCTTAGAGCGATGATGATGTCGCCCATGCTTGTGTGTAGTAGAACTTTAGTTTCAGGTTGATTTGTTGATTGTCCTGACATAATGTAATCTCAGAAATAGATTTGTATGAAACCTAATATGCCTATTGCACATCGCAGTCGGATTGCGATTTGTACTTAGTTTTATTTTTGTTCTCAAAAAGTAGCCAAATCAGCTGCTGAGAAAAAAAGGTCACCCGAAGTTTTAATTTAACAAAAAATTTTAAAGAAAAATAAGAGAATTATAGTTAAGGTATGATAGTTGCTTTTAGCACTGTTACTGGATTTATCGGTGTGCTGTTTGCTTCATAGGCATTCGAGGTCACTGGTGCGTTAGCTATTGCGTCAACTACGCTCTGTCCCGCGATTACTTTTCCAAAGACTGCATAGGTTGAATCGAAAGTAGGGCCACTATTCACTCCGTTATTTGCGACGTTTATGAAGAATTGGCTTGTTGCCGAGTTTGGATCACTGGTTTTAGCCATAGCTATAGTGTAGGGTAAGTTGTGGTTGTTGTTTCCTATTTCGTCGGGAATCGTTGCAACGTTGGCGCTACTGTTTTGTCCGCCTTGAATCATAAAGCCTGCAATGACACGGTGGAATATTGTGCCATCATATATTCCCTTATTCACGAGGTTAACGAAGTTGGTTGTAGTGATTGGTTTATCATTCCGCATTTCAAGGGTTATGTTTCCAACACTGGTTTGTAACAAAACTTTTGTTCCGCCCACGTACAATGGATCTGTTTCAGATGTTGGTGGCGATGTAACAGAACTCGTTGGCGCAGGTGTTGTTGTACCCGTGAAAGTTGTAGGCGCTGGCGTAGATGAAGGCGATACTTTTGCGGGTTGACCAGATTGCCCTAACGCGATGTATGCCCCGACACCGATGAGGATGATAGCGATTATCCCGATTGCAAAGAACAGAGATTTGTTGGATTTGCGTTTTGATTTGTTATTTTTATTGGGAGCCATGTCCATGTAGTCAACGGCTTTTCATATAAGATTTTTCCCAATTTCACAAAAACAGGTGTTTTGTTGGCTTGAGCAGTTCTTAGTTGAATTCAGTTTTTGCCTCACCGAATCAGACCTGATTTTTTAACATAAATTAGAAATAATCGTATTGTCTGATATGGTTTAGTTTAGAGGCTAATGTGACATGACTGATGTTGTGTTTGTCTTTGAGGTTCACCAGCCGCACAGGTTAAGGCGTAACCTGTTTTGGGAAGGCAAAGTTTTCAGGCGTTTATCAAAAAATGAGTTGTTTGACTATTACTTCGATACCGAGGTTGATAGAGAAATCTTCAAGCGTGCAGCCCGCAAATGCTATTTTCCCTCAAACCAAATCATCCTTGACGTAATAGACAGACACAAACACGACCACAAACAAGCCAAATTCTCATTCAGCGTTTCAGGAGTTTTTCTTGAACAATGTGAGATGTTTGACAAGGACCTGCTTGAAAGTTTTAGGCAACTCGCAGCAACCGGATGCGTGGAGTTGCTTGACCAAACCTACTATCACTCAATCGCCAGCCTCTACCCCGAAAAAGAAGAATTCATAGCGCAAGTTGCAATGCACAAACAAATCATCAAAGATTTGCTTGGTTACACGCCCCGTATTTTTGAGAACACCGAGTTGCTCTATAACAACACCATCGCCAAAACAGTCGAGGAAATGGGTTACAAGGGCATCTACACAGAAGGCGTAGAGAAGATTCTTGGAGAAAAATCACCCAACTACATTTACACTCCAAAAGGCGCGAAGAAAATCCGTGTTCTGCTCCGCAACTACAAGTTAACCGATGACATAGGTTTTAGGTTTTCAGCAAGGTGGTGGCCCGAGTGGCCCCTAACAGCCGACAAGTATGCACGATGGCTAGCTGAAACCCAGGGCGAATGCATCAACATTTTCCCTGACTACGAAACCTTCGGCGAGCATCATTGGCCCGAAACCGGCATACACAGTTTCCTACAGCACATGCCAGATGAGATTTTGAAATATGACCAACTTAAGATGGCCACGCCTACTGAAGTGGTTGATAAGCATGCTTCGGCGGGAGAAGTTGACGTTCCTGAAGCCGAGGGCACGGTTTCTTGGGCAGACATAAAACGCGACCAGTCTGGGTGGCTTGGCAACGTTATGCAATGGGCATACTACACGACCCTGCGCAAGCTGGAACCGTTCATCAAAGAAGCCGACGACGGCACGTTTCTTAAGTTGTGGCGGGACTTCCAAACAAGTGACCACCTATACTATATGTTCACAGCGGGCGGGGGACCAGGAGAAGTTCACTCATACTTTAGCCCCTACGAATCGCCAATGGATGCATTCGTCGCTGCACAAACGCTGCTCAACGATTTTGAAGCCCGATTGAGAATGTTTATCTTAACCGCCAACGAGCCCTTCCTATTTTACACGGGTATCGGAAAAGAGTTTTACACGGGGGAGATGGCTTGGGGTCTGAAAGGCTTTGTGAAAGCGCTCCAAGAAGTAAATGTAAAAGCCATCGAGTTCCATGTGGGCAATGGAGACTTTGAAAGCTGGGCAAAAAGTTCGCTTAAAGACCAGAAACTTGCGGCAAAACTAAAGGAAATCGCTGTTTCTGAACAAAAAGGTGAAAAATTGAGAAAAGCCCTAGTTGACATAGCAAAAAAGCGGTATATTGCCCAAAGCAAGGAGTTAAAGGATGCAACCCAGCTCTTCTAAGAAAACCTGTCTCGTATGCGTTTATAAGATAAGTCGCTGTACAATTGTTTAGCAGGGTGCAATTAAAATGAGAGAAGAGCTTCCGTTTCCCGATAAAGTCTTGCAGACACTGCATAATCTGTGCGCAACCGCTGCCGATTTAGCTAGGCGAGGCGAAGAAGTCGCACGACTTTTGCAGAAAGACCCGAGCGAAATCGAGGGCATTTTAGACAAATACAAATCTGAGGGTTTCGCTGAAAGCTTCTACGATAACGAGGGTAAGAAAAGGTACTATCTAAATGGACGAGGAATAATTAAGGTCTGTTCGCTCTTCACATAGTGGAAACATCTATGCGTGTCATCATTTTTTCTTGGGAGTATCCGCCTAGAGTAGTAGGTCAACTCTCAGGTTACGTTAGCGCCCTGTCAACTCAGCTTGCCAAAGACAAAGTTGACGTTAACGTTGTAACTTACGATGATTCTGCAACAGGGCGAACACTTGAGCCCAGCGGCGTAAAAGCGTATAGGGTAGCTAATCCCGTGCGCAATCACATCGGCGTTTTAACATGGGTCTTAACGCTCAACCAAGAAGTTGAACGAGTCGCCGCAGACATCTACTACGAATCAAATAAACAGGTGGACCTCATAGACGTCCATGATTGGCATTTTATTCCAGCTGCCGTAACTCTCAAGAACGGTCTGGGCATTCCTTTTGTTTACTCAGTTGAAAGCCTCGAAGACCATCGTTCTCCAAACGCTAACGCTTCCTACAACATGGCGATTAAAAGTATAGAGTGGCTGGGTTTCTTTGAAGCTGCAGCAGTAGTCGTGAAGTCTGAATGGATGAAGGATGAAGTTGAGCGAATTTACAAGGTTCCAAAAGAAAAAATCACAGTTGTTCCAATAGACCTCAATTCTTTAGTGACAGATGTTCTAATATTGTTCGGCAAAGTGGCGGAGGCAAAAAAGAATGAAAGATAAATTAACCGTCATGATGCTAAGCTGGGAGTATCCTCCAAGAGTCATTGGAGGCATATCCCCACACATCTACTTCTTATCGAAATACTTGGCTAAACAAAACGTAAAAGTCTATGTGGTAACCTGCGATTTTCCAGGTGCCCCCGCCCACGAAGTAATCGACGACGTGGAAGTCTACCGGATAGACTCGTATAAGAACCCCTCACCCGACTTTGCCACTTGGGTTTACTTGATGAACATGAACATGCAGAAAGAAACCGCTTCCCTAACAAAAAAAATCGCGGATAAAATCGATGTTTTCCACGCGCATGATTGGCTTGTGGCAAATGCAGGCATCGGCTTGAAGCATGTTTTCAGAAAACCCCTGTTAGTAACCATGCACTCAACTGAGATGGGCAGAAGAGATGGGTTACATACCACAGCCGAAAAAATGATCCATGAAACCGAAGCATGGCTCACCTACGAAGCATGGAAAGTAATTTGCTGCAGCGACTATATGATTTCCCACGTAAAATACACTTTTGGTTTGCCAAGCGACAAATTAGTGATGGTTCCAAACGGCGTAAACATTCAGAACTACGTTGGCGATGAAGACTTAAGCCAATTCCGAAGCAAATTTGCCCTGCCCGAAGAAAAAATCGTTCTCTTCGTCGGACGCTTAGTTTACGAAAAAGGCATCCACGTCCTAATCAACGCTGTACCCAAGGTCCTCAGCAAAACAAACGCTAAATTCATAATCGTGGGCAGCGGCTACATGAAAGAGCAACTTCTAAACATCGTGCGCAGCATGGGTTTAGAGCATAAAGTGCTCTTTGAAGGCTTCCTAGATGAACCAACATTGCTTAAACTACAGAGGGTGGCTGATGTGTCTGTTGTGCCGTCACTTTTTGAACCCTTCGGCATCGTTGCGTTGGAAGCTATGGCTGCAAGAAGCCCTGTTGTGGTATCTGACACCGGCGGCTTATCAGAAATTGTTGAACACGATGTCACGGGCGTTAAGGTTTACCCAAACAACCCTGATTCGTTAGCTTGGGGGATATCCAAAATTCTGCTTGACCCAAACTTCGCCAAATACGTCCGAGATAATGCGTATCGGCGGGTTCAGGAAAAGTACGACTGGGAAAAAATCGCCCAGCAAACCAAACATATCTACGAGGGCGTTTTAGGCGAATACTCCAAAAGTTTCTGGGCAAATAGCCTGAAACCTTGAGTTATTGCCCAATTACCCTAACGTTTTCCACTTGAATCCAAGGCGAAATCAACTGTCCAATTTGCCGTTCGTTGCCGCCGATTACGCTGATGTTTTTGAGCAGTTCAAACACGTTGCCGGCAAGCATCACGCCACGGGAGCAATGGGTGATTTTTCCATCTTTGATTTTCCAGGCTGGCGTCGCTACAACGGAGAATTCGCCGCTGACGGGGTTGCTGCTGTGGGCGCCCTGTAGGTAGTAAACGATTAAGCCGTCTTCCACTTCGCTTATCATTTCCTCAGAGGTTTTGGTTCCTGGCAGGATATGGAAGTTTGTGGTGTCGATACCCGGCGTTGAGAGGTATCCTGCTCTTGAAGCGTTGCCGGTGCTTTCTTTGCCTTCCCTTCGGGCTGTATAGTTATCGTAGAGGAAGTTGCGCAGGATTCCTTTTTCTATAACTGGTGTTTTCTGATGCGGCGAGCCTTCTGCATCGAAGCTTCCCGTGTGTAATCCACCTGCAAATAAGCCATCGTCGAAGATTGAGAGGCTTTCTGAGGCGACTTTTTCTCCGATTTTGCCCTTAAACGGCGATTGCCCCCTTTGAACGCTGTCGGCTCTTATGGCGTTGATTAGGGTGTAAGATAGAAGGTCTTGTAGTGCAAATTGTGTGAGGATTACTTTTCCCAATTTGGTTTCCACGGATTTGGTTTTTAGGGCTGAAAGCGCCATTTTGGCAGCTTCTTTTCCCACCCATGCAGGGTCAAGTTTGTAGTTCCTTGCAGCATTAAACTCAAAGCATACTGGTGTAACGGTGTTGCCTTCTTTTGCCAGCGTTGCTACACTGCATTCAATCACGGTTCCTTTGTCGAAGGCTGTTATGCCGTTTGAGTTGGCAATGGCGTTAGAAAGATAAGCGCTGCCTACGCCGCCTTCGATGGGGAAAACTCGTTTATCTACTTGACTTGCGGCGTCCAGCATGGTTACGGCGATTTGTACGAGGTCTTCTGATGTGAGGTCGACGATTTTTTGGTCAAACGTCTTTTCGGTTGTAGAGTATGGTTTCTTCTCTGGCAGTCCTTTCCAGTCTGGGTCGGGTTTACTTGCTCTAGCTGCACTCAAGGCGCTAACTACAGCGCTCTCAACTGCTTTGGAGTCCTCTACGATGTTTGTGTAGGCAAACCCTATGGCTTTGTTGGCAGCTACTCTTATGCCGAGGCCGCGGTCGATTATGCGGTTGGTCTTGCTGATTTGTCCCAGTTCAATGCCGATGTTGGAGGCTTGCCCCTCGTAAACGTAGGCTTCTGCATCTTGGGCACCTTTGTTGAGAGCGGCTTTTACGGCGTTCTCAGCTAAACTAATCATTAGGTTTTTTTCAAGCACTGCCACCGACAACCACCTCACTTAATCTAATGTGCGGTCCACCATCACTAATAAAAGCTGTCTGACCCTTCCCGCATCGCCCAGGATCCAACATGAAATCTTTTCCCACACCATTCACTTTGTGCAGTGTTTCTAGAGTGTTGCCGCTAATCGATGCGTTGCGGACTGCGCCGCTTAATTCGCCGTTCACGATTTCGTAGCCTTCCTGGATGCCAACTTGGAAAGTACCATCAAGGTTTGCTTGTCCACCCCTAAAACTCTTAAAATAATAACCCGACTTAACACCCTCAATTAATTCTTCGACGGTTTGGTCTCTTGGTGCCATGTATGTGCATCGCATTCGGATGATTGGTTCTACGCGGAAGTCTTCTGCCCTAGCGTTCCCGGTGGGTTCGGCATTGAATTTTTGTGCGGTCTCCCGGTTATGCATCAGACCCTTTACAACGCCATCTTCAATTAGCAATGTTTTGTGGCTTGCAACTCCTTCGTCGTCGTACTTGAATGCGCCAAACGCTTCGGGGATGGTGCCGTCATCGTAGAACGTTACCAAGTTTGACCCTATCTTCTTTCCTAAATTGTCCGCTAGCACACCTCCTGAGAGCGCCAAATCTGCCTCTGCCAGGTGCCCAAACGCCTCATGTACAAACACACCAACTACGTTAGGACCCAAAACTACAGGGAACTTGCCGCCTTTTGGAGATTTAGCGGTTAACTGTTCAACCGCGAGTTTCGCAACTTTCTCACCTAAGGTCTCGGGCGCCTGTTCGTCGAAGAGCTCGTAGCCTGCTGTAGAGCCTATTTCTTCGCGGCTAAACGTGAACACACCTTTATCCTGCGCCGAAGCAGTTGTCCGAGCCCAAACGTACAGCTTATCCTGCTCTATGCTGGTGCCGTCGCTGTTCACAAAAAAACTCGAACCCGTTAAATCAAAGTAGTCGATAGTGCAGCTTTTGATTTTCTTGTTAAATTCTAAACTTACCTTATTCACTGCCAAAGCCGTTTTGATTTTATCTTCCATTTGGATGTCGGCTGGGTTCTTTTTTGGTTTAGAAAGCACATGGTCTTCTACGACTTTTACGTCGGCAAGTTTAATGGGCGTTTTCAGCCGTTCACTCGCCAACTTCGCCATACGACAAGCATCCGAAACCGCGTCTTCCAAAATCGCACCATCAAAGGAACCTACTGAAGCAAAACCCCATGCACCATTCACCAGCACACGGATGGCTACGCCGTTTTCGATGCCCTGTTTGGCAGCTTCTACACGTTCCTCTTTTAGGGTCAAGGCTGTTTTGTAGAGTTTTTGACCTCTGGCTTCTGCGTATTGGGCACCGAACTTTTGGGTGGCGGTGTTGTTAATTTTTGTTAGAAGGTCTTTCAAGAGTAAACGTCCTTTCCAAAACTAGATTTGTTTGTAGGAATTAAACGATTTGTTTTGGTTTTACCAGAAATCAGTCATGCTCTTCTGCTTAACGATTGGCTGGATTAGTTTGGGCTTAAGTTTAACCTGCGGTGGCACATCGACACCTAAAACCAACTGTCCATAGACGCCGTCGTATCCAGGCGTAACCTTAGCGTTGCCATCCCGGACCTTAACGATGGCTTGAGCCATGGAAGCATCTACCACCTGTGCCAACGCATCTAATGGCGCATCAATCAAAACCGAATATTCATCACCAAATTTTTCAATCAACAAATTATAATTTTTCCAGACCGCCTGAGTCGAAGGCGAATCAGTCCCAAGCACTGTTGCAATGATTTCTGAGAGTGGAAGCAGACGCATAAACCCCGGTGCTCCCGGACGTCTGAAATCTGTTGGTCTATCGGCGAGTTCCTCAACACGTTGTTCAACTCCTTTGGTGAGTGGTCGGCGACAAACTGGGCACATGTTGCCGAATTTTATGGCTTCCGCAGGTGAGAGAGAAATTTTGCAGTTTCGGTGCCCTGTCCAATGGTATTTGCCATAGGCAGGGTCAGTTTCGATAGTAAACTTGAAGTGCGAGGAATCGTTGGCGATGATTGCATCGGTGGCTTCTTTGTAGCTGAATTTTTCGAGTTCAAAAACGTTGGCTTCTCTGCCGATGCGCCATGGCCAGAAACTGTGGCAGTCACTGTTCGAAACGAGCGCGTACCGGTCGAGTTTGCTGAGTCGCCAGTTCATGGGTGGGTCAGACGACAACCCCGTTTCTAATGCGTGGATGTGTTTGGTCATGTCCTGGTAGCAGGCTTCTACGGTGTCAAAGCCACTGAAGGCGCCGAAGATGCTGAACCATGGAGTCCAAGCGTGCGCTGGAAAAACCATGTTGTCGCCACAGATCTCCATTACCTGCTCAACCAACTGGGATGCTGAAACGTTGAGGATGGGTCTGCCGTCTGAGCTTAAACTGCCGAAGCTTTGAAGTCGCTCATTGATTTGCTCGGCGGTTTCAAGCCAGGGAGTAAGTATGACATGGTGAACTTTCTTTGATTCGCCCTTATGCTCGAAGATTGTGCAAACTTCTGTTTGCAACATGAAACGCATAGGTGAGTCTGCGTTGGTTAATTTGAAGAGGCCCGAGTCACCGTCAGGGGCAAGTGTTTCGTTGATTTCTTTTAGCCACAGGGGATGGGTAAAATCGCCCGTGCCAACCAAGTTAAGTCCCTTGATTTTTGCGTACTTTGCGATTTCTGGAATGCTCATTTGCTCGCTTGTGGCTCGGCTGTATTTGCCATGGATGTGCAGGTCAGCTATGACTCTCATGTATGGTGGCCAATTCCTAGCATGGTTGCTGAGCGCTTTAAGGCTTTCCTGTATCAAAACTGAAACTGTGCGAAGCGTTACTGTTACGTTTGTTTTAGCTTTATGATCCACACGGCGAGGGCTTCAAGCAGTTGGTGGATAAGTTGGCGTGTTTGCTCGTTAGTGACGTTTCCGTTGACGTCCACGTTGTGCATTGCATCTGATAGCATGACTTCAGGTCGGTTAACCGGCTGCATGTTAAGGAAAATGAATGCTTGCCGCAGGTGATATTGTGCTCGGGCGCCGCCGAACCTGCCTGTGGATGCACTCATGATGGCGACTGGTTTACCTTCCAGCGGCGTGTCGGCTCTGGGTCTCGAAGCACAGTCGATGGCGTTTTTGAGGACACCAGAAAATGAGTAATTATACTCTGGAGTTGCAATTAGAAGTGCATCAGCGCTTCTGATTGCATCCTTAAATTCCTTAACCCTCTGAGGTGGATTAGCCTCGAATTCCTGGTTGAACGGTGGTATACCTTCTAAATCAAAAACTTCGATTTCAATGTTTTCGGGCACCACTTCAACGGCTGCGCGGATTAGAGCTTTGTTGAATGAGCCTTTCCTTAAGCTTCCCGCAAAGGCGAGAACTTTAAGTTTTTCGGACATGAGAGCCACCAGAACAAATAAAATGAATCAACCAAGCAGATTTAAACTTGCTTACAACGTATTCCCATGTCTGCGTAATTTTAAAAAATTTAAAAAACAAAAAGAAAGGTGGTGGTTAGTCTTCTCGCCATTTGAACAGTCTAACTGCCAAGATGAAGATTACAGCCGTGATAGCTAACACTACTGCCATATCGATAAGGGCTCCACCGATGTTACCGTACACCATAACGTTGTTTAATCCCTCGATAATGTAGAACAGCGGCAGGACATGTGCAAATGTTTGCAGGTAGGTAGGCATGATGCTAATTGGGAAGAATGTGCCTGACAGGAACATCATTGGAAATGTCACTATGTTGCCTATGACTCCAGCAGTTTCTGGGTTCTTGGTCACAGTGCCGACTAGCATGCCGAGCGCTGCAAATAGCATTGGACCCAAAATGAGGAAGGGTATAAGCCAAGGTGACAGGGTGACATGTGCGCCGTAAGCTGCGATTCCCACCGTAACCATCAACAGAAAACCAGCAACCGTCAAAACAATGTACCAGATAACTTTCGAGGTTAGCCACTCCATCTTTGTAAGCGGGGTTAAGGAGAGCTGTTTGAAGAGTTTTGTTTTCTTGTATTCGGAGGAAATGTTGACTAGCGAGAACATTGGGCTGGTTAAGATGGCAAAGCCGATTAATCCTGGGATGAGGAAGTCTATGGTTTTTGTTTGTTGGGTGTTCACTGTCGCGGAGGTTATGCCTATGATTGCGGGGGTTGTGTCGTTGTATTTTCGCTGAAAGTAGTTGAGGTTGTAATAATTTGCGTATCCGTTAACTGTTCCGCCCACGATGCCACTTGTGCTTGCTGTAGGATTACCGTAAACTGTAATGTTTACTTGATGACCTGAGGCATAGTTCGCTGAGAAATCTGCAGGTATAATTATGCCGTCAGATGAAGAGTGGTCAGCTAGGTACTGTGAAAAATTCGCTGAAGGATCAACAGTAAAGACCTTAATGGTACCAGATTCATTTAACGACGTAAGAAAGGTTGCGCCTATGTTTGTTCCGCCTGGGAGACCGGTATCTTTGTTTTGAGCATAAACACTAATTGTTCCTAAACCGTTTCCAGAGAAAATCGCTCCGAAAATCAAAATCAAGATAACTGGGAAGATTAAGCCGAAGAACAAACCGAACTTGTTTCTTAAGTATCCTCGGCTGAAGACTTTGAAGTCTGAATAGATTCTTTTTCCATTGACCATTTTTAGCGCCTCCGCTTTTTACTAGTTTTGTCATCTGAAGTAGGTTCTACTTCGCTGATAGGTTCGTTAACGAGCTTAACAAACACGTCGTCTAAACTGTCTTGACGCGTTTGGATATCGCCCCATTCCAAACCTGACTGCTCAGCAGCCGCCAAAGCCGCGAGGGCATCAATCTTCTTTTTCAGTGGAATAGTAACTACTTCTTTGACGGTGTCGTAGTCAACTTGCAATTCGGTGTTTGCCTTGATATAGTCGGCGAGTTTTTGGGTTCCTTGAATCTCTAAGCGTTCACCCGAACCATGCTGCTGGATGATTTCTTCGGTAGTTCCCATGGCTACGATGTGTCCGTGGTCCATGATGGCTACTCTGTCAGAGAGTTGCTGTGCCTCGTCGAGGTAATGGGTTGTTAGGATGATGGTTTTTCCTTTAGCCTTTAATCCGCGGATGACTTCCCAGATTGCTCGCCTCGCGTTGGGATCCAAACCCGTGGTTGGCTCATCTAAAAAGAGCAGTTCAGGCGAGTTAACTAGTGAAAGCGCAAGTCCTGTTTTCTGTTTCTGCCCGCCTGAGAGACTGTCAAAATTTACTTTAGCGGATTCCTGCAACAGAACCTCTTTTAAAATTTCATCTGGGTTAACTTTGATGCCGAAAAGGTCAGCGTAGTAAATTATGGCTTCTCTTGGAGTGGTTTTTTCAAAGAACGTAAATTCCTGTGGAATAACGCCGATTTTCTTGTGAAGTTCGTAACCGTTTTTCCATGGGTCGAGTCCGAGTACTTTTACGTCTCCTCCGTCTCGTTCACGCAAACCCTCCATGATTTCAATGGTAGTGGTTTTGCCTGCGCCGTTTGGACCCAAAAGTCCGAAGACCTCGCCTTCTTTAACTGTGAAGGAGATGCCGTCAACGGCTTTTAGGTCGCCGTAGTGTTTTTTTAGGGATGAAACTTCAATTGGTAACATACTTTATTAGCTCCTTGAAATCGTAAACTGCTGTCTTTTCTTAGGTGCATGCTCGGATAGAAATATAATTTTCGGCTATAGAAAACGGATAAATAGCATCTTCAGGCGGTAACTAAGTTGGTGCTTTCTTGAGAATTTTTTTGTTTTTAGTTGATGTCTCATTTACTTTTGCAAAAATAAACATCGTTAAATCTTCAGGCGAAATGTACCTGGGACCACGTTCATGGTGAACCTGAACTTCCATCGTATCCTTGCTGAAGATGCTTCGTAACATGTAATAATCAAACTTTAAAGCAGTCCGACTTTCGCCCGCTCCTTTGTAGTATCGTATTGAACAGAAAAAATCCATCGAATCCAACTGTTTCTTCACCAGAAAACTCAATGTTTTCTTAACTTCTTCATCGTCAATATAGTTGAAGTCTCCTGATTCAGCCAGTCCGAACTCAAAAATCACCCTGCCCCCGGGTATGGTGGGGTTGGCTACTTCTTCAAAACTGTATTCGCTGCAGTTAATGAATTTTAAAACTTTGATTAATTTTTGTTGGAGCTGCTTGCTTGAAAGAGTTGAATTGAACCTGTCGACGCGATGAATGTTCATCGGAAAATTTTCGTAGAAACCCAGAGTCAAATTGGTCGTGCTCAGGCTTTCATTTTTTTGATTTTTTCAAGCGTATTTAGTAGTTCCGAGAGTGCACTGGTGAGTTTTTGTAGTTCATCCATGTCCTGAGTTTTTTCAATTTTACCCTCTATTTCCGTTATCTTCGTCATCAATGTTGTTTCAAGCTTATCGTAGTTTGTACTGGGCGCTGGCGCTTGTTTGGGTGCTTCTTCGCCTTCCTTGACGACTACCACTTTTTTCTCGTCTTTTGCGCACCAAAGTGTGCCGTCTTTAAGCCTAAAGAGGGGGGATGAACAGGCTGGGCAGGATAGGTCAGTCAATGCAGCGCCTTGGAGCAGAAGATTTGCGCCTCGTTTGACAACTGTGTTTTCTGGTCTAGGTTTCATGGTGAACCCCAAAGTAAATACGTCTCAATGCTTATATAACTTGGTCACTGCCAAAGTGCATCAGAGGGAATATTTATGGTGCGGAAGAAAAAATCGGATGAGTATGAAGCAAAGATTCAGCAAGCACTAGTTGTTCTGACCGAGGTTTCTGAAGATAGTACAACGCCACGTAACATCCGTCGCTCCGCAAAAGACGCCATGAGCTCTCTGCAAAGCGCCGAATACACTCCTGCAGTACGTGCTTCAAACGCAGTGTCGATGCTGGATGAGATTCTGCAAGATCCCAACATGCCACCGTACACTCGGGTTAAACTCTGGAACGTTATGAGCTTCATCGAAGCCATAAAAGACTAATTTTATTTGATTTTAGCATTTGATTGCTATTTTGCTTGTTTAATCGATTTTTTGCATTCGTTGTATGAGGCAGCGCAATGCATGCAGCAGAACGCTATTTCTTTGCCATCGATGACTTCTCGGTAGCCGCCCGCGTAGACTTTGCAGCCGCAGTGAGCACAAACATAGATGCTTGGTTCAATGGCGATTGCAACCAAGGTGGCGAAGCGTTTGAAAAGCCCCGTACATAATCCCCTTCCTTCTTCTGTGAGTTCAAAGACTTTTTTTATCTTGTCGCCAGTTGGCTTTAGAGAATGCTTTACTAAACCCTTGTCCTCGAGTTGCTGCAAGAATGGATAGACTAGACTGGGGCTGATTTCTTTTTTGACGCGTTTTTTGAATTGGTTGATTATGCTGTAGCCGTGGGCTGGTCCCTCGTAGAGGATGGTGAGTATGTAGAAGCGTGAGAAGTCGCTGATTAAGTCGTCGATGTTTGAATGCTGCGGGTCACTTACCATGTTGGTCTTTATTGGTTTGGTTTGCTGTTATAAATGTTATTCAGATATATCTAAAAAATACTCATGCCAAATTAATTAAACCCGAATCAACATATCTTTGATAATCATGAAAGTCTTCAACTACAAAACCGTCCAAACAGAAAAAGCAGACTGCTGCCCAGAAAAAACCCAGATACGATGGCTAATCACCAAAGAGATGGGTGCACCAAACTTTGCCATGCGCCTCTTTGAGATGGCACCAGGCGGATTCAGCCCCCTACATAATCATGCATGGGAACACGAAGTATTCGTGTTAGAAGGACAAGGCGGAATTTTTGACGGAGAAAAAACAACACCTCTACAAGGAGGGGACGTAGTTTTTGTACCTCCAAACGAACTACACCAATTCAGAAACAGCGGCGAAGCGCAACTAAAGTTCCTCTGCTTAATCCCCCATACGGAAAAGTAACTTTCCACTTAGTTGGGTACGTTGTAGCTAAAAATATATGCTAGTTGTTACATCTAAGTTTGGGTTCCAAGAGGGCAAAATTCCTTGAAATATGATGTGATAATTGTAGGAGCAGGTCCAGCAGGCATTTTCTCAGCACTTGAGCTAACGGAGAAAACAAACCTCAACGTCATCGTTATCGACAGAGGCGCTGACATCGACAAACGCAAATGCCCCTCTAAACGAGGCTTTGAATGTGTCCACTGTGAACCGTGCTCCGTTCTTAGCGGTTGGGGCGGCGCAGGCGCTTACAGTGACGGCAAACTCACCCTATCAACCGAAGTTGGCGGTTGGCTAAACCAGTATGTTTCAACCAAGGAACTTGCTGAACTGGTAAAATATTGCGACGGCATCTACCTCAAGTTCGGCGCAAGCGAACAAGTCTACGGCGGCGAAAACAAGGAGATAGATGAAATCGAACGCCAAGCCTCCCTTGCTGGTCTTAAACTTATCAAGCAAGAAGTTCGCCACATGGGCACTGATAAATGTCTTGAAACCCTTCAGCGGATGCGGAAATATCTCAATGACAAAATAACTTTTCTGCCTAAAACAGAAGTGAAAGGGCTCATCGCTGAAAACCACACCATTCAAGGAGTCGAAACCGTCGATGGCGCGAAAATCATGGGTAAATACGTCATCATCGCCCCGGGCAGAGGTGGTGCAGAGTGGCTTCAAACTGAAGCTCAAATCCGTGGCTTGAAGACCGTTAACAACCCAGTTGATATCGGTGTGCGTGTGGAGCTTTTGGCCTCTATAATGGAGAAGCTTACCAAAGTTCTCTATGAACCTAAACTTCTCTATTTTTCACGTTCTTTTGATGACCAAGTGCGCACTTTCTGTGTGTCCCCCTATGGTGAAGTTACCACTGAATCCTACGACGGCGTCTTAACTGTCAACGGCGGTAGTCAAGCAGAGACTAAAACAGCCAACACCAACTTCGCTATACTTGTCAGTACATCATTTACGGAGCCATTTAAGGAACCAATTGCCTACGGCAAATACATCGCTAGACTCTCAAATCTACTCAGCGGCGGCGTCATGGTGCAGCGGCTCGGCGACCTCAACCATGGCAGACGTAGCACCCCCGAGCGACTTGCACATAGCGTTTTGACACCCACCCTCAAAAACGCCACGCCGGGAGATCTAAGCTTTGTTTTGCCTTATCGCTACCTCACTGACATTCGTGAAATGCTTGAAGCTCTCGACAAAATTGCTCCAGGCGTTGCCTCACCCGAAACATTACTCTACGGCGTCGAAGTCAAATTCTATTCCTCGCACCTTCTACTCAACAATGCATTGGAAAGCAAAATCCAAAACATGTTTACTATTGGCGATGGCGCAGGCGTCACCCGCGGCTTAATCCAAGCGTCCGCTTCAGGAATCATCGTTGCAAGAGAAATTCTCAAACGAGAAAAACTGAAGGCTTAACCCTATGGCTGCTGTGGCTCAGGAAATCAGGTGCTCACATTGCGGTGCCCCAGTCGAGTTCAAGCCAGGCGAACTATTCGCCACCTGCAAGTACTGCGGCTTCACAACCGTAATCGAAACAGGACAAGCCTTCACTTTTGACCATTCACTCCTCCTAAACAACTACTCTGAAGCACAAATCGAAGATTTAGCGCGTGATTGGATGCGCTCCGGCTTCATGAAGCCGGGCGATTTAGCAAAAAAAGCGAAGCTATCCGAGAAAAACCTCGTTTATTTGCCGTTTTGGATTGTTTCAGCTAATGCTACAACCAAGTACAAAGGGATCTTCGAACGCATCTCCCCAGCGATTGTTAAGGAAGGACAAATCCAAAAAGAATACAACTGGCTCGTTTTAGCAAGAGAAGCCTCAGGCTTTCCAACCCGTGAATACGGTGTTCCTTTAACGGGCAAGATTCCCTACGATTTCAGAAAAATTGAGGGTTTTGCCAAATTACTCAACAGCGAAATGACTCGTGAAGAAGCTTTAGAGATTGCTAAGCAACAGATAGAAGCACTGCACCGTTTTCTGCTTAAGCAGGACATAGATAAAATCGTTGAAGCTACCACAACAATCAACCTAAAACAGATGGTTTACTTGCATGCACCTGCATGGTTCATAAAATACGAGTACAAGAACGCCAACTACCAAATGATTGTGGATGGAGCAACGGGTATGATTTTGAAGGGCGATATACCCTCTTCCAAGTTCTAAACTGCTTTAATAAACTTTAAAAGCAACCCCTTTTTTATAACGAGATGCAAATATTGGAGGATTTAGTAAATGAGCGAAAATAACGATGTATATGCCCAAGCAAAAAGTCAGATGCGGCTTTCAGAACGCATAGCTGCGGCACTTCCAGGGTTCCGAGGATATAAAGAGAAGGAACTTCGCCGCGAATCAGACAAACTGATTAGGAATAACTTAACTCTTAAACTCTCCAAAGATAAGGATAACGTCCGAAGCATCGCCCAGCGAATAGCTGATAAACGTTATCTGGATGTTTTACCAGACATTGATAGGTTAACTGCAAAGATGGATCGCATAACTGAAAAAGTTAATCATGCATCGTACGGTTACGCTGGCTTCTATGATCTTGTCAAAATCAAGGAAGAAAACCTTGACAAAATGATAACCTTCGACAACCAACTCCTCGATGAAGTTGACGCCTTAACCGCCAGCATCGAAGACCTAAAAACACAGCTGCTAAGCGGAAACTATTCAAACCTTAAAGACAAAATCCAGACTATCGCAGACAAGTTTGAGTTGCTCGAAGATACGTTCGATAAACGTGAACAAGTAATTTTAGGAGTGACAGCTTAATGCCGCAAGTAATTGAATGGACAAACGCGGGTGCAGACGCCATTGTTTGGCGTTATCCAAGCGAAGACATCACTTGGGGAGCCCAATTAATCGTACACGAATATGAAATGGCAGTGTTTTTCCGAGATGGCAAAGCATACGACGTCTTTGGACCCGGCAGGCACACCTTAACCACCCTAAACCTACCCATCCTGACAAGCCTTCTCACTCGGATAGCTGGTTTCGGCGGCAACAAACCTTTCAAAGCAACCGTCCTATACATCAGCACCAAAATCTTTGCTGGTAAATGGGGCACCAAAGCACAAACGACCGAACTTGCACCATTGCAGACTTACGGGCAATTCTGGTTCAAAGTCGGCGATGCCTCACTCTTCGTCAATGAAGTCGTCGGTGGACAAAACGCTTATGACACAAACGCCGTCAACGATTTCTTGCGGGGCTTCTTAAACGAGAAAATAATCGATGAACTCAGCCACTACGACCTCATTACCGTGTTCACACGCTTAGACGAAACCTCCGTCATAGTCAAAAACTCCCTAATCGACTACTTCAAACGCGTCGGTATCGAACTAACCGACCTCAGATTCGAAGGCATCGACACCACACCCGAATACCGAGAGCGACTATTCTGGCTCAAAACCGGCCAAACCGCACCTGGAGACGTACTACGCATGGAAACCGTAAAGAGCGCAGCAGCAAGCCTTGGTCAAGGAGGTGGCTCAGGAGCCCTCGGCGCAGGCATGGTACTTATCCCACAAATCATGAGCCAACAAGGAACCCCACAGGCAGCACCCGCAGCGGCACTCGTTATCTGTCCCAAATGCGGAGAAAAAGTTCCAGCGACAAGCAAATTCTGCCCAAACTGCGGAACCAACCTAACTCCACCCTCAGAAAACGCGATGAAGTGCCCTAACTGCGGCAAATCCATACCTGCCAACAGCAAATTCTGTCCAGAGTGCGGATTCAAAATCGGCAGTTAAGAGGAACCAGAAATGAGTAGTAGCGACCGTCAACTGTTAAGCTTCGGCGTATTCCTCATCATTATAGTGGTAGGAATACTGCTGGCTGTTGCAGGAGTTATCGGCTGGGGCTTGTTTGTACCCATAGTCGCGGTGCTTTCAGGCTGCTGGATAATAGCTTTAGCTGGAATGCAAGCAGGTAAACAGCAGAAGTATGGGCGTGGAACATTCAGCACAATGGCATCTGGCGCCGGACTCATCGCCCTCGGCGTGGCATGGTACCTGTTCAGCATTAACTGGATCTACTCGCTCATTATAATCCTGCTGGCAATTGCCGCTTTAGCGATTGCAACCGCACTAAGACGCAAATAAACCGTTGAGCCTTTTTTGGCTCTAAACATTTTTCTATACCCTCGCACAGTCATGATGCAGAAGGCACGCTGGCATGAGTGAAGAAACTATCGGTCACGGCACATGGTACGACATGATGGCTAAGAAAGTCATCGAAAGAGAACAATCCCTAAACCGAGACATGAGCAGAGTCCGTACAGAGATGGGTCTTGGCGCCTCAGGTTTTCCGCACATAGGCAGTTTAGGCGACGCATCCCGCAGCTACGCCGTAACTTTAGCGCTCAAGAACCTGAACTGCAATTCTGAACTCGTTGCCTTCTGCGACGACAAAGACGGCTTACGCAAAGTTCCAGCAGGACTACCAGCAGACATGTCACAAAGCTTGGAGAAATACCTTGGGTACTCCGTCTCAAGCATCCCTGACCCGTTCGGCTGCCATGAAAGCTACGGCAAACACATGAGCTCACTACTGCTGGATGCTCTCGACAAATGTGGCATCGAATACAAGTACTATTCAGCCCAGCAAGTCTACAAACAAGGCTTACTCCTCGATGAGATACGCACCATTCTAACCAACGCCAAAATAGTCGGCGAAATCGTCAAAGAAGAAGTAGGACAAGAAACCTACACCGAAGTTCTGCCGTTCTTCGCGGTCTGTGAAAAGTGTGGTCACCTCTACACAACCCGAGCCTACAAGTTTGACCCAAAAACCGACAAGGTCTCCTACAAATGTGAAGGGCTTGAAATCCGAGGAAAATTAATCGCAGGTTGCGGCCACGAAGGCGAAGTGAACATAAAGAGCGGCGAAGGCAAACTTACTTGGAAGAGCGAATTTGCCGCCCGATGGAAGGCGTTGGACATTCGCTTTGAAGCTTACGGCAAAGACATTGCCGACTCCGTGCGCATAAACGATCGCATCTGCCGCGAAGTCCTCTGCTTCGAGCCACCTTCCCATGCCAAATACGAGATGTTTCTGGATAAGGGTGGAAAGAAAATCTCCAAGTCAGCCGGCAACGTGTTCACGCCACAAGTTTGGTTCAATTATGGGTCGCCTCAATCGATGCTTTTGCTTATGCTCAAGCGGTTTGTGGGCACACGAACTTTAGATGTCTCTGATATTCCAGCATACATGAACGAAATCGACAACCTCGAAGATGTGTACTTCGGCAAAAAACAAGTCAACGAAAAAGAAGCTGCCAAACTCAAAGGCTTATACCTGTACTGCTTCGTCATGAAGCCGCCAGCTAAACCCAGCATACACGTTCCATACAACCTCATGGCATTCCTAGTCAAGATGGCACCCAAAGAATGCATAAACGACTACGTCGCAGAGAAACTGCAGAGCTACGGTTACCTCCAGAAAAACCAAGCCCTCGACGCTGGTTTGCTAATGCGCATGGAATACGCTTTGAATTGGACACGGGATTTTGAAGAAATCAAAGAAACTGAAGTTGACCTAACTGCTGAAGAAAAGAAAGCCCTCACTGAACTCGTCACCAAACTTCAAACAGAAGATGACCCAGACAAAATCCAAAACGCCATCTTCAACAGCGCCAAAGACAACGGCCTAAAACCAGGCGCCTTCTTCAAAGTGCTCTACCAGATATTGATGGGAGCACCGCAGGGTCCACGCCTAGGCCCATACGTGCTTGCCATGGGCAAACAAAACGTCATCTCAGCGTTGCAGAGAGTGCTGAGCAAAAGCTAACTTTATTAATTTTTTTTTAACATTCTTTTTTGATTAGCCATCGTTAAGCGATTGGCAAAGGCGCAGGCGGCACGATATCGTTTAAGACCAAAGTTGACAAAGGAACACAATTCAAACTAATTTTTCCAAAATAACAAACCACTATTTTTAAGTTTAAGCAAGGTATTTACTATTCTGCCCTTTCAATTTCTTGGGACAAACAATAGTTGGGCTCGTCGTCTAGTACGGATTAGGGCACCGGCCTGCGGAGCCGGACGTCAGGGGTTCAAATCCCCTCGGGCCCGCCACGCTCCAAACGAGTTTATCCTGCAAAACAACAACTCCTTTATTTTTTGTTTTTTATTCGAAGCAAGGCTGAAATAGTCAGCTGAAAAATGCGCTCTTGCACAAATATGTTATTCTTCTTTCGAAGACTGTTTACTTTGCAGCTTTCTAACTAAGAGAAGAAGACAGCAATGGTGCACAGCATTGTCTTCTTCTTTCAACTTAACTGTAGACTTAAGAGAAGAACAACAACACAGCACTGCCATCGTGTTGTTGTTCTATCGATAAAAGAAAGCAACCTCAACCTGTAAACTGAAAGAAGAAGAAGCGCAAATTTTCCAATCTTCTTCTTATTTTAAGTTGAGTCTGGACAATTTCCTATGCGATTCCTGGGTTCAAGTCCCATCGGACCAGCCATTGCTTTAACACTTAGACCTTGATTCGCGGTTGGACTGTTGCTACTAATAAAGTCGCTAACATGTTTGCACACTCACATCCACACTACTCTGCATACGTTCCATGTTGAACTGTGTGGAACAATCCGTCTCCCCACACTCAAAATACAACAGGAAAACAACCTAAACTAAGAAAACAAACGTTTCCAAAGCCACAAGTGTGGTGTGGAATTTTAGGGCACCACACCCACACAAAGAGAAAAAAGAACAATGGGCTAAAAAATAAACGCTCCAATGGCGTTAAGTAGGTGCCCCTAAGACTGACCGTAGACCAGCCGCTAACAATAGAGGCAATAGCCAAAGTGCAATTATTAGCTCAGCTTTGGTTGGTCTTTTGGTTTCTGTTGGCTTTGGATTTTGTTGGCTACCCAGTAGAGAAGGTTGCTTATTGCTATGGCGAATGCTGGAAGCGCTGGTAGGATGTACCAGTAGAGTTTGGTTTGGGCAAAAGTGAATACTCCAAGCACCACGGCTATCCAGACGAGGATTAATGTGTCTGTTTTATGGCGTTTAATGACAGAATTGAAGGCACAAAGCCCAACCGCAAAGGGGAGCAGCAGCACCCAAAGCAGGTTTTCATTGGTCGCTAAATAGTTGAAGTAGAAGAGGTATCCTCCGGCGTGCCCTTCAAGAGGAGTAACGGTTCGCTGGAAACTAGAGTAAACGAAATAACAGTTCCAGAAGTCGCGGTAGGTAAAATTCATGTATACAACGTAGGGGGCAAACAAGAGCAGTGCAACACCCAAAAAAAGAGCAAGCTTCTTCGTGAACAGAAATCTGAAACTTTTCTTTGACAGAACCAAGTAAGCTATAACGATTAGTGGAATCAGTAGCGCTTCAACTTGCTTAGTTAACAGCGCCAACCCAAAGAATAATCCACTCAAAATTGCGTTTCTATTCTTATTTTTTGTTTCATCACTCAAAAGCAAAAAGAAAACACTAGCTAATATGAAAAAGAGCATTGGACCATCAGTCATAGCGTGTGTTGCAAACGCAAAAAAAGTAACAAATGTACCCAAAACGACAACGGACAAAAACCCGACAGAAGCGTTATAGAGTTTCTTACCTAAATAGAAAACAGTCACCAAAGACAGAACACCGAACAAAACACTCCAAATCCGCGAAGCAAAATTGTTCACACCAAAGGCTTGGTAAGCAAGTGACATAAGCCACATGAGTAAAGGTGGCTTTCCAGCCCAAATCGCTGGCTCACCATACGAATAAGGAGTAAGGTAGTCTCCGCTTTTAGTCATGTGATAAGCCATTTGAGAATAAGTTTTTTCATCCGCAGCCCACAAAGGACCCGATCCCAAACTAACAAAGAACGCAACCGTAAAAGCCAAGATCGCTAAAGTGCACAGCAGGTTGATATGGGTTAAGAACCATGGCTGTTTCTTGCTGGAAATGCCGATATCTTGGGGTTGCTCTTTGTTGCGCATTTTTGAGTAAGTGAACCGACCAACAATGAGGATAATTGCGATGCCTATGACACATGCCATGTCATCGAAAAGAAAGGTATGCCATGATGTAACCGTGAGGCTCGTAGATGGTATGTTAGTTAACGATTCATCAGTTGAATTGTACAAGGTCAAAGCATACAGGTGATAGTCATGGGAACCAACGTATAGAGTATCATTAACGATAGTTGGGGATGAATCCACCATATTGCGAGTTGGATAAGCCCCTTTGATTTCTCCATTAAAAGCATTTAGACAATAAAGGTTGTAGTCCTCTGAACCCACGTACAAATTGCCGTTTGCAACGGCAGGAGACGACATAACCCAGTACCCGGTTGGCGTCTGCCAAAGTTTCTCACCGCTTGAAGCATTAAAGCAGTAGATGCTGTTATCTTCCGAGCCAATGTAAATGCACCCGTAAGCGGCGGCTGCCGAAGAAACTATGGAATTCTGTGTTTGATATTTCCAAATCTCCTGACCCGTGGAAGCGTTCAATGCAATTACGTATCCATCGTATGAACCAATGTAGATGCAACCGTTGTAGATACAAGGCGAGCTTAGGTCACTTCCTGTATGATGACTCCAAATTTCCTGACCCGTTGACATGTTTAGGGCATAAACTAAGAAGTCATCGCAGGCAAAGTAAACCACTCCGTCTGCGATGGCGGGCGAAGATTCTACTCCCTGCTGAGTTGGAAATGTCCAAATTGAATCGCCGTTCGAGGCATTCAGGCAGAAAAGGTCATGGTCTCTTGAACCAATGTATACTCGCCCGTCCACAATGGCAGGGCATGAACGTACCACACCGCCTATTTGTGATATCCAAGCGGGTTTGCCAGTGGAAATGTTTATTGCATAAACGGAGCCATCATCGCATCCTACAATGGCAACGCCGTTATCGATGGCTGGCGAAGAATCAACTTCGTTTCCAACGGGATATTTCCAAACCAAGCTTCCGGTTGAGGCGTTTAGGCAGTAGATGTTGCAGTCTTTGCAGCCCACTACAACTAGGCCGTCTGCTACTGCTGGAGAAGACCAAACAGCAGCGTTCGTACTGTAATTCCACAACTGCTTAACCGCATTTGTTGAATCACCACCTGTCGTGTAACCGTTTCGGCTCGGGTCATTGCGAAAAGTTGTCCATTCACCAGTGTTTCCGCCCATGACTGCTGAAAAAGAGCTGGACAAAGCCAAGATGATGGAAATGAGGATGATAAGCAGCCATTTTTGTTTTTTCATATCCACCCTTACAAGCATTGACCTGTAAAGATATGATATATTAAACTATTGAAAAGCGATGTGAAAAATAGAAATAGGAAAATTTTGGTGGGTCGCTTGTTAATCTCGGCTTGATAGCACAATGATGTAGTCTGCTGTGTCGGCGCACATGTCAGCTGCTTGCTCGATGAACTCGATTAAATCGTCGAAGATAACCATGGCTCCACAGTTTATGCTTGCACCGTACTTTACGAAGAGACTCTTGGCTTTGAGATACTCAACGTCTATTGCATGTTCGATGTCGCCTACTTGTTTAGCTTCTTTAATGGCTTCTTGGGGGTTAGAAGAGATTTTCTCAATGGCGCTTCTAAGTGTTTGAGCCGTTTCCACCAACTTAGAAGTCATAAAAACCGTCTTCTGCGAAAGTTCCTGCGGAATCTCGACTTCACCCAGCATTTCAAGACACCTAGCCGCATCTTTAGTGTGGTCTGCCAGGGTATCTAGCCGTTTAACAAGATGTAAGAGGTCTTCGCGGTAATCAGAAACCAATGCTGCACCCTTGGATAGCTCCATGAAAGTGTCTGTTCTAAGCTGATCAACTTCTTCTTCAGCTTTGTAGAGGTTCTCGACGTATTTTTTGGTGTCTTTAAAGTTCTTCTCTGAAAAGCTCCTGGTGGCTTTTTGCAGCCAGTTAACTGTATCAAAAGCCTTCGTTATCTGTTCGTGAGCTAGTTCTAAACCTCTGGTTCTTCGGCGTTGCTCAAACCAATCGTAACTTTTTTTCTCCATCTACAACCGCTCCCTTTAATAATCCACTAATTCTTTGTTGCAAATATAACCCTTCGCTTAATATGGCTTTCACTGTCCACTTTGGAATCCGTGCTTTCCTTGGCGCTCTTACTTTTTAGGTTAAGCAGGAATCAATAGCTAAAAGTCAATCTACAAGATCAGCGTTTTTAGCATTCGCATACTTTTTACCATCTATCTTTTGTTTCAACATCTTCCCCTCAAACTGCCTTGACCTTAGATGTGAATGAAGTACCATGATGGTTCAGGTTTTGGCCGTTGCTTCTTTAATTTTCGACTTTGCATGGTACAGCACGCTTGAAGATACTTGCCCTATTTTCCTATTTAGAATACTCGAAATAATCTATAGAGAGCCATTTAGTCTAAATAGACATTTTAGTCATCTAGAACAACTTTTGCCAACGCAACCTTGTCTTCCAAACTCTTCATAACCGTGTTAGTTACCTTCACGTTGACGCCAAGCTTTTCAATCGCAGCCTTTTTTTCAACATCCTTCGTGTCGATAACGAATTCGTCGAGAAAATCAGTGTAAAACTTCGCAACTCCAAAAGCAGAAACTTCCAAACCCAAACTTCGCAACATCTTGTCTGCAGGCCCCTTAATAGGCAAACCCGCAACAATGGGACTAACACCCACCACCCTCGCACTTGTCCGCCTCAACGCATCCCGCACACCGCTAACTGAGAGAATGGTGCCAATGCTAACAACGGGATTACTTGGACAAACAACTACCGTGTTTGCATCCAAAATAGCATCCAAAACTCCCGGCGAAGGCTTGGCAACCGCGGCACCAACAAACTCTATCCCTAAAACATCATCTTTTGCTTGTTCCCTAACAAAATACTCCTCAAAATGCATTGAGCCCTCGCGTGTCGTTACCCTGGTTTCAAACATGTCATTGGTCATTGGTAAAATCTTTACTTTGAGCCCTAAAACGTCGCAAACTTCATCGGTTATCTGTGTAAGAGTGAAGCCCTGCTTTAAACGGTGAGTTCTGTAAAGGTGGGTTGCTAAATCACGATCACCCAAACCAAACCAGGCATCTAAGCCATGTTTTTTGAGCATGTCGAGACATCGAAAAGTGTCACCCCTAATTCCCCAGCCCTTCGCTTCATCAACAATGCCTGCCAACGTGTAGGTGACTATGTCAACGTCGGGTGAAATATGTAAGCCATAAAGTTCGATGTCGTCGCCAGTGTTTACGATAACTGAGAGATCTTCTTCTTTAACCAATTTAGTTAAGCCAGTTAAGAACCTAGCTGCGCCAACTCCACCCGCTAAAGCAGCAATCAAACATTCTACACCATTAATGACTGTGCTTTTCTGAAACCCAATACTCCGTGGCGGAACCTTGCTTGCTGGTTATATGCTCTTTTTTAAAAACTGGAACTTCACTTTTATACCTTTCAACCGCTTCCCGAAGCACCGGAAAAACATCTGTCCGATGAGAGCCCGCAACCGCCACATAAACCAAGTCGTCGCCCACGTTGAACTCCCCCAGTAAATGATGAATCTGTACGTTAACTATGCCATGTTTTTGGGATAAGTCATCACTTATTTTTGTGAGCGTTTCCTGAGCTTTTTCTTCGTAAGCTTCAATTGTAAGTTTTTCAACTTTTTCATTTTCAAAAGTTTCTCCGCGAACAACACCTATGAAAAGAGCAATTGCACCGGCTTTTGAGTAGTTGGGGTCTTTTTTGATATTGTCTATGACATCTTGAACGGTGAAAGTTCCTTTTTCATGCACACCAGCATTGGACAAAACTTACGTTCTCCTGTTAGAAAATACTAAAGGTTCGTGTCTAAAACTGTTTACGGTTAAAAGAATAGAAATAAGAAAATAAAGAAATTATGTTTATGCTTCGATTGCGACTGGGGCAGGTGCCGCTTCAACTGGTGCTTCCGGTTGTTTTGCTGGAGCAGAGATGAGCTTGGATTTTCTAATGCCGACGTGACGTAATGGAGCAACAAGCTTGGCTTGATTATAGATGTCTGAGGCGATTTTTCCAAGGACCATTTCTTGAACGAATTGGTCAAGCGTTAATGCAGCGGCTTTTTCTTTGATTGTTTTCTCCATCATGGTGCGGATGATTTTTTCCTGCGATGTCTTTATTCTTGAAAGCGTCAGAGCTGAAACTGCAATTCTAAGCTTGTAGCCGTCTTTTGTGGTTAAGTTGAATAATCCGTCAACTTTGGTTGTTCTTCTTCTAACCAAGCTGCGAAGGTAATCTCGGGAGTATTCATGACCCTTGAAGAGTGTTTTGGCGGATTTTCCCTCAATCGCATTTATCTGGAAGAACATTTTCAAGTAATGATGAGAAAAGTCACCTGTAATGTCATATAAGGTTGCTTCGACAACTCTGCCGATCATTTGTTGTTCTTCTTGTGCAGGTATCGAACCTAACTCTATGTTACCAAAGAACGATGGCGCAACTACCATGTACCAGGATTTGCCTCGCCACTTATCGCGAATGTGTTTAGTTTTGGAAGACAAATTTATTTCTCCAAACGTGCCACAACATTCTCATAGAAATATTAAAAGGTTTAGCGTTTTCTACCTATTTTTTCTCTGTTACCCATGTATTTCCGTAACGCCTCAGGTATATTTATCGTTCCGTCTTCTTGCTGATTGTTCTCTAGTATTGCAACAATGGTTCTGCCTGTAGCTATCGCTGTCGAATTCAAAGTGTGAACCATGCCTTTGGGTGCTGCACCTTCTTTTTCCCTATACTTGATTCCTAATCGTCTACCTTGATAATCAGTGCAGTTGCTACATGAAACCACTTCTCGGTAACCGTTCTGCGCAGGCATCCAAGCCTCAATATCATATTTTTTAGCTGCAACAGTGCCGATATCACCGGTGCAAACGTTAACAACTCGATAAGCTAAACCGATTTTCTGCAGGAGTTCCTCAGCATTTTGGAGAAGTTCTTCGTGGAGTTTTGCTGAGTCTTCAGGTTTGCAGAAAATGAATTGTTCGATTTTGTTGAATTGGTGAGTTCGGAAGATGCCACGTGTGTCTTTTCCGTGTGCTCCAGCTTCTTTGCGGAAACAGGTGCTTATGCCTGCAAGTTTGACTGGCATATCCTGTTCTTTGAGGGTTTCGTTCATGAGCATAGCCGCCATAGGATGCTCGGAAGTAGCGATTAAGTAGAGGTCTTCGTTTTCAACTTTGTAGAGGACCTCTTCAAAGTCGCCTAAAGCGGTCACTCCTTCATAGGCTTCCCGCTTCATCAGCAAAGGCGGAATTACAGGTGTATAGCCTTTCTGTGAAAGCTCCTCGATTGCGAAACTCATCAAGGCCATATCTAGCATCGCAACTTCGTTTTTTAAATAGAAGAATCTTGCACCAGAGACTTTTCCAGCACGTTCCATGTCGATTTGGTCAAGATCCAACGCAAGGTCAATGTGGTTTTTTATTTGAAAAGTGAATTGAGGGATTGTCCCCCAAGTTTTCACTTGCACGTTATCGGTTGAGTCTTTTCCGAGTGGGACAGTCGCATCCAAAAGGTTGGGCAGGTTCAAAAGGTAACCGTGAGTTTTCTGTTCCTGCTCAGCCACTTGTTTTTCCACGATTTTTATTTGCACATCGATGTCCTCTGCTTTTGTGAATTCGTTTGTGGCTTCTTTGCCTGCTTTTTTGAGTTTAGCAATTTCTATGGTGACTAGTTTTCGGTCGTGGCGCAACTCGTTTAGTTTGGTAAGGTTCAAACGCCACTCTTTATCAACAGCGATCAGTTCTTCGAGCATCTTTAATGCATCTGGGTTTCCACGCTTCGCCAAATTAGTTTTTACAAGTTCGGGGTTCTCGCGGATTAACTTGATATCTAACATGTTCTCACAGATTAATTCTCTACTAACAAAATCAGCTATTTAACTTTACGATACAAACAAAGTTGGCTAAACCAAGCAGAGAATTACTTTTTTGAAACCGATAAAATAATCAGCTGGATGAAACTAAAAAATGGAAGAAATAGAAATTTTATTTTTATTGTCCAGTCTTACTTTTTGGTAAGAGTTATCTCCATTGTGGAAACCATTCTGGACTTGCTCTCGCCCTCACGAGGTGGCATCTCAACTGTTCCGATAGCAATCTTGGATACTTTAAGGTCCTTAATGAACCGATTCCTTGTGATCTCAGCTACGTCAACGGCGGTCGTTATGGCTTGGCCTCTTGCTTTCAAAGTTATTTCTCTTAGGTTTCCTGCGGAGAGGCTTGTGATGATTGCCAGAACATAACTCATTGGGGGTTTGTTTCCTACGAAGATAACATCTGCATTTTCAGTCATTTGTTTTAACTCCTTTTTGTTTGCTTTGTGTAACGTTACTGTTTTGCGCTATGCTGCGCTCAGAACGTCATTGCCAAAATATACAGTTCTTCCCTATAAATCCATTGAAACTTCATCCCGAATAGACAAACGTTCAACAAAAAAGTAAGAAAGGCTTTTCTACACCAAACCCGTATGAGCAATTACACCGTCAAGTTGAGAGTTAACTTGCTAACCAAACTTAAGAAACAAATCCAGCAAATGCTCACATCTCAAGCAACAGCAGCTTACAAAATAGGCTTAACCCCCAACAAAATCAGTACAATCGGCTTTATACTTGCACTGGCGTCAGCAGTTTCATACGGCCTAACTACAACCCAGAACTCGTGGCTACTTATTTTGGCAGTAGTTTTCCTCTTAGCTTCAGGATTCTGCGACACCCTAGACGGCATTGTAGCAAGAACATTTGGGCAAACCACCGTGTTCGGAGGATTCTACGATTCGGTCCTCGACAGATATGCAGATGCTGCAGTCTACGCAGCCATTATCGTCGCTGGATTATCTAATCCTGCTTGGGGTTCTCTTGGGGGTTCAGTTTGGGGCTTGGCAGCTCTTTCGGGTTCATTGTTAGTGAGTTATACCCGTGCAAGAGCCGAAGCTGTCGGCATAAAAATGGAGTCCGTTGGACTTGCTGAACGAGCCGAACGTATGCTCATCTTAGCCGGTGTCAGCATAATTGCGTATTTCTGGTTGCCCGCCATGGGTTACGGTATAGCAGTTTTAGCGGTGCTAGCAAACTTTACGGTATTACAAAGGATCCACTACGTTTACAAAACATTAAAGAAAAAAGCAGCAGATTAGCCGCTTAGTATCTTCTTTTATAGCCTTTAGAATGGCGTTCGTTTTCTGCGCGGACCTTAACGATTCCGCGGTGAACAGCACAAGAGATACAGTAGTATTTAGTGTCTACCCAAGAGGCTAAGTACGTGCCGCTTTGCCTAAGCTCTTTAGCCAATTGTGGTTCAACAAAAGAAACTCTGCGTGTCGACCTCTTCGCTTTGTCACGTGGCACCGAAGCCCCGCAATTTGCGCATTGAACAAGAGTGCTGCTTCCTTTGTTTCCTTTTGATCTTCCTCGGCTTTTTCGTTTAACGGGCATTAATTTTATCCTCTTTTCGTCTGATGTTCCATTTATTGATTTAACTATCTTATATATCTGACCGTATTTTAAGAAGAGAAGCGATGTTTGCATTCTGGCTTAGCTTTGGAATAATCTTGCCATCAGACGAAGTCATCAATGTTGTTACTCCTGGACCGTGACCTGCCGTAACACAGTTTGAATGAACTACCACACCCACAGATACAGAGCCTTGGCGGTAAATCCTGCCGAACGAGTGATCTGCATCGATAATGGCGACTAAATCACCCAACCGCAAACTCTCCAAGCCATACTGAGCCACGACGGCTTCGTCGAAGAGTTGAATGTCATAGTCGCCCGAGTTAACTTGGTTAGCGCCTAAACCTGAACCCATAATCGCTGCGGGCACTATATGGGTTACAGGCACCTCTAATTTGTCCCTATTGGGCTCCGGATTCCACACCTCAAGCAGATGTGGATCCATGTTGAGAACTTTTATGTCGGGAAAATCCAAGAGCTTTAAACCTATGCCGTAAGCCTTTACGAGTATCCTGTCACCAAGTAACAGGTTATCTAAAACCTTCGTTGGAAAATCAACCAGCACGTGCTCAATGCCACCGTGCTTACCTGTAACAACCCCTTTAGCGCCCTTCGCTTCGCCTGTGGCTACCGTTGCCTGGTTTCCTATGCATGACAAAACATTGAAGGCAGTGTTGGCAGCTTGTCCCGAACGGGCATCGTTTTCCTTGTTTTCCACACTAACGCCTGGTTCCACATGGTCTGCTTCCCAACCGCTCGCTAGGTCACCGACTCTAAGGTTGTAAGTTATGCCGCCTACTCCTGGAAGCACTAAAGGTTTGCCTGTAGCAGAAACATTGTATACGTTGCGAATTGTTGGGCTTGCGATTTCGCCCATAACTGAGATTTTGATGAGTTTTTTCTGGTTCGTCTTGAGCATAAAATTGTTTCCCTTCTGACTGTGAGGTCACTGTTTTGGGGTTAATAAAACTTCACAGCGTTTTTAGGTCCTAAAGCAACTCTTAAATTATGCGTCTCTTTATTGTTGGAGTAGACTTAGCCCGCCTAAAAATTGTAGGAAGTGAATTATTCAATGTCTGAAATTGGATTAAGAACAAAAATGCTCGTCAGGGACATCATGAGTAGCCCAGTTGTAACGATGGACGAGGACGAAACCTCCAACAAAGCCGCAGCCAACATGGATATACATGATTTAGGCGCCGTTATAGTCACAAACAAAGCTGGAAAATCAATAGGTATCATAACCGAACGCGACTTAGTCGTTAGAGTATTGGCGAAAAACCAGAAGCCGGATACAGTAAAGGCTAAAGAAATCATGACAACCCCCTTGGTCACGATTGAGCCTGAAGCCACCATAAGCGACGCCGCCAGAAGAATGAATAGACTCGACATTAGAAGGCTAGGCGTAATCTACAAGGGCAACCTGCTCGGTATAATCTCAAGCAAAGATATCCTTGGCGTAATGCCCGAGCTAATCGAGATAATGCAGGAGCGCTCACGCATCGAAGGCGCCGCTCAAATCGAAGAAACTGAAGAAGTCCCGCTCTCAGGATACTGCGACCGCTGTAACATCTACTCTGAGAGCCTCAAAGAACGCAACGGACAAAACATCTGCGACGAATGCCGCGTGGAACTCGAAGAAGAAAAATAACAATTTTTTTTACCACAACTTTTATTCAAATAAACTTTAATTAACCAAATCACCCGCTAATTCCTAGAACGTGACCCCTTTGATTGTTGATTCCATCCTCACAAACGCAAAAGCTTACATAGCTGGGCAAATCGTCGACTGCAACATAGCCATCGAAGAAGGCAAAATCTATAAAATCGGCAAAGAAACCCAAATGCCACAGGCTGATGAGAAAACTGACCTCCACAACTTGCTGGTTTTGCCTGGTTTGATTGATGAACACGTTCACTTGCGCGATGAGGGCAAGGCATACAAGGAAGATTTCTCTTCAGGAACAGCCGCTGCGGCTGCTGGTGGATTCACAACAGTTCTGGATATGCCAAATAATGACCCAGTTACCATGAGCGTTGGGACTCTACGCAACCGCATGGAAATTGCCCAAACAAAAATCCTCACTAACGTGGGGGTCTACTCCGAATTCCCGAAAAACCTCACCGAAACAGCAGCAATAGTTGCTGAAGGGGCAATTGGGTTCAAGCTGTTTATGGGTTCTCAAGTGGGCGGCTTAAACATTGACGACAATCAAGCTTTACAGGATGCGTTTGAAGCGGTTGCCGAACTGGAGGTGCCTTTCGCGATACATGCTGAAGACAGGGCAATGCTTGCGGCAAACGAGGCGAAACTGAAGCAAGCCCAAAAAATTGGCACTACCGACTTTTTGCGGGCACACACCGAAGCAGTTGAGCTCACAGCTATCCAGCGTTTCTTAAAGTTAAGCCAACAGTCGAAAGTGCACTTGCATTTTTGCCATGTCACGAGCCAGGAAGGTTTAAACGCCATTGTTGAGGCAAAAAAATCAGACAGAAAAGGAAAGGTAACTTGTGAGGTTACGCCAAACCATCTGCTACTTACCAGTGAAGATATGAAACGAATTGGGCAAATGGCGATTATGGCTCCGCCACTCCGAGATAAAATCCACCTTGAAGCCCTTTGGAAGGGGTTAGAGGATGGCGCAGTAGATACTATTGGTTCAGACCATGCGCCTCATACTAAAGAAGAAAAGGCAGCCAGCAGCGTCTGGGACGTAAAAGTCGGTGTGCCTGGACTAGAAACCACTCTGGCACTTATCATGACGTTTGTTAAGAAGAACCGGTTAACCATCGTGCAAGCTGTCCATTTGCTCGCCGAAAAACCCGCTGAAATCTTCGGATTAAACGACCGCGGAACCCTCGAACAGGGCAAAAACGCCGACTTAACCGTGGTAGATTTTAACCGCCAATTCAAAATCGATGCCTCCAAATTCAAGTCCAAAGCCAAGTTCTCGCCCTACGAAGGCTGGGACGTCCAGGGCAAAGTAGTAAAAACCATAGTGAACGGGCAAGTAGTCTTCGACGAGGGCGAAATTGTAGCTAAAGCGGGAAGCGTCTTGATGGCTCGGAGAGGCAGCGTGTGAAGTTCCTTGCGGATGCAATGCTCGGGAAGTTAACGCGTTGGTTGCGCATGCTTGGACAGGATGTAATGTACTCTGTTGAGTTTGATGATTCTGAGCTTTTAGCTTTGGCGAAAGAGGAGGAGCGTATTTTGTTGACGAAGGATTTTGAGCTTTACAAACGCGCCGTCGACGGAGGGTTGGACGCTTACTATGTTGAGGGAAAAACTGAGGCAGAGCTACTGGCAGAAGTCGCCAAACGCTACAACATGCCACTAACGGTCGATATGGACAAGTCGCATTGCCCAATTTGCAACACCAAACTTGTTGTCGCGCCAAAAGAGCAACTTAAGGAAGAATTGGAAAAAAACACCTACATCTACTACGACAATTTCTGGAAGTGCCCCAACTGCGGACAAATCTACTGGCAAGGAGCTCACTGGAACCAAATTAACAACAGACTAAGCCAAGCTAAAGCTAAACTTGAAAAGTTAAAAGAAAATAATGGCGCTTAAGACAACCATTTTAATGGAATATCTTGGAAAGTGCCGTCTGGCAATGTTCTGCGGATTGTGATTGGCAAAATACCCGCGTCAAGCTCACTTAACGCGATGTCGATTGGGTTTGTGTTTTCAGCTGCATCTACCAAGATTGGTGCTCCCATCGAGATCTGAAGCGCACGTGCACCCACGATTCTAGCTTTCTCGAAGCGAGTAATTTTTGGGGGTCCTACAACAATTTTTTGTATTGACATTTTACATCATTCCGCCGGGCATTCCACCCATTCCGCCCATACCCATACCGCCTGGCATTCCTCCTCCAGGTGGCATTGGAGGGGTCTTCATTTTCGCGGTGGATATTATGTCGTCGATTTTAAGAATCATTGATGAGGCTTCGTTTGCTGATTTAATTATTTGTTTTTTGACGGCGAGGGGTTCGTAGATATTCATTTTTGTCATGTCTTCGACTTTGCCTGCGAGAACATCTATGCCTGCCCAAGTTTCTCCTTTTTCATGTCTTGTTCGTAACTGTGAAAGTATGTCAATTGGATCTAAACCCGCGTTTTCGGCAAGTGTTGTCGCTATTATTTCGAGGGATTCTGCGAAAACGATGATTGCAAGTTGCTCTCTTCCCCGCACTGTTTGAGCATATTTCTTAAGAACACTTGACATCTCCATTTCTGGAGCGCTTCCCCCAGCAACTACCTTGGGTTCTTCGATGAGATCTTTTACTACAGAGAGTGCATCATGTATCGAGCGTTCTGCTTCTGCAGTCATCCGTTGTGTTCCACCTCTGATTAGGAGGGTGACTGACTTGGGGTTCTTGCATCCTTCGATGTAAGTCATCTTATCGTCACCAGTTCTGCGTTCTTCAACCAACGCTGCAAAACCAAGATCTTCGGATGTGAGCGCGTCGATGTTGCTTATGATTTTTGCGCCCGTGGCTCTCGCGAGTTTTTCTATGTCTGATTTCTTGGCACGTCTAATGGCTACTGCACCTTTTCGTGCTAGAAAATGCTGAGCCATATCGTCGATGCCTTTCTGAACAACAACTACGTTGGCGCCTGAAGCTAACACTTTTTCAACCATACCCTTAAGCATAGCTTCTTCTTCCTTGAGGAACGCTTCAATCTGCTCTGGGCTTTCAATGCTGATTTTTGCGTCCATCTCCGGCTTCTCATTCTCCAAGGATGCGTCGAGTAAGGCTATTTTCGCGTTTTCAACTCGTTTTGGCATGCCTGAATGAACGATTTCTTTGTCTAAGACAACACCGTAGATTAGGCGGGTGTCCTTGAGAGATTCGCCTGTTTTCTTCTCAACCTTTACATCATCAACGTCAGCTCTAAAGGTGCCGTCTGACTGTTTTTCTGCGACCGCCAACATTGCTTTAACAGCTAAATCTGCTAAGTAATCTTTGTATTCAGCAACGATTTTGCTGCCCATTGACGTTGCCGCAGCCTTCTTGAGGTAATCGGTCGATTTTAAGTCGATGGGGATGGCGATTTTCTCTAAAGTTTCCAGAGCTTTATCTGCTGCTTTTCTGTAACCATCAATTATAACTGTTGGATGAATGTTTTTGTCGATTAATTCTTCAGCTCGGCTTAAAAGTTCGCCTGCAATGATTACTGCAGATGTTGTTCCATCGCCAGTTTCCTTATCTTGAGTTTTAGCGACTTCCACCATCATCTTTGCCGCTGGATGCTGAACATCCATCTCATCAAGAATCGTTCTTCCATCGCTTGTTATTGTAACGTCACCGAAGCTATCGACAAGCATTTTATCCATGCCTTTCGGGCCAAGTGCGCTTCGGACACTTTCAGCAACAACTTTAGCCGCCATAATATTAGCGTGCTGAGCTTCTCGTCCCCGAGACCTCTTGGAACCTTCTTTCATAACGAGAACAGGTACACCGCCAGCTTGTAAATTTGACAAAT
The DNA here is from genome assembly GCA_963782525.1 of Candidatus Bathyarchaeota archaeon. Taxonomy (GTDB): domain Archaea; phylum Thermoproteota; class Bathyarchaeia; order Bathyarchaeales; family Bathycorpusculaceae; genus Bathycorpusculum. The sequence goes on from CAWAKC010000001.1 coordinate 591,339, forward strand.
CAAGTAACCTCCAAATAATGCGAACAACAACAAAACGTTACTAACCATATAAGTTTTTCCTAAGAAAGCCATGTTGAACAACCACTATGCAACCGTTTTTTGCATCGTTAAGTCGTTTTCTGGGTAATTTGGCGTTTCATTTTTGCCAGAGCTAATAAACTGAAACTTTGGCTACACCTGAAATCTTTAGCAGTTCGGGGATGAGTTCTCCCGGAATTTTCTTTTCCACGATCAATGTGAGTTTCGGTTCTGGCGAGAGTTCGGGGTCATCCACTATTGCTTGCCGTATGCTTAAGCCTGCCTTGTTGAGGAGCATGGCTGCGTTGGAGAGAATCCCCGGGGACTTTGCGTTTACTGGTGTGATTTCTAAGACTCCGAGGTTGAGGTGTTTGGCGATTTCTTTTAGGGAGTGCCCTGCGGGGCGGATTTCTTCGAAAATCATTCTTAACTCGGGGATGGCTTTGATGGTGCAGAGGGTTTCGTTGACGGTTCTTCGGTCGACGCCTGCGACTCTGGCTATGCGGACAGGGGGGATTTCGATTTGGTTGAGGTATATTTTGTCGCCTTGGGCGCTTAGGCCGTTTTCTATGAGGACGCGTGCTACTTTGAGGCGTTCGGGGTATTCTTGGAGTTGGGTTTTGATTTGGGTCCACATTTCAGGTCGCTTGTGTATATTTCTGTTCGTTTAGGTATAAATATGTTGTTTAAATACGTACACAAATGTACACAAAAGCCTTAAATAAAACTTTCAAGTACGGTTTAAAGCCCAGACAAGAAGGCGAAAAAATGCCCGAAAAAAAAATCCTACTAACCGAAAACGACATACCAAAACAATGGTACAACATAGTCCCCGACTTGCCACACCCGCTACCGCCATTCATAGAAGCGGAAACAGGCAAACCAGGCGTCGGTATAGTCCCAAAAATTTTCCCCAAAGAAATCATCGGACAAGAAATCAGCCAAGAACGCTGGATAAACATCCCCGATGAAGTACGCGAGATCTACAAGATCTGGAGACCAAGCCCGCTTTTCCGAGCGTTCGGCTTAGAAAAAGCCTTGAAAACTCCAGCTAAAATCTACTACAAGTACGAAGGCGTCAGCCCCGCAGGCAGCCACAAAACAAACAGTGCCGTCCCACAAGCCTACTACAACATGAAAGAAGGCATAACACGCGTCACCACCGAAACCGGCGCAGGCCAATGGGGCAGTGCGCTGTCGTTTGCAGCCGGCATGTTCGGGTTGCAAGCAACTGTGTACATGGTCCGTGCAAGCTTCGACCAGAAGCCCTACCGCAAAGCCATGATGAACGCTTTCGGCGCAGAATGCGTCGCCAGCCCCAGCAACAAGACAGAGGCGGGAAGAAAAATCCTCGCTGAAGACCCAGAAAACAAGGGCAGCCTTGGCATAGCCATTAGCGAAGCTATCGAGGACAGTTTGGAGAGTGAGAAAACAGGCAAAAAAGCCAACTACACCATCGGCAGCGTCTTCAACCACGTCTGCATGCACCAAACCGTAGCTGGGCTGGAAGCCCAAAAGCAATTCGCAATGGTTGACGACTACCCTGATGTGGTTTACGGCTGCATAGGCGGAGGAAGCAGCTTCAGCGGTTTGTTCTGGCCTTTCTACTACGACAAAGTTTCCAAGAAAGCACCCAAAGAAACAAAGTTTGTCGCGGTTGAACCCACCGCATGCCCAAAAGTCACACGAGGATACTACACCTACGACCACGGCGATACCGCTAAACTCACACCGCTAGTCCCCATGCACACGTTGGGACATGACTTCATGCCAGCTCCGATCCATGCAGGCGGACTACGCTACCATGGCATCGCACCAACCATCAGCGTGCTCGCAAAAGAAAAGAAAATCAGCACGTTGGCAGTTAACCAAGTGGACGCGTTTGATGCTGCAAAGATTTTCATCCGCAGCGAAGGCATAATTCCAGCTCCAGAAGCAGCACATGCAATCAAAGCCGTCGTCGACGACGCAAGAGCATGCATAAAAACCAACGAACCCAAAACGATTCTGTTTGCGTTAACAGGACACGGATTCTTTGACATGTCAGCCTACGATGAATACTTCAACGGCAGATTGCAGCCATATGAGTACCCAACAGAGAAAGTCGCCGAATCCATGGCGAAACTGCGCAAACTCTACCCGTGGCTAAACGAAGTTAGCAAGCAATACATCGGCTGCGAAACGTACTAGTTTCGCAAATTAACTTTTTTCTTCTTTTTTGTTTTTATTTATCGGCAACTTATACTAGGCATGGCTATCTAAGTTGACTGAAAACTCTTTGCCTGCAAAGACTGTCGGATTAATCATCAACCCCATCGCAGGCATGGGTGGCGCTGTCGGATTGAAGGGAACAGACGGGAAAGCTATCCTAAACCAAGCCTTAGCCTTAGGCGCCAAACCCATCGCCACACAAAGAGCAGAAACCTTCCTCGCCGCACTAAGTCCAGCCAAGAAAAGCCTCAACCTTATCGTCGGGGCAAGTGATATGGGGCAGAATCAAGCGGAAAAATGCGGTTTTAATTTCAAGGTTGTCGGAGAAGCAAAAGGGGAAACGACATCTGAGGACACGCAAACAATTGCTAAAGCCATTGTAGATGTCGGGGTTGATTTGCTTGTTTACTGTGGCGGCGACGGAACAACCCGGGACATAATGAAAAGTATCGGACTAAATGTTCCTGTACTGGGTGTTCCGACAGGAGTTAAAATGCACAGTGCCGTTTTTGCCGTGAGCCCGCGAGCAGCCGCCAGAGTTTCCGTCACTTATTTGTGGGGTAATTTGCCGCTGCATGAAGCCGAGGTCATGGATGTCGACGAAGCAGAGTTTAGGCAGGGGCATTTGTCGGCTAGGCTCTACGGGTACGTGCTTAGTCCCTTTGAACCCCACTTGATTCAGGGCAACAAGATGGCAAGCCCCATGACCGAGAACGAAGTAGAAAATCAAGCTGCCATAGCCATCTACATAATCGAAGAAATGAAACCCAGCCTCCTCTACATTGTTGGTCCAGGAACCACCACCCGAACCGTCGGCGACCTCTTAGACCAGAAAAAAACTCTCTTGGGCGTGGACCTCTTTCAGGACAAGATAATAATAGCCAAGGACGTGAATGAAAAACAAATTCTGCAGGCAATAAATGGAAAACCTACCAGGATTATTGTGACGCCTATTGGGGGCCAAGGCTTCATTTTCGGCAGAGGGAACCAACAGATAAGCTCCAAAGTCATCCGTCAAGTAGGCTTAGACAACATTATTGTCATTTCGACCAAGAGCAAGCTGGATCGGTTAGAGAGTTTACGGGTTGATACCGGGGACAACGAGTTGGATGAACAGTTTAGGTCAAATGGAATTAGAGTCGTTGTTGACTATAAAACAACAAGAGAAATGAAAATCGAATAATTCTTTTCCAAACTGGAAGTCTATACATCGGAGAATATGGGCATGGTTTTTGGTAACAGAAATATACCCGTAATCAACCCTATTGTAACGAACTGAGGCTGAAAGCGTTGATTTACATTAACCTACCAAAAATCGGCGAAGAAGAAGTCCAAGCAGTAGTCAAAGTCCTAAGAAGTGGCATGCTGACAAGCGGTCTTGGAGCAGGCCCCGAAGTGTTAGCGTTTGAGAAGAGTTTCGCGGATTTTGCCTGTGCTAAACATGCTGTTGCAGTTAACACTGGGACCGCCGCGCTGCACTCTGCTGTCTTAGCCGTCGGGGTTAAGCAGGGTGATGAAGTTATTTTGCCCAGCTTCACTTTCGTCGCAACCGCAGAAGCAGTTGTTTTAGCAGGTGCAAAACCAGTTTTCGCAGATATCGATCCCAAAACCTACAACCTATCACCCTCAGCGGTTGAAAAAGCTTTAACCAAAAAAACCAAGGCAATATTGCCAGTTGACCTGTACGGTTTTTCAGCTGACATGAAACCCCTCAGAGAAATAGCCTCAAAACACGGCTTGGCAGTGGTTGAGGATGCTGCTCAAGCCCATGGAACGACCTATAAGGGGAAGCCTTCAGGGGCATTTGCTGATGCTGCTTGTTGGAGCTTTTATGCAAGCAAGAACATGACTACGGGTGAAGGCGGAGTTGTAACTACAAATGACAACCAAATCGCTGAAACCCTCCGAATGGTTCGTACTCACGGGGAAAAAGCTAAGTATGCTTCTCTGATGCTTGGAACAAACTACCGCATGTCCGAAATGCAAGCCGCCATCGGCAACGTGCAAATGCAAAAGTTACCTAACTTTATCGCTAAACGCCGCCAAAACGCTCAGCAACTAACCAAACGGCTCGAGAAAAACAGCAAACTCGATTTGCCCTATGAAACAAAAGACAGATTGCATAGCTGGTACCTCTATACCGCAAGGCTGAAAGACGGCACAGAAGAAGAACGCAATAGTCTTGTGGACAGCCTTAAGAAAAAAGGCATCGGCGCCGAAGTTTACTACATAAATCCTGTACACCAAATGCCATTCTACCGAGAAAACTTTGGAAGCACCAAACTGCCTCAAACCGAAAAAGCCTCAAAACAAGTGTTCTCGTTGCCGATACATCCGGGAGTTACCGATGAGCAGGTAAAGTTCATCGGCGAAACTGTTCTAAATCTCCTGTAACTCTTTCTCATTACGCTTTTGAGTGAAGAGTTAAATTACACATCACGCACTATATAGCCACCCGTTTGCAGGGATTATCGGGTTTTATATGAGGAGTATGAACCTTTGAGCACTGAAGAAGGCGTTTCCCGCATAAAAGTAAAGTTTCTCATCGAAGGCTTAGGTGAAGCAGAAGGAGAACTCGTCAGGTTCCTTGCACCAAGAACCATCGACTACATTGTCCGCAAACTTCCATTGGAAGGGAGAGCAGCTCTTTGGAAAGAAGAGGTTTACTTTGAAATTCCCCTTAAGATGGGAGAAGAAAAAGCCAAGCCAACCGTGGAGCAGGGCACGATTGCTTTCTGGCCGATGGGCAGCGCATTATGCGTGTTCTATGGCAAATCACAGCCCTACAGCCCAGTAAGCATTCTGGGAAAAATAACAAGTAACCTGGAACTTTTCAAAGAAGTTAAAAGTGGCTTAACAATAAAAATCCAGTTAGCTTAAAAAGCAAGCGAGCTGTCTTTCCACATTTCAAGCAGCCGCACACATTCTGCTTCAACATCTTTGTCGCTGGTTTTATCTTTTAGTGTTTGCAAAAACTCGATGCGTTTTGCAACAGAACGTTTTTCGGCACTGCCCCCATAGTAGAGTTCACCATCCAAATACTCTTTCATAGCGAAGGCTTTCTGGATAAATAAGCTGGCAGCGTCCACAGGGTTTTCCACAGCGAATTTGTTTGCCCAGATAGCTACTTCAGTCTCCCGAAGCTGGGTTATACCATCGATCTCCATTACCATCCGTATGTAGGAAAGCAAAAAGTCATAGTACCCTGCAGTTTTGATTAGCTCTAGAACTTGGTTTACTTGCTTTCGGAACTCAGGCGTACCCTCAACTATTAGATTGTGTTTGTAGCCTTGGTCAACTAGCGCCTTAGCATCTTTCACCTCTTCAGATGTGTAAACTCTCTCTGGGAAACTCACAAAGATAAACTCCAAATTAAGAAAATACCTATAAAATAAAAGTTAAGTTTGCAGTTTAAGCTGCAGGCTTGTAGATTTTGATGTTATGACTACCAGAAACGAGTTGAACTGCCCCGTTTGCTTCCAGTTGTTCGAGATAGTCTTTGGCGGCACTTATGCGTATGCCAAAGCGAGTTGCAACTGCATATGGAGTTAAGACACCCATCTTTTTGATTTCGCTGACGTTTTTAGGGTCTTTTGCGTCTGGAACCATAATCCCAATAGTTGTTTTTCTCTGTGGCGGTCCAGCTTTTTCTTTCTTCTTGGCATCTTTCGCTGCCTTATCGTCATCAGTCTTAACTTGCTGCTTTTCCATCTGCTTTATGCCGAGCTTCTTTTTTCCACCCATTATTTTTCACTTTAGTTCTTTTTGTCTGCATTTTTATTGTGGTTGGCTTATTTCAACCTTATGTTGCGCTTTCCAGTCTTTGAGTGGAATGCCAAGTTTCTTTTCTACTTCAGCGCGATGAATAGAGTTCATGGTACAGAATGGTATTATACGTCCGTCTGGCACGGCATAGTGGATGACGCAGCGTTGGACTCGTTCGAGGTCAAAGTTGTATGGATCCATAAAGTGCATTGAGGAAACCATTAACGCACTTCTTGCGAAGTCGCCCAGCGAACTGTAGTCGCCGTCCATGAGAACTTTAAGAACATATTTGCGTAGGAAATTGAATTTTATGTGTCGTGCGGAGCCCATGAGGCGAAGTTTTGCTTTGCTCTTTTTGCCTTTCTGTGCATCAAGGTATACTTGGTTGAGTGTGCCGACGAATTTTTCGATGTTGCCGTAGCGGGTAATTGGGGTCATTTTACCGTTCTCGATGAAAACGAAGGTTGCCATACCGCAGTGTTGATGTGCAGTGAATTCAACGTATCTTTTGTCTTTTATTTCGCCGACTGCTTTGGAGACTGGAACAACTACTGGAACGGGGTAGAAGTCGGAAACTTTGATGTCGCCATCGGTTTGTTTCTCGACCAGACTCATGAAGTCGGGGATGGTTATGCGCATTTTTTCTCTTTCTTGCTGTGGAAGTCTGCCGCAAAGAGAGACTGGCTGAACGTTGACACATCGGATGAGGTCAAAGTTTTTGGCTGCAAACTTTATGATATCGCCTAATTGCTGGTCGTTCACGCCTTTAACCAAGGTAACAACTAGGACGATGCTGTCGTATCCTGCTTTGCGCAGATTTTCGAGAGCTTTCATCTTAGTTTCAAGCAGGTCTAAGCCGCGAATAAACTTGTAAACATCAGGAGTTAAACCATCAAACTGCAGGTAAATTGTGCTGACGCCTGCTTCCTTCAATTTTTTTGCATATTCAGGGTCGGATGCTATTCGAACACCGTTAGTGTTGACTTCTACGTGTTTGAAACCGATTTCCTTCGCCTTTCGAATGAAATCAAACAGTTCGTTCCTAATTGTTGGTTCGCCACCGGAAAACTGCAGTGCCGTTGCAGGAACGGGTTTGTTGTTGTGCAAGTTCTCAAGCATACCTGTAATCTGTTCGGCTGTTGGCTCGTAAACGTATCCTGCTGCTGACGCGTTAGCGAAGCAGACGGGGCATTTTAGGTTACAACGATTAGTAACGTCAATTATTGCTAGGGCAGTATGTGACTTGTGTTCGGGGCAAATACCGCAGTCGTAGGGGCAACCGTGTTTTTTCTCAGTGCGGGGGTTCTCCATGCCGTCGCCAACGTAACCGAATTTGTCTGCACGCAGATATTGGTCGTAATCTGACCAGTAAAGTTCTTGGAATGGCCCGTGTTCAGGGCAGGTTTTTTTGATGAAAACTTTTCCATTGTCTTCGTAGATTGTGGCGTCTATTGCCTTTAGGCATTCGGGACAGATGCTTCTTGTTGGTTTGATGTCTTTCATGTCGTTTTTAGCCTTCTTGCATGTAAGCGTTAATTTCGAAGTGCTTAAGTGCAGAAGTAATGATAATAAGGTTTCCAGACGTTTCCTAAGGTGATTGAGGGGAAAACATGTCAATAAACGAGAACACACGGGATGCCTTGCGCGAAATGGGCTTAAACGCCTACGAAATCGACGCTTACATAGTGCTGCTGGAAGGAGGGCAAATGACGGCGATGGAGATCAGCCAACAAGCAACAGTGCCTTACAGCAAAATGTACGAAGTCCTAAACTCCCTCAAAGAAAAAGGCTGGATCAAAAGCAGCGAAACCCGACCCTTCAAGTACTATCCGGTCCCACCCTTGGAAGCGACAAGGTTCACTAAACTGCGGCTAGAAGACAAGTACCTGAACTGGGAAAACACCGTCGCAGAAAACCTCCAACCCCTCTACGAAAAACGCGAACTCGTCGAACGCACAGATATGCTGATTCTGCGAGGTCAACAAGCGGTTCTATCTAAGCTCGAAGAGGTTCTCAAAAAAGCCTCCTTGGAAATCGTGATAGCTGCACCAGAATTTGCAAAACCCGTGATTGCCCTAGCTGAACCCTTGCTTGGTAGCGGTTTGAAAAAAACGGTTAGTGTGAAGTTGATGGCGGCAGGTAAAAAACAAGATTGGCTTTTCCTAAGAAAATTCCCAGGCTTAAGCGAGCTACGCACCCGTGATCACATGTTCGGTGGAGGCGTTATCGCTGATGGCAAAGAAGCCATGCTTTTTTTGGGCGAAGACAAACCAACCCTCGTCATCTGGAGCAACCATGTCGGTTTAGTGGGGTTTGCACGAGAATACTTCCAGTTTTTGTGGGATTCATCAGCAACGGCCTAACTCCTAAGGGAAGCGGTCGAATCGGTAATTATAATGTCAATAGTATGGCAAAAACTAGTTTTTAAACAAAAAAGAAGAAAGGGAGAAAGGTTAAGTTATGAGCTTACTTATTTTCCCATGATTTTTCTAGCGGCGATTTCTATGTCTTCCGCTTTGATGGTTTTTCTTCCAGCATGCATCGCAAAATCGAGTGCTTCTTTGGCGATTTTTACGCCGATATCTTCTAGTGCCTTTGCGAGTTCTTTTGCTGCTGCTTCAGATACTCTGTCAGCGCCTGCTTTTTTGCATAATCTGTGCATGGGAGCTACTGCTATTTCTAATTCAGTCATATCGACATCTCTGCAGCTTCTTTTTCTCTTTAAGGCAATATTTAACCTTTGTTATCCATTTTTTTCTCTAAATAGCTCTTAACCATAAAGTAGCCCTTTGTGGAAAGAAAAATTATAAAACCATCAAGCATGAATATAGCGCAGAGAAAAATGAAGCTAATAGACGCCCATGTTCACCTCTCAGATACCGAATACACCGGCCACATTGAAGAACTAATAGCGGACGCAAAAAACTCAGGCGTAATCGCCTTAGTCACAAATTCAATGGATCTCAAAACCTGTCAAAACGACATAAAACTGGCCGAGCAATACCCAAATCTTGTCTACCCCGCTTTAGGAATCCACCCATGGAACGTAAACGTTATTGAAGAAAAGGAACTTCAAGAAACCATAGATTTCATACAAAAACAGAAAGGTGTCGTTAAAGCCATCGGCGAAATCGGATTAGACTGCAAGTACGAAACAGTTTGGGAAAAGCAAACTATGGTTTTTGATAAGATGCTCCGGTTAGCTGAAGAGCTTAGAGCTACCAGTAATCATTCATTCCCGTGGAACCACAGACGTAGTTGTGGAAACTCTCCCCTCATACAACCTTAAACGTGTGCTTCTACACTGGTTTAGCCACCCCATGAGTGCCCTATCCAAAGCACTCGACAACGGCTACTTCATCACAGAAGGCCCACCCGCAACATACTCCAACGGAATCCGAGAAGTCATCGACAAAACCCCGATAACCAACTTATTAACTGAAACCGATGGACCAGTCACCTACTGGAAACAACCCTTCAATGGACAATTAACTAAACCCTCATACATACACAATGTCGTTGGAGCAGTGGCTGAAATCAAAAAAATGCAGCAAGAAGAAGTTGCTGAGCAGATAATCAGAAACTTTGAATCATTCTTCAACATAAAAGTAAACTGAACGCAACATTTTTTTCTACCCCGTTCACCTCATAGCCTATCGGTCACTTAATTCACAGCTCTAAGGCGTAAACTTAAATTAAGCCCCTCATCTATTGAGAGTTGCTCCAGCGCTTTTATAGCTCGGAGAAAACTATAATCGGTAAATTTGGAGGAATACCAACTGGGAAAAGTAAAGACTGATCAAGTTAAAAAACTGGGCAAAGAACTGATGAAGCAGTTTCCAAGCAAATTCAACACAAGCTTTGACGAAAACAAACACGCAGTAGTTGAGTTAACAAAAGGAACGACAACGCGCATAAGAAACCAAACTGCAGGTTACATAACACGCACTCTCGCGCTCGCTCAAGCTAGCTCAGCAGCTGAATCGGATATGGATCAAGAAGAAGAAATAACAGAGTAAATCTGGATAGAAACCTGAATGATGGATGAGTACAGGAAAGGTTGGGCACTTCGGTACCTTCGTGAAGCCAAAGCTGAATTAGAAGCAGCACGAAAAATCCCGTACATGGCTCCAGGCTTAGTTGTTGAAGCTATACGGAAAGCCCGAAACGCTATTTACTACAGCCTTGGCGAGCCCGCCTTCATCGAAATACTCATCCGCGAGGAAGTAACCAAAAATCCTGCCACAAACGATTCTGTTCTGCGTTTTCTAATTGAAATCGAAACTATCGTTCAGCAGTTATCGCAGCTAGAAGAAGTGAATGGTGACGCCATGATGAAACAGGCAGATTCTATCGTGGACATCGCAACCGACATCGTGGAAACTTTAACGCAGGAAAAGTTTGAAAGTTTCAGCTAAATTTTTAACAACAACTTCAATCTATATTTTAAGTGTGAAGATTAGTGCCTTTAACTGTAAAATTCATCGGTGCGCTGCGCCATCTTTCAGGAAAAACACAGTTAACAATCAATTTCCAGGAAGACATCTCAGTAAAGGGGGTGCTTGAAAAAATCAGCCAAGAAATCCCAGAGTTAAAGCATACGTTTAGCGACCAGGAACTTAACGATTCAAGGTCAAACTCACTAATACTTGTTAACGGCAGAGAAATCAGCGTTTTAAGCGGGTATGAAACTAAATTGAGCGACGGGGATGAAATCGTTTTTGTTCCAGTTGTCCACGGCGGCTAATAATCAATGATAACGTTAACCAGCGATTTTGGGTTAAAAGACCCATATGTGGCAGAGATGAAAGGTGCCATATTAACCATAAACCCAAAGGCAACAATAATCGACGTAACGCATGATGTTCAAAAATTCAACATTCGGATGGGCGCTTTCATGCTGGCTTCAGCGGCACCTTACTTTCCCAGAGGCACCGTACATTTGGCAGTTGTAGATCCTAGTGTGGGCACAGATAGAGACGCTATTTTAGTGCAGACTAAGCAGTGTTTTTTGGTTGGACCAGACAACGGCGTTTTGATGTTAGCGGCACAAAACATGGAAATTGAGCACACTTACGAACTTACTAATCCAAAGTTTATGCGGATAGAAGTTTCAAGCACATTTCACGGCAGGGATATTTTTGCGCCTGCGACAGCTTATCTGGATATGGGCGTGAAGCCTGAGGAGTTTGGACCAGAAATAACCAACATAGTTATGCCTGGGTTTGCCCGCTTAAAATCAAGTAATGGGACATTAACCGGCGAAGTATTGTACGTAGATAGCTTTGGTAACATAATCACAAACATTAGCCACAAAGAAATTGCTCAAGCAAAAACAGTCAACGTAAAACTTCCAAAGTTTTCTCTAAAGTTGTCCTTTGGCAAAACTTATGCACAAACTAAACCTCAAGAAGCCATAGCTCTGATAGGTAGCCATGGTTTTCTGGAAATAGCGCTAAACCAAGGTAGCGCAGCGGAAAAGTTTCACATTGCAACTGAAGACAATATTGAGGTCACGCCTGCTTAGTTTTTATGTTTTCAACGACTTTCTCGATAACATCAACAGGGTTTTCTAATTCTGCTAGTTTTTCTTTTACGTTAAATCGTTTGCCCAAATTCTTCTCGGCGTATGCAAGAACTCGCTGTTCGGTTGTTATTAACAAGGGGAAGCCCTTCTTTTCCAAATAGGTGTTCACGTAAGTTCTTGCCATGTCGGAGATTGCTATGCTTGGAACCCCTAGCAACGCAGCTTCCCTGGCGATGGTTCCCCCGTAACTTACCACTAAATCAGAGTTCGCAACCAAACTCACCGAATCTTCAAAGTCAGCCTTCACCCCAAAAGCATTGCTTTCTTCATTGTACCGCTCGATTAAACGCACGTTTCCCAGTGACGCAAGATTATCTGCCAAAGTTTTTGCGTTGTCTTGCTTTCCACCTGCGTAAGCTGCTTTAGTTTCTATCTGCCTAACCACTATCAGGGGCTTCTTCAAACCTGCCATTTTTGCGGGCTTAAAATCTTTAATCCATGCAACTTCATCAACGCCTTTGAAGGAAACGACATTTTTTTTTGCGCAGTAGGTCCGGGTGAAGCTTTTAGGCAAAGCTTCCGAAACCACCACTGTATGAGCAAACGGTATCGTTAGCCTGTTGGTGGCTAAAGCGTGGGGTGTATCGGCGGTTAGAATTATGGGGATTCCTAAGCCAAAGGCTGTGCGACAGAGCTCAACTGATTGGTGTGCAATAGCGATGTCTGGTCGGTTGTCTTTGAAGAGTTTTGCGAACTGAATTATGCGTTCAGCGCTCTCTTCAAGCCTCGAGATAAGTGTTGATGGGTTGTATTTGCCTACGACGATAGGTTCTTCTCCAAGAATTTTGGCAAGCGCAACTGTGTCTGGGTGTTCTCGGGTTGTGAAAATAAATTCATGCCCCGATTTCCTAAGACGCTTACCAATTGCAACACCATATCTTGTATGCTTGCCTGTGCAGGCGTCATACCAAATTTTCATTATTGCACCTTTCTCTGTTCCTTTAGGAAGGCTTCGCGCTTGGTTTCGTATGCCTCCAAAGACATGACCTTTTTGGCGGGTGTGCCAGCCACAACGGTTTTAGGCGGCACATCTTTAGCTACAACGCTTCCTCCGCCAACAACGGCTTTTTCACCTACAGTAACGTTTGGAAGGATTGTGACTCCTCCGCCAATTGCAGCGCCTTCTTTAATGATTGGCGGAGTCAGGTAGCTGCTTTTTGGGTACTTGTCGTTTAGCAGACTGCTGTTTGGCGCGATGAATACGTTGTCGCCTAAGACACAGCCATTAGAGATGGTTACGTGTGCCTGTATGTTGCAGTTTTTGCCTAAAACTACGTTCTTGCCGATGTCAACAAAGCTCCCAATCATGGTGCCGTCGCCGATTTTGGTGCCGTCTCCGATCACAACATAGTTCCAGATGGATACATCTTTGCCTATCTCTACATTTGCGCCTGTTATGATGCCGGTGCCTTTCTTTGGATTCTGCATGCTTGTCCTTTCGAGCTCCAGATTTAAATAGTTTAACATTAACTTGAGTTCTCCAATGATGGTGGCATGCTTTGGCTAAAGAAACCGTTTTGATTATTGGATTAGGTGAGATAGGCCACACCCTCTTCACATTATATGGTGAAGCTAAAGGAAAATTCTCGGTTTATGGTTTAGATTTAGACATGGAAAAAATGAAAGCACTGGACCAAATCAAAGAAAACATTCCAGCCAAAGTGGACACCCTGCAAGTTTGCCTTCCATGCGGTAGCCCAGAAAAATTCACTGAAATAATCAAAGGCTACGTTGATCAGTATAAGCCCAAACTCGTAATCATTAACAGCACTGTTCCACCCGGAACCACACTCAAAGTCGCTGCATCCTGCAAATGCCTTGTCGCCAATTCGCCCGCCCGCGGCGTTCACATAAACGTTGAGCATATGGTTTGGGAAATGAAGCGTTGGACCAAATATGTTGGCGGCGCTGACGCAGCTGCATCAAAAGCTGCTAAAGTCCATTTCGAGAAGCTAGGACTCAGAGTCAAGGTCCTCAAAAGCTGCCGCGAAACCGAATTGGCAAAACTATTCGAAACCACCTACCGTGCTTGGATGATTGCATGCTTCCAAGAAATGCACCGAATCTCAAGGGCTGTCGACGCCGAATTCGATGAAACAGTGGATTTCCTCGAAGACACTCATAAAGAGCGTTTTGATAGGCCAGTCATGTTCCCGGGAGTAATCCGCGGGCACTGCCTTATCCCTAACACCGAACTTTTGCTTAAAAGTTACGACTCAGAGTTCCTTAGGCTAATCTTGAAGTCAAACGAGAAACGCAAAGAAGAAATCAAAGACGCAACGGTTAAGGCTGAAGCTGATAAGGTTGCAGCGAGGGCAATTGCTCTGGAAAAGAAGCTTGCAGGACCAAAAAACGTGGTTTTAGACGAGAAAAACTCATCAGGATGCACTTAGAATCTCTGAAAAGATCCTTTCAATCAAAGTTAATTTTCCTCCTTTACCTAACATCTATGAGTTTCTGAAAAGAGCGACCAATAGGATTCAAATGGGTTGGCTACAATATTCTTTTATTCTTGCTTAAAGCCTAAGTTAATTTATGCATGAATGGGCGCTCGCTGAAGCAATCCTCGCATCCGCCAAGCAAGTTGCGGAACAGGAAAAATTAAAGGAAGTTACAGAAGTCACCATCAAAGTCGGCGAGCTCCAACAGATTGAACCACCCATCCTACGATTTGCCCTCACCCAATTGAAACCAGAGCTCTTTAAGAACACCAAATTCCACATTCTCAAAGCCAAGTCAACGCTAAAATGCAGAGTCTGCGCCACCACTTGGCAATTCAACCTAAAAAAACTCGACAAAGCCACCGCCGAAGCCATCCATTTTGTTCCTGAAGCCGCACACAGTTTTATCAAGTGCCCAAAATGCGGCAGCCCCGACTTTGAGATAGTAACCGGACGCGGTGTTTGGCTTGAGGACATAAAAGGAGCCAAATAAGATGATTGACCCGCGGTCAAGCGTAATTAACCAACGTTTAAGCAAAATAAACCGAGTTATTGCCATTTCCAGCGGCAAAGGTGGCGTAGGCAAGAGTATGGTTGCAAGTGCTTTAGCGTTGTCGCTTGCTAAAGAAGGATGCAGGGTTGGCTTATTTGATTTAGACTTCACGGGTCCATCGACGCACATAATTCTTGGCGTTTCGGCAAATGTGCAGCCTAAAGAAGAAAAAGGCCTGGTCCCACCAATCGTTGACGGCTTTGCGTACATGTCGCTTGTTTATTTTGTTGGGGATAACCCTGCTCCGTTGCGTGGTGCGGACGTTTCAAACGCATTGATCGAACTCTTATCTGTTACCCAATGGGGAAGTCTTGATTTTCTGATTATCGACATGCCGCCTGGAATCGGCGATGCAGTTTTGGATTTAGTACGACTGGTTGAACATTTAGAATTCTTGATTATCACTACGTCGTCGCTTTTGGCATTTGAAGTCGTCAAAAAACAGGTTGCTTTGCTATGTGAGCTAAAGATGCCTGTAATCGGGATAGTTGAGAACATGAAGATGGACAACGCAAAAGCAGTTGAAGTGGCAACCGAGAAGTTGGGGCTAAGGTACCTTGGCGCAATCCCCTATGACCCGAAAGTTGAAGCAGCAATCGGCAACCCAGAAAAACTGTTGGAAACCGCCGTGGGCAAAATGATGGCGCAAATCAAAAAAGCAGCAAAATCCCAAAAGTGAATTTAAATGGTCTGTAGAGCAGTCATTTTTGATTATATCGGCACCTTGGTTAATTGCAGAAACTATACGATGGAAGCATCAAAACTGAACCTTCATCGGACGCTGGTGACTGAGGGTTTCGATGTAGCCAAGGATAGGTTTTTAGACGCTTATGATTTGGCACATGAGAAATACCGCAAAGTACGCTACGGACAACTGCGGGAAGTGACTAACTCAGTCTGGGTGGCAGAAGCTTTGGGAAATTTAGGCTTTGAAGTGTCAACTGAAGACTGTCACATTAAGGCTGCTTTGAACGTTTTTTTTCAAGATTTTATAGAAACTCTTGAGCTTAGGGAAGGCACAAAAAAGCTGCTCCGCGAAACCAAAGCACAGGGCAAAGTAGGTTTAATCTCCAACTTCACCTACGCGCCAGTCATCTACAAGAGCCTAAGAAAAATGGGAATCAGCGAATTTTTTAATACTGTTGTTGTTTCGGAAGAGGTAGGCTGGCGAAAACCCAGCGAACACATATTCCAAGAAGCCCTAAATAGGCTCCAAATCCAAGCATGCGAAGCCGTTTACATCGGAGACAGCCCAAACGAAGACATCAAAGGCGCCAAACAGGCAGGACTAAAAACCGTCTTTGTTCCTTCACAATTCAACAAACTAAAAGACCTCAGGGAAAGCAAACAGAAACCAGACAACATCGCCAAAGACCTAAAAGCTATCTACCAGAGTCTGAGCCAAATTCTTTCCCTCTAAAAGGGTAACTTTAAGAGTATAAATAAAAGGGGCTTGTAGGAAAAAATCGCTTCCATCGCTCCAGTAATCAAAATTATCCCGTCATCAAATTCAAGGCGACTTGGCGCGAACAAATGTTTTATACACCCTCAACCAAACAATGGAGATTAAAAAAGAGGAAGAAAAATGTATCAACAGAATCAAGTTCAAAACCAACCAACCGCAGCCTATTGGCTATCGATGATAGGTGGAATACTAGGCGTTTTAGGTGCCTTAGTCTTAATCGGGTTTGGTGCACTTGTTGGCGCTGTCACTTTCGGATTCGGCTTCGCAGTCATTGGCGGATTAGGAATCTGGATTCTCATATGCTCCATAGTTGTCATCGTTGCAGCTCAAAGACTAAAAGCCAATCCCCTTGAACACTCCAAATGGGGAGCCCTCATCTTGGTGTTCTCGATCATCGGGGGATGGTCAATTCTCGACTTCATCGGCGGCATCTTGGCACTTGTTTACAAACCAATACGTGCAGGAGCACCTCAGCAGCAATATGGTCCACCACCCCAGCAACCATACTATGGACCACCACAACAAGCACCTTATGCACCTACAAGAGTCTGCCCACAATGCGGAAAAGTAGTGCAAGATAACGTCAAGTTCTGCCCTAACTGCGGCAAACAACTAAACTAAAAAGCAAAAACGCTTTTTGGTAAACCAACTTTTTCACTTTTTCAACAATAAAAAAAGAAAAATTAGATTTTCTTTGTTGTAGTCGCCGTTTCCAGAGCCACAACCCCTGGAAGCTTCTTACCCATTAAGAATTCTATAAGTGCTCCGCCTGCAGTGCTTATGTAACCGATTTTTTTGGTTAACCCATATTCTTGGATGGCTGCGATGGTGTTTCCGCCGCCTGCCAACGAGAAGGCTTTGCTGTTTGCGATTGCTTCGAAGACTTTTTTAGTTCCGTAGTTGAATTCTTTGTTTTCGTAGACGCCCATGGGTCCGCTGACAACGATAGATTTGGCATTGGCAATGATTTTTCCGTATGATTCAACGGTTTTACCGCCGATGTCCATGATGGAGTTATCTGTTGGGAGTTTGCTGACTGAGATTTCTTTGCGTTTGCCGTTAACATCTAACGCGAAGTCAAACGGAACCATCACTTTATCGCCGAACTGTTCCTCTAACGCTTTAATGCCGGGAATCAAACCAGTCAACTCTTTCTTTGCCAAATAGGTCATGTTTCCCTTACCCAAATCAAAGCCTTTAGCTGCCAAGAACAATTGACCAGTAACACCGCCTGTAAGCACATAATCTGCGATACCATTACCCAAAACGTACTTGCTAATTTCTAGTGAATCGTCGGCTTTTGCTCCACCCATAACATAGACCGATGGTTTTTCAGGTTTTTCGAGTGCTTTGCTTAGAGATTTAAGTTCACGTTCCATTATGCGTCCAGCTGCGGAGGGCAAAACTGCGGTGAATCCAACCATGCTTACGTGTCCACGATGGGCAGCGGCAAATGCGTCATTAACAAACAAATCTACCAATGGAGCGAGATTTTGGACAAGCTCTGTTTTGCTGGCTTCTTCAGGAGTCATGCTCTTGGTTTCTTTATCCCAGCTGCGAACGTTTTCGAGGACAAGGATTTCTCCGCTCTGCAGATTTTTAATTGCTGCTTTGGCTTTGTCGCCAAAGATGTCATCGACATATTTTACTGGACACTTGAGAATTTTGCCAAGGATTTCAGCGTGTTCTTTTAGGGGTGTGTAGTCAGGGTCTCCTTTTCTGCCTTGGTGAGCGAGAACGACAGTTTTGGCGCCTTTTTCAGCGAGTTCTTTGAGCGTTGATTCAGCGTGGGCTTTTATTCGCACGTCGCTTGTGACCTTCTTTGTTTGGGGGTCGATTTCAGAGTTAAAATCAACTCTGACCAAAACTACTTTGTTTTTAACGTCAAAATCATCTAATGTCTTGTATTTTGCCATGCTAGTCACTTCTCTTATTTTTTAAAAAAAGAAAAGAAAGGATGAATCAGTGTTTAATCTAGTTTTAGAGTTTGGCTTTTTTGCCAATCATTTCGATGAAGTCAACCATGCGGTTGCTAAAGCCCCATTCGTTGTCATACCATGCGAAGACCTTCACGAAGTTGCTTTTCTCGCCAAGAACCATGGTTAAGTCTGCATCGAAGACGCTGCTGTATGTGCTGTGGAGAACGTCTGTGCTTACGATTGGATCTTCAGTGTATTGCAATATGCCTTTAAGTTCGCCTTCCGCTGCCTTCTTCATAGCCGCGTTGATTTCAGCTTTAGTTGTTTCTTTTCCTAGGACTGCAACTAAGTCAACTATAGATACGTCTGGGGTTGGGACACGCAGCGAATAACCGTTCATCTTTCCTGCACAGCTTGGCAAGACTAAGCCGATTGCTTTGGCCGCGCCCGTGCTGGTTGGGATGATGTTGATTGCTGCTGCTCTTGCGCGTCTTGGGTCTTTATGGACTATGTCTTGGATTTTCTGATCGTTTGTATAGCTGTGGCAGGTGGTCATGAGGGCTTTTTCTAATCCAAAGTTGTCTGAGAGGACTTTGCTTATGGGTGCTAAGCCGTTTGTTGTGCAGCTTGCGTTCGAGAGGATATTGTGTTTTTCTGGGTCGTATGTTTTATCATTTATCCCTAAAACGATTGTTGCATCAGGGTTTTCTGCTGGGGCTGAGATGAGGACTTTTTTGGCTCCAGCTGTGAGGTGTTTGGTTGCGCCTTCACGGTTAGTGAATAAGCCTGTGGATTCAACTGCTAAGTAGACGCCCATGTCTTTCCATGGGAGTTGTGCAGGGTCTTTTACACTAAGACACTTGAGGTCTTTTCCGTTGACGACCAGGTCGTTGCCTTTTACTTCAACTGTTCCTGGGAAGTGTCCGTGTACGGAGTCGTACTTGAGCAAATGAGCGTTAGCTTTTGCATCTGCCAAGTCATTTATGGCTACAAAATCAATATTTGCGTTCTTTTCGATTGCCGCTCTGTAGAGTAGTCTTCCGATTCTTCCAAAACCGTTAATTCCAACTTTAATGTTCGCCAATAATAATCACCTATGTTACACATTTGTACAATTAACTATGAACTTATTAATTTTCCGACCAAAAAAACGGTCATAACAAGCGCAAACTCAACTGCTTAGAAAGATATAGCCTACCTCTATAAAGTGAGGGCGGGTTCTTTTGGCTGGAAGGGTTGAAAATGGTTTAGTAGAGACCGCCTTCTTTGAAGTAATGGTACTCTTCTTTTTTAGGACCAAAACTTCTCACGCCATCCTGCTTCAGCTGGCAACGCATTTGCTCGGCTACTTCTTTTGTTATTTCGCCCTTCTTTTGCAAGTAAGCAATGATCTCTTCCGCTTGCGCTTCTGTATCGCACCGACGAATAAAATCTACGGCGGATGGGTTAAAATGACGCAGTTTATCAGGCGTCTCTGTATGGGATGTAAACTCTTCTTCGGTGCAGTCACATTCTTCGCCAACTTCGCCAACAACTGCTTCTTCCTCAGCTTCTAACGGGTTTTTACGCACGGCATTTATAGGAACTTTGACTTCTCCGTTTTCGAGTTCCTCGTAGAGATGAGGAAAGATTTTTTTGATGGATTTTTTATCGATTGCCATCTTGCATCAGTCTACAAAATAGTATTTGAAGGGGTCATTTATTTTCTTTTTTGATGAAAAAACAGTTTTTGGCGAGAATTATGCTGGAATAAACCTCTGGGGTGGGTTTTTTTCGAGGACTTTTTTAAGTTCTTTAACGCTTAAACCTTTAAGTTCATCACCGAAAGTTTCACACTTGCGTTTTTTTCTTGCTTCCTCTCGGCTGCGAGCCACAATTTCAAGTCCGTGTTCAGTTAAGGTTTCAGCGTAGATGTGGAACGACTCCAAAGTTGCTCCGCGTTTGTTCACCGTTGTCCAAGCAGTCTTCAAAATCTTCATGCCATCAGCCTTGAGAACATTAACAATATCCTCTGGCTCATCTGCGTAAACTGCGATGTCAATGTCACTTCCTTGTTTAATCGTTCCTCGCCAAACACTCCCAATCAAAACAGGGCAAAACCTCGACAGAAGACACATAACCTCAAGCGCTTCCCTGCGCATCTGGATCAAACGATCCATCCGCTTTGCACCCTCATTCTCCTCAGCAACTTTGTCTAGCTCCAAAGCAACTTCAAGGTTAGAAGGTAAAAAATGAACCCCGAAGGTTTCTGCTGCTTTCTCTTTAGCTTGCTTGTACTCTTTTTCAGCTCCAAAATAGAGAAGGGTCGCGGCTTCTCGTGCTACTCGACGTTTTAAATCAAAGTCGTCAGGCAAATCAGTTACCGTTTTATGACTGATTCGTAGAGCTCCACGGTTTTCTGGGCAATCTTACTCCAAGTGAACTCTGCCAAGACACGTTTCCTACCGTTCTTGCCCAGCATTTTTCGTTTTTCAGGGCTTTCTAGTGCGCTGATGACGCCCCATGCTATGTCGGAAGGATTATTGGGGTCAATGTGGTAGCCACATTGCTCTTCTCCGCAGCAAATTACGATTTCCCGCATGCCGCTAACCCCAGCTGCACCAACGACAACTGGTTTTTCCATTGCCATGGCTTCGAGGGCAACTATACCGAAGGGTTCGTAGTGGCTTGGGAAAACTGCGATGTCACAGGCTGCGTAGTGTTGAATGCGTTCTTCTTCTGGTATGAAGTCAAAGCAGAATTTGACGTATTCATCTAGCTTTGTCATCTTGGTTAGGTTGGTTAAATATTCCTGTAAGTCGCCAACGCCTACGATGACTAATTTGGCTTTTGGAATCTTGGAGATGATATGGGGCATCGCCATAATCAATTTGTCAACACCTTTAACCATGACAAGGCGCCCGAGAAAAAGAATCATTAACTCGTCTTCTTTTATGCCGTATCTCGCCTTGATTTTTTGGATGTTTTCCTTGGACACCTTTTCAGGATTGTACTTTTGCGGGTCAACCCCGTTGTAGCTAACTTGAATCTTTTCTTTAGGAAAACCCAGCTGGACCAACTCATCTTTCATTGCATAAGAAACTGTGACAACTAAGTCAGCCATGTTACCAGCACGCAACTCTATGTTGCTGACTACGCTTGAACCTGTTCCTAAAGTTCTGCCTTTCTCTGTTGAGTGGACATGGAAAGCCAGCGGCATTCCAGTTTCACGTTTAACTGTGATACCACCCATAGCTGAGAGCCAATCGTGCGCCACAACGATATCGTATTTCATGCCTTCTTTCTTGATGAGTTCGTTAACCAGTTTTGCGGCTGACAGGTAGTTGTAAACCATCAGTTTACCGAACAGATGAATGCCTCTGCCCCATTTTCTTATGTCCTCAGCGATTACGTCAGGCAACGAATCAGACACGTCTAAGTGGAGGGGACGGTGGATTTCTATGCCGCGCCAAATCTCCCTAGTAGGCAAGGAACCGGCATCATCGTTCATTGTGAAAACTGTAACGTCATGATCGTTTAGAACAAACTTACGTGTGATCTCAGCAGCGTAAGTGCCCAGTCCACCAACGATTTTTGGTGGATACTCGTAAACAAAAACGGCAATCTTCATGTCGTAACGTCACCATTTATCATTTAGAATTATGAACCTCTGTACTAAAGCTTTACTTATCCCGACCCAACCGCTCAAAATCCACCAACCCCTGATGCTTTTAGAAGAAAAGTTTAAGGAAAAGTTTGATTAGACCGTTTTACATAGCCTTACTGCAGGTGCTTAAAATGAGCTTATCGTCTATTAAACAAGAAATACTGGAAACCATGCTTCTAAATGAGAAACCACTCAAGGCCATGGATATTGCTAAAGAAACCAAGAGAGAGTATCAGCCAGTAAACATGCACCTTTTAGGTCTCATCAAAATGGGTTATGTGAATTTACCCGAAAAAGGACTATTCATGATAACTGAGAAAGGAAAACATGCATTAGGCATACCCGAGATAACTAAAGAAAAAGCTGCGTCAATAATCGCGTATGCGCCACATGATAAAGCGTTTAACTTCTACGTCACGTTTGGAAAACCCCTAAATCTACATGCACATAGCCTACGGGATTTCGCCAACAAGCTTGAAAAAGCTGATGTGTTAGCTGTAGAATTCCATATGCAGCGAGGCGACTTTGAAAACTGGTTCAGGGGACTTGGCGATGAGGAATTAGCGAAAAAAACCGCTTTGCTTAAGAAGAAAAATCTGGTTGGAGAAGACCTGCGAAAGCAACTGCATGAAATTGCTGAGCAAAGGTACCTCAAACTGGCACAATTATCAGGTCAACCAGTCGCAACCGAAGAACACGAACATACCCACATTTAATAGTCCATTACTTTTTTAAAATAAGAGCAAAAAATTTGCCCTAAAAAAAGGCTTTAGGTTATTTGTTTATAGACTGGGTGGTCTTTGAATTTCAGGTTGGTCGTTGACCATTCAAGAGTGCCGCTGGGTAACCTTGTGCATATCGATTGGACGACTGCACCGCCAGCAGTGAACCTAACGCCGTCAAGCATTTCGCCTTTTGTAACGCCTGAGGCTGCAAAAATCATTTCCTTACCTTTCGCTAACTCTTCTTCAGTGTAGGTTTTATTGATGTCGACTCCTGCGGCTGTTAATCGATCCATTCGTTTGGCGTCGTCTTTTTTGTCCTTCCAGACCTTAACCAGCATAGTTCCGCCGAGGCATTTCACTGCAACCGCAGCGATTGTTGCCTCTGCTCCTGCGCCTGCACCAATGAGCAGGTCAACCCCTGAATCAGGTAAGCATGTGACGATGGAGCCTCCGATGTCGCCGTCGGCTATGAGAATGATTCGTACACCCATCTTTCTTAGTTGTGCAAGCAATTCATTGTGTCTTTCACGTTCAAGCATAATCACAGTGAAGTTTGCCAAAGGTCGATGCTTCAATTTAGCTATCGTCTGCACGATTTCTTCGACAGACATGTCAAGGCTGATTTTTCCCTTAGCTATGCCGTCAGTTGCAACTTTGAAGTAGTAGCCGTCATCTGGCAGAACCTTTAGGCACCCAGCAGGAGCACAACACAACGCTGAGATGGCGTCTTTTTTTCCTTTGGATGTTGCAGTTGTACCATCTACTTGATCAATGATGAATTCTACTTTTGGTCCGTTGCCTGTGCCGACTTTTTCCATGTAGCTGAAGGCTGGAGCGTTGTCTTTGGGTCCTTCGCAGCAGATGACTTCTCCATCAACCTCGGTTTGGTTGAGGACTGCCCTTGAGAAATCCAATGCAGTTTGGTCGACTTTGTCTGGGTCTCCTTTGCCGATATGAAGGGCTGCACCTACTGCTCCGGCAGTGGTGATTCTTGTGAGAGATGGCGATAGTGACCTTAGTGAGGTCATTTCTTTATCTCCTTGCCTTTGCATTCGTTTCGCCACAGCGCCGCGAATTCTTGGTAGTTCTGAGCAACTTTTTCAGTGGCTTCTTTCTTTGTGGTTTTGCCTGCTTTGTACTCTGCCAATGGATCCCAGAATATGGTTCTGCCAACCGCGAACCCGATGATGCCGGGGATTTTTGCGCCGACTTTAAGCCATTCTTGGACTTTTTCTTTGGATTCGCCACGTCCTAAAGTGATGACACCGACTTTTCTTCCACCGTTCTGCGCCTGCTTAACGACTGCATTGGCCGATTCTGGTTTGTCGACGCCTTCGAGTTTCCAAATGGATGGTTCTACGCCTGCATCCTGAATCTCTTTGATGCTGTCCACCATTAGTTTGGGGCGCAGTTCTTGGTCGTACTTTTCTTTTGACCCGCCCAATTTTGCCAGCTGCGCTACTGTTGTTGGAACTATTAATTCGAAGAGGAAAGTTCGCTTTTTCTTTGCTAAGTAGTCGCTTAGTTTCTTTAGGCGCTCAAGCTGCCTTTTGTTCATGGCTGCGTCGCCTTCAGGGTTGTAGCGAACAAGCACCTTCACGAAGGTTGGATCGAATTCTTCGATGTGTTCGGCAAATTTCTCGCCGTAATCGAAGTCGAATTCGTCTTGACCCGATTTTTCTACGGGCATAGCGAACATTAAGCTCTCTTTCTTTGCTTCACGCAGAACTCCTGTGCCGAATTCTTCATCAACTAGCAATCCCGCGATTTCTTTGGGTACGCTCTTCTTTGTGGCTAATCGGAAGCCTTCAAAAATTATTTTTTTGTATTCTTCGATTTGCTTTTTTTCTTCGGGGGTTGGTTGACGACCTTTTATTCCGAACATTTTTTCTAGGAAAGACGCTCGATGGTCAAAAGCCAAGATAAGTAACTCTTTTTGCGACCAATCAATCACACAAGTCACCGTGCGGAGTATTCTGTGAGCGAGCCTAATAAAACATTATGGGTTTTGTCGGCATCAAAAAATGATTCGTCTGACGGCGTTCTCTCTTCACTTAGAGAAACTATGAAATAATAAAAGAAGCATATGACGCTTGAGAGTAGCCTGCATGAGTGAAACCCGAATAGTAACGGTGAAACTACCCGAGGAAGTCTTCCAAGAAATGTCACTGCGCATTCCCGAAGGCGACAGAAGCACCTTCATCCGAGAAGCCATCAGCGAAAAACTGCAGAAAATCCCCAAACCCGACAAACTCTTAGCCCTCGAAGATCGCATGAGCAAAATCGAACAAGAATTCGGGCAAATAAGAAAATACCTATCAGACCTCGAAATCCTCACATTCCAACATGGAAAAACAGACCCCTACGCATTCTGCCTAGACGAATTAGACCATAAAATCATGGAGTATCTGATGCACTACAAGTCAGCCACTACGCCAGAACTGGCCGATTACGTTAAAACCAACCGCTGGCTCATCCTAAACCGCCTGCAGAAAATCCAAAAAAACAGCAAAAAACAAATCGGCAAATCCATAATCGAATACTATGCGGGCGAACGATCAGGCAAGAAGAAGGCTTGGTGGATAGACCAGGAACTCATGCAAGAATAAGTTAGCTTTAAATCAGCAAGCCATGTTTGTTTGGCGTGTGGGCTCGTAGTCTAGCACGGATTAAGGCATCGGCCTCCGGAGCCGAGAATCCTGGGTTCAAATCCCAGCGGGC
>CAWAKC010000002.1:0-116442 GCA_963782525.1 Candidatus Bathyarchaeota archaeon
AAAATGAAGAAAAAAGTATTCCTATTAATAATTTCATTCTTAACTATCTTTGGAATTGTTTTTTCACTGACCGCTATTAACGTTGCAACGGCAACCGTGATTTTAAGTGACGATTTTCATAATGGCAGCTTAAGTGCTTGGACTAAATTCCAAGTAGAGGGCGCATTACCAAACTCGCTTGCCATAAGTAGCGCGATTACAAACAACGGCGAACCCTTTAGTGTAGAATGCACACTTTCTGCGGGTGACGACTCAAATATTGCTTATCGACCTTTACCCCAAGTTACAAACCCTATACACTTCAGAGAATATGTCAATATAAGGTCTATAGCAACACCATCAACGAGTGGCGACTATTATGAAGTCGGCGGTTTCTCTAGCAGTGGTGGTCCAAACTTTGGGGAAGGAGAATTAATTGTGGTTAATGTCGGTGGAACACTTTATTGGGGCATATATTATCGCGACGCGACAGGTTCGTTTAATCCCACCGGCTTTTCTTTTCGAATAAGCACATCTAACAGTACAGGAAGTGCAGTGCCAGTTACGGTCGGTTGGACTTGCATAGAGTTAGCCCACACCTCAGGCACTAACGGTCTACAAGACGGTGAAGAAAAATTATATGTGAATGGAAACCTAATTATAGACGCCACAAATGTGCTAAATAATGACAACCGAACTCCCTTTAATGCGGTTATCGGTGGAAGCCAGATTATAACTGCCCTAACTGGGGGCACATTGAAATATTATATTGCAGATGTAATTGTCAGCGATAGCTACATAGGCTTAAATCAAAACGTTTTAACCGTTTTCTCTAATGCGGGATCTGTGGATCCGGCTAATGGCTCTTCTTACGCTCAAGGTCAAGAAGTAACGATTACTGCAATTCCACCAACGACGGTGACAGGTGAACGGTACATTTTTACTGGCTGGACTGGTTCAGGTATCGGCAGTTACTCGGGCACCAACAATCCTGCCACAGTTACAATGAACAGTGCGGCAATTACCGAAACAGCCACCTGGGAACATCAATATCAATTGACAATAATTTCACCTCAAGGTACAGTTACAGGCAACAATACATGGTATGACGTTGATACTACTGCGACTGCGACGCTAACAAGCGGCACTGTGGCTGGCTCAACTGGTACTCAATATGTCTTTTCAGGTTGGACTGGTGGTGCTTCAGGTTCTGCTTTAACTTCTAATGCCATTACTATGAATGGGCCTATAACTGCGACCGCGACTTGGACAACTCAGTATTTCTTGACTACAACAACTGCTCATGGCACTGTCACTGGTTCAGGCTGGTACAATGCGGGCGCTTCTGCAGCAGCGACACTGAACGCGTTAACTTCACCAGGAACAGCAGGAGTTCAATACGCTTTCACCAACTGGGCTACAGATGCTACAGGTGTTGCTTTAACCTCAAATGCCATAACCATGAGTAGTCCTAAGACCGCTTCCACCGTGTGGCAGACTCAATACAACTTGACCTTTACGCAATCTGGCGTAGGTTCAGATTACACTGGCAACTTGACTACCGTTAATGGAAATGCATACAACTCGAGTGGCTACTCAACTTGGGCAAATGCAAACGCCGCTTACACATTTAGCTACGCACTTCAAGCAGTTGTTAGCGATACTACAACACAATACTTGCTTACTGGAGTAACCGGCAACACCACTGCAACATCCGTAACTGTCGCAGCTCCAACAACGTTAACCGCTACCTACTCGACGCAATACTACTTAACTGTCACATCACAGTACGATTCGCCTTCGCCAACAAGCAGATGGTATGATAACAACACTAGCATAACTGCCTTTGTTTCATCTCCAGCCTCCGGGTTCACTTGTTCAGGCTGGTCAGGCACGGGCAGTGTTCCATCTTCAGGCGGCTCATCAGCTACGACGTTTGCGATTACTGCGCCTTCAACTATTACTTGGAACTGGTATGATGCTTCAGCTACCCCCACACCGGCTCCCACTGCTGCACCAACTGCTCATCCTACAGCTGCACCAACTGTTACTCCTACACATGCACCAACACCAACTCCCTCTCCAAGCCCTTCACACACTTCGTCTCCAACACCTACTTCAACATCGTCTGATTCCACTGGAAACTCCGCTAACAATCTATACATCTATGGCGGTGTCATTGCAATAGTCATAATTGGAATAATAGCTGCACTCCTGTTTCTGAGAAGAACCAGAGCCAAGAAGGCTCTCCCCTAACCTCCTTTTACCACACCTTTCTTTTTTCAAAACATCACCAAGTAGCAGATAATAAATTAAGGGCTCAAGAAAGACGATAAACACGAACTTTCTTTTTTATTTTTTTAAATGATTCTTGAGTGTTTATAGAAAATTATGAACTTCTTTCTAATGATCTTTATTTATGAAAGAAGTAGAGAGAACGTGAGAACTTAATTCATTTAGAACGTCAACAATCAGAGCATCAAAATCATTTTAAATAAAAAAAGAACCCATACACCTTTCAAATCTTCGGCAACAATACATTAAAACAATGTTAAATAGCCTTTGCGAAAGTCTCTATACGCGCGCCAGTGCTTTGAAGATAAGACAAAGATCTACTATTTGTAGTCCAGTTGAAAAATCTGTTCTTAAGTCCCTTTTTTTGTATACTAAATTCAGAGTTATTCCGAACCTTTGCTTTCCACCGAGACTTATACTCCTCGTCACCACGCAGAAAATCAAGCTCCTTCAACTTTTTATCAATTCCATATTTTATGAGATTTTTAAATGCTAAATGTCCCGGTCGATACTTGGCATATTCCGGATCAAATCCACAAAGGTAGGCGTATAATTTTCCATTGTACTCGTAAGAGTAAATTGCTGAAACAGATCTGTCATTGAACGTTAAAAAGAAAAGATCTAACCACCCCTTCTTTGCAAAAGCCTTCGCCAAGTCCTCGTGGAAGCTCTTTTGGTCGCCACTTGAAAAAACACCATAGTTACCCTTTGCAACTTGGCGCTTTTGGTGCAAATCGAAAAAGATTTTCATCGCTTCTTCAACCGTTCCGATTTCATCGTATTTTACGAATTTAACTCTGTAGTCTTTTAGTGCTTGTTTTTCCCATACTTTCAGGTTTCTTCGCATATTCGAACCTAAAGTCTGACTGAATATCTCATAATTATTGGGAAGCGGGATATACGGGCATGAGCTGGTTGTAGAATTAGAAGTTCCAAAGCGCCCTCCTTTGATACCTTCAAGCAATATGCCAGTAACGGAATCTTCGGGCACTTCACCAAAAATAACGGCGTCTGTATCATTTGAGTCTTCCATTATGTTTTCTATTAATTGGTTAACGCCTTTAGCCGCCTCTTCGAAATTTGTAATTATAAAACTTTGATAATCAGAATCCCCCGAAGCGACAAACTCTACCTTAGTACGTTTTGAACCTAAGACCTTGCATGTGGAATACATCACTGGAACAACAAGCGAGACTTCATTTTTGTTTTCTAAGGTAAAGAGTTTCAGCTCCCTTCCTTTTCCAAAATGTTTCCACCATATTGTGAGCCACTCGTACGTCAAAAATGGATGGTTGTCTATGCTGTTGATAAGTAACCGATTCCACCAAGTTTCAAAATCGTTATGATCTTCAAATCGCTGAAATTCTAAGATTGCCATTGTAAGCATCTCGACATTTAAGACTTATGACTTATACAGCATAAAAGCGGTATTCCAATTTCAGCAATATTCCGAAAAAAGTCGGCAGAATATCTCTGCTCATGCTCAATTGGAAAAAATTGTGAACTACAAAATTTAAATTCCAAAGAACAATACATGCTTTAGAATAAGATATTAATTGAAGTTTCAACAAGGGTAACTGAATGCTTAGAATCAAGAAAATCATAGGTAATCAAGATATTTTCACAGTGCTCATGATAGGGATAGCTCTTTTAACAGGAGTAGTCCTGATAGTTTTATCAGCACTGAATAATTCATCATTTCTAGCTGTCGTCGGAGTGTCTGTTGCCTTCTGGAGCATCTTGCTTCTTTTCTTCACTCCCCCGAAACAGGCGTTTCTCTCTTTGTTGAAGGCTTCTGCGAGTGCAAGCGGAAGCAGCATCGATCGCTTCCTAAACGAGTTCAATTTGGTTGAAAAAGGAATATATTTGCCCCCTCAAAACCTCAAGAACTTTGACTCCAGTGTTATCTTTGTACCTAAAACGCCAGGAACCCCTCTGCCAACATCTAGTGAAACGACTGACAAGTTGTTTAATCAGGCGAAAACCGGCTTGTTCTTCACTCCTCCGGGACTTGCTCTTTCCCTAATGTTTGAAAAAGAACTCGGCTTATCTTTCAGAAAAATTACTCTACCTCAAATGCAAGATATGATTAAGAAACTATTCCGCAACTTGAAATTTGCGGAAGATGTTCAAGTTCTAATCAAAGACAGAACAATTACTGTAGAAATAACTAGTAGCATATTCAACTCGCTTTGCTCCGAAACCAGCACTAATCAACCTCGAACGCATGCGCAAATCGGATGCATTATAGCTAGCGCATTCGCATGCGCATTTGCTAAAGCCTCGGATAAACCGATAACAATCCAAAAAGATACACTAGATCCCGAAACAAAAATTCTAAAAATAGAGTATCGCATGGAAGAACTATAACCATGTTACTTCCCCCCATAACTGGTCAAGACCTGAGTATTCTTCTAGCGGTTAGTGCGATTCTTCTCCTTATTACCGCTGAACTTTTACCTTACATATTTGGAGAAAAAACGTTAGTCTCAGACATGAAGAAACTGAGGAACATAGCGATAGTGCTTGGCGTATTATTTTTGGTGACTATTGTAATAACATATTTAGCATAATTTCAGCTTTCTGCAATGGATGAATTTGTAACTCTGAAAGTATACGATTAGGTAAAGATTAAAGATAGTAAACCCGTTGTTTTCATAAACGATTAATCCACTCCAAGTCACCAAGAAACGTATGATGAAGAAACATGAACAAACTAAGTATCCTAATAATCATACTTCTAATTTCGTTGTCACTTTGTGCATTTGAAAGTCTGCAAGTCAAAGCTCAAACAACTGAGGTTTCTGTTTCTGTTTCTGTGTCTTATACTTCTATAGATAGGGGCAGTGGGACTTCTGTTTTGACAGCTACCGCTTCAGGCGGTATTGCTTATTCCTATCAATGGATGATGGAAGCACCCGGTCAAACTGCTTTCTCCAATATCCCGAGTGCTACTGGAGAGATCTACACATTTACGCCTTCGAACTCTGCAACTCCGGGGCCCTATTACTTTGAAGTTTTTGTAACTGAGCTGTCTACTCAATCTTCGGTGATGTCTTCAGCTGTATCTGTTACTGTGAATGCGGTTCCGATTGTGACTGTGTCGCCTGCTTCAGCGACGATGGATGCGGGTCAATCTCAGTTGTTTACAGCTACGCCCTCTAGCGGTTCAGGCATTTACTCATCTTACAAGTGGTATGTAGACCTTGTACTTCAAAGTGGCACTGCTTCAACGTTTACATATTCACCAGGTTCCACGACGGGGTCACACTCGATCACTGCGATGGTTACGGATAGTTTAGGTGCAACTTCGGCTCAGTCTTCTGCTGCGTCTGTTACGGTGAATTCTGTTCCGACTGTGAGTGTTTCTCCTGTTGGTTCTCTTAAGATGGATGTTGGTCAGGTTCAGGTGTTTACAGCTACAGGTAGTGGTGGTTCTGGTGCGCTTTCGTATCAGTGGTATTTGGATGGTTCTTTGGTTTCTGGTGTTACTGGTGTGAGTTATTCTTATACTGCTGGGGGGTCTTCGCATTCCGTTACTTGTAAGGTGACTGATAGTGCTTCTGTGCCGGTTACATCTGGTGCTTCTAACGCTGTTTCAATCACTGTGAGTGTTGTTCCTACTGTTAGTGTTGCTCCTGTTTCTTGGACGATGAGTGTTGGCCAATCTGAGACGTTTACTGCTTCTGCTTCGGGTGGTTCTGGTGTGCTTAGTTATCAGTGGTATTTGGGTGGTTCTGTTGTTTCTGGCCAGACCGGTTTAACTTACTCGTTTACTGCTGTTTCTGTTGGTTCACCTACGATTTACTGTAAGGTGACTGATCAGGCTGCTTCTCCGGTTACGGTTCAGTCTAACACGCCTTCAGTTACGGTGAATTCTGCACCGATTGTTTCTATTTCGCTTACTTCTTGGACTATGGATATGGGCCAATCTAAGAGCTTCTTAGCTGCTGCTAGTGGTGGTTCAGGCGTTTACTCTTCTTATCAATGGTATGTGGGTGGAGCTATTCAGTCTGGAGCTACTTCGTCAACGTTTAGTTATGCTCCTGGGTCTGTAGGTTCTTATTCGATTACTGTGACGGTTACGGATAGTTTGGGTGCAACTTCGGCTCCGTCTTCTGCTGCGTCTGTTACGGTGAATTCTGCTCCGACTGTTTCTATCTCTCCCACAGGCCCTTTTACGATGGATGTTGGTCAGACTAAGATTTTTACTGCTACTTCTCTTGGTGGCTCTGGCACTATTCATTATCAATGGTATTTGAGTTCTGGTTCTGTTGGGACTGACAGTTCAAGTTATACTTATACTGCGCCGGGATCTTCTGCTTCAATTACTTGTAAGGTGACTGATAGTGCTTCATCACCAGCTACATCGCTTGCTTCTAATGCTGTTTCAGTTACAGTGAATCCTGCTTTGGTTGCTCCATCTGTTTCTGCTTCTTTGGGTTCGATTAGTCAGGGTCAGACTAGTAGTCTGACTTCGTCTTCGGTGACGACGGGTTCTTCTCCTTACGCTTATCAGTGGTTTTCGAGGGCTCCTGGTGCTGGTTCTTACTCGTTGATTAGCGGTGCGACTTCATCTAGCTACTCCTTTGCTACATCGATTTCAACAGCTACCGGTAGTTGGAGCTTTATTCTTCAGGTCGGGGATGCAGCTAGTGCAATACTGAATTCTTCTGCCGTTTCGATTGTGGTAAATGTTCCACCTCTTGATCACTTTATTTTTAGCTCTATAGGTACTCAAACTGCAGGTACATCGTTTAGCATCATAATAACTGCTAAGGACGCTTCTAACAATACGCTTACAAACTATGTGGGAACTAATACTTTGAATGTTTCAACCGGAACTATTAGTCCGACTAGCACCGGTGCCTTCTCAAAGGGTGTTTGGACAGGTTCAGTGACTGTGACTGGGGCCAGTTCAGGAGTTACCCTTTTCACCACTGGTTTGAGCATGTCTGGAACAAGTAACAGTTTCAAAGTTAATCCTGGGGCTCTCAACCGCTTTACTTTTAGTACTATCAGTAGTCCTCAGACTTCGGGTTCTGCTTTCAGCATAACTGTTACGGCTAAGGATGTGTATGGAAATGTCGTTACCGGCTATATTGGGGGACCGTCTTTGACGGTTTCGTCGGGGTCAATTAGTCCAAGCACGATGGCTACTTTCGTTAACGGTGTCGGGTCAACTTCGGTTTCGGTGACCGGTGCAGCTTCAGGAGTTACCATTACGGCTACTGACTCAATTTACACTGGAATCAGTAACTCATTTACTGTAACAGATGCTCCAACTTCAACTCTGTCACCTACTCCTACTTCAGCACCTCCATCCACAATAGAACCCACTTCAACGCCAAAGTCAACAAGTACTCCAAAAGTTACTCCAACTCCAACAGCAAACCCATCGCCTTCTCCAACACCACTAGAAACGACGGTAAAAGCTAAGACAGATAGTGGTGCAACCGTTAATCTTGCAATCAGCGGAAACATAACAAGTTCCCAGATGTCCAACGTCACGATTGCAACAAACCAGTCCACAAATTCAACAACAGTTTCTATAACAGTGACGGGCCAAAGCGGCAGCATAGGTTTTAGTAACATAACTATTCCGAAAACTGCGATACTCTATGGAACAAACCCAGTTGTATTCATAGACGGCCAGCAAGCCACAACTCAAGGATATACCCAAGACTCACAAAACTTTTACGTATGGTACACAATGCACTTGAGTACGCATTTAATGAAAATACAATTTGCCGTTTCTTTAAAGCCGCAAACATCGTCATTTGAGTCGCTTTTGGCTGTTGGAATAATAGCCCCTGAAATCGTTTTAGTCTACACAGTAATAGCTATTAGACGTTTGAGGCGAGGACCTGAAAATACATAACTAAACCTTGAATCTGTAGCTTTCTGATCCTGAATCGAGGTTGGAATTGCCTTTTTGATCACTGTTGCTGTGCAATTCGGATAACTTTCTGATCAAAGCTAAACCAAGTTGCTTGATTCTTAGGTGTTGGGTTATGTTATTCTGGTGGCGGTTTCAATAATGAATCCTTTTCTGCCCAGAGTATACGTTAACCTTCTTGTTGGGATTATCGTTCCTGACATTTTCCTTATAATCAAATGCCTCATAGTCGAGTCTGCAGCCCAGTTTAATGCGAAGTTAATTGATCCTTCGGCAAAGTGATTCATGGTGGCATCAGCTTGAGGATCCTGCATGCCCTCGGTGAGCAGAAGAAGGTGGTAATTTAGGCCTTTTCTGTTTTGATGTGTCATAGCGGTCAATAGGCTAGCTATTTCTTTGATCTTGTGGATTAGCAGTAGCTCTGAGACTGAGTCTATGGCAACTGTTCTGGATTGTTCCATTTCATCCAAAACGGCTTTTAGCATTACATTTGCTGTTGTATCTTTGAGGCTCTTGAATTTCCAAGACTGTGCTTCTTCAAAGGGCAATGTGTCCCATCCATAAGCTGCCATATCTTCCCTGATGCTTTCGGCTGTAGTGTTCACAGTGAAGTAGGTTACTGGGCACGTCTTTACCCTGTTGAATAAGACTTGTTTGGCGAAGACTTCGTTGCCTGAACCTGGCGCTCCCGAGAGAAGTATGATTTTTGGGGGCAACCCACCCATTAAGAATTCGTCAAGGCCAGCAATTCCTGTCTTCACAATCTTCATTGGCAGTCATCTTTTTTGGTATTCAATATCGTTTAGCTTAGTTATAACTTTTGTATCATTGAAGTATTGATTACACATTCAACTCGTTATCCCAGTCGATAACTAACAGTTAGATGGTCTTACTTTTTCTGATGCATGTCAGAATTTGATAGACGATTAATTCATCAAGCTTTTAAGTACCAAGGGCTAAGTAAAATCAACAATCAACAAAGGAGAAATAAATAAAATGAATTTCGGAAAAACAATAAGAAAATTCCGTAGAAACACACGCGCAATCTCACCAGTAATAGCCACTCTGCTAATGATAGCCATTGCAGTCGTCGCATCCCTGGTCACATATGCTTGGGTCATGGGCTACATGAACTTCACAACAGAAAAGACCGGTAAAGCAATACAAATCCAAAGCGTCAGCTACGCTCCAGCCACTCATATATTTACTGTATATGTGCAAAATGTCGGTGACACTGATGTTCAATTTCCAACTGCTAACGCAGCAAACATTTTCATTAATGGCGCAGTAGCTAACCCTATCACTGGAAATGTTGCTACCCTCGCGAAGGGTTCTACCGTAACATTGACTGGTACAATGGCTTTAACACCTGGC
Organism: Candidatus Bathyarchaeota archaeon; assembly: GCA_963782525.1. GTDB lineage: Archaea > Thermoproteota > Bathyarchaeia > Bathyarchaeales > Bathycorpusculaceae > Bathycorpusculum. Next base: position 9,548 of record CAWAKC010000002.1, read on the forward strand.
GTACAATCAGTAACTATCAAAGTGACGACTACTGACGGAACCTTTAGTCAAACAACTCAGCAATTCACCATAACTTAAATCCTGTAAGCGTGAATTGTTTTGAGCTTTTTCCTTTTTTATTTTTTTAAGTTTATATGCGAAAAAAAATATGTGTGAGGGGGCATCGCTGAGTTGACATCTTACAAGAAACTATTATCTCGCAAAAAGCCAGCAGAGGTTTCAAAATCTGCAGAAGATTCACAATCAAAGATAAAGAAGAATAAGAAAACTTCATCCCCCAGAAAAATATCTTTGTTCACTAAAAAAAGCAAATTAGAAGTTCCTGTTACTCTAGTTCCCGAGATAGCGACAACTGCCCCAATATCCGAGCCAGTTAACGAGAAAGTGCTCGAAACTTACTCACTTATTGAGCCTTATTGCCGCGTGAATATTGTTAAGGATTTGGATAGGGGTAATATCAAATATGTTGTTGAGGAGCCTAAACTCACAACTGATGATGAAGTCCACCTTAAGCGGTTAAAAGAAATCCTCAATCAAGTAATTACTTTGAAGCCGGCAGATTTACAGTCAAAAGACGCTGCTGGAAAGTACCTTGTAACCAAGAGCAAGGAGATTTTTAATGACTATGATTTCAAAATCGATGAAGCAACTCAAAATAGGCTGCTCTATTGCATAGTTAGGGATAATCTTGGTTTTGGAAAAATAGATTCGTTAATGCATGATCAATTAATCGAGGACCTTTCATGCGATGGAGTCAACATTCCAATATTCGTTTGGCACCGCAAATCCGAATCTATTCCAACCAACATTCGATTTGAAACGGAAGAAGAACTTGACTCGTTCGCTTTGCGTCTCGCGTATATGTGTGGAAGCCACGTATCAATCGCTCAACCATTATTGGACGCCAGTTTGCCTGATGGCAGCAGAATCAATCTCACTTACGGCAAGGAGGTAACTCGAAAAGGATCAACTTTCACCATAAGAAAATTCAAACTCGACCCATTCACAGTAACTGATTTAATCACCTTTGGCACAATTTCGGCGGATATGGCCGCTTTCTTTTGGTACGCAGTCGAAAACCGAGTATCAATTCTAGTAGCCGGTGGCATTGCAGCTGGCAAAACAACTCTTCTAAACTGTTTAAGTATGTTCATTAAAGCTGACTTAAAAGTCGTGTCAATCGAAGACACGCCCGAAATCAATCTTCCGCACGAAAACTGGATTCCAGCAACCACAAGATCGCATTTCGGCATAGCCACAGATTCAGCGGACGTAACATTATTCGATTTGCTTAAAGCTTCTTTGAGACAAAGACCAGACTATATCATAGTGGGAGAAATCAGGGGAACAGAAGCATACACACTCTTCCAAGCAGTAAGCACGGGGCACCTTGGAATGTCAACTGTCCACGCCGAGTCAGTTGAATCAGCCGTTTACCGTTTAGAATCAGCACCAATGAACATACCTCGAACTCTTATCGCGGGCATAGACATTATTTTGGTTCAAAAGCGAGTCGAAATAAAAGGTAAACCCATGCGAAAAACAGTTGCGGCTTCAGAAATCGTCGGTTTAGATCCCCGTTCAGGAGAAATTTTAACAAACGAAGTATACAGATGGAACGCAACAGACGAAACATTCGATTATACTGGCCGAAGTTACATTCTTGAGAAAATTGCAGAGAAAACGGGTGTAAGCATCGAACAGGCCGAAGAAGAACTCAAAAACAGGAAAAAAGTAATTACCTGGATGGCAAAGAAGAACATTCGCAATTACAAGGACGTATCAAACATTATTCGCTCTTATATGGAAAATCCTACACGCATACTTGCGGAGGCACTAAAAGACGAATAAGCAGCTGCTTTCCCTCTGCCTAAAAGCATCTAAACTTGTTCCATCCTCCCTCGTTGAAGAATTAAAGAGTATGCAGGACAACCTATCTAAAGCAGCGGTAAAAATCACCTTCCAAGCTTATTTAGGTTTGATGGCGTTTTCCACCCTTGTTGCGGTCGTGTTAGGTTTTGGGCTTTCTTTTCTGATTTTTTCTATCAGACTTCCGTTTGTGCCCGCATTTATATTTTCGATAGTAGCGGCAATGATAGCGGGAATTTCCGTTTTTGGGTTTTGCTATGTTTATCCTGTCCTTACAATATCTTCAAAAGTGCGAAAAATAGATTCAAATTTGCCCTTAACGGCCAATTTCATGGCCGTATTAGCAAGTTCAGGCATGCCCCCGGAACGCATTTTCCGATCTTTAGCCAATGTCGGTGATGAATTCGGAGTTGGTGATGAAATGAGGCGGGCAATTGCTGATACAGAATTGATGGGTTTAGATTTGAACGATGCTTTAAAGCGTGCAGCTGTAAGATCTGCTTCAAGAAAGTTTGGTTCAATGTTAGATGGCATTGTTACAACTTCGCATATGGGTGGAGACTTAGCATCTTTTCTCAGAGATGAGTCAGAAAAAGCCAAGAAGCTACGAGTTACTTCAATGAAAAGCTTCCTAGACAGTCTTGCAGGCATGGCTGAAGTCTACGTCAGTTTCATGATTGCATTGCCATTGGTCCTTGTTGTTATGCTCTCCGTAATGTCCTTCTTAGGCGGCGGATCAATGCTCGCTGGCATGGATCCTCAAACAGTTTTGGTTCTAATGACATTCGTAGTGACACCTGCAGGCGTCGGAATAATGTTGCTAATGGTCGATTCAATGACTCCACCGAGGTAATACTATTGGGCAAAGTAACAATTAAGAAAAGACAATATACCGTGGGGCTATCGATACTTGCTGTAGTTATAGCTATTGCAATTATTGCTGCTATTTCATTCTCGGCATTAACAAAATATGTCAACGAAATCTTTTTCGTTAGCATACTAATAGTATTAGTTCCCTCGGCAATTCTTGACTTAAAACATCAAAGATGGATATCCTCAATAGAAAATCAGATGCCTCTACTCGTTAGAGGCGTTGCAGAATCTCAGGAAACCGGAATGACCTTAATTCGAGCTTTAGAAAAAGTTGTCGACAACAAAATGGTTAGCGGCCCCCTTTCCAAAGAAGTAAAACAATTAGTTATTGAAATGTCTTGGGGAACCTCCTTTGAAGATGCACTAACCAATTTCAAAAATCGCATAAACTCACCAATCGTAAATCGCTTCTGTGTGCTAGTTCTGGAAGCAAGCCGATCAGGAGGCACAATCAAAAAAGTCTTTACAGCAACAGCCGGTTTCATGGAGGAAATGAAAGACATCGATAGAGAAACCGATGCTCAAATGAAACCTTACATCATAGTTATTTACGCTGCTTTTGCTGTGTTCATAGTTACAGCAATTCTTCTGGTCCGCTCATTTTTTGCACCGATGTCTGGTTCTCAGCAAATATCTGGTTCAGGCAACGCCGTTATCGGTGGGGTGGGCGGTCTTAAGGACTTCTTCTATCAAGACATGTTAGTTTCCGGCTTAACAGGGGGTCTGATGGCGGGAAAAATTGGGGAACGTAGAGTGGCTGGAGGCATGAAACATTCGATCTTACTCGTGGTTGTTGGATACGCCATATTCTTTGCCGGTATACCGCCCAATTGGATGTGAAAAAATGAAAAGAAACCTATTTAAAAATAAAAAAGGCGTTTCAACTGTTATCGGCACCATTCTAATGATACTGGTTGTTATGGCTGGTATGAGCATACTTTTCGGTGCTTTAATCGTTTACTCTGATGATTTTCATTCAGGCAGAGGAAGTTCAGTGTTGGAATCCATAACTGTAGAGGATGTTCATTTCGTTAACCAGAATACTGTTCAGCTTTCACTTTATAACACTGGCAAAGTGGAATTAACAGTTAGCGACGTTTATATAAATGGGCAAATGGCAACTATCAATGCTAAGTTAACTCTCGCTGAGGGGGCTCATGGAGTCATAGTCGTATCTCCTCCTTTCACATTCAGTGGTACTGGAGTCGGTTATGGCTTCAAGATTGTAACTTCAAGAGGATCTGGCTTCGAGGGAACATACATATGGTAAACAAGAATACTCCCAATTTTATTAAACGCTTCATGGTCAATCGTAAAGGCACTGCAGAGGTCATAGGCACTGTTCTTTTCATTATAATTCTTCTTTTTGCTTTCAGCAACATCTATCTTTGGCATGACACTCAGGTAAAAACAATGAACACACTCCTCTCGGACAAACTAAATTCCCAAGTAGAAGTCTATTGGCTGCTAGACGCAAATGGTAAAGAAACTTCTACCATAGCTGTTACAAACACTGGTGGCATAAGTACCAGCTTATCCAGACTTTGGATAGTAACTAATTCGGGAACTCATCGGTATGCTAATTTGGAGGATGCAAGCGGAAATTTCTTCAGCATTGCAGCAGGAAATACTGTGACAATCGTTTTAAGCGGGACTACATCAACAGCTGATCCAATCCCTGCCACTTGGACTAACTCTGTGGCTACAGTGTCATTCAATAAAGCTGACGGCGAGACATTTACAGTTCTTACAACGCTAGGTAACATGGCATCACCACAAGGAATGTTAAAAGTAGTCAACCAAATCGGTGGCGGAGATGGAGGAAATGAGAACAGTAATTCTCCAGTTGGATCTGTAATTGTCGCGAATTTTTCAACTTTCGATTATTACACAGTTTCAGGTTCATCATTAGGTTCTTCTAACAATGGATACAACATTAATTCAAACGGAGCGCCCGTTGCATTTAGTGTCGTCTTGACAAACATGGATGAGAATCATCGGAATATAGTCTTGAATTATACCAGTCAAATGTTTTTTATCGATACATTTAACCCCACTAAAGTTGGATACCTTATTTTCTATACCGTTAACGTTGATAATAATGGTAATATCTCTCCAACCTATTCGAATGTGAATTTAGACTATGGTAAGCCGACTACTGTGTACTTCGCTTCTGCAAATGCTATCTTTGGGTCTTCACATTACAAAGCTATGACCTTGGTAACCACAGGAAGCAAAGCCGATCCGGGTGTCTATCCATTAAATCTCGCATTGCTTGGATCTTTCAGCGATGGTAGCGTTTTAGGACAAAACGTGCCCTTTGTGTCTGTTTACATAAACAGTTAAAATCTATTCTTTTTTTATATTGTTCTATCTTTTAAGTAAAACTTTGGAAAATTGATTAAACAAATTTTTAGCTATCCTTCGAGCTTTATTAAATGGTCTGATTATCAAAAATTTTATCTAAAACTCAACAAGATAGTTCTTTATCTTACTCTAGACATATAAAAAATGTTTTACGTTATGTTTCGGGAAAGTTTTAGTTTCCCCATTTTAAGGTGCTGTTGTATTCTGTTAGTGTGGTGCCGTGGTAGGAGAATTGGATGTCTACTTTTGCGTATGCGCCTGCTTTTAGAGTTTCTATGTTGGTTGAGCTATCTATACCAATGGAGTTATCAGTTCTGAGTGCGGTTACCTGGAGTACGCAGTTGTTTGCTGTGCTCGTTCCAACGTTGCATACATATCCGTTTACTTCCAAGAAAGGTGCACTAATGTCTGTCCGATTATCTGTGTACTGCATGCCAACGGTGATTAGTTTGGCTGTTGGCAAAGTGCCATTTACCACTTGTGTTTGAAGATTGACTATTTGGTTGTTCAAAGATTGGATCTGAGTGTTTTTACTATTCATTTCTGAGTAGTAGGTAAATATAGAGAAGTTTAGAGCAACTAAAGTTGCAATACAGAGTACAACAAGTGCAATTGCCACTTTTCTGCTTACTGTTTTGGCTGTGTGTGTCATATGGAATCGTCCTTTTTCCTACTGTTGTCTCATTGAGCATAAGTATTTTTCGGAGGATTATTACATCAACGTAATGAGCTCAATTGTATTCTCTAATTGCACCTTTAAATTAGCTCTGAAATGGGTATATATTAGCCATTCGCCTTTACCTAGGTAGGTTAAAAGTCATGCCGAAATGTCCAAATTGTCTAACACACACTATAGGACCTGATAAGGAATGGAACTTTGGGCGATTCCGAATCAAGATGTATAAGTGCAAAAAATGTGGAAATCAATTTAGAGAATTTTACAAAGAAAATACGCTAAAATTCGTGTTGAGCGCCCACAACGGCAGTTTAGGAAAAATCAAAGCCACAAAAGAAACAATGGATAGGCAAAAAACCTACCAATAGACGCTTTTATCAAGGAGAGGAAATAGACTTGAGTTTCCTTTGAGCGTTCGCTAAGAGATGGCAAATAGAGATAACAAATAAAAGATTAAGCGGCTTAAAAAAAACTAAAATATAAACTAGGGAATGGAATAATTTTGGAACCAAACAATGAAGAGACTAAGATTATTTATGAAGTAACAGACCACATCAAAAAAAGATATTTTAAGAATAAACCCGTTAAGTTCGAGATTTTTGAACCTCTAACTCCCGAGTGGAAAAACAAATTCAAGTATCCAACTGGAGGATATGCTTGGGGAGACAACTGGTCAAACGAGATTATCCATTTAACAAGATGTCAAGACAAGATGGCATTCTATGAACTTGTTTTCCACGAAGTCTATAGATTGAACACTCCAGAAGGGCACGAAGAGATCTTTCCGAAAGAAAGGCGGTATATTGAAGCAAAATTCGGAGTCAAACTTGATCAATGGTTGCCTCTTCAAGACGAAATGATTAGAACCCTCTATCACGTAGATAAAAAAATGTTAGAAAATAGTTTAAAGAATTGCGGGGAACAATCAAGAACAATGGATGAAATAGAGCAACGCGCAAAAGAGCTGGGGCTTTAATTTTTTTAGCCTTTTTTGCGGGCGCTATCATTCTCCCAAACTAAGCAAGGGCTAAAAAATTTCAAAGGATTAATTGCGTTACGGGATGTATTCTGTAACAAGCTTCTCTGCTTGTTCATCCGACAAATAGTCTGATAGATACATATGGATGAGTTCTCTCAAAGCATTCCTTCGGAGTTCCTTGTTGAGTTTATTATTTGATGCGTCGTTGATTCCACTATTCTGATTGTTGATGTAGCTATTTGGGTTGTTAATGTCATAGTTTGGGTTATAGAAGTCGCTTTTGGGATTATTTAGGTAGCTATTTGGATTGTTGTCTTGAGTCTTCAAGTCTTTGATAATTTGTCTGAATAATGAGCCAATAGTAATAGGCATAAACGTCCTCCTTCTAAATCTCTAAGGCGGATCATTCTTATTAGTCTATAACATTTAATCTCAGACCCTAATTTTTTAGGGCAATGCTCTAATAAGGTTGATTGGATTAAAATTTAATCCACAAATTTTAAACAAAAGTTAACTAACGTTTTGTTAAACTTTTTATGCTCTAAAAAGTTCAGCCATTAGATGATTTCGCCTAACAAGTAGAACAGCAGCCAAAAAAGTAAATAACTAAAAGATTTGATTAAATTAGAGGGATTTTCCCTCTCTTTCGTGAGAAGCTCTCCTTTCTCCTCAAACAAAAAAGGTGACTTTAAGGCTTAAAAAGAATAGTTCAACTTTGGAATATATCAAAAGCAACAACTCAGTAAGCTACTTTAAAACAATCAGTTAGAAATTAATGGAAACTCACACAACAATACACAAGATTTTATACGCCTTTGATAGATTCGTTTATTTTCCTAAGTTCTTCTTTCTCTTCCGCTTCCAACTCTTCCTTTCGCTTTATATCCGCAAGTTCCTTGTTTTTCTGGGCGATACACGCAACGTTGGCTTGCTCCAAATACTTATCCATCAATTTTATGTCATTTTTGAGTTCACCCATTGTTGACTCAAAATCAAGCGTGCTATCTGACGCGAATCGAGCATTTGATGGATGTGTTTTGTTATGTTGGCAACTGATAGGGTTTCTAAAATACTGTAACCAATTCACATTAGGAGCCGAACTTAGGCGAATACGAACCCATAAATCATCACCCGTTTTGCTCACTACCTCCGCTGAACCAACCCTTCTAATGTTTGAAGACTCAGACATTGCTTGTCACCATTTGAGAATAAACATTGTATATAATTATAATTTTTCCTTGTAAAATCAACAAGCCATAACTAACTATTCGAAGTTTTGCTCTAGTGGACCGATATACGTCCCTCTAATCTCTTTGTTTGAGTTTTAATTTTTTTTATGCATTAAATTTAGTGCAATTTGTGTATACTCGATTCCGACACTATCCTATATGGTTAAACTATCCTACCCCCTCTTCATCCCGATTTTGCAGCCCAGCCCTAAACAAAGTAGGTATGAACGATTATACCTCCTTTGTTTGAAAAGCTGCCCCTGATGTTAAAGAAGTGGTGGTGGTGGATTAAAATTTAATCCAACCGCACCTAAAACTTTTTGAAGGTTAAAGTTGTTCATTTACAAGGATAAATTTTGATGGATAAAGCAAAAATTAAAGATGAAATGTGCACATGTGGGCACCTCAAAAGTGAACATTCGTATTTTTTAGATAGAGTATGTACTAAATCTAGATGTGAATGTTACAAGTTCGTTTTGAAGGATGAAAAATAAAAGCCTAATTTTTTAGACTTGCGGAAACTCTAATGACACTCAAACGAAAAGAGAAGAATTGAAAGAGATACTCTGCTTTGGGTTCTTCAAAACATGCCGTAATTAATTCATTTTCTTAACTTTTGTTAAGTCTTAAATCTGCACAGCAAAGAAAGAGATTCTCATGGCAAGAGGAGCAAGATTAAATTTTAATGCACACACACATTTCGTTAAAATTAAGTTTTCTGACCAGAAAAGCCTTTTGATTGCTCAAACAGAATAAATTAAAGGTCTTTGAGAGTTTCGTTAATTCGCTCAAGTTCTTCTTTTCGTTTTCTTTCCAGTTCATGGAGGTTTTTTTCTTCAAGTAACTGCTCGGCTTTTTTTCTGTTATAACCATCATTTGCTTGCTGTATATACTTGTCCATCCACTCAACATTAGCCTTAATATCAGACTCAAATGATACAAAAATAATGGTGCTGCTTTCTACAAATACGCTGCTTGGATGTACTCCACTAGCCGTATTAAATAAAGGGTGTCTAAAGTAGTCTTGCACCCAAATATAGTCAGGATAACCATTAAGAGAAATTTCAACAGTGAGGAACCCGTTTACATCTTTGGCTTTGACTCTGGGTGGTCCAACCCGTTTAAACTCAGCTTTTTCAGTGCTCATTAGGATACCCCTTTCATAATTTGTGCTAATTGCTTATTACTGGATACTGTTATTAACCGTTGCAAAAAGACTTTTCGTGCTGGGTAATTTCACAGTATCTACTAACCAAAGGGTTTAACAGGTTAAAACACAGAAGTGTTTTTGGTGGATTTGAAAATGACTTCAAGAACTTCTAATGTTGGTAAGCTTTTTGATTTTAATGTAAACGGATATGGAGTAGTAACCCACGAAGCAAAAGTAGACTATAAAACTTGGTCACCTGTTATTCACATTTTGAAGTTTACAGATGATAAACATAAAGACTTAATTAAACTCAGATTCGGATATTGTGATAACACTGGAAGACTGATTGCGAGACCATTATTCCTTAGCGAAAGTGAACTTACCGAATTGGGAAAAGAAGCCGCAAAAGACCCCGAAATGAAGAAAATGCTCAAAGGCTTCTGTGACCAAATCAGGTAACTTAAACTTAACAAATGGCAGACCACGTTTTAATGCAACCACATTTTAAAAAAATAAGGAAAAGAGACGTAAAAACATGAATAAAGGCAGACTTTATGAAGAGTTAATTCCAATTGAACAATTATCTTATAAGGGGTATACTACTCCTGAACTTGTAAATGCTAAAATAAAACAAATTTTAGATGAAGCTAAAAAAGAAATGCTGCCTTTCACCGAAAAATGGGTTAACACAGAATACGAAAACCCTGATTGGAAAGCAACCTGTGAAACTATGAACGAGAGAACAATAGCAAGAGAAAAGTGGTTTATAAAATGGTTTGGAGAACAAAAATGAGCGAAGTCAAAAAAGCGAAAAAAACCGCTGACTGTGTTTGGAAGATGCGTTAATACTAAATAGACCAATTAGAATTGGTTAATAATGCGACTTCCAAATTGACTGCGAAATCAAAAAGCCGAAAACCCAACGTTCCAGTACCTAATTAAGCTTGGTAACTTAACCTAACTTAACAGTATCAGTCAATTGAAGGTTTTTAAGATTCAAGCCTCTATCGTTTAATCGACGGTAATAAAAAGGAGTAATATTATGAGTAATTCAAGGCAAGGTGGCGGTTACGAGGGAAAACGTGGTCATGGTAAGGGTTTTAAACGTTGCCCAGTTATGTTGGGGGAAGAATTAGAAGTAGCAATTACGGAATTGAGCCCCAAAGGAGAAGGCATAGCTAAAAACCAAGGCTTTGTAATTTATGTTGCCGACACAAAACCTGGAGACCGAGTAAAAATAAAGATCACCCGACTAACTAATAAGGCAGCAAACGGACAAGTAGTCAAATAGATTCACCTTGGAAAAAGCGAACTAAAATTTTGCAAAATCAACAAGTACAATAATAACGATAACTATTTAGTTAAAAATCTCGCTAATTTTCTAAACGAGTTTAAATCATTGTATGACAATATATAAGTTGCAAAGTCAGCCGTTTTCAAACAGTTGAAAGTGTTAAGTTTCGAGTCTCTTAATAGTCAAATGTCTCTTATGCGGTTTGACTCTGGGATTTGGGCGTGTCCTACAAATAAAAAAAAAGCTGACGTTGCTAAAAAAGACTATTAATAAATAAAATTATGGAGAAAATAACATGGCATATTTAACGCAAACTAAAAGTGGTCAACCTGTACTCATCTTGAAGGAAGGAACCACTCGAACCAGAGGCAAAGAAGCCCAACGAAACAACATCATGGCAGCCCAAGTGATTGGTGAAGTACTGAAAACCACTCTAGGCCCACGAGGCATGGATAAAATGCTAATCGACAGCTTAGGAGACATCACCATAACAAACGACGGAGCCACAATTCTGAAAGAAATGGACGTGGAGCATCCAGCAGCAAAAATGATGATTGAAATCGCCAAAACTCAAGACGACATGGTGGGTGACGGAACCACAACAGTCGTAGTGCTAGCAAGCGAACTTCTCAAGAAAGCCGAAGAACTCCTTGACCAGAATGTCCACCCAATGATACTCGTTGCTGGATACCGTAAGGCAGCACAAAAAGCAATCGAAATCATAGCTAAAAACGCTGTGGCCATTGACGTTGAGGATCAAAAAATGATGATGAAAGTTGCTTTAACGGCCATGGGAAGCAAAGCTGTGGGGGGTGCTAAAGAGCACTTTGCGGAAATAGCTATAGAAGCGATAAGGCAGGTAGCCCAGAAGCACGGGGACAAGACGATAGCCGATATAGATAACATTCAATTGGTGAAAAAGACGGGAAAAAGCCTCATCGAGACGCAACTAGTCAAAGGAATAATCATAGATAAAGAAGTCGCCCATCCAGGGATGCCCCGAAAGAAAGAGAACGCAAAAATCGCACTTTTAGATATGGCATTAGAGATTGAAAAAACCGAAATAAGCGCGGAAATACGCATACATGAACCGAACCAGATGAAAGCCTTCCTAGATCAAGAGGACAGCACACTCAAAGAGATGGTAACTAAGATCAAAGCTTCAGGAGCGGAAATAGTGTTTTGCCAGAAAGGAATAGATGATATGGTTCAACACTACCTTTCTCACGAGGGCATAATGGCTGCTAGGCGCATCAAAGAGTCAGACATGGAAAAGCTGGCGAGAGCAACAGGCGGACGAGTAAGCTCCAACTTGAATGATTTAAAGGCGGCAGACTTGGGTTTTGCTGGCTTAGTGGAAGAACGCAAGATCGGCGACGACAAAATGATCTTTGTCGAAAAATGCAAAGATCCACATTCAGTAGCCATTCTCATCCGTGCAGGTTTAGAGCGCATGGTGGATGAAGCTGAAAGAGTAATAACCGACGCTTTGTCAGTAATTTCAGACGTCACAGAAAATAATAAAATCGTGGCTGGCGGCGGGGCAATCGAAATCGAAATCGCTAAAGGACTACGCAACTACTCAACCAAAGTCGGCGGAAGACAGCAACTCGCAGTAGAAGCTTTCGCAGACGCAGTTGAAGTAATCCCACGTACGCTCGCAGAGAACGGAGGCTTAGAGGCAATCGACATACTCATAGAGTTACGTCAAGTGCACGATAAAGAAGACGGCAAATTCATCGGCATTAACGTGTTCACAGGTAAACTGCAAAACAGTATTGAAAACGGCGTCATTGAACCAATCGTCGTCAAAGAGCAAGCTATACAATCTGCAGCTGAATCAGCAGCCATGATTCTACGTGTAGACGACATTATAACAGCTAAATCTCCAAAGGGCGGTCCAGGTGGACCAGGCGGCATGGGCGAATAATTTTCGTCCTTTACGATAACTTAGAAGTGATTTAGTAATGCCGAAATGTCCAAATTATACAGCGCGCAAAACGGTAGTTTGGAAAAATCAGAGCTGCAAAAGAAACAGTGATAGGCAAAAAACCTGCCAATAACCATCATCTAAGGTATTTTGGGGTCAAGCTTAATTGGTTTCTTAAAATATGCAAGAAATAGTGAGTAAGCATAAAAATGCCTCTCTACTAACTATTTCACTTCTACTTTGTGCTTTTTAGGCGCTGGTACAACGGTCTTCTTTGGGATGCAAACTTCAAGTAATCCGTCTTTAAATGTGGATTCTGCTTTCTCCGGGATTACTTCTTCGGGGAACGAGAGCTGTTTGTAAACATGCGAGTAAACGCGTTCTCTAACAACAAAGTTCTTCTGCTTGTCTTCCTTTTCAACGTCTGTTTCAGCCGAGATTTCAATACCCTCGTTGGTCAGGGCAACGTCAATCTTGTCTTTCGCTACGCCAGGCAATTCAGCATGCACCACAAACCTGTTTCCCTCATCAACCAAATCTACAGTTGCCTCACGAACTGGAGCATAAGGTTCAACACTTACCCAATCCCATGGAAAAGCTACGCTTTCAATAAAATTTCTTCGAAAATCCTCAACCAAATCGTCAAAAGTCGTTAGAACATGAACTGCGGGAAGGTGCTTTGCAGGAACGCGTTTGGCGGGAAGGTGTTTAGCAGGAATATTTTTTGTTGGTTTTACTGCGATTTCAGCTTTTTCAATCGCTTTCACCGGTGCCTTTTTTTCTTCTTCTTTAATCATTTTTTTCACCTCTATTAATCTTATTACCATGATAGTAACCTTGAATTATCCCAGTTCTTTCTGCAACTGCGTCCCACTGCAATTTCTTTGGAGATTTTTCAAATCCCTTTACTAAACTCGTACTGAAAACCATAAATGCTTCTATCGTTGATCTTTTAGCAATTGCAGTCGTTTAGCGACTTCTTTGGAAACTTTTTCTAAGCCCTCAGCCAAATCTAACTGATCCACTTCATCTATAGGGTACCATTTCCCTTCTTTGTCGATGAAAACAATTTCCAATTTTCCAACTTTTCTATTGACCATAATTTCCACCTCAGTGAACAAAATTCTTTTTCTACGAATATCTAACTTTTTTTATTGTAACCGATTGAATCAAATAATTCTTTGAACACCTATTCTAAAAGGGATCTCAAAGTTAGATTGCCCATAATTCCCTGTTTTGAGGGTTTTCGAGGCTAACTGGCTCCCTGCGCCCATTGCCGAGGCACTCTTAATAATTTAGTTATTTGGGTTTAGGAGGGGCGACTTCACTCTTTACTGGTTTTTGTTGATCCATGTTTTTACTGCTTCTTGGACAGCTTTGGATAAGTCGCCTTTTTTGCCTCCGAATCTTTCTACGGTTTTTAATCTTAGCTGTTTTTCTAAGTCGTCTGAAATGTCAACGTTGATGCGGCCCAAGTTTTAATCACTTTTTGTTTGTTATGTGTTTTTGAAATAAGCGAGTCACGATTTTTCGTATTTGGTTTTTATTTTTATCATGTTTTAGTTCGCTTATTTATATTAACATATAAGTGCATACTCACTTATAAGTTTATGTGTTTAAGTGAATAAATTCTCAAGCACGTAAGTTGGACACGACGCCTTTCCCTCGCGGCGATTTTCCGATCTTAGCATTTTTCAAGTTTGATTTTAGCCTCCGCTGAGCAAGGAGGTTCAAGATAGTATCTGATGGCTTGTTTGTTGTCTCTTTCAGGTGCCAACAAAACATCAAATACTCTTTTTCACTATAAACGTGAGTTTAAAAAAATGCTGGAGACTTTCATGGCAAGATGTCCAAAATGCAATGAAGAAATTGCAAAACCAGATAAATCGCTTAAAAACCACTCTTTCCAAATAGAATCTTACACATGCCCTAAATGCAAACAACAATTTAAAATTGCTAATTAACTATTTTTTGTTGCACGAAAAACTAATAGTCCATTAATAGTGACCATTTCTAAACCGTGGTTAGCAACTATTTTTTCCAAGCACAGAACCTCTGACGGATGAGGGATGGAATTAACATGAAGTTCCCAACTGTCAATTTTCTTATTTTTCTCTATGGATACTGATTGTGCATCATGGAATGACCCGCAAACAGCCGCCATTTCCTTCAATAGTAAGACTGCCTCTTGCCGATTCATCGGTTACTCTCTTCCCCTTGATCCGGGTTCGTACATAACCAATTTAAAGCTTACCCACCAAACCTAAAAAAACTGATTAGGCCTTTTGAAGCAGGTATTTTTCTTCTGAGGATGATTTGTTTGAGTTATACGAAAAAATTAGAAAGCCTATAGAGTTTCTTGCAAAGAGTTAAGACCTATTGTGATTGCCTAAAACACGTCTGCCTTTCTTAAAGAAGGTTAACCAGCCTGGAAATGCCCGAACGAACCTTGAATAATTGGGAATAATTAAAATTATTTAGTCTCAGATTTCAACATGGACTCAAGTGTTCGGTCGTGGTACAACATAATGGTGAAGGGGTTACAGTGATACGATGAATGTTCGGGTACACGGGTTAAAAAAGCCTTGACATAGTTGAAGATTATTAACCAATTACAAAATGTGGTACAATCGAGCTATTCTTGGGAAAATAGTAGAAGTCAAAAAATCAAAACTGTGCGAGAAGGAATTAGAAAAGTTTTTTCGAAAAATGGTAGCAGTTGCTCGGTCATAAAAGAAAAAGAAAGATTCTGGGTTTTACCTGTGTTTTAGTTTCTTAATGCGTCACGACGAAACCAGTCCACGATGCCGTAGTTACGCTTGTAGGTTGATCGTAAGAGAACACGAGTGTTTGTCCAGCGAAACTGCCGAAACCTCTAAGCACGCAATGCACAGTTAATTGTGAAACTGCCAAGTTGTAAACTGTTGGTGGGAAAGGGTTACTGCTGTATACTTGACGTATACGTCGTCTTTGAATCCATCACTGGAATTGATTGTTTCGGTTGCATTTGATTGATAGAAAAAGATCTTCTTGTAACTGTGAATGCACACTCACAATACTATATTTACAATCAACCCATTGCTAGTTTAGGTGTAAGTTTTGTCGAAAGCACAACCTCATCCGGGTCATGAAAATCACCTCTGCAAAATGGTAGAGGACAAAGTACCTATAGAAAAGATTAAGCCACTTGTGAAAGATGCGAAATACATCTGCAAAGAATGCATGCGTACAGCTGCAAAAGCAGAAAACCTCTGCGCCCCAGAACCCCTCTAACCCTTCTTTTTTTTACCATAGAAAGTAATCAAAAAAATGAGCTCAAAATTCTTTTTTTAATTTTATTTAAATCAAAATTACCGCAACTTTGATTAACGACATGCGAATATTAATATTTAATATATGCCATCATCGTGTTTTGGAAAATTCAAGTGCTTAGAAGAACAAAAACTAACATGTAAAGACGCTGACTTATGCGAAATCAAACAAATCGAAAAACAATACCAAACCTTCGCTAAACAATTTGTTTAGCCCAATCTTTGCAAAGAAGCTTTACCTGCTCCTTTACTGCGAAGGTGGTTTTATTCTTGTTTATTTTTGCGGATAACGTGTTATAATGTTTTTTTGCGACAAATAATGATTGAAACAGCTTTTTAGCAAGCAAGATGGCTTAATTAGTGATATCCAAAAGGCAGCCGAGAGAAAACTAATAAATATTGTTTCTTGTTCAATTTAATGTTAGGACTCTATTTTTGGAAGGTTAGATAATGAATAACACTGTAGGAGACGTTTTCCAAATCGAGACAAAGTACCTGCGCAACAAAGGCCTTGGCGGAAATCTGGACTGGGCAAATAAGCCTGAAATCTACAAGGGCTATCCAACCAGTAAAACAATTCAGCTGCCAAACCCACTCCAAAAAGCAACTCCCAGCTTTGTTGAAGTTCTTCAAAAACGCAAGAGCATACGATCCTTCTCAACACAGCCCTTGAGCAAAGTTGATTTGGCTTTTCTTCTATGGGCCTCTACTGGTATACAAAGAGCTGAACACGGTTACGCGTTCCGTACAGCTCCGTCGGCTGGAGCATTATATCCTATCGAGACATACATAGCTGCAAACAACGTGGAAGATGTGGAGAAAGGAGTTTATCACTATAACATACAGAATCATTTGTTGGAAGAAATAGTACTTGGAGATTTTGGAGTCAAATTAGCCCACGCAGCCTTGGATCAAGAGATGTGTGCAGACGCTTCCACTGTCTTCATTTGGACGGCTGTTTTTAGGAGATCAAAGTGGAAATATTCCCAGAGAGCCTACCGGTACATCTATTTGGATGCAGGACACATTGCACAAAATTTGGCGTTGGCGGCAGCAAGCATCACTTGTGGGTCCTGTCAAGTTGGGGCTTTTTTTGATGATGAAGTTAATTCGATAGTGGGTATAGACGGAATCGAAGAGAGCATAATCTGTCTTAGCGTAGTTGGATATCCCAAATGACCTTCGACTTGGCATTTTCCATTTCATAAACTATTGTCATCTTAAGATCACGACTGCCTCGCCCTCTTTTGGGGTAAGCAACTCGAACAACCTTGATTCCAAATAAACCCCTCTTCACAATTACTTAATATCTTTGGCAAGCAGTCGTACTGCATTCAAAGCTGACAAAGCCGACGTTTCCATGCTTGAGACCGAAGGCTCAACTGCATTGATATACATGAACCGTTTATCAATACGTGTTGAAGGCAGCTTAGTGACTGGCTTGAATATAGGGTAGGCGGCTTTCCAACAATGTTCCAAAACCGTAACTCCGCCACTTTTGAATACACCGTTGAATATGTTGGAATCAAAGGGGTTTGGTGAAGAAATTGTCACCAATGACTCGCCATTGCTTGCTTTTTGAATGCCAAAGTGAGTTATTGGATCTGCATCTTTTGTAGTCAACACTATAGCTGGAGGGTTAGCTGATTTTTTCAGCCCGAAGTAGTCTGGATCAAAAATGCCCTTCATAACCCGCCTGTATACAGCCTGATAAGGCTGAGGTGCCCGGCTATGCAGGGATAAGCCGTTAAATTCTATGTCAGCAAGTTCTAAGGGCGTAGCGACAATAACGCTGTCGAAAACCTCCGTCTCAGTTTTTGTGTATAAAAGGTAAGTTCCTTTAGAAGTCTTTTCTATCCTGTCAACTTTTTGACCCAATTTAATCGCCGCTTTCGAAGCATTCGCAAGGCTAACGGGCAAACTGCTGTTACCCTCAGCCAAACTATAGGTTGGTCCTGAGTAAACACCAATCAAAGCCGAAAGCCCGGCGAAGCCCCCCAAGTCTGCGTTCTGAGAGTATATGACCCTTGTAATTGGCGTTACAACTTCATCAATGAAGGCTTGGCTTACACCTCTCTCAATCAATTCTTCCAAAAAAGACATTTTGGGCCATTTATCAAGACCTGCGGATTCAAAAAGTTCTTCGAAGTCGGAGGGATTTTTTTGTTCTTCTTGGTATAGGTTGGCCACTTGTCCTTTTACTTTTTTGAGAAGCAAGAAAGTTCGCGCTAAGCTCAGCCTATATTTAGAAAGAAGGCTAAAGATAGTGGCAAAGGATTGCTTGTTTGACCTAAAAACAACTTCTGAGCCATTCCAAACCGCAAAATCTTTGGGTTCTTCAACGGGTGCTATTTTTAGTCGCTCAGCTTTTATTGTGCCTAAAAGCGTCCTGTTGAAACGGTTGAAGAATGCAGCGCCCATTTCTATGCTGACGCCAGATTCATTGTATGTTCGGATTCTACCGCCTATTCTGTTTTGAGAATCGAAGATTGTCACGTTTAGGTTTGGAAGGTATTTGCGTGCAAAATAGGCAGCTGAACAACCGCCTATACCAGCACCAACGATTGCTAAATTCGCCATCTCATATTCGGAAATATATGCTCAAATAATAAGATAAACCTAAGTGTAGAGATGTGCAGTGTGAAAGTTAGTTGCCACCTAATGGTTCTGTTGCTGGCTTAGCAACAGCTAAGCTCAAAGAACTGCGCCCTTAATTTTCGCAGTGAACATTTAGCACACTACTCTATGAGCAATATTTTCTATAATATTGGGTTTATTTTCAACAAGCTGCTCAGCATTAGGCTTAGAGTGAACACAATAGCTACGATCACAAAATCCTTGGATAACACTTCGCCTAATTTGAAGAGTTTTTGTGTGTCTGCTTTGTCTTTTTTGAATAGTGTTTGCCTTTTTTGGATTAAACGCAAAGTGATGAAGCTCGCAAGAGTCACCAAGGTAGCATAGTAAATAATTGACAGCTGAAATAATACGCCTACTAGAACCATAAGTGGAATCATGACGTATCCCAATGTGACAGTTAAGAATAAGCCACGTCTAAAACCCAAAATAATCGGTATAGTTCTTGAGCCACTGTGGAAGTCCGAGGCAAAATCAGCCAAATCCTCCCACAAACTGTTCACTGCTGTTGTTACGCCGATAAGCAAAATCAATATTATTATGTTAATTGAAAACAAGTTGAAGAACGCTGCAATAATCATAATCGGAACCGCACCCACTGTAAAGTTAATGATTGGTTTGTAGGTGGTTTTTCGCAGTCTGAAGGGTGGAACGGAATAGATCACTCCAAAAAAGATGCCTATACCCACAAATAGTAGCACAAACGGCATCAATGTTGCAGCACCCAACATTAGGGACAGGGTGGTAAACGCAACCGCGATAAAGAAACCAAACTTACCCAACTTCTTAGTGAACTTAGCCCGCACTGGATCAGACAAAACATCCAAGTCCACATCACAAATGTTATTCATGGCATCAACAGCACTCCAAATACAAAAAACGATTACACCAAGAAAAAGCGCTGCAGGCCAAACGAGCGCTTGGCCCATAAGAAATGTTGTTCCAACTGAAATCATGAAGAGCATCAGTCCCCGTTCAACAGAGATAAATTGGGCAAAGCCCTTCAAATCTTGGAGCATGCCAACTTAGAAAAAACACACTTTCTTAAGCTTTTCACATCAAGAAACCGATTGTACCCTTATAAAATGTTTTGAGGGCTTGATGCATAATGGAAAAAACCCAGGCTTTATTTACTATGCATGAAATGGTGGTTGCACTAAATGGTTCTCCAATTGCAAAACATGTCTGCTTAGATTCAGACCCAAAGATTTGTAAATCGGCCAATGACTACGTTATAACGATAAAACGTGATTTAGATGATAATTCTCTTAAAATTATTGAGCCTATACTGAAAAATCGTAACTTGAAAATCGAAAAAAGAGAAGATATGTTAGTAATTCATTAATACCTTATCTTACAACTTTTTCTGATTCCCTAAAGTTTCATACGCCTGAGCGTAAATTCTTTAACTCTTATCATTAAATGAAATAAACGAGCTCCAGATCGATTGATGTTAATTTAATATGCAGGTTTAGTACCTGAAGGGGCAAGGCAATCAAGCATTCAAACCACTTCCTTAAGCCCTTAACGGGAAAGGAAATTTCACCTCAAATCAAAAGCCAATCCCCGCTTCGAGTTGGGTCTTTTCTAATTGGAACACTTTTTTCAAAAAGAGGCTCTTAACTATTTAGGGTTTAAGTACTTCCTGATCCAACCTCATTTCCAATATTTATGGTTCGACCATCGGTTTAAACTACGGCTTAGGGCTTAGCCCGCAGCACTCTTAACCTTATTTTGACCTTTTTTTAGGCAAATAGGCTAAAAACATATTTGTTTAACCATGCTTGATCATAAACGCAAAAGAATTTTGTTTTTATCTAAACCTAAATGGCTTTAGAGAAATGATCTCTTTCCCGGACTTCTGTGAAGTGCCTGATATTAATTTGCAATTCATATGTTTTAAATGCAATTCTAGAACCTTTTGTATTCTGTGAAAATGAATCAAAGCCAAGACCGAATGAATAATGCTTTAGTGATAGAAAAATTTGGTTAAAAAAATGGGTAGAAATCTATGAATATATTTGCTCTGCTTTCGTTAATCGCTAGCATTAGTTGCCTTTTTCTAGGTATAGTAGTATATTCATTTAACAGAAAATCAGTTCTTAACAAAATTTTCTTTTTGACGGCTTTAGCGGCTTTTTTTTATTCATTTACCACGTTATGATGTGGACAGCAACCAACTTTGCAGGTGCTAATTTCTGGAACAAGATGGGCACCGCCTGGCCTTTTTTCGTGGCTCTAGTAGTTACGTTTGCATTAGTTTTCACAGAAAGCAATTGGATAAAAAACAAACTAAACTACCTAATTCTATTTTTGCCTGCAGTGGCATTTTGGATTGTCGATTTATCCACCAGCCTAATAAACGGTCCTCCAGTCATGGAATATTGGGGGTACAATGACGTTGCCTCTGGAACATTGGTTTACTATGGTTCCATCATTTGGACCGTAGCTCTGCCAATACTGGCATTTGTTCTATGTTTCAGATACTATCGCAAGGCAGAAGACAACATGCAGAAGCAACGAAGAAAATATGTAACTATAGGCTTTGCCATTCCCATAGCTGCATTCATAAGTACTAACATGGTTGCTCGTATGATTCAAATGGGCATTCCAAATCTTGGGTTCATAACTACACTATTTTTTAGCGGTTTTGTTGGATACGCTGTTGTGAAATATGACTTATTTACTTTTGATGCCGTATTAGCCGCAGAAAACATACTTATAACAATGCCTGATTCACTCATACTTGCCGACGTGAAAGCAAAAATCCTCAGAGTAAATGAGCGTTTAGCCAATTTCATTGGTTATGAAAAAGAGGAATTGATCGGTAAATCAATAACAAAATTATGTACAGAAAACGAAGAAAAAACTTGCGCAAGCCTTTTAAAAGAATTAGCAATCGAGAGGATAATTAGAAACCGCGAACTGACCTTCCAAAGTAAATCCGGCATAAAACTAAACGTATTTTTTTCAGGTTCAATTGTCAAAAGTAAAATGGGACGCGACATCGGAATAGTGTGTATAATACATGATATTACCGATATGAAAAAGATGGAGGAAAAACTTGTTAAAACAGAAAAGCTTGCTTCCATAGGCGAACTGGCAGGGCAAATTGGACATGACCTGCGCAACCCTTTAGCCGGTATTAAAAACGGAATATACCTCATTAGAAAGAAAGACAAGACACTCGCAGAAGCAAAGAAGGAAGAGATTTTTAGAGTGATTGAGAACGCAATTGAAGATTCAAACAGAATTATCACTAGTTTAGTAGATTATGCAAGCGAGCTTAATCTGCGACCGGAGCAGTGCACTCCTAAGTCGCTTACACTGCATGCGCTGTCTAACATTCAGGTCCCCGACCACTTGAACGTAATAAACAACACGACTGATGACGTCAAGATGCTCCTTGATGTGCAAAGCATGGAAAAAGTTTTCGCAAGCATAATAAAAAACGCTATAGAGGCCTCACCAGAAAGCGGAAGCATAAAAATACAAAGCGTGTTGAAGGGACAGAATATTGAAATATCTTTCACCGACTCCGGAATTGGAATATCCGAAAGCATTTTACCCAAACTCTTCGCGCCGCTTGTAACTACTAAGGCAAAAGGAATGGGTATGAGCCTAGCAATTTGCAAAAGAATTGTAGAGGCACATGGTGGAAAAATCGGCGTTGAAAGCGCAGTTGGGAAAGAAACAACATTCACAATTAACCTCCCAATCAAACTCTCGAAAAGTGAATTCACGCAATTCCAGATGTTTGCAGGAATTGAAATGAAGCAGTCAACCTTTATTTAGCATTCTCGTGAATTCTTTAAACGGAAAATAAACGAGAGGATAGTGTTTGCTTCAATTCGATTCATGCCAATCTGAATATTTAATATTTTAACGGGCTTCAGCATAACTCGTAAAACTTTTAAACTTATTATGAGCGTATTTTGGCATATAGGTTACAAATTACGATCGTTTTCGGATGAAATCAACTTTTATTAACTCAGCTCCGAAGGTGAGACCCACATCGATTTGGGGTAAGCCCGGTCCGGCTCAGACTGCTATCGAGATCATTTAACCTTTTAACGTTGTAGAGTTTGAGTGGAGATGACCCGATTAAGATAATTATTATCTTAATCAGTGGAATGAGCTATTTATCTTCAATGGCTTCCTGAGAGACAGATAATCTGCAATAGTAGTAGCCATCACTTTTTTTGATGAACTAAATTCTGGGAAGGCAAACGTATTATGAAGTGGTTCCTTTGCGCTCTTGACTCTTTAGATATGCAGATTTAGTGCTTATCTTATTTTTAATTTAAAATTCGTTTATTTGTGATTCTGAACTTTTATAGTCTCTTTTTGTGCCCACAAACCTTCTTAATAGCTTTTTCAGGTTTAACCATCGAGATCAAAGTTGAGGATATCCGAAAATGGTAACTAAACTCCGCAAGCAACATGAATGCCGGACAAGGACAACCATCAATACAACCATATAATAGTCATTCCAGAAGAGGCAGTCAATGAATTAGGCTGGAATAATGGACAACACCTAGAGCTTACGATAACAGAGTTGCGATTAATCATTGAGGCAAAAGAATAAGCAATTTCACAGTTGATTCAATGAGCATTATTTCTTTATATTGTGGGTTTGAGAAAATAGATTTTTGAGCTTTATCCACTTGCTCTATTTTTAAGGTATAATCGCTAAAGAGTGATGTGCAATGATTCTTGTCCCTTTTCGCTCAGCAGTTTCTTTAGCCTCAAAAGAAAAATACTACTTGTTAATTCAGGTCTACAGAACATAAAGTTGTTAGAGGTACAAACATGACAAAATGGGAGTATGTCTCAATTGCTTTAGTAAAAGGGATTCTGGATGCTGGCGTTAAAACGCAAGAAGAGTTGTTGAATAAATATGGTTTAGATGGGTGGGAATTGGTTTCTATTGTTGCGCTTCAAATTAATCAAAGTTTTGAAGTGGTTGCTTATCTGAAACGAGAATTAAGAAGCGAAAGCGAACTATCCAATAATGAATCAAAAAATAACAGCTAAAAGAAATTGGCCAATCAATCGAAGCCTTATCACTTTCCGTTTAGCTAAAGACCGTTGCCCATACAGCTTACAGTGTGTAGGACAAATTCGTTGTTTGTTTGATAACGTTCTAAGAAGGGTTTTTGCAGTTAGATTGCCCATAATCTCGGCGAGGTGTTCCAGGCTAACTGGCTTGTCCTGGCCTTCTTCATTGGTTTCTTGTAATTTAGTTATTGGTATTTGAGGACTGGCGATTTTATTCTTGTTTGTTGATCTATGTTTTTACTGTTTCTTGGACAGCTTTGGATAAGTTGCCTTTTTTGCCTCCGAATCGCTCTATGGTTTTTAATCTGAACTGTTTTTCTATGTGGTATGGGGGCTAATGGCGATACCAAAGGCCTTCAAAATATGATCCCTTAGAAGGAAAGATGTTGTCTGCATTTTGTTTTATTATCAGAACATTTAAAATCAAAAAATAAAATTTTAAGGCTTGATTCAATGTTGCCAGTTTGGTGAAAGGAATTGGTTCTCGAGTGAAATAGCAACTATTGTGAGCGTTGGGGGACGATTCATTCGTGGGTAGAGCATTTGTGTTGTTAATGTCGAGTTTCTTCTTCTATAGGCAATGCTAGTGTTAGTTCCCGAAAATACTTCAAAACATTAGTGCCGCGTTGTGTAATCGAGAAAACATTGTGTTCCTTTTCGACAATACGTTTTTCGACTAAGCCTTGTTTGATTAAGAAGTCCAAGTATTCGTTGAGAATGCTGCAGTTGATGTTGGCCTTGTACATTATATGTGTCAACTTTAATGATCCTCTGTGGACCAAAACTTGAAGGATGTTGAACGTATATCTCTGATTTCGATCTTCTACTCTTCAATTCCTTTCCCCTTACTTAATTATGTATATCTGCATGTTATGAAACAGAATACAATAAACTTTGCTGAAATGTTGTTGTTTAATTCGAGCAGTTTTGCTTTTTATTAGCAAATCAGCTGTTAGTATAATAAAATAAATTATTTGATACATAAATCTAAAAATAATTAACAAATTGCGGTGAGTTTGTGACTGTGCCGTGCCTACTACAATATTTAATAAGCTTTCAAAATAACTGTAATTTTCCTTTCTCTGAATAAGGAAATAACCGTGACAAAAAAAAGCATACAAGAAAGCGACTTAATTTTTCCCAAAGTCTATATCGGAAAATTTGTTGCTCGTAGAACACCCACACCCATTATCAAGTGTGTCTGCGGCTTCAAAATTTTAGTGGTTCCCGATTTGAAGGCTATGAACCGCGCCATAAAAAAGCATATAGCCGAACACAAGCAAGCGGATTATGCTTTAGTGACTGATTCGCTGGAGGAGTTTTTGACAGAGCAGATTCTGACAGCAGCAAGTAAAATGAGCCTGCCAAACGTAAGTTAGTTGAGAAAAGCTTAACCAGGTCTTCCAAAAACTGGGAACAGTAGTCTCTGATCAGTTCTTGACATACATCTCAAACAAAAATTTTAAGAGAATAATACCTTTGAGTTATTCCTTAGCCACAAAATCCAGATATGCTAAAATAGTAAACACTTATTAATTTAAATAACTCAATATAATATTGAGTCTTAATATGACATTAATTAGCACAGCAGAAATGGCTCTTTCAAGTAAAAAGAAAAACATTCGAATTTTACATGTTGATGATGACCCGTGCTTTTTGGAAGTTACACAACAGTCGCTGACTATGGAGAACCACTTTGACATCGATATTGTCACATCGGTTGATGACGCCCTCAAAAAAATGAAAAATCAAACCTACGATGCAATAGTTTCCGACTATGAACTGCCCCAGAAAAACGGATTAGAATTTCTTAAAAGTATCAGAGAACAAGAGAACGAAATTCCTTTTATATTATTTACAGGAAAAGGTCGAGAAGAAGTTATCATTAAAGCCCTAAATCTAGGCGCTGATAGATACATCAACAAGCATGGGCCCCCTGAAGTAGTTTACTGCGAGTTAGCAGACGCAATAATCAAAACTGTAGAACGCAAGAAAAGCAGGCAAAATTTAAAAACGAGTGCAGAAAACTACCGTTTGCTTTTTGAATCGATTGATGAGGGGTTTTGCATATTAGAGAAAATTAACAAAACTAGCGAATCGCTAGATTTTCTTTTCATTCAAGCCAACAAGGCGTTCGAGACCCAATCTGGAGTCCACGATGTTTTAGGCAAAACCATCCGTGAAGTGGTTCCGAGCGAACCGGACGAGTGGGTTGAGACTTACGACACTATTCTCAGAACTGGTAAAGCGATAAGGTTTGAACTTGACCTATTTACTAAGGGGCATTGGTTGGAACTATATGCCTTTAAAGTTGAAGATGAAACAAATAATCATATTGCCCTGCTGTTCAAGGACATTTCCGAGCGCAAAAAATCAGAGGAAAAGCTGAAAAATAGCGAAAAAAAGTATCGCGAGCTATCTGAGTCTCTTCCTGAGATTGTTTTTGAAACAGATAATGCAAAAAAAATTACTTTTATGAATAAACGTGGACTCGAAATCCTCGGATACTCAATGAATGAACTTATGGAAAGGCGACTCACAGATTTTGTTATTCCTAGAACCAATAACCAAAAATTAGAACAAGAACTGAATAGAAATAATCAAGAAGAAACAACAGTGGAAAAATACAAAGTCCTAAACAAAGAAGGCACTTCTTTTCCAGCAATAATGTTTACAGATCAAACCCCTCAGCAAGAAAACAAGTCTGGGCTGCGCGGGGTTATTATTAACATGAGTGAAACAGTAAAAGAACAAGAGAAACTGACTCTTCTTAACGAGAAATTGCGTGTTGAAGGTTCATTGGTTAGGCATGATGCAAGAAACAAACTTGCAATCATTGAGGGCAATTTACATTTAGCCAAAAAAAAGTTATCCGAAGAAAGCGCAACTTACAGTTACCTCAAAAACATTGAATCTTCTTTAAATAGCATTGAGACTATTTTTGATTTTGCGGCAACTTATGAGCGCATTGGTCTAGAAAAGCTATTGCCTATCAAAGTTGAAAGTGTAATAAAGCAGGCAGTTTCACTTTTTGCCGATACTCCAAAAGTAAGAATAGTTAACGAATGCCAAGGCTTAACAGTTTTGGCTGATTCTCTTTTGAGTGTAGTGTTCTATAACTTAATAGATAACTCAATCAAACATGGACAAAAAACTGGCAATATCAGAATATATTATCGAGAAAATGATGGAAACCTGAAGCTTTTCTACGAAGACGACGGAATTGGTATCCTAGCTGCAATAAGACCTAAACTCTTTGCTGAAAGCATCAGCACGGGCAAAGGTTCAGGCTATGGTCTTTTCTTGATCAAAAAAGTAACAGAGTTCTATGGCTGGAAAATTGAGGAAACAAGTAAGACCGGTCAAGGAGCTCAATTTACTATTACGGTTTCTGAGAAAGATGAGCCGAACAAAAAATATTGGATAGAAAAACAAGTTCGGCACTAACTTTTAAAAAGGCAAACACTATGATCAACCTTGAAAGCGATTTTAACCAAAAGAACTTGGAAGAAAATGCTGAAACACCATCAAAAATATTAATTATTGATGACGATGCAGGTCTTGGGGCAATGTTGGAGGACATTCTTAGTCAAGAAGGGTATCAAACGACAGCTGTTCAAACAGGGGAAGCGGCTATTAAGAAATGTCAGATGCAAACATTTGATGTTGCACTTGTAGATATAAAACTTCCCGATATGGAGGGAACAGAACTACTTGAATTACTAAAGAAAATTACGCCCACTACTTTACTAATTGTTATGACGGGTTATCCTTCTTTGGACAATGCTGTTCGATCCTTGAATTTAGGCGTTGACAATTACATTGTTAAACCTTTTAAATCCCAAAAATTGCTGGAGCAAATTAAAGCCCAGCTTGAAAGACGTCGGTTTACAAGATGGGAGACCCTGCTCAGAAACACGGGGCTGTCGATTTATGAAGCTAAACTCTATTTGACTTTGACTCTGTCTGGGTCTTCGGAAGTGAGAAGACTCAGTATGACTGCAGGGGTACCAAGAACCAAAGTATATGAAGCCCTAAAGAAACTAAAACAAAGGGGACTTATTAATGAGGTTCCAGGAGGAACCCAAAGGTTTTCCATTACAAACCCCGAGGGCGCTTTCTCAACCTTTGTTCAAAATTGGAAAAGAGAGATCTTGGAGCGCTCGTCTCTTCTGACAGAGTTTGAAAGCGCAATAGCTGTTATGGATTCAATTCATTCAAAGCAGTTGAATCCTCTACAAATAGACTTGCAAAAGGAAGATGTTTGGTATATTAGAAGCGAGCAGGAAATAAAACAAAGAATAAGCGATATTCTCTCTAAAGTGAAAACCTCGATCTGCATTTTGACAACGGAAGAAGGCTTAGTTTTTTTACATAAAAATTTTGCAAAGGCACTGGATATTTTGGCTGAGAATGGGGTCAAAATTCTAATAAAAGTTCCAATTGGGCCTTTCAAACAGAAGTTTTGTCAAAGACCTCAGGGTAAATTACAAAGTGGAAAATGTAAGTTTATCTATTCCTATTTTTTTTATGAAGGTGGACAAGACAGAGGTTTTTTTCGATTGCCTCAAGAACGATGCGAATGAAAACGTCGATGGAAAAGTAGTCGGATTATTTTGTAGTAGTGAAACCCTTTGTTCTTTCTTTTCCGACATTTTTTTCCGCACTAAAACTTAAAATTAATGTGAAGCTTGTTTTCACAATATTACATAAATGATTCAATAGCTATTCATGAAATAAAAAATGTTTCTTCGGTGAATCCAAAAATTTTCTTGGGATAAATGTTTCGTGATTTACAGGGAATTGTTTAACAATGACTTTTGGAGAATCGAGTTTTAAGTTTTTGCTTGTCACTGAGGCTTGCGTTTTGCTCAGTCACAGTAAGTTTAACCTGATCATTGCTGTACACAAATACACTCGGGAGACATAAGACTCATGGTTTCACAAGATAACAGTGGAGAAAAGAACACGCCCTCGCCTAAACTTGAAAGTCGAACAAATCTTGAAATTTTGGTGAACACACTAAGTCTGATATCTATAAGTCCGTCAACATTAAATGAACTAGCGAGCGAAGAAAGGATTTCCAACAAAAACATGGCTACTTATTTGGGTTTTCTCTTAAATCAAGGTTTGATTTACAAAACAAACCAAGGCAAGAAATTAACTGCTGTTTTTTCCTTGACTCAACGAGGCATTACTGCATTGAAGACCTTCAGACCCCTTGAGAAGAAAAGCCAAATAGAGTTTGAATCCGAAGAGAAAAAATGGGCAATCAGCAAACTGGTGAAAAGAAATTGAGACGTTCAAAACTAGAAACGTATATTGATATCCTCAACGTGTTAGCACGCAAAGGACCATTGAAGTTAACACACGTAATGTACAAAGCTAACCTCAACAGTAATGTGGTCAAAGAGAATTTGGTCTTTCTAATCAAACAGCACCTGGTTGAAGAACGAACTATTGCGAGAAGTCAAGTAGTTTTCACGGTGACACAACGTGGAATAACTGTGCTGAACTACTTCCGAGAACTCACCCAAGTTTTACCAATTATAGAAACCAAAAATAGAACGCTTGCTTGAGGCACTGAATTTTTTCAGACACACGCTCTTCTAAAATTACACCTACCTTTTCTTTATTTCATAGAGTTCTTTGTTATCGAATCTGTAACTGAATTAAGAAAGCAATTTCACAAAATTTAAGAAATTATTGTTTGGCAAAAACAACTTCAAAGTGGTTTTTTAAATTTTCGCTTCTTTACCTTTTCTCTCGAGCTGCTTTTTAGTCAATTTTTTGCAGTATGCGGTTGGAGAGGTCTATGCTTACCCTGTTTGTTCGTCAGTCTTCCAGTTGATTTAGGTATTTATTTAACAATTGTTGTAAAGTTTTAATAATGTTTTTACAACTGAATTTTCGGCAAAATAAGGCACTTCTCTTTTGATGACAACTGGAAATCTATGAAATTGACATGTTTGGCTTTGGAATTGACTTGTATACATTCTTAATAGTTTCATACTTTGCCGTGATCTTCTCAGCGAAGGCATACTTTATGTTGAGTACAATCCGCTCGTAACCATCTTCACATTGGGAATTAAAATAAGATATTAGCCGGTTGCATTTGTATTGTGAATTCACAAACAATTAATAAGTCTTAAGATGATTCAATCTGTATTGTCTGGGATTATTGTTTGGTTGATTTAAAGGCTTCAAAAGAAGCTAATTCTATTCGTGTTTTGCACGTTGACGACGACGCTCCCTTGCGGGAGATTTTGAAGTTGATTTTATTGGATCTGGATGGTGGCTTTGAGATTGACCAAGCCAGCTGTGTGGAAGAGGCTCTTAACAAGTTAGCAGTTGGAAGTTATGATGTTGTTGTTTCTGACTATGAAATGCCACAAAAAAACGGTCTGCAATTCCTAACAGAGCTACGCCAACAGAAAAACGATATCCCATTCATCTTGTTTACCGGAAAAGGCAGAGAAGAAGTTGCCGTTAAAGCCCTAAATTTAGGCGCCGATGGATATTACAACAAACAAGGATCACCAGAAACAGTGTATGGCGAGCTTGCACATGGTATTCAAACAAGTTATAAAAATAAAAAAGCTGACGAGTTACTTAGGAAAAGCCAAGCTGAGCTAAATGCAATTGTTTATAATGCACCCATAGGAATTGCGACGTCCGATTCAAATATGATATTTAAAAGTGCAAATTTGGCTTTCTGCAGAATTGTTGGGTATTCAGAGGATGAGCTGCAAAACCGTTCTTTTAAAGACATAACATACCCAGAGGATGTCGAAGTTAGCAATAAAGATATGAGAGAACTCAGTTGTGGAAACATCCCCTATTTTATCCAAGAGAAAAGGTATGTCCGAAAAGACGGCAGTATAATTGATGGAAAAGTCATAGTTAATGCAATACGAGACAACGAAGGCAAACCAGTTCTTTTCGTTGCCGAATTAGAAGACATCACTCAACAAAAGCAGGCGGAAGCAGAGTTGAGAAGAACTTTTAGTGTTCTTGAAAGAGTCGGGGAAGGCATTGATGCGGGTTTAGCTGTAATCGGTAAAGATTATCGGGTGATTTGGGCTAATAAACGCTTGAAGGATTTGGGTGTTTACACCAAACAAGAAATGCTATCAGACTATTAACCGATACAGAATCGGTTTGTGCAGACTGCGGCGTCAAAAAAATCTTTGAACAAAATGCATCTTTTGATATTCATGAATATAAAACTGTTAATTTGAGAGGCGAAACTGTTTGGGTGGAATTGAGGGCGACGCCTCTCAAAGACAAACAAGGAAACGTGACAGCTGCAATAGAACTAGCAGTACCAATAACTGAACACAGAAGAAACCAGGTCATTCTTAAGAAGAAAGAACAGGAATTAGAAAACATCTTGGATTCTTCACCAATGATTGTTTTCCACAAAGACCTAAATGGCAAATTCATACAAGCAAACAAAGCATTTGCTCAAGCTCTTAACACAACCAAGGAATACTTATTGGGTAAAACAGTTTTTGATATTTATTCAGCCAAGATAGCTCAAGAAATGACATATGATGATAACGTAGTTTTGAAATCTAAGACTCCTAAATTGAATATAGTAGAATCTTACGAATCCACGACGGGGTTGAGGTGGATTCGAACGCATAAGATTCCAACATTTGACGAAAAAGGAGAAGTAACTGGACTAGTCGGTTTCTCAGAGGAGATCACCGATTACAAAAAAACAGAATCCAACTTTAAAGAGAGCTTGAACGATTATCACAGTTTAATTAATGGTATGGTTGAGACTGCTTGGGTTATTGATTTTGCGGGGAACTTTTTGGAAGTAAACGATGCAGCCGTTGAAGCGCTAGGCTATTCAAAAGATGAGTTGCGCTCTATTGGCATTATGGGTATCGATAAACATTTGAGTAGACTTCAAGTTCAAGAACTTATAAACAATTTTCCCTTCAATAAAAAACAGATTTTTGAAACTATACATACCAGAAAAGACGGTGTTGAAATTCCTGTAGAGATAAGCTCAAGTCTAATAACTTATCAAGGGAAACAAATGATTCTAAGTATTGCGCGAAACATTACAGAACGAAAAAAAGCTCAAGAAGCCATTAAGCAAAGTGACCAGCACTATTATCAACTCTTTATGTCTATGAACGAGCTCTTCCAAGTTGTTGAGGTAATCCATGACAATTCTGGCAAGGCAGTTGATTTATTTTATCGCGAGGTTAATCCTGCTTTTGAAAGATTTACAGGAAAAACCAAACGGCAACTTGTCGGCAAAAGTGTAAGGGATTTATTTGGTGTTGTTGAAGCTTACTGGCTAGAATTTCTCGATAAGGTTGCTAGAACTGGCGAATCAAGCGCTTTGGAGAATTATGGAGCTTCACTTGATAAATATTATGAAGTTCATGCTTGGAAAATAAGAGAAAAGGAAAACCTTGTTGCAGTCCTTCTTAATGAGACAACTGAGCGTAAGAAAGCTGAAAAAGAACAAAAAGAATATAGCGAAAAAATTCAGATGATAAACGAAAAGTTGCGTGTTGTTGGAGGTATGACTAGACACGATGTGGGTAACAAACTCATGGTTGCCAAATCAAATCTGTATTTGTTAAAGAAACAGATTGGAATGAACCCGCAGTTGGCTAAGTATCTTGATAATATTGATGGCGCGCTTGTTTCTTCTGACAAGTTTTTTGAGTTTAGTCGTCTCTATGAGAAAATTGGAGGCGAAACACCCTTAATTGTGGATGTTTTTGAATGTTTCAACGCGGCCACAGCTCTGTTTTCTGATTTGAGTTCATTAAAGATTATCAATGAAGGTCAGGGGCTGAAGGTTATCGCGGATTCACTTTTGAGACAGTTGTTCTATAATTTCATTGATAATTCACTAAAGCATGGTGAAAAAGTAACCCAAATACAACTACACTACACCAAAGTGAGCAATAGAGTGAATTTGTTCTATGAAGACAACGGCGTCGGGATCCCTATAGCAAATAAGTCGAAGCTTTTTAAGAAAGGTTTCTCGACTAGAAAATGGCAGCGGTTTTGGATTGTATTTTATTAAAAAGATTATAGATGTCTACGGTTGGAGTATTACTGAAGAAGGCGAAGCGGGAAAAGGAGCAAAATTTGTAATATCAATTCCACTAAGTTTGCTTTCTGGCGCGGAAAATTTTAGCTCTTAAAAAACTGTAATTACGAATTCACATTTTTTTGAAATTATTCGATTGAACTGTTTTGATATAACGAAACTTGGGTAATGTTGAAATCTCTTCGATATACTTTGGATAAATTGTAGCTAAATATACTTAATCCTAAGTCGGAGAATATCAGATAAACGTTTATTGCAATTTTATGCCTTGAATGTTGTTTTGGTTTTCATAATTGCGTTGATTAACGTGAGGTTCATGATAACAAAAGTACTTAATGGAGATAATTGAAACTATTTCAAAATAAGCCAAATCACAATTAGTAATCAAACGTTATCATCAAAACTGGAAGCAAAGTAGAAAAACGCATGCCGCACTTTGCATCTATTGAGATAAACTATGGCTTACTGAGGTTAACAACTTATTCGGTTTGAGCTTATACATATTGTGTCACCGTCTCACTGAAGACACGGTTACAACTAATTCTTATTGCAACTATCGCATATATCATTTGGAGAGGGGATAGTTGCTTAAATCAAAGTTCTACATCAAGGCGCTATTTGAGATGCGAAAAAGATTTTCTCTTTTTTATCGTATTTCATTAGGGCAGAATTTATGCTCTAATTTGCCGGAAACCTTTCACAACCGAAAACAAGAATTATTCAATAGACTTAATGCATTAAAACAATCGATTGGAATATTTCTTAGTTATCTATGGTTCACTCGAGGGTCAATTAAATATATCTTCACGAGAAAATTGAATTTGGTAGAGTTGAAACCTCTTTTTTCACTAAAACCTTCAAACATTCGAGTTTATTCAATTGGTGGCAAAGGAAAAGATGTCTTTTTCAAACGAGGACAATAGACATGTATCTTGACGATTTGGATAAGACGCTACTGCAATATCTAAGTATGGGTACGTGTTCCTACGAAGAAATGGCTCGCTTGTGCAATGTCACCCGAAACACAGTTTATCGAAGAATATCAGCCCTTGAAAACAAAGGGATTATAAAAAACGTACTAAACTGCATTGTAAACTTGGAACAGCTTGATATATCGCCAGTGTGTATTGGAGCGAGAATTGCGCAATCGGAACAAGACAAAGCTTTAAACTTGCTTGCTGCTCATTTGAACGTTAGATTGCTATGGCGAACTTATGGCGACTATGACTTTCATCTTATAGCCTTCTGCGCAAAAGGCAAAGAGGGCCACACTATTCAGTGCTTAAGGACTCTTTTAGAAAAGCTCAATGCAACAAACATAAGTGTGTCCATAGGTTTTGTGTGGGAGAAAATGGATCTAACACCTTTTGGGGAGCATACGCAGATTATAGACAACTCAAGCCTGATTGTAGAAAACAAATATTGACTTTTCATAAAAAAGATAACTCCCTAGTTACATTCAATAATGTGAAGTAGTGGAAGCCATTTGCTTTCCAAATATGATAAACCACGGATTTTAGTCCACAACATGAAAACTTCAAGCGAAATTAATGTAAAACAAAAAATGGGAAATCTAGTACTATCAATCCAATCGGCACTAAAAATATGGACTTGAACTTGTTCAGGTCTGCAACTCGGCGGACTTATCACAATCATAAAATTTGATAAATAATGTCAAAAGCTAAGGCTTGAGCACACCGATGGGGACACGCCCTAGCTGCTCAATCTTCTATCGAAGAGCATTTACGCTCTTGACCTCAAAAAGTTGAATGGAGAAAAAAGATGAAAACGCTAATTTATCCTATGGGTGAAAAATGCTATTTTGTTTTAGGTTAAACACACTTTTGTGGGTCTGTTGTTGCCTATTCCGTAGATTATCCAGTCGCCAACAGCAAGATCAGCAGGGGCGTTTGTGGTTCCAGCCATGTTTGATAGGTAAGCTGTGTCTTCTTTGTTTGTTGTTTTCCCAATTATTTGGTAACCCATTTGAGATAGTACCTTGCTTCCCAGCTCTGAGGGATTAGTGGTTAGAAGGCAGATTGTAATGCCTATTTTTCTTCCCTCGGCAACTGCTCGATTGAGTGTTTCTCCCTTGAGGTTTTCTGCTTCTTCAATTATTAGGAATTGCGGCATGATTTTTTGTTCCAGTCTCAGTGTCAGTATCGTCTGTAGGGATTCAATGAAAGTAGCCCGTTTTTCTTCAAGTGTCATTCCTTGTGCATTTAGGACGGTAATTGGACTCTTTTTTATTGTTCTAGTCAGGGAATCTTCATCGATTTTTCCCTTTAGTTCAATTTTTTTTGCTGAATCTATAGAGCCAGAATATTCGTTGTAAGAGTCAAAGACAATTATTTGCGCTGAATTTTTGGCGGAGATTTCTTGGAGCAACAATTTGGCGAGGCGTGTTTTACCCGTTCCAGGACCAGCTGCAATTATTGAGTTTTTTGAAGTGAAATCCTGTGCGTCTATGAAACATTTGATGAATCCATGATTTTCCGGGTCTTCTACTGAGGAATTTTTAAACATTCCAATCTGAATTGGCGCTTTGAAGGGTTCCCCTTTGGTGTTTCTATTCAAAATGTCCTCAAGAAACTTTTTTAAGGGTATGTAGACGCGGCTGCCAGGGTTTGGCGGAACTAAAACGTCGCAAATAGGTTTGCTTTCATTTCTCAGGTCGATGTAGCCGATGATTTCGGCGGTTGCAAACATTTTGCCCATTTTATCGCCGATGGTTGAACCGGCAACTTCTTCATAACTTGTTATATCCGTTATAACCGAGAGCATTGGGCAGGATTCGCCATAAAGTGGATGGTCAACTATGACGTAGTCGTTTTTCTCTACGCCTGATCGATTTTTTGGGGGACTAACTAGAAAGCCGAATTTTCCTGTATGAGTGTCGTTGGATACTAGCCCAAAATGTTCTCTTATGCGTACGTTTGATAGATCCATTAATTTTTCCTCTGACTTGCTGGTCTTATTTGGTGTGTTGAGGATTTTAATTTATTGGAGTACAAATTCATGTTTCTTTAGCGGTATGTTGCTTGCTCTATAGTGGTTTTGGGGCTTGAGGGGACTATAGAACAATCTTCCTTGGTTTCTTATATACAACTTTCTCGTAGTTAGCGCTTAATGGAATCTAGTTTGTAATTAAAATTAAGAAGGAAAAGAAAAATTGACAAGAATTAGAAATGTAAGAAATACTATTAAATTCAAACGTTCAATAAAAGCAATATCTCCCGTAATAGCAACTCTGCTAATGATCGCCATCGCAGTTGTTGCCTCGCTTGTAGTCTACGCTTGGGTAAGTGGCTACATGGGCACAACGACAACTAAAGCTGGAAAAGCAATACAAATCCAAAGCTATGCCCCCACAGGCACCGACCCACTCAACCCCACTAACTTGCTCGTATACGTGCAAAACGTAGGCCAAGGCGACGTAGAACTTAGCCAAGCCCAAAGCGTCTACATTGACAGCATCTTGGTACCAATTAGTAACCCAGTTACTCCAACAATCCCAATTGCAGTGGGACAAACTGTGGAACTTACAGTTCCATTACCTACCGGATACCAAAAAGGGGACACACTTAATATCAAAGTGACAACAACCGACGGCACATTCATGACAGCATCAGGCAAAGGCACAAGCAGCACAGGCGGCGGCTCAAACACAAATACTCTTACAGCTCCAACTGTAACTGCTGGATCAGTGTCAGTTAATCAAGGTCAAAGCTCGAGTCTTACTTCCTCTGCTGTTACGACAGGGACTGCGCCTTACACTTATCAGTGGCTGCAACAAGCTCCTGGTACAGGTTCCTATTCTGCTATAACTGGTGCTACATCTTCTAGCTATAGCTTTATGACTACGGGTACTACAACTGCAGGTGTTTGGTCTTTTGAGTTGAGTGTGACTGACAGTGCTAGCGCAACTGTTACGTCTGCTCCTGCTACTGTTACAGTGAATGCTGTTGCTTTGGCTACTCCAACTGTTTCTGTTCCTACTTTGGCTCCTGTTAGTCCAATTACGCTTGGCGCTTCTGTGACTGCTTCTGTGACTGTTTCTGGTTCTGCTGGTACTGCTACTGGTACGGTGACTTTCCAGGTTTCAACTGATAGCGGAACAACATGGAATACTCTTGGTACAGTAAAGACGTTAGCTACTGGTTCAGCGGTTTCAGACTCATACACACCCACAATCGCAAGCAGCAACTATCGATTCCGAGCATTATATAGTGGTGACAGCAAGTATAACGGTGCGACAGGTAGCACAACTTCGCTTACAGTTGATCCAGTAAGCCACCATACAGTATCTTTCGCTCAATCTGGCTCCACAGCAACGGTCACAGTCAGTTACCAAATCGATGGAGGATCAACCCAAACCGGAAACTGCCCATTTAGCGTCCAACTAAATCAAGGACAATCCATCTCTTACACATACCCAGCCACTGTCAGCGGCGGCACTGGAAAACAATACGTTATAAGCACGGCAGCTAGTCCAGCTTCCCCACAAACAGTCGCTACATCTGACATCTCCATATCTGCAACCTACAAAACACAATACCAAGTAACTTTTGCAACAAACCACGGATCGACAACTCCGACAGGGACGAACTGGTATGATTCAGGGGCACAAATTTCAATATCTACAACTTATCCCGGCTACAACCACTATTTCAATCATTGGACATCAAGCACTGGGAAAACAACTTTCGATCATAATGACCATACATCTGCGACCGCAACAATAACAGGCACTGACACAATTACTGCAGTTTGGTATTAGAAAGCACTACATTCTTTTTTCTTTTTTTATTTTTAAAATAATTATATTTTGCTTGAGGTCTATCTCTGCGTGTAGGTCGTCACTGAAGTTTTTTGAACACAAAAGCATTTTTAGGTTGGGCTTCTCGATAGGGTAAGTTGGATTGGATTTTTCTAATTTAACTACCTTCTGAGATTTTTTGAAATGCAGAAAATGTAGCTTATGATCCAAGGACGATTATTTGTAAACTATTTCGGTGATTTTTTATGAAGAATAATATTTGATCCCCTGATAAGTCAGCTGTCTCTATTTAATTCATTTACTGAAATTTGCTAGATTTTTCTGGCAGATTAGTTCTTACATTAACAGGTAAAAGTGATTTTTTCCCAATGGTTATTGTTAGATCTTTAATGCTAAATGATACTTTTGACTCATTAATTCATTAGACTATGAATTGACCTTTGGGTACCATTTATGCTTCGAGAGTAAAAGCGCTTAATTTAGGTTGATTATCTATAAAAAAGGGAAAATATTTTTTTGATGCTTGATGTTTTTATGGATGTTTTCGGAGCATCAATATCGCTAATACGGCGCCGACTGCGATGATTGCAACTAATAGACCTGCGATGGCGGGAACGAAGTATATGTCAGCCATTGATTGAGATGCTTGCGTTGGGACTGGTGTATTTGTTGGTCCTTGAATGACGTTGACGGCTGTTTCTGCTGATGAGCTCCAATATGCGCCGCTGCCTGCGAACGTGGCTATAACTGTGTATACTCCTTGAATTGGAGGAGTCCATGCGATAGAGTATTGACCTGCTGAGTCAGTAGTTGTTTGGCCGATGTTTTGTGTATTTCCGTTAGAATCGATTGCAGTGAGGATGACTGGCACGCCCTGGGGTGTGGGTGGATTGTTGACTAAGCTTGCGTTGTTTTGCATGTAATAGTTCATCTGGTTTGTCATGTCAACGTCTGAAACTGCGGGCGTTCCTGGGCAAAATGGAGATTGATCCAGAACTTTGCCTGTTATCAAAACTTGGTCTCCAAACATCTGGTTCGCTAATGGTGTTTGAACTGTGGTTGATGTTTGTCCTTTGCCGAAGCAGTATAATTTTCCGTCGTCACCATTGTTACCTAAGACGTAGCCATCTGCAACTGCGGTAGTTGCGATAGCGCCAGATACGTTCCAAATGAATTCTCCTGTTGTGGCGTTTATGCAGAAGAGTTTATTGAATCTGGTCATTGGTTCTCCTCGGTAGTTGGTTTGTGTGCTCCAGTAGAGTTTTCCGTCTGCTGCTACGCCTGGTTCGCTGTTGCCTGCATATGATGATCCACCAGAGGTCCATGTGCCTTCTACTGTTTCGCCTGTGGTTCCTACACTTTGGCTCTTCCAAATCAGTGAGCCATTGGTTAAACTGAAAGCGTAGAGGTATCCGTCATATCTGAATGTGTATCTTACGTCTCCAATGCATATTGCGTAGTACGCTGGTATGTCACCCCAAGGATAGGTTCCAACGGGGGCAGTCCAGATTTGTGCACCCGTTTTTACGTCGTATCCAATGTATGAGCTTGTCACACCATCAAATTGAACATAGGGTCCACCTGGAGGTCCATATCCAAAGCTTGGCATTTGTTGAACGTTAGAGTATGTTTGGTTTGTTTGCCATAGGAAAGCTCCGTTCGACATGTTCCAGCCGAGAATTGATGCTCCACCGTTACCTTGTCCCGTGACGATTACGTTTGCATCTGGGTAAACTGCTAAAGTGTAGGTTCTGCCAGCCTGAAGCCATGCGCCAGTTTGTGCCATCGAAACGTTATACATCAATCCTGTTGTCCAATTGTTGCCTGTGACTTTGCTGTAATTCCAACACATCAAGCGGTTGGAGGATAGGAAGTACGCTAACGGGTTTCCGTCATCCCACCAAGGCGTTCCAAGGCCCGAGGGAATGTTAGTGAGTGTCTGAACTAATGCGCCAGTCATTGGATCATAAAACTGCCATGTTCCTGTGTTGACAAGGTAAGCTACCGGTATGCCTTCATTTTGTTGGGCACCGACTTGGTAGCCTCCGAGAAAATGAATGCCTCGGCTGACTGTGCCGTTAGCGGTGTATAGTAATTTGCCAGTTGTTATGTCAAGGCAGTTAAAGGTGTTTCCGTAAGGGTTGTTGTAGTAGACTTTTCCGTTTATAACTATTACAGTTTGTCCGCCATAGTAAGCGTCGCTGCCCCATTGACCGCCCATAAGTCCGCCAAGGACTTGTTGGGTAGCCCATACGATGTGTCCAGTGGTTGGACCAGTGCTATATGGATTATATTTAGTTGCTGCGTTGTTGTAACCTGAAATTAGCCAGTCACCTGCTATTGCAGCCCATTCTCTGTTGTTTATGTTAATTGGGTTGCTCCAGTATTCTGTTGGAAGCGGTGCGTATGGTGTGCCGTCGAGTATTCCAGCGCTTACAGGGTCAGTTTGAACAGTAAATTTGAAGGGTTGTGCTACGCATGGTGTATAGTATCGGGTATCATTGTTTGATTTTTCAGTAAATGTCTGTCCTGGAAAACTGAAAGTGACACTCCAATTTCCAGCTACGGTTGGTTTGTAGATGAAGTACATTGCGCCGACTGATTCTGTCCAGCCTGGTGCGATGCCGAGATTGCCTTGAATAAAGCTCTCATCCGTCGGCATGAAAGTGTCGTTTGTTCCGTCGGGTCTTGTGAAAGTTACTGTTACGTTAGCGTATCCCACGTTTGATGCTGCTATATCTGTGATGCTTCCGTCTGGTGATTGCGGATTGGGTTGAATCCAAAGGTTAACGACTGCAGTTTGTCCAACTCCTATTGGGTTTGGTGCAACTGAGATAAAGCCTGCAGTTTTATAATTTGGCCATGCTATAGCGGCTTGGGTGTCTAAGACCATGAATGTTGAAGATGCCATCAGGAATGTCAGTGTTGCAATTGCTAAAAGTGCTTTAATTCTGTTATATTTTGCATTTTTGCTAAAAATATTTTGCATTTTTTCATTTCCTATATTATTTTATTAATTCCAACATATAAGAAATATTTAAAAGGTTGGTGGTAGAATGCCTACCAATTGCCAAAAAATATTTTTGGGTTTGAACACCCGTGAAAATCATCCTCCGTCACGGATGAGTTTGAGATATGAGGTTTTATCCATTTCTCACAGGTTGATAGAACAACAACAGTGGCAAAATTTTGTTTGTTGTTGTTCTTTCGACTGGAATCTAAGTTGAAAGAAGAAGAAGTGCAAATTTTTCAATCTTCTTCTTCTACCCAATAGAGAATTAGGCGGCTTAAGGCCTTTCGTCTAATTTGGAAGAACAACAGCACGCTTTTTTGTAGGATTGTGCAGTTGTTGTTCTTCTTAGATATGCTATTATGATTGAAAGAAGAAGAACTGCAATTCTGTAGGAAATATGTCCTTCTTCTTCTAATTGTTATAGCGACATTCTTTAACATCTTGCAAATGAACGTTGATCGTTTTTTCTAAAAAGTACTGACACTTAATATCTTACAAATCAGTGCTTTTTCTAGCGCGTTTCCGCAATCAGAAGATGCTGAATTCGTAGTTTTTGTGGTTTGGGTTTTAGCCTGCTTCTCTTTTTGTTGTTCCACATTTTGTGCATCGAAGGAAGGTGATTGTCGAATGAATGGTTTCGTCTGCAGCTTCTACGTTCCATGTTTCGCTTTCGTTATGACCGCATGTTAGACAGACCACATTAACTGTAGGAAGTTGTCTTAGAGATGCTGCCTTTTTGTCTATGACCGCAATTTCTACTGATTTACCACTGTGCACGTTTATTTTTTGTTTTGTTTCTTCTTGATTTAGCGGCTTTTGGTATTTGCATTTTGGGCATCTAAGTGAAGGAGTGCCCTTCTTGACTACTTGGAGCAAAGCCCCGCATTGTGGACAGAAGTTCATGTTGGTCACCTTAGGAGGCTTCTTATCTCAAATGATTTTTAAATTTTGTGACTTTCAGGATACAAATAATTTAATTTATGTTCTAATTGGTGCAGTGAGAGCAACGATTCCATTAGACAATAGCTTATTAATCCAGAGAAGAAGTTCTTTGAAAATGTAATTGTCTGTTGTCAAAAAATCCGTTTATATCTTTTGAAAATTAAGCATTAAGTATGAAACGAGTTTTGATTTCTGGTGCTGGTATAGCAGGGCTCACCTTAGCTTGTTGTCTTGCGGATTCAGGTTGGCAAGTAGACATTATTGAAAAGGCAGGTGGCGAACGTAAAAGCGGGTATATGATTACTTTTTTTGGAAATGGCTGGAAAGTTGCGGAAAGAATAAAAATTCTTGATCAGATTAAAGAAATTCGGTATCCTGCCCAAAAATTTCAATATGTGAACAGCTCAGGGAAACCATATTTCAATGTCCGACTTGAACTTGTCAAAAAAGGGTTGGACAAGAATATACATACCTAAGAAGACCTGACCTTGAGCACATTCTGCTTGAGCGCTCCAAGGAACTCTCAGTTTCTGTTAAATATGGCACGCAAGTTGCGGATATCAATGAAACACCCGATTCGGTAAATGTAAAATTTCAAAATGGCGACCTTAACTCGTACGATCTAGTTGTTGGCACTGACGGCATGCATTCTGGAGTCAGAAAACTAGTTTTTGGTGAAGAACATCAATTCGGCCGCTTCTTAGGTTATGGTGTGGCTGCATTTCAAACTTCATATCGAGATGAAATCGGCAACAGTATAAAAATCTATCAAGAACCCAACCGATCAGCGATTTATTATCCAGTTTCCGAAAAGACAATGGACAGCGTGTTTCTATTCTCTTGCAACAACACGGAAAGGGTTCCCAAAGAAAACTACAAAAGCATTTTAGCAGACGCTTATGCTGGCTCAAAATGGATAAATCAGGAAGTAATTCAGAGCTCGCCCAACGAAAGCATAGGATTTTTCGATGTACTAAAACAGATCCAGATGCAGAAGTGGGCTAAAGGTCGGATATGTCTTACCGGTGATGCGTGCGCATGTTTAAGTCCTCTTGCTGGCCAAGGTGCTTCAATGGCAATGTTAGAAGCGTTTGTTCTTTCAAACGAGTTGAAAAAGAGCTCCAATGTCAAAGAATGTCTAGAGCGCTATGAAACCATCTTGAAGCCAGATATTGTAAGTCGCCAAGCTCAAGCAAGGCACATCGCAAAAAGATTTGTTTCCTCTACGACAAAAGAAATGGCTTGGTATCGATGGCTTACCCACATGGAGTTTAGTTCTCTTCTTGTGAATAGGACTTCAAATGGATTCAAAGGGAAAATCTATCAAATTTAGATTCAAGTTCAAATCCGGTAGAAAACAACCCAATAGGGTAAGTCCGGTTGACTTATTTATTGTCCAAACATGTTTTGGTACAATTCGAGTGGCATACGAAAACATGGTTTTCCAAACTTAGAAAATCAAGCATTTTAGAGCAACCTGCCATGGTATTTGCCTTCTTTTTTCCAGAGTCGAATGGTTCTAAAAGAGAAAATCGTCATTGGCATTCAATTCTATACCCTTAATCACGATTTCTTTTGTTTGCCTTTAATTATATTAAATAACGTAGTACAAAAAACACAACAAAAAGCCCTTTAACAAAAAACAGGGCATCTAATTAAAACGGGAAGTATGATCCCAAAATTGGAATCGTTTGGCTGGATCAACGTTGGCGGGACGCGGAGGCTATTTAGCCCAAGCAAACAACCTTGACGCATCTGCACCAAAACGTGCTTTGATCCCCAAACGTTTACTCCCCCTTTTTTTAAAGTATTCAATATTTAGAAAACCAGAAATAAAATTTTGTTTTCAAAAAATGGCTATAGTAATTCAACCGATTACTCATTTAAAGCTCCAGGTTTCGGGTTAGTATAATTGACTCTGATTCCGCAAGTTGCATAGCAGTCTTTGCCATCCCAAGAATTGACTGTGACAACCTGTGGAACATTTAGTTTTTGTACATATTCGGCAAGAAATTGTCTTCTGCGACACAGAACCCTTTTATCGTCCAATGTAAACCCTCGTCCTAAAGATGCAGTTCAAATGGTCAAATGCCCAAGATGCCAAAAAGAATTCGCTAAACTAAAAAGTAGTCATGAAAGCGATTATTTCTCATTGAAATACTACTCTTGCGATAACTGCAGCCACATTTTCAAAGTAGCCCGCGTTAAATATCCAACCAGTCTAAAGTTATAAAAAACATCATAACAAAAAAGCAATAAAGCTTTTATTTTAAGAGGAACATATTCTTCTTAGCCATGAAGAACCAAAAGAAGAACCGCAAAGAGCGACGCAAAGAAATCCTGGCTGAAGTTCTGGATCAACAAAGTCTTTAGCGGTTAGTAAATATTAATCTTCAAAGAAGAGCTGGCCTTGAAGTTCTGACAAAGGATATGGATAGTCAATATGCTATCTTATCCCTTTGAAAGCGGAGGGCGTTTAGAAAGTTCTTGCATCTGTGATATGATGTAGCGATTCTTCTTAGGCGTCAAGGTTTTGCGGTGTTTGCTGTTTTTTCTATGTATTCTTTGATTTCGTACTGTAGGCTGGGTGCAGGTGACGTTGAATTATGTGTAAATTTGTTGTGGTTCCATGCCTGGGTAATGTTTTGAATGGCAGTCTTCTTTTGGGCATCCTTCGCAGCTGCTAAAGTCGCCTTTTTGGCACGGTAGTGTATATGAGCGATCCAATATCTGTCACTTCCTTTTTAGTTAGTATTATATGTCATGTCTTGCTATACCAAGATGCTTAAAAGATTTGCTATCTCTGAAATAATATTAACCATATCTCAGGACGGTTTGTTGACTTTTAGGCGTTAAAGCTGGGAATTGTTTAGTTAATATTAGATATTTTTCTGAGACGGTGGCTTTTATGCAGGTACATTGATTTAAACGCGTAAAAAAATGCTTGGTCTATTATTTGCGGATTAAAACTGCAGATTGTCTAATTTCGTTTTTTTGCGCTTCTGTTTTTCGCTAATTGCTTAGGAATATTTTGCATAGCTTTAAAAACATTGTACGTCCTAACGATGTTTAGGGGGAACTCTTTGGATAGGGTAGAGGTTATGGCTCTCTTGAAGGAATTAATTGCTGGTAACATGGTAATCCCTCTTTTGTTAGCTTGTCACAAAGAATGCCCAACCATTATCAGCTTCAGATAAAAAGCGATTATTATAGATCAGAATTAGAAGAGTATGCAAAAAAATTCGGCTTAAGCATTGAGGAGAATAAAGAACAAAAATACATAGTTATTTCAAGCCACAAAAAATTTTTTTTGATTTTATAGCCAATTGAGTTCATATTTTCTCGGAGAAAATTAATGTTAAGCGGATTTAGCCATGCAGT
Source organism: Candidatus Bathyarchaeota archaeon (assembly GCA_963782525.1). Taxonomy (GTDB): domain Archaea; phylum Thermoproteota; class Bathyarchaeia; order Bathyarchaeales; family Bathycorpusculaceae; genus Bathycorpusculum. The sequence goes on from CAWAKC010000002.1 coordinate 54,131, forward strand.
CATAATTGATAAAACGCAAAAGGATGGGGAATATTTTAACCTGAATTAGCAGCCTAATCCACTTAGCGCTTTGTCTTGTTGGTTGAATCTTGCCTGTCAGCACCTATCGCTTTGTAACGACATAGACGAATGTTGTTGTATCTTGATGCAACAACTCTTACTTTTTTTCGGAGAATTATTTTCAGTTTAAAGAAATTAGACATCGCCTTGGCTTCTTTGATTTAGCAGCTGCACGATATTTTCCACAATATTGATAGGGACCATAAATTCATGTTGCACTTTTTTCTTGATGAAGGTTGCAGACATTCAGTTCAGGGCAACCCCCAAAAACATGACGAACCCTTTCCTTAAAAGCTCTCATAACTTTATTTCCTACTTCTCAAACTCTGCGTTTGCATATTTTTAAAGCGTGTTTCGAATATTGGAATATGATAGGATAAAAAAAACTAGTATTCTGCAAGACTTCTTGATGGTTAAAAGCTTCCCTGATTAGTTCACTATATTGTTGATAGTTACTTTCTGAGGGTATTTTCACTTTTTAAGATGGATTACCTGCTCACAATTGGTGAATATGGATGTTGTCTCCTTTACGCACCAACATACTGTCTTATAGTTTCTTTTCTTAAGTAATTTGAAGTTGAGCTGGAGAGATAGTATGGTAAAATGTCCGCTATGTGATGAAGAAGTCGGAATATCTGTTAAGTCTCTAAAAAATGCTCAATTCTATGGAGATGTTGTTTATGTTTTATACCCAGCATTGTGATTTTTATTTTGCAATTCATGAAAATGGATTTAACGACGCGATAAACCTGGCAATGAAATTCTTGCCATCCTTCTTCAACTACACAGACAAAACTAATTTCAATTCAAATGTCGCCTGCGTTCCAATCAATCCAGACCCAAGCGTAACCGCACATGGCGATCCAATCGTATCGAAAATTTATCCTCCTAACGGTATTTATCAATCATTTCTTATACAATTCCCGCAGACACCTATCCCACTAACGCCGCTAACTATTCAATTACCACAAAATTCCCTCAATTATATTTTTCAACTAACAAAGCTACAAGTGGATTTTAGTCCTGGAAATGTTATTTCACTTCCAACAACAGTTCCACACCCGTTACCTGCTCAGAATCTTGCCATACATGCAGCTGTGGCTTTGGGGCTTTCTTGTCCTGATAACTCGGAGCTAATAAATTGCTTCTTGATAGACTTGTTTACTGAACTCTCACTCAAGAATTCTTCTTCGCCAAAGTTCCTTGATGTAAAAATGAAAGCTTTGGATATTCCCGAGTTAAAGCCAGACGGGCTGAGGAAGATTCTCGACTGTTATGCAATGTTTTTGACAAACGAAGTCTTTAGTTGGCTGAGCCTTCAGATAGATAACCTAGTTTCCAATCCGCTCCCCTTCACCCCCGGTGGCGTAATAAATAATATTCAAATCACTCCAGCTTCAATTCCAAACCAGAATAATCCGGCGCTTGAAAATGATCAGCTGAAATTATTTATGAATTTAACATCCCTAGACCTAAACTATGCTGGTGTATCTGTAGCCTCAAGTGGACCAAGCTCAAGCTTGTTACCCCCTGTCTCAAAGTCTCTACGCAGTAGACCAGGAAGCGGACCTAGTGACTTCACAATTGCAATATCCAGTGGAACGTTTAACAAGATACTGGCTGACATCATAAGTGGATTAACGATTTTTGAAGTTCCAGCGCCATCTGGAGTTTACAACCCCGTACACCCATTCTCTAATCAACCCTGGGGTAAGTTTGATTCGCCCCCAATTCACATACAGTACAAAGTAGGAGTTCAACTTACCGGCGGAACAATAAGCCTGAAAGATCCCTTGGTTGGGCAGCCAAACGGTTCGATTCAAGTTGATAACTTGCAGATGCTGTGGGACGAACTAAAGTTTCAGATTTCTATCGACTTGCCGCCATTTACCGTCGGAGGCATCCATACCGCTGCAGTGACTATCCCCAACCCATTTGGTGGCACCATAACTCTCATCCCTGCAATCGACTGGCCCGGACTGACGTTTCCAGGAGGGACCATTCAGATACCACTAATAGATCTTAGCCCACTGAATTTAGTCAGCGAAGCCAGCTTCTCAGCGGAACCAGTTGTTTATTATGGTACGGGTAACCCATCAAATAATTTGTGCCCGAATAGATGGCAGTTCTACGTTGTACCTCAAGTTCCGATATTCGTCTGGCCAGTGTTCAGTTTCAATCTCACCAATGCAATTAAAGCAGGAATAAACCAATATTTCAACGACTTACTCGGAAATAACCCGGGCCCAGTTGTGGATGCAATAAAAGCTGCTCTAACCGCTGTTCTAACAGGCGCATCTGCTTTTCTATCGGATATCTTCACAGATATAGATTCGGTCACTCAAACTATCGCGGACATGATTCTCAACGACATCCCTGGAATTAAACAGGCTCTCGACAAGCTACTTCTCAACTATTTCACCAGCCAAGCACCGATACTCGAACTAACCGATCCATTGATAGGACCAAGCCCCACATCGCAGAATTGGGGATCAAGCCCGCTTGCTTCAATTAACCTACCCGTCAGTGGCAGCATCGGTCCAGCGAAAATTATCCTCCCAATCCCGATCCCATATCTTGGAGTAACCGTTAATTCAAAAGAAATGGTGCTTGAAGGAGATATAGGACAATGATCGCTCTGGCAGCTTCTCCTATTTCTATTTATGCGCTTTTACCAATGATACTACTGAAAAATAACAGCTTCGATTTTTTCTATCGATGTTTTGGAGCTAAGAATAAATCGGTAAAAAAAAACTAATTACAGGCGTTTTTTATGTCTAAAGAAAATAAAACAGTTAAAGACCATGAAATTTTGAAGAAGAGCGAAGTACCCATTAGCAAGAAAGAAACAAAATTATCCATAAAACCCTCAAAAAAACAAGCAACCACAACACAAGTTCAGCCACAAGACCTCTGGCAAGCTTTTGACGATACCTTTGCACGCTTCAGAACCGACTTTGAAGACCTCCTTTTTCCAGCTAATTGGCCTGAAGCATTCTCGTTTGTCCCAGAAATCAGAGTTCCGACAGTAGATCTAAAAGACGGAGAAAAAGAGTACAACTTAAAAGCAGAGATGCCTGGATTTAAGAAACAAGATATCGAAATTGAAGTACAAGCTGATGCAATAGCGATAACGGGAACTGCAGGCTGGAAATACGCTGAGAAAGGTCAACTATACATATGCAAAGAACGCGCATGCAAGACATTCTACAGAAGAATCGAGCTGGCTGAAGAAATAAAGGTCGAAGAAGTCAACGCCAACTTGTCAGACGGTGTACTAGAGATAACTCTTCCTAAAAAAACAATAAAAGAAAAACGAAAGGTAACTGTAAAATAAACTTGCAAATTCAGTATTCAATAACAGTTGCAAATGATTGGTCTTTTTTCTTTTTAATGAAACAATTTTGAGAGAAGAAGTGGCAATTCAGCAGTCTTCTTCTACTCGTTAGTGATTATTCGCAGCTGGACTTTTGGTTTAAGTTGAAAGAAGAAAAAAATTTAATTTTTCCCTAATAGCAATTTTTCTTATTGTAGGCTTGTACGATTTAGTCAAAACCTGTAATAATCGAGATGCTTTCATCGCAAAGATGTTTAAAACCTTTACAAGCTCCAAATAAATACGTCGTTTTCAGAGCTCTTTTACCAATCCAATTATTCAAGCCAATACCTGATAGTTCGCCTTTTAAAATCTACTAATCAGTTTTAGGTTTTTCTGAAGCGCTTGGTTGGTTGCTTGTTGTAGTGGCGAGACTACAGCATGATCTTATATCGTCAATCATCACTCTTAATATATTGGTGAATTGACCTTTTGGAGAAGATAAATTTGAACAAAAAAATTTTTCATGGAGCCATTCTTGAAAGCATACTGCTCAACCTAATAAACGAAACCTCGGACCAAGGTTTACATGGTTATGCAATCTTAAAGATGATGCAAAAAAAGTATGGAGTTAATTTGGGTTCTTCTGCAATATATCCTGAACTTGGGTGTCTAGAAAGAAGGGGACTTGTAGCTTCAAGCTGGGTGTTTTCGTTTGAAAAAGCCCAGAAGAAATATCGAATAACACGGAAAGGCCAGACTCTTTTGAAGGAATATTTTGTGGAGTTAAGAGCAGTTATTCCAGTTTTGGTTACGTGTAAAGTGTAGGTGAATAGAAACAATTTTGGCAAAAACAGTTTACAAAAGAAAGATAAGTCATCCTCCGCTAAAACGTCTTGATTGATTGCCAGAAGCATTTTTTAATATTGTTAACCCAAAAATCGAGAAAGGCTACATAATGATTCACGTTTTATCATTTATCACAAAGATTATGCGTTTGAGCAAAGAAACTAATTGGCTTTCGACAGTTGCACGGATTTTTTGTAATAATACTTGAAATAAATAAAACTTATATAGTAATAGTTAAGTAATCAGATTGCAGTAGTGGGTCCTCTCTATGGTAAAAACTACCGGCAGAAAAAAGCGTAGTAAACTCACAGTCGCAATACTTTCCCCAATTCTCTTAATTGTTTTCATAGTAGGTTGGGTGCTTTTCATAACGGGGCAATCAAGACATCAAAAGGTGAAACAAACACAAAAACCAATCAAAAGTACATCCGTTTCTCAAGACAATGTTGAGTTAATTGTGATTCCCACCGAAGAAGAAATCCAGATCCAGGAATAATAGGAACTTCATCTACAAATAATTAGAATTCGAATCCAGACCGTACAAAAACTAAAACTAATAAGCGACTAATTCTTATTCGCATAAAATGATCTTGATACATGGGACAATTAATTAAGGCAAAAGGCAAGATTAGCGCTGGCACTATTAGCTCCCTTTTCTAAAGCTAAAGTAGCTAGCTCTTTAGCTAACCTCCATCTGAGGAAACCGAATTGGGGCGCAACCAAGCTTACTTTAGAAAATGTTGTCACACATTAAGGCAACAAAATTGAGCACATTGGCTAAAGCTTGCTGTGCCAAGTGATCCTGATTTTTTTTATTTGATTGTTCTTTCTTTTGTCTGTCCATGACGAAAGGCATAATCCAACTAGAAAGATGGGCCCAAGAAGAGGTAACATGACAAATTTGATTATTCCGTTCATTTTCAAAGCGTCCATTCCCCCAGTAGCGATTATTATCAAACTTAAGATAAAACTTTTTGCAAAGCCCGCTTCGCTAATTTGTCAAGTCTTGCACAATATCCATTAAAAGCAATCAGATCATAGATCAATCCTAAAAAAGTGAAAATTTTCAAATTAAGTATTTTTCAACTGAAAATTTGTCTTAAAAACTTTGGATTTTTAAATTAATCAAATAAATGAGGCGAATAGTTGTTGAACTTAATCGCGAAAATTGAACGGGGGCTTTCAGTTGTCGTAATCGCGCCCTCGCTTGAGCTCGAAAACAAAGAACGAGCTGGAAGGCTCGAAGAAATGAAAATTATCAAAAAAACAAAAGTTACAATTTGACTTTTGACTCATTATGTTTTTGTAATATGGATGTATATAGTATCTTAGCTCTCGTTTCTTAAAGTACGAGCGGATGAAAGAAATGACAATCATGTACTTTTAGAAAACATATAATCAAAAATAAAGGTGTTGAACCATTTGACCCAAAAAACTACAGATGGAATTCGAAAACTATTATCTGAGCTAATATAGATTTCGAATATGCAGAAAATCAAGAATTGAATGATTCCCTTCCAAAAATACTTCAAACCTGCCCCTTTACATAAGATGTGTGCACAAAATTAAGATGCCTCGAATGCACAAACTTTAGTTAAATAAGTAGATTTTGATCTGAAAAAAAATCAAAGAAGGATGCTAAACTTTCTTTGATTTCGCTGTTATTGTTCTATAGTGGTTATAGCGGTTTCGAAGCTAAAGTTAGTTATGTCGACTATTGTGGGTTCCACTTTTAGTGTTAATTCTATTGGAATTACCTCACCTGTTCTGAGAATTTGTCCAGCATAATTCCAGTTTAGAGAAATGTATCTCGACGTAGCAGATGGAGTCCACGTTAATGTGTTCAACTCTAACGTAACAGCTGAATTACATTCGTCCCTGACATAAACTGTCAAATTATTGCTTGAACTTAAATCTATTAGTCCCCAATTGAACGAAAGAGTTCTGTTTGTACAGGTTTGATCCCAGTAAACTCCGGCGCCTATTGCAATTACAGAATTTGCTTGGACAATACTTCTGTTTGAACCGAAGCCAGTGATGGCTGCACCGAGAACTATGATAATTAAAAGGCATAATGCGGCCAGTAAAGTTTTTTTGTTAAAATTGTTACTGCGTGGTATAGTGAACTTAACTTTCGGCTTTACCAATTGTGTTCTAATTTTGTTTTGTGATTCGTTAAGGTTTTTTCCTGTCACTCTAAACAACTTCTATATTATGTCTTAATACATTGTATTGAATTGTGGCAATAAATAATGATGTGACTGCTAGGATGCAATCACAAATACGTTTCCAACAAACTCGACGATTTAAGCGATCAGGCGTCTTCATCCAACTGAGTCCAGTCCACTTTTCCAATAATCGCCTTTCGCCGAGAATGATCTTCTGATTTTTTCTGCAATCCAAGAAGTATGAATTAATTTTTCCTTTTCATGTGTCTAAGAACTATTTGTCTTGTAAACTAAAAATCTCCGAAGATTGTCAAGGTTGATTACTTTGGCTGCTTTATCTTGCTGGCTACAATTAGTACCTGCTCTGTCAAGTAAGTTTCCAACAAGGCCAGTCTATCTGGATCATCATTACCCTGCTTGTGCTCGGCAATATGATTCTGTATGGCCTTGTTCATGGCTTTTAAATCAGGCACAACTAAGATTTCACATCCGCAATAACATCGAATGGTGCACGTGTCCATTTTGTGAGAAACGAATATACTTTTGTTGTCCTTATCGGAAGTTACGTAAACTTTTTGGATGCTTTTTTTGTAATGCTCGCTCACTTTACACTTGCCTTCTCTTGATTTAGACAATCCGCAGACGGTTGGTTCATTTTCTCCGATATAAAACTTTTTGACGGGCTTTACAAAATCCAGATGGCAAATAGTTCTTAAAAGGAGTTAAAGTTGTCTTATTCCATTCAGGCACATAATTCTGGCATCTCATTGTCCTGTCCGACTTTAATATTCCCAGAAAGAGAATGCATCCGCAATAGAATCATTCCCAATTTGCGGTCGTAGGCACTGTGCTGCCATCAAAATTTTTATATTATTAGTAGAATTAGATTCATTTTTTAACATTAATATTTTATTTGTTAATAAAAAGCAAAATTGCTTGAATTGAACAACAGTAAAATAGCAATGTTTATAACATTCTGTCTTATAACATGCGGATATATATGATTGTATGAGGGGAAGGGAATCAAGTTTGAGACGATCAAAACTAGAAATGTACATTGATATCCTCAACGTTTTGGGTCATCGAGGACCATTAAAGTTGACCCATATCATGTATAAAGCCAACATAAACTGTAGCGTACTCAATGAATACATAGACTTCCTGATCAAACAAGACCTAATCCAAAAACGAACGATCCAAAAAGAACGCATAGTTTTTGAAATCACCCAACGCGGTATAAAAGTATTGAAGTACTTCCGAGAACTAGAACAAGCGCTGCCTATATCGGAAGAAACTCGAAAACAAACAACACCATTGCTCACCCAACGGACGAATCGCACTTCAAAGTTTTCGATCTAATAAGCAAAAACCAAATTCTTTCTCGAATCGAGCCATACAATCAAGCCAAATATTTTTTATTTCATATTTCAACATTTTCCAATAGTGAGAAAAACCCCGACAACCTTTTACTCTGGAAGGGCCAGATTTTGAAGGGTTTCATAGTTCTTTAAACGATGTAAATTGTTCTTCCAGTCACTTCATTTTTTGGAAGGAGGTCTAAAAAGAGGTTAACACTCAAGTAGCATTTTTTTAGCGCATTAGTAGTTCTTTGCCTTTATCAAAAACATATGCGAATTCTGCATATATCCTGAGGTAATACGCCCAATATCCTTTCCATTTACCCTTTCCATTTACCGTATTTCTCAGCAATCTTTCAGACCTCTTCGTTAAATATTATTTCCTCTTTTCCATCATAAATTCTGCCGACATCTAAAGCAAGCTGCGGTTCTATGTTTGACGGTTTCTCCATTCTTCCAAGTCCTCGTATCATTACAAAGTTGGCAGACCAATCTCCAATACCTTTGATATCCATTAACCAATCATGAACCTCATCATAAGGTGCTGTTCTAAGCCATTGTTCATCAACCTTAGAGAATGCTTCGGCTACAGCTAATAAGTACTCTTCTTTTCTCTTATTTGGCACAAGCTTTGGCAGCTCGGTGGATGCAGCCAACAGATTAGACGGTTCAGGAAACGAATGATAATCAACTCCCTCGACTTTAATTTGACTACCAAGTCTCTTCATAATGTTGTCTTTCATTCTGTGAGCGATTTTCATTGGTATTCTCTGGGCTAGAATTGCCCAGCAAGCAATCTCAAAGGGCGTTAGGAACTTTACTTGTTTGTGGCCATAGAATTGTTTTATTGCGGGCTGTATGCGCTCGTCTTTTTGCGCTATTTCATAAAACTCTTTTAGGTTGTCCTGAAGGCTTAGAAAGAAACTTATCCTGTCAACAATCAACTTTTGGGTTTCATCTGCGAACTTTGATTCTGAATATGCCGTAAATTCTAACATTGGTTTTTCAATGGTTCCTTTATCGGCGACCTTGAATGCTATTGTTTTGCCCTTTACTTGGACAGCTTTTGTCAAGATGCCGGTTTTTACGACTTGTTCATCTTTCATTGGACTAAAATCAGATAGGAATTCGAGCGATTTGGAAAAATTAAAAGGCGCAACAGGCTTCAAGGTACTTTCAAAAGAATAAAGACTCAAAAAACACAATAAAATTATTGTGTAGGAACAGCTATTTTAAGAATCGTTAATTTGGTAACTTAACATGCATTTTTTCAATTTATCCTAATAGTTTTGGTAGCTTCAGCTAACTTTTTTTAAATGCAAAGAGGTCTTCAAGCCCTTTAATTAGACATGTTTAAGACGGAAAAAGTAAGAAGGAAGTCGAAATATTTCAGTTAAAGTCCACGTGATTCTTAATCACTTGTTTTTAGGCTCAGATAAGTTGGTATCAAAAGAATTAATTCAGATTTAATTTGCGATCTTTAGCTTTAATTTGCTTAGAATCTTTTGTGCACCATTTTTACCCAAGTCACAATTTATAGCTGAGAAATCTGCAATGTTTTGAAGTTCTCGAAACTTCCTTAAGTACTCTACATTTGAATTTTTATGTGCTTCGAAGGTATATTCGACGAGGTTTCTATCAGTTTAGTGTATTCCAACTCGGCTAAATATGAAACAAGCATTTGCGGCTTAGATTAAACTTCTCATTATTGCTCAACTGACATCCGAGGTTTTTGGTACTGTTCCAGAATTCATTTATTATACGCAAATGTTCCCGATTTTTCTTTCCGCCAATGACAGACAATTTTAAACCTCAAAAAGTTGCTGCTTTGTCCAGTGCTTGCACAATCAAAAGATTCTGTATTCGTGCTTCTTCAAAAGCAGCTTTCGCAATATCTTTTTCTTTTTTCGCATGTTCAGCAGCGTGAACTTCAATAGCTTTGCCCATAGCTTTTAAATCGGGAACTAATAGAATTACAAACCCACATTCACAAATAATGAATGAACTAGCTTTCGTCTTTCTTTGTTTTTTCTTTGTCGACAAAGTTTCATCAACCGATTTGCTCAGATTGATACTTGTACAGAAAATGCTTAAGAGGGATGTTCCCAAAGCAAGAATATTTCGGAAAAAATCTTGTGCTTTTTTTAAAAGAAACTTAATTTTTCTTAATCTTTAAAAAAACAGAATGTATCGATTTAGTTTGATTTTCTATTACTAAATTAAATCTGGTTAATTATGTTATTAATCTAAAACTATGAAAAGCTCAGCATGATGCTTTGAATTGATTGCCACATTTGGGGCATTGAAAGTTCCTCCGCAAAATATGGAGTTTTCTATTTTTTTCTATGGTATGTTGAGTTTTTTCCGCAAACGGGGCAGTCAACTGCTATGAGTGTGCTTTTGAAATCCATCAACTATTGCTCAATAATTCGAGTTTATAGACTGAAAATACGATAAAAAGATGTGTTGTCTTAGTTTTGTTATCACAATTTAGCCATGGGCTTTTACAGCTTTACGTCATGATAAAGTGTCGCCAATGTGGATTTGATTCTGTTAATAAGGTTTAAAGCGGAATGAAGCTGTTCATTTTTGTGGTTGTGATTGTATGATGACTATCACTACATTTTATATGTGATGCAGTCGAAAATAACAACGTTATCTTAAGATGTGAGAAGTGAAGTAACCATTATAAAGGAAAATCGAAATATAGACTTCCATTCTTTTCAAGAACAGGCTACCACAGACAAATTAACAAAAAAAAGTATGCGTTTTGCAAGATGCGTCTGTGGATTCAAGATCTTAGTTGTTCCCGATTTGAAAGCGATGGATCGAGCCATAAAAAATCATGTTGCCCAACATAAAAAAACAAATGGTGCCCTGGGAAAATTAACACCTGCCAAACTGACAACGTTTTTGACTGAACAAGTCCTGGAAGCGGCAAGCAAATAAATCTGTAACTGAAAAATTAATCGAACAATTACTTAGTCTTCTTCTAAATAGCGTTTAATGTAGCTTTCTTATGTCAATACTTGAATGCTTTTAAGATATTGTAGAAATCATCAAGTAATCATTGTAATGTACTATTCGCAAATTGTGGCTTTTAACATAATTCTCTACTTCATCAATACAGGTTTCATATGCCAAAGATAAATTGGCTAAAACAACATACTCAGTTGTTCCAGAATCACTAAAGCCCCAAACGGCGAATGCCTTGAATATTTTAGGGTGACAAACAGGAAATTTTTTTGAAAACTCTATTGCTTCAGCGAATATCACAAAAAATCTCCTTTTAAAAACTAGAATTTTGATGGAAAGGATTTTGAGAGATTTGGATGCCAAGATGGAGGGGGCCTAACGTCTGCTTCGTTAATAATTGAGAACACTTGACTAATTTCGCCGAAATAGTTCAATACTTTAAGGCCTCGTTCAGTGACTAAGAAGACGCCTCTATCCTTGCCGGTTGTTCGCTCTTCAACCAATTCTAGGCGAATTAAGTCATCAAGATCTTCCCTGAGTACGGTGCAATTGATATTGACCCTGTACATGAGGTGTGTCAGCTTTAGAGGACCTTCGTGAGCTAGGGTTTTGAGCAAATCAGCGTAAATTTCAAGTTTACTGCGTCGCATAGTAGTCTCTCCCTTACTCCCTTACTTGACTGAAAGATATTTATATACTTTATTATTTTTGTTGTTGCTTACGACAAGCAAATATGCTTTTTGTAGACAAAAATAACTAAAACAAAAATTTTTGAATTGAAATAAATAAAATGGGCTAAAATTGTGGCATATTGAGAGTATAAAAAAACTGTGTTTGTGCGAAGATTGAATTTTTTTTTTTAAAAGAAAGCTTGTTTTAAGCAAAATATGGACTCATTTTTCTCCCCCAGACATATGCTAAGACGACTTTGCTATATAGCATACAAACTCGATAAAATGTCCATAAACCAATGCTTATATATGGATTTACGCAACTATTAAGATGCAAGATGGTTTCCTTGGAACATTTATCTTTACTCAGATCAGAACTTAAACTCAAAATTTTGTTAAGTCTCTTTAACGGAAAGCGAAGAATAGCTGAGCTAAGATCTGACGTCGAAACGAGAGATACAACTATTCTTCACATTCTCGAAGAATTTAGCGATCTCAATCTCATTACAAAAACTCAAGGCGTTTACACACTCTCGTCAATTGGAGTCATAGAAGCTAAAATTATTAAAGAATACCTCTTAGCCGAAGAAGCGATTGAAAAATTTAAGGATTTTTGGTTGTCCCATAATGTCGATGATATACCTGCATACCTTCTTCAAAACATGGGCGCACTAAAAGAGGCCCAATTAGTTAAGACTGGGGCAACAGAACTAGGAATTGTTCATAAAACAGTCCTTGAAGCCCTTAAAACATCCAAAAAGATCAAGGGAATATCTCCTATTTTCCATCAAGATTTCATTTCTTTATTCGGTCAACTGCTCGATCAAGGATGCACAATTGAATTAATCGTTAGCAGTGAAGTTCTAACGAAGATTACAGGGTTTGTCGACACAGAGTTAGTCAAGAAATATTTGAAAGAGGACAAACTGCGGATTTATCTAAGAGAAGATGTTAAAGTTGCTCTAGCACTGACGGAAAATAGTTTCTCACTTGGTCTTTTTTCGCCGTCGGGAATGTATGATGACCGTATGGATTTGCTGTCCGATAGCATTGAGTCGATCGAGTGGGGTGAGCGTCTTTTCGAAGATGTGGCTAGGCGCAGTACACGAGTTGGATTAGAGTTTCTTTCTTAAGTTTTATTTTGGGTTTTTGGAATTTGCGTTGTGTTTGAATAGTTTTGATTTTCGAGTCTAATTTTCCTTAGAATGAAAGTTGCTTATCTTGAATATAGATTAGTGATTCATAAGTGTCATTACATACCTGAAATCTATATTTAGCTGGAGAGAGGCAAAGTGAAAGACCAGACCTTTCACAGGGAATTAATAAAGGCACAAAAGCAGAAATTCGAAAATTTTACGTTCAATAAGACGTATCTACCAATTTTTGGGGTCTTAAAGTTCATGACTTCAAGCTCCCTTCTTTTAGCTTTAAATGGAATGATGGTAGTTGTCTTTGGCTTTTTCTTGTATAGTTCAAGAATTATCCCTAGCTTACTTCTGGCCGCATTTCTGGTGACTTTTGCAGTTTACGGCTTAAACAAGGTCACAGATAAGTCTGAGGACTCAATTAATAAACCTGAAGCAACGTCTAGTTCTTCAGGATATTTCTTAACTTTCTCGATCATTTCAATGATAATTGGTTTTCTGATAGGTCTAGACCAGGGAGTTATGGCTTTCATAGTTCTTTTTACACCAGTCATAATAGGTGTAATTTACAGCGTTAAGATTTCAAAATCGGTCCCAAGACTTAAAGAAATTGTAGGCATAAAGAGCCTCGTAGTCGCTATAAGTTGGGCTTTAACAGGCTGTTTTTTACCCGAAGTTGATGTTGTTGTGAAACTTCAAGCAAGCCTTATTATTTTTACTTATATTTTTATTCGAATATTCGTCGGTACCATTCTTTGCGATGTCTTAGATAGTCAAGGTGATTTTTCGTCTGGAATAAAAACAATACCGATAAAACTTGGGAGAAATAAAACCAAAAAGCTATTAATTGCTATGAATAGTTTAGGTATTTTTTTGTTGGTCTATTGTCAGTTAATGGGAATCTTTGTTCATTTCCTCCCTGCGCTCCTTTTTGGAGTTTTATACGGGTATTTTGCCATCTGGTATTTCTTTAGGGATAACTGCAAAAGATTTACTGGGGGATTAATATTGGATGGAGAATGGTTTCCTATAGTTATCATCGTCTGCTTACTTATCAGGTAACAATATGTTTCTTCTTTGTTTGAATGTTTGTTCAATTATGCTAATTCTTGAATTTGCTCATTTCCTTCCTCAGAATCTGTGGGCTTAGTTATGAGTGCCCATTAGTCAGCAGAGTTCATTCAAATTGGAACGCGTGTGTCATTGTTTTTGTTAAATCCCGTCATATATAGCGAATCGTAATGTTGTTGATATTAGCCTAAACCAGTTATATTGCCTTGCAGAACAAAAAAGTCATAACGCTCTGGAGAAGGTTGAACGATATGACTGTAACAGAAATGCTGCTTTCCGCAAAGCTGAAGGAAGCTGAACCAACCTTGGATTTGCTTGGTGCGGATCGGAAGGTACTGAAAATTGCTTACCAGGATTTCAAGAACTACGAGAAATTCCTCTCTTTTAAATCAGACAAAACTCTGGAAAGCCCAGAAAGTACTCAAGTCAAGATGCAAGTGCCTGAAAAGGAATACTTGGAAGAAGTTGGGGCGTTTTTAAGTGCTTGGACAAACTTTTGGCTCAAGAAGTGGAAACAGCGATTTAGCCTCATCTTGGGACAAACCGACGTCAAACAACAAAATGCTCCTCCAGAAGCAACAGCTAAAGCACAAACCGCTTGGACAAAGCTTACAGCAAGAGAAGAGATGATTGAAATGATTGCCTTTACCTTAATCAAAAACTCTGAGGTTTGCGGAACCTCAATCATAGCAGGGGATATTCTGAGAAGCGAATTACTTAAAAACCCTGACTTAGACGTCGATTGCGCTAAGCAAGTCTTGACTCTTCTAAATACAGCATTAATTAGAGCTCACGAGACTTCGAAAAGAGCAGGTCCATTCGTAGGTATCAAGGTTGACAAAAACTACTACTGTGAATCCTGTCGTTAAAAAAAACTTTAATTCGAGAAAATTTTTCTTTCTTTTGTTTTACATATCTTTTTAACCTGTCTTTTCCAAACGATAATAAATTTTCCTTTCAATGCTGCGATACTTTGTTTTGAAAAAATACCTCTCTTCAGTCTTCATCCCTCAATCAATTCTTCATTTCAGTCAAAAACTCTTTTAGAAAAAATAGGCGAGCAAGGAAAAAAAGCTCCTAATAGTTAGCTAAAAAAATCAGCTCTTGATTTATTTTTTTTGGATTATCAATATAGAATATTGTTTCATGGATCTTAAATATGACTTCTGGCAAGATTAGCATCAGGATTTAACGCTAACTCAAAAAACTGATAAGGAAAAAGGTAAAGAGAGATAATCATGAGAAGAATAACTAAATTTAAGCGGTCAGTTCGAGCTATTTCGCCAGTTATTGCTACATTGTTGATGATTGCCATCGCAGTTGTAGCTTCACTTATAGTCTATGCGTGGGTAACCGGTTATATCGGCGGAACCACGGTAAAAGCATCCAATAGTATGCTTATTCAAAGTACAAGCAGACAAGGAACAAGTCTATTTGTTTACGTCCAGAATGTTGGTCAAGGTGATCTCGAACTTAAGCAATCACAAAGTGTTTACGTCAATAGTGTTTTGGAAAGTATCAAAACTAGTACACCAGCAATTTCATCAACAGGTTCGGTGTCATTTTCTCCTGGAACAACCGTTACCCTTGAAATTGATATGGGTGTTCAACCCGTTGCAAACGAAAAACTTACCATCAAAATAACCGCAACCGACGGAACATTCGCAGAATACACAACAAACGGACTAAGCACGGTTTCAACCGGAACTTTCCCAACTGGACCAACATCCAGTTACTCTATGACCGCTTCAACAGTAACTGTCGGCCAGCCTGTAACGTTTACTGATGCTTCAACTGCAGGCAGTGTATCCATTACTCAGTGGTCTTGGAACTTTGGCAGCGGTGCGTCACTAGCAACAAGTGGCGTTCAGAATCCACCTGCGGTGTCTTATTCAGCTGCCGGAACCAAAACCGTTTCTCTCACGGTAACTGATTCAAACGCCAAAACAAGCACCACAACAAAAACAATAGTTGTAAGTGACTTTGCCTCGCCAACTGCCTCTTTTACCTGGACTCCGCTTGCACCTGCAACCAATTCACCTGTAACATTCAGCGATGCTTCAACTGCGGGTAGCGGAACGATTAATCAGTGGTCTTGGAACTTTGGAGCCAATTCTAACCCAGCAACCAGTACATCCCGTACCCCAAACACTGTGTCCTATTCCTCCGCTAACCAAAAAACTGTCTCTCTAACAATAACTGATTCCAATGGAAAAACTAGTACTTCAACACGACAAATAAACGTTGGAAACGTTAATTTACCAACTGCTGAATTCACAACGTCGAATTCTAACCCGAATGTAGGTCAAACTATAACTTTCACCGACGTTTCCATTCCAGGGTCATCAGGCACAATTAACCAATGGTCTTGGAACTTTGGCGACGGGACACCTACAGGCGCAGTCCAAAACCCAACACACTCATATACTACTCCGGGCACAAAAACTGTTACTTTAACTGTTACTGACTCCCTTAGCCAAAAGAGCATAGTCACCCATACTATAGACGTCAACGACTACGCATCACCCACTGCAAGTTTCACTTACACTCCAGCATTGCTGACTGTCGGTCAACTTGTGACATTTACAGATGCTTCTGTTGCGGGAAGCGGAACGATTAGTCAGTGGTCTTGGAACTTTGGCAGTGGTGCTTCAATAGCAACAAGTAATGTTCAGAATCCACCTGCAATTTCCTATTCGGCTGCCGGATCAAAAACCGTTTCTTTAATGGTTACTGACTCAAACGCCAAAACAAGTACCACAACACAAACAATATCAGTGAATTCACCAACCCCAACGGGCGATGTTGAACTCATAATTGCTACACCATCTTCTGCAACAGCCGGTACCGCTTTCAGCGCCACAATAACTGCCAGAGATGAATCAGGAAACCTACTTACAGGCTATGCAGGCACAATTACCTTCACATCATCCGACGGTCAGGCAATTCTACCGGGTCCTTCTTTTCTTACATCTGGCACAGGAACTTTCCCTGTCACGTTGAAGACTGTTGGCTCTGAAACAATTACCGTGAGCGATGGAACAGCAACTAGTACTAGTGGTGTCATAGCCGTTAATCCTGCTCCAGCTTCAAAACTCGTCTACACAGCGGGCGCAGGCCAATCGGTAACCGTTAGTGACGTTTCGTCGATAATTACAGTACAAAGACAGGACCAGTACGGTAATCCCGCAACCACTGGAGCTATACAAATGACGATAACTTCAACTTCTGGTAACAACGGACATTTCTACTCCGATTCGGGTGGACATAATGGGATAACCCAACCGGTTACCATTCCAGATGGTTCTAGCACTTACAACTTCTACTATAGTGACAGCAGTGCCAGCTCCACACCAACTCTTACAGCTGCTTCCAATGGATTAACTTCAGCAACAACTCAATTCACAATTAACACAAATCAACTCGTCTTTACTGGTGGTGCTCCTCAGACCATACCTGCTGGAACCATGTCAAACACAATCACAATTGAACGACAAAATACTAATGGAAATCATTACTCTACAGGCGCGATCACGGTGACGCTCAGCACGTCATCAAGTACTGGCGCTTTCTATGCAACTCAAAATAGCAACACTCCTCTTAGTCCTGCTCAAGTTTCAATAGCTAACAATGCTTACTCAGCTACCTTCTACTATAAGGACACTGCTCAGGGCACTCCAACGATTACGGTGTCCGCTTCGGGATACACGCCTGACACTGCAATATTCATCATTACTGGACCAGCAACTCAACTTAAATTTACGGCGGGAACAAGTCAATCCCTATACACTGGCCAAGTTTCATCCGTAATTACAGTTGCTCAGCAAGATGCAAACGGTAACGCAATCAACGCAGCAGCGACCTTAACTGTTAATTTAGCTGCCACATCGACGACGGGGGCGTTCTACAGCAATTCACAAGGAACTGGAACTCCAATAGCCACCGTTACCATTGGGTCTGGTCACAGTTCAACTAGCTTCTACTACAAAGACACAGCGGCAGGTGCCCCAACCATCACAGCCTCATCCGCAGGTCTAACTTCGGCGACAACCACATTCACTATCAAATCAAACCAAGTTCCAGACGGAGGATTTGATCAAAGCGGAAACAACAGTCCATGGAAAGATACTAGTACAAATGGTGCTTACGCAACAAATCATGAAACAAGCGATACAGCACCCAATAACTGGGGTCCATACGCAGAATTAGAAACTGTCCAACCAGGCTTTTCGGGTACAGGATCCGGAGCTTTGACAAGCACCTTTAGCCCGGCAATGGCAATTAGCTCAATCCCCAACTCTGCTGGCTCACTCTCAATGATAATCTACAACAATGGATACAATGGCCCAGGTCTTTCAGGAGGAACTGGCTACTACTCTTTCCAGATAACTTTGACAGCAAGCGACGGTACACAATTGATCTATTGGTGGGGGAGCAATCCAGCCACAGCACCAACGCAAACAGGCACTGTAAAGGTCATTAGCTTGGGAACTATCCAAGGCACGTTCACAGCTGGACAGTGGGTACAATTCAGCAGCAACTTACGCGCTGACTGGACAAACGCAGGGCTATCATCATCCGCAACATTGACAAGCATTGCTCTAATATGCAACGGCTACCACACAGGCAACAGCCAATACGGACAAGAACTATTCATCGACAACGTAGCTATCCAATAATTCGCCAAAACAATCTTCTTTTCTTTATTTTCTTTTATTAAAAAAATCAATAACGAACAATTAAACACTTCAAACCCCAAATGAACGACGAGTTTGTTGACGTTAACACGTAATAATATTTTTTAAAAGCCTAAATTTTTAATTAAATCAATTTTACAAAACATATCTTTGAAACTAATAAGATACAGTTTTGCGATTATCGTTTTCCAAATGCCTGCGGTTATAAATAATGTACCCAAAGAAGTATGCTGAACCCAAAATCAGAAATGCGCTATCTAAAGAATTTGGGAAAGAGGGAAAATAAACCCAATGATTAAAGAACGTCACAAACTTCAAAGCGATTCCTACGGTGCCAAAGAAAAATATCAAAAGTAATAAAAAACTAAGAAACTCTTTCCTACTTTTATAGAAAGCCTTCATATTTTTATGCCCACCTGTGTACAAAAACAGCCTTGCCTTCTTGCAAAGGACCGCTAGTCACCATTGGATAACTGGAACAAAAATGTTTGTGGCAACACTGTAACAATCACAACAAATAGGAAATGGAAATTTTCACATTCAGTTCGTTAGAAAACTTTTTTCTTTAATTCCCACATCAAATCCAAACTAAGCAAAAATGTTGACTAAACTTTCGCTTTGCATCCTTTGCTTAGATAACAGGCCAGGCAATTTTTTTCTTCGCCAGTATTCCAACAGATCCTTGTGCTTTTTTGAATGGGCGTTTCTAGATCCTGTATGCTTGAAGAGATAATTATGAGGTCTTTAGAGCTTTCTTGCTGAGTCTGGCTATTTGAGTGTGACATATGCTTCATCTTTAGTGTGCAAATTAGATATAAGTCTTTTGTTTATTAAGAAACAATATTTGATATTCATATCGGATTCGTATCCACAACTTTGCACTTTTGCACGCTCAAACTCGATAAAATCTTTTTGCCTATTTGAGTGAGAAATGTTGAGTTGTTTTTGGGTGAAGAATAAAAGTTTAGGGTGCCCAGCTAATATTGAAGTGAAGTTTTGCCGCTGAAAGGAGTTGCAGAGTAATACAATTTGACATTTCTTTTTGGGCCCTGGTCATTTTCGCATAATAAATCAACAACACCTTGTTGCCTCTGTAAGAATTCTAAGCCTTTGGTCGTTGGCATATACATAGATTTTCCATTGAGCGATATTTTTTCAAGAAGGGCTGTTTTCAAAAGTAACGATATGTATTGGTTTAGTTGGCTGAAACTTAGGTTTGCCTTGAACATGATTTGAGTTTTCGAGCTTCCTTTTCTAGTAATATTTATTATTTCTGCTATTATTATGAGCCTGTCACGTCTTTTGGGTTGGTTATTGATTATCTGGACCGTCATTAGTATTCCTCTTCTAGAGGTTAGTTCTATGCTACTTGAGATGGTTAATTTGTATTATAAGCCATGTTTCACTTATCTTAATATATCAGAATTGGGAATATGGCGTTAATTCTCCTAAAGAGGAATTGACCTAAATAAAATGATTAGAAGCCACAGGTCAATGATTTAATAAAGGGTTTGATCAAAAGAAATTTTGAACACCCAACGGACGCCTTACACCTCTTAAAATTGGTAAATTTTTTTCAGCGTTATGTTCCTTCTTTGGAGGTTAGGAATTCTTTAACTTTGTTTGAAGCATCTGCTTTGAGAATGTCGCCGTGACCAGGCAGCATAACTTTAAAGTCTAAAGTTGCGAGCTTGGCGATAGACTGCTGCTCTTTTACCTCATCCCAAACGTACTGTTTAGGTCCAGCGACAACTTTGTCGCCGTCAAGGCGTAATGTGTCTCCTGAAAAGAGAACTTTTTTGTTGTCTTCGTAGAGGAATATGCTTCCCGGAGTATGACCTGGTGCTATAATGACGGTTAAGTTACCTATTTTATCGCCGTCTTTAAGGTTGATTTCAACGTTTGTTGGCGTTATTTTGATGAGTGATGACGCTGCTCGCATCAGAAGGTTTTTTGGTTTTGGATAGGGTTTTGCGCCTGAAATAACTTCTCCGTCTTCCGCTGACGCGGCTACTTTGGCGTTGGTTATGTCTTTGAGGTCTTTGACGCTGCCAGAATGGTCCATGTGAAAATGGGTTAAGATAATGGTTGAGACTTCGCTGGGTTGGTGACCGATTTTTTGGATGTACTCGACGATTTTCTTTGCGTTTCCTGGAGTTCCAGTGTCAACTACGAAGAGTTCTTTTCCGTTAATTATCAGGTAAACGTTGCTATGTGCCATGTTGTTGCTTGCTTCATCTATTCTGTGAATGCCTTCAATAATCTCCATCAAAAAACCTCTGTTTATAATAAAATGGTTAGTTTCACGGAATATAAAAAGTAATTGAAACTTCTATTTAGTATAGGCTAAGATAAATTGAAGATCAGCGTTAAAGTCAACCGATGACTATTGGTAGCATCTAATTTGAGATCCACGTTATTGCGTCGGCGAGCGCCGCAAATAATTGCTGCATCAATAATCATCATTATTGCTGTTTACGTTTCTTTTGAGTTTTTAGAGGATGTGTTTATCGAAGGTGCCCCCTTAACGAGTGGTCCCTTGGTTAGCGCCATCATATCCTTCACGGGCAACATAAAAGATACGGTATCGTCTTGGGGGTATCCTGGAATTTTTGGATTAATGATTCTTGAATCCAGTTCACTCCCAGTACCAAGCGAAGTAATACTTCCCTTCTCAGGCTATCTCGTTTCCACAGGGCAACTAAACTTTTTGGAAACTGTAATTGTGGCAACCGTTGCCGCTTTGGTAGGTTCATTGATAGATTATTACATAGGATTGAAAGGAATTGAAGCGTTAACGAAGCGCAAGGTGTTAGGAAGGGCATTGTTATCTATGGATCAACTGACTTATGCGGGAAAATGGTTCAGCAAATATGGTTCTGCAGCCATTCTTCTTGGGCGTTTAATCCCTGGAATTAGGACTTTGATATCGTTTCCAGCGGGAGCAGCAAAGATGCCCCTAACAAAGTTTCTGGTGTATACCACTGCAGGATGTGTGTTGTGGAACAGCATTTTGATTTACGTGGGCTATTACTTAGGGAAAAATTGGGCAGAAGTAGCAAGCGTTTCCCATTACATACTCATCGCCGTTATAGGTGCATTGGCAATCGTAATTGTTGGTTACTTGGTTAGGCGAAGAAGAAAAATAATGGAGCAGAGTAAAGTAAAGAAAACTAATTGATTATGTCTACCTTCGGCTTGATTTCGCCTTCGATGCTGAGGATTTTTGCCTCTTTAACCTGCACCATGCAGTCAACTTCTGCAGCTTCATTTAATTTTTGGTAGTCAACCGATTGCAAAAATGCTGCATCGATTGAAACAGGCGAGTTAGAAGCAAAAATGCCCACGTCTTTCATGATGATTTCACCGGGGTTAGGTAAGCAGTCGCAGTATTGAGCGATGTCTTTGGCGAAACTTACATAGGACACTTTGTTGGGTTTGAAGGTTGATAGGACGCCGTAAGCGGCTGATGCTAAGGCTTTGCTGAGGTTTTCTTTATCAACGAAGCGTATGGCTTCCATGGGGCAGGCTCCGATGCATATTGGGCAACGCATGCATTGAGTTGAGGTGTTGTGTGCTTTTCCTTCGATGATTTCAGGTATCTGAGTTGGACAGGCTTCTTTGCATTTTCCGCACCCCACACATTTTGAAGCATTTATTTCTAACCCAATAGTTCTATGTTGCCTAATCTTGCCAGCGCTTGGCGTGCAACCCATACCCAAATTCTTTATTGCGCCACCGAACCCGCTGAGTTCATGCCCTTTGCAATGCGAAACCACAACCATGGCATCTGCCTGTGATATGGCGCCTGAAACTTCAATTTCCTGCAAGATACCTAAGGTTTTTACTAGTTGGAAGTTTTCGCCTCTGAGTCCATCTGCCACGATAAAAGGCGCCATGTTGTACCCATTTATCAATGCGGTTTTCATGTGGTCGTAGGCGTTGTTTCGTTGGGCGTGGTAAGCGGTGTTGGAGTCTGTGAGGAAGGGTTTGCCTCCTACCTCTTTAATTCTGTGGATTATTTCATGAACAAAGCAGGGTTGTACATAGTAGGGGTTGCCTAATTCGCCAACATGCAGTTTAACTGCGACAAGGTCACCTTTCTGTATGCCGTCAAAGGTTCCTGCCTGGTCGTAGAGTCGATTCGTTTCTTCCAGCAAGTTACGGCTGGTATCCCATGGAACTAAATGAACAGTCAATGCTAATCTCTCCTACATTTTAGATCATTAAAGCTTCTATAAAACTTAGCTTTGTATGAATTCGAGTTATAATATTACTTTAGTATTAACCCGACATCACGTGAAAATTGGAAGCAAACTATGGTTTGCTTGCCTCTTCAAATACCTGGGAAATTAAATAATTGCCTATGCGTTCTGCTTCAGCTTGAGAAGCTTTCGGGTCGGCTACTTTTTGTTTGTGCTCTTCCATGTGTGCTTCGATTGCGTCGCTCATTACCTTAGCATCGGGGATTAACATTATTTCAAACCCACAAACACATCTAATTATTATAGAATCGTTTTTGCAGACAAATCTCTTTTTTGGAAGGTCAGAAGGCATTGTTCTCAACAGTTAGCTACTCCTATCAGGATAATTTAAGGGGTATTTCCAAAATCTAACTAATCTTTTTTCGAATATGTTACCAAAAAGGAACTCCAAAGAAAAGAGGTTTAACTTTCAGTTAATATTGTTTTCCAGTGGCAAGCTTTTTCTGAATTTCCGCAGCTTGAATTTCGTCGTCAGCTAATATGTTAATCCATAGTTCGAACTCTGCTTTTGATATTTCCTTCTGTATGATTCCCTGTTGGTCTCCAGAGAAAAATCTTGATGGACCAGACGTTAACATTTTAGTGTAGAATATTCTGTCTGCTATGGTTATTTTGGATGAGCAGCCAATTCGTTCGCCTTCACTGTAATCGATTTCGTAGCCCACTTATGAGACCTCTATTAATGCGTCAGTTTACGATAAATTAAAATTTTCTGATAAAACCCGAAAGTTATGCTTGGCAGTTTTATCAATTTTTATCTGTTTCTTTTTTGCTGGGTTTTTTCCGCTTAACGAGCAAGTAACCTCCAGCTAAAACAATAGTGACTATTGCTATTACGGCAACTAATAATACAATTGGAAATGGCGCGATGTTGAATGCAACTGATTTCTGTCCTGAATTACCCACCTCGTCAGTGGCATACACTTTCAAGGTGTGAGATCCATTTGCTAACGCTGCCAAAGTTACGTTTCCAGCAATCGCTTGTTTCTCTTGTCCATCCAAACTGTAAGCTAAGTAAGTCACATTTTCGTTTACGGAGAAGGTTAGCTGGATATCGGTTGAATCATAGGATTGATTTTGCGGAAGCAAGATGTCAATGATTGGTGGAAGAGTGTCGATGGAAAAGAAAACTGTGTTTGAAAAACCCATGTTTCCTAAGCTGTCGTTTGCATAGATTGTTATGTTGTGAGCTCCTTGAGAGAGTCCTGAAAGCGTAGTTTCTGTCGTTAGGGTTATGTTCGTGTGGTTGTCTAAACTGTAACCCATCCATTGCGTGCCCCTGTTAACCGTAAAATCCAATGTCACATTTGCATAAGTTTTGTTTTCTGGGGAGGTGATCTGCACTTTCGGCGCAACAGTTCCGTACCCAACTGGTTTGTACTCTTCGTTAATATTAAGCCAGTTTGTTCCATCAAACCCGCCGATGCAATATAAAACATCACTCACCACTGCTATCCCAAGGTATGCTCTGGGCGTAGGCATCGTATCCACTGTACTCCAGGAATTATTCTCAAAACTAAACGCCTGGGTTAACCCGCTCAATAAGCCGCCATAATAACCGCCTACACGATAAATTCTGGGTGGCGCCATAATACCTTCTGTTAACGCAGCTGCTCCATAACTGTTAACGTTGGGCAAATTTGTTGCTAAACTCCAATTGCCCGTTTGAGTATCAAACATTTGATTAGCTGCAGTCGACGGTCCATTTCCAAGTAGAATGGATCTCAATGCACCCCCAATGATGTAGATTTTGGTATCAACGACAACAGAGGCGTAGCCCGAAACAGCCGTTGGAATCGGCTTGCTTAAACTCCAACTATCTTTGATTGGGTCATAAACTTCGTTGAGGCTTGTTTCGTTGAAGAAAGGATCTGCGCTCGAATATTTTTTTCCTCCTATAAGGTAAATTTTATCGTTAACTACGCTTCCACTCAAGTCGGCTCTCGGAGTAGGCATCGATGCTTTTGGCTCCCAAGTGTTGCTTACGGGATCATAGACTTCGTTGTTTCCAACAAAACCGTTGCCAACTGTTCCGCCTATAACGTAAATTTTGCCATCATAAACCGCAATGGCGGAGCCACTTCGCGGGGTAGGCATAGGCGTCATGTTCGTCCACGTGTCAGTTTGAGGATTATACTCTTCATTCGTATTGAGGGGTAAGCCTGCTCCGTTTAAGCCTCCAATTGCAAATATTTTTCCGTTGACGGCTGCAACACCAAATTCTCCACGGGCAGTAGGCATAGGTGTAATTGTGCTCCAGCCACTTGAACTGTTAGCAGCTGCAGCTGGGTAAACATTGATCGCTGGTAGAACTGCAGCTCCAATAAGTAGGATGATTAGGATTTGAGTGCGTTTGTTTATCTGTTTACCCCCGCGTTGTCTTCAGTATAAAATATCACATTATGCTTATAATATTAAAGGGTACCAGCCAACTAGAACTTGAAGTTATAAGAGCAGTTAGGCAAAATCTTGATTTGCTATGTGCAGAAAAGCTTAAGCCTACTAAAACAATAATTTCTATGAGGATTAATGCTTGATTGGAAAGATTTTGGTAGCGGTGGATGGCTCAGAAAATTCTAACAGGGGTTTGGATTTTGCGTTGGATTTAGCAGAAAAATTCGGCAGCGTCGTTACGGTTTTGAATGTTAGTGAGACGCCCGCGATGGGTGCGGTGCCAATGGAGAGCCTACAGCTGTTTCAGGCGAAAGTATGGTTGTGTTTGGTAGAGACCTGAAGAGGATTCATGAAGAAATCCTCAACAAAGTGGTTGCTCAAGCCAAAACAGTTAAGCCCAATGTGGCAGTTTTGTCGGTGTTGCGTGAGGGGGATCCTGCGTTGGAGATTGTGAATATCGCTAAAGAGGAGGGTTTTGATTTGGTTGTGGTTGGTCATAAGGGTGCGGGGCGGGTGAAGGAGTTCTTTGGGTTGGGTGGTATTAGCGAGAAGGTGGCTCATTTGGCTCCTTGCTCGGTCGTAATTATCAGATAATTCTTATTTTTCAGAAAAGCATAAATGTTCTTACAAATACTCACTTTTCAGTGAAAAACACATGACTACCAAAGACTGTTGTAACAAAGAATGCTGCAAAATCGCTGCCGTTGTCACAGTTGATGCCAAAGGACAAATCGTACTTCCCAAAGATCTCAGAGAAAAAGCAAAAATAAAACCCAACGACAAACTCGCCGTCATAGGATTCCAACGCGACAGCGAAGTATGCTGCATCGTAATGTTAAAAGTCGATGCACTTGAAGACACCATCAAAAATCTGTTAGGGCCAGTTTTTAAGAATGTGTTTCAACCGGAAGTGGAAAAAGTATGAAAGAAGAAAAAGTACACAAAGTAGTAAGAAAACGGTATGGTAAAATAGCTAAAACAAAAGCCCAGGCCTGCGGCTGCGGCTGCACATCAACCAGCCAGCAAATAGGCTACAGCAAGAACGAATTATCCTCAGTTCCAGCGGGCGCTGATTTAAACCTTGGATGTGGAAACCCAATTGCCCTCGCATCGCTCAAAGAAGGCGAAACCGTTATTGACCTGGGTTCAGGCGGCGGTTTAGACTGTTTTTTAGCCGCGAGAAAAGTTGGTGCAAAAGGCAAAGTTATCGGCATAGATATGACGGCCGAGATGCTTGAGCGTGCAAGAGCCAACGCCAAGAAAGGCCGCTACCAAAACGTCGAGTTCCGCTTGGGCGAAATCGAGAACATGCCAGTTGCCGACAACACCGCCGACATCATAATCAGCAACTGCGTCGTAAACCTCTCACCAGACAAACAACGTGTTTTCAACGAAGCATACCGCGTACTAAAAGCAAACGGGCGATTGATGATTTCCGACATGGTTCTACTCAAAGAGTTGCCAGAGAGAGTGAAGAGTAGCGTTTTGGCGTATGTTGGTTGCGTTGCAGGTGCAGACTTAAAAGAGGATTACCTTGGAAAAATCAAGCAAGCTGGGTTTAGAAACGTTGAGGTAGTGGCTGAAAACCATATGCCCGAACTGTTCCTTGACGAGCCAGACGTAAAGGCGTTCGTAGAAGAGCAAAAGATGACGAAGAAAGAAATTTCTGAGATTTCAGATGCCGTCGTAAGCATCAAGGTTTCAGCAAAAAAACCCTAACCTTTTCTTTTGTTATTTTATAGATGCCAATTCAAGTTTGGTTGGCTTAGAGCCCGATGTCTTCATAGCTTGCAATGCTCTTAGCCGGTCTATGTCTTCCATAGCCATTTCGGTTAATTGATTTTCAAGTTCAGGGGTAAGCTCGGCTTTGTATACTTTGATGGCAGCTTGGTAGATTTTAGCTTTTTTTATTTTGCATACATCGATTTTTTCGTCGGCATCAAGGCATAATGGGTGGCCGGATTCCATGTCAACTGCATCCACATGTCGTTCTTGAATGCTAACTCTATTAATTCGAATCCTTTTTTGTAGAGTTTCAACATATTTCCAGTCAGGTTTAAGCATGCTGATCAAATAATGATATTTGCTGGGCTTGCATTTTACCTTAACGGGGCGACCAAAAACTGCTGGCAGAAATACTTAATTGCCGCTTTAACGCTAACAGAATTAACCAAAATTTTCGTTTAACCAAAATCGATGGCGGGTACTGTGCAGAGCGAATATGCAATCCAAACCTTCAACTTGACAAAGACGTACAAGTCAAAAACCCCGAACAGCGGCATCTTTAATCGCAAAACCATTTCCGTCAACGCTATCGACGACCTAAACCTTGACATAAAAAAAGGCGAGTTATTCGGTTTGCTCGGTCCCAACGGGGCAGGCAAAACCACATTGGTAAAGATTCTTTGCACTTTGCTACCGCCAGACCGAGGTTCAGCTTTAGTAAACGGTTTTGATGTTGCCAAGCAGCAAATGAAGGTGAAGCAGTCTATTGGTACCCTCTTCAGTGTGGGTGAACGCGGATTTTTCTGGAGGCTCAGCGGCTACCGCAACTTGGAGTTTTTCGCAGCTATAAACAATGTTCCCCGAAGCAGCAGGCATCAGCGAATTATGGATGTTCTGGAGCTGGTTGGGCTACATGACAAGGCGGATGTGTTTTTCCAAAAGTATTCGGGCGGCATGAAAAGAAAGCTGGCTTTGGCTAGGGCGTTGTTGGCTGATCCGCCGATTCTGCTTTTAGACGAGCCGACCACAGGGTTAGATGTTACTTCTTCTAGGAACATTCGGGACTTTATAAAAAACGACCTTAGCAAAAAACACGGCAAAACAGTCCTCTACACTACTCATTATATCGAGGAGGTTTCTCAGATGTGCGACCGCGTAGGGATCATGAACAAGGGCAAAATCGTAGCTTTAGATACACCCAACGCACTAAAGGGCATGACAAAGAAAGGCGAAGTCGCAGACATTGTTGTAAGAAACATGTCTGAAGCACAGGTTAACACGCTGCGGGGTTTAGAGGGCGTTTCAGGTTTTGCTGCTGAAGTGCAGGATTCAGTTCTTGGGCAACGTCGTCTGCGAGTGCGTTTAGAGAATGTGAACGCGCTGCCGATGTTGCTGGATTTCTTTTTCAGCGAGAAAATCAAGCTGGTGAACTTCCGGCAGGAGGAGCCGACGTTGGAGGATGCTTTTATCGAATTAACTGGGGCAGGTGAAGGGGCATGAACTTGCCGCAGGAACTTGATAAAATCTACTACTTCATGAAGCGAGATATCATCTCGTTTTCAACGTACAAAACAAACATTTTGCTCAGCGTCGTCAGCGCTCTTTTCGGAGCGTTATCGTACGCATTTTGGGGAGCTAACGCCTCCATGCCTAGCGTTGCAAACCTTGGCATGCCAGTTGTGACTTACCTTTTGATTGGGCTTGCCTTCAACACTTACCTCTCGCAGAGCCTTACGCTTGTTCAGCGGACAATTAACCCGTGGAGTCTGGAGGAAGTATTGGTTTCCCCCACTGGGTTAGTAACCTTCATCGTGGGCAGTTCGCTTTGGGGATTTATTTGGAGCACACTTGTCATCGTTATTTATTTGGCGGTTGGCGTTTTTGCCTTCGGCGTTATACTGAGCGTCAACATCATAGGAACCATCATAGTAGTGGCATTGGGCATTGGAACATTCATTGGGTTCAGCATGATTGGTGCAGGCGTCTTGATTTTAACCAAACAAGGCGACCCCGTTACCACAATCATCACGTTAGCCACCAACTTGTTTGGAAACGTTCTATTCCCAATCACCGTAATGCCGCTTCCCCTTCAAATAATCAGTTTCCTCGTTCCACAGTACTACTTCTTCACCTGCATTCGACCCATGCTAACCGGTCAAGCAATAGGAACAATTCTTCCAGACCTTGCCATTTTGGGTTTAATGTGTGCCATAATTCTCCCCGTCGGGTACTTAGCCTACTCATGGTGCCTAAAAACCGCACGCAAAAACGGAACCCTCTCATGGTTCTAAACTTTCTATTCTGCGTTTTTCTGATTTATCTTTTCTTCTAAAACTCCCTTGAAATTAACTTCGAAGGCGGCTGCTGGATTCTCAAGTTTCCATGCTTCAAGCACCAAGGGGCTAACTTCACCGACAACACCCAATTCGACACCACCAACGATGACTGCGCCAACTCTTCCTTCAATAAAGCTAAGATGATTGGTCTCCTTTATTTGCCAATCAACCCCGAAATTAGCCATTAACGAGTCTAAAGCAGACTTGATTTCGCTGAAATTAGCGTTCACATGAGTCGTTACCGATGCAAGCCAATCTTCGTCTCGCGTTCGGGTTTCTTTGGTTTCATCAGGCAATGTTACTTTGCCCAATTCGAAGATTCTTTGGGGAAACTCGACGGATTGGTTAACGCTGAGGAACTCTATAAGGCTGGGCAGGAGCCAGTTGCGTAGACAAGTCATGGTTACTATTTTGGGGTTGGATAACTCTACAATTTTGGTTGGTTCTAAATTCATTTTTTTGAAAAGGGTTTCTTGGTTTGTTAATGTTGTGCTGAGGGTTTCTTGGTAGCCTAAACCAATCATTAGTTCGCGTACGATGTCGATGTATCGTTGGTCAGGTTTTGCTCTTCCTGTAGTTGGGAGTTCACGCCAAGTTGGTTTAATGTTATTGTACCCGTAGGCGATGGCAACATCTTCGATTATGTCAACCTGATGCATAACATCAACTCGGTAACATGGAACAAGCACGGTCAAGCAGTCACCCTCAACTTTTTCCACACCAAGCCCAGCAGTAAGCAGCAAATCAGAAATCTTCTCAGATGTCAAATTCAAGCCCAAAAGACGGTTTGTATCCTGAACGCTTAGGTTGAAGCGTTTATTGTCAAAGTTTGGGGTAACAACTGTGCCCTCTTTGTACTGGTTGTTTTCTGGGTAATTGATGTTGGCGCTGAAGGCTTTGCCTCCGCGGTCAATCAACGCCAACGTAACCAAGTTAAGCGTGTTTAAAACCGTCTTATGCAGCGTTCCCGTCACTTCAATGAGGAGGTTGCGTGATTCCTCGGTGATTTTTCCTAAATCGTTCGAGTTGATGATTGGGGGGAACGAGAGCACTTTGCCTTCGCTGTCAAATAGCATCGGGTAGAGCTGATTCTTTTTTGTTATGTGCCCGTATTCGACGCCTTTTGGGTGGCGTTCAAGAATTTCGTTTAAATCCATTTTCTCATTGAAGCCTAAGGGAACAAACTTTACCTCGCTTGGAAAAACCGCGGTATATTCAATTGGTGGCTTAATCAGGTCAAGATTGTAGATGCCTATGGAGGTTTTTTGGCGGCTTCGACCGTTGGTTTGGTCAAGTTTATCCTGCAAGTGCATTATGCCCTTGATGACGTTGTCAGTGAGGTGGATGTCTTTGATTACTGAACAGCAAATGTATGGGCGGATGTTGATTAAAAGTGGGTTAACGTTGACTTCGAGAGCTGATTTACCAACAGCGTAGTTGCGCGGTCCTTTTTCTAAGCCCAGATAGCAACGTAAGCCTCTTGCTAAACCTTCAGCACTCCAAAGGTCCGCACGCGCAGTATCCTTCATTTCCACGTTAAGAGCCATGTCAGTTTGATTGTAACCTTTGACCTCAGCCTTAACTAAAGACAAAGTATCGTCTAATGCTTCAACTTGTAAATTCTGTGGGTTTCCAAATAGTGCACGGCATGTGCGTCTATCAATCAGTTCTTCTAGTGCTTGGTAGTCTACGTCGATTGTCGGCATTTATGTCACCTGTTTTTTCCGTAGCCAATTGAGGTCTTGGCTAAAAATCATACGAATGTCCTCGATACCCGCTCGCATCATAAACAAGCGGTCCACACCCAACCCCCAGGCAATCACAGGCTCCTTTACGCCCAATGGCAAAGTGACTTCGGGACGGAAGATGCCTGAACCACCGAATTCTACCCAGCCATAGCCTTCTTTGTAGGCGGACAGTTCCACGCTGGGTTCAGTGAAGGGGAAGTAGTCGGGTTTGAAACGTATTTTTTCTGCACCTGCAATTTCCATGGCAAATTTGCCCAATGCACCGAGGAGGTCTTTTAGGTTGAGGTTTTTGTCGATTATGATGCCTTCAACTTGGTTGAATTCGGAGAGGTGGGTTGTATCAGTGATTTCGGGGCGGTAGACTCGTGCGATTGAGAAGTGTTTGCTTGGGACCTCATATTTCCCAGCTTCCAGGGTTCGAGCGCTTAGACATGTGCCGTGTCCACGGAGCAGTAGCCGCTGCGCAGCTTGGAGCGAGTACTTGTATCCCCACCCGGTTGACCCTGTATTCCAGCCGTTCTCATGAGTTTCTTTCACTTGCTCAAGTGCTGTAGCATGTTTTTTGGTGTAGCCGAACTGGGGGTCTTTAACGTAATAAATATCGCTGGCTTCCCGTGCAGGATGATCCTGAGGCACATATAACGCGTCAAAATTGAAAAACGCCGTCTCAACTGCGGTTCCCGTCATTTCCTGAAAACCCAACTGGACTAATTTAGCGCGGACTTCATCGAGGAATTGCAGGTAGGGATGCTTTTTCCAGGCCAAACTTTTGCGACCGGTGCTTCGATGTTGTATTTCTGAAGCGTTTTCTCGCGCCATTTGCCAGAAATTATAAGGTTCGGAGTCAATTGAGTAATAACTTCTGGAGCTATTACCGCGGTTGAAGTGAGGGTGATAGTCTTGGTTTTCTTTAGGGTTTGTTTGCCTTCCTCGGTGATTTGGAGAGTGCGAGAAGTTTTAGCCTCTACGGTTACGAGTTTTCTTTTTTTAAGTTGTTCGGTTGCTTGTTGAAGGTCAGAGCTGAGGTCTTCTTGGGATTCTTGTTTCTTTTCATCTAAGTATTTTAGGAATGTTTCATCGCAGCCTTCAGCGATGGCTGTTGGTTGTTCACTATAACGGAGCGTATTGTTCTGGGGGGTGTATGTTGCCCATTTCTTCCTTATAGCCCAGCCAAGTGCAATTTGGATGAATTCTGATTTGAGCCCAGCTTTTTCCGCCGCCTGTTTTAGGTCTGCAGCTCCGCCCAGTTCTGCAACAACTGAAATTAATCTGCGTTCAGGTAAGCCTTCTTTCGCATACTGCTCGCCTTCAGAAGTTAATTTAACAATATTTTGAACTTTCGCTCGGATAGCAACAAAATTTTTTTCCTGCAGCGTTAAGGCGTTGCGCATGACGGCTGTATCTTGGATTCCGCATGTTTGAATTAGTTGGTCTACGGTTGCTGTTCCGCCGAGCGATTCGAGTGCGGAGAGTACTTGTTGTTCTTGGGTTCTAAGTTCAGCCATCTAACTTGTGCCTTCGCAGCAGGTTTTGTTATTGGATAGTTACTGCGTCAATAAAAGCATGCTGATAAACCTAAATCAGGGTGTTATGCGATTTGGATTTTTTTGTCGATTGAGCTTTGGACGTTTCGTTCGATGGTGCGTTTGAGGTTGCTGATTTTGTCTTCAGCTTCTTTGCAAGCGTTTTCTTTGACGGTTTCATGGGTTTCAACGCTTGTTTTCCGCGCCTTCAGTAAATCTGCCTGCTCCTGGTATTGAGCTATGCTTTGGTTTATCTCATCCATCTTTGAAGACGCCAGCAAATGTTCCTTGTTCGATGCCATCCCAGCGCATCTTATCTGAAGTTTCGCCAAAGAATCCTTATTCAGAATCTCATCGACTGTTTGCTCAGCTTTTCTAGCTTTATCCGGTTTCAACTTCAGCTTGTCCTGAGCCATCAACTCTTCAAGCTTCTGCAGAATTTCTTTAAGCATCGGATAATCTGCCTGTTCAGACACTAACGCAGCAAACGGCGATTCTAAGTACTGGGTTATCTTGTTTAGTTCGTCGGGGGTTACGCCTCCTCCGCCTCCAGTGGCTAAAGCTTGCATCTTTATGAAAGGCTTCTGAAGGTGTCTTAGCTCATGTTTTAACTCGTTGGTTAAGGAATCAATCTCGCAGTTAACCATGTTCAGTTTGTCGACGGGTCCTTTGCATTTTAACTCGTTGATTTTCTCTTCAAGAACTGCGATTTCCTGCTCAATTGGCAAACGCTCCTTCCGTATTGCTATCTGGTCGTCTTTGAGGGTAATCAACTGCTTTTCTATACCTTGAAGTTCGTTGATTTGCTGGAGAGCTTCCTCCAAAGTTTTGGTTTTGACATATTCCTTGGTAACATAGTCGTTTAGTGCTGTGTAGGCTTGTTTTGCCCGCTCATAGACGGCGAGGAATTTTCGTCTGTCCATGATGAAGAAGGGGGAGATTCTCGGAAACCAATTTTTTATGTCGATGTCTGTGACTAAGAGGACTTTCTGGGTTTCCCCGACGTAGCGGTTGATGCTGTCGTAGGTGACTTGTTCGGGTGGGTTGATTTTTTTTAGTCGGTCGAGGAAAAGGCGGGCGAGTTTATTTAGGGCGCGTGCTCGGTTGTAGACTTTCATGTTTCTTCTTTCTATTTCTTTGCTGCTGGTGTCGAAGAGTTGTTTGCTGACGTCTGCGACCATTTGAACTGAAAGGTTCATGTCGTCGCGTAGTTTTTTGGCTTGGATATGTACCGGGGTTAGGATGTTGCTGGTTTGGGTTGTTAGCCAACGTTTTACTTCTTCTGACGATGAGAACTGTTGGGTTGTTTCAGTCAACGCTGCTTCACTGTGTCTTATCTTATTGTTGGGTGGTTTATCAATTTTAGCCCAATTCAAATACTCTTTTTTTGGTAACTACTCTTAAATAGGTAACTAACCTTCTGAAAAGCCTGAGCTGAACAAATGAATACGAAAAGCCTGACATTCGCCGTTATGATGGGCGCCCTTGGAACGGCATTTTTCGCAATATCATATTATGTAGCCCCAATTGCGCCTTCCTTAGCATTTGATTTTAGCTTAATTGGCGTTCTCGTTGCAGGCTACTATGGTGGGCCCAAATTAGGCTTCCTGACTGGACTCATTGCTGGAATCTTACCAGGCATTATGTTTGGACCCTTGGGAACAGGCGGCGTTTTCGGTTTAATAGGCTTACCGTTTGGCAAAGCCCTTACTGGTATGACTGCTGGACTCCTATCTTCAGGTATAAAGTTCGGGCAAAAATCCCGACCATCCATCCTTGCCATTCCATCTACATTCCTAGCGTACATACCTGAAAGTCTATTCACTTGGGGGTACTTCGTATTGCTGCTCGGAACTACGGTGGGAACTGCGGTGTACTCAACTGTTCTTGTTAAAGCGCTAATCGAAATTGCAGTGATGAGTTTGGTCATGGTGGCTTTGCTGAGGAACAATGGTTTTAGTTGCTATGTCCGTGCTCATTTCCTGTCACAGAGCAACACCATTGTAAACTGCAATTCTTCAGAAAAAAAGAAGTAATTAGAATCCTAAGGATTGTGCCAGTACCTTAGGGTTTATTTGTCCTGCTTTGAAGGTTTTGCCTGTTTTTGCGTTGTTTATCATGAGGACTGCTGGGGCGAATAAGCCGTGGTCGATTTTGTAGAAGTCTTTGTCTGCTTCGCGGAAGATTTGTAGGAATGGTTTGCCGTAGTCTTTGGATGCCATAGATGGGGCTTGGTTAACCATGGTTTGCAAGGCGGCTTCGTCGTCGAAATCGACGGTGAGGTAGACGGTTCCGCCGTAGAGGATTGCGTCGTTGGTTCGTGCCATAGCAACTTCAAAGTCCATGCCCACCGGTGGAATAGGGGCATAACCCATCGCATAACGAATAACTTTGGGGCTTAAACCCAACGTTTTTAGCTTGTGAATGCCGACTTCAACTACTCTCCCCGCAACCTGTGTTAAGCCTGCCATGCTCGCGGTTGGAGCTACAACTACGATGAGGTTTTCTGCTTTAACGTTGCTTGCAGCCGTAACTTTTTCGATTAAAACATCAGATGGCAAAACATTGCTCTCCAACGTGATAACGGCTTTGTCGCTGACATCTTTATAGCCGATTTCTTCGAAAACGTCCTTTGGCTTAAGCGCTAGCGCACGAACTGGTCCTGAACCGATAGCTATGTTGCCGTCTGGTTCTTTGATGCGCCAACCCGCAAACTGCGAACCCAGCATCGCAATCGCAGGAAAATCGGACGAAACGGTAATCGACGGGAAAGTCATGTCGCCGTAGGTTTTGAAGCTAAGCTGCGCTTTTCCTGCTCCTCCTAAGCATAGTTCGGTTAGTTTTTTGCCTGCTTGAAAGCCACCTGGCGCGTTAACACCTGCGTCGATTATGGTGGCTCCGGCAGCTGATTTTGTGATGGTTACGCCGTAAAATTCTGGGTTGTCAATGAATTTTTGGGCTATTTTCCAAGCCATCTGGTTAACGCTTAATGCATTTCCCATAACTTTTCACCTTAGAGTACCTATCATGATTGTTTTTGAATATTAAAGTTAACCCCTCGGCTATTTCGAAAGTTGAAACCAGTCTTAAACGAGTAGATCGGTATTGGCGTTTTCCGCTGCCATTAGTCAAGTTAAACTTCTTTACTTTGGAAGAGGTGCCAAAAAGTTCTAAAGCACTGAAATGCACTAGTAAAATTGTTTTGTTTAGGTGTTTTGATGAAGTTTGAAACTCAATTTCAAGAAATAATATCTCGCACCCACGACGTATCCAGCTTTCGTTTTCCCCGACCCGCCAAACTGGAATATAAACCGGGGCAATTTTTCTTTGTAACCCTAAAGCAAGGCGACAAAGAACTCAAAAAACACTTCAGCTTCAGCAGCAGCCCCACAGAAAAAGACCATATAGAATTCACAAAAAAATTCACTGACCATGAATACTCCTTGGCACTTAAAGCCTCAAAAGTCGGAGACTGGGCAATGATAGAAGCGCCGTTTGGGCAATTCACTTTTGAGGGCGAATACCCAAAAATCGCGCTGTTGGGCGGGGGCATCGGAATTACGCCTTTTATAAGCTTCTGCAAAAACGCCACAGACAAAGGATTGGACAGTGAAATCACACTTTTCTATGGTTGCCGAACAACGGAAGACATTGCTTTCCGCAAGGAATTTGAGGAGCTGTCACAGAAAAACAGGAACCTCAAGTTAGTCTTCACTGTTAACCCACCTGCACCACCCGATTGGACTGGTGCTACAGGAATAATAAACGCTGACTTGATAAAGCAGCAACTGCCAGATTACAAAGATTACATGTTCTATACTTGCGGGCCGCCACCAATGATTGAAGCCATGGAAAAACTCGTAGTTAGCTTGGGGTTACCTAAAGAGAAACTGAAAAGAGAGCTCTTTTCAGGCTATTAAAAAGAGAAAAGAGTTTTAGGGGTAGAAGCGTCGGGTGGTTCTTGGGAATGGGATGGCGTCGATGATGTTGTCTAAGTCAAGCATCCAAACCAACAGCCGTTCTAAGCCCATGCCGAAGCCGACGTGTGGCACAGTTCCGTAGCGTCTCAAGTCAAGGTACCATTCATAGTCTTCTGGCTTAAGTCCCTGCGCTTTCATGCGTTCGATTAGGATTTCTTTGTTGTCTTCTCTTTCGGCCGCCTGTACTGATTTCGCCAATTCTGGGCACCA
Organism: Candidatus Bathyarchaeota archaeon; assembly: GCA_963782525.1. Classification (GTDB taxonomy): domain Archaea; phylum Thermoproteota; class Bathyarchaeia; order Bathyarchaeales; family Bathycorpusculaceae; genus Bathycorpusculum. Next base: position 90,623 of record CAWAKC010000002.1, read on the forward strand.
TCATATCCACAGACATGGCGACTTCTGGGTGGTCACTGTAGGTTTTGCAGTAGAACGCTTTGATTTCAGTTGGGTAATCGTAGACGAAGAAGGGTTTGCCGAAGTCTTCTGCTAAAACTTTCTCGTCTTCGTAGCCGAGGTCTGCGCCCCAATTCAAGGCTGAATTTTTTGGTTTTAGACGTTCAATGGCTTCTTTGTAGGTTATTCTTGGAAACGGCGTTTTGACCGCTCTTAGTTTCTCGATGTCAGCGCCCAACTCTTTGAATTCAGTTTGGCAACGTTCTGCTATTGCTTGGCAAAGGTATTCCATCAGACCTTCCTCAAACTTCATTAGGTCGTTCATGTCAGCAAACGGCCATTCGCCTTCCATGTGCCAGTACTCGGTGAGGTGACGGATGGTTCGGCTTTTTTCCGCGGGAAAGATGGCGCGATGCAGTAGACGTTTTCCAGTGAGTAAATTAGGATTTCAAGGTAGAGTTGGCTGCTCTGAGTTAAGTACAGTTCTTGGTCAAAATATTTTAAGCCAAACAATGTGGAGCCGCCCTCCACTGCTGCGGAAATGAACATTGGCGGTGAAACTTCGGTGTATTTTTGTTTCTTGAAGTATTCTCTTGCAGCCTCTAAAACTTCTGCGCGGACCTTCATGACCAAGTTCATTTTTCTGCTGCGAAGCCACAGATGGCGCATGTCACGGATGAATTCTTCACTTTTATCTTTGCTGATGGGGAAGGTTTCGGCTAAGCCGATGATGGTGACGGCGTCGGCGCCGATTTCAAAGCCGCCTGGAGCCCGTTTATCCTCTTTCGCGGTACCTTCTAAGCTGACTGAGGATTCGATTGTTAATTTTTTTGCTTCACTCCAACCTGCGCTTGTTTTTTTGACGGTGCATTGGATTACGCCTGTAGAATCGCGGATTAAGAGGAATATGAGTTCTTTTCCTTCCCGTTTTCGGTATACCCAGCCGCGGACGGTTACCTGTTCGTCTTTTTGGGAGCCGTTTAAGATCTCGTTTATTTTAACCAAAGCCATCGGGCATCAACTATTGGCTTACTACTTGTTTTCAAACCTAAATGCCTATCGATTTAGGATTAGACTTCTTTGGTGCTTGGCTCATAAACTTTGAACAAAACAAAAATCGACAGAGGAATTGCGGTGACCGCTAATAACAGAAACGGCAATTGAGGCGAAACAAAGGCGTAAAGTACGCCAACCACTATCTGCAGAACTCCTTGCACTATGAACATAAAGAATTGTAAGCACCCTGTAACGGTTCCCCTAAAGCCTCGAGGCACCAAGTCGCCCATCAAAACCTGGTAACTGTTAAGTTGCAGAAGGTTTCCTAAACCGAAGAAAAAGAATGCAAGCAGGAGCCTGTTGAAATCAGCGTTTACAAACAGCAGCATCCCTGGAACATACAGCAAATACCCCAAAATTAGGAAGCGTTTTCTTCCCAAAGCGTCCATACCTAAACCTGCGAGTATGCCGGGAATGGCTATGCTTAGGTACCTAAAAGTCGTCACGATTGCCCACTGCTCCAAGGTTATTTTGAGGATTGCCGTTGCGTAAACGACAAAGTATAGTTGGCAGCTGACGACTAAGCCGTTTATGATTATGATGGCTATAAAGAGGTTGAAGGCTGATTTGGGAACTTTAGCCCAAACATGGATGCCTTCTTTGACGGCTTTAGGATAGTTAAGGAGCACCTCAAGAAAGCTGGGTTTCGCTTTGCTGCCGTCTGGGGGCAGGGTTTCTTTAAGCTTCAGCCTCAACACGGCAATTGCAAAATACGCTACAGCTACAATCGTGTAGGCAATGCGCATTCCAAAATCAAATTTGAAAGTAACCACCAAGTACTGGGCAATGAGGGGTGCAGGCAACAAAACCAGCGTAGTAATTACGGACTGTAAACTGAAACCTGCTCCACGGTTTTCAGGAGGCAGAGAATCAATCACCATTGCCATCAACGCAGGACCATAAATGGAAAACACGTTTTGCAGCAGCAATCCGATAAGGATGAATTGCCAAGAAGGTGCAAAAACAAAAAATAAGCTTCCTAAAGCTAATCCAAAGGTCATGGAGACTATTAGCCGTCTTCTGCCATGTTTATCAGCTAAGTAGCCGCCGGGGAACTGCACAAGCGCAACTGCTATGGAGCCTGCAAATCCCATGACCGATAACAGAAACGCGTCTGCGCCTAAGTGGATATAATAGAGGCTAGCGTAAGTGTCGGGGATTGGTTGGAAAGCGAATAGGATTATCCAGCTTAAAGTTATGAGTAGAAAGTTGCCTCTTAAGACTGCTTGTTCTCCTCGGAAAAGCGCTGACAACCGCATTGAAGATAAAAATTCTAAAGGAGCTATTTAAATCAAGACTTACATTTGGGTTAAATCAAAATAATTATTTTTTGACCCACAATTCTTAAATCGCCCCTACAATGAGCATATTCCGACTGCAAAAATGCAACTTACTATCGAAGGAAAAACCAAACTTAAAGCGCTCCAGATTTCAGCTATTGCCATCTTTAGCGTTGTAATCGTTGAAGTTTCAGTCGGCTTTCTAGTTAACAGTTTAGCCATAATGAGCGACGGCTTACACGCCCTGCTCGATGCATTATCCAGTATTATGTTGTTCTTTGCGGTTCGAGCTGCCATGAAACCTGCCGACGAGGAGCACACTTACGGGCATGAGAAGTTTGAGACTATTGGCGGATTAATCGGTGGGATTGTCTTGATTGCCGTAGCCATTTTAATTTTCTACGAAGCCACAATGCGACTTATAAGTCCTCCACAAATTAATGCTGGGATAGAATATGCAGGCTTTATCGCTATAGGCTACGCACTCTTCATTGCTTCACTGAGAGTTACTGTTTTCAAAAAATTCCAGCACGTGCAAAGTACATCAATGAAAGCAGGTCTCTATGATGCAATTGCAGACTTAAGTTCAACACTTATTGCACTTTTAGGTTTTGGTTTGGCCTTATTAGGTTTTACAGGAGGAGATGCCTTCGCATCAATCTTCCTTGGAGCCATGCTTACCTACTTGAGCTTTAAACTTGTAAAATTCAGCATAATGGAATTAAGCGACACCGCTTCCAAGGAGCTTGTTCAAAAAACAAGAAAAATAATTGTGTCATGTGAAGGTGTCATGAAAGCTGAAAACCTCAAAGTCCGCAAAGTTGGCTCGAAAGTCTTTGTAGATGTATCTGTTCAAGTTCCCAGCTTAATGAGTTTAGAAGAAGCCCACTCATTAGCGTCCAAAGTTGAGAATTGCCTAAAAGAAACATTTGCCTCAGTTGACGCCACCATTCACATTGAGCCGTCGGATAATGAAGTGAAAATGGATGAGCTTGTTAACAAGCTTGCGACGGTGGATGGAGTAAACGAAATCCATGAAATCTCCACTATCTATGTCGGTGGCAAACTCTACATTACCTTGCACGCATATGTTAATCCAGAAATGTCCGTGGAAGAAGCGCATAAAATTGCTGAAATCATTGAACAGAGGATGCATACAGAGATTAAACCGCTTGAAAACGTTACCGTACATGTAGAACCTTTAGGCATGGCAATTCCAGCAACTCAAGTAACTGAAGCCCAAATCAGAAACATTGTTAACGACGTGGCAAAAGGTATAGCGTTAAGTTTGCGAATTAAGCGGGTGGTAACATATGATGGCCAGGGCAAACGATTTATCAATATCGATTGTTGCTTCACTAAACAGGTTCAGGTTAAGGATGCCCATCGGATAGCATCGCTGATTGAGAAGGGAACTAAAGATAGGTTTGCGGGCGCCGTAGTGACTGTGCACATGGAACCAGAATGTATCTAATTCAAATTTAAAATCCAAGGTTGCTCGATTTTACCTTTTCGAGATGTATTAAAAATAGGTTAAAAAAATAGCCCATTTATTAATCTTATTTTGCGAGAAAGATATCTGAAATTAAAATCAAAAAACAAAAAAAGAAAGAGAAAGAAAATTATTTTTTCTTCATCGCGTAGACGCCGAAGCCGATCAGTATGATGATAATGACAATGACTAAGGCTATGATTATCCATGTGTCAGTTGATAGACCGCCCATTCCGGGTGCTGGTGTAGCTGTTGCTCCGCCTGTTGGTGTTGGTTCAGTGCTGCCGACTGGTGTGAATACTGCTTGGTAATCGTATCGGTTTCCGTAGCCGTGATTAACATTGTAGGGGTTGTCTGTTGGGGTTGCTGTGTATGGGTATCCACCGTGACTTAGGTTTGGACCGGAAATTACCCAGTGTGAGAATTGCCAGCCGCTGGCTGCTGTTGCTTGGAGGTTTAATGATGTGGCATTGGTTAAGTAATAGAGTCCTGCGGGTGGATTTGTAGTTCCTCCTGCTGAAGCCAAGATTCCAATTACGGCGTCCGTGCCTGGCACGAATGGCGCATATGGTACGTTTGGAAGAAGTGAGACTGCTTGGAATACTGCTTGAATTGTGTAAGTTGTGCCTGCGGCAACAGTGATTGTTGTTGTTGCGCTGGGGTCGTTTAGGGTTGCGCCTGGAGCGGAAATTATCCAATTCTGGAAGGCATTACCTGCATCGGGGGTTGCTGTTAAAGTTACGACTTGGCCGTCATTGTAGTTGTAAGTTCCTGCTGCAGGATCGGTTGTTCCACCTACTGAATCTAACATAGTAACGGTTGCTTGTGTTTGAGCATTTACACTCATCATACATGCTGCTGCTAAAAGTAATGTAGCTAATAGTGTCATAGCGACAAATTTACTGCTCTTTTTGCTAAACAATTTTTTTTATCTCCTAAAATCGCAAATGCTTGCTTGTTTTGATTTAATGGGATTTGCTATATTTAGTTATGTGACTGTAGATATACACCCACAACTTAGCCCTAACCGTGATTACGTTTAAATTTTTGAGGCTTATTTTTGAATTAGCTTCATAAATATGTTGAACTAAGAAAACTGTTAGTTTGACAAATTTAATGAAAAAAATATTCTACATAAAGCTTTAAGGCTAACTACGAAAATATTAGATACCATAAAGTTTGAGAGTGAAAACGATAAAATGTTGTCTCGCTCTGCAATGGTTAAACTAAAAGCTGTCCTGATTATCGACATAATTATTGTAGGTGCCGCTGTCGGAGCCTACTTTTATCTTCAAAACCAAGGTCTGGTTTCAGGGGGCTCACCTAAACCTGCCACGTTTGTACTTACCGACCTCGTCGTTAGCCCCACCGAGGCTTATGTGGGTGAACCGGTTCAGATTTCAGTTAACGTAACAAACATTGGCGAAGTAGATGGTAACTTAACGGTGAATCTTCAAATTAACAATGCTATGAAAGATGCCTCCAATGCTACGTTGGTTGGCAATTCTTCTGACATAATTTCTTTTACTGACATCGAAAACGCAGTTGGAACCTATAACGTTACAATCGGAAACTTGAATGGAAACTTTACACTTAAAGAGGCTCCTCCGCTAACCAGCAAAATAGTTTTGACCAATTTGAAAGTTGACCCGTATGAAGTATGGGCTGATGAACCAGTAAATGTAACTGCAAATGCAAACAACCCAAATAATCAACCGGACCAGTTGATGGTGAAGATAACGATCGATGATGTAGCGGCGGGCTCTCAAGTATTAAAGTTAGATGCTGGAGCAAGTCAAACTGTTCTGTTTACAGTTAATGCATCCTCCGAGGGAAAACACACGATTAAAATGAATTCTCTGAGTGGATCATTCACAATAGTTAAAACGGGGTACCACACGCTCACCATCAGTCGCTCGGGGGGTGGATCCAAATCTGTGCCCTTTACGTTAAACGGTCAAGGAGGCTATGGTACAACCTATACGGCGCTTCTTCCAGTAGGTGAGTACTCTATCAGCGTACCGGATCCTTTCAACGTTGGAACAGGAGTATTAGCGTTTACTTCTTGGAGTGACGGTGTCCATACTCCTTCAAGAACATTCACCCTTGATAGGCGCTTGATTTTAGTTGCAACCTACAATCTTATCAGCGGATACGCATCCTGCCCATCACTGTACGTTTGGAATGGCACAGGATACTCCTATGTAACAGACGTTTCAAACCCAGGCTGGCTTGGCTACATCAACTACATCAACTCGGAGGGTCAAATCGTAAATGGCGGCGGAAACCCCTGGGACTACGTGAAACTGAACAGTAACCTCGTTGCCACAAACAACGGGTATTTTGACGTGACTCTTGCTCAGCAATGGGATGAACTCTACTATTTAGATTCAGCCTACATGCTCGTTGTTGACCACCCCGCCGGAACAGATGCCTACACATCCATGACCAACTACCTCAACAAAGGAGAAACCGGCCAAATCTACACAGTAAAGAGCGGCACACTTGCTTCGCCTCTTAGCGCCACAAACGAAAAGGGGCAAAATGTTCTGCCGCAAATCCTCCAAAAAGATGGAGTGTACACTCCAGGCATCAACGGAGACGACAGCAAATGGAATAATCTAACGCAAAACCAGTTGACTCTGGATTTGGGTGATTTATCAGTTGCACCAGCAGTCAAACTTGTAATTACTGGCATGGTTGATTGGGGTTCAGCCGACACATATTACGGATGGATTAACCAGTTCAAAGAAGCCGCTGCTCAGGAAATTTTGCCTAACAACACACAAATAATGCCGGCGCCAACCATGGAAATCAAGGATGCCAACGGCACCTGGGTGCTTGCTCCACAGGACCGACAGATACCTTTGCCATCTGACTATAACGCCCGAACCTTCACGGTAGATTTAACCGGCTTATACCCAGCGAACATAAGCGATTGCCAAGTCAGGTTCACCAACTTCTGGAATGTCACTTACGATTACATCGGAATCGACACCACTCCACAGCAAACCACAACTATACAAAAACTTACCCCAACAACAGCAACGCTAAGCCAAATGTGGGACACACCATCTAACGCTTCAGGAGCCTTTACCCGATACGGCGACGTGACTCCGTTGGTTCAAGGTGCTGATGATATGTTCGTTGTTGGGCGACAAGGCGACCAAGTTAACCTGCAATTCCCAACGTCAAACCTGACATCCGTTGAAACTGGCATGTTGCGCGACTACTTCTTTGTTGTAGCCTGCTGGTTTAAAGACCCTCCAGGAGCTTGGGGATATGGATTCGACTTCACCGTGGACCCGATGCCGTTTATGGCTATGAGCGGATTCCCCTACCAGCCAACAGAAAGCTATCCATCAGACGCATCTCACATAGCATACATTCAACAGTACAACACACGAGTAATCGCCGCCTCGCCATAACCATCCCCTTTCCTCTTTCTCTTTTTTAATCAGCTTTTCTGAACAATCGAGCATTTACCCCGAAAATAATGCAAGATTTAAATGGATTCACCCCATATTTGTAGTAAATAACTCCCAAAGAGACCTTGCATGTCGCTAATACCTGAAATCTCTAATCCGTACCTTGGAGCTTTTGCAGGCGGCTTGCTGTATGGACTAGCGGTTTGCACGGCATCGTGTTTGCCAATCATAACTGGATACATCGCAGGTGTAGGTGCTGGTTTTGGCAGGGGCGTAAAGATTTCTTTGATTTTTAATTCGGGCAGAGTGTTGGCTTACACACTCATTGGTGCAGTAATCGGGTTGTTTAGCGGTTTGTTTAGATATTTTGTTTCTGACGCAGCTATTTCGCCGTTTCAAGTTTACTCTTCAATCGCCTTTGGAATAGTGTCCATAATTATTGGAGTAAGCATTTACCTGAAATCCAGAAAACCCTGTGACTGCAGCGTTCAAGGCTCCAATTTGCTGGTTAAGGGTAGGTTCGGGTTTGACTTCGGTGCCTTCTCACTTGGTTTAAGCAGAGGCTTAGTCGTGTGTCCACCATTAATAGCGTTATTGATTTACTCGTTACCTTTCGCAAGTCCTGTTGGCAGCGTTGGAATAGCGGTGTTATTCGGTTTAGGAACCACCCTCTCGCCTCTACTACTGCTGGGCGGAGTTACAGGTTGGCTACTTAACAAGGCGCCGCTGTTTCGAAAATGGATTTCCATAGCAGGCGCCGTTGTACTGGTTGCGCTTGGAATAGTTACAATAGTGAGTTCAGTAATTCAATTACAATAATTGGGGAAAGAGATGGATTGGACAATAATTGGAGATGCGCTTAGGCTCATTGCGTTAGGGGGGCTTGGAATAGCGGGGGTACTTGCTATCCTAATTTGGAAGAAAAATATGGCCACCCGCGCAACATACGTGCGACTTGTTATTCAAGCAGCAGCTTTTGCCGCAATATTCTACGTCTTCTCCTACTCAACCATTATCCCAATGCTCTATGAGTTACTTTTTATTTTTGGTATAACAATTTTCTTAGGTCGATTCTACTGCGGCTGGCTTTGCCCATTAGGCTTGGTCATGGACTTGGAAATTTTAATTCGAAAAGCCCTCAAAATACGTCATCGTCTTCTCCCCGATAAATTTAACATAGCGCTGCATAAATCCAGGTACGCAATCTTGCTGTTCTTTTTGCTTTTGCCAATTGTGCTGTATGTTTTGGATCCTCAGGAGATTATGGTTTCGCCATTGATGGCTCAACTGTTAGCGGGACACTATCGACCCTACAGTATCGTGCTTGACCCCATGATACCATTCATCGTACCTTGGACTGGCCAATTCATAGTGGGACCCCTTAACCTAAGTTTTCCTTACGCTCAAGAAATTACGACATATGTGGGAACAAGCCTTGGTTCATTCCTTGCCATAGCCTTTGTCGGTGTAACCTTGGTAGGCGGATTTTTTATCCGGCGCGTTTGGTGCCGTTTCTGCCCAACAGGCGCGTCGTTAGCTGTTGTAAACCGGTTTAAGGGTTGTAAATGGGCACCCTTGCTTCATTTAGAGAAAGATGAAGAAAAATGCACCAAATGCGGCGTATGCAAGCGTGTTTGCTCTGTTCAAGTTAATGAAGTGTATGAGCAGAAGGGAGGAAAAATTCAAACTTCCCAATGCATGCTGTGTACAAGATGCGTCGAAATGTGTCCTTATGAGGATACCTTAAAAGTTAAATTAGGAAATAAAACGTTGTTTAAGTCAAGAAATTGGCTAGAACACCCAAACACTGAATGAGGAAAGAGAGAGAAATGACGAATGAAACCACTGTAAAAAGGTACATGCCTGAAGTATCCCGAAAAGAAATCGAAGAACTAAAAAACACCATGAAAGCGGCTTCCCAAAAAGTAATAGCAGACAACATTGAACGCATGAAAAAAGCAGACCCTCACCGACCTGAAGCCATGAAGTACTTCGACGAAATCTCTAACCTCTTCGGAAAACGCCAAGAAGAAATCGCTGCAGAAAAAGCGAAAGGCAAGAAAGTTATCGGTTACATGTGCCTGTTTGCTCCAACAGAACTCATTATGGCTGCCGACGCCATTCCTGTTCGAGTAAACTCAGGTTGGTATGACACCTCAAAACTGGGTGACCGTGTAGTACCCGTGGAAGTTTGCCCTGTTATCCGTTCCACAATCGGTGCAAAAATGATTGAGCTCTCCCCATTCCTCGAACAAAGCGACGCATTAATCAGCGTCCTCACATGCGATGGCATGACTAAACTTAGCGAAATCCTCAGCGACTACAAAACCATCTGGGGCATGAATGTACCCAGAATAAAAGACTCTACTCAATCGCTGCGTTTTTGGAATGACGAAATAAAACAGGTGAAAACTCAAATTGAACAATTCACAGGAAACAAAATAACCAGAAAAAGCCTCAAAGAATCCATTGAATTAACTCATAGAGCAACCAAAGCGTTCCGTCGTCTCCAAGAACTCCGAAAAGGCAACCCAGTAATCATGGGCAGAGATGCCATGCTAGTTAACCAGTCATACCAGTGGGATGATAAGAAACGTTGGACAGAAAAATGCGAAGCGTTATGCGATGAACTTGAAGCAAGGGCTCAGCGGAAAGATTGGGTTTGCCCGCCAGACACCCCGCGCGTGATGGTTACGGGTACACCGATGTTTTGGCCAGACAACTGGAAACTTCCAACGCTGGTTGAAGAAAGTAATCCGCTGGGCATCATCGTTGCAGACGAACAATGCAGCGGCGAACGTATCCTAAACGACCCAGTAGGCGTCGACGAATGGTCCAGTGATGACATGTTAAACGCCATCGGCGAACGTTACTTGATGGCTTCAACATGCCCCTGTTTCACCAGTAAAGACGGCAACGAAGACAGAATCAACTGGCTGCTAAACAAAGTTAAAGAATGGAAAGTCCAAGGAGTAATCTACTACGTTGTCCGCGGCTGCATGCTTTACGCCATGGAATACACTCGAGTCAAAAAAGCACTCGACAAAATCAACGCGCCAGTCTACTACTTAGACACAGAATACACCCGTGAAGATGTTGGACAAATGAAAACACGCGTGGAAGCATTCCTTGAAATGCTCACGGCAAGAGTCGATATTTAGGTGAACATATGATTACTATAGGAATGGACCTTGGAACGCAGAGAGTACAAGTTGTAATCTTAAAAGACGGCAGTGTAGTTGCAAGGGCTTGGGCTTTCTCAGGATTTGACCCCACCAAAGCAGCCGAACAAGCTTCGGAAGAAGCCCTAAAAACTGCCAACCTAAAACTCTCAGACGTCAACAACTTTGCAGCAACAGGCTCCTCAACCGAAATGGCGCCCTACGCATACAGCAAAGTCAGCATGATGAGTGCCGACGCAAAAGCAGGAGTTTTCCTAATTCCTAACGCCAGAACAATAATCGATGTAGGTGCCGAAGAAGCCAGAGGCGTCAAATGCGACGAAAAAGGCGTGATGGTTGACTTCGTCGTGAACGAACGCTGCGCTGCAGGTGCAGGAGCATTCATCGAAGCCATGGCAAGAGCCCTTGAAGTTAAAACAGAAGACATGGGTCTCCTCTCACTTAAAGCCGAACGAGCCAGCCCCATCAACGCATCCTGCGTCATATTCGGCGAATCCGACGTGGTTTCACTTATTCACCGTCAAGAATCCAAACCTGAAATCGCCCGTGCAGTCTACGATGCGATGGCAGACCGCGTTTCCTCCATGATTCACCGTTTAGGAATAACCTCTGAAGTGGTGCTGGTAGGCGGCGTTGCCAAAGATCCCGGGTTTGTTGCTTCGCTCAACCGCAAATTAGGGTTAAACGTTACGATTCCAGAGTTCCCCGAGTATGTGGGGGCACTGGGCGCTGCATTAATCGTTTCTGCACGTTCAAAGGAGCCACAGAAATGACCCTGCAGACCAAGGAAGCTGAGTTTTGGCGTTGGCAAGAATACCACCGCATAATGCCCGGCAAAAAATGGAGCAGCAAAGATCTAATCACAGCAGGCGTAGACGTTGGCTCCGTCGGGTCAAAAGCTGCCATCATGGTGAACGGTGAAGCTTACAGTTGGGGCATCACTCGCACAGGCAGCAATAGCCCTGAAAGCGCCACAAAAGCCCTCAACTACGCACTCGAAGGCACGGGACTCAAGGCAACCGACCTAAAATACATCGTTGGCACTGGCTATGGACGCGTCAACGTACCTATGGCAAACAAAGCCATAACCGAAATCGCCTGCCACGCAAAAGGCGCCAACTACATTTGGGGACCCACCGTCCGAACCGTACTTGACGTTGGCGGACAAGACATCAAAGCCATTCGCATCGACGAAACCGGCAGAGTCGTCTCCTTCCTCATGAACGACAAATGCGCAGCGGGAACAGGCAGAGGCATGGAAGTCTTCGCAGATTTATTGCAGGTCCCTATAGAACAAATCGGTGATATATCTCTCAAAGTGGAAAAAGAACCTGAACCCGTAAGCTGCACATGTGTTGCCTTCGCAAAAACCGAAGCCATGGGACTGCTACGCAAGGGCTGGACTAAAGAAAAAGTTTTAGCGGCCTACACACTGGCGATGGCTGTTCGCATGGCCAACCTAATCAACCGAGTAGGCTTAGAAAAAGAACTGGTAATTACAGGTGGGCAATCTAAAAATAAAGGCATAGTTAGTAGAATCGAAACTATTCTGGGTGTAAAGACGCTTCCGACGCCTAAGTGGCGAGAAGAAGGCAGCTTAGACCCCATGGTTGCAGGAGCATTTGGCGCAGCCCTATTAGCTAAAGCCCTCTACGAGAAAGCGCAGAAGCCATAGGTGAAAGGTTTGATTACGCATTACGGCTACATCGACGGGTCAGGCGAATACTACATCGTAATCGACTCAGACAAGTGCACTGGATGTGGTAAATGCGTTGAAATCTGCCCCCGAAGAGCGCTCGAATTAATCTCCGAATTTATCGATTTAGAGGATAAAACAGTGGCAGCGGTAAGTGAGGGGCACCGCAAAAAAATCCGTTACACTTGTGGCACCTGCAAACCTGAACAAAACCCAACCCCGTGTGTCTTAGTTTGCGGCTCAAAAGCGATAAAATGCGTTTGGAATCCCCTTTAAAAATTTTTCAAGTTTAGGCTTAACGTGCCGCTTTCCACAACAACAATATCACAAGGGCAAAGATGATTGCTAACACGATTAACGCAACAATCAGTATTGACCAACCGTCGATAGCGAGGGGTTGTGCGGTGGGCTTCGGAGTAGGTGAGGGGCTGGGTGTCGCGGTCGGTGCTGGCGTAGGTGATGGAGTGGCTGTTGGTGTTGGGGTAGGAGTTGGTGTTTGGGTTGGAGTTGGCGATGGAGCTGGTGTGGGTGCTGGTGGAACTGCAACGGTAACCGTGAAATTCGTGGCGGCTACCACATCATTGGTTGTGTTGTCTTGAACTTTTATGTTCCATAGGTAGGTGCCGTTGGTCGTGAATGTGTAGGCAATCCTGTTTGTGGTTGCGTTTTGTGGGGAGGATTGGCAGACGGTGTCTGTTCCATTTATTATTAGTTTTGCGCCAGATAATGAGTTGTTACCAACCAGTGTTGGTGTGTAGGTGAAGTTGCAGTCAAAAGTGGTAAGGGTGCTGCCGTCTGCTGGAATGTTAAGTGTCACCGTTAATGTTTGGGGTGTATCGGTTTGGCTGAAAGTTAAAATGAAGAAGCCTGCGTTTAGCAGTAAAACTAAGATAAGAGTTGCTAAGTAAGCTGGCTTGTGCTTCATGAGGTTAAGTTGCCAAGTTCATATTTATGTTTTTTCCAAACAACAGTCCTATACATTTTAGCGGAAAAAGATGTATACGCTAAGAAGTTAGCCCTCGGCAATACAGCAATCTTATAAACTTATCAAATCGATAAGAGATAGATGACAAGATGACAGAAAAGACCAAACAAACACCTGAAACGCATGATTTGGCTTCACAGAGCATCTACAGTGCCCTTCCAATAGTTGGCGCATTCTCTTTTTCACAGCTTCTAAATTACCCTTACAATTTCTTACTCTTTCTAATTCCATTTCTTGTGTGCGAAAGCGTTTTAATCGTGTTTTTTTGGGGCAAGAAAAACAAAAAGCAACAAGTCGCCGCTTTAGCGGCTCACCCTGAGCTCCAAAAGCCAAAACACACCAGCGTACCCATTGGGAAATACGAAATTTCAGACAACATCCTAAAGTTTTCTGTTAAGAAGGGACTGACTAAAAAACGATGGGTACCCCTCAAAGAAATCCCCGTTTACGAAATAGTGGGCATCGAAAGTTTAGGCAATGAATTATCAGTAACGTGGAAAGGTGCCACTGACTGGTTTATCATTAAAAAGAAGGGTGCATCATTCAGCGGATTGCCTGAGCAAATTCAAAACTTGCTCGATGAGCACCAAAAAACCTTGGAAGCCACCGCAAAAGCTGCCCAACGCAAAACCAAACTATCTGAACTGCTTAATTTTTCTGTGGGCATCGTTGACTCATCATTCGATATGCTGATGGGCTTACAAGTTAAGCCTATTAACTGGGAAAAACTCGACATTTACGCAAACAGCCTAAAAGAAAAAACAGGCTTCAAAGGGCAAACCTTGGCGCCTTTGACGTTGGATTTTTCGAAGGTTGCCGAAGTAGTAAAAAGTCAAGTCCCCGAAAAAGCTTCAAAAGAAATCTTCGATGTGCTTAAAGCTGTTTATGTTTATTTTGAAGAGTTAAATTTGGAAGAAGACGTTGAACAGGTGCACCCGAACTTTAAAGATGCTAAAACTGCAATTCTGGCGTGTTTTACGTTGAATGATGTTTGGCTGGGCAAAATTGTCGGCGAAAAAGATAGCCAAAAAGAAACTTTGGTTCTCAAAGATGCTCTGCAGAACTTAGCCAACCATTCCGTTTTTAAAATTAACTTTGAAGCCCTCAAAGCAAGCTTCGACAAGACAAGTCCTGATGCTGAATTGGAAGGCGATATCGAGGAAACCAGAGAAACCTTCAAAACGCAACTAAGAAACCTCGGCCACCCCATGGAGCAAACTGAAGCCACAGCGCCCCCAACCGAATCAGTTGCTGCGCCGTCAGAACAGTCGCTGCCTGCACCTCAAGAAATCGCTCCGCCGCCTGAACCTATAATTCCAGTAACCGAGCCAACATCGATTCCTGAACCAACTGAACCCCCGCAGTCCCCAACCATAGAACCTCCAATCGAACCAGAACCAGTCATCCAACCTTCCGCTGAGCATGAGCCGTCCACTGTTGTGCTGACAATCGAGCCCCAGTCCACAATTGGGTTGCCAAATGAACCTGTTCTTGTTGAACAAACGGAGCCGCCGAAACCTCAGGAACCAGTGCAATCTGCTGCGATTGAAGGGACATCAGTGGAGCATGCTGTTGAATCGACATTGGGTGTGCCGCAGAGTATTGAGGAGTCTTCGACTGTGGAGCCTGAAGTTCAAGTGCAGGAGCCTGTGAAAGATGTTTTGCCGCCGGGTGAAGATGTGAAGGCTTCAGTTGAGGTGCTTAAGAAGAAGGGGTTGGGTCGACGTTTGCGGAAGGCAGTTATGGGGTACTAAATAGGTATAGGTGAAGAGTGATTATTGAGTATTGCTAATCAGTATACCAATACTGTCGCCCCAATATATCTTCCCAATTCGCTAGCTTTATCTACAGAAAACGAGAATGAGTGGTTGACAGTGGGGGTAGAAAAACGGATAAGAATCCACAATCAAAAGATGATGCTCTGGAAGCCTTAGACTTCATAGTAAACGTTCTAAAAGAGCACGAAAAAGACCTAGATAAATTAATCAACGAACTCGCAACCGTCACCGAACAAATAGGCGACACCGGTGAATTAAGCAGTAAAGTCCAAAAAGTGGAAGAAAAAATAGACGTACTCCAAAAACAAGTGACATCCCTAATTAACTCCTTATTAGGTACATCAAAAGAAGCCTCGCCCGCATCCGCTGCCGCGTTACAGCAAAACGAAGCGGCGCCTACATCTGCGTTGACAGAGGTGGTGCGGAGTGGTCCATCGGTGGTTCTGCGTTGCAGCCAATGGGAAGACTTCCAAACCTTAGCAACAAAAGCCCAAACTATATCATTCAGCTATAAAGAACAAGAAAAAATCTTCCAAGCAGACGCCCTAAAAGGAAACCAAGTAATCACTTATAGCGGCTCTCTTCCAAAACTCAGCAGCATCCTAAAACAGTGGCTCTCCAAGCAGCTCGACGTACCCGATCGAAGTGTCCTAGAAGGCGTCCTAGTAGTAAGCTAAATCCATATTTCCAATCCATTTTTTCACTTCATAAGCCTTATAAGAATTTTAGAACAACCAATGTACCGTTAGTGGTTGGAGGAATTGGTTAGGGTTGAAGGTAGACCAACTTGCCAAAGAACAATTTCCGTTTTCGAAGCCTTCTCCTTTCTCCTCGATACGGATGGCTATTGGTAACCAACACACATAACCAACCTCCAAAGTAACACTAACAAAAATTCTCAACAACACTTTTAAAACTGGGCATGTTTAGATCCTGTTAGGATATCATAGAATTAACCTTAGTACGCAAAAAAGCATTAAGATATTTTCAAAATTAATAAAAAAAGTATTAGGCTGACTCGCATTTATGCAAGAGCCGTTTCCAGCGTTCGTCTGTGGTTTGTTGGATTTGGTCGATTACGTGTTTGTTTTGTGGGGTGAAGAGGTGTCGGAATCTGCCTTGTCCTTCCAGGTAACTGGTGACGGGTTTCTTCTTCTGCGGTGCGAGCGAGATGAGTTTGCTGGGGATGCTGAGTTGGCGTTTGCCGTTGACTGCTTCCCAGATGGGGAACACGCAGGTTTCGACGGACAGTTTGCTGAACTCCATGGTTTTTGCTGGTTCACTTCTCCAGCCACGGGGGCAAGGTGCAAAGATATGTAGAAACGCTGGTCCTTCTACTTCTATGCCTTTGCGTACTTTGGTCATGAGGTCTTTCCAGTAGTAAGGTGTTGCAGTAGCTACGTATTCCATGTCGTGGGCTAGCATGATTTCGGTTATGGGTTTTTTCTGTTCCAGTTTGCCTGGGTTAACGGAGCCTGCTGGGGTTGTGGTTGTTGATGCCCCCATGGGAGTTGAGCTGCTTCGTTGGATTCCAGTGTTCATGTATCCCTCATTGTCGTAGAGCACGAAGAGAAAATCGTGTCCACGCTCCACTGCACCTGACAAGGCTTGCAAGCCGATGTCTACGGTTCCGCCGTCGCCTGCTATGGCGATAACGTCTATTTGTTCTTGTTTGATTTTGCCTTTCTTTTTCAGTATTTTCAGCGCTGCCTCGATGCCGGAAGCGTTTGCTGCCGCGTTCTCAAAAGCGGTGTGAAGCCAGGGTAGTGCCCAAGACGAGTATGGGTATATTGAGCCGACTATTTCCATGCAACCTGTTGCTTGAGTTACGATGGTTGGTCCACGAGTTGCCTTCATAATCATGCGCAGCACAGCGGCTGGTCCGCATCCTGCACATGCACGGTGGCCTGAAAGGAACAGGTCTGGTTTGTTTGCGATGTCTTTAGCTGTAAATTTCCATTCTTGAATTGTCATTTTCTCTTCTCCTACTCCCTTAATCCTAGATAGTTCACCTGCTTCTCGACAACGCCAGTTTTCGTTATCCGAGTCAAGTCTTCAAAGATCCGTCGTAAGTCACGTGGGCTGCTATCTCTGCCGCCTAAACCAAAAATATAGTTCACAATGATTGGCTTTTCTTTTAAGTCGAATAAGGCATTTCTAACTTCGCTGAAGACTGCTGCGCCTAAGCCGCCTGGACTCATGCTTTTATCCATAACTGCAAGGATTTTGACGTTTTTGAGGGCATTTTTGAGGTTTTCAGAGGGGAATGGGCGGAAAGTGCGTAGCCGCAGAATACCTGCTTTGATGCCTTCTTGACGAAGTTGGTCAACGATAACCTTCAGTGTTCCAGCGGTTGAGCCGACTACGACAATTGCAATTTCTGCGTCTTCGAGTTTGTAGGGGTCGATGAGTCCGTTGCCGTAGCTTCGGCCGCTTAGTCTTGCGTATTCAGCGTTGATTTCTTGGATTTTTTTAAGTGCGTTTCGCATGGCTTCTTCTTGTTGGCGTTTAAACTCGAAATAATAGTTCGGTGAAACGTTTGGTCCCATAAGCATGGGGTTTTCAGTGTCAAGTTTGAAGGGCACGGTTTTGCCTTCGTGAGTGAGGACCATTGGAAACTGGCGTTCTCCAACAAACCCTTTGACAACATCTTCGGGTAAAATGTCTGCGCGTTCGAGTGTATGGCTGATTGTGAAGCCATCTAACCCCACAATTATTGGCAGAGAAACCCCAATGTCTTCAGCTATCCTGAAGGCTTGTATGGTCGAGTCGTATGCTTCCTGAGCGTTTTCCACGTAAATCTGTATCCACCCGCTGTCTCGTTCAGCCATGCTGTCAGAGTGGTCGCCATGAATGTTTAGTGGTGAAGACAATGCTCGGTTAGCCACTGCCATTACAACTGGCGCTCTTGAACCGGAAGTGACGAAGAGCATTTCATGCATTAGAGCTAAGCCTGCTGATGCGCTGGCGGTGAAAGTTCGTGCTCCTGTCACAGATGCGGCAAGACATGCGGTCATGGCGCTGTGTTCTGATTCGGTGCAGACGAATTCTGTTGGTACTTCACCGTTTGCGACATATTCGCTGAATTTTTCGACAATGATTGTTTGTGGTGTAATTGGGTAAGCTGCAACTACATCGACGTCGCATTGTTTAACTGCGAAGGCAACTGCTTCATCTCCATTCATCGCTGTGGTTTCTTGTTTAGGTTTTTGCGTCATTTTTTATTCCTCAGGCATTTTCATTGTTATTGCTTTAGTGGGA
This sequence comes from Candidatus Bathyarchaeota archaeon, assembly GCA_963782525.1. Taxonomy (GTDB): domain Archaea; phylum Thermoproteota; class Bathyarchaeia; order Bathyarchaeales; family Bathycorpusculaceae; genus Bathycorpusculum. The sequence goes on from CAWAKC010000002.1 coordinate 108,799, forward strand.
CATTCGTTTGCGCATATTCCGCAGCCCTTACAAAAGCTAAAGTCGAACTCGATTTTCCCCATTTCTGGACGCCACTTAATTGCGCCCTCGGGGCACATCATTACGCAAGTTAAGCAAGTGGTGCACTTTTCGAGGTCGCGGATGGGCATATAGGTTTTCCAGTCACCAGTCATGAATCCGATGCTGGATTTGGATGGGATGGCAGCGATAGATATTTCTTTCCAACCTTTTTCTTTGCTGCTCATATCACTTTTGCCTCCTTGTAGGCTTCTTGTATGACTGCAAAGTTTTTCTCGGCTAAGTCAGGTCTAAATCGTCCTTTCAAGGTTTTTTCGATTCCTTCTAAAGTCACGATTCCAGTTGCTTTGGCAACAACGCCTAGCAGGGCTGTGTTGGTGATTGGAGCACCCAAAATTCTTAGTGCAATCTCAGTAGCTGGTACTGTCCAAACTTTGCACTTGGTAACTCGTAGGTTTTCTTTCAAAGCGGCTGGTTCCTCAGCTGAATTTATGATTAAATTTGTTTCATCACGGTTTAATCCCGCGGTCACTGGAACAGATTTTAGCAGTGTATTGTCTAAAACTATCGCTACATCTGGGTCATAGATTGCACAATGTAACCTTATTGGTTCAGTGCTTATTCTGGTGAAAGCCGTTACTGGTGCTCCCATTCGTTCTGGCCCAAACTCTGGGAAAGATTGGATGTATTTGCCCTCATCGAGGGCTGTTCTAGCCAAAAGTTCGCTGGCTGTCCAAGCGCCCTGTCCGCCTCTACCATGCCATCTAAACTCTACCATAGTTTTCAAAGCAATCCCCTCACTAAGTCTTTTCTTCAATAAATTCACACTTACCTTGATATACATTTTTCTAGTAAAACGCAAAAACGCTCCAATTGAATGTAAAATTAACCCCCAGCTACATTTACATAAAAACAAATAACGCACCCTGAAATTCAAAATAAAACATGGTTATTTTTACTCTTAAAGCAAGTTAGCAATAAAGTTATATCCTCCGTTTAAATGAATAGATGTTGACACTCTAAAGTCATTTTAAAAGTATGAGTTTAAGGAGAAAAGGGAATGGCAGATGTGCTTTTAACGGCTGACAGAACACTCATGAGTAATTATCATCGTAACGAATTCTTAGGGTTCGGTACTTGTGCACCTCCAAACTTTGTTCCTGAATGGCTCTACAGCTACCTCTTTTTCCCTCCTCTAAAAACAAGTAACGGTCAACCGTTTACAGCTCCATATGGCTTGAGAAAAACTGAAGCCCAGCTTCTAAAAGAGGGCTTCAAAGTCCAAACTGTTAGTCCAAACCATCTGGAAAAAGCACTAAAAGACGCAAAAGTGCTAGGAATCCACGCGATGGATCCTTTTGGTTTAGGTCCAGCCTCAACAACACTTGCTTATATCTTCAAAAGAGAACCCTATCTAGCAAAATATTTTGAAGCTTTACTAAAAAGCCCAGCTATCAAGAAAGCAAAACAAAACGGGTTAAAGGTGATCGTGGGCGGACCCGGTGCTTGGCAGTTTAAGTACCGAGAAAAATCAGTTAAAGACTTAGACATTGACTGTGTCTTTGAAGGGGAAGGAGAAAACGTTGTAGGAAAACTCTTTAAGGCAGCCATCGAAGGTCAAGAGCTTCCTCGTCACTACGAAGTCGGCGTTGGTGAAGTACCCAGTTTAGAAGAAATTCCTGATATCGTGCAGCCTTCCATCAACGGTTTAATCGAAATTGGAAGAGGCTGCTGCCGAGGATGCCAATTCTGCAACGTTACGTTGCGACCATTAAGATGGTATCCAATTGAAAAAATCGACCGTGAACTAGATGTTAACCTATCTTCAGGCAAGGTCACAAGTATTTGCCTTCATGCGGAAGACGTTATGTTATTTGGCTCAAATAACACTATACCAAACGAAGAAAAGCTCCTAAAACTTCATGAAACAGTGGTGAAAAAAGTCGATGGCATCAGTTGGAGTCACTGTTCAGTTGCGGCGGTAGCTTCGTCACCAAGGCTTTTTTCAAAGTTGTCAGAGACTATTTTGCAAAAGCAAACTTGGTGGGGTGTGGAAGTAGGCTTAGAAACTGGTTCCCCCGAGGTTGCAAAGAAGATTATGCCTGCGAAAGCTCACCCGTTCAAGGCTGACGATTGGCATGATGTGGTTGTCGACGGCATGGGTTTAATGCATGATAACCAACTGGTTCCTGCCTGCACTTTAATCGTGGGGTTGCCCGACGAGAAAGAAGAAGACGTCATTAAAACTATGGATTTAATCGATGACTTAAAAGACATGCGAAGCCTTATCGTACCATTATTCTTCGTTCCTTTAGGGAAGCTGACAAGTGAGGACTGGTTTACAGAAACAAAGCTTAGCGTCCTTCATAAACAGCTTCTGATTCGATGTGCTGAACACGACTTCCGCTGGGTTGATAACCTTCTTGACTGGAGCATTAAAGGAAAATGGTACTCGCCATTAATGAAGGAGTTCTACAAAGGCTTCTCAGCGATTGCAAAGTATAAAGTCAGGCAAATTGAATAAGAATTTTTAAGACTAAACTACAGGAAAACCAACCACATTAAAATAAGGCTCAGCAATTAACACAGGATTTCAGGGAAGAGACTTGAAACGCCGGGTGGGTTTAGTCTATGTGCAGGGGGCATTGCCTTGCTTTGAAACGTTTGGTAACTTACCCACCGATATCGTTGGCGTAGATGGATTAGTAGATGGGTGCCGCGCTTCAGACATTCTGGACATGATAATCATCCCTGGAGGCAGCCTCGTAGAATCCAAAAGTATTGGGGCTCCTCTTGAAAAATCAATTTTGAAAATGGCTGAATCTGGCAAACTTGTCCTTGGAATTTGCTCGGGTTTTCAGATTCTTTCGAAGGGAACTGACATTGGTCGATTGTCTCCTACTCCAATTTGGAGAGCAGGTCTTGGCTTACTTGATGTCGAATTTAGACCTTTAATATGTACAGACCAAGTCAAAGCGACAATTGTTGGCGCTAACAGTTTAACTGGTGCTGTCGGCGCTGAAGTTTCAGGTTTCCACTGTCACACATATGGTGATATAACTCTACAAAAAAACGTAAAACCTTTCTTGATTTCGCACGTTAAACGTTTAAACTACGGTAGACAAAAACAAGATATCTTTTCTGGCGTTTCAAATCTTGAGGGCAATGTCATTGGAATTTTGCCTCATGCACTGTTGGATCAGAACCCAGTTATCGTTGAGGGAATCAGCAAGTCCCTTGAAATAAGCGATGATGAACTGCAAGAGATCAAAAAAGCAAATTCAAAATTACAGGCTACTATGAAAGCCGAAATTGGAATTTCAGTAGATAAGTACCTAAAAGCCCAAGTCGATATTAAAGAAATGAAAATCCCTCGATTCCTGCTGATAACTGCTTTGGAAAGTGGTGGAGGCAAAACATTTGTGGCTACGGGCTTAGCGGGTGCTTTGAAGAGGAAAGGCTGGAATGTAGGTGTCATTAAGGTAGGAGGCGATATTCGAGACATCGTGCCTACTTTATATCTGACCAAAGAGCCTATGCGGGACTATTCATCAATTATGGTTGCTGAAACAGGTTGGAAAAACGCTTTTGAAGCGGTAGAAGCCGCAAAAGACGATTATGATTTCGTCTTAATTGAGGGTGCAATGAATGCGTTCACGGGTCTTCTGTTTGACCAGCTTGAACGCCCCTGCTCCACCGCAGAAGTTGCTGCAGCTTTAGGTGTTCCAACAGTCATAGTTTCTGGCTGCGATAAAGAAGGAATCGAAGGAGGCATAGTAAACGCGCTTAACTACGTACATTTCTTCAAGAAGCTGGGAATTAAGATTGCAGGCGTGATTTTGAACAGAGTTTACTTAGATTACATGAATGCGGAAACTCGGCTGGTTGTGAAAGAAGCGTTTGAGGGTGCTGGCGCTGAATTACTCGGCATAGTGCCTATTACTGATGCCGAAGGACGGGGCGCAATTCCCGAAATTGAGATTAGGTACGAAAAGTTTGGGGCAAAAGCCCTGGAAACTGCTGAGAACTCTTTGAACTTAGAAAGAATTGTCGAGGTTGCTGCGCCTCTATCTGTGGTTAAGTTTGATTATGAGGCGTTTGTCGAGAAATTCAAAAAAGCCCTAAAAGCTTCTAAGCTTTAATTGCAAAAATGACTAAACTTAAATTATTTTGCCTCAAGAGGAATTACAACTATCGGCGAGAAATCTCCGCTCAACGCTATGTTTCATAGACCATAAATGTTCTTTGAATGAAGAAAAGTGACAGCCATTTAGAAGCAATTTTAGGCTTCAAACAACTCTAGTGTAAATATTTTTTCTAAAGAAGTCTTGGGTGAAACAATAGTCTAATATACTTCTAGCGAAGAAACAGCATTTCTTGTGGCAAGCACTATGCTGCTTGTCAAAAAATCAAGGAAGAGAAAGAATGAAGAAAAAAATTTCTATTTTTATTACAGCCATACTGATACTATCAATGACTTTGACACTTATTCCTCTAGAAACCGTTAACGCACATTATCCAATATACACTTACCCCACATGGTGCTACAGCGTTGTAAGCAACAACATAATCGGCGTTGGCCAAACACAGAAAATTATCTTTTGGATCAACAGCGTACCCCCCACCGCAAACGGACAGTACGGTGACAGATGGCAGTTCACCGTAGACGTAATGCGACCTGACGGAAAAAATGACACTCTAGGACCTATCGCTTCTGACCCCGTCGGCAGCGGATACACAATGTATTCACCCGACATAACTGGCAATTACACCGTCGTCGTAAAATTCCCAACTACAGTTATAACTGGACTTCCCTTTAAACCTGGAGTACCAGACGCACAACAGCAAGGTTACGCATCAATAAACGACACCTACAAAGCGAGCGTAAGTGATCCTACAATCTTCGTGGTTCAACAAGACCCCATACCTCTCTGGCTTGAAACACCCATGCCAACAGAATACTGGACTCGCCCAATCAATTGCGCAAACATATACTGGTACACACTTGCAGGAAACTGGTTGGGAGGCGCAGCCCAAAACGTCGGTCCAACAACCACTTTCGGATACGGTTCAGCACCTGAAAGTGCACACATAATGTGGTCAGCCCCTGGATTCACCGGAGGCGTTATGGATGAGCGATTCGGAGACTACGGCTATGTAACATCCCACTATGGAGGGCTATCATTCTCTCCGTACATACTGGATGGAAAAATCTTCTACAACGCCATCAACCCAGAAATGAGTGAAGGCTGGTACTGCATGGACCTATACACTGGACAGCAACTGTACTACCGCAACACTACAGGTCAAGTGACCGGTATCGGTGGAGGCTTTGACTCAAACGGAGCTATCTCACAAGGTTCACTGTCGTTTGGTCAAATCTACGATCCAGAGTTAGCTAACCAAATGGGCGGTTACCCATACTTATGGAGTACAACCGCAGCAACAGCCAACACATGGATGATGTATGACGCATACACAGGCAACTACATCTGCTCTATAAACAACGTTCCAACGTGGGCTTCAGGAGGCGGAGGAGGGCCCTTCGCAGCTGCAGGCGGCACCGCAGTCTACGGAAAAGACGGAAGTATACTTAGATATTACATAATTAACAACGGCACCACTGCAGCACCAAGCTATTATCTGCAATGCTGGAACACAACTCAAGCCATATGGTGGAAAGGCACCCAACAAATGTTCCAAAACGGAGACTACTCTGGCTTTTCAGGCAACAACTATGCCAGCTGGAGACCCTACCTAAATTACACCTTTGACGGCAGCCACGGCTACTCATTAAACATATCGCTACCCTTCAAATCAAGCCTAGGCAACATCTATGCGGTTCGCGAAGACAAATACATAATCGGTGGAACGCCAGGCACCAATAATGAACAGGGAGTTTCACAAGGTTACCTTTGGGCTTTGAACTTAGATACCGCAAAAGGTACAATGGGATCGTTGCTTTGGAACGTTACCTTCACGCCACCCTCTTCAGCAGGCAACAAAACAATAAGCATGGGAACTGTTGACCCAGAAGATGGAGTCTTTTTGTTCTCATGTCCACAGACCAGGACACGTTGGGGATACAGCCTCGCAACAGGACAGCAAATTTGGCAAAGCGAACCTGAAGAACCAATGAAGTACTATGGCATGGGCAATACCAACATATACAATGGTATGCTCATATCTGGTACGTACCTTAACGGTGGAATATTGGTTAGCTACAACATAACAACCGGTAAAGTCCTCTGGAAATATGAACCTCAACAAATCGGCACTGAATCACCCTTCGGCGATTACCCCGCAGAAATAGCCTGCATCGCAGACGGCAAAATCTTCATCTACTCAAGTCCACTATGGCGCACCCAACCCCTATGGCGCGGCTCCTACGTACGATGCATCAACGCAACAGATGGAACGGAAATGTGGAAAGTACTCCACTATGGCTCAGTAGTTATCGCAGACGGCTACCTCTTAGGCTTAAACTACTATGACAACAAAATCTACAGTTACGGCAAAGGTCCAAGCGAATTAACTGTTGCAGCTCCTGATTCAGGCGTTGAAGTAGGAAAATCATTAGTGATTCATGGTTCAGTAACTGACATCTCGCCAGGCACAAAGCAAACTGAACAAGCTGCACGTTTTCCAAATGGTGTCCCAGCAGTCTCAGACGACAGCGAAGAAGCATGGATGGAATATGTTTATTCGCAGCAAGCACGTCCAACAAATGCAACTGGTGTTCCAGTGAGAATTGATGTCATTGATGGCAATGGCAACTTCCGAACAATTGGCAACACAACTAGTGACGCTTCTGGATTCTATAGCTTTGATTGGAAACCAGATGTCCCCGGCAAATACACAGTTATTGCGACATTCGAAGGGTCCGCTTCTTATTGGCCTTCAAGCTCTCAAGCAGCCTTTGTAGCTGACGAAGTATCTCCACAGCAAACACAGCAACCAATAGTTGCTACCCAATCAAACGATGCCAACCTCTTCTATGCAACCGCAGCTATAATTCTAGCAATCGCAGTTGTAGGCGCACTAACACTGTTAGCCATAAGAAAGCGACCATAAAAACCGCTTAATCAATATCTTCTTTTTTTTATTTTTTCAACCGACCAATCTTTAAACGCAGCCAATTTTGTTAAAAAGCCTACTGACTATCGTGCAATACCTAAAGAACCAACAATAATACGCTATTATGGTTAATCCGATAGCAAAAACAATCGTCGGTCTAATCGTCGGACTCAAGGCTGGAATAAATAGGCTAAACAGCTGACATAGCACTTAGAGCTTTTTCGTACCTTTTGGAACGATTATACGTTTGATTGCTTGTCGGGCGTAATCTATGGACTTATCTCTTTCTTTATTTGCCTTTTAAGCTACGCTTGAATGTCTTCTGTCATCTTGCTCAAGAAGGAACGCCTCCTGAGTAATTAAAAACTTCTGAATCAGGTCAATTTAGCCTGGATTTTCCAATAGTCTTTTCTGGGGGCATGGCTAAACTTAAATAGTCTTGTGAAACTGAAAGAGGAGAGAACAAGGGTTTGCCGCCGTTGCACAGCCCGGTAGTGCAACTGACTGTTAATCAGTAGGTCAAAGGTTCGAGTCCTTTCGGCGGCGCCA
>CAWAKC010000003.1:0-463547 GCA_963782525.1 Candidatus Bathyarchaeota archaeon
TGAAGTTAAAAATCTTTAATATCCCAAAACATATAAACAACCGTAAGGAACAAGCCTCATATGACCTTCACTGAAACCTTCCAGCTTAAAGCATTGGCGCCCTTTAACTTTGATTTATGTGCTCAAATTTTTTCGAATGGCGGTAGCCCCGAAATCCGAAGCTACGCAAATGGTGAGTTCCATCAAGTTCTACGGCTCAACGGAAATCTTGTATTAATCAATGTTAGCTCTGTTGGAACTATTGAAAAACCAAAATTGTGGGTAGCGCTAAAATCAAACAATGCGCTAACATTGCAGGATAAAAAGGCGGCAAAGAAAATGGTCGAGTTTGTCTTCAACTTGAATTTCGACCTCAAATCTTTCTACCAAGAAGTTAAAAAAGACCCTGCGATGCATCAGATAACTCAGCAATTGTACGGCTTAAAGAACCCCACAACCCCAACGGTCTTTGAATCGCTGGTTGATTCGATTGTGGAGCAGCAAATCTCAATAAAAGTTGCAATAACAATTGAGCACAGATTGACAAAAAAATTCGGTGATCACTTAGTCATCGATGGCAAAACCTACTTTGAGTTTCCAACATCACAAAACATCGCAGCTGCCAGCATAAATGAAATCCAGCAGGTGGGGTTAAGTCTGCGCAAGACAGAGTACATTCAGAACGCTGCAAAGTTGATTGTGAATGGAAAGTTGGACCTTGAACAACTAAAAACCAATCTTAACCCTGAGCAAATCATCTTTGAACTCGATGAGGTCCGAGGCATAGGTATCTGGACGGCGGAACTCACCATGCTTAGGGGAATGCAGAAGTTCGATGCTTTTCCCGCCGACGATTTTGGTATAAGACGCGTTATTTCAAGGTATTATTGCGACGGCAAACCAGTCAAAACCCCGGAGGCACGAGAAATCGCCAAAGCTTGGGGTAGATGGAAAGGCTTAGCTGCTTACTACCTCATCATCGCAGAAGCTAAAGGCATAACGCTTTAGCTTGTTAAGCGCTTTTTCATCAGGTTGATGCTAAGAATGAAGAAGAATATTGTAACTGCAATTACCCAAATTGAACTTATCAGTATTAAAATAGCTGGGTTCAATCCGAGAATTGGTTCAGGGTTACCTGAAACAACTCCTCTAGTTATATTAACAATGTGTGTTAGCGGCAGAATTGCCATTGCAATGCCTTGTATGCTTGAGGGCAAAGAGGGTGAAGTTAGAGGGAAGAAAGTGCCGGCTAGAAAAAGCATCGGTGTTAAGAAGAGAAATGAAGGGTAGTTAAAGAAATCGATGTTTGGCGCAATTGCTGTGAAGCACATGGCGATGGCCGCAAACATCAATCCGCCAAAAAACGCAATTATCGGTAACAAGAAAAATAGTGGACTAGTGACTAATCCAAAGACTGCAATCACTGCCAAAACGATTGTCGCATTAATCATCGATCTTGTTGCCCCCCAAAGAAGCTCGCCAGCAATGACTTCTTCAACACTTACAGGTGTGGCTACGATTGCGTCAAAGGTCTTTTGGAAATACATGCGCACAAACGAAGCGAAAGTGCATTCGAAAAAAGAGCCGTTCATAATGGCAATCGCTACTAGAGCTGGTCCAAGGAAGTAGATGTATGGTTGACCATTAATGCTTGGGATAAATCCACCTAGTCCAAAGCCGAAAGCAACCAGATAGATAATTGGCTCTATTAGGGATGGGAGAAAGTTGACTTTTATAGTTTTAGTGAAAACATCTAGGTTGCGGCGCCAAACATACCAAACCCGGTAGCTTAGTTTAGGTATGCTGAAGCGTGCGGGCGATTTGCGCAGGTTAACTTCACTCATTCTTCCCTTAACCCTCTTCCTGTCAGTTTTAGGAAAACATCTTCAAGATTAGCTGAGCGTATGGCTACGTTTTGCATTGGATGCTCTTTTAGGTAGCCTTCAAACACGCCGTGGGGTTTGTCAGTGAAGATTTGCAGTCGGTCACCTAAATGCTCAAAATCTGCATCTGGAAATGCTTCTTTCAAACTTGGCAGCAGCTTCTCGTCGTAGTCAACTTCTAAAACCTCTTCGCCAACATGCTTCTTCACCAATTCAGCGGGTTTGCCCTCCTCAATGATTTTTCCCTTATCAACGATAAGGATGCGGTCACATAGGAAAGCGGCTTCATCCATGTAGTGTGTAGTTAAAATAATCGTCACTTGTTTTTTCTTTAAGTTGCGTACTTCATCCCATGCCAGATGCCTTGCCTGCGGGTCTAACCCTGTGGTTGGCTCATCTAAAAGAAGAATTTGAGGCTGATTTATCAGTGCCCTAGCAAAAATCAGGCGTCGCTTCATTCCTCCTGATAGGGCAGCTATGGAAGAATCTTTTTTTTCTTCAAGTTGAAAAAACTTTAGCTGCTCATTTGCGCGTTTGAGGGCTTCATCTTTTGGGATGCTAAAGTAACGGCAATACACTGTTAAGTTCTTTATAACAGTGAAATCCGGGTCTAAATTGTCTTCTTGAGGCGCCACACCAACAAGGGCTTTTATTTCTCTGCAATGCGAGTTGACGCTTAAGCCGGCAACGTTGAGTTCACCATGTGTAGGAGGCAGAAAACAGTAAATCATCCGCACTGTGGTGGTTTTTCCTGCGCCGTTAGGTCCCAAAAACCCGACGCATTCACCCTTGAAAACCCTAAAATCTATGTTGTCGACTGCAATGAAATCCTCAAATTTCTTCGTTAAGCCTTTGGCTTCGATGACAACTTCAGTGGAACCCATATGCAATCACATTTAGATTTGCCGCGGCAAACTTAAAACTAACGTTAAGGCTTCCCCGAAATATATTGACAGTATCCGTAGCTTATGGGCCCTTGCTTGGTGGTTTCGCAGGGGAACTCTTGGCATTCGAAACAGAGTTTTACGCCTTTGTTGTGGGCGCAGTTGCAGATTTGGCAGAATTTGTTCTCTCTTGCTACGCAGCCAACGCTTCCGTTAGGGCAGGTGCCTTTCATCATTTTTGGGCATTTCTCACATGCGATTCCGCAAACACCAATCCTCAAATCAAACCCTCCCCCTCAAAAAAGAATACTCTGCCTAATATTCATAATCCATAGAAATTTTGTGGTCTGGGTAAACTTTATTTGCCCTTACTTGCTCTTAATGTGCTGGAGAAAGCTATGTTTTGTCCCTCTTGCGGCAGACTGAATAAGGATGGAGCCGCTTTTTGCGAGTATTGCGGAAAAGCGTTGCCCCAAAAAACAACAGCACCTCAAATTGAAGTTAAACCGATGGCCCGAATAAATCCAAACCCCAACGTAAACGATTCTCAAAAACCTAGATTATCGTTCAACGCAAAAAGAGGGATAGTCACTGGTTTATTGATAGTTGTCGTAGTTCTTGTGGTGCTTGCGATTTATTACCCGAGTATATTTCACCTGTAATCAGATAGTCGCTAAAATAATTGTTTTCCAACATGATATTGAGCTTGAAAATCTCCATTCTACATACTGCAAACTGAGCTTTTATCATCTATCTGAGCCAGAATAACAAGCAGGAGGCTGCGGAGAAGGCGATTAGCTCATTCCTGTCAATTTTATCCTCTTATATAGGAGGTTTTTCAATTTTTTTATTATTCAATGTTTTGGTCCACTGCTTGAATTCTGCGGATGGCGGTTTGTCGCGGTAGAGTTGTTTGCGTTTGGATTCCAGGAACATGTTTTCTTTGCCTGCGTACTCTGCGGCGGTTAGGATGCTGTGCCCTGACTTGGCGGCTTTTTGGAAAACCGTATCCATTTTGGGTCTCCATGCTTCATCCCTAAGTGCATGATGCTCCAAAATAACCAAAGGCACTACCTCAACGATGCGTTCCAGATTCTTTAGTCCCTGCTCTAACTGCGTCAACTCAACGCGGAAGCCCCCCAGATAAAAAGGCGGGCCACCCAGCATAATTGCGGTAGGCTTAGTTGCTAAAATTAAATCAAGTGTGTGGGTGGACATCGGTCCTTGGATGTCGGGTGCAAACATGAAATCGCTCCTCGCCAATGCTCAACCACCGCCATTATGACCCAACCCAACATCGAATCTTCAGAGCCATGAGCAACTGCCTCAGAAAACCGCAAAGACGTTTTTCCATAATTGAATGTTTTGCCGTCTGCCGCTTCGACTGCTTTAGCTTGTTTGCCAGCTGTTTTCTGAAACATCCAGGCGCGTTGCCGCTGGCTAGCGTTGATTTTTTCTTTTGGATTTTTGGCAAGGACGGTTTTGTTTTGGTAGATTTGACGCGCGGTTTCTCCATCTTCAGTCCAATTTACGACCCAGTCCTCGAAGGATGGGGTATGGTGGTCGAAATGGTAATGGCTGATAGTGGTTACTTGGGCTTTGTCGGCTGCTTCTGCTATGTTTTCTCGAAGTCGACTAATAGTTTGGAATTCGAGGGGATGCGGCGGCAAACTAAAACGGTAGGGCGCCAGCGAGATTCCAGCATCCAACAGAACCGCAACATCGGGCGTTTCCACAAGCGTACACATAGAGCGGACACCGAAGCTTTCCGCTGCCAAAGGTGTTACCTTAATTGATTTTAATGGATTCGCTTCAATTTTTTCCAAGTTGCAGCATCACTGGGAAATTCTTGCAAGTTAACTAAGCCGCAGAAAGTAAAATGGGTTCCGTTGCTATTCAAGCCCTTAGAAAGTGTGTTTGGGCTTAGATGTTGGTCAATACGTTTAAATATGCACTTTAACCAGCTTTTTTAGGTATACTTATGATTGGTAAATCTGTTTTTGATGCTTCTAAATGCGATGACAATAAGTCTCGCAAAGATATTGCTGTTGAATTTTTGAATCTAGTTGCTTCAGGTCGCCCACTAGATGGTTTGCTTTTCTTTGATCCAGACTGCAAAACCCATAATCCCTACACGGTTGGTGGCATAAAAGAATTGGTTGATGCCATGATTGCAGTGCAAAAACAAGGCTCAGACGGAATAATTAAAGGGTCAAAAGCTGACTTTAAGCTTACAATCAGACTGGTTCTTGCTGATGGAGATTTTGTCGCAGTACATACTCAACTCGTAGGGTCCAACCCTAGTGAAGGAGGTTTAAGGCAAGTACACCTCTTTCGTTTTAGGGAAGACAAAATTGTTGAGTATTGGGACGTTACCCAGTTTGTACCTGAGAATGCGCCTAACGCTACGGGAGCCTTCTCCTAAGTGTAGTTAGTTACAGCGTCTTGACAGTCACAAACAATTAAGTCCAAGCAGTCCAGCAATAGATCAAAGGATGATTCTTTATGAGCCAACAACCCAGCGAAAGCAAAAATTTGGAAGTAGCAACCCTTGCCGGAGGATGCTTCTGGTGCACTGAAGCTGCCTTCAGCATCATTAAAGGTGTAGATCGCATTGAACCAGGCTATACTGGCGGGGTCGTGCCTAACCCCACTTATGAACAAGTTTCCACAGGCACCACGGGACATGCTGAGGCTGCGCAGATTTTCTTTGACCCAAAAGTTATCAGTTACCGCGAAATCTTGGAGATTTTCTTTACAATGCATGACCCCACATCGCTGAACCGCCAAGGCGCAGATGTAGGCACACAGTATCGTTCAGCCATATTTTTCCATACCCCATCACAGAAAGAAATTGCTGAAAAACTAATCGCTGAGCTAAACCAAGAGGAAATCTGGAACCGACCAATCGTTACGGCAGTGGAACCGCTGAAGGTTTTCTACAACGCTGAAACCTACCATAAAGATTACTACAAAAAACACCCCAAAGAACCCTATTGCCAAACAGTAATCGCTCCCAAAATCGCTAAGTTGCAGGCGCATTTTATTGATAAGATCAAGGTGCCCCTATGACTGCTCGAGCAACTGTTAATAGCGCAGATGAGATTTTAGCGGCTGATTGAGAAGGCGTCGGAGAAGAATTTCCTACCAATAATAGGTCCAAACAAGGGCAAATATTTAGCCGAAGAGATTCGCAAGGCAAAACCACATCGAGTTCTGGAAATTGGAACACTCATTGGTTACTCCGCAATTCTAATGGGCAAAGAACTTGACTCCAGAGCCGAGATTATTACCGTCGAAATTCATCGGGATGAAGCTGAGTTAGCAGGTAAAAACATCGTTCGAGCAAACATCCCTGCTAAAGTCAAGATTATTACTCGGTGACGCATTGCAAGTGATTCCCACTTTAAAGGGTCCTTTTGACTTTGCTTTCATTGATGCTGAGAAAAGCGAGTATCTTCGGTATCTCAAGTTGGCGGAGGATAAATTGTGTAAAGGTGCGGTTGTTTTTGCAGATAACGCTGGGGTGTTTGCTGATCAGATGGGTGATTATCTGGATTATGTTCGTAATTCTGGGTTGTACCAAAGTAGATACATTCAAGTTGGCGGAGATGGAGTTGAAATAAGCGTTAAACTTTAGCTCAACCAATTATTCTCTTCTTTTTCACTTTTCTCCATGGTTTGTTGTGGAAAAAAGTAATATTTATTAGTTGATTGGTATTGAATATACGCGTTAACGACTAAAAGTTCAACCAAAGTTAGCAACTAAAAGTTCAACTGTTAGTTGTTAACAAGTTTGTTGGGCGCAAAGCTAGCTTAACTAGTCAATGCTATGTTAAGCCTTAGTTTAGAAGCTCAAAAAACAAAAAAAAAAAAATAAGGAAGAAAAAAAAATGAATAAAAAAAAAAATAAATTCGCAGCAGTAATAATAGCTACGTTCTTTATCCTTTCCATTATCGCTTCAACAACCTTAACAGCAGACGCCCATACACCTCCATGGACAATACAAACATACGCATACGTTACAGCCTCACCAAGCTCTTGGGGACTCGGCTCAGCAGAACCAATGATAATTGTCTTCTGGATTAATAGCATTCCGCCAACTGCAGCAGGAACAACCGGCGACAGGTGGCTAGACATGACAATAGACGTCACCGACCCATCAAACACGACTACACATTTCGGGCCATTCCAATCTGACCCTGTAGGGGGAGCCTATATGTCATATACCCCAACAGAAATTGGCGCGTACTCCGTTCTATTCACATTCCCAACACAAAATGCAACAGCATATGGTGGCACTAACGTTCCCAGCTCGAGCTCGTTCACCAACGCACTCGTTAACGACACTTATTTAGGAAGCACTGCAACCACAACCTTCGAAGTAACCAACACACCAACATCATACTTCCAAGAAGCACCTCTGCCAGTAAGTTACTGGACACGACCCATAAACGAAAACAACCAATACTGGTATGCAATCGGCTCATCTTGGTTAGGTCAAGGTGAATACGGTGCTACTTACTTAAAGTACAACCCCAACGGCAACTATCTAAGCGCACCAAACACAGCACACGTCTCAGTCACCTACCCACTCACATGGGGAGGCATAGTCGGCGGAGACAACGCAGTAAACACTGCAATGAGCTTCTATTCAGGATCACAATACCAACTCAAATTCCCCAACCCAATCATAATGTACGGCACACTATTCTTCAGCGAACCACAGAACAACGCACCCACAGGCAATGGAATTGCAGCAATGGACCTTCGCACTGGAGAGATACTCTGGAGAAACCCAAATATCAACAGCATAATGGTTGGTCAACTTTATGACTTCGAATCTCCTAACCAACACGGTACCACAGGCAGTTACCTTTGGGCTTCAAGTACAATCGTTGGCACCTCAATCACTAACGTAACCGCAGCCGCTGTTAACGCCACAAAATACCCAATTGCACCAGGAACAGACCTAGGCGCAATCGCATCAACAACTAAGCAACGGCGCATTCAGCCAATCGGGTTGGATGGCAATTGATCCTCAAACAGGCAACCTTCTATTCAACGAAACAAACGTACCAAGCGGCACACGCGCATACGGATCACAAGGCGAATGGCTAATCTACAACCTCGGCGGACCAAGCGCTACAAACATCACATACTTGACCTGTTGGAACAACACTATGCTCCCAGGCAACGACATTGCAGGTGGCATCACAGGATGGACACCAGGAGCACGCAACTATAACATGAGCACAGCATACAGCTTCAACGTAACACTCTCACAAAGCTTAACCAATACGAGCAGCCCATTCGGAGCAGCTAACCCACAAATCATGAGAGTTTTCCCAGACGATCTCATCTTCGGACAAAGCTCAGGCTTACTACAGACACCCGGCACAGGCGTTAACGTACAAGGAACCCCTGATCCATTCGAATTTTGGGCAATCAACCTAAACGCAACTAGAGGACCAATCGGTCAAATAATGTGGGACACAAAATATACAGCTCCAGCAGGCAACATCACCGTAACAATCGGAGTCGCAGATTCAGACACTAACGTTGCAGTATACTACTACAAAGAGACCATGCAATGGACTGGCATCGACATGCTCACAGGCAAAGTAATCTGGGGTCCAACAGCAATGGAAACTCCCGCATGGAACTTCTACACAGGTACCACCGGTCTAACTAGCCCGATCGGTATGGGTTACGGACACATGTACGTCGCAGGTTACGGCGGAGTACTCAGAGCGTACGACCTCAAGACAGGCAACATTGACTTTACCTTCGGCAATAACCCCAATGACCCAATGAACAGCACATACACAGCAGAAACAGCATACGGTGACTACCCAACACAAGTAGGCGCAATAGCAGGCGGAAAAGTCTACCTAACCGAAGAAGAACACTCACTAAACGCTCCAGCATACCACGGTGCAAAGACACGATGCGTCAACGCAACAACAGGACAACTCTTATGGGATATCTACGGCATGTGCTCATGGCAAGAACAAGCAGCAGCAGACGGCTACTACACATGGTTCAACTTCAATGACCAACAAGTCTACGTCATGGGTCCAGGACCAAGCGCAACCTCAGTGACAGCTTCATCTCAAGGCACCGGCGCGTTAATTACCGGCACAGTAACCGACCAAACACCCAATGCAGCTCTCAAAGGTACACCAGCAGTCTCAGACGCAGACCAAGGCATATGGATGGAATACATGATCCAACACAACGTTGTCAAACCAACCGACGTGAAAGGTGTTCCAGTCTCAATAGACGGAATTGACCCCAACGGCAACAGCATTCACATAGCAGACGTCACAAGCGACGAAAACGGCGTCTTCAGCTACTTGTACACATCAAACGTTCCAGGAGCCTACCAGATCACAGCAACCTTCACAGGATCACAAGCATATGGTCCATCATCAGCAGGAACAGCCTTAGCAATCGGCGCAGCAGCACCAACACAAGCACCAACACCAACACCAGCACAATCAGTTGCAGACCAATACTTCGTTCCAGCAATCGCAGGTCTATTCGTCCTCATCATCATTGTAGCCATCGTTTTGGCTCTATTGATGCTCAGAAAGAAATAAGCCAAACCACAAAAACAAAACAACAACCCTTTTTCTTTTTTTATTTGTAAACAATTTTAGAGATAACAAGACCCCGAAAATTTTCTTGACACCTTTAGCCTTTTCAGACATGTTAAACTGCAAATAAGCTTAATCATGATTTAGAATATTTTTTAAAAAAGTGAATGGCGCCAAATATAATGGCTAATTAATTATTTGTATTTGAAAATGAATGTTTTTATTGAGTAATCTTGGTTCCGGTTTCTATTTAATTATGGAACAATTAAGTTTTGTATGATCGACTTGCTTAGTACATATCTTACCCAAAGTTTTAATGATTGGGTTGTTTGTGTTTGGTTTCGGGTGGGCGATGACGAGTCTGGCCCCGAAGACGTAAGGATGATAGGGATCTTGAGTGCGAACGACGGTAATGATGACAACACTCAGGCTTGACTTGAATGTTTAGTTAACGTCTAAGAGCTCACCTAATTTTTGTCCTCCATTCTATCTGAGAGAGAAGAAGTCAGCTATGAGAAACATAGAGATTCCAACAATGCCTAAACTCGCCTACATATGAGAGGTTATAGATTTTTCGAGCATCAAACCAATGAATATTATTGCTCTTTTAGCAAGTTTTTGCGGCTGAAAATCTTCTCAATTTCCTCAGGTCTCAGCAGTCCTTTTTCAAGCGCCACTTCTTTCACTGTGCGGTTTTCCGCTTGGGCTTGCTTGGCGATTTTTGCTGCTTCCAAATAGCCAATTTTTGGGGCTAAAAGTGTGGCTAAGGAAGGGTTTTTTTCTAAGGTATTGTTCGCAGCGTTTCTCGTCAACCGATATGCCTTTAACGCATTTGGCTGTGAAGACTGGAATGTAGTTTGCGAGGATTTGAATGGAGAAGAGCATGTTGTAAGCGATTGTGGGTGTCATGACGTTAAGTTCCATTTGCCCCGCCTGCACCGCAAGGGAAGTTGTTAAGTCGTTGCCGACTACTTGGAACGCTACCATGTTGAGGCATTCAGCCATCACGGGGTTCACTTTTCCAGGCATAATCGAAGAACCCGGTTGCACAGGTGGCAAAGTGATTTCGTTGATTCCTGTAGTTGGTCCCGATGCGAGCAACCTCAAGTCGTTTGCGATGCGTATGAGTTCTAATGCCAAATCTTTAAGCCCACTGGAAACAGTTTGGGCTGCACGGTGGCTTTGTAGGGCTTCGAAATTGTTTTTTGCTGGCTTAAGGGGGAAACCTGTAAGTTTTGCCAGCTCGGCAATAGCGATTTTTTTGTAGTTTGGATGTGTGTTTGCGCCTGTTCCCGTGGCCGTGCCACCTAAAGCAACTGAATAGAGATTCTCTTGTCTACGTCGCAGTTCATTACAAGCGTTGGCGATTGCAGAGCCGTAAGCACTGAACTCTTGCCCAACCGTAACAGGTACAGCATCTTGAAGGTGAGTTCTGCCTGATTTTAGTACATGAGCGTTCTTTTTGCCCAATTCCTCAAAAGCTACAGATAGTCCATCAAGCGCCAAAAGCAAAGGCTGAAGCGCCATCAAAACAGAGACATGTAGAGCTGTAGGGAAGGTGTCATTTGTGGATTGAGCCATGTTCACGTGGTCATTGGGACTGACAATTTTGTATTCGCCTTTCTGTCTTCCCAGAATTTCTAGAGCTCTGTTTGCTAAAACCTCGTTAACATTCATATTGAAGGATGTGCCTGCACCTGCTTGGAAAACGTCAACGACGAATTGGTCGATGAGTTTGCCACCAAGAATCTCGTCGCATGCGGCAATTATTGCTTTTGCGAGTTTTTCATCAAGCCACCCAACCTGCTAGATTTGCGGTGGCAGCGGCTTTTTTTATGAGAACATATGCTTTGATAAATTTCGCTGGTTCTTTAAGTCCGCTGACTGGAAAATTCTCGGTTGCCCTCAACGTTTGAATGCCAAAGTAAGCGTTTTTTGGGATTGCCCGCTCGCCCAACGGATCGATTTCTTTTCTGGTTTCCACTTAACTATCTCCTGCTTGCTGTTCCCTTTTAGGTTGTTGCTCTTGAATTATTTTCTTTTTGGTCCTAAGTATGGCTTCTGTGACTTTAATGTGCTTTGGACAAACAACCGTGCATATGTAGTAGCTTTTGCAGCCCCATATACCGTGGGGTTTTTTGAGGATTTGCAAGCGTGGCGATACATCCGTGAACCTGGAATCGAAGATGTAGCGTTGCTCCCGCAGAATCGCACGCTGGACCCACAAATTCTTGGTCCTGCTCCGTCATGACTGGGCAAGCGCCGTAACAGCAACCGCACAATATGCATTTTAGGGCGTCGTCGAATTGGCTGCGTTCTTGCGGGGTTTGGATTCTTTCCTTTTCCAGGTCTGCAATCGATGTACTTTGTGGACGTTTGTGGAGTTAATTGATTTGATCCGATCAAAAAATGGTGTCAAATCAACAATCAAATCCTTAACTACGCCAAAATATTTTAGGGGTTCAATCAGGATTTCTTTGGTGTAATCGTAGTCTTTGACGAGTTTTTGGCATGCCAGTGCGGATTGGTTGTTGATAGTTAAGCCGTCGGAACCGCAGATCCCATGGGCGCATGACATTCGAAATGTTAGTGTGCTGTCTTGTTGCCACCTTACCTTATTTAGGCAGTCGAGGATGCGGTCGTTAGGCTCAGCTTCAACCGTGAAGGAATCGTAGTGAGGTTGTGTGTCAGTTTGGGGGTTGAAACGGTAGACTTTCAAAGTGACCTTTATGTTAGTACCTCCGTTTCTGCAGTTCAAACCTGCCAGCTGCAAGGGGCTTGTAGCTTTCTTTTAAGCCGGTAGGCGTCTCATTAACGAAGGTGTGCTTGAGCCATTCTTCATCGTTCCTCTCGGGATAATCACTGCGGAAATGTGCTCCCCGGCTTTCTGTACGCATAAGGGCTGAATAAACAATGATTTCAGCTACCCTGAGCATGTTGTTTAATTCTAAGGCTTCCTGTAACTCGTAATTGAAAACTCTAGATTTGTTAGTCAATCCCACGGTTAAGTATCGTTTTTTTAGCTGTCGAATCTGAGCTAAAGCTTGCAAAATGGCTGGCCCGTTCCTGAACACGCTGCATTGCTGTGTCATCAACTGTTGCATGTTTTCACGTATGGCTGGGATGCCTTCGATACATTTGGATTCGAGTAAACCGTTAATTTTGTCTACAACGATGCTTTCAGCTTGCAGGGGTAGCGGCTGAAAGGTTCTGGCTTTAATCTCTTTTAGAATGCTCAAACCTGCTTTTCGACCAAATACAACAAGATCGATTAGGGAGTTGCAGCCAAGGCGGTTTGCTCCATGAACGCTAACGCATGCGCATTCTCCTACAGCGTACAACCCTGGCAAAATGGTTCCTGTCCTATCTGCTAAAACGTGCCCATCAACGTCGGTTGGGATTCCACCCATCATGTAGTGGCAGGTGGGTGCAATCGGAATCGGCATTTCAGCAGGGTCGATTCCCACGTAAGTTTTTACAAATGTAGTGATTTCTGGCAGTTTCTGGTTCAGGCGTTCTTTGCCAAGGTGGCGTAAATCCAAGTAAACGTAGTCCTTGCCGTCTACTCCTTTGCCCTCTCTGATTTCGTTGAGGATTGCCCTTGAAACGATGTCTCTTGGCGCCAAATCCTTGAGCGTCGGCGCATAACGCTCCATAAAACGTTCACCCAGACCATTGCGCAAAACGCCACCTTCAGCTCTTGCCGCTTCACTTAGGAGAATGCCAAGTCCATAGATGCCTGTTGGGTGAAACTGGACAAACTCCATATCCTTCAACGGCAAGAGCGCATCAAGTGCTAATGCGAAGCCGTCGCCTGTAGACGCGAAACCGTTGCTGGTGGTTTTGTAGATTTTTCCGCATCCGCCTGTGGCTAAAACAACTGCTTTGGCATGGAAAACCTGGGGGGTTGTGGTTGCTAGGTCGTATCCTGCGGTGCCGCAACAGTTGTTTAATGCAAAAAGCAGGTGTTGAATGAATACTTCGTTATGGAATACTACGCCTTTTTGGAGACAGCGGTCGTAGAGCGTATCCATGATTGCTCTTCCAGTACGATCTGAAACGTAGCAGGCACGTTTGATTGGGGCTTCACCAAAGTTTTTGGTGTGTCCTCCAAATCGGCGCTGCTCAATCTTGCCCTCCGAATTTCGGCTGAATGGAACACCCATATGCTCAAGTGAATAGATTGCGTTTGGGGCTTCTTTAGATAAAACTTCAACGGCGCTCTGGTCTGCGAGGAAGTCGCTGCCTTTTACAGTGTCATACATGTGCCATTCCCAATGGTCTTCCTCCTCGTTTCCAATGCTCGCTGCGATTCCGCCCTGCGCAGCAACCGAATGTGAACGTGTCACGTGTACTTTGCTGATGACGGCGATTTTGGCGTTTTCTGATGCGGTCAAAGCAGTGTATAATCCTGCGATTCCGCCGCCGATAACTACAACGTCGTATTCGTGAATCATAGTTTCGCCCAAAAATAAGTGGTTTTAAATTTCGAATTTTTCTATTATCCGCCTTTCTTTTTCGCCAGTAATTTCCGCAATGACGTGGAAGAACTGTTCCAGCCCAGAATTAACGATTCTTGGTTTCAATAGTTCGTCAATTTGGAAGACGCCTGCGGAATTGGACATTTTAATTTTTATGTTGATGGGTTTTCCGCCGCCTTCAGCAACTTCTATGTCTACCTTTTCGATGGATAAAGCCGAAACGGCGTGGATGTCTACTTTTCCAGATTGGAAGGGAATTCGTGCTCTTCCAGCTTCCATATCCAACGCATCAGCGATACCAACGATGCCAGCTTCTTTGGTCAAAATTTTGCATGTTGGTTCGTTGCTTGGCGGTTCCTGATGAGTAACAATAGCATGGAGAACTTCTGAGGTGATAATTGCCTTTTCCTCCTCGCTATAGGTAGGCATTAAGAATTTGTCAAAGAATTCCAAAGCTAAAAAAGCACTATATTTTTCGTGCTCTCTTCGCTGTACAATCATGCCTAGATCATGAAAAATGGAGCCTAAAACCACAACAACTTCAGCGTCCTCGTTTTGCATGCCATAGTTTTCGACTATGCTTGGAGTGATGAGATTTTTTTCGACCAGAATACGTAGGAGTTTTAGCGATAGGTTGGCAACGATTTTAACGTGGGTTGGTCCGTGGTCGGTATAGCCCATGCGTTCAATAGCCATGACGTTAGCACATCGCCAGTAAGTTTTGAGTTTTTTGTCGTCCTTCACTTTTTCCATTACAGCTTTGAGCTTAGGATTGCTCCGATAGGGTATGTTGAAGACGTATGACACTTACGGATGCTCCATCAATAGGTATAATTAGAGTCAAGATTTAAACTTACATTCCTCGCAACCTCCAACTAAGCTGGCGTTGTGTTGATAGCTGTGACTTTTTTCCGCAGCATTTAATATTAAGCCGGTTTAAAGGTAGAAGATTGTTTTTTGCCTGTTGAAGCTACCTTGTTGGATGAACACGCTTAAAAGCAAGCTACACATATTTTTTTCAAGTCGAACGAGGTTTAGTGTTTGGGAAAGAAAAAAGTGTTAAGTGAAGGCGCAATCGGCGAGTTAGTCTATCCTGGACAAGGCGAAGTCTTAGGCGTCGTAACAAAACTGCTTGGTTTCGACCGCATACAAGTCAAATGCCAGGATGGCCACGAACGTTTATGCCGAATTCGAGGCAAAATGAAGCGCCGAGTCTGGATACGCGAAGGCGACATCGTCATTGTTTCACCCTGGGATTTCCAAACCGAAACCCGCGGCGACGTAACCTGGCGTTACACCCACTCGCAGGCGGATACGCTCAGACGCAAAGGTATCTTAACCCTTTAATATTCAATTTTTTGCAATTACTGCTGATTCTTAACATTCCGATGACTTGAAAATCATCTATTCGAGTCAAAAATTATCCGTTTGAACAAATTGTCAAGGCTCTCGGATAAATAGAGACAGAACAAAAAGAGAAAATGAAGTCATAGCGGAAACATCGATTTTCAAATAATGCTTAAATTTAGTATAAGCTGTTCGACTGGTTTTAATAACCCGAAAGCTGTTAACATGCTTGAAGTTTATGTCTGGAAAAGCTCAAGAACGAATCGCACATACTGAACGTAGAATAGAACGCCGAGATAAAATGCTAAACCACGACAGATCTAAAGAACGCGCAACTGTTGAGGAAGTCTTTGACCAAACCACCCGCATGGTAGTCTTTGACATGCTCAACAGCGGCATTTTGTATGAGTTAAACGGTGCTGTGAGTTCGGGCAAAGAAGCGAAAGTGTACTGGGGTACAAACAAGGAAGGCGTCGATTTAGCAGTAAAGATTTACTTGACATCTTCTGCTGAGTTCAAGAAGGGTATGCACAAGTACATCGAAGGTGATCCTCGTTTCAAAGATGTTAAGCATGATACCCGCTCGTTGATGGCAGTTTGGGCTCAGA
This sequence comes from Candidatus Bathyarchaeota archaeon, assembly GCA_963782525.1. Lineage (GTDB taxonomy): Archaea > Thermoproteota > Bathyarchaeia > Bathyarchaeales > Bathycorpusculaceae > Bathycorpusculum. The sequence goes on from CAWAKC010000003.1 coordinate 15,786, forward strand.
AGGAGTTTCGCAATTTAGGAGAAGCGTTCGCGGCAAAAGTACGTGTACCAAAACCAATTGCCGTCAAAAGTAACGTTGTAGTTATGGAGTTTATTGGCGAAAAAGGTGTTAGTGCACCGTCTTTGAAGGAGCAGCCGCCGGCTAACCCAGAACGAGTCTACAAAACAATCGTAACTTACCTCAAACGGCTCTACCAAAAAGCCAAAATCGTCCACGGCGACCTAAGCGAATACAACATCATGATGTGGAAGAGCCGACCCGTGGTTTTTGATGTTTCGCAGTCGGTTTCGATTCAGCATCCCTTAGCGGACTTTATGATCAAACGTGATATTGCGAACGTGAATAGGTTCTTTAATCGGTTAGATGTTAAGATTATTCCAGACGAAGAATTGTATAAGAAGGTTGTTGATAAATAATGCCTGGTCCAGATACTTTTGTAAAGATACCTAAAGAGCGCGTCGGCATACTAATCGGTCTCGAAGGCAAGGTAAAGCAGGAAATCGAAACCAAACTAAACGTTAAACTCGATATCGACAAAGAAGGAAGCGTCACGATAACCCTTCCCGAAAACATTCCTGACCCATCAGTTTTCCTGCGCGCCAAAGATTTGGTAACAGCCATCGGTAGAGGTTTCACACCGGAAACTGCGTTCCGTCTTATCCGCAACGAAGACGACATATTCGACATGATAGACTTACGCTTAATTTTTGGGCGCTCAGAATCCGACATTAAACGCGTAAAGGGCAGAATCATTGGATCAGATGGAAAAACCAGAAAACTAATCGAAGAATTAACCGAAGCGGACGTAGTTGTTTATGGTCACACCGTTGGAATTATCGGCAGTTTTGAAGAAGCTGACGCTGCACGGAACGCAGTCCAGATGATTGTTGAAGGCTGTCAACACCATACAGTGTATAGTTACCTGCAGAAGAAACGCACAGAACTGAAGAAACAGAAGCTTGAGTTATGGGAAAAGCCGCCAGAATAAAAACCAAGTTTCCTTCATTTTATCTGACTGAATGTTTTCGGTTTAAACTCTAGTAAGTAAAATTGAATAGCTGTAATTAGCTCACCTATAGATCCCGCTTGTAACGGTTGTTTGGTTGGTAGCTGTTAACGTTATGAGTATGATTAATGATGTTACGCAAGGGTTTACTATGCCCAGCGAAATGGCCATTCTGAACGCTGGAAAAGCTCTGTTGAGAAGACGCAGTAATTTTTAACCTGTGGTGGACCCATCAATTGAATCTTGGACTCTTTTGAGAGCTTGAGAAAACACTTCTTTTTCGGACCTGTCTAATGCTTCTTTGTCTAACCATAGAGTAAGGATTGTGACAGCGTTGGGTTCATCATCTGAAAGCAGAGAGATTGCTCCACGGAACCCGTCGGTTTGATGTGCCAAAGTGTTTAGTACAATATCAAGCTCGGAGAAGCCTTTTTCACCTTTTCCTTCTTTAAAATGCCAAATAGACATTCTTGCTAAAACCAAAAAAACACCTTAATAAATAATTGAGATTTCTTGCTTATAAGCTTAAAATTAATGGGTATTTGGAAACGATATGGCCCAAACCTGACCAAGCTGGTAACAAACCCCTTCCCCTTTATTTAAAGGGTAGAATCGAAAGGTTATCCTGCTGTGCCGTAGACGCTTACGGTCACGGTAGCATCTGTGGAGCTTACACTTGTTTTTGCATCAATCAGAATATCCCAAACTATGCTCTGGGATGGGAACAGCTGCATCATGTCATCATCGGATAACCAGACTGCTCCGCTGCTCGTGAACGTCTTGACGACGGGGTTTGAGATTACGTTGTCGATGTATTCTATGCGGACTCTGACTGTTACGGTTTGGTTGTTGAGGAAACTGCCGTCCACCGCAATATTGGGTTTGAAGGAGGAAATCGTTAAGGGGCGAACCTGAATAGTTCGATTTTCGCTATACTGGTCGTTGGTGCCCACTGGAATGTTTATGTTTTCTTGCTTGAACAGTGATTCGCCCCCGGATAACCATACACCTTGGGAATCATGGATTTTTGCTGTCCAATTGCCCAGGAAACTGACGCCGCTATCAAGGATAGGTGCTGGGTCACAGTTGTTGCCTATGTCTATTCCGAACAAATAAATTGGGTCAGGCGTAAAGGACTCAAATACTACCCCAAACAATAATGTTTGATACATGGATCCATCAACATAAAGCCCTGTTTGGTTAGCTCTTCCGTTTTCACCAATCCAAAACCTGACATCTTGAATTTGACTATCTGATAGCTCAGCTAATTTTTCGACTTTAATTCCGACAGAAAAATCCTTCAGGTTAAAGGAGCAGCGTTCAATTATCGAGCTAGCATACGAGCCTGTGGCATTGATTGCGGAAGCTTGCGATGTCGTATTTTCTGCGACATTAAAGACGGGGGTTCGGAAAACTATGCCTTCGGTGGCGTTTATGAATTGGCAGTCTTCCACCTTGTTGTATTCGCTCCAAGTATTAGTATTGGCAAACTCGATGCCCTTTGAAGTGTTTTCAAAAATCATGTTTTGAATTGTTGTACCAAAGGAGTTCTCCACCCTTAGAGTGGCATTGATTATGGTTAACCCTGAAATCTGAGCGTTCTGAGAAGTCGTATAGTTGTCGCCGTAAACGATTATTTTATGGCCATTACCGATTATTGTTGCATCGTTGCCGCCTATGATTTTGGCGTTCACCTTGTTAGATATGACTATGTTGTCGGTTAAGACGTAGGTTCCCGGGTTTAGGTAAACAGATTTTCCCGAAGCTAATGCAGAATTAATCGCTGAAGACGCACTTTCCGATTGTTCAGCCACATAGCCGGTTAACATGTTCTTTAACTTGTAATTGTTGCCATCACGTGATAGCACATACTCATAGTTCACAGCGTTTGTGCTCATAGAAGATTGTGTTCCTACAAAAATCATGTAAGTGTTGAATGCCGACAAAACAAGCAACGCTGCAAGAATTATGACTATGATGCGTTTAGAAGCGAGTTTCTTTAGGGAATCTTTCATCTTGAAGGCCCAAGGTTTTAAGTTACCATGTACAAGCCATCGTTAATTAAATTTATTGATAAACTGGGCATTGGGACAAAACTATTTTTGGTTGACTCTTATAGCATAGAGATCGTGAAGGAACGCGTTTGAGAAAAGCGCGGTCTCCTGCCGATCTGATCTTCTCTGCCGGATAATTCTGCCAAACCTGCCCTTATCTGAAGAAAAGCCGCTCTCACATAAGTTTCGACGAAAATACTCTGAAAGGAAATCAACTGGCGAAGCCATCATTCGACCTAAAATGTCTGCCCAAGCACCAATTCTGGCGATGTTCTTTTTAGGGATTAAAAACAAAGAAACGGTCTTACTAAACAGTTTGATGACTGTTCTTGTACTAAAATACTTGTCAAGCCGAACCGACCTCACTACTGCGCCTACCCGCTTGAGCATAGCAATTGCCTTGGAAAAAGCATCCCACTCAGACTGCCCAGATGTGCCACAGCCAACGTACATTCCAGTGGCAAGGTCAATTAGCGAAAAGAAATGAACAAACTTTTTCCCATACTTTTTGGGGTCGCTGCGGTAATGGCTCTCTACGCTAACAGAGTAGCCTGTTCCGTCTCCAGCTAAATCGCCACTTGAGCCCTCTTCTTTGAGCAACAAAACAAACACGTTATGAAGCGCAAGCTTCACTTCTGGGTCGCTGTAGAGGCGCTCTATGTACTTATAGCTCACGTCGACCCCGAAAAGGGGCTGAAAACACTGTAGAGTCTCCTCCACGCCTCGATTGGATTTGGCCAAAAACCGTGCTAGTATGAACAGATTTACTTTCTTTTCTAAGTCCAGTTTTGGGGGTCTGCCCATTTTCTGCTCTTCTATGTTTATGGTTTCTACGGCGTGGTGGATGTATTGTGGGAGGCGGTGAAGCCTTTGCTTGACTTGGGCTCGTTTGTGTTCCCATTCTGTGTAGGGGTAGGTGCATTTTCGGTCTTTGAAGATGTTTTCTCTGGTTTCGTCAAGAACCTGAAGCAGTTCCTTGGCGCTTTTAACCATCAGCTTCATAGAGAAAGTTTTGGCTTAAGCTAGTTATAAGGATATCATAGTCCTTCTTCGTGCGATTCTAGATTCCAAAAAAGACATATTTTGGCTAATCTGTGGTTAGCTTAATAATCAAACAAAACGCAGGACTTTTGTCCCAAAGCCGATAAACTGCTTGCAATGCAAATTGCTATACCGTGAGATATCTTTTCCGTAATAACGTGACAGTAAACGCCTTAGAAGTTGCCTTGATTGCAATAGCCATTATCGCCGTTGCGGTGGCAGCATTCTTTGTCGTAAAACGTTACCAAGAGTCAAACAGGAAAATAGCCCACTTTTTGGTAGTCCCGCCTGCTCTTGTAGGTGTTGCTCTTCAGTCACATAGGTTTAAAGGAAAGAGAAATTTCATAATTAATGGTGAAAATTTAAGTTTTTAGTCATCGGTAGAGCTATTGAATATGGTGGTCCAGTTGACCCAGCGCAATTTGTAATGTTTTCTGAAAATGTGATTTTACCCAGCATCGAAATGCTGAAGGACTGGGAAGAAAAAAAGATGATTGTTGGAGGATTGTTTGCGGGACAAAGAGCCGGAGTAATGGTTGTTGAGGCTGCTTCGGGTGAGGAATTGAGCGCTTGGATGCAGCGTTTGCCGTTTTGGGCTCAGAATACTTGGGAAGTGATTCCGCTTCAATCATTCACGTCTGGAGTCGAAGACGTAAAGCGCAACATTGTAAACGTAAAGAAAATGGTTGAAATGGCGCCCAAACCAAAGTATGAGTCTGCGCCAATTTAGCTACTTCAAACTATAGCTTGACAATTTGGGCGTGAGGAATGCCTTCTATTTTTATTACTGCTTCAGGATGAACGTACCCCTGGGCGATTGCTTCTTCAACGCAGCATTTGCCCACAAGGTTCACAATCGTTGAATTACTAATCAAACCGACCGCTTCGTCAACGGTTGTTTTTCGTCCATTGTAGAAATCATCTTTTATTTTAAAGACTATTTTGCCTTCCCGAAGCGTTTTACCCAGCAAATCGCAGTCGCAAACGGCTAAGAGAACGTTTTGCCCCATCTTTTTTATGTTAAGGTAAACTTCCAAGTTTAGCTCTCTCAGAGTTGCTTTATGGAGGATTTTGCTCCGCATGCGTTGCAGACCAGAAAAGCCAAGCGTTTTTCCTTAACAATTCTTGTATCTGGACGTTTACATACTGGGCAGGTAACATATCCTTCTAAGTACCTTTGCAGTAGTCGGTCGAAGCTGTCTCGCTGGAATTTGCCCTGGAAGATGGCGCGTGTATCCGCAAAGGTGGCTGCTGTTGCCATTTCCCTTGTTAAGAATTTTAGGATGTGTTGGGGGTCACGGTCTAAGGCGTCGGCTACTTCTTTAAAGTTAGAAATTATCGTGCGCATACCTACAGTGTTTATGTATAGTCTGGGAAGCTCTAAGCGTTCCACTTTTTCGGATACTTGAGGCATTTGAGCGCAAGCGCGTTTCAGCAGGTCATCGTAGTTGAACGTCATGATTCCATCTCACCCAAACATGGTGACAGCCCATATTTAAAATTATAACGTTCAAAACACGGTTCCAACGGACTTGCGTAGCCTTTTTAACATAAATCAATATATAATGTAAAGTAAATCAATATAAATTCCGAGAGCACAGCTAAGGTAACAACTCTCAACTATACAACCCAGAGGCTAACGTGTGTCAGAGAACCAAAAAACAAGCCAAGAAGGAAACATCAACCTACAAATTGACAAGATAAAAAAGCAAATTGGTGAAGCAAACAACCAAATTAAAAAGTTTGTTGAGAAGAGAAACCAATTGCATGAGCAAGTACGCAAGACCCGCGACGGTATTAACCAGATAAAAACAGAGAGAGATGCCCTCAACGAAAAAGTCAAGTTACTCAAAGAGCAAAGAGATGTAATCCGGGCGAAAATTACTCCAATTATGGAAGCTGTAAATTCGGTAGACGTAAAAATCGCTGAACTTAGAAAGAATGTGCCGCGTGTTAGTCAACGCGAATTACAAGAAGAGCTTGACGCTATTGAATGGAAAATTTCTACAACTTCGCTGGACATGCAGGAAGAGAAACGTCTTGTAGGTGAAGTGAAAGAGCTTGAATTGCAGCTTAAAGGCTACAAAAAAATTGACAAACAACATCTAAAAATCAAGGAGCTGCTTGCCCAGCGTAAAGTGCTGGATGAACAAGCAGATGTTTTCCACAAAGAATTAACTGATTTAGCCAAGAAAAGCCAAGAATTGCATGCTACTATGATAGATAAAGTGAATGCTGTCAAAAAAGACAGGGCTGAAGCCGATAGCCTACATCAAGCATTTATTTTAGCTAAGACGCAGAACACTCTTTGGTATGAACAAGTTAGGGAGTTGATTGACCAAAATAGAGGTTTGAGGGCTGCATCTAGAGGAATTGACCTTGCTAGGCGGAAGGAAGAAGAAGATAGATGGAAAGAAGAGCAAGGTAGGCGAAAAGAAGATCAAGCTAAACGAAAAGAGGAACAAGCTCTCAGAGCAGTTAAAGAAAAAGAGATAAAAGATAAAATTGGTTCCGAAGCTAAAGAGAAACTGCAACGAGGCGAAAAAGTGAACTGGGAAGAGTTCCAGCTGATGCTCGGCGACGACAAAGAGGATGGCTCAGAAACACAAGATTAAAGTTAAGTACCTATATTAATGAAGATAGAGATTTCGCGATGGCTAAAAAGGAAACGCATCCCCAGGCGCAAAAGCGTATCCTAATTTTATGTGTTGATAGAGATGGCGATCTGGAAGTTAAAGCAGGCATAAAAACACCTCTTCTAGGAAGAACCTCTAACCTGGACGGCGCTGTAGCTTTAGCCTTAAATGATCCCGAAGAACCAGACGCCAACGCCATGTTTGAAGCCGTTAGACTCTACGATCGTTTACATGATGAAAAGCAGCCTGAAGAAATCTTTGAAGTTGCAACCATCTCCGGTAACGAGTTAGGCGGCGTAAGTGCTGACCGAAAACTGGTTGCTGAACTAAACACCTTGCAAGAATCCTTTAACGCCAACGAGGTTATTTTGGTTACGGATGGCTACTCGGATGAGGCAGTTTTGCCGTTGGTGGAATCCAGAGTCCCTGTCTCCTCAGTCAGACGCATAGTTATCAAACATAGCGAATCCATCGAAGAAACCGCTGCAGTCTTCACCAAATACGTTCGTTTACTTGTTGATAATCCAAGGTATGCTCGTGTGGCTTTGGGTTTGCCAGGTATCTTGGTTCTAATTTTTGGAATCTTTTGGGGAATCAACCTATTTTACCCAAACACAATTTACTATTATGGAATTGCCTTTGTTTTGGTCCTTGGTGGGTTTTTGCTGCTTAAGGGCTTTGGTGTGGACAAAGCAACTAAAGACGCCTACAAATGGGTAAGAGACTATTCGCCGCCCCCGCTTCCTATGCAAATCTCAAACTACGCAGTTATTGCGGGAATACTCTGCATTGCCGTAAGTGTCTATTTGGGTATAGCCAGCGTCAGCATTAACGTTGCTCCGTTTCCCAGCGATCTCGGCGGATGGTTCGCTATTTCCCCGAAGATAGCCTCTTTCTTCATTAAAGGCGTCCAAGACTTGCTAGTAGTTGGTGTAAGTATCATTCTTTTAGGCAGAAGCGTTCGATTGTATTTTGAGCGGGATTCAAGGTTACTGCGGAACGCAGCCTTGATTGTTTCTGTGGCTTGGTCACGATGGGTCTTAGAAGGAACAGCCAACGTAATCATATACTACTACAACAAGTCTTCACCAGTCATCGGCATAAATGACCCGATATTCTCAAGCTTCCTATTCACCATAATAGTTGGCATCTTAATCGGCGTGGCTTCGGTCCTGCTGATTTACATAGTTAACAGGTCAGCAAAAGACTTCTTTAAGAAGAAAGAAAAAGCTGAAGATCTCTAATTTTTTTCGGGTTTATTTTTCTCTTATTTAGAGGAAACTTTAATTGAACCCATCAAGGTTTTAGCTATTATGCAAGCTAAGATGCATGTGCTAATTCCTTCACACATGAGAGGTCCAAGTGGTGCTTGAGAGGTTTCTATCAGTCATCGGCGCTTACAAGGTTTACGAGAAATGGCTATGGCAACAGGTTAAAAACGGCGTTAAACCCGAACATGTAGCGATAATTCTGGATGGGAACCGGCGTTGGGCCAATGAGAATGAAACGCACCCCATGCTGACAAGGGACAAATGGGGTCATGGTGGCGGCGCCGACACAGTTGAGCAGCTTTTAGATTGGAGCCATATGATAGGTGTAAAATACGTTACTCTCTACACTTTCTCCACCGAAAACTTTGGTAGGCACTCAGATGAAGTTGCGCAGATTATGCATATTGCTGAAGAGCGTTTCCGTAAACTCTTGAAAGATGAACGTCTTCATCGGGACAAAATCCATGTCAAAGTTATCGGTAGAACAAATATGCTGCCTGATAGCTTGCAAAAAACCATTGCAGAACTTGAAAAAGCAACAGAAAACTATGATTGTTTCTTTTGGAACTTTGCCTTTGCTTATGGTGGCAGAGCAGAAATTGTGGATGCAGCCAAAACCATTGCCCAGAAAGTGCAGAACAAAGAACTGGAAATCGACGACATCACAGAGGGAACCTTTGAAAAGTACCTATACACCTCCCACATGACTAAACAAGACCCCGATATGATTATACGAACGTCCGGGGAAGAACGCTTAAGCGGATTCCTACTTTGGCAAGCAGCTTATAGTGAACTGTTGTTCTTGGACGTTTACTGGCCCGACTTCCGTCTCATCGACCTTTTGAGAGCTATTCGAGTGTTCCAGCATCGCAAACGCCGTTTCGGCTCTTAAGAAAAAGATTAAGAACGTTTTTTGGCGCTTACAATCGATATGACATCGCGGTCTTTTAGGATGGCATCTTCACCGATTCTTCTTTTGTCTCTGGCATCGATGGCGTAGAGGAAGTTTTCTCCCAGTTCAGTGTGGATTACGTAGGCGAATAGGTGGGCAGTTGTGCCTTTGGGAACAAGGTAGGCGTCGGGTAGGATGCGTCCGTTGTGGTCTGAGAGGTGCTCTAAGTCTTCAACTGGGTAAACGGTTATCATGTCGAGGAGCTTGAAATAAGCAATGTTTATGGCTTCTTGCACACCCGTGGAACCGTTGGTTTTGAGGATTTTTTCTTTAACCTGTTCCAGAGCCCTTATCTGACCAGCAGATAACTTTTCAGGATGAATGATTTTGAAGTCTTTGTCGCCTGGCTTATAATCAATCAACTGCTTCTCCGAAGCGCGTCTTAGCACCAACTCTGCTTCTGCCGAGGCGGGGATAACGATGTAATCAAGTTTTTTCATTCGTTCAACGTTTGCTTGAGCAGTTGGCAAATCTATCTTATTGGCAACAATAAGAAGCGGTTTAGATATTCGCCGTAAGTTGTCTATGAAACGGTAAAAGTCCTCATCTGTCCAGGAGGCGGGACTGTCAATGTTCAAGTTTGCTCGCCGAGCAGCCTCGCTGATGAATTGGCGTTTTATGCTCAATCCTGATAAGCGATCCTCAAGATGATGCGCTATGCCCTTTTTGTCGGCTTCCGCCGTTCGGGCGATTTTTGACCAATCTTTCTTAAGTATGTTGACCATCCACATGGTTATTTCGCGTTCCAAAAACTGCACATCTTCAAGAGGGTCATGTTCGCCAGGTTTGCAGCTTTTTCCTTCACAGTCTGTTCCACCTGACGCATCAACGACGTGGATGAGAGCATCTGCGCGGCGGATTTCATCTAGAAACTGGTTTCCCAAACCCTTCCCTTCCCAAGCGCCAGGAACGATGCCTGCTATATCAATTAATTCTACGGGGACCAGCCGAGTGCCGTCGAGGCAGAGGCTGTTTCGTGGGTTGTCTTGGACTTGAAATTCGCCATGGACGCAGGGTGTTCGGACGTAGCCGACGCCTCGGTTGGGTTTAATGGTTGTGAAAGGGTAATTGGCTATTTCAGCCGCAACCAACGTGGCCGCGCTAAAGAACGTGGATTTTCCCGTGTTAGGTTTCCCAACGACTCCAAGTAAACGTGAATACGACTTTTGCATTGACAATTTCTTTTCACTTACTGTAATGTTGCAGTGCGTTGGGCTATATCATTTGCGCTTACAACAAAGAAAAACAGCACTTCAAATTAGATTTCAACATGCTAGTGGGCTGGTTTTTAACCAATACCGACCGCCCCTATAAGTTTCTGTAATCATATCCCGATAGGACCAAATATGAGCCAAATACAGCAGTTTCGGCAACGTAAAAATGTCAGCAATTTTTATGAGTACTACCTTACAATAGTACTACCGTTATTTAAGTTGGAAAATGAAGTTGTGGTAACAAGAAAAGGGCAAACAACAATCCCCGTCAAGCTTCGACGCAAATACAATATTGAAGAGGGAACAAGGCTTGAGGTTGTTGACACAAATGACGTATCCTTCTTAAAAGAAAATTAACCACGTTTGACCTTGCGGGTTCCGGCGTTAAATATGCTACGGTCGAGGAAATGAAGAAGTTACTTGATGAACTCAGGGCTGAAAATGAGTAAAGCAGTTTACGACACAAGGTTTTTTAGAAAATTATTATTCTCCAAACTCTAAAATTATAAAAAAACTACGAGAACACGCAAAAAACACGCAAGAACGATTCATTTCAGCGATTGTTATACATGAATTATATCAGTTAACATTAAAAAGGGAAGGTAGGGAAGCTGCAGAGCTTAGGACAACGCTTCTGGAAGAAGATTTTCGAATCGTTAATGTTGATGCCGAAATAGCAAAGTTATCGGCTGAAATCAGGTTGAAACATGACATGTCGATGGCTGATAGCATAATAGCCGCTACAGCGTTATCGCTGAAGGCAACCTGCATCTCGGATGACCTACATTTTAAGGCTGTAGACGAAATCAAAACCCAATGGATTTAACCAAGTAACGAACCTACCTCTATAGGTGCAGTGCAAGGGTTGGATATTAGGATCGGATCCAAATAACTTTTGGCTTCTGAGAAACAGGGTGACATCTAAAGCTTTAAGGGCAATATGGGTTTATGTTTTATTGGCGGTTGTTCTGTGAAAGTTGTTTTTTGGCTCTTAGACATTAACCCCAAAATCGACGAAGACAAAGGCACACTCGAGTTGTGGCTTTGGGGTATTGATTCAGCTGGCAATCGAGTGCTCATCGTTGACTGCAACTTTACTGCTTACTTCTACGCTGTGGTGGCTGAGGGTTTTGATGCGTCGAAAACTGCCCAGGCAACAATGTCGGCTTATGGCGAGTCAATTGTGAAGGTGGAAATTGCTGACCGCCGTTTCTTTGGCAAACCCGTGCAGGCAATTAAGGTCTGTTGCAGGGTTGCAACTGAAACTGGAAAGCTTGCCAAGCAACTTCGAAGCGTCGAAGGGGTAGCTGATTGCCTCGAAGACGACGTTCGCGCTTCCATGCGCTACCTCATCGACAATAACTTGGCGCCTTGCACATGGCAAGAGGTAGATGCAACTGAAGGAGAGAACACGGAGGGCGTAAGAGTAGCCAAGGTCTATTATGCAAAGGCGCCTCCCAAGCAGCTGGATGACGTGGCTGTCCCATCACTGAGGATTCTGGGATTCTCAATGATTTGCTACAGTCGCGAAGGCTCACCCAAACCAGACCGCAACCCCATCCTAATCATTTCAACCACCACCAGCAAGGGTGAAACACGACAGTTCATCGCAGACGAAGACAAAAATGACAAACCCGTCATCCAAGACTTCATCGCCTACCTCTGCGAGTTTGACCCTGACATCATCGCAAGTTACGGCGCCAACACTGTGGACTGGACTTACCTGAAAGGTAGAACCCGAAAACTCAAGTTGAAACTTGACTTTGACAGAGCACACCTTGAACCTCACACCAGTATCTACGGACACGTTTCAACCACGGGCACAGTGAACGTTGATTTAGCGGATTTTATGGATGTGTTTCCTGAGGTTAAGGTTAAGACGCTTTGGAATTTTGCGGACCACTTGGGTATGTTGAAGGATCGGCAAACTGTTGTTGAGGATGTTGCGTTTGCGGATTTTTGGGATGACAAGCAAAAACGCGAAGAACTAAAGCGCTTCGGTTTAGATAGCGCCTGCAAAGTCCAGGGGACGGCAGCATTGCTTTTGGACTTTGCCATGCAACTCGCCAGTCTGACAAGCCTGCCTCTGGACCACGTAATGACTGCTGCGGTGGGTTTCCGTGTCGAATGGTTTTTAATTAAGCGGGCGCAGAAAATCGGCGAACTTATTCCCAATCGTATCGAACAACCCTACCGACCCTACGCTGGCGGCTTGGTGCTTTCACCGAAGCCCGGGTTGCACGAAAACATTGCCGTTTTAGATTTTAAGTCGATGTACCCCAATATCATGATAACCTACAACCTCAGTCCCGATACCTATATTGCACCCAACGAGCCTGAACCAGAAAGCGGCGTCTACGTAGCTCCTGAGGTTGGGTACCGTTTCCGTAAGGCACCGCCTGGATTCTACAAAGAAGCTCTCACCTACCTAATCAAGGTAAGAGGCAGCATCCGCCAAAAAATGAAGCCCCTAAACCCAAAAACCATCGAATACCACGTTTTGGATGCACGGCAAAAAGCAGTTAAAATCATAACGAATGCTGCTTACGGCTACGCTGGTTGGGTGGGTGCGCGATGGTACATTAAACCTGTCGCTGAAGCGGCGTCAGCCTGGGGGAGACACATAATTTTAACGGCGTCACAGATGGCTGAAAAAGCCGAAATCCAAGTTGTGTACGGAGACACTGACAGTTTATTCCTCAGCTACGACAAAATCAAAGTTCAGAAACTCGAAGAAGAAATCAAACGCGACCTCAAATTGGATGTGGATGTTGGAGAGGTTTACAAACGCATTTTCTTTACTGAAGCCAAAAAACGATATGCGGGTTTGCGGCAGGATGGTAGCTTGGACATTGTGGGTTTGGAGGTTATTCGAGGCGACTGGGCAGAAGTAGCTAAAAAAGTGCAGGAGCACGTACTCAAAATAATTCTTAATGAGCCTTCGCCTAAGAGGGCAATTGATTACGTGCGTTCTGTGATTGAGGATTTAAGACATCGCAAAGTTCCCTTGCATGACCTTATTATCTGGAAAACCCTCACTAAACCACCCGAAAACTACGCCATCAAAGCGCCCCATGTTGAAGCTGCAAAAATGCTCAAAGAAAAGGGTTGGCGATTAACGGGCGGCGACAAAGTAGGCTACGTAATTTTAACCGGACAGGGGCGCCTCTACAACCGAGTAAAACCCTACGTTTTCACCAAACTCGAAGAAATAGACGTTGAATACTACATAACTAATCAGGTTTTACCGGCAGCCTCAAGAATCCTATCATTTTTCAACGTTACAGAAGCTGAATTGCTAAAAGAAACGAAAGAAACACAAGAAATTAGAAGCCTAATGGATTATGTTTAGGCTGGGGGGATAACGCTTTGGAACGTTATCAAGTCAACGTTTAACGCTGGTTTAACTGCTTCAGATACGCGTGAGGCAACGATGCGTTTGATGTTTTTGTCTGCTGAGATGTCAACGATTCTCTGGGTGATGATGCCGTCGAACACTATTGTGTCTACGCCTGTTACCTGTGTGAGTTTTTCTGCAAGCTGGCTTACCGGTAGGCGCTCGATTAATTCGAGTTTTTCGTTTAAGAGGACTGCTTCAAGTGTGCCAACTAATGCTTTTGCCGCTTGAACTATAGTGTCTGGAACTTCAACTTTGACGCGTTCGGGAACAACAACCTTCTTTGGTGCTGGTGGCGGTGGGGTTGGTTTGGCTGCGCCTGCAGCTTCAGCAATTGGCAACTTGTTTTCTATGGCTTCAGCGATTTCTTTGCAGTTGCATTCTTCGATTTCTTTGCCTCGTGGAGCACGACCGACAAACTTTACGTTTGTTACTTGCATGAGTTCTTTTAGGATTAAGTCGCCGCCTCGGTCGCCGTCAAGTAGCGCTGTGGCTGGTCTTTCTTTGGTTATCTTTTTGATTGAATCTGGGACTTTTGCGCCTTCAAGGGCTACGGTGTTAAAGATTCCGCATCGCATCAGGTTGATGACGTCTGCGCGGCCTTCAACTACATAGATTTCTTTGGCGCCTTCTAAGCCTGGTCCAGCGGGTAGGTCTTCTGGTCCGTATTTCTCAACTTTGCCGACTTTCATGGTGTCGCTGATTTCTTTGTAGACTTCGTCGACGCTTGGCATTGATTCGATGTTCCATCGGTGAAGGATTTCTTTGGCGCGGTCGATGATTATTTTTCGGCGTGCTTCGCGGATGTCTTCGATTTTGTCCAGTGTTACTTTGGCTGAGCAGGGTCCGACGCGGTTTATGCTTTCGACGCTTGCGGCGATGAGGGCTGTAGAAACCCGGTCTAGGCTTGTGGGTATGGTTATGTTTCCTGTGGTTCGGTCGTTTTTAGAGTGTAGGTCTATTTCGATTCTGCCGATGCGCCCGGTTTTTTGGAGTTCCCGCAAATCAAGTTCTGGACCGAAAAGTCCTTCTGTTTGCCCAAAAACTGCTCCAATAACGTCGGGTTTTTCAACTACACCTTCAATTTCAAATCTAGCATGTACAACGTACTTTATCGTAAATGTTTGGGATGTTCCCGTAAATATGCAACTCCAATGTAAGTTATATTTTATTTGATTATGTTAATCGCACATATGCGAGTTCTTCTCGCAACGATGAGATTTTAATTTATTACTAATGCAGAATTTAGGTGCATTCTGTTTAATATAACTTGCGCAATGCTTCTTCACGTCCTTGAGACCGTTTATTTTTCTGTAGTAACTTTAAATTGGTTGATTAATGGAAAACCTCTTAAACAGAAATACTCAATAAAATATTAGATGGCTGGGGGGCTGCACGAATCATAAACAAAAGGAAAGAGTTTTTGTGAAATGAACACATTGCAACCCCTCATCCAAAAAAATACCCTTCTTTTGTCATAAATACATTTTCCCAAATCAATCCCTACCCCTCTTTGAGTAGGTCATTTACTAAAGAAATCATTCTAGGGGACAGCTCAAACGTCGTTAAAGAAATAAATGTTGAAAATTAATATCTTGGGAATTTTACCGAAAAGTAGAGTTTGACGAAGCAACATCGTTAACTGATGCGGCACTAAAAACTTTTGTGAGAAGAGAGAGGAGAGAATCGAACCGCATTTTGGTTAGCTGTTGCTTCGCCAAACGTTTGCTACGTGGGTTACGTATGCATAACATATCAACTTCAAATAAAAATAAAAGAATATGTGACTTCACATTGAAGCCAACATTCCGAAAAAACGCTAAAATAAACTTGCAACCCCCTCAACTTAAATAACAAATCCTACAAAGAAGAATGCGGTATCCATGAGCTTACGCTTAAACCCCGAATACGATAAACTGTTGCCAAAAATGAGTGAAGAAGAATTTGCTGAACTTAAAAAATCCATACAAACTGACGGACAACATTACCCAATAATCGTGAACGAAGACTTAGAAGTGCTTGATGGGCACCACCGTTTCCGCGCCTGTACCGAACTCGGGATTGAGCCGGATTTTGAAGTACGGAAATTCGACGATAAACTCATGGAAAAAAAATTCGTTATCGAAGCAAACCTAAGACGCCGCCACCTAAACAACTTCCAACTTGTAGAATTAGCGGTGCCACTGCTTGAAATTGAGAAGGTACTTGCAAAGAAAAGGCAATCCATGGGCGGCAAAAACGAACTTAACAAGCAATTGGGGGTAGCGTCAGAAGACGCTGAGTTTGAACAGGAACCCAAAGGGAAAGCGGTTGAGGTTGTGGCGAAGAAAGCAGGGGTGTCTCCTCGCACTTTGGAGCGGGGCAAAAAAATATTGGAGGAAGCCAGCGAAGATGAGAAGCAGAAGTTGCGGGAAGGAAAAACCAGCATATCTAAAGTCTACCAGGAAATCGTTGATAGCCAAAAACCGCCCCAACCCATCGTGGAACGGGAGCTTGAGTTTCCATCAGCCTACGAACTGCAAAACCTTGCAAACCTGCAGGCTCTCTTAGAGCAGCTTCAACGTCACCAAGTGTTCTGCCCAGAATGTGGAAACGCAATGCTTGAATGTAGCAAATGCCATACACTGCTGACAAAGATGATTCAACAACCCAAAGATTCAGACAGAACTCAACAGTAACCACTTACTGGTTTAAAGAATTTGAGCCATTAAGAGACGCTGATGCTTCCACAAATATGCTCCTCAAAGAGATGGGTTTTGCCTTTTGTTATAGCATCCTAATCGACGCCTTAGTCGTGCGAACCTATCTGGTGCCTGCTGTGATGTCGACGTTTGGAAAATGGAATTGGTACAACCTCATAAAACGCCCTCAAAGACTCAAAGAAATAGGAGGCTCAAAAACCGCATAAGCAACTTGGGAAAGGCAAACCTCCCAAGCAACATTTTAATAATCCACCCAACCTTTTGCGATAAAAAAGCTCAGTCAGATGTTGATTTATGGTACAGTACAAATGGGTTGCATTATCGAACACGACTCTTGGCATGCTGATGGCTTCCATCGACATGACCATCGTTTTAATTGCGATGCCATCGATTTTTAGAGGCATAAACATTGACCCCTTCACATCTTTCCAGTACCTGCTCTGGATAATGTTCGGCTACAGCATCGTCACAGCGACCCTGCTGGTTACTTTCGGCAGGTTATCTGACATGTTTGGTCGAGTTAAACTCTACAACTTAGGCTTCCTCATCTTTACTATAGGTTCAATCCTGCTATTCCTGACGCCCAGCACAGGCGACGCTGGAGCCATCGAGCTGATAGCTTTCAGAATCGTCCAAGGCGTAGGTGCTGCGTTTCTTTTCTCCAACAGCGGAGCAATCATAACTGATGCGTTCCCAGCAAACGAACGAGGCAAAGCCCTAGGAATCAACCAACTAGCTTTCCTCGCAGGCTCACTCATTGGCTTAGTCTTAGGCGGCGTCTTAGCGGTTTTCGATTGGAGACTGGTCTTTTTAGTCAGCGTTCCCGTCGGAATCATCGGCACAATCTGGTCTTACTGGAAACTTAAAGAACAAAACATTGTACGCAAAAAACAAAAGATGGATGTTTGGGGCAACATAAGCTTCGGCGCAGGCTTAACACTGATCCTTATAGGCATAACATATGGGTTGACGCCTTATGGTTCATCTCCGATGGGCTGGGGCAATCCATGGGTAGTTGGTTCACTTCTCAGTGGAGCCGCCTTACTGTTTGCGTTTCCCTTCATCGAAAAACACGTGGAGCAGCCATTGTTCAACTTGGACCTGTTCAAGAACAGGGAGTTCGCAACCGCAAACATTGCAACTTTCCTAAGCTCCATCTCAAGAGGGGGCGTCATGGTTATGCTTGTCGTGCTCCTTCAGGGCATCTGGCTTCCTCTTCATGGCTACAGTTACGATTCTACACCTTTCTGGGCGGGCATCTTCATGCTTCCAATGTCAATAGGCATAGCGCTCACTGGTCCTTTGAGCGGCTGGTTATCTGACAAACATGGTGCAAGGGTTCTTGCGACCGCTGGCATGGTAATTACAGGCGTAGGGTTTCTGGTTTTCACGTTATTGCCTTCGAACTTTGAATACTTGCCCTTTGCTCTAATTCTCCTTGTCTTAGGCATTGGCAACGGCATCTTCATGTCACCTAACATGGCTTCAGTTATGAATTCTTGTCCGCCAGAACATAGAGGCGCAGCCTCAGGAATGCGCTCAACCCTGCAGAACTGCGGCCAAACCATCAGCCAAGCAATCTTCTTTGCCATAATTATAATTTCTCTCAACGCCACGCTACCTGTTGCGCTTTCTACTGCAGTATCTAACACTGGCGCTTCACCACAGATTGCATCAGCATTCAGCCATACCCCCGCGGCTGGGGCACTCTTCGGCGCTTTCTTAGGATACAACCCCATTGAAACAATGCTGCATGGCATGGGTTCAATAACTGCAGCGCTGCCTCAAAGTACACTAACTACTCTGACAAGCCAAACCTTCTTTCCCAACGCTATTGCATCGCCGTTCATGACAGCTCTAACAACAGCTTTCATATTTGCTGCAATCTTGTGTTTCTTAGCGGCTGCGTTTTCAGGGTTAAGAGGCAAAAAAACCGCTTGTTTCGAGACTGGAAAGGTTGAGGAAAAAGCTGTAATTGAGTCCACTGTGGAAGTATAGGCAGACAGCGCGTTTCTTTGAGCCTATTTTTCTTTTAATAACTTCTGAACTCTGCTTTTAGCCGCTTGCATTCTAATAGAAGAAGAAAAACACATTTCCTACAGAATTGTCGTCCTTCTTTTTTCAAACAACTACAAAGTCAATTCTTAACTAATAGAAGAAGACAGTGACCTGCAAACAACGCTGTCTTCTTCTTTCAAACTTAAATCAAATTTCCCCCGAGACATCAGTTAACTTGTAGAAGAAGAAATAGGGTAAATTTTCCAACTTTCTTCTTCTTTTAGTTCAGATTCTGGTCGATGGGACACTAACAATTGAGGAAATGCACGTGTTTTTCTGCCAATTATCAGTTATGTCTAAAGTGCCTCTGAATATTTTCCAAAGGAACGTAGATTGTTATTTGCGTTTTTTTATTAGGACAACGACCAAAAATAGTACCGCTAACATAATCAAAATCATGACTGCTTCCAGATTTTCAGGAATTGCTGAAGGGTTAGTATATGGTAAACTTGTGGGGGTTGGAGAAGAGGGTGGTGAAGATGGAGCTGAAAATGGGGAAATGGTCGTTGCAGGTGAGAGAGTTGGGTTTGTGGGTTCGGGTGATGGAGACGGCGTGGGGGTTTGTGTGGGAGTTGGAGAAGAGATTGATGTTGGCGTTTGGGTTGCTGTAGGTTGTAGCGCTTCAAGAGTCAACGTGTAATTGAATGTTGATGTTAAACCTGCATTGTTCATGAATTGGACAAACACTGTTTTTTGGCCATCTCCGCCTTGTAGAGTCCACGTTTTCGATGATGAATATGGCTCCCAATTTGACCAGGATGAGTTATCGTTTGAGAACCGCATTTGTGCAATTCCTGTGGTGGCATCGGTTGCTGATAAAGTCAGCGTAATTATTGGAGTTTCAGTGACTGAAGGTGTTGTTATGTTTCCTGTTGGGGGAGTCTTGTCTATCTGAATTCCTGTTATGGTCACGTGTGGAAGTTCATTGAGACCTGACCCGTAAATGTTCCATGTACACCAGTATTCGAGCGTGTTATTGCTGCCCTCTGTTGTTATCGTTGGTTCCCCGTTAGCTGTAACATTGAAAATTGGTCCCCCATTTATACTGTAAAAGGTTTCATTCACAGCAAAGTCAGGAGTAAGGTTTATGGTAATGTCGGATGCGTGCCATCCGTTCACGTAATCGTTGGCAACCGTTGGCAAGCGGGTCAAATTAACGCAGAAATTACTGTTTCCATCGTTTATTGTAATTGTGTGTTGACCTGCAGTTGTAGTAGGCACAATGAAGGTTGTGTTGAAAAACCCGTTGTTGTCGGTGGGTATTATCCCCAAGTTAGTTGTGTTGTCCCATAACAGTGAAACGCTGCCAGGATCGAACCATTCACCAGAAAAAAGTAGAGCATCGCCGTTTTGGACAAATACGCTGGTTGCCAAATTAGTGCTGTTTCCGAATAGTCCTTGCGCAGTTACGTTTCCTACCAGCGATAGGCCGCGTCTCCATTCCGCAAATGGAACAACGGTATTGTAAGTGCGACCATTGCTGTTATCTTGAACTCTGAAAACAATGTTGTCGAAGGCTGCCTGGTGATCGCCTGCAGTGTTGTTTTGGGCTAAATCCGGTGCGTTCATGCTGTAAGTAAAGTTTTCGGATGTAAGATTGTAGTTGTTGATTATAGGGGTCCAGCCGTTGGTTACTGGGTTTAGGTACGAAATGTTTACTGAGCCCCCAGAAGTGAAGCCGACTCCGTTGAGAATTATTGCCCCGTTAGGTGGACCGGAAGAGGGAAACACATCAAGAGAGGTCCCAAACCTATACGTAAGAGGGCTACCAAGCCCTGTTACCAAATCGTAGCCTTGGTTTGCAGAGTTAACTTTGTTGGATCCTTGGGTTATATCTCGGAAGTAAGTTTGATAGGATGAGTTTGCTTTACTATAAAGGTTAATGTTTGTGGCGGATTGTCCGAGCGCTTGAATGGCTGCCCACTGAGGTGCCCCAGCGCTTGTGCCGCCAACAATCCACCATGTGCCGTTATAAACTGAGACACCTGTTGAAGGGTTTGCGTTATAAGAGACATCGGGAACTACCCGATTTGGATAGTTTAATCCAAAGTTTGTTTGATAATTAGGCCTGGCAATGTAGTGACTCACTCCTCCACTACTGCCAACCCAAGCAGTTTCAGAAGATACTGAGCCGTTTGGGTAAAAATATAGCGATGTTCCTCCTACACTAACAACGTTCGCTGAAGAAGCCGGCCACATTACACTTGAGCCATCATCACCTGATGAAGCGAAAAAGGTGATGCCGGGTTTGTTGAAATGACTTTCATAGAAGGTTTGGAATGATGATTCGTTTCCTCCCCAACTCATCGAAACTGCAACTACGCCTGGCTGACTTGCCGCGTAATCAACAGCTGATAGAAGCGCAAAATTGGACGCGGAAGTAGCTTCAACTAGAAGTATCATTGCGTTGGGAGCTATGGCATGAGCCCATTCTACATCTAAACAAGTTTCCAATGACCAACCATTATCGACTTGTAAATTTGGAGCCATCTTATGGACAAAAAAGTTGCTTGTCGAGTTGTCTGGAAGCCCATATTGACTTGAAAAAGTGTTGTAGTAATCTAGTATGTTTGGCGTGTCAAATGCGTCAACTATGGCGATTGTAGTGTTGGCGCCTCCTGATGAGGGCAAGTTATAAGCTGATCTCATCTGTTCAGGCGAATATCCATGCGGACTAGATGAACCTGCAAATGGAGAAATATACATGGGGTGAGCCACCCAATCGTTCTGATCTTTTTGTGTAGCCAAAAAGGCTCCAGATGGAACAAAGTAAGCAATCATAAACATTGAACATGTAACGAATACTAGAATTCGAGCTACTTGTATTCGATTCACTTTAGCTGGTTTCCCTTTTTTCATTCACAGAGGATACGTTAGTAACTGATATTGGCTTATGTGGTTGGTTATTTCATTTATGGTTTGTCAATCAAACTTATCAAGCATTGTGAGAGCATTTGGGATCTAAAAATCCATCAATTGCACCGCAGCCATAGTGGGATGAAAAAAGCTTCAAAAGAGTAATCCAAGTTTTTAGATTTCAAACTTTCATTTTTGTTTTAATAGGCAGTTTTACTTTAAACGTTGTTCCCTTATTCACAGCTGTTTTCGCCGTTATCGCGCCCCCATGTGCCTCCACGATGCGTTTGCATATGGCTAAGCCTAAGCCTATTCCTTTGGTTTTTGTAGTGACAAGCGGTGTAAAAATTTTAGAAAGCAATTCTTCCGTCATTCCAATTCCTGTATCTGTAAAAGTGAATTCCAAATACTGTCCTTCTTGAGAACTTGCTATTTTGAGTTCTCCACCGTTGGGCATTGCTTCAAGAGCATTATTTACAAGATTAATGAACACTCTCTCGATTTTGTTAACATCAACGGAGATTAAAGGAAATGCTTGAACTCTCTCTGATACTTTAACATTCTTTGGCAATGCAATCGTATACAACAAGTTTACTATTAGTGATTTAGGAGAGTACTCTTCAAGATCCAAATGCATCTCTCTGCTAAAATCAAGTAAATCATTAACAATTTTATTTGCTTTTTCTACCGATTTTTCAATAACCGTCAGCATTTCTTTGCCGGTATCATCCATTACAATATCTTGCTTCTTTCTAAGATAATATGTTGCATTGTTGATACCTGTGAGAGGACTGCGGAGATCGTGACCAACCATTCCTGCCATTTCACCGATAGCTGCTAAACGCTCAGTTTTCAGGAGACGCTCTTGGGCTTCAACTAACTCCTTTGTTCTTTCTTGAACGGTAAACTCCAATCCTTGCGAATACTCCTCAATTTTTTTGCTAAGTTCTTTTTGTTCAGTAATATTTTCAAATACGGCCGCAAAATAACCCTTTTGAGGACTATATACCGAAATAGACAGCCAAATGCCCAAAGGCTTAAACTCCATTTCAAAACGTTGATTCTTTCCCGATAAAGCTACGCTACCATATATTTCAAAGAGTTCTGGATGAGCTTCCTTTGTTCCTGGTATTGCTTGACTGACAAGCTTTCCGAGAACATTTGACCTTTTTAGCCCCGTTAATTTTTCAAAAGCATCATTAATCTCCAGGTAAACAAAATCTTTTGGCTTGTTTTCGTCGTCAAAAGACATCTTACAGTATGCAAAGCCTTCTGTCATGTTTTCAAATAACAATCGATTTTTTTCTTCACTTTGTCTTAATGCTTCTTCAACTTGACTATGATTGGCTCTTAATTTGGAATTGAAAATGATTATAGTGTCCTTTTGTTTTTGCCAATCCTCCAATCTAAGACCCCTTGTAATTTAGACGATTTTTTTATTGATGGAAAATCGAAAATAAAGCCTTTGTGAATCTTAAATAATCATTTTACAAGCTAAGATAGAAAAGTCTTGCGTTGAAAACAGGGATAACATTCAAGTTCGAATTTGAAAAACCTTGGTTATTTAAATATGAAAAATAAAAAAACATGTGTTAATGCTTAATTCATATTAACTTAGAGCTCTAGCTCTTGATTCTATAAATTCTGCGACTTTCTTCTCACCAAAAGTCTTTTCTTGTTTTTGCAATGATAGTTGTTCTCGAATGGTATCTAAGAGTTTTTCGATGTCTACGGGTTTGATGAGATAAGCATCTGCTTTCTGGTTTAGAGCTAAAATGGCGTTTTGCTGTGAAGGGAAACCAGTTACCATTATCTTCCGGATCTTAGGAACTGTATCACGCATTTTGGACAGCAGTTCTATACCTTCCATATCTGGAAGCTTGATGTCTAGTAACGCAACGTTGTAGGTGGAATCTTGTGTTTTTCTAATAGCCTCACGTCCACTTGCCGCCAAATCGACCTCAAAGCCTTCATCGAGAAGTATGGCAAGAACAGTTTTTCGGATGTTCTCATCGTCGTCAACAACTAAAATTCTAACTGGATTATCCAATCTTATTCACCTCCCGTACAAAATCTTGATTAATTGGCAATGTAACCTTGAAAGTTGTTCCTTCACCTAACTTACTTGTAACCTTGATTTTTCCGCAATGTGCTTCAACCAACCGTTTGCAAATCGCCAATCCAAATCCCATACCTTGCGCTTTTGTTGTAACTAATGGTGTGAAGAGTTTTGCTTTGGTTTCTTCAGAAATACCTACACCTGAGTCGATAAAAGAAAATTCCACGAAGGACTCAGTTTGTAGGCTTTTTATTTCCAAGGTTCCTTTTTCTGGAATTGCATCAATTCCATTTTTGATAAGATTCATAAAAACTCTTTTGATTGAACCTACATCAGCTCTGAATGAAGGTGTGCTTTGTGTATTATCGACAATTATTATACGATTTGGGACTTCAAGCGTAGACAAGGCGTCCAACAAGGCTGCTTTAGGGGTGGTCTCCGAAATTTCTAACTTTATGTTCTTTGAATAATCTAGGAGATCGCCGATGATCTTGTTTGCATGTTCAATTGATGACTCGATTATGCTAAACATTTCATTTTTAGATTCGCTGGGGCAATCGGCTTCTTTCTTTTTCAAATAATAAACAGCGTTTTTTATTCCAGAAAGTGGGTTCCGAAGATCATGTCCTACCATTCCAGCCATTTCGCCTATGGCGGCAAGTCTTTCAGTCTTGACAAGTTGGTTTTGGGCTTCTTTAAGTTCGCCTGTTCTCATAGCAACCGTTTCTTCTAAGCTTTTGGAATAATCTTGAAGCTTCTGTTGAATTTGTTTTTTCTCGGTGACATCGCGGACAATACTTACCCCAAAAAATGTCCCATTCATTTGAAGTTGCGCATAAGAGATTTCTACAGGGAATGCTGTACCATCTTTTTTGATGGCGGTTCTTTCAATAATTCTAGTAGATTCAGTCTTGGGTTGATTCTCGATGAACTCTTTCATCATAGGCATTACCGCAGACACATTCTCTTGAGGTAGTAGGCAGGAAATGGGTTTGCCAATTATTTGGTTGTGAGTGTATCCGAATAGTCTTTGGGCAGCCGGGTTCCAAAAGGATACGTTAAGTTTATTATCTATTACAATTATGGCATCCATTGCAGCCTCCATCGTTGCTCGGAATCTTTCTTCACTCTCACTCAAAGTCTGTTCCATTTTCTTACGTTCTGTTATGGGAACCGCAAGTTCTAAGGCGGCAATAATTCGACCGGTCTTATCTTTTATTGGAGTTGCTGTCAACTCTATCCAAATCAGGTCATTTTCGTTTCTTCTTTGACAGTATTCGTGGGAATCAGTTTCAACCCCATCTTCAAAAACTTTCCGAACGCCACAATCGCTGCAAAGCGTGTTAGAATGGTTAAAAACGGAAAAGCAATACTCGTTTTCCAAGCGGTATTTTGAATTGAGAGTTTTATTGGCCCACAAAACATGGTAATCTCGGCTAATAAGTATGAGACCTGCGTCCAAGTTTTCAGTCACAGCCTCAAGCATATCTCTTTCCTGTCGGAGTGCGTCCTCGATTTGCTTGCTTTCGGTGATGTCTCTGAAAATACCTTGGACAAGTCTTTTACCATTTATCTCGAACACGCTGGATTTAATTGAAACATCTCGAAGATTTCCTTCCTTGGTTATGATTTGGGTTTGCCGAACGCTACTGCCTATGTTTTGGCTGAGCCTTTTGAAGGCTTTGTTTACTCCTGCTTCGTTTTCTTTTTCGGGATACAGAATTCCATTGTGTTTGCCAATTATTTCTTGACGTGGTCTATTTACCAGTTGTTGTGCTTTTTTGTTGCAATCGATTATTTTTCCGGTTTTAGCTTCACTTACAAAAATAGCCTCAACTGCTTCTTCGAATAGTGTTTTGTATTTTTCTCCCGGTTCAATAAGTGCATCAGGTATAGACTTTCTTTTGTTCTGTATCAGCAAATAAGACCCCCATTTTGCAGATTTCTCCAGCTTTTTGAATACTTTGCCTTTTCAACCTAACATAGGACTCGAATGTTAATTCAGGAACTATCCAATCAGGTTCATTCCACTCATGTATTGTTTTAGTTTTTGTTTGAAGTTTTTTCATAAAACTTATTTCGAGAAGCTTGGCCCCCTCGCCAAGAAGTTTTCCGAGCGCATCTGAAAAGCCAGAAAGATTATCAGGAATTTTTTTTCTACTAATTCCAAAGTCCTTCCATAGATGAAAATAGATTTCATCCTTTGGAGTTTCACCTAAAAAAGAAAGAACTTCATCAATCGTTTCAAGTACAATGGCATCTAAATCTTGACTTGTTTCAGCTTTTTTTTGTTTCAAGATTTTTAACTCCGTAATCGGTATGATTTCAATATTGAGATGGGTAACCTGGAGGAAGGTCTAAAGTAATTAACTTTATGAACTCATAGCAGAGCGAAATTAGTCAGTTGACATTTCAGAAATGTTTTCTCTTTTGTTTTGTAAGTTACGTTTGTGACAAAAAAGGGACTTAAATTGGGCTTTCGCGCCAAAGGCGTTAATGATTACGCCACTGAAATGATCCTGTTCCTCAACAGGTTTGATGAGGAATAAGCTTACTTAACCGAAAACAATGGGAGAAGTATTGGCTGTCGCTTACGCAGTTTGGGTATATTAGTCAATTGCCGATAAAACGGGATTAGAAGCTGTCCAAATCATAATCAAACTTGCAAGGGAAAGTTCGCATTCTACAAAAAAGAAAAAGATCTATTTTAGATATTGTAGGAAAATTTGCAGCGGACAAAAATCTCCGGTACTTTGGTTTGATTGATTTGACGAAAAAATGCTTAAACCTGAAGTGGAAAAAACCAGCAATCTGTTTGGTGTTTTGACGATTCTTTTTTTAAGGAAACTGAGGGTTTTCGCTCAATTGATTTTCAATTGCCCATTTTATGGGAATGCAGAAGGGGCAAAATTGCGCTGTCTATCACCAAAATTTTGCGCCTCTTGATTTCCATTATTATATGAACCTATCATCTCTATTTCAAAATTACTATATTTGTTAATAAAATGTTGTGTTTGTATCGAGAGATAAGTATATGGTAAAGTTAGCTTCATTATGGGCCAGGGGTAGATGCTTCAAATGAAATCAACATCGCTGGAGAGAGAATTCAATTTCCGGAAAGATGAACCTAGAAAGAGCCACTCCAAATCTAAGCTTGAACAATATTTTGATATTCTTGATGTTTTGGCTGACAGTGGTCCGCTTAAACTCGTGGTGATTATGCAACAAATTGAATTCAACTGTGCGATGGTGATAGAAGATTTGAGTTTTTTGGTTAAGCAGAATTTGGTTGATGAAATGAGCAACAATCGACAATCAATTTATTCTATAACTGCGCAAGGTGAAAGGGTTGTAAGGTTTTTTAAAAAACCCTCTTTACATCCACGATTTTAAATTAACTGTCTTTAGATTCTTCAATTGTTGGCTTGCGTCTAAATTGCGTCAGTACCTAGTTTTTATTATCTGCGTTATTTTCTCTTCAATTTTCGTTTGGTCCTCAAAGGGTGAATAATTCATTTTTTCCCAAGCAAAACCCACGGATACATGGATGGCTTCTGCGTTTAATTCTTCAAGGCAAGCTCTTATGTCTTGGATTATTTCGCCTTCTTTGCCTCTAGCGCAAAAAATTACAAGTATCAGGTTGTGTTCTCCATATGTTCGCCAAAGAAATCTGACATGACTGTTACTCGCTAATATTTTGATGGCTTTGTCCATTATTGTTTGTGGGATTGTGACTCCAATTGTTATTGGTGTGATATCCATTTGTTCCAAGTTTACAACGCAATTAAGTACGTTTTTGATAATCCCTCTGTTTTCAAGAGCAGATATTCTTCGGTAAACAGTATTTCGGGTGACGTTACAGGTATTCGCTAATTCTTCATAGGAACTTGTTCCAGCGCTTAGTTGTTGCAGTATTCTTTTGTCTAACTCGTCAAGAGCCATACATGATTACCTATCTGTGTTATCGGTAGATTTAAGTTATAAGACGTTGTTGGTGGAAGTTCTACCCAACAGCAGAACAATCTAACAGTACAACATCAATGGATTATGACAATACTTAAATTACGAATAAAGTACAATCAGTCTGTTCTGAATGGTTGAATGAAAGGGCGACGGCTATTGAGTGATAATGACGAGAACATCAGAACATTAATTAATCTTGGGCTCACAGGGGCACAGGCGAAAATTTTCCTTTCTCTACTCAGAATTGGACAAGCGTCAACAAAGGAAATTGCACAAGTTTCCAAAGTTGCTCGCCCAGACACCTACAGAGAACTTACAGAATTGCAAGACATGGGAATTGTTAAAAAAATTGTATCAATCCCAATCAAGTTTACTTCTTTGTCCATTGAAGATGCCATTGAAATTTTGATGGCGCGGAGAAATCAAGAAACCTTAGACTTGAACAAAAAAACAACTGAGTTAATTGAAAGATTCAAAAAATTAAATTGTGAACCACAAGTAAATGACGACAAACTCATTTTAATTCCAGAAGAAGCATTAGACCTTGAATTGCGAAAACTGCTTGAAAAAGCGGAAGACAGCGTTTGTATTATGGTTTCTAGCCAAAAAATGTATGGTTGGGCTTGTGAAAGCTTCGAACTAATTGAGGAAGCTTTGAAAAGAAAAGTTTCGTTTCGGGTTGTAACTGAAAAGCTTCCAAAACCAGCATCTTCAAAAGAAATAAATGCGCTAAACAAAAACCCAAATTTTGAAATCAGACATATTTCTGCCCCTCTTGGTGCTTGGTTTACGATATACGACGGCAAAATAGTTGTACTTGCAATCGGTCCAGATTCCGCAGTTAGGTCAAATAATAAAATCTTAATAGAATTAGCAAAAGACTATTTTGACTCCACATGGTCCTCAGCGATAGAACCAATAGACCAAATCTTCAAAAAAGATAGCCAACAATTTGATAAACTTTTTGCAAACATGATTAACGGTTTCGCCTACTGTCAAATGATATTTGACAAAGAAGGAAAGCCTTCAGATTTTATTTATCTCCAAGTGAACGATGCTTTCTCAAAAATAACTGGATTTGAAAAAAATGAAATAATTGGTAAAAAGGTCTCTCAAGCAATACCTGGAATAAAAGAAGCTAACCCCGAACTTTTCGAAATTTACGGTCGAGTATCTCTCAGTAGGAAGAGCGAAGAGGTTGAAACTTTTTTCAAACCTTTGAACATTTGGTTATTTATTTCTGTTTACAGTCCTAAAAGAGGCTATTTTGCCGCCTTATTTGAAGATATTTCGGAATATAAGAAAACCGAACAGAAGTTAAAGGAAAGCGAGTTAAAATACCGCAACATTTTCAACAATTCGGCAGCCGGAATGTTTAGGACTGTCTTGGACGGTTCTAAAATCCTTGACTGCAACGCCCATTTCCTTGCGATTTTTGGTAGGTCCTACGATGAAGTCGTAGGTAGACCATCAATTATTCATTGGTTTGATCCGAGTGATAGGCAAGAAATGGTTCGCTTACTTCAAGCCAAGGGACAAATTGAAGATTTTGAATGTCGGATGTTAACCAAACAAGGTGAAATTAAAACATGTCTGACATCCTTGAAGCTCGACTCTGAACAGAAAATATTAGAAGGCTCAATAATCGACATTTCCGAACGCAAACGAGTAGAAAATGCTCTGAAGGAAAATCAATATTTTGTTGAAAAAATTCTTAACACCACACCCACCCTTATCTACATTTATGACCTCATAGAGCACCGCAATGTTTACGCTAATCAAGAAATAGTTGAATTTTTGGGTTATGAACCTGAGCAAATCGAAATGATGGGGCCAAACTTGTTTTCCACTATATTGCATCCTGACGATTTCGATCTTGTGACTAATCATCATTCAAAAATCCGCAACGCCTCAGGAAATGACCAGTTTGAGGTTGAATATCGCATGAAACATGCCGATGAAAGTTGGCATTGGTTGCATAGCATAGACGTTCCTTTTAGTTTCAATCAGGAAGGCACAGTTAAGCAGATTTTAGGATCGGCTGAAGACATAACAGAGCGCAAGAATAATGAATTGGAATTGAAGCGGTTAAATGAGGTTCTTGAGCGGGTGGGGCAAAGTGTTGATGCGGGGTTGGCTGTTATTGGTAAGGATTATCATGTCATTTGGGCCAATCAACGTCTAAAAGATTTGGGTGTTGCTCCAAACAAAAAATGTTACCAAATCTTCAACAAATCCCATTCAGTTTGTATTAATTGTGGTGTAAAAAAAATTTTTGAACAAAACCGACCATTTGATGTTCATGAATTCAAGACAATTAACTCAAAGGGTGAAACAACATGGATAGAATTAAGAGTAACTCCCTTGAAAGACAAAAACGGTGCTACCATGGCTGCTCTTGAGCTTGCAGTTCCAATCACCGAACGCAAAAAAACTGAAGAGGACTTGCAGAAAAGCCTAAAAAGAGAACGTTTTCTGGCAAATCTCATAAGAAATGCTTCGATTGCGATCGCCGTTGCATATCCTGGTGGTAGATTGATGATGATTAATGAGGCGTTTCAGCGACTCACCGGCTACAAAGAGAACGAATTGAAAAATCTTACTTGGAATGTAGATCTAACTCCAATAGAATGGCGCGAATACGAGACGAAAAAATTGGGGGAAATTATTCAATCTAAGAAATCTGGCGTTTATGAGAAAGAGTACATTCGAAAGGATGGGTCTATAGTTTCAGTCGAAATTGTTGTCCACCCATTCTTTGATGAAAATGAAAACATCTCTTATTATTTTGGGTTTATAACTGATATTACAGAACGCAAAAAAGCTGAACATGAACTTTTGGAGCAGAAAGAAAAAGCCGAGCGTTATCTCAATGTTATTAGGCATGTTGTTCTGGCATTGGACCTTAAAGGAAATATTACTCTGCTCAATAAGAGAGGGTGTGAAATTCTCGGTTACGAAGAAGGAGAGCTAGATGGAAAAAATTGGGTTGAGAATTGTCTTCCAATGGATGTAAGAGAAGAGTTAAGAATGGTTCATGAAAATTTTGTTCACATAGCGAATGGGCTTCCCGAATACTACGAGAATGCTATTTTAACAAAAAAGGGCGAGAGAAAAATAATTAGATGGTATAATACGGTTGTGACCGACGAGAGTGGACGAATTATTGGCTCATTGAGTTCAGGAGAGGATATTACTGAAAGGAAGAAAGCTAATGAGGCGCTGGAAACGAGCGAGAAGAAGTTCCGCTCTCTTTTTGAGAATTCTCTTGACGGATTGATAATTGCTAAGCGAGATGGGAGAATACTTTGGGCGAATACTGCAATTTGTGAAATGCTGGGCATGACTAAAAAAGAAGTCTTGGCGGCTGGTCGCCAAGGAATAGTAGTTAATGACAAAAGAAATATTGCTGCACTCAAAGAACATGATGCCAAAGACAAAGTTGTAGCTCAATTAGCTTTTAAACGCAACGACAAGTCTGTTTTTGAAGCTGAAATTTCAAGCAGAAACTTCGAAGATGTCGATGGGTCAACAAGCATTTTTCTTACAATCCGCGATCTCAAAAACAGATTTCGCTAAACACAAAAAACCCACGATAAAATTGTCAAAGAACCGGATTTTGCCATAACTATTATGAACGTAATCTATGTTATGCTCCGCAGGTAAGCTGATTCATTAACTCTAACTCTGAAATAATGATGACATTTTTTACACGAATAGTCTTGAATGATAAAACTATAGTTTTTTCATTTCCCTTAAAGGCTTTTCAACTTCTCTACCGCAACTAGGACATAGCACCATTTAGCATCAATCCTTGTCTTTGAAATCAGAATATGAATATTATGAAGGCCAAATGTAGCAAAAATTTGCATACATTGTTACAGGGATTCAAAACAGAAAAAATCTGTACATGTTTCTAAATAATTTTAACCATGCGAATTATTTTTTTATGGACAGATGGATAATAAAAAATACGAATAAACAATGAGGATAACAAGAGAAAAACTCGTTCACTTTAGGGTTAAAAACATTATCAACTAAAAATATAACAGAGTTTATCTTCAGGCCTACTGCAAAACATCTGTGGATTTTTTCCCGCAAAAGAACGAGGCTTATTATATCTTATGTATGATTAATCAATAAATTATATATTCGGGCAATCCTCATCTCTCCAACATGAACATATTAAACACTATAAAAAAATCGACGCCGCTAAAGATAATTATTCCAATCCTAATAATCTCAATAGTCTCCATCGCTTCTTTCGCAGCAAGTGTAGCAGTTAATTCCTCAACTTCTCAGACTGTCCAAGGTGTCATGTACACAGTAACTGGAGGTTTTACAGCAGCCAGCAACGGATTTGTGGTCACTCAAAGTGCAGCTACCGCAACAACACTACCAGCCACATGGACAAGTAACGGCACCGTGACGACTTCAACTTTTGCAGGAAATTGGCAATACTCTTTAACAGTTACATTAAACGCAGCAGCATCAACAAGCACAACCTACACAGTAAGCGTACAATGGAACACTGGAACTGGATACGCAGCACTAGGCGCTCCACTTACCTTTACAACACCAGCCACAATAACTGCTGGGCAAACGATGACATTCGTCTTAAACACCGGCGTAACCACCTTCAACGCACCAGCAGGTATCCTAATTACAATCGCTTAGGCGGCACCAACTTTGTTCAACTGGAAACGAGTCTACAAAAAAATGGCTCGGATTCCTTTTTTTAATAACTTAAAAGCCCCCGGGCTCCTCATTTTCGGGTTGATCGCTCTAATTATATTTTCAATCGGAATGATTTCGCTTTCCGCAGCTCCAGTCAACATAACTTCTTCAAGCAGTCAAGCGAAACTCGGAATCTTTATGCTGAGCTATTTTGAAAACGCAAATGCACCCTCAAGCGGAACCTCAGTGACAGTAAATACTCAAACATCCATACCTACATCATCAGGATCTTATTTAATTCCACGCGGAACATCCGTTTACATCTGGACAACCCAATTTGCATCTTCAATCACAGTTCCTTCAGGAAAAATGATCCTTGATTTATGGGCGGGGTCGACGACGCCTGCTCCCAGTTTGGATGGGCAAGCATCAGCAAGCACCAATGGAGCCTCTGGATCAGTTTCCCTCACCACCACTCAAACAAGCGATCTAATTTACGTAGTCGTTTCAACATCCTCCACTCCAAGCGTGTCAATTTCTGGAGCAGGATTATCATGGAACTTAAGAGGGTCCATAGTTAACGGGAGAACTGGTGCGGTTTGGACTTTTTATTCAATTTCTCCTAGCACTCTATCTTCAGCAACAATTACAGCAACTTTAGATTCAAAACAAAAATTCGTGATTTTAGCATTCGCTGTAAGTGGAGTAAACACTTCCGCACCATTTGATCCAAATCTTGGAACTGTGGCAATGTCTACAGGTAGCTATTCACAGCCTTCAGTCTCGTTTACAACTAACTTTGCAAATGACTTTCTGATAGGCGCATTATATCTAAATAACAACCCTACGGTTACCCCCAGCCTGGGTTTTTCGACCATTGCGGTGTCTAATTTCGCTAATCAGGTAACAGGCGTCGCAGAAAGCGAAAACTCGGAATCCGCAGGAGTTCAAATTGCAGCTTTTTCACTCAGTTCAAGCAATTCGTGGGCAATAATCGGCGATGCTCTGGTTCCATCAACCGTAGGATCAACACTTTCAGTGTCGGCTTATACAACCGCATCTTCTGGGGCAAATTCAAACACTCTATTCAGTAGTTTCAACACAAATACGCTTTCCCCTAATGGTGGGCAAGTGGCAACAGTGTTTCCAGTAACCTCCGGCGTCATACCTGCTCAGGGATATGTAAAGATTATATTAACTGCTCCATCCACTTCTGACATTGTTATTCAATGGGGAGCCGGAAAACCAACTAATGTACAAATTGCTTTAACGTATGGATAGAGCTACGATGAAGTTTACTAAGAAAAAACTGGAATTGTTGCTGTTGGTGGTCGTTGGCTTAATTATAATTTTGCTTCCAGTTTATGCAAGAACGGGGTCTTATCCGTTAGTTATAGTTGATGGAAATAGTATGTATCCTACCCTGCAAAACGGAGATGTTGTCTACTATCATGCTGCAACTAACAATGCAAACATTCCTAACGGAACCATAATAGTGTTTGTTCAAGGTGAGACCGGAATATCAATACTAGATGGGATGGTTCGACCTGTTGTAATACATAGAATCGTTGGTCAGATTACCCAAAGTGACGGACAGGTTTGTTACACGACTAAAGGCGATAATAATAATGTTAATGACCCTTTTCTTACGAGATCTGATCACGTTCTCGGGGCTGGTGGTCTAAATATTCCTAAAATTGGTTTATTGGTCCTTTTTTTGAAGTCCCCCCAAGGGTTGATAGCCACAATCGGAATTATTTGTTTATCTTACCTAAGCATATATGACATTAAGCGAAGAAAGGACAAGAACAAGGACAAGCTATTAGGAGCGTTAGCTAAAAAAACCCTCAACGGATACTTATCTGAGCAGCAATTCAAGAAATTGGAATTAGCAGTAAAATATTCTGATGAAATTGAAACTTCAAGTCTTAGGGATCGAAGTGTTTTTGCTTTAGTTGACTGGTTTAAGAATGGCACTAATGAAACAGATTGGAAAATGCGAATGGTGGCTTGCCCTAAATGCTTCCATATTGCAGTTGGACTTGAGGGGCATGAAGATTCAGTAACTATTTGTTCGAACTGCAACGATGTAAAGACCTGGAATACAACGTTGGTTTTGAATGAAAAGAACCTTAATCGCTTATTGTTAGAGTCAATTGATGAAGCTTTGTCAGTTATAGGTAACGAAGCTAAAGCTTCATTATTTCATATACTTGAACACCAATTTCTCCTTAAAAGAGAGGAAATCCCCAAAAGAATAGATGACTTTTCAGTGGCAATGCAAAAGATATTCGGGAATGGATCTGTGAATATAGATTTACTTCTTGCAAAAACATTTAAGAAGAATCTGTTTTTGATTTGTAGGGTGGACCCTGAAAGTTTTCCTTTTCAAGAATTTGTAAAACAGATTAGGAATAATATAGACAAAATGGGCAATGAAAAAGAGATAAGTAAAATGCTACCTGGCAAGGTTGTGGAAGTTCCCTGCGTTTTATGCAAGGAAAAACAAGATGAAAAAATAGTGGAAGACTAAAACTTTTAACTTGTAAGTATTCATTCTAATTTACGAATATTTAAGGGATTTAGTTCAAATGTTAAAGAATTGAGAAGATTGCGCATTAAAGCAAATAAAGCTCTTGAACAAAATTAAGAACTAATTATTAGCAGAGAATCCATGAGACTTGGGTAACACTCTTTAAGACTTCAGTTCTGAGGTATTCTCAGTATTTTGGCAACAATTTTCAATTCCTTTTTTGTTTACTTTAGGTATTATTATTTCGAATTTTGCGCCCTCAGAACTGCCTGTTTCCTGAATTTTCCAACCGTAAATATCCAGCATTCTTTTAATGAAAAAAAGACCTAACCCTGTGCTGCCCCCCGTGCTATAGCCTTCTTTGAAAAGGAAAGGTTTATCTTTCAAAGAGATGCCCACACCATTGTCTTCGTAGATTAATGTTATATTTTCGTCATAGTTTTTATTATAACTGATTTTAACTTCTGAGGCTTTTTGCCCGTATTTGCGTGTATTATCTAAAAGATTATAGAAGAGTTGTACTAAAAATGAATCTGCCAATAAGCATAATCCATGGCATCTATTGATTATTCTGAAGCTTTGATTGCTGGAAAATAATTTAATCGCATCGTCGACCGCTACACCTGCATCGATTGGGCTTAGACTTTCTAGTCCTAGTTGCTCGTACATTTTAGCAAAATTGAAAATTCTATTTATATTTTGGATAGCCCGGTCTATTTGATCTAAAGCCTCAACTATTACTGGCTGCTCTTTATGCTTTTTTCTTAGGATGTAAGAGTAACCTGCTATTCCGCTTAGTTTGTTGCGAACATCGTGTCTAGTTAATCCGCCGACCACTCTTAGCTTCTCATTAAGCAATTCGGAGTTTTCAATTGTGCAACTTAATGCTTCAAGTGCTATTGTTAAATCGCGCTGAGTTTGTTTCAATTCAGAAATGTTGGTAACAACACTAACTGCACCAGAATATTTGCCTTTTTCATCGAAAAGCGGGGAATGATTTACGATTACTGGAACTGGAACACCTTCTTTATTGATAACTTTCGCTTCAGTATCCCAGCTCACTCCAGACTTTAACCTTTTTATGACAGTTTTTGGGTTAGCATTTTCTTCGGCGCCCGTTATTTCAATTATGTCCTTACCTGCAACTTCTGTTTCGGTCCAGCCATAGAGATTTTCAGCACCTTTATTCCAGAAACGAATTTTTCGATTTTCATCAACCATGATTACGGATTGACCAACACTGTTTAAAAGGTTCACTTGGAACGCTACCCTTCTCTCGTTCTCTTTGCGCTCGACAACTCTTCCTAAACGCTCTGCGACAGCATCAATTAAAAATCTTTCTTCCTTCAGAAATGGTCCATCAAAATAGATTATATCTTTCTTTTCAAGATAGTAAACTTCAATGCAACCAACATTTTTTTCAAAAGATGAAATATTGGCTTGATATCTCCAAGAACTTTGTTGGAAATTATGAGTCAGATATTGTTGATTTTCAAACGTAATCTTGGAGCATGCACTCTCTGGGTACTGCAAAGTTTTGGGAAGTAATTCGTTGGTTCTCTTCATTACATCTTCTAATGAAGTGTTTGGCTTTTCAATCATTAGTGAAATATCGTAAAGACAACTAAGCGCTTTATTGGCCTGCTGATACCTCTGCAAAAGCTGCTCGAACTCCAATTCCGCTTTTTTATGCTCGGTTATTGGTACTGCAAGTTCGAGTACAGATGTGATCTTGCCTTCTGAATCTTTTAGAGGGGTGGCTCTAATTTCAACCCAGTTCTTTTTACCCTCTGAATTAATGGTCATGTATTCATGGGTGTCTAAAGGAATATTTTCTTCAAAAACTTTTTTGACACCACAACCCGGACAAACTTCGTTTAATTTAGCAATCGTATTAAAACATTTTTGATTAGGAATAGCTCCTGCATTTGCCAGGACTTTATTGCACCAAATAATATCGTAGTTTTTGTCAATTATTGCTAGTCCAGCGTCGATGTTTTCTCCGACACTTTCAAGAAGCTGGAACTTTTCGGTGAGCTTTAATGCCGCGTTCTTCTCTTTCGTTATGTCTTGGCATGTTCCCAAAATTTGTTTACCCGTCCCTCGAGCAGTTCTACTAAATAATATGTCATAGCTCCGGAACCAATGCCATTCTCCATCGGCATGTCTTATCCGATATTCCACTTCAAAAACCTCGTTCTCTAAGGCGTTCGTAAACCGGGCATAATGAGCGGTTATTATTTTAACATCTTCTGGGTGCAAAAGACTTATGAACGATTCAGAACCCATTTCTGAAATCTGCTCTGGAGAATAACCGAGAAATTTAGCTGCTTCCTTGTTCGAATAAATATATTTATTTTCAAATAAATCATAGATGTAGACTATATTTGGTGTCGAATCGATTATTTTATGAGTAAAAAGTCGTGCTTCAGCTAATTTCTTTTTTGACTCAGTTTTCTCAATAGAATTTTCTATAACGTGTTCAAGTTCGCCATAAACCGTTTCTGGGTTGCCTTGTTTGTTTACGTAGCCGTCTGCGCCTAGATTCAATGCTTTGACAGCAAGTTCTTCTCGACCTTTTCCAGTAAACAAAACAAAAGCAATATCGTTTTTTTGCTCTCTAAGGTTGAGAAGTAAATCCAGTCCATTTTTAATAGGCATTTCATAATCAGAAATTACGGCGACATAATTACCTGTGGATAGTTTATTTAATGCTTCATCTACGTTTGATGCACAATCAATTAGGTATTCGCCATCTGATTCTAAAATTGTCTTTGTAAGATTTAGAAAACAAAGGTCATCGTCAACATATAATATGTTCTTTTTACATATTGGTTGTTCTTTTTCTGCCCCAATTTTAAATGTAATAAGGTTGTTTTCATTGGAATTACAATTCATCTGCAATGAAAATCATCCTGATTCAATTTTGAAATATTCATGAAGTTGTCAAAGGCTGCATTAATTGGGTCAAGCGACTTATCATGGTCTCTAAAGGTTTGAGATTTGGTGCGGTTTTTCATTTTTAGCTAAGCCTCAGCCTTCAAATAACGATTGTCGACGATTAATTGCTATTATCCCAAGGGGAGTGAACAGTTAATAAGTTTATGAATTTCGAGTGTAACATGCTCTGCCAATTCTTTGGTGAAATTCACGTTTAGTTTCATAATTAGAGACAGTTGTCCCAAAAAATGGGCCTAAAACGAGTTTGTTGTATCAGCCGTTAATGATAACCCTGCCAAAAACTGTTCTATTTTTAGTCTTTCGTGAAAGGAATCCAAAATGGATACGTTAAAACGAATACCATTCGAAGAAGTATTAGCAGCATCTCATATTCTATGGACAAGTAAATCATTGGCTGATCAGATCGCTTTAGACTCACTTGAAATTATTAACAAGTCATATAGGCGGAAATTTTCGTTCTTTAGTGGAAGAAGGTCAACATGGATTGTTGGAGGCTTACTGTATCTTTTAAGCTACAGATACGATTCAGTCAAAAAACAAAAAGAACTAGCAGACGTTTTAGGTACAACAGATGGAACAATTAGGGATTCTTATAGACTCTGGCTTAAAACATTCCCGGATCTGTTTATGGATGTAATCGGCAAGTTTGCTAACGACGAAAAGCTTCGTTACTTTGTCCGAATAGATTTAATAAAAGAAGCATGACTAACAAACTAAATTGTGGTAAAACAACAACACGATGAATTTTTGTTGGGCCAATCTTATCAGTTTTTAACGTAGGGCTTCTTCAAACTGAAAACTAAAACTCTAAAGGCAGTGGTTTCTGAAAAGAACCAATCTCTAACCTTCCGCTCAACCTCAACTAGCCATGGTTTGCCTTTCGTCATGTTTTCTGCAAAACAATACCTAACTCTTTGGATATAAGTTCAACAGGCTGAAAAATAGTTTTGGTTGGTCCCGGAAAAATGCAGCCGCAATTTATTTTTTTGACCAAACCACAAAACAACGGCGACGCGACACCAAGGATTGAATAACGCCAAGACGAAAACCATAGTTTATTAGGAAGTATTTAGAATTGTTGCGGTAAGCTGCCACATGCGGTAATAGTACAGCTTGGTCAGTACATAGGCTTGCCAAGTCTAGGACCCGGGTTCAAATCCCGGTTACCGCACCACTGTTATAATTCCAGTTTATTCCAATTCAATCCTTTTTCAAGCATTATAATGCCATCTGAATAAAACTCATAGTAGCCCAATTAAGATAACAAATCTTTTATGCAGAAAGAACAGAGTCCATTTGATGCCAATGAAGAAATTAATAATATCAGAAATTCTCACAGGATTGTTGGCGTTAACAATGGCCATAATTACGTTGTACCATTTTAAGTTAGGCGCAATTGGCACATACATATTTGCTTTTGGAACAATTATTATAGCTTCAACAATGCTTGTCGTGGGAATTTTTAGGTTGGCTAACGTTTTCTCGTTTGAGCCTTTAAGCTTAGCTAAAAAAATTGACGTTGGTACAAGTGTATTAACGATTGCGATGGCTGTTATAATTTTGTATTTACAAATTGTTGCGGGCAGAGAGTTTTTACAAGTTATTGGAGGAGGCGCACGTTGGCTTCATGTCTTGTTTGGTTTAGGATTGTTAGGTTATGCCGTTGGTTTGGTCGCTATGGGGGTGCTATCACGCGAGTACCGCTATGGTCTAAGAGCCTATTATTCAGCGATAGGCATCGCAATTGGAGTTTTATCATTTATTTAGGGGTGTGCAGAATTTAAGCTGCTTCCCAATTATGTTCTAGTATGGAAGCCTGTGAAGTTGTCAGGCTTTTCGTCAACAAAGCAATCGTTTCTGTAGAACCCAAAAGACGCGGAAATCCAGGCTACGGACGCCTAAGAGCACTAAGAGTTCTCGTTTATGCCAGACTGAAAGGATTAGAGAACGACACACGTGTAATTGAACATCTAAAGAAGCATACGGACGTTGCTAGAACACTTGGCTTATTCAAAGTACCCAATAGAACCACTGTTGGAAGATGGTGGAGACGCTATCTTGACGTTCTTGAAGAAACTTTTAAGAAGATATCGGCTATGCTTCAACTAGTGACACCGACCACTATTCTAATTGTTGACTCAACGCCGTTAGTGGATCTCTACGATATGGAAGCGGGCTGGGGTCACACGAGCCGTGGAAAATTCAGAGGTTTCAAGCTTCATGCAGCGGTAAATCAGCTGGGGTTGCCGTTGAGAGCAGTTGTTACGCCTGGTAATCGTTATGACTCGCCTTTTCTTCCCGGTCTCATTGAGGATTTGGAAGCAGAATACGTTTTGGCCGATGCGGGTTATGACTCGAAAACAAACAAAAGAGCAGCCAAGGGCATTGAAGCTGAGCCTGTTATTGCTCCTAATCCTAGAAGGGGAAAACGCAAAAGAATCAAACATGCTAGACTCTTGGAGACTAAGCGTTATGTGGTTGAGCAGTTTAATGGGCATCTTAAAGCTAACGTTTTGAGGAATTGCTGGGTGAGGCCTAAGGGTTTGGTGAAGAAGGCGGCTATGGTGATGGCTGGCTTGATTAGTTATGATGCTGAAGCAATACGATCGCTTATTGTTGGCGAGCAAAGTCTAAAAACGGTAAGCAAGTACTGGGCTTGACCCAACAACAAATGATCATGGAGCCCTCAAAGACACCAAATCAATGGTATTTACGGGTACGATCCCAGACTTGCTCAAAGATAACTTACCTATCGGAACTATAAAAAATGAATTGCGCACACGTCTAATTTATTGTATTGTCATCTCAAATGGTCCTGACTTCACCGGTAGTTAATGGTGGCAAATTCTATCTTACATATGGGTATTTTGTAAGGATAGCGCTCATCTTGATAGGCGTTAATTGTTTAATATCAGCAATTATTGCTGTGCTTTTTTTGAAAAAACAAAAACAAAGTCCCATAGGGGTGGCAAATCCTCCCTCACTAGAATAATTTGGGGAAGGTCCCTTTTTCCGACATGAAAAATGAATCGTCGGGTATAAAAAAATTTCAAGCGCATTGGAGCTCAGCCTCGAAGTTCAACGTCAAACCAGTCAGGAAAAAATGCATCATAATAGAAGTAGCTTCATTTTCTTTCTGATTCATCAAAAAGCCTCCTAATTAACAAAGATCAAAGAAAAATGGTGCGGGCAAACAGGTGAATTTCCTTTTGGAAATGCAAATAAGTGCGAATGCAGATTAGCCATCGACAAAGCTCAGGGCAGTCCCGGTGTAGTGTCGGGCGGTCGTAGTCTAGTTTGGTCTAGTTCTTAGATGCCGATATCGACATTAGGAGTTTCGTGTTTTTGCGTTTCTTTTTTTATCAACGAATTTGAAAAGGAAACGCGGATATAGGGTTCTGTAAAATCCAAAATGAAGATTGTGAATAAAAACCCCGAAGCTGAAGCGTGTGCTTTCTGGTATGCATAATCTTCTAAAGAAATATTGATATACGAATCACGCAATAAGAAAAATAAAGGAGAAAAAAAGAAAATGATGGCAGATAAAAACTTATAATTTGTTCTAAAAATTGAAATTTAGAGAAAGTCAAACTAATTTTTCTTCTTCACAAACATCGCAAACAAGTAAAAAACATAGATAAAGCTGAAGCCAACGAGCCCAAACTCAGTGTATCTAATGATGAGGTTGTTTTCGCCTAGGATGAAGTATCCCTGTGTTGATATGTCGTAGAATATCCAGCTCATCATCAGTACGGAGCCTATTAGTGTTGAAATTCCGACGACGTGGAAAGCGTCTCGATAAACTTCGGACATACTATGCACTTCAGACGTTGTTGCGTCAGGTTATCATTCTTTAGCGTTCAAGTTAGTATGGTTTATGACTTTTGAATCTGAATTAAAAATAAGCTGAATTGACGGTACCTACTGATTTTTTCCTCAACCTCAGAAATAACACAACTGAGGCGGTTACTGCAACGAATGCTACGACTATTATTCCATATGTTACGCCTTGGGGTATGCCTGTCGGATTGATTGTTTCTGTTGTTGAGGTGGGAGGCACCGGGGTTGGAATGAGTGTTGATGTTGGCGACACGGTAGCGGCCGGTTCTTGATTAGTCGTTGATGTTACGGTCGGCGTAGGACTACCAGAGGGAGTTGGAGAAGGAGTTGGTGTGGTTATAGGTGTTGGCGTTGGAGTTGGAGAGACTGTTGGAGTAGGACTTGGTGAAAGTGTAGGTGTAGGGGTTGGTGACGGAGAAGGTGTTGGCGTTGGAGTTGGAGAGACTGTTGGAGTAGGACTTGGTGAAAGTGTAGGTGTAGGGGTTGGTGACGGAGAAGGTGTTGGCGTTGGAGTTGGACTGGGAGTGGGTGTGGGAGTAGGCGTCAAAGAAATCTTTGATAGCCATGAGTAAGTGTTTGCTCCAATTGAGTAGGTTCCTGCGATTGCGTAACTTCCATCATTGCATCTAATTATGCCTGAAAGGTTTGTGCCTGTAAATGTGTATGACCATTGATTGTTTCCTGAAGAATCCAGCTTCAATAAAGTGTTACCCCCTATTACAAGATAGCCATCATCATCAGTCTGAATAAATGAAGAAATATTGATTCCAAAGGTTTGGTTCCATTGAATGTTTCCAGAAGAATCTAACTTTACAAGCCCCTGTAGTCCGTATAGGCCTGGTCCGTTGGAAACTAAGAAACCGTCATCACTGGTGGTAATAGATGAGCCGAAAGTCTCGAAAATTGTGTATATTTTATGCCAGAGTTCATCCCCATTGGAATCTATTTTTATTAGTAAACCATTCAGCCCAGCACTTGCACCAAATAAAGCGTATCCTCCGTCGTTAAATTGAGATATGCCATTAAGATATGAACCATCTGATGAGGTATTGTAACTTATGTATGTTTTTGCCCAAACTGGATTACCCGAAGAATCAATCTTGTTTAGCCAAGGATAACGCAACGCGCGCGCTAAATCACCGGTACCTCCAAAGATTAATCCGTCGTCACTTGATTGGAGTAGCAAGGTTCCACTGTGGTAGACCTGCAACTTTTCCCAAATCTGATTGCCGTTGCCATCTGTTTTTATGACGTGGGTAACAGTTTCTTGTCCGGATTGGCCGTTATTGTAGCCGAGGGCAAGCCCACCATCGGTTGTCTGAATTAATCCATAGCCCCATACGCCACGATAGGTACTGATAGGGTAACTTTTGGTCCAAAGTAGATTTCCGGCAGAATCTGTTTTGAGAATTAATGCTTGGGGAGTGGGTAATGGAATATTAAATATATTATATGATTGATTTGTTGATTGTAATGCATAGCCTCCATCGCTAGTTTGAACGAGATGGTAGCATGTTTGATTTACTGGTGTGCCATAAATGTTGGTCCATAAAATTGTATATTGGGTTGCTGCCTTTCCAGTCTGTGAAGTTAATGTGAACGCTAAAGAGCTAAACAAAAGAGCAATCAGACAAATCGTCGTCCATATTCTCTTCAAAACTGCAAACCTTCTCCAATGTAAATTAACAGTTCACGCTTAAAAGCTAGCACTGGAAAAACATTTCAACTTTCTACAGATGTGTAGTGGCAATTTGGCGCAAATCTTATTTCTCTGTTCGGCACAATTAATAATCGTTGTCTTGTTTTTTGGTGTCTTGAGGGTTAACTCTCTGTTTTGTTGTCTGCTCAAGCTGTTCCCGGAAGCAAAATATGTTTGAAGATTTCAAGGAAAAAGTGGGAAGATTCCAAAATAAGAATGAACGAGAAATCCCTTCAATGTCAAGTGTCTTACCGCCTGAGATTACAGAGAAACTGAGAAAAAACGGAATTGACCCCGATAACGTTACTATTTAGCAACTATTTCCAGCAACCTTAGATGGAGATGGCAACGACTTATCGTTGATGTCTGGCGCTGAAAGGGAAATCTTGATAACTTATTGCAAAACTCGCAAGTACTTGCTTGAGAAGTATCCGCAGTCGCAAGAAGAAGCAAGAACACAAGAATAAACAATGAGATTAGAAAAAGCTTTAGCAGAAACAGATTAACCATTTCGATAAGGTATGCAGATAGCATACTCTAAGAAAAAAGAAAAGGGAAATTATTTTTTCAAATGAATGGAAGCCCTAAACCTATTACCGCGATGCCTATCAAAGCCAGTATGAAAACTATCACTACGAAAACTATCACTGCTATTACCGCTATCGCAAACGCCATTAGCCAGCCACAGTCAAAGAAGTGCTTAATCAATGCGAGCCAAACTACAAACATTATTAGAGCCGCGATTAAGCCGCCGATTAAAGCTCCAACAATTGCGCCGATGACGACTCCAAGAACAACTATCCAGATGGCATCGGTGAACTTTGCTTTCTGTTTGCCAACGAGTGCTCTTCCAACAAGCCAGAGTACGGGTGCAACTATGATTATGCTTACGACTATGCTTATCAATAGTCCAACAAAATCCATAAAACTCATTTCCAATAAGTTTTATGGAAGCCTTTACTAATAAATTAAGCGGTTTTTTGGTTAATGCAAAAGCCAAACTATGTAAAAATGCTACAAAGTTTTTTGTCAAGAATTTAGTTGTTGATTGTGAATTCGTTAGTTTCTTTTCTATTCTCACGCGCTTAAACATAGGCGTTCTTAAACTATTGTCTTAGTTACCGATTGGTATGATACCTCGCAAACTAATAATGACTTAACCAAGTAACCTTGCCCTTCAATCTTGATAGGGAAAAAATCCAGTAAAGATTCAAGTATTTCTTGACTAAGAAAAGACGAAGCATTACAAGTATAAACAAATTCCTTTTGTTCATCGTGGAGTCCGACGAGAAGAGATCCAAAAGTTGAAGCCCTGACTCCCTCACCTTTAGTGTAGCCTAAGATACCGAAGTCAAGTGGCCGCAACGGTTTTATTAAAATTCGACGAGAATACTGCAGCCGTAGGCTGCAGATGAATCGTCCGTAAGCTCTTTTTGCCAACTTGCTATTTTGGGTTTCCTAGACGGCAGTTTGCGTCTACCGTCTAGGAGGTGTCACAAAAT
Organism: Candidatus Bathyarchaeota archaeon; assembly: GCA_963782525.1. Classification (GTDB taxonomy): domain Archaea; phylum Thermoproteota; class Bathyarchaeia; order Bathyarchaeales; family Bathycorpusculaceae; genus Bathycorpusculum. The sequence goes on from CAWAKC010000003.1 coordinate 60,207, forward strand.
GGGTTTGGAGTCTTTAAGCCATGGCTATGGGCAATGTGCGTTCCATATTGTGCTTGTGCCTAAGTATAGGCATAGGATATTTGTGGATCTTGGCATTAAAAGCTGTTGCGAGAGGGCTTTGAGGGAGACTGCTTCTAGAATTGGCTGTCAAGTGTATGCTTTGCAGGTTGGTGCTGATCACGTGCATATCTTCGTCGGGTTGCATCCGGATTGTTCGGTGTCTGAAATGATTTGCCTCTTAAAGTGTAACAGTGCAAGGAGGTTGTTTTTGGAGCATCCTGAGCTTAAGAGTAAGCTTTGGAAGGGGCATCTTTGGTCTAGGGGTAAATTCTATCGTTCAATTGGCCAAGTTAACGCTGAAACAATCAAACGCTATATAGAACAGTCTAAGCATCAATAGTTTTTTTGAGATACCGCAACCGTAAGGTTGCGGTCATTCATTTTTAGCTAGGAGTCGCCCTTGTACCCTGCTCGTAAACACTGTCCTTTCTTTTTGCCACAACGCCTCCAACATATTGGCAACCACAACTCTGTAGTTATTACTGGTTTTTTTTTATCATAGTATGTTCGCCTTCGGAATGTTTTAGTAAAAGAGGGATGGCGTGTTTGAGACGACCGTTATGATTAAGGTCTTCGCATTTTTTTACCTAAGCACTTACGTTCTGGCAACTCGTCAGCTTTCCACTTTTAACTATCTCTCCATTAAGGGTGTTAGTCGTTTCAGCGCCTTGCTTTTTAAGTCATTTCGGAAATAGCAATGTGCGTTTTATGGTTGATTTGTATAGATCTTGTGACGCTTGCGGAAAAAGGATTGGCGGAGGCTTCTATTAACGAAAACAGTGAAAATGGCGTTTTAATGCATAATGTACCCTTTGAATCAGGATCAAACGACAGAATTAGGCCAAGAGCGCTTATTTTTAAGGCGCGGGATAAGGAGCTTTCTAAAATTAAGAAGATAATTGAGACAGATTTTCCAGAGGTTAAAATATTATATATTACGACTGGTCCTCCGTTGAGCATTCTTCGGGTTATTAAGTCAACGCCTTTAGAAAACCAGAACTCTTCTGTCAACTACTTTATACTATTGAGTAACGGACCGAAGAGATTTTTCAATAAATTGGATAACTCATTTGGGTTCGCATGCGGAAATAGAGAAGGTATAAAAATAATTGATGAAATCCGCGGTAGCCTTAGCAGAAAATGCATTACGGTTTCTTTTGCAATATGTGCCTTGACAAATCATTTGCCAATTAAGTAAGGCCAAAACAAATTGTTTAAAAAAATTGTTAACGAAATTTTCTTGATTTGCTTTCGGAACAGTGAGGGTTAAAGCAATTAAGACATCCTTTAGGGAAGGTTTGGCAGAGTTGTTTTTTCTTGAAACCCCATTTCTTTCTTAATTCGTCGGCTTCAGCTTCTTGATCGTCTACCTTGTTTTGTGTCTTAGTATAGTTGAGGTAGGCATGGGCGATTTCATGTGCAATTAAGGATTCTGAGTCGGTTCTTTTTAGAATTATCATATAAGACTTTTTTATTTCTTTTACTTGTATGGTTTGACTTTGGCCTGCATGAAATGAGATTTTCTGTAAGGTAAATTGGTAAACTTCTTCAGGTAACCTCGCCAAAGTATTCAGTAATCTTTTATGGAGGGTGCTCCATCGTTGAGCAAGATGAATAAACTCGTCAATATCACTTTCAAAATCTATTTCAGATTTATCTTTTCTCATATTTTTTCTCCATAATCTTGTTGTGCACTAAATATAACTTGCTTGATGCCTTCTTGATAGAATTACGTCGTTTAATTAATTTATTAATGCGCTCAAGTTACAATTTCTTGATACTTCATGAATTATTATTAGCCTATGCTTGCAAAGTCAATTTCTAAGTCTTTTTCTTGCAAGGATTGGTTTTTTTGAAGTCAAGTGGGATGGTTTTCAAGCAATAGCTTACGTTGACGACTTCTTTACAGTTCAGAGCCGCAACTCAAAGGAACTGAAACATTTTTTTCCTGAATTTGAAGAACTTAGGCAGTAGGCTAAGAATGTGGTCGTTGATGGCGAAATCGTTACAATGAAGGCGGGAAAAGTGGATTTTCACTCCCTCCAGGAAAGAGGCCACCAGATTTCAACCAAAGATATATAGCGATTACGACTCCAGTCGCCGGCAACCTACGTTGTTTTTGGTATTTTAGAGAAGATGGAGAGCCACTTGTTGGACTTCCCTTGATTGAAAGAAAAGGGATTCTGAAAAAATCGGTTAAGGAAAGCTCGCATGTAATAATCAACGATTACGTCGAAGAGAAAGGCGTAAAATTCTACCAAGCGGTTTTGATCTTGAAGGCATGGTCGCCAAACGCTAGGACAGCAGCTATGAACAAGGGTTTAGAACGGGCAGCTGGCTGAAAGTTAAGAATCTAAAAACATGCGACTTCGTTATTTTTGGCTATTCAAAAGGTGTCGGCGCAAAAGAATCAAAGTTTGGCGCTTTAATCGTGGGTCTGTATAATGAAGAAAGAAAACCAGTCTACATCGCTCACGTTGGCACGGGCTTTGCTCAGAAGATGCTCGATTCTCTGATGATTGAGTTTAGAAAAATCAAAATTGTCCTAGCACCTTTCAGCGTTCGAAGCATGGACGGGTGATGTGGCTTAAGCCTAAGATTGTTTGCGAAGTTATTTATCAAGTAATCACCAGGGATTGCAGATTAAGGATGCCCGTCTCCAAATGCTAAGGACTGATAAAGACCCCAGCGAATGCACCATCGACCAAATAGACGGCAAGGGAAAAGATTTTTCCTAAATTATGTAATTCAAGGATTAACGACAAACTAAGATAGAGTCTTAGCTGAAGACGCATAACCGTCTCATTACAGTATATTCAAGCTACGTATTAAAATTTAATTTAGACGTATAATACTGTTTTACTTCTTTGAATTATCGGCTTGGGTCTGTCTCGAACGATTATCGTTGGCTTGCTTTTGTCTCGAACTATTGGCAGCATTTGCTTTTCTTGCTACGCTGCTCCTGTTTGGGGCGGAGGTTGCCGATCCTTCTGGTCTGTGTTGTTTACGCAAAAATATTCACCTAAATACTATAGCACTTTGTTCTTAATTTGTCTTACATTGAGTGCCCGAAACATGTACTTTTGAGTTTTGATTTATAGAATAACTGCCAAAATATTTAACTAAAAATAGCTGCTCTTGGAAAGCCTTAAGCGTTTACCTTAGTCAAATTACGTTAAAATCGCCAAAGTAAACAAAGTTAATCATGCCTCAGGCACTAAGTTTTCTATTAAAGTGCGTACAAAAGAAAACAAAGAAATATTCGCGGGATTTTGAACTTTTGTGCCTTGATAAAATCAAAGGCAAGTTAGTTATCTATAGCCAGAATTAATGGAGCTAGAGGCTGGGAGTTTCACCCAGCGTCTATGACTTTGCAAGTCATCGTCTGCTCTCGACCACCCTAGCATTAATGGAGCCGTACAAGAACCGTTTTGGCAACACATGATATTAAGGATTATTCCGAAATAAGATATTGAAAAAAAGGAGTTTATCTTATACCAGCTATCCAGGAAAAGATAGACGGAATACAAGAATAACCTATGAATTAAAAAGTACATAAACATGGAACGCGCAACAGTTTTTTATGAAGTATTTGGCAAACTAAGGCACCCTTGATTAGATGAAGCTTATATTTGGAGATCATTATCAGTGATATGGTTGCAAATGTGTGCATTTCAAATAGAAAAGTGCCAAGTAGTTTGGTCAAAAGATGCTTCATCCGAAAACGATAGACAGTCCATGGTGAAAGCATTAAGAGGCATGTCGGTTGAAATCCAAGAAGCTGTGGAGTTCACCAAGAAGTATAGCGAAATAAGAATGAATGAAGTTAAGTTCTGGCTTAGCGCAGGCACTGAAATTGACTATACTCTGTCTATTTATTATGATTTTCATGCAGCAGCATGGGGTATGCTTCTTGAGGAAATGGATGCAAAAAATGGGTCCCCTAAAGTCGTGGGCGAAATTGCCTGCATGGAACCTATGACCTTTCGCTTTATTGAGCAAGAGAGTATTCTTAAAACTGAACCCTTTTCTATCCCTTAATTATTTCTGGTCGACTTTAACCACAAGGCGTAATAAGATTTAGCATATCGACTATCTATAGCCCTTTTCCAGACCTCAAGGCCTGCCCTAGTCTTAAGAATTTAATAATTTAAAAATTGCTAGAGACTTGTTGTATTTCTGAACGACTTCATCAAATTTCTTTTGTGACAGAAATATTCCTCAGAGTTTTTGTCTACGCTTTGCTAATAAACTGTAGTGACTGTTAATTTAGCATTCGTTATTCTTTTTTGGTTTAAGGAACAACTTAAAACCATCCATCATTCACGTAACGAATAAAAATAGTGGGCAGGCTCTTCGACAAGTAACTCTAACTATTCAAGTTCTTCACTTGAAACAAGAAACACTGGATACTCTTGTGAACCAGCTGCTTTGTTACCGGTGTTTGTGTGACCTTTCATACATCTCATTCCGTATCTTGTTTTAGTTTCATTTTCCCAAACCTTTTCAGTTGATCCACCACATATTGGGCACCTAAAATCTTTCATATATTTTCACCAAAACCGAAATTTTTAAGGATAAACAAATAGTCGCTGTTTTTCTCCAAGTTCTTCCGCTCAGTATAAACGTATTGTTGGCTTGTTTCTTTAAGCCTTCCTGTCGTTTTTTCTCTCTTCTTTGTGGGACTTAGAATGTTTTTGAAGTTAATCAAAGATAGAAATCCGGCGTTTGTGCGTCGCAATTCCGGTATGGGTTCTCTTAACTCTATTAATTTTAATTGTTTTGAGCTCTATGACTTTAAAGTAAAATTTTTACCTATGCCAACTGCCTACCATTCGTCTCTTTTGCTTATTTCTTCCTGTTTTTGATCTTGTTCTATTTCACGATAAATATTTTTTGCGGAAGATGTAACAACCGTTAGATCTGTACCTGCAACACTTTTCACAGTTGGAATTTTCACCAATCTTTCTTCTCTAGTTTTTTGTACATATTGAACAGCCATTTCTTTAGAGGTGAAATTTAGCTTTTCACCAGAAGACCACATCTCATACATTTCCACCCTAAACAAGTATTCCTCTGCACCAATTCCCTTCATATCCACGATTAAAAGAAACTCAAAAGTGTCATTTAGTAGAGTACTTTGAGGTATGCTAATTGTTGTTGAATTGAGCAGGTGCTCTTGAAAATATAGATCTAAGTTAACTTTTGAAAAAGATGCTTTTGAAGGCAATAGGCTAAAGTCAACTTTAAAGGCTAACTCGTCTTCTTTGGTTGTCTCGGAGACGCTGTTGATCACTATTTCTTTTGTTGACTTAATTGGCTCTTTATTTCTGTTAATGTTGAATTGAAAAGAGAGGTCTTCAAGCGTTGATTGCTTTTTCTGCTTAACATTAACTGATATTATCTCTCTTTTTTGCTGATTCTTAGATAATCTAACCATTCTCAAATCAACTAATTCATTTCTACGAGACAATATATTAGGCGATGTTTAATGGTGTATCTTCTGTCCAGTCTTGTAGATCAGTTTTGCCTGTTCCAGTAAAGTTATCGTCGCTTTTTCTTGTTTGTCCGGTCGGTTACCGTATTTTTAAGTAAATGCTTATTTTGTCCTTGTCTCAACATGTGATCAAAAGTTCAATCTGTAATTAAAGGTTAAATCCAACTCAACAATAATAAAGCGTTGAAAAAGTCACGGTGAAATGAAATTATGGACTTAGCGGTCGAGCTTAAAAAACTTCAGGGCAAGCGTTTGACGACTATTTACCAAAACAAACCTTTTGAAATTACCCAAGTTTCAAATGACCAAATAACTCTCAAAACGTCCAAAGAATCACGTCACCCTATAACCATGAAAGAAATAAGACTTGCCTGGAACCATTTAGAAAAATGTAAAAAATTAACTCGTTCAGAAGTGCGCGCTTTGGGAGATTCTGAAATTAACCCTACTTATGTAATGGCTATTCTTGCGAGCCTGTCCGGAGTTACTCACAGTCTTGGGCCACTCATATTAAGGCTCCCTGAATAACATGCTTGTGACTGTTTCTTAAATCCAGCACAGCAGCGCCCAACGGGTTCTTTGGCTGGATGGAAATCTGCTTTGGATTTAGAAACAGCCAACCCTACAACAACCAGAACGTAGGCCCACAAGTGTTACCCACCCTAAGTTCAGTTTCGGCACCCAACCAAGGCAGCTAAGGTTACGGATACGGCTAGTGGTCCTGCATGAAAAGATAATAATCCTTTAAAATTCATTCCAAGGAACCTTTTCGTAATCCTTTTGGCTTGTTTATTCTTTTCTGTTTTCGAGCGACCGTCGAGTTCCAAGAATACAAAACAGAGGTCACAGTTATGGTCCTATTGGGCCACAAAACAACAGCTTACCTATGGCTCTGCGTTCAATTAGCCCGTATCTGCTTCCGCGGAGCACCAAAAAAATACATCAGTCTCTGGGTTACAAATCGGGAAGAAGAATCAAAAGCAGTCGAAGGCGGATTTGAATACGTTTAGAATAGCAACAGATGGAGCAAGCCTTTACCGACGAGCAGACACAACAGCAACAACCATAATCGGGCACGACTAAAAACCGAAAACCAAAATAATATCGCCCTCGGATAACAAATTCTGGCAAGCGACTAAAAGCCGATATAATCATCGACACTGGTCGCTAGACCACAAGAAAGCATGTATGTGCGGTCGTAGTCTAGTTTGGTCTTAGACTTCAGTGTCGATGTCACCACTGGCATTTCTTGTTTATCTGCGTTCATACGAGAATATCCTCTTTTTGTATATTTTTACTCCCGGTTCCCAATCAGTGTCGTAAGAATAGCCATCATTAGTCAGCTTCAATGCTTCCTCAAGTGTCCTTGCAACAGCAGATACCCAATTCTCCTGACCTGTAGCGGCGGCAGCTTTAACTAAGTCAACGTACAATTGCGCGCTTGACCAGCTTTTATGTCCCAAAACAACCATAACAACCGCCAAGCTTTTTGTTGCAATGTAAATATCAGTGCCTTTCTTGTACCGCAAAGTATGGAAGTGAATCTTGCGCAACCGCGTATTTCCAGTGCGTATTATAATTCGTTTACGCATGCGCGATATTTCGGGTGAACAACTAAGCGGCTAATCAAGCTGATTTGAGCGTTAACTTCAAACATATTCATCTTTGGTAGAGCTAAGCGACGTCCAAAACAGGATGGCGAAGGATAACAATAAACGATCACTCCGCAGAGCTCATTGCCACGCATTAACCTAAAGAAGTGCCTAGCGACTGATGTGTTATGTCCGCGGTAGTGGAAAGTGGCGAGTTTTAGCCAATCTTCCCGGGTGCCGACTTCAACTCTCATTTCTTTAATTAGGCTGCATTCGCTGGCTTTTGCGGATAGATATTTTATGTCGATTTCTTCTCCAAACCGCTTAATCACAAACACAGAAGGCGAAAGATCCTCAACTAGGTCGCTATGAGTACTGTGTTCTTAATGTGTCTTAGCTTTTTTCTGGTTTTAAGTTTAAATTTTTGTAAATTTGAGATGTGCTTAATACATTAAGCGAATCCCCTTTTTGCCTTGGAAAATAACTATTGCGGGCTCGCTGGGAGTCGTTTAAACTATTAGGCGAATCCTGAATAAATTTGGGGCAAACCTGGGCAAACCTTCTCCCAATAGGTGAACCTGACTGGACTTAACCCCGAATAGGCATGGTCCATATACTGCAGCATGCGCTTAACTTTAGCTAAAGATAAGATGTAGTGGATAATAGGCGATGCCAAGTCCGAGGGTTATTATCCAGATTGTTAGGATTTCCCACATCAACTTTTTCCGCGGCGCGCAGAACCGCGTTTCGCTAGATTCTCCCAACGCCCACTTGCCAACTAGCCAAATGCCAAGAGAAATTGTTACCAAACCTATGACGCCGTGAACAACTCCTAAAAGTGCAACAACATTGAAGTCTTCCAACATTTCCGCTACTACCCGAACAAAAGAAGGCCCCATGTGAGCAATCGTTAGCAAGGTAGCAATCATGACGACAACCATCATGGTGTTGCCATGCCAAACAAACTTCTTTCGCCTTTGAAGAAAAATGCTTAGAATTATTAACAAACTTAAGACGGCAACTAAAATGATCAGATTTGCCTGCGACATCCATTCATGAACCTCATTATAAGTTACCATCCTTCAATCCTCGTCTTTGACTAATTAGTTTAAAAAACAATAAAACAGTTACTATCTAACCTGTTTTACACGTCATTTAAAAAAAAACTATACTTTGTCAAAGCCCACTACCAGCCCATTATGTTTAGCAATATGTTCTCAAAATTCTTTTTCTAGTCTCTTGTTTATTCGCAGAATTCTACGATTAACCTGGAACCGCTGGACTAAGTTGTCTCAAGACTAAAGCCCAAATCTTACTGCCGTTAAAATGAAATCCCCGTTGTAGCTTTGGCCGTTGTTTTCCTTCAGTTTTCCTTGGATAGAAAAGCTGACAATAATTTTAAATAAGAATTCAGCTAAGCACATTTCTATAACTCTGGAATTCAATATGGACTTTGAAGTATTTTTTCTGCTCGCGGCCAGTTTGTTGCTCTTATTAGACATTGCTCTCTTGTCAACCATGAAATTAACTGCTAAACTAAAAAGACAGTACATCCTTTTCGCCGCTTTTTCCATATTTGCCTTAATAATAACATCTTACGCGATGCTTCTGCAAGCTTTCATTGGCAACGATTTTTCTCTTGTTGGGGTGTACTCTTCCAGCTCCTCCAGTGCTTCTTTGTTTTCAAAAATTTACTCCAGTTGGGCTGGAGCTGGGGGCTCGATGCTTTTCTTAACAGTTCTGCTAAGCATATTTTACTTTATATTAAGAATTATAGCTTTCAAAAAACCCAACAAATTCAACACAATCACCTGTCAGATCTTCGGTGTGGTCCTCTTTGTTTTCATAATTGTGTGTTTGCTAAGAAACCCATTCGAACGTTTTCCCACGGTTCCAGCGGAAGGAATTGGTCTCAACCCACAGTTGCAAAGTGTATGGATGGCGATTCACCCACCAATAGTATTTTCAGCTTATGCCTTCGCGGTTTTGACCTTTGCGTTGACGATAGCAAGTATCAAGACAGATAGAGAACTTGATGACTCAAAACTATTCAAAGCTTCAACCTACGCAGCTTGGTTACTTCTCACAATTGGGATAGCTCTTGGTGGACTTTGGGCTTACGAAGTCTTAGGGTGGGGTGGATACTGGGCTTGGGATCCAGTTGAAACAGCTTCTCTGTTGCCTTGGCTTTTTCTAGTGGCGTATTTCGTAGTGAAAAATATTTCCAATGACAAGAAGAGCTTAACACGAGAATTAATGATTATGATAACATTTGCCAGCCTAGTTTTCTTGAGTGCCCTAACCCGTGGAGGATTGACTCAATCAGTCCATTCTTATGCAGTATCGGCAATTGGTCCCATAATGCTTACATTTGCGGTGGGGATGGTTGTTTATTTCTTCTATGTGGCAAAAAACAAAAGAAAGCCTCTCTTCCAACTGGAAGTTAATAGGGCTTCTTTGTCGTCTCGTTCTTACTATCTGGGTTTCTGGGCGCTGATTCTCATAGCCGTCGTCTGCCTAGTGGGGCTGGCTTTTCCAGGTTTTGCCTATAGCTATTGGACCTACCCGTTTGTCGTTTTATTCGTCGTGGCTTTGATCGGTTACAGCTTCAAAGAGAAGACGCATTACGTTCGTCAACTCCTAATAGTGGCTATTTCGTTAGTCGCGGGAGTAGCTATCTCGCTGATTGGATTTGCATCTGTAAATATCCTTGTCACATTTACAGTTCCTCTTTTACTGACTGCGTTTTTTTGCCTTATTTATAAACTGGCTAGAACTATTCGTCGGAGATCTCTACTTGGACAAAGCATATTCGCGTTAGCTGTAATTGTTTTACTCTTGGGTGTTTTTATGAGTGCGGGAGCAAAAACAGTAGTCACCTTAAACGACGTGAAAATTAATACGCCCCAAAAAGCTATGCAATTCGATATCGTGGTTACGGGTATACATATTGAAAACAGTACGATGCAGGTTTACAATTCACAAGCCAATTCTGTTATCCCGGAATATTCGATTATTAAAGCCGATGTCACAATGCGAGATTCTGATAGAATCTATCAAGGAAGCCTTTCTGCTTCCTTGTACCCAAACTATGGGTTGGTGATTAAGCCTTTAATTATTACGACAGAGACTGGTGATCTTTATGTCCATATAGAGTTCACGGACTCGCTTTACAATACTTTAATGCAAGCATCAAGCGGCAACAGTGTTGCGCCCAATGAAGTGGCAATTTCGGTTCAAAACAGTCCGCTGATCTACTTAGTCTGGGCAGGTGTTGTGCTCATGGCAATCGCCATATTAATTCAGTTCGCGAGCGATCTTTCTTCACAAAAAGAGTGGCGCTACTAAGAATGTTGTTGGTTATCGAAGCTTATGTTCTGAATATACCTCAGTGTAATTAATGCAACAACGCTAACAAATTATTAGCTAATTTCACCGAGCATACATTATTGAGTTACAAAGTAAGCGCTTAATTAGATATGCTGTTGCTAACTTGTTCTAGCATAGTTTTAAAAAGCGATCGCAACAAAAGTACATTCGGAAATTAGGGGTTTTTCATGGCTGAGGCAGAGGCAACAAAAGCAGTAGTTACTAATGGGTTAGAGCCTGCTGATCTTAAGAGTGCGGACTCGGTGGCTAAGTATTGGCTTTATTCTGCTGTCCTTTGGTTCCCCATTTTTGCAACATTTGGAATGATAATGGCAATAAAGTTTTTTGTTCCAACGTTTCTTGTCGATTCTGCCTTCGATACATTTGGTAGAATCAGACCCGCCCACGTCAATGGACTGCTTTTCGGTTTCTTATCTTCAGGCCTAATAGGCGCAATGTACTACGTGGCTCCGAGATTATCCCACGTTTCTCTATACAAGCCAATTCTCGGAAAAATTTCTGCAGTGTTGTGGAATGTCGGAGTATTGGCGGGAGTTCTCTTGATCATGAGTGGAGACACACAAGCCCGAGAATACGCGGAATTTCCCTGGATAATAGATGTAGTGATTATGATTACATTGATCATCATTGGCATTACAATAATTGGCACAATCATAAAAAGAAAAGAACGCAAACTCTACGTTAGCTTGTGGTTCTTTGCAGCCATATTTCTCTGGTTTCCCATAGTGTACTTTATCGGAAACGTGATGTGGCGACCTCCATCTGGAGCGCTTTTCGGCTTGACCGATGCCATAGTCAACTGGTTTTACGGACACAACGTTTTGGGACTCTGGTTCACTCCATTCGGATTAGCCCTATGGTACTATTTCATACCTAAACTCTCAAAACGAGCTCTTTACAGCGTAACTCTATCTTTGATTAGCTTCTTTGCTCTGGCATTCTTTTACACCGGTGTAGGAGGGCATCACCTGCTACAGTCTTCAATTCCGGAATGGTTAAAAACTATAGCCGTTGCAACGAGCGGTCTGATGATGATTTCTGTTTTGACGTTTGCTACGAACATTGGAATGACCCTTCGAGGCGCTTGGCACTCTGTTTGGAGTAATGTACCCTTACGGTTCATTGTTTTCGGCTTCATCAACTACATACTTGTTTCAATTCAGGGAACTTTCCAAGCGTTTCGTGATATGAACTTGTACTTGCATTACTCACAATGGCCTGTGATGCATTCGCATTTAGCGTTGTATGGTTCTTTTGCAATTACGATAATGGGGATGATGTATTTTTTGGTGCCTCGCCTCTCAGGAAGAAAACTCTGGAACAAAAAACTAATGGATGTCAGTTGGTGGCTAACCTTATTGGGTTTTATAATATTCATGGCCGGAATGATGCTAGCCGGATTAGTTGCAAACGCTAGCTGGTACACCCATCAGACTATCGTTCAAGCTTTACCAACATTGACACCTTACTTAATTGTCAGAGCCATTGGTGGCGGCATAGTTGTTGTTTCCGCTTTCCTTTTCGCGATTGATATCATTATGACTATTTTTTCAAAACCTTTGTCATCTCTTGAAAATGCAGAAACAATTGGAGGTGTGCGGAAAGAATGAGTGATGCTGAAAAGAAGTTTGAGGAAGAATTGGAGAGGCTAGAACGAACTGCGGAGAAGAAAGTCAGAATAATAAAGAAGAAAACTCAATTTAAGAATTTGTTTCCGCTTGTTGCAGGTGGAGTAGCTGTCTTTCTTCTCATGGTTAGTATGGTTGTAGTTGCTCCCTACATGTTTCTTTTAGACATTCCTCCAAGCGATACCGCTCACGTGTATACAACGCAGGAAGCAGAAGGAAGAAACTTATTCATGAGTTTGGGATGTTTCTACTGCCATTCTCAACAAGTCAGAGCTAGCGATTGGGGAATCGGCAATGTCTCTCAAGAAGGAGATTACGTGTACGATAGCCCAGCCGCGTTGGGTACAGAGAGGACGGGTCCAGATCTTGCTCAAATCGGTGGAATGCGCCCAACCCTGTGGCAGCAAATGCACGATAGGGACCCACGCAGTGTAAGCCCAGGTTCTTTAATGCCGAATTTCGGATTCTTAAGTGATGAGCAGATAGATGCTCTAGTAGCTTATATTCAAAATCTAGGTCAAGAAAACCTCCAAGTTGAAGCTTCAATCACTAATGGTTCTTCTTTTCACCCTGCCGTACCAGACGAGTATGTGAACGCGACTAACCAGTTTACGCCAATGTTGATGACTGCGTTGGCACAATATGACGTTGAAAATGACGCTTACAATGGAAATGCTACGTTTGGTGACCAATGGGGAGTCCTTTTTGATGCTGCTAAAGCTGATTATACACAGTTTTGCCTGTCTTGCCATGGATGTTCAGGAAATGCAGAAGGCCCATATGCTCGGCATGTAGCGACTCAGCCTGCAAATCTGCATGAACGCATAGCTACATTTCCAGGTGACAGTTATGACATCTGGCGAGTGAGCGGCGGGGTACCTGGAACAGCCATGCCTGAATGGAGCCTTACACTTAATGCTACTGAAATTAGGCTTTTAGCAGCTTATGAGTTGAGCTTTGTTTTTGGTTCCGCTAGAACAATTTCTGGCGATATCTCTGATGCTGAAGGAGACAACTTTGCTCAAACAGTTCTTAACGTGCCGCCCATAGGTGGAACGATGCAGGATTACCAGTCGGGTAAAAGTCTATACACCTTGTACTGTGCACAATGCCACGGGAACGATGGGCAGGGAGATGGACCTGCCTCAAGTAAGGTTCAAGGTGGCTACATTGTCCCTGAACCCGCCAACTTTACCGAATCCGGAAACGACTTCATGTACTATGGACGCTACGTTTGGAAAGTACAACAAGGCGTCGAAACAACAAATATGCCACCCTGGAAATATGCAATGACGGATAACGAAATTTACCAATTAGTCTTCTATGTGCAAAGCTTCTCAAAAGCCAGTGACTACAATACGAAATGGGCACCGCAGTATACTGATCAATATGCAAGGGACCTCAAAGGTGGCCCTGTCCAGTCTGGGTTGTTCACAAATCTTGAAACAAATCCAGTAGGAGCCTTAGTTGCTTTCATAGCTGTTCTTCTTTGGGATCGTAATTTTGAAAAACTACGAAATCTTTACCAAAATGCAAGGATTCAAATGCCAACCAAAGCTTTGAAATTATGGAGGTTAATCCCCTGGACATAGATATGTTGATCTATATTATCGGTGCATTAGGAATCACATTCATAACTGCTGGTTTTGTTGTCTGGAGTTTTGTAACCAAAGCGTTTGAAGGTAATGAAAATTTGAGGTTTAAGCCGCTTGAGGAGGATGAAACCGAGCAATGAGCTGGGACCATTTAGCTGCGACTGCCCGAATTGTTTTTGTGAATCCCACATATGCCTACTTAGCGCTGGTATTTGTTGGAGCAGCAGTGCTTGTCATTTACTTGATTGTTAGAAGTTCGGACGAGTTTTCGGTGAAAGACACTGAAGCGAACTCTGAAGACTTCGCTGGTGAAATACGTGACTCAAAGGGACCTGTAACCATGTGGCTTTGGGCAGTTTACATTGCTTTAGCAGTATGGGCAATAGCTTATTTAATTCAGCACTGGGGAGAATTCGCTAGTTTTCCATAAAAAACCTTCATTAGGCATCGCCTAGACTTGAGGCATTGTTCTTCGCAAAATTTCTATTTTAAAAATATTAATAGTTTTCTTATATGTAGCACGCTATAGGGGATTCGCTTAATATATTAGGCGAATCCTTATTTTTTCTTGGAAAATATTGGTGGGGGGCTCGCTAGGATGTGGACTTGCGGCTGCAACATTAAAATTCAACTAACCTTCCTTCCAGAAGAGGTATTACTTTTGTTTGAAGTAGTAGCGCAACAGTTTTAATTAATTTGGCTAATTTTTCAGAGTCAGCAGCTTCAATGTATTTAACATAATCCGCTGTTATTCCATAAGGCATATGTCTACTAGACGTTACTTCTTTTTTCAGGCGTGGCTGCGGATTCTTAAGCAAAACCTCGCGAACACTACAGAGTTGCTTAGTATCCAAAGTATCCAGTTTAAGTTTAACGTAATGTTGGCTTCCCAGCAGCTGAACATCAAACCCCAGAGAAGATAATGTCTGTGAGATCTTAACAACAGATTTCACCTCTGTCTGTTGAATAATGCGGACCATACCTGCTTTCTCTGCAAAAGGCGAATACTTAGCCATAACCGCAATCAACTCAACAAAATCCGTACCAACCAAAGGAAGTGACTCACGAATTAACTTCGCACCTAAACCAACAGTTCGGTATTTTGGATGAATAACTACACGGTTAATAGTGCTTAGTTGCTGGTTGATTTCTTGCATTGACATTCGAGGAAGAACCATACGTCTCCCAAAACACGCGGGCGGTGGATAAGTATATACTATAACTCCACATAGCTCCATCCCACGAGTTAGTCGGAAGATTTTCCGGACAACTGATGTTTTATGGCCGCGATAATGGAACCTGCAGAGTTTTTCCCAGTCTTGCCTGTTGCCCTCTTCAACTTTCATCTCTCGGATAAGGCTGCATTCATCCACGTGACTATTTGGGAAATATTCGATCTGAATTTCTTCCCCAAACCGCTTAACCACAAACACAGAAGGCGAAAGATCCTCAATTAGGTCGCTGTGAGTTGTGGCGACAATTGCCGCTCTTCCTTGGGACCGTGTGATTTTCTGCAGGTTAAACGCAATTATCTTTGCTGTGTCTCGGTCTAAGCAGGCTGCGAATTCATCCATAAGCCACCATTGCTTTTGGCTCTCGATGAGTTTGGCGATTCGGTAACGGTATTTCTGGCCATCACTGAGTTGACTGTAGGTGCGCAGGAAAAGAAAAGCATCATTCAACCCCACCTTACTTAGCAGCTCTATGCCTTGCTCAACAGTAGCGCCAACGGTTTCAATCAGTGGTTTTTCTGGGTCCACCTGGACCTCGCTTAGGTCGATTGCTTCTTCCCCCAAGTCTGCTCGAATGGCTCTTATCAAGACGCTTTTTCCGCTGCCACTATCGCCGGTGATGTAGACGATGTCTTTGGGTCCGATCTTTAGTTCAGCGTCTAAAACCTTGAATTTCCGGGTCTCATCGATGCCTAACCCGAAGGCTTCGGCGACAACTATGCTTCTAGGTGTTATCTTTGTGTTGGTTTCATAGCTGATGTTGAAGGTAAACTTGCCCGTGGTCTTATCGTATGTTCTTCTGCAGGCTCTTATTCTAAATCCTCGGCGTTTTCGTCTCATCTTGGCACCATCGTTACAAATTGTTCAGGAACAAGCTCGCAGGTTGCAAAGGCTGCTAGAGCAGTAGCCCAAAAGACGTCGTCGTGAGTGCCTTGGGGGTGGCTAAAAGCTAAGCCGCCATCCTTTCGCAGTGCGAAGCGTTCAACGTTAAATTCATTGCAGATGTCTATGCGGTAGGGTTTATCCCAACTTAGTAGTGGATAGAAGAAGCGTTTGTCTTACATTCTTTTTTTGAGAATACTTGCCATCTCGCTTTTTTTTGGTGAACTAAAGATTACCCCTTCAGCGTTATCGATTCCGGCGTTTTCCATATCTGCAATGAAGCTTGGACCTTCCCTGGTTATGTCCACTCGAATCTTGTTGAAGCCGCCCCAGCGATCCTGCAAGGCTTTGATGTAACCCAGAACGTAGGCGTCATAGGTTGGGTGCGGGAAAATCTTTAGATGCCTAAGCAACAGCTTTTGATCGACTCTCCCACCACACTTAGGACATAGAAATCCCGTGTTTGCGCAGGATCCAACCCAGCATAGAATTCACCTTCAAACTCCTCTTCAGGGTCAAACTCCGCTAAATCCTCGCCGCAGTTCTTGGTTGTCCCAATACATGAGGAGATTAGGCTTTGGGATAGCCAGACGTCTTCATCCTCAGCCCACTCTGCCTCCATTTCACGTCTCCATCTGGAGGGATCGTCACGCATTTGTTTTTTGATCTTCTCAAGAATAATCGTTTTCAGTGGACCGTTGGGTTCTTGGGCACGTTCCCAGGTTATGTGGTGGCGTGCAAAGTCATCGAAGTCCTTGTTGTTGCAAATCCGATAGAACAAGCTATCCGTGTTCCAGGGTGTGCTTGTGCAGATAAACTTCCCGTTAGTGGTGCCTAAGGTGAAGAGTGCAGCGTCGTAGAGATCCTCGGCGTTTGGGATGAAGTTGAATTTCGTCAGCGTAGACACAGTACAAATGATTATTAGAAACTGAAAGAAAGTGTGGCACATATTATAAGAACACATTAATTGGGCGAAATATCACAGTTATTTGAGGTAAAATGAAATGCCGATAGTTCAAGTTTCTGTTTGGGAAGGAATGACTCCTGAGAATAAGAAAAAAACAGTTGAAGGGATAACTAAAGTTTTTGAAGAAATGGGGGTTCCTAAGGACGCAGTTCATATTGTCATCTATGAAGCGCCAAAAAATAATTGGGCAACGGGTGGACAACTGCATTCAGAAAGACACGCCCAAACACCCTCGCTGTAATCCGCATAATTAGCGCGCGGCCAAATTCAAAAAGTATAACTAAACTTCAGGAAACCTTCAATAGTTCTTAGATGCCTTCATCATCGAAAAAGAGGTCCTTGGAATCTTTTTTATTTGCCAGAATTCTCAGGATCCTTAGAGACTTCAGCTTGCTCACTGTTGATTCCTCGCCATCTAATTCTGTAGCCCAGCATCTTCAACACATTGGCTGAGTCATCGATGCCTTCTTCCTCGATGATTTTTGCTGCTTCCTTAAGGGGCATTTTCCCCGATTGACTAATGGCTACTCTGATTCTATCGCCGATTTGCAGAAGCTTTTCATTGCTAACCAAAATATCCGCCAAAGCAACATAGCCGAAAGGCGGACTAACAGCTAAGAAGGCTCTTGCCGCTTCGGCAGAAACGCCAATCCTAGCCGCGAATTCCCTAAAAGCAACCACTGGTTCAGTAAATCTAATAGACAAACCCTCCAGAAGCTTAATCTCCTTAGATTTGACATCTTCAAACTTCGTTTCCAGATACCGCAGAATCGGAGCCAAAGAAATTTTGTCGCGGTAATAAATCAAGTCAAGCTGCGGACGTTTTTCCAAGGCAGAGAGTTTTTCACATGCCAAAGCTTCATTGACCAAAAGCAGCATCTTCACTTCCACCTGCTTTAACTTCTCTATCTTTCGCAGCAAGTACTCTTCTGTCCAGAACCCAACAATCTCCAAGTAAATTTTGATGCTGGCTTTTTCAAGAGAGAAATCAGGAATGATCACTTGTTTTCCGGCAGTTACAGGTTCAGGTTCTCTTTTTAGCACCCAGCCAGTGGTTAAGGCTTGAAACTTTGAGGCAAAATCCTCTTCGATAGAGCTATCATAAGACAGAGTCGGCAAATATGGTTTCGTTAGCAGAGGTGCGTGTTTTTGGTTTTCAAGTTTGAAGTCGCAGATTTCGTTTGTAAACCTCCAAAGAACCTTCGCCCTAACAGTCCATTCAGGGTTAGCTATGATGATGGGCAGCAGCTTGGCTATGCCCACGCCATACCTTCGAGTCAACTTAAACAGGCTACCTGGACCATCTATTTTCACCCACAACCCATTATCTTGGTAAACTTCATAGATCAACCCAAACTTCTTTATTGCATGGAAGAGGTCTTGCCAATTGCCAGACGCCGTGAAACTAAGCTCTGTGGCATCAAAAAGCAACGTTTGAGTTAAACCCAAATTATACTCACCCAACAAGTCCGATGCTGAAGGCGCAAAAAACTTTTCAAGAATTAACTCGCCATCCAAATCCGAGTAAAAATCCTCCTCAACAGCCTCTACCTCAAGAGCCATCTTAGAAGCTACGATCTCCAGGATTTTTCGTCGGTTCTCAGAAGTGGTAGGCAAGCCAAATTGTTCGGTGGCTTGAAATATCTTTCTTCTCAAATCAACCGGGTCAACTTTGCATTGGCAAACAAAGGTGCTTTTTCGGTCAAGCAACAAAGATAAAGCCCTGACAAAGCGGTACTCGTAGCCTTTGTCTTCCAGCTCAGCGACCAAAGATTTTAGAACTTTCTTCTTTTCTCCAATATGTGACTTGTATGCTTCAATGAGAATATTCGTAGCTTCCTCGTTGCTGCTGGAAGATTTGGCGTAGCGTGGCTGAATCTCGCCTTTCCTCTTCCACACTGAAAGCAAGTTGCTTGGAAGCACTTATGCTGCGCCTCGTATTTTTTGGTGGCGCCTACGACTTGTATCCACTTCCATGGTTTCTTTGGAAATTATCTCAATTAGTCGAGCTAATTTGCCTTCTTTTTTCCTGAGCAAGCGTCCGAGTCTTTGGACATATTCTCTGTTGCTGCCTGTTCCACCCAAAACTAAACCTACTGAAGCATCGGGCACATCCACCCCCTCGTCGAGAACCTGAGACGTAACAACCACAGGGTATTTGCCGCTCCCAAAGTTTGATAGTATTTCTCGGCGTTCCTCTCTTGAAGTTTGATACGTTATTGCAGGAATTAGGAAACGCAGACTAATTCTGTAGACCAGGTCGTTGTAGAGAGTGAAAATCAGGATTTTCTCATTTTTGTAAGTGTCAAGTTGTTGGGATAGCACTTTTAGTTTTGCTTCTGAGTTGACTGCAGCTCTTATGGCTTTGTTTCTTGCGAGTAGTGCTTCACGTGCTTTTGGGTCTCTTCCTGTAGTCATTATGAACTTTTGGAAGTCAGCGGCCCTTCTTAAAGTAATTTTTCGCTGCTGAAGAAAGCTTCTAAAAATGTTCATTTGAGATTTGTATATTTGCTGTTCTTGGGGTGTTAATTCAACTGATATTTTCTCGTATGTGTATGGCGAAAGATGCCCAGCAATTTCTTCGACGCCAACGGAATAGACTGGGTCGCCGACGAGTTGTGAAAGCAAAGAGTGTCTTTGATCGCTTCTTTCGTAAGTTGCTGTTAAGCCCATGCGGTATGGTGCAGTGTACATTTCAGCTATCTGTATGTAGCCTGTGGAGGCTAGATGATGAACTTCGTCAAAGATTATTAGCATGAACTTGTTGCCTAGCTGTTCTGCGTGTATGTAGGCTGAATCATAAGTTGTAACAGTTACCATGCGCAGAGTGTTTTCACCTCCGCCTACGACACCCGCTTCCAAGTTGAGGCATTCTTTGATGCGTTTTTTCCATTGATCAATTAGGTCCAAAGTGGGAACCACAATCAACGTCTGAACCTTCAACTGTTGAATTGCTTTTAGGGCGATGAAAGTTTTTCCAGCTGCAGTAGGCAATACTAGAACTCCCCTGTTGCGTGCTTTGCACCAATTGTTCAAAGCCTCGTTCTGGTAATCTCTTAGCTCAACATTACTTTTTTGTTGTTCAAGTGGCGGCAACATCGGAACATCATCTTGAACTTGAAGTTTGCTTTCAGCCAAGTATTCTAAAACGTCTCGGTAATGGTATGCCTTGATTCTGTAGCAGCCCACTCTTGGGTCCCATTTTCCGTATGGAGATCCCGCTTCGCCCTTCAAGAGAAGGGTGCCTTTGTCAAACCACAAACGAAGCATAACACTGATTCAATTCCAAACCAATTAAACTTGTCTTAAAAAGAGTCAGCACAAAAACACTTTTCGTATAAGACTATCCTTTCTTTCTTACTGCTCGCAAAACTAAATAAAATGATTCGAGCACATAAAAACTAAAGTTTGTACGTGATCTTATTTGTTAAAGAATTTGGTGAGCACAAGGTCTAGGTGTTTTAGGTAGTCTTCTTCTGGTTCTCGGTAGGTTTGAACAACCAATAAAGATCTGTCCAAGATTTCAGCTTTTGAAACTTTCGCTTTTTTGATGCAGGCTTCTATATCTTGCAGGTCTCTATCGTTTAATCTGCCGATTTTGGTCACTATAATATCGAGTGGCTGAAGGGCTCTGAGCGATATGTGGCTGAACTCTTTGATTTTGATGCTTTTTTCCAAGTAATCCTTCGGTAGCGTCTGACAAAAAACGCATCCGTCGGTCCATCGATCAACTCTATAGCCGGGTGGGTTGTTTTTTAGTGCTTGTTCAAATTCTACCCTCTCGCTGCCTGGAATTGTAAAGTCAATATCGATGGTTGAGGTTTTTAGGTCAAGAAGAGTCATTGCTGTGCCGCCTGCAGCAACGAGCGTGATTTTTTTAGTTAGGTCCACGTCCAGAACGCTGAGAAAGTCTAAGAGTGCAGTTTTGTCACAGGGCATTGTAGAGTTCCAGCTTTTGTTTTATGCTTACTTCATCTGCAGGAAGCTCTTGTAAATTTGCCGCTTTTAAAATTTTCATCGCAGCATTAACTTCTGGCTTCGGATTTGTTTGCCATAGGATTTTCAGTATTCCTGATAATCTTGGAGCTGTCTGGTACTTCTGGCTTAGGAATGCGAGCAGGTTACTGTTGAATCTGTTTTTAGCAAGGATAACTGCTACTGCGTTAATTCCTCGTGCCTCTTCCCTGAGAAGCAACATGGTCGTTATGTATTCAACACAGAATTTTTTACCCTGAGTGAAGCTGGCGCCAAATTCGCTGTATCCGAACCTGTTGAGGTTAAAAGTTAAGTCAGAATCGGAGATGTTTAGAGGTTTTGTCTCTGCGTCGATGGTTCGAATTTGGCTCTTTTTGGCGATCTCTTTAATTTGGCTCCAGAAGGCTTGGGGGTTGTAGAGGGTAATTTGTTGGCTTAAAGCTTCTCTCACTGGATTAACCTCATCGGAGGTTAAAAGATCGACGAAATCGAGCTTATCAAGTGTGAGGCTGCTGATTTTTAAGTTATATTTTCTCTCGAGGTTTAACATCTTTTCAGATAATTCAATTGTCTCTTTGAGGTAATCAGGTGTTTCCTTGAGCAGAAAAAGCAGTTCAACTCGGTTAAGCTTAACATTTTTTAACGGATTAATCGCAGTAACAGATTTTATCGAGCATTTGTCAGTTATGATTTCGTCCATATCCGCCAAAAGCGAGAGCAAGTTTTTTTTCTTGGACAGAAAATCTATTTTTTTCTCAATTTCCATTTCTGCCAAGTTGTCAATCAGAAGGTAATTGTTAAAGTTCAGTTTAACGCTCGATGACCTTCCTATAGGCTCCAGATCGAGTAAGCCTTCGTTTTTCAGTTCTTGCAATTTCTGGTAGATATTTGCATAATAAGCTGATCCATACGTATCTTTGATTCGTTTGGTGAGTTGGTTTATTGACAAAGAATCGCCTATGCTTGAGGAGATTGTGTTTAGTATTCGGATTGTGGCTTTATCCATTTCCTGAATCTTTGCCTTTTCTTAGTTATATGATTTAACTATAACATTATAGTGAATTACTATAATAAATACTTGATGCAACCACGAAAGAGGCATTCTCAATGTAAACAACAAGAAGCACGCAGCAAAGCGATATGTAAGGCAGGGATGATTAACTCAATTCACGTTAACAATACATAAGTGAAATAGCATAATTAACGTGCCGAGAAATAGTTCCGTGCTTAATTTCCTTAAAAGAAGTAACTGATACAATAAGGGGTAGTTTGATTGTTTTCTTGAATCAGCGGTGTCCATAATATTTGTTGTAGGATGTTATCTCGGGAGATTCTGTTTTTTCTAGCAAATCAGTAATATATTTACTTGCGGATTCTGAAGTGTCGATGTGTTGCCTCAAAGTTTTAAACAAAGAGGTAATGTATTATTTTATGCGAGTAAGGCCTATCCGAGGCAATGATGCCCGCAGTTGTGGGCTGGGAGTACTAGGATAGGGGTCGCAACTTTATTTTCGCCACAAATACCTGGATGTAAATGTTCCAAAAAAGATGAAAGAAAACTTCATAAGCAATAAATTTTAATTAGAATTAGTAAATTGTGAGGAAAAAACATGCCCGAGCAGAAAGACGAATTTGCGTGTTTATTATCTATGCCTGACTTGGGAAAGTTTGTTGGAAAATGGATTGTTATAGTAAAATAACACCCGTTGTCCGTTCTGGAAATGTTGGCAAAGAAGTGTTTGCTAAAGCAAAACAAAAATACCCTCACAGCAAACTGTTGCTTCTAAAAGTACCATCCGATAATGTCATGCTTCTCTAGAAAGGTGCACCTCTTAATTGCCCGCTAAAGAAACCATTCATCCACCAGTAAAATGCAGATACTTGGATTATCGACTACCAAATTCCCGTGTTATTTTTCTTCCAGTCATCCATGTTGAATTAACTTCAGAAACCCAAGAATTTACCGCTATTGGTTTACTGGATTCGGGCGCTAAAAAAAGGATAAAAATACTATTTCCTTTTGCCTTTTTCTTTAGCTACTTTTCTTAATTGCTTTTTTACAGCAGTATGCATTTTGGCTTCAGAAACCTCTTTTCCGCTCTGTTTAGACAGAGCTTCAGCTAAAGCGTTTCTAATTGCCGTTGTCATGGCCGCGCTAATAGCTTCGGTGGCAACTCTCTCGACAATACGACCGCCTGGGGTCGGACAATCATTACCACATGAGCTACAGATTTCGACTGGGCAATCATTACCACATGAGCTACAGATTTCGACTGGGCAATCATTACCACATGAGCTACAGATTTCGACTGGACAATCTTCAGCTATAACTCGCTCGCCAAATGCAGAATTCAACCATTTTTTGTATTCGGGCATCGTTTTTTCAACGACGTCATGTATTGTTGATTGCAGTTTTGCATAGATTTCGGGGTTCAATTTTTCAATAGCCGGACTCTTTGCCAAGAGTACACGTAGACGTTCATTTTGAACTTTAGTGAGTTTTTTGGTTGGAACATAGGCAGTTATTTTTTTCTTAGGAGCTGTTTTAGTTGGGTTTTTCAAGGGGTCTTTAGTCGATGATTTATTTGTTGGCAAAAACAATCACTACGTTGTTTCTATGAAGTATCAATTATTTATATTTACTGTAAAGTTAATTTGAGGTTGGACTGAGCTTTCATCGTTTTCGTGTCCACAAAATTGACAAGGCCACAAAACAATATCGCTCCTACATTAGCTCGTCAAACATGCTGTCAGATTCTTCTGTTAACTGGTCTTCCCAGCATTCCCAACACATATCCTCAAAGTCTTCTCTATCTTGCTTGCCGATTGCTTTTCCACAAACCTTGCATTTTCTCACATTTTTTTCTTCAGTCACTCAAGTTTCTCTCCAATTACATTCTAATATCGCAGACGCAGCATCGCTTTGTTTTTTTTAATATGCGAGGGCTAAGCTAAGGGATTTTTAGTTTTGAGAAAAAATTGGGTTAGATGGAATATGGCCTTAAAGGTGACTAACTACGTGACAAGCTCCAAGTGTTTCTCCTATTTCTTATTTTTTTGTTGGTAAGGTTTTTATGTGTATTTACGCTTATTAATTACAGTAAATATGTGCAGAATGTGATGTGCATGAGTAACGTAACCGTACGTGTTCCTGAAGAGTTAAAAGGGCGCATGAAACGCTGCAAAAACGTCAACTGGAGCGAAGTTGCAAGAATGGCTTTTGAAGATGCCGCAAGAAAAGAAGAGATACAGTGCGCTACAGAGGCAATTAAGAAACTTCGATTGGAAAGCAAAGCTGAATGGAATGGCGCTAAGGAGATACGCAGATGGCGAGATGCCGAGAAATAGTTCTTGATTCATCAGTAGTTGTCAAATGGTTTAGTACAGAAACAAAATCAGTCGAAGCAC
This sequence comes from Candidatus Bathyarchaeota archaeon, assembly GCA_963782525.1. GTDB lineage: Archaea > Thermoproteota > Bathyarchaeia > Bathyarchaeales > Bathycorpusculaceae > Bathycorpusculum. The sequence continues at coordinate 84,433 of CAWAKC010000003.1, forward strand.
TAAAACTCTTAGATTCCCACATACAAGGAACAGTAGAATTAACAATCTCGGAAATTCTAATTTGCGAGATAGGAAATGCCTTAAGATATAAACCAGATTACGACATCCAGAAATGGAAAACCGCCCTCACTCAACTATACAACCTTCACATGAACCTAACTCACCTAACTGAAGATCTCGCATCTAGGACAGGTAAGATAGCTTACGAAGGGAAAGTAACATTTTACGATGCCTTGCCTGTTGCCATTGCTGAAAACAGAAAAACCGTATGCATAACAGCAGATGAAGAAACACAGTATAAAAAACTTAAACCAAAAGATTTTCCTATCGAACTCTTATAAGCGGCAGAAGTGGGAAATCGATTTTGAGATAATGGCAAAAAATGCTAAAAGTACGACCCCCTGCTCAATTTGCGGGGCGGAAAGTTGCATACAGAAAAACATGCCCAAACACCTCACTAAAATATGCATAATTAGTGACTAAATGCTCGACTCAAAATACTCCCGTAACAAAACAGCAAACGCTCCTTTAAAAATAGCTTTCGGTTAAAGTTATTTTGCATTGTTCATGGAAAAAGCTTTTTCTGCGACTGCCCTGCCCAGTTGTCGTGCCTTCTGACGATCATTATCTGCAGGGTTACCGTATATTGAAAGCGGTTCTCCCACCATTTCAAATCCCAAGGTAGCCAGTTCGGAAGCTGTTTTCCTTGTTGCTTCTCCACTCCACCCAAAACTTCCGAATACCGCGGCACATCTGTTGGAAAATTTTTTTGTTCTGAGCAAGTTTATAAAATCTGTGACTTTGGGAAAGATCTCGTGTTCATATGTGGGTGTTCCAACAATCAGTGCGGGTGATTCAACAAGAGCTGTTAAGGCGTCAACAGAATGGACTTCTGATAGATTGAAGCTGCTCATTGCACCTCCAGCTTCTGCGATACCATCGGCTATGGCAGGTAGGCATTTGGCGGTCATCCCATACATAGAGCCGTAAACGACGACAACTTTTTTCTTGTAAGTGCCCTTGCTCCAAGCGGCCCATTGGCTTAATGTTTCTTTTACGCTTTGGTTGTAAACTGGACCGTGACTTGGCGCTAAGACATCGATTTGTAGATTCATTTTTTCGAATTTCTCGATTGCTTTTTGAACCCATTCTCTTTGTCCGTTAAAGACCGAGGCAAAATATTTTTGAGAGCATTCACAAATGTTCTGTTTCTCCATATCGATATCGGATTCCATTATGGTTCCCTGTGGTAGTTTTTTGAATGCTCCAAAGGCGTCACAACAAAACAGAATCCTATCTTCTGGTAGGTGGGTGGTCATGGTTTCAGGCCAGTGAAGCCAGGGAGTTTGAATAAAATGCAACGTTTTGGTTCCCAAAGAAAGCGTCATATCGTCACCTTTAATAACGATTGCTTGTGGGTCGGTTGCGTAGAATTTTTTAAATATACTTTGAGCGATTGGGGTATAGACTATTTTGATGTTGGGTGCTTTTTGCAGCAAAGCTGGAATTGCACTAGTATGGTCGGGTTCCATATGATTGATGATTAAGTAGTCTATTTTAGAGATGTCAATTATTTGGCTGATTTTTTCGAAGTGCTCTTGGGCTTTTTTTTCGTGAACGCTATCTATGAGAGCGGTTTTCTCTGAGCCTTTAACTAGGTATGAGTTGTATGAAACTCCTTCTGGTATACTCCAGAGTCCCTCGAATAGTGGGGTTTCGGTATCGTTGACTCCCACCCAGAAGATGCCTGAGGATAATTGGAGAGGTTGATTATTGTACATAGAATTACCTTCAATAATAAATCATGCTAAAGCATACTTGGCATTTAACTTTTATGTTAAGATGGATCTTTAAGTTAGATTTGTTTTAATAAAAAAGGTTGTCAGCTAACTTGAGTTAGTTAGCTTAATGTTATTTGAATCAATGTGGTCTTCTTTTGAGATTGGATTGTTAGATGAACATTGAAACGTCTGCGCCGGCAGCAATGTCAAGGAAGGTTGCAGCGCCAACCATGCTGTCAACTTCAGGAACAAGGTCTTCTCTTTTGATTCCAAACATTTCCATCGTTGGTGTGCATGCGTAGATTGTACATTTGCCGGATTGCTTTATGCGTTTGAGCATATCGTATGGCGAAGGATATTTCATGCGTTCTAGATTCTTTCGCATGGTTTCTTCTAGATGTTTGTAGTCTCCAGGCAGCACTGCTTTTTCCATAGCGCCTTTTGCTAGACTTTGTAGCCCCCAAAATGTAAAGTATAAGTGTGCTTCCCAGCCCATGGCTACAGATGTGGATGCCAAAATGAAAGCGCAGTAGAGTTTGTCGATTGTTCCGCTTTGAACGACTAATGCTAATTTTTTGGTTTGACTCATTTTTTTATCACCTTCTTTTCCTGTGGTGCACAATTTTGGCAGCAAAAACTAACTTTTTTTCCGTCTACTTCGGTGGTGTAAGCCGCAAGTTGGCAAGGTTCTTCCGAGATTTCAGCGTCGCAACATTTGCATTTGGTAGTTTCTTTTTTCATTATTTCACCTCTTTGCTTTTCTGTTTTTTTTGGTAGTCTTCGATGGCGGCGTGGAGTGCATCGGCTGCTAAGTTTGAGCAGTGCATTTTTACTGGGGGAGGCCTCCAAGTGAGTCGGCTACGCTTGCGCGAGAAATTTTCATGGCTTCATCGATTGTTTTTCCTTTTGCAAGTTCTGTTGTCATGCTGCTTGTTGCAATGGCTGCTCCGCAGCCGTAGGTTTTGAATTTAACGTCTTCAATGCGGTTGTCTTTAACTTTTATGTACATCGTCATTAGGTCTCCGCAGGTGGGGTTTCCAACTGAACCCACTCCGTCGGCATCTGGGATTTCTCCCATGTTTTGAGGTTTCTTAAAATGTTGCATCACTTTTTCAGAATACATACTATTTCAGCTCCTTAGGAGTTAGAGGAGACATATCTCTTAGTCTCTTAACAATATCAGGCATTATACTCGTTATTTTATCTACGTCTTCTTGAGTGTTTTCTTTTCCCAAAGTTGCCATCAAGGAACCATGTGCATCCTCAGGTTGTAAGCCTAAAGCAAGTAAAACATGTGATGGCTGAAGTGTTTTGGCGGCACAAGCTGATCCCGATGATGCAAAAACACCCATAATATCTAAGCTTAAAAGTATTGATTCACCTTCGATGAAGCTGTATCTAACTGAAACGTTGTTGGGTAGCCTTTGGGTTGGATGCCCGTTTAAGTATGAATACGGTATTGGTTCGATGAGACCTTTAATCAGGTTGTTTCGCAACAAAGTTAGTCTTTGGCTTTCGTTTGCCATTTCATTTTTGGCGATTTCGGCAGCTTTAGCAAACCCAACTATGCCCGGTATGTTTTCGGTCCCAGAACGTAATCCTCGTTCTTGGCCGCCCCCTTGATTTACAGGTTCTATTGTGGTGCCGGGTTTGATGTAGAGTGCTCCTACGCCTTTTGGTCCATAGATGTCGTTGCTTGACATTGTGAGCAGGTCAATATTTTCAGTTTGGACATCAATTGGGACTTGACCACAAGCTGTGGTAGCGTCAACGTGAAGAAAAGCTTTTTTTGCATGCACAATTTTGCTGATTTCTTTAATCGGTTCAATGGTTCCTATTTCGGGGTTTGCGTAAACTATTGAAACAAGGGTAGTTTGATCATTTAACTCAGCTTCTAGCTTTTCTAAATCTAAAACCCCAAATTTGTCAACGGGCAGGAAAATGACTTGAAATCCATTTCGAATCATTAACTTACAAGGGTTGACAACTGACATGTGCTCTACGCTTGATGTTATAATTTTGTTTCCGCGGCTTTTGTTTCGGCCTGCGGTGCCTCTAATGGCTAAATTGTTGCTTTCCGTGGCGCCTGAAGTGAAAACTATGGCTTCTGGGGTTTCTGCGTTGATTAATTTCGCGACAATTTCTCTGCTATTTTGCAATGTCTGTTTGGCTTCCTGCCCTAAAGTATGCACTGAAGAAGGATTTCCAAATCGTGAATTAAAGAAGGGCAACATCGCATCAGTTACACGTGGGTCAACTGGTTTTCCGGCTGAATAATCCATGTAAATTCTTTTTTGGCTATCGTTTTCCAAAATTTGGTCCCTTCGTTGGGCTATTTCAACTTTTTAATTATTATTCGAGTTACGCCTTCTTCTTGTTTGCTTTCCATGACTTGGTCGCCTAAGTTTTTAGCTAGGTTTTCGATATCAGATTTTGCTGCCGGATCATCTGCAGTGACTTCCAGAGTTTCTCCAACTTTCATTTCGTCCAACTGCAATCTAGTGTTAAAGACCGGTTCGGGACAGAACAAACCTAAGCAATCTAGCGATTTATCAGCTTTTATAAAAATAACCTCACATAGATTGAGAAAAAAGGTAACAATAAATGTTTTGCAAAAAGTACCAAAATAATCTGCGTAAAAGCTTTACCAAAAAAGAATGATGGGTTAACTTGAGAATTTTTGGGCTGCACAACAACCATAGGCGCCCTAACAAAAGGCATACTATCAATACACTGCAGAGAAGAAAACTCACCGTAAATAGCTCAAGATACAAACCTTCCAAACTTCCTTGTCTGAGATTTGTCAAGGTTTCTTGAACAACAAAAGTTGTTGGGTTGGGGTTCTTGGAGTCCAAACGAAAAGACAGAAAAAATAGAGCAGATGCTCACTACTTTGCTATAACCCAAACCTCATCTATCCAGTAAAATGGATAGTCATAGGTTGCGCCTCTGCACCAAAACTCTGTAGTTACGTTTTGATTTACTGGGAAGTTATGGGCTAGGCGGATCCACTTGTTTTGAGGCAACGGTAGAGCCCGAGGTTTCTTAATAACTCCGCCAACAGTTACTTTGATCGCATCGTCATTTGCGTTTCCATCGTGGTAGAGGTGATAAATTATGCGTGCTTTGGTTTTGGCTCCAGTGTTGAGTGTTTTGGTAAGGGTTCCAGGACCATAGTTGCTGCCATAGGAAGTAAAAGACATCTGAACCGCGGCAGGTGAGGAATAGAAATGCGTGTTAACTATGGGATTTGCTCCGCCAAATCCTCCAACATATGCCCAGCCGCAGACATCATTTGTAAAATCAGCATGCTCCAAAACAGTCCAGGAAGGGTCACTGTGGTCAAAGTGGTGAACGATAACACTTAGGGTTTGGTTTGCGTAGGCTACCGAATACCCTGCATCGGTGTAGGCATCGATTCTAAAACTCAGCGTCTCGTCATATTCTCCTGCAGTCAAAGTTGGCTTAGCCCGAACGGGTGTAAATACAAAGAACCCGCTCGCCCCCGGCGCCAAGGATCCAAGGTTTGTATATTCCACTGAATAGTCTGCAGGAGCCGATGCGATAGAGGCTTTAAAGTAAAGTGTACTCGACGGATGAGTGTTGGTTATCCCCAAGAGTATGTTTAAGGTAAAAGATGTTGGCAGGTCGCAGACGTCATTGTAAATATCGGGTTCGGCAACGTCGGCTTTGAAGCTAATTATAGGATTTGTAACCATTACTCAAAACCTTCTAGAGTTTTAAATCCAACTTTTCCCCAAGCGACAAGATCATCCTTGCACCGGAGCTTCAAGGACCCCTTCTTAGTACTGATCAAAAACAACCGCAACTTACTGTAGCTTAAACAAAATGGGCAAGTTGTACTATTGAAAGGATCAATGCCTTTTTCGGTAACAGTTGCAAACTTATGGGATAGCCTTTAACTTGATTTCTTGACTGTCAGTTTTAAAGAACACAGACTGCTGCAAATCATTCTCAGCTCTCTCCTGGTTATGCCAATGCTTTTTCTGCAGGCTTGACGTAACATGAATTTTACCGAAAATAGGAATGTTCATGGGTTTAGGCAACTCAAGAAACCTCCTTGGGAGATTCAACATTGCCCAAAGCACGCTGCGTAATTTCCTCTAACTCATGGAAATCAGCGTTATAGTGCAAGGCAAGTTTGACGAGAAAAAGACGCATCGTATTTGCTGCGGCTTCTAGCTCGTTTTGATTCAATTAAGAAGTCTCCGCGTTATTTACTAAAAAAAGAAAAAGGGGGATAGGGCAAAAAGGCGAATTTGCTTTTGGAAATCCAAATAAAGACGCTTGCGGATTACCCATCGACCGAGACCTGAAACAGTCCCAGTCTAGTATCGGGCGGTCGTAGTCTAGTTTGGTCTAGGACATCAAGTCCACTAGTACTCTTTGGACGTGCAAGCCTGCCACGCTGACGACCCGGGTTCAAATCTCGGCGACCGCACCACAACCGCACCTATTAATAACACTCAGAAAAACTAAACGCTCTACAGATTAGCTGCAAGAGTTTTTTCAAAATTGAAAGAATTCTCTATCTTCTGCGATTAGTCATAATTAAGACCGATTGTTTGCATGCTATTTGAGCTCATAAAACCATAGTTATCGCAGAAAGAAAAAAAAGTACATGTCACAGGAATGGAAGCGCCAACATTGCTTCACACAACACTCACACATTTCAACATAGCATCCATGTTGACTGTGTGGTCAACCCCTCTTCCCACACTCAAATCGCAAGAGGAAAACGACCCAAAACAAAAACGGGATCTCTTGCCAAAGCATCCCCTACAGTGTGCAATTTTTAGCGCCCACACCCACACACAAAAAGAGAAATACTTGGGTGTGTAACTCGGTAAGCGCACCATAGCCCATCCTAAAACCCGTTTTGATGTTTCCTATGCATCAAAATCTAGTCTAAGAAGTCTGTGTTGGCATTTAGAATCTTTGCAGCCGTACAGGAGTAGGTTGGGGTTGTTGTGGTTGGTTGTTAAGACTTCGGTTTTTGATTTGCAGTTTTCGCAGCGTTCTGCTCTGACTTGATCGTTTGCCACATGCCCTTTGACTAACAGTATGCTCCACGATTTTTCTTTAAAAGAATTAAACAATGACCAAGAGCCTTCTAGAAAATAGTGGGATTGCAATCCCAGCTTTCCCAATATAAAAGTACTGTGGGTCCTTAAATTTGTTTGTGATTGTAAACAAACTACAACTTCAATGCGGTCAATCGATGCAGCAACTTATCGATTGTTGTTTTAAATATTAAAATGCAAATATGCTTTTTGTATGCGGCAGTTCAATTTTAAACCTGCGTAAAATTGGTCCCGTCTCCAAAAGTTTCAACGCGTCTCATGATATCGGTTATACTGCCCAGTTTGTAACGGTGCATTAATCTATATTAACATGTCATCTCTCGTAGTGACACATAAAAATTCCTATACAGGTACTTCTTTTTCTTTACTTAAAAGAAACTGCCTGGCCAGGTGCAGACAAAAATTTCCAGAGCAACCTCAATATCATGCATAGTATGGCGCGATTTTGTTTTTGGGTATTAATTTCTGATTCATAGGTTGCTTTCATAAGTGAGTTATATGCCTTCAACCATTTTGGATGGTCAATATGATTGGGAGGATATGTGTGTATGAAACAAATTGCGGAAAAAGAAAGAAAAGAAATTGAAGCCAAGTTAGCGAATGTTTTCGATGAAGAAATCAACGGTTTGTCAACCGAATTGCGTGAAATACTGCTAGATGACATGGTAACAGCATTCGAAAATAGATTAAATGTGTTAAACAACGCCATCCGAAAAACCCCTAATTGACAGCTGCTATGGACAAAAACACTGATTACTAATACATAAATGATTTATAACCAAACGGAGCATTAAACAAAAAAAGAGGAATATAATTGCGTCGATCAAAACTCGAAATGTACATTGACATCCTGACGGTCTTGGCTCATAAAGGACCATTAAAGTTAACGCATGTCATGTATAAGGCAAACGTTAACTGCAGCGTTCTCAAAGAATACTTAGAGTTCCTCATGAAGCAAGGTTTAGTTGAAGAACGCATCGTGGGTAAAGCTCGAACAGTTTTCGCAGTGACACCACGCGGGATAACAGTTTTAAAGTACTTCAAGGAACTGAAGCAAGTTTTACCCATAGTAGAGGAAGCAAGGAACCAAACTCCCATTCCCTACTAAAATCTCCAGTTTTAGAACTTTAATCGTTTAATTTTAGTTTTATCTTTTTTAGCGCCATGTTTGTTTTTGTTTTACTTATTTCAAATAAGTACTGCAGTGTCGCAAGACATAATAAATAGCATAGACTTATTCTATCAAATTGTAAATATGAAAAACATACAACTCGGGGAAGACTAATGATAAGAAACGATTTATCAAGTAAAAAACCGCTAAACATTCTAGAAAAAATTGAAGAAAGCCTCGAGAAACTAAATGATAAGATCGAAGTCATGATTGTGCTTCAAAAGAACGGAAACGCAAACGACAATAACCCTAAAGCGCTCTTACCCTTACCCGATGCTTCTCTTGACGTTATGACTTTGTTATCCATGCCTGATCACTTACGCAAGACAGCCATGACGATCTGTAGGTGCAGCCGAGCTACAGCTGAAGAAATTGCAGATCAAACCAAACGGGCCCGAGCCGTGGAAAGTGCATACCTTAACCAACTTGTAATTATGGGTTACTTAAAGAAGGAACGAAAAGGTAGGAAAGCCTACTTCTTCATAGACAAAGAAGTACAGAGTTGAATGCCATGAGCAAAATAATTGCAGTACATTCATACAAAGGCGGTACAGGAAAAACCCTTTTCTCAGTTAATCTAGCGGCAACATTCGCCAAAGCTGGAAAAAAAGTATGCGTATTCGACCTCGACTTTCGCGCCCCAAGCTTATTTGCCATCCTTAAAACTCCAAACGCAGATTTCTGGCTCAACGACTACCTAAACAACACCTGTGAAATCAACAAGACCCTCATAAACTTAAGCAGCCGAATCCCTGGAGACGGAAAATTCTACGCATGCCTTGCCAACCCCTCAACGGAAGCTATCCGCGACATGTCATCAAAAGACCGCAAATGGGAAATGCGTGCTTTAGGTCGATTGTTGGCCCTGCGGGAAACTTTGATTAAAGACCAAAAATTCGACTATCTCTTCTTCGACACAAGCCCAGGACTCCAATACTCATCCATCAACGCCATCGTGGCTGCGGATTTCGTGGTTGTGGCAACAACTGGCGACCGGTCAGACGTAGACGGAACAAAACGTATGCTAATTGAACTCTACAACCTTTTCGAAAAGAAGACAGGTTTGGTTCTAAACAAAGTGCTCGATCCTTCAATAACAGCAAAGAAAGCTGAAATGCAGGCCAAAATCAAAACTGAGTACCAAGTGCCGATGCTAGGTATGGTGCCGTGTTTCTGTGAAATCTTGCGAGCGGAAGGAAACCTGATTTTCGTGCAGGATAAACCTGACCATCCTTTCACTAAGATACTTGCTGAGATGTCTAAGAAAATAGAAAACAACGAAGTAGAATAACCACCTTCTTTTTCTTTAACAAAAAAGCTTAAACAATACTGCGCATGCTAGAATTTCCTGATTGGAGATGTGTTTGTTTGGATAGGTCAGCTGTTATCTTGGCTAGTGATTCATCCGCGAAGTTCAGCGGTGATAAGGGACTTTTGGATTTACATGGAAAACCCTTAATCAACCATGTGATTGATGCTGTGAAAGGTCTTGTCGATGAAATCATCGTTGTTACTGGTTCGCAGCAATGCGCTGACCTGTATGAAAAAGTGGTTTCTTCAGATGTCAAGTTTGTAGTTGACGATTACGAATCCAAGGGACTTTTAGCCGGAGTTATTGCAGGTTTTGAAGCGTCCCAAAGCGAATACTCAGCGCTTTTGCCCTTTGACAGTCCCTTTGTTTCCCAAGAAGTTATGTCATTGCTCTTTGACTGCGCCATTGGAAAAGCCGCAGTTATTCCAAGGTCAACCGACATGGTATGTGAACCCCTACACGCTGTTTACCATACCAAACAAGCGTTGCAAGCAGCTAAAGAGGCGTTGGCTAATAACGAAGTTGACCTGCAACCGATGGTGGATAAACTGCGGGGCGTACGTTACATGTCTATAATGGTGATTGAGCAGTTGGATCCGGACTTGAAAACGTTCTTCAGAGTAAAAACTACCTTTGATTTGAAAAAAGCAGAAGTCATGGGTAAGACAAGGAAAACTTATAAAACAAAAGGTAACGTCAAACAAAAAAGGTAAAAACATTTTTTTAAGCATTGAAATTTAAATAACTTTTTCTTTTTCGTTTCTGAATGTTAGCGTTCTATCTTTAATGAAGTCATTGTTAGTGAACCGGCAACTGGTTTATCGTTGAAGAAAGTTATTTCTTCGTCTTCTTCTTTCAGTGCCAATGCATACAGCAGAGGCAGATAATGTTCAGGTGTTGGGATTGCTAAATCGAATGCCCTGCCTTGAGATCTGTAATCAATCAACTGCTGATGGTTATTGTTTACGATGAATTTTTTCATTCGGTTACTTGCTTCTATTGCCCAGTCATAGCCAAAACCTGAGTCCAAGTTGTCCCAAGCAAGCAGGCCCAAGTTATGAACCATGTTTCCGCTTCCAACAATCAAAACATCTTTGCGAAGTGTCGACAACTCTTTTGATAAATCATAATGGAACTGGGCTGGTTTAGAATATTCCAAACTCATCTGCACTACTGGGACATCAGCCTCTGGAAAAATTCGTTTTAGAACAACCCAGCAGCCATGGTCAAGTCCCCAATCATAATCCAAGCTGACCTTTGTTTTAGTTACTAAATCCACAACTTCTTTAGCTAAAATTGGGTTGCCAGATGGGGGGTACTGTACCTGATACAATTGCGGAGGAAAACCGTAGAAATCATGAATAGTTTTGGGTTTATCCATTGCAGTGACGAAGGTGCCTTTGGTTTCCCAATGTGCAGAAACACATAGAACTGCTTTGGGTTTGGGAATTTTCTTTCTAATTTCTCTGAATCCCTCTACGAACTCGTTTTCTTCAATGCCGTTCATGGGGTTTCCGTGTCCCAAAAAGAGAACAGGCATTCGTTTTGCAGACTGGATGTCTTCTCTGCTTTTCATGAGTTTCGCCTCATTAAATTCTATTTGAGAGATGGGATAAACCTTTTCTACTCAACTATTGATCTGCTTTTTGTATTTGCTTTCTTGCGCTCTCTTGCTGTTGTAGTGAGGCAGCAACCACAAACGGTTATGTTATCAAACGCAAAACTATCTCTAGATTGCTAATGTCGGATATAATTACTGTGAAGAATCTTGTTGAAATCTATTCTGACGGCACTAAAGCTGTGGACGATATCACTTTCAACGTGGCAGATGGCGAATTCTTTGGTTTTTTAGGTCCTAACGGCGCAGGGAAAAGTACCACCATCAAAATCCTGACCTCTCTACTCAGGAAAACTTCCGGAGAAGTTACAGTGGCAGGTTTTAACTTGGACAAAGATGCTGCTGCAATCCGTAAAATAATCGGTGTACAAAGTCAGGAAACAACGGTTGACGGTGATCTTACAGGCAGAGAAAACATTGACTTGCAGGGTCATTTTCACCAGATGAAAACCAGCGACATAAAAGCAAGGGTTAATGAGCTTATAAAATTAGTTGGGCTCGAAGAGGCTGCCGATCGACGTGCCAGAAACTATTCTGGAGGCATGAAAAAACGGCTTGACCTTGCCACGGCTCTCGTTCATAAGCCTAAGCTTCTGTTCTTAGATGAACCGACTACTGGTTTGGATCCTCAATCGCGCTCTGCAATTTGGAGTTATTTGGAAAAACTAAACAAAGAAGAAGGTATAACAATTTTTTTGACAACCCAGTATTTAGAAGAAGCCGACAAGCTTTGCAAACGCCTTTCAATAATTGATTATGGAAAAATCGTTGCAAGTGGCTCTCCTGCTGAGTTGAAACGTGAAATCGGCGCGGATTCTATCAGGGTTTCCCTTGATGACTGTAAAAAGGACGGTGCTCAAGCCAAGGAGATTATCAAGAGCATGACTGGCGTTACTCAAATAATTGATTCAGAGGAATGTCTGACAGTTTTCGCTAAGAATGCAGGTCCCTTAATCGCTGATATTGTTCGGGCGTTAGACAGCAGCGATATTAGACTTGCCTCAGTTACTTTTTCTTCGCCTTCTCTTGATGATGTCTTCATAAAGCACACTGGCAGACGCATAAGAGCTGAAGAATTAGTCAAGGCTCCTAGCTCAGCTTTTGGCGGAAGATTCGGTGGAAGGAGATAAGAAAATGACCCTACTATCTGACACACGATACATATTCATACGGTACATGAAAAAACTCGTTCGAACCCCCATTCTACTGTTCTTTTCACTCTTTCAACCCCTGCTGTTCTTGCTGCTTTTTACTCAGTTGCTAGGCAGACTTGGAAATTTCCCAGGAATACTACCCGTTGGCGTTAGTTATCTAGAGTTTGCTGCTGCAGGAATATTAATGCAGAACGCTTTTGGAAGCGCATTACAGTCGGGAAACTCTATTGTCGCCGACATAGACTCGGGATTTTTGCAGAAAATGCTCGTTACACCTGTGAGTCGTCCTGCGATTTTGCTGGGACGATTGAGTAGTGACGCTTTTAGAGTAATTATTCAGACCGCTATAATTCTTGGGTTAGCCTATGCTTTAGGTGCCTACGTTGTAACCGGCGTTGTTGGAATTGTAGGTATCTTCTTTACGCTTGCGTTCTTTGGGCTTGCATGGTCAGGAATTTCCTTGGCACTAGGCATGAAGACAAGAAGTTCCGAGACAGTTTTCGCAATTGGCGGCGTTATCACTTTTCCATTGCTCTTCTTAAGTCCAGCACTGTTCCCGATAAGTTTCCTGCCCGACTGGGTTAAAACCGTATCAATGTTTAACCCCGTAAGTTACGCAGTTGACGCCAGCCGAGCCTTTATGATTACTGGTTACGACTGGGCCACGATACTTCCCGCTTGGGGTGTAATCGGGTTAGTTGCCCTAATAACCATGAGCGCCACGTTATACCAGTTTAGAAAAGTAGTCAGCTAAAAAGCTGACTCTACTTAACAGGGTAAACATGCGCATCAACATCAGCAGGTTCAGATAGCCGCTTAATTCTGACTTCAATTAACTCAGGCGCCGCAGCGTCAAGCCCTTTTAAGGTTTTAGAGAACCCCATCATTATGTTGCCTATGGTTTCCTGCACAAAATTGTTTAAAGGAAGTTTGTTTCCATCGATGTACATTTCTGCTTCAAAACTTTTTTTCATTATTCGGTGGCTTTCTTCCAAAAAATTCACCATCTAAACCTCTATTTATGCGCTGATAAAAGAATTTTGCTTAATTCTTAGTTGTAGACGGCTCAGAAGGGTTTTGCATCCTCTATAGCTTATGATCACTCGTTTAATCTATATACTTTGATGCTGGATTATGGGGAAAAACGTCTGTTTTATGTAACAACTAATATACTTGAACGCTAATTAGCTCCAAACTGAGCAAAATCTACTACTCTGACAAAAAGGAGCGGCGCCGTGCTTAGTAAACTCTGGAACACATTAAATGCACTGTCCTCAAAAAAACCCTTAAAGTACACCCTCTATCTCTCTGCAATCATCATCTTTTTTGCGATAATTCTTATACCCCCAATTATCGGTATTCTTCTGAAGGCTGGAACAGTACAAAATGTTCTTAACGACCCAGCATTAACGAATTTGGCTTTAGTTGCAGTCTCTAACTCTTTCATCATCGCTTTAATCGTTGCTGCCTTGGACCTTCTTGCTGGGGTTCCTTTGGCATGGTTGATTACCCGAGGCAAATCTCGATGGCTAAGCGTCTTGGACACGTTTGCCGATATTCCTTTCGTCGTACCAACGGCGGCTTTAGGATATTCTATTCTGCTGTTTTGGAGTTCAAGCGGCGGAATATCCTCACTTTTCGGTTACTCGCTTGTTTCTCCCGGTTGGCTTTTGGTCCTGCTTTTGCATTTCACTTTCTCATTCCCAGTTGTTGTCCGAGTCATCGTTGGCGCTTTACTAGACTACAAGATGGAGTATGAACGTGCATCACGGACGCTGGGCGCACCGCCTTTAACGGCTTCCAGAACCGTTACTTTCCCAATCATAAAGCCCTCCCTAATAGCCGCTTTCTCTTTGGCTTTTGCACGTTCCCTTTCAGAGACCGGAGCAACCTTCATTGTGGCGGGAGCTTTCGTAAATGGCCCTGTCTTCATTCAAGGCTTAAAGAATCAGCTTGCAAGCGGAATCCCTGTACCCATTACTCAAGCCACATACGAGGGAGGAACCGTTTTTGCCAGCATTATCCTAATAGTTGTTTCATTGGTTATATTCGGTTTGATTCGGGTTTTAGGCAAAAAGTTAACGTTGCCTTTTGGCAAGGGCTTACCGCTGATTGAGAAAAAACTCAGTTACAAGAAAACAGCTTGGACACGAAACGGCGTAGCTTTGGCGGTTTTCTTGATTATTGTGTTGATTCCATCGCTTTTTGTTGCGTTGCCAGCATTCCAAGCCATTGCTACGGGAAACACTCTTGTTCAGGCGTTTACTGGGCAGAGTATCTGGGGAAGCTTCTGGCAAAGTCTGTTGCTCTCATACGGTTTAGGCGCCATAGTCACGTTGCTGGGCATTTTGACTGGTATTCCTATGGCTATTCTGATTGCCCGAAAAACCTTCGGCAAATATCCGTCCGTAATCCTTGATACCTTAATTAACATTCCATTAATTGTGCCTTCCATAGCGTTAGGTATTTCCTTGAAGTTTTTCTGGCAAGGCGTCCCTGGTATTCCTGAATTTCTGCTGCTTGTATTCGCTCACTTATCGATTACTTATCCGTACTTCGTTAGGTCCATGTCGGCGGCGATGGAGAGAATAAACGTTGATTTGGAAGAAGCCGCCAAAACCTTAGGCGCCAAACCCTTCACTGTCTTCAAAACAATCGTGCTGCCGATCACGAAGTACTCGATTCTTTCAGGTGCAATCATCGTATTCACAAGAAGTGTAAGCGAAACGGGGGCGACGTTAGCCGTAACTTCTAAGCTTGTAACTGCGCCTGTTCTGCTGGTTAACTGGGTGAATTCGATTCGAGGTATTACAGATTCAATCGCTGGAGTCAACTCATTAACCGTGGGTTTAGCCTGCGGCTTTTTGATACTGTTCAGCTTCATCATCCTGCTAGTTTTAAGGCTATTAACTAGAAAAGGAAAGGTTTAGAATGGCAAATCATAAAAACTCCAAGAACGCTTCAAAGAGAGAGAGCCAATAATGCCCGATGTCCGAGTCGTAAACGTCACAAAAAAATACGGCAAACTCTACGCCTTAGACAACGTCAGCTTAACCATACACGACCAAGAATACTTCTCTTTACTTGGACCAAGCGGCTGCGGCAAAACAACACTTCTTCGGGTAATCGCCGGGCTAATTGAGCCTGATAGCGGTGAAATCTACATCGGCGACCGACGTGTCGATAAGTTACCACCTGAAGACCGCGACATCGGCTTTGTCTTCCAAACCTTCGCCCTCTTTCCACACATGACCGCTTGGAGCAATGTGCTTTATGGTCCGAAAGTTAAGAATTATAACGCTAAACAGGCGGAAACGATTGGGCACGAAGTTCTCGAACTTGTAAAGCTCAACGAACGTTTGAATGCTTATCCGAGCGAGCTTAGCGGCGGAATGATGCAGAGGATTGCAGTTGCCCGAGCGTTGGCTGCAGGCGCCAAAACCCTGCTCTTAGATGAACCCCTTGGACAACTGGACGCGAAAGTCCGCAACGAGATACGCTATGAAATACGTCGAATGGCGAAGGACCTTAAATTAACAGCAATCCACGTCACCCATGACCAAGCAGAAGCCATGTCCATCTCAGACCGCATTGCCGTCATGAAGAAAGGCAAGATTGTTCAGGTTGGATCATCGCAGGAACTCTACATGCACCCCAACAGCTTATTTGTAGCTCATTTTATCGGAGAATCCAACTTTTTAGAAGGCTATATCACTAAGGCAAACGGTGAATCAGAAATTGAGTTGCGAGAGGGCCTAAAGATTAAAGCTTTAAACCAGTTGAACATCAAGCAGGGCGAACGAGTAGTTTTAGCTATAAGACCTGAAACATGCGAAATGAAGAAAGGGCACATTGTGGCTGAGAATAGTTTGTTTGGAAAAGTTGAAAAGGCGACATTTGAGGGAATTGTTGTTCGATATGAGATTAGGTTGGATAACGGTGACCGCTTTGTTATTAATAGGCCGTCGTTAACTGAGGAGTGGGGCAAGATCGGTGAAGACGTGACGATAACTTATCCATTGGATAAAGCACATTTGTTCCCGTATCCAGAAGCAGGTTTAACTGAGGAAATCAGAGTCTGATTTCCCACTAACTGCTTCTTTCTTCGTATTTTAACAGCTTGCTAACCGCTAATCAAACTTATTAGCTGTTAGGACTTATGAAGAGTTTGCGCTTCTGTTAATTGTAATATGCAGTAGGAGGGCTTTTCAGTTTGATTCTTTACTTGGAAAGACGTTAGCATGGAACAGCAGAAACTGAGTTGCATTGTTTTCCATCCTCGATTACTGCCCAAAAAAGCATGAAATTTTGCATATTTTTGTTCTTAAAATTTAAAAGCAAGTGTAGTATTTTTACTTGAACTAGCTCGGGGTAGTATGGGAGAAACAAGAGCGAATGGAGAGGGTATACTAGGAGGCTCCTTTGGAAGAGGAGCCTGCTGCACTGAAGACGACTATCTGTCAACGACGCAAAATTTTGGCTATTTGAACAGTTTTAATGCAAATAAACTTAAATATGTTCATGCCAAAGCTTTTGGATATAAAATCTGCAAATTAAGCATAATCCTCGAGGAAGCTTTAATGACTAAAACCATAAACGGAGAACCAAATTATGGCTTTTGAATTTATTACTGAGGCTCTCATCGCATTAGCATTAATTTTTGTTTCAACATACGTAATCTATGCATTAGGCAAACGGTCCGCGCCTAAAACCACGATAAGCGAAAACGAACAAGCAGCCTACGCTTGTGGAGAAAAAGTAGCTTTTCGCGGCGTAAAAATCAATGTATCATTATACAAGTACCTGATTTACTTCGTAATCTTTGACTCATCCGTTTTAGTTCTTGCATTCGGTTCTTTCTCAATCGCTGGAACAACTAATCCCCTCCTTTTGATCCTCTACCTCGGCATAATCCTCGCAGCGGGCTTAGTTCTCGTCGAAGGAGGAAAAGAACAATGACCGACACCAAAACATGGGCACGAGTAAAATCGCCATGGGTCCTGCACTTTAACTCAGGAGCCTGCAACGGCTGCGACATCGAAATCGTTGCATTGCTAACCCCAAAATACGATGTAGAACGATTCGGCGTAAAACTTGAGCCTTCACCCCGCCACGCTGATGTCCTGCTAGTAACAGGATGTGTAACACAACAATGTGCAGAACGACTAAAACGGGTCTACGACCAGATGCCGCAACCTAAATTCGTTGTCGCCATCGGTGCATGTGCATGCAGCGGTGGGGTCTTTGAAGGAAACTATAACGTTTTAGGCGGCGTAGACAAAGTAATCCCAGTAACAGCGTACATACCTGGATGCCCACCACGTCCCGAAGCAATCTTAGATGGTGTGGTGAAGCTTCTAAATGCGTTAAATCCGCCTAAACCCAAAAAGCAGCCTAAACAAGCAAAAACGCCTGAGGTTGCTAAACCTGAAGTCGGTGTACAAACGGCTCAGCCAATAGTTGAGGAGGTAAAACCAGTTGTCAAACAATAAAATAGATATTTTAAAAATAGTAGAATCCAAATTTGGCGATAAAGTCCAAATTCAACCAGGGCACCTTAGCACTGGCTCAATAATAATTAACAATGGGTTACATCGTGATGTCTTACAAGCGATGATAGAGGCCGACGGAAGAACCGGCATCACAGCCATAACAGGTTTAGACCTTGGCGCAACCATAGGCGTATATTACCATGTGCACACCTCCAATGCTTTTGTAACGATCAAAGCTGAAGTGCCTAAAGAAAACCCAAAAATCCAAACCGTAATTGACATTCATCCAGGCGCAGTCTTCCATGAACTCGAAGTCGCCGACCTTTTAGGCGTCGTTTTCGAAGGGCATCCAATCTCAGGACACTTTGTCCTCTCAGAAAACTGGCCAGTAGGAGTATACCCGCTCAGGAAAGATGTCAATGCCAGCCAAGTAAAACTAGTTCCGACACCGCCATCAGAAGAAATCAAGCTGCCTGAGAACGAAAGACTTGTAAAAATTATCATCGGTCCACAGCATCCAGCGTTGTTGGAGCCAGAAAAATTCGCTGTTACAGTCGACGGAGAAATAGTAACTAAAGTTGAACCACGCATCGGCTATGTGCACCGCGGTATCGAGAAAGCAACGGAATCACGTACCTACCTCCAAGATGTTTACCTGGTTGAAAGAATCTGCGGCATCTGCAACAGTATCCATGCGGCAGCCTTCGTTGAATGTGTCGAAAAAATAGCGAAAACAGAAATTCCAGAAAGAGCCAAGTACCTCCGCGTAGTCGCTTTAGAACTCAACAGGTTGCACAGTCACCTCTTGACTCTGGGTCATGCAGGATTAGAAATCGGCTATGAAACATTGTTCCAGTATTTCTGGAGAGACCGAGAACCAATCATGGATTTAATCGAGTTAACCAGTGGCAACCGCGTTTACTCCTCACTGATGACTGTAGGCGGCGTGCGACGTGACATAAAAGAGGCTGATATTCCCAAAATTAAATCTACCCTCAAAACTCTTCGTGGACAGTTGCCATTCTACCGACAAGTTTACCAAAATGAGCCATCGCTAAAGCTGCGTATGGTAAATGTAGGCGTGCTGAAAAGAGAAGATGCCCTCAAACTTTCAGTGGTTGGTCCAGTAGCACGAGGTTCAGGCGTTGACATCGACGTACGCAAAGACGAACCATACGAAGCCTACGGCGAAATTCCCTTCAAAGAAATAGTCTACAAAGAAGGCGATACATGGGCAAGAATGAACGTTCGCCTGGATGAAGTAGAAGAAAGCATCAACATCATCGAATACGCAGTCGACCACTTGCCAGCAGGACCCTTCAGAATTAACACGCCCCGCTCTGTACCTGTAGGTGAAGCGGTAAACCGTGTTGAAGCTCCAAGAGGCGAACTCTTCTACTACGTCAGAAGTAACGGAACAGATATGCCTGACCGCGTAAAAGTTCGCACCCCAACATTCGCTAACATCCCCGCATTCCTCAAGACAGCGATAGGTGAAAGCATTGCCGACGTACCAGCCAACTTTGTTAGCTTAGACCCCTGCTTCTCATGCACAGACCGGTGACCCCGCAATGATTGACTATTTCCTATTAATCTTCCGCATACTGGTTTTCCCAGGCTTCACATTCCTCCTACTGTTGACTTTGTTCTGCGATTGGATGGAGCGGAAAATCGAAGCACGCATACAAAACCGTGTTGGCCCCATGGTTGCTGGACCAGGCGGCATTCTTCAGCCCCTTGCAGACTTCATAAAACTGTTAACTAAAGAAGATATTGAACCCAGAGATGCTAAAAAAACCATTTTTAAGTTTGCTCCTCTTGTAGCTTTTACAATTATGGTTTTTGCTTTCTGTTTTATCCCGGTTGACGGCTCAAACGTATTTTCGTCTTCTGGTTTTAGTGGTGATTTAATCGTTATTTTGGCGTTTGCAACAATTTCAAACTTTTTGTTGTTCCTTGCCGGTTGGGCATCATGCAACCCATACGGCACAATCGGTTCCGCAAGAGTTTTAACCCAATTCTTAGGCTACGACATACCACTCTTCCTAATTGCTTTAACACCCGCATTCATCGCCGGAGGTGCCGGTGCTCTGCAAATTGCAAATATAGCTTCGCTTCAAGCAGGTACCTTCCTTCCATTCATCCTTATGGCGCCATGGGCGTTTGTCTTATTCGTAATAACCATGCAGGCAGAACTTGAAAAAGACCCCTTCGACGTTCCACATTCCGAAAGCGAACTCGTCGGCGGATTAGAAACTGAGTTCACAGGTGCCAAACTTGCTTTCCTACATTTGACCCGTGATGTCCAGGTGGTTTTCGGTTCAGCGTTAGTGGTGGAGTTGTTCCTTGGCGGACCATACGGTCCTGTAATCTTTGGTCCATCCTGGATCTGGTACACCATATGGTTTGTGCTCAAACTGCTCGTAGTCGTACTCATATCTGAGTACATTACAACTGTGTTTGCCCGTTTCCGTATCGACCAAGTCCTCTCTGGTAACTGGAGAATTCTATTGCCCGCTGCGTTGCTATCATTGATGCTTACCGTCGCATTAGTAACATGGGTTTATCCGTTGGTGTAAACAGATGACTGAAAAGAAAAAATCACGCATATCTCCAATATTCAGACGGGCAGCATCACACATATTCACAAAGCCAGCAACAACAAAGTACCCCTTCGTAAAACCGGTACTTCCAGAAGATGACCGCGGCAAAACAGTTTATACGATTGAATCTTGCAACGTTATCGACATCGGAACGGGCTCAGGCGGCTTAACTTTAGATGTAAGGTCCATAGTTGGGTCCAACTGTAGGGTGTGCGTTCGAGATTGCCCTGCTGCAGCGATTGAAATAGTTGAAGTGGAAGGTAAAAGACGCCCCCAAATTAGGTTTGATAAATGTATTTTCTGTCATCAATGCGTGGAAAGCTGTCCCAGAGGTGCAATCAAAAGTTCAGTTTTCTATGAGTTAGCTACAACTGACAAATGTGCATTAATTCAAAAACCCTATTCAAACGCTAAGGAGTCCACACCGAAATGATTTTTGAAATCCTCGCAGTAGGCCTAATAATCTCAGCCATATTAGCCCTGTTCCTTGACGAAGTAATATATGCCGTAGCTGCGTTAGCTGCGACTTTCCTTTTTACCTCATTAATCTACGTGGAAAACGGCGCAATCTTTGCCGCTGTCTTCCAATTTGCAGTGGGCGTTGGCACGTTATCTATCTTGTTCCTGTCAGGCGAAATGTTGGGTGATAAACCAAAAAAGAAAACTTCCCCTCAACGCACCGGCGCGTTGATTGGAATCGGCGCCGTTCTATCGTTACCCGCGATTTTCCTTAATGTTTCTGGTTCAACGGGAACAACTTCTAACCTTGATTTTGGTGATGCCCTCTGGAATGTTCGCGGTTTGGACGTTTTGTTGCAGGCGATTGTTATTTTGACAGTGGCGCTTGGAATCGCCATTGTCTTGCATGAGAAGAAGAAAAAGGTTGATCCATGATGGATTTTGTCATTTTATCTCTAGTTATGCTGGCAATTGGAATCTATGGCTTGCTCACCAATCGTCAACTCATAAAAGTCTTCATATCCGTCGAGTTAATTGCAACCGCAGCGACGTTGAACTTCGTGATGCTTACGTCCTCGATGGGTGTTGGCTTAGGGCAAGCGTTCCTTATCTTAGCGTTCTCAACTGACACCGCAGTCAGCGGCGTAATCTTAGCGTTGCTCGTCATCGTATCCAAAAAATACGGCACAAGCGACATGGGCAAAATAATACAGATGCTAAAAGACAAAGGCGAAAGCGAGGATGAAATGCAATGATTCTTGAAGAATTCTCAGCATGGTTTGTTTGGGTTATCCCACTCTTTGCAAGCTTATTCGTACCGGTCATCGGCAAGTACAGTGACAAAGCCCGAAACTACTTTGTCGTTGCAATTGCAGCCGTTACGGCAGTTTTAGCGATTTCGTTAGTGCCAAGTATATGGTCTGGCACAGGCGCCGCCACAGAGTTTTCCGTATCATGGATTCCCGGACTTAACGCTGGCGTCTACATTGACCCCCTCAGCGTCCTATTCACGTGCCTCGTCGCATTTTTCGCTTTAATCATCGCCGTCTACTCAATCGGCTACATGAAAGGCGAAGAAGGCTTAACTCGGTACTACTACCTCATCTTGCTCTTCATCGGCTCCATGATTGGCTTAGTAATCGCTGACAACATGCTGCAGATGTTCATCTTCTGGGAAATGGTAGGCTTATGCTCTTACGCTTTGATTTCATTCTGGTACAAAAAACCTGAATCAATCAAAGCAGGTGTCAAAGTTTTCATAATGACCCGCATTGGCGACATCGCTCTGCTTGCCGCCATAGGTATCCTCTACTTGATGTTCAATACCTTCAGTTTCCATGGAGTAATAAACGGTATTCAGGCAGGCGGCTTTAACGTCGACTTAATGGTTGTTGTTGCTTTCCTTGTTTTAGGTGGAGCAATCGCAAAGTCTGCTCAACTTCCATTGTTCACTTGGCTCTACAGCGCAATGGAAGCTCCAACTTCAGTCAGCGCCCTTTTACACGCTGCCACTATGGTCAAAGCAGGTATTTACTTGCTGGCAAGGTTCATACTCATATTCTCGGTTGCACCCGTGCTGATCACTGCGTTGGGTACACAATTCTGGTTTGCAACAGTATCTTGGGTAGGTGTTTTAACTGCCGTAGTCGGCGCAACACTTGCCCTAACCACAACAGACATCAAAGGAGTACTCGCCTATTCAACAGTAAGTCAAATCGGCTTCATGATGGCTGGATTAGGTGCAGCTGTAGACGGTGCTGCCTCAATCGGCTGGTTTGCTAGTTTATTCCACATGGTAAGCCACGCATTTTTCGAAGGCCTCGGATTTCTCTTGGCAGGCGGCATCATACACGCCATCGGCACTCGCGACATGCGTTTGATGGGCGGTTTAAGAAAAACTATGCCCATATCCTTCATTCTAATGGCCATAATGATTATAACCACCAGCGGTTTGCCGCCATTCGCAGCGTTCTTTAGCAAAGGCTTAATCATTACCAGCGTAACCGACACAGGCAACCTTATTCAGATAATCTTGCTTTACGCAACTGCAGCCATAACCTTCGCATACGTTGTACGTATGTTTAGTTTGGCGTTTATGGGTAAAGAATCTGAGCACCTGCAAAAACAGCATGTTCACGAAGCACCCAAAGTCATGCTTATCCCCGCAGCAATCCTTGCAGGTTTATGCATCGTTTGGGGCTTATCAGAGCCACTGGTGGCAAGTTTCATGCATGTAAACTTAGCTGAAGGCTTACTAGGGGCCTTCACGAACATAGAGTTCCCCATCTTCATCGTATTGCTCATACCCACCGGATTACTCGCTTACTACACCTATTACAAAGGCTACCAGGGAATCCGAAACTTTGCAGGAAGCAACAACCCCCTCATGGCAACACTCAAACACGCTTACTTCTTCGACGACTTTTATGGTGCTGTCTCCAAAGGCTTTGAGCGCTTAGCAGGCGGACTTACACGAGTCGAGAACGCATTGTTCGGAAGATACCCTGACACATTAGGCACCGATGTGAGTGAAGCCGCAGAACCCGGACACGCAACAGCCCTCAAGCAAGGGCCCTCAGATTCATTTAGAAACTATGTTGCCGCAGCAGTGCTCGGCTTCATACTAATCGTTGTGCTGATAATATTGACTGTAGGAGTGTAACAAAATGACGCTACCAATTCTTTTAGCAGTATTTGCAATTCCATCCATAAGCATACCTTTCGTTTACTTAGCAGGAAAGAAATCGCCTAAAGCAGCAGCAATGTTCGTTGCTTTAATCGCGTTAGTCAACATCCTCTTGGTATTGTCCACAATTCCAACGATTCTTGACAGCGCAAAACACGTTTACACAGAATCCTACACATGGATTCCATCATTAAGCAACACCAATTTCTCACTTTTTCTCGATGGCATCAGCGCGTCAGTCGCCCTAATCAGCTTAGTTCTAATCTTCGCAGCTGCCCTATTCTCAGTCAACTACATGGCTGGAAAAAAGAACCTCCCAGCATACTACGCGCTCCTTTGCATGCTCTCCGTCGGTTTAGTCGGAGTCTTCCTAACCAGCAACCTCCTCCTATTCTACTTCTGCTGGGAACTCATGCTTGTCCCTGCATACTTCATAGTTGGTGAATGGGGATATCGAAACTCGTACAAATCTGCGTTTAAACTCTTCCTTTTTACCCACGCAGGCGCTGTCTTCGTGCTGCTGGGTATAGGAGCAATCTACTACTTAACGGGCACCACAGACATGTTTGCTGCACAAGCCGCCTTAGTCTCAGCTGCTCCAGACGTGATCAAATGGATCCTCATTGCATTAACCGCTGGGTTTGCAGTGAAAATGGCTGTTTTTCCAGTCCACATGTGGCTACCCGACGCCCACTCAGAAGCACCTGCACCAATGTCCGCACTCTTAAGCGGAGTCATTATAAGCGCAGGGGCTTACGCCATCTTACGCTTATCCTTCGGAATTGTTTTCCCAGCAGTCGGATCAGCGTTCGGAACAAGCTTCCTTTACACATTATCAATAATCGGAGTAATCACAGCGTTCTTCGGTTCGTTCCTTGCATTGGTTGCAACCGACATAAAGCGTTTAATCGCCTATTCGAGCATCGCTCACATGGGCTATATCATGTTTGGGCTCTCACTATTCCCTGTCGCATTAGCTGACAACAACCCAGTGCTTCTTGCATCTGCCTCAGCCATCGCAATAGTTGGAACAGTATTGCACATCGTTACCCATGCTGCAAGCAAAGGTCTCTTCTTCCTTACGGCAGGAGGCATCATGCATCAAACCGAGGAGCGTGATATCCGCAAAATGGGTGGCTTAGCAAGTAAGATGCCGTTCTCAACTGTTTCAGGAACCATAGCGGCACTGAGCATTGCTGGAGCACCACCACTGGCATGCTTTATCAGTGAATTCCTAATATTCGTCGGCGCCATTCAAATAATCAACTTAACTGGTGGCCTCAACAGTTTTTACATTATACCCACAGCACTTATGCTCATAGCAACGGTGTTCTCGCTCGCATATTCGCTAAGATTCATCTCTAAGGTGTTCCTTGGGGAACCCAAAGATGTGCATGGCATGGAAGAAGCTGAAGTTCTTGCAACTGAACCCGGTCATGAGAAACATAAAATCGTCGACATACCTAATTACATGAAGGTCTCGTTAGCAATCTTGGTTGTCCTGGTGGTTCTCATCGGAATCTACCCAACGTTCTTCATGAATCTAATTCAAACTGTGACCTTTGGAGGTGCTTAAACTATGGTACAAATTATAGACGTTATACTGCCAATATTTACACTAGTAATGGCAGCTTTACTTACCATCCCTATCTTTAGGGTAATCAGGAAACATGAAAGCCACAAGACCGCACTTACACTTGGATGGGTTTTAGCTGTTTTCCTCCTTGCAGGCGCGACCGTAGCCAACCTTGCTTTTAGCTATTACAGCACCGCTAACCCGGCGCCACAAAACTTAGCGTTGGATGGAAGCGTATCTACGGCGGTTTCAAGTTCCTTCCTAATCGACGCCATATCCATTTACATGGCCATAATCATAGTAGCCATCAGCTCAGTCGTGCTGGTTTACACGGTTTTCTTCGTTAACTCAAACGAACGTCCTTCAGACCGCTACCTCGCCATAATGTTCATCTTAACCGCCGCACTCTTGGGCGCAGTCCTCTCGGGCGACCTCCTAACATTCTTCATATTCTGGGAATCAGCAACCGCAGCCGCAGCGTTTTTGATGATGTACCGAAAGAACGCGTTCAGCCTCAATGCCACCCTAAAGTTTCTCGTCATGGTCATCATAGCCTCAGCATTCGTATTATTTGGAATGTCGATTATCTACGGATTAACAGGCAGTCTAAATTATAGCACGATCAGGGAAGCCTTAAGCGCTACAACTTTGGTTGGCTCCGACAAGAACTTGCTAATAATCGCCTTCGTGTTCATTGCAGCTGGCTACGCTATTGAAGCAGCAATCGTTCCCTTCCACTTCTGGTTACCTGACGCATACACAGCCGCCCCAGCACCATCTGCAGCCTTCCTCTCTGCATTGGTTGACCAAGGCAGCTACTATATCCTCATCAGAATCTTACTCTACATCATCATCCCAACAGGTCCAAACCAAGTCTTAGACTGGACATTCATGCTCGCAATCCTCGCAGCAGTAACCATGGTTGTTGGCAATGTCTTCGCTTTAATCCAAAACAACATCAAACGCTTAATAGCATACATCTGCGTCGCAGACGTCGGATACAATCTCGTCGCCATCACAAGCGTCTCCTCCTTGGGCTTGTCAGGTAACCTCTACTTCTTCCTAATCGGCGGAATAACCACCGCTTTAGCATTCATGACAATAGGCATCATTAACACCTACGGCATAAGGACTCTTAGTGACTTTGCAGGATTCGGCAAGAAAGCCCCTTGGGCTAGTTTAGCCTTGGTGATTGCGGGCTTATCTTTCGCAGGTGTTCCTCCTCTTGGAGGATTCATAGGAAAATACCTTGTTTTCACCGCTGCATTGCAAGCAAACCTGGCTTGGCTCGCCGTCATCGGAGTCTTAACAAGCGTGCTACAAACAGCATACATATTCAGGCTCATGAACATCGGATACGGCAAGAAAGCCAAAGACGAAACACCAATCAAAGAAAACAAACGCCTACTAATACCCGTATTCATCCTCGTCGCCGCACTCTTCATCTTAGGCTTATTCCCCGATCTCGTTCTGCAACTCCTAACGCCAGCATCTCACCAATTAACCGCTCTTATCCCCTCAATACACGGTTAGTATTTCGAGGAAAAGTAATCGCGCTCTTCTATGGAGCATCAAAAAATTTTTTTTATTTTTTTTTTAACTAAACTTTGTTTTCTAAGTAAACTTGTGTCTATCAATGACTATAAGAATTACACCGGCTAAAGCGAAAAGGAACTGCAGAAATATCAGTTTACCCTAAAAAAATATCGGCGATGTAACAATGGGCGCGAGGGGGCATAAGACAAAACCACCGTTTCATCCGCACATGAAGATAAAACAAGAACCGCCCCCGTTAATGCTAAACCAAAACGTTTCCCTTTTATCGAAAACCCCGCCCCAACCCAACCCACGGCGAGGAAAAAAATCCCAAGGAACGCCATGAGCAAATATCCAACAAACGATTGCCCCGAATACGAGTTAAACTCTGTAAGACCCATAAGGGCGAAAAGCAGCGTGGAGAGTGACGCGAGGGTAGTTGCGATGCCGCCTATTGCTCTTAACTTTGCCATGGTTACTTTATTTTAATAAAATTCGTTTTAAGCTTTTTCACTCTCTAAAAAACAACGGACACCTACTTATTTGATCCAATCAGGATTAGGCTTATAAATGCAAGTCAATAATCTTCTCAAATCTAACGGTATCTTATTAGAAAAATAATAAATGAAGAAAAACGGCTGAAATCCTGCAGAAAAGCCCGTTCTTATTCTTTCCAACAAGCCCAAAACGCTCATATAACTAAAAGAAGAAGACACTGACCTGCACACATCCACTGTCTTCTTCTACCCGTCAATAGGATAAGAAAAAATGGATTTCAGTGCATAACCTGCAGGGTGAGGTCCGAATCGGCGTCTTCAGATGCCATTGTTATGTTGAAAAATAGTGCTTAAGGAAGGAAAATGGGGATTTCAGAGGCAACAGTTATTTTCTTGTTTGACCGTCGCCCAAAATCACATATTTTGTTGTGGTGAGGTGCTGGGCGCTCATAGGTCCACGTGCATGAAGTTTTTGGGTGCTTATTCCGATTTCAGCGCCTAAGCCGAATTGGTTGCCGTCGGTGAAGCGTGTGGATGCGTTCCAGTAGACTGCTGCTGAATCGACTTCTTTTATGAATTTCATGGCTTTGGCGAAGTCGCGGGTTAGGATGCTATCGCTGTGTTTGGTTCCATATTTGTTGATGTGCGTGATGGCTTCATCAAGGTTTTGGACCACTTTTACGCCTATGATTAAGTCGAGGTATTCGGTGCCCCAGTCTTTTTCGGTTGCAGCTTTTACGTCGGGGAGGATTTTGCGGGTTTCTTCGTCGCCACGGACTTCCACGCCGTTCTTGCGTAACTCGGCAATAACAACAGGCAGGTATTGTTTGGCGATTTTGCTGTGAACTAGTAGTTTCTCGGCTGCGTTGCATGTTCCGGGGCGCTGACATTTAGCGTTTATTACGATGGGGGTTGCTTTGTCGAGGTCTGCGTCATCTTCAACGTAAACATGGCAGTTGCCCGTTCCAGTTTCAATGACGGGAATCCGCGATTTCTCAACTACAGTCTTGATTAAGTCTGCACCGCCACGGGGTACCAGCACATCAATGTATTCTCGCATGCCCATCAATTCCTCTGCAACTTTTCGGTCTGGAGAATTCACCACTTGGATAGCGTCGACAGGTACCTTTGTTCCAGATAAGGCATCTCGCAACACTTCGCCGATGGCGACGTTGGAGTTTAACGCGTCTGAACCGCCTCTTAGAATCACGGCATTCCCCGATTTGATACAGATTCCTGCTGAATCCGAAGTGACGTTGGGACGTGATTCGTAGATTACGCCGACTACTCCGAGGGGAACGCGGACTTGGCTGATTATTAAGCCGTTTGGGCGTGTCCAGCTGCTAAGGATGACGCCGATGGGGTCGGGAAGCGCTGAAACCTCGCGAAGTTCTTTAGCCATGTTTTCGATTTTCTTGTGGTCCAACGCTAAACGGTCAAGTAGTGCTGCTTTGACGCCTTTGGCTTTTGCAGCTTCAGCATCCGTTTTGTTAGCAGCCAAAATCTTCTCTGCGTTCGCTTCCAAGGCGTTTGCCATTCTGCAAAGCGCTACATTTTTGGCGTCCGATGAAAGCTTACCCATTTCGAAAACGGCTGTTTTGGCTTTTAGGCATATTTCCTTTATCATTTTTCTTCCTCAAGTAGGTGGATGTTTCGGTGCTCAATAACATCTTTAGACTTATCGGCGCCGAGTTTTTTGTGTACTTCAGTTACTTGTAAGCCTTTTATTAGGTTTAACTCGCTGCTGCTGAAGTTGGGATTGCCCTTCGCAAACGCTGCGCCTTCTTCGTCAATGAGGCTTATTACTTCGCCAACACTAAAGTTGCCCACAACTCGTACTACCCCGACGGGGAGAAGGCTGGAGCCGTCAAGAATGGCTTTTTTTGCGCCCTCGTTAACATGAATTTGACCTTTCACCGCAGCACCATAAGCTATCCAACGTTTCACCGCGGGCATGCGACTTTGAGGCTTAAAATAGGTGCCAACATCTTTACCCGCAAGAATATCCAATATGACGTTTTCTCTTCGGCTATTTGCTATTACCACGGCTATGCCGCAGGAAGTGGCAATTTCAGCGGCTTTGATTTTGCTTTGAATGCCGCCTCTCCCCAACTTGCTCTTGCCATTCAGCGAGCTTTTGAGTTCGGTGGTGATTTCGTCGACGATTTTGATGAGTTCGGCTCCTGGTTGGGAGGGATCAGAAGTGTACAATCCCTCAACGTCAGAGAGGATGATGACTAAGTCGGCGCAGACTGCTCCAGCAACGAGCACTGAGAGGATGTCGTTGTCGCTGAAATTTACTTTGTAGCCTTCAGTCCGCATTAATTCGTCCACTGAGACCACGTCGTTTTCGTTTATGATTGGGACGACACCGATTTTAAGCAGTAAAGCCAGGACGTCGCAGGTGTGAACGTATGATGCCCTGCTGGAGAGGTCCTCGGCAGTTAGGAGGATTTGAGCAACTTTCAAACCAAATTTTTTAAAAAGCTCCCGATACTTTGCCATCAAAACGCTCTGCCCCGTGGCTGCGGCTGCCTGCTGGAACGCTACATCTTTAGGTTTGGGAGGGATTTCAAGCTCTGCGATGCCAGCCGCAACTGCTCCTGAAGTTACAAGAACTATTTTGTCGCCTTGTTTGGTGGTTTTGGCTATTTGGCTAGCTAGGTTTTCCATTTCTTTTTCATCCAGCTTGCCATCGCGGGTTATGCCGTTGGTGCCAACTTTAACAACTATTAACCGACTATTACTTTTATTTGAGTTAATCTCTAATCAGCCTTCTTTTTACATTTTGATTTTATCTTACTGTTCCTGTTTTGGCTAAGAACTGTTTGATTAATTCTTCATCGTTCATTATGGGTTTAGAGTCGTGTTTTCTCACTCGGCAAAGTAGGACCCGGAAGCCTTCGAGTTTGTCGCCTGTTTCTATGTATTTTTTGATAATTTGCCGTTCACTTGGAGTTAAGATATAGTCACGCATTGTAAGTTTTCACCTGTGTATCATTGGTTGATATGGTTATTTAACCATTACTATTGTGTAACATTGGTTAATTTCAACCATAGTAACGCTTAAATAACACTTCTGTGTTACAATGATTGTAACAAGGAATTGAAGCAAAATGAGCGCACAAATAACCCAAACAAAAAAAGTCTGCCCTGAATGTGGCGGCAAACTCGAATATAATATTGCTTATGGAACCGACGACTGCATTGAATGTGGTCACGTCGAAGGCAACAGCGACTAAGGAGCTGTGATTTAATTGATAAAATACACTAAAGAACAAATCAACACTATTCTAAACCTTGAAGGCTGGCTCAAAACCCAGATCGACGTCTTCAACCTCTACGCGGTCCTCACAATCGGCGTATCAAACAACTTTAAGGAATGGGAAGTTAAACAGAAAACCTACAGCGAAAAGCCACTATCCATAACTCTTGAGGACTTTGTCAACTGCACATCTAAAGCCGCTGTCAAAAAACAATTCAAGAAGATCATGGCGAAAGCTGTTTCAGCGGCTATGTTTCCAGGAGACAAGGTTTTTTGACTTGTCTTTTCTGGGACCGCTGCCTTTCGCGGTCAACTCATAGAAGCTTATGCAGTACTGATGGGTCAACCTGTAAAATTCACGTTGAAATCGAACGCCTCGAGAACATTGGCAAAAATAGAAATATAGTAATTCTCAACGTGTTTGGAGGTGAAAATTAAATGAAAACATTTACATTCAACTTAAGCGCCAGAAAACTTCAAGCGTTAAATGAAAGAGCGGAGCTTATGGGAATAACCCCAGAAAAGTTACTGTGCGATTTAATCAGCGAACATATCCAAAACACTGTTCTAGTGATTGCTGAAGACAGTTAAGAAAAGACTTAACCCTCATTTTCTTTTTTTGTTAAAGTCACCGAATGTTTTAAGTGTGGATTGCGCTTGAGCGAGTTTTTACCCTCTTCTCAGCTCAAACGTAATTCACACTCCTGCCCATTTTAGAAACTTTAAAAGAAATTAAAATAAAAAAAATAAAAGAGTTGAAGTTTAGAAAGGCTTTGATATTCTGCCTAATCCATCGGTGGTGAAGGATTGGCTTTTTCCGGCTGAAAAAGGTATGCGTTCGGCAGGTTTTGCAGGTTCAGTCTTTGGCGTTGGCTCCGGTTCAATTTGTAATTGAATCATTTTGCCGCCGTACAAAAACAGTTTGTCTGCGAATTGTATCGGCTTGAAATGCTCGACCCAATTGTCTAAGTCTAATTGATTTTTAAATATTAAAAAGTAATCAAAATGGTTTGGGTAGCCTACGCCTGACTTCAATGTTGGTTGTGTGATTGATTGTTTTTTGCTCATTTTTTCACCTCTTTTTTCATGCCTATTTTTTGTTCTGGTCTATTTTCCAGGGGTTTTTTGCGTTATAATAATTATTCATTGGAACGTTAAACAAAGTATTGCCAATAGTGAGCTCTGGAAGAGGCTCTGGCATTGCAGTGTAGGTTGAATCTGTTGGTTTGATGATTTTTCCGCCTATCATGCCGGGCTTTTCCCCAAATACGGAATTGCCCAGGGTTAAGTGTTTGTTGTCGAGAGAATTTGGGATTTCTTGACGTTGCGGTGCTTGGGTTTGTTGTCTGGTTTGAAGTCTTCCGAGGACAACATAGAGTTGTTCCAGAGAAAAATCGCTGTAAGAGTCGTTTTCCTTTGTGATTCCGTTGATTTCTCTTATTATTTTTTGCCGTTCGCTCATGTGGTTCGCTTCTAATTAATTTGGAGTTTATTCGAGGCTTTATGTCTAAAAACGACATATTTTATTATTCGTTTTCGCTTTGCTCGGCAAACGATCTATCTGTCCCTCTGAAAAGATAGGAGTCGAAGTGGGTATTTGTGCGACATCCGCCTTCCACGAAGCAGCGAACGCGGCAACCGTCCTCATATCCCATCGAAGAGTAAACTAAGTATTTTGAACCATGCAAACCGCACTTGTACTTTATTATTCTGCCCTGCTTGCCAAGGTCCAGCCGGCAAATTGCTAGTCCATGCCTAATCTTTTTTTGGCCATATTTCTGTAAGATACGTTGTTTATCGTCTTTGCTCCTTGAAAAATAGAAGCCTTGAATTATTTCTGTTAGTTCTGGGGCTGTTAGATAATTGCCTCTTCGACCTTGCCTTCTCTTTGGTTTTCCTGTTGAATTAAACTGGATTGTTGAGGCTTCAATTAGAAAAGGGTTGGTTGATGGTCGAAAGTTTAAGAGTTGGGTTTGGGTTTGCCTCATATGTCTCGAAAGGTTTGGTTTTAACAGAGACTAAGCGGCCATCCATCATTTTTGTGCTTTAGTTTTTGTAGTTCGCTTTCACATCTCTTAAGATAATAGTATTCGTGCCTTGAAACGGCTATTTCGTGTTTGCTGATTATTTGTTTGTTTAAGATTTCAGCGTGTTCTTTGAGTTCTGTTAAAGCCATGTCTTCAAGGGCGGCGTCGCAGTAAGTTTTAGAAACTGCGTGTTGTTTCTCTAAGTGTTCTATGAAGTCGTCTGTGTTGTCGTATTCCCTGAAATGCTCAAATTCAATGGCTAGGTCAAGTGCGTCTGAGGCTGAGTGTTCGAGGCATCTTCTAACGCAACTGTATATAACTAGAACGTTATGTTTAGCGAGTGTTTGCTTGTAGGTTCCAACTTGCCGTAGATGTGAAAGAACGGTGTTAAAGCTGTGTTCGACTCGGTCAATTGAGACGCCTTTAGAAGTTACTGTTTGTTTCCTAATTTTTTTAATGTATGTTTTTTTAAAAGCCGATCTCACGAAAACTTAGGTTTTATGGTGGTGTAAAAAAACAACCGCTCATTGCAAACCCGCTTCTTTAGCATGCTTGTTAATTAACGCGGCTAACTCTTCAGACCTGACTAACTCTTCAATTTCAGCCATTTGTTTATCGTATCGTTGTTCAGGCGTCAAAAACCTATCTGCTATTTCTTCAAGTTTACTTAATTCAATTAGTTCCTTGAGTAAACAATCAAGGGCTTCTGATCTTTGCTTCTGTTCTTCAGCTTCTTTATCGGTTTGTGGCTGAATTTTCGCTTCAAGGCGAGCAACTTTGTTTTTTAAACTGCCACTCATATTTTACTCACCGTTTTCTCTAAGACTTCATGCCGCTGCTTAACCTGTTCAATATCTGCGTCGTTTAGGATTTTGCCGTATGCTTGAACTGCAGCGACAATTACTTTAGCCCATTTTTGCCGGTCAGAGTTAGAAGCTTTTTCCATATCGAATTTAGTCTTAGAAACGTCTATTACACCGCTTAAACAGCGAAACAGCTTATCCCGTTGCTTCTTTGGTTCCAAGTTGCATGTATCTTGCGCCAATGTTATCACATCAAGTTTTTCGGTGATTACACCAAGTCTTTAGGTCTCGTCTTCTTTTGCTCTAACTTCTGCTATTTTTGCGCGAAGGTCTGTTAACTCCTTCTTAGTTAGCCGAGGAAATAATGTCAACGCTTTTTCATCTGAAGACCATTCAATTATCTGCCAAAACATTTCACGTGTTACAGCTAATTCTTGCTCGATTTTGGCTTCTTCCTCAGGAGTTAAGGTCTTCAGGTCTTCATCCTCAGAGAGAAGATTACTTATCAATAAGTCTCGTAACTGTAGCCGTTCAAGTATTGGTAATTCGTTAAGTTTTTTCAATGTTATTTTTTCTTTATCTGATTCGTCCAAGTTTTTTTACACCTTTCAATTTTTTAAATAAAAAAGAAAATTTGGTATAGTAACACAATAACACCTGTTTAAGCGCCTGTCTTTCTAATTACCAGCCTACTGTTGCTGTAATTCTCGTTGAGCAGGTCTAAGAATCGTCTAGCAGAAGTTCCCCCAACTACTACCATAACATCGTTTCTTTCCAAACTCTCACCTCCCGTCCGCTCTCTCCTTAAATTAAACTAACTTTGTAATCCCCTGTTTTATCTCGTGACCGCGTTATGTATCCGGTATAACTCTCAAGTTTGCAGAGAACCCTTGAAGCTTTCATTTTTGCGCCTGAAAATACTTCGTTAGCAATTTCGGTTTGATAGGCTGAACCACCTTTTTCTCTTAGATAGCGTAACAGTTTAACAGCGATTATGCGATGCTCTTTTTCTTTGGGAAATATAGTCATCAACTCTAACTCCATGTCTTTTACTATTTGTTCCAGTCCAATCCATTGAGTGATGTTCTGTTTTGTTATCATTGAGCCCTCAACACTGTTTTCCAGAGCTATGTTGATGTAGTTTTTGAATCGTCTCATTATTCCCCGGCTGAGTGCTGCGATTTCAGGGATAGCATCTTTTTCAAAAGGATTATTTAACGGAAATCGGGAGAAAAAGTAAGACGTCATTTCGTCAGGAGTGAATGGTTTTAAGTCTATAACTTTCATTTTACCTAAAAAATGATGTCCATAGAATAGTTCTGCTTGGAAGAAAATAATCAAATTACCTTTTTGATTGTATACTCCGTCGCAGCCGTTGGTGCAAAGGTTGTTTTCCCAGAACGCTTGAATACCGTTAAGGTCTTTAGTCATTTGGTTAATGGTTAATCGGCTGTAGTCGCACAGATCAAGAATGAAGCTTCCTGTAGTTTCTATCTCTTCCATTATCTGCTTATTTTTTATTAGATTAACTTTTGTGCTGCCAAGAGTTTTTTCCATTAAAGGACATAGGTTAATTATTTTATGCCAGAGATCAAAGTTGTCTGTAACTGTTGAAGAATCATTTTTGCGTGTGAAGAGGTAGTAGTCTTTGATATCTGTTGCGCTGTCTAAGCCTATACGTTTGCGGATATATTCAGCGATGTCAAATATTGCGTTTGACTGTGTGTGTTGTTCTGCATCTTTCCAAAGAGTCTCAAAAAGTTCGTGTATATAGGATTCATCATATTCATCAAGAAATGATGTATCTTTACTTATTTTTTCTGCTATGTCTGTTTTTGGCTTTCCAACCCATTTCCATGACTGGATTTTTATGCCGTTTTCGCGTAAGTAATTACTTAAGGCCTCTTTTAACGCTGTTTTTCCAACGCCTTGGAGACCTTTTACGCCTATTAGGTTTCCGTTAGTTTTGAGGAGTCTTTGTCTTAGATTTATTCCTTCTTTTGTCCAGAGATATTCCTCTTCTTCGTGTGATTCTGTGGTTAATCGACAGCTCCATTGATAGATTGCATCTCTTGTTTGATTTTTCCAGAAGGTAAGGGTTGCTTCATCTATTCTATTAACGGTTGGTTGGGGTGGTGTTATTGTGTTACTCGTTAGGGGAACGGTTTGAGGTTTACTTATCTGAATAGGAGTTGGTTGCACTGTTATTGTGTTACTGGGTGTTGATTCTTTCGAGTAATTGTTTATTATCTCGTCGTCGGTAACGTCTTTTCGGAATGGGTAGCTTGCTCTAAAATTCGCTATTATGCCCGCCCTTTCAGATTCTGGAATTGTTGTTTTGGTTGGTTGTCGCTCTGTATGTTTTTTTGAAAGGTTCGCCGTCATTTCATCGTAGCTGTCATAGTTGTCATAGGTGTCATCGTCGTCTAATTCTTCTTCTTGATCTGGGTTTTGGGATTTATTGAAAGCTTCTACTGTTTCATTTAGTCCCGGTGGGCTCGGTTCGCCTTCTTCTAAGCCGAGAATCTCTCGAATAGTCGCCACAAAAACCTCTGCCTCTGGATATCGACTATGAAAATAATCTATTGCTTCCTGAACTGTTTTAGGCTTCTGATTTACCTTTGACATTTTAAAAGCAGCCTATTACTCTGTTGGGGTTGGGTTGGCGAAAACAATTTTGAGGTAGCGTTCGCTCCGGGTTTGAAAGATTATACGAGCATTGGTTTCTTCAAGTATGAATTTCTTGATTCGTTCAAACTCGGAGGCTGTAGTTTTTAGGATGCAGCCAGCGAAGTTTATGTTTTCGGCTGGGTCGATTGTGGGTTTAGAGTTTTTAAAATGGAATCCATATTCTTGTTCTTCAGTCATTTCAATTCAATTCCTGAGCTTTTAGCTCAAACTATTTGGTCTAAAACTCTGCAACTAACCTACGCTTTGTTTTAGAGTATACCTCTCCAGACCGAGGTATACAATAGTATACTACTCATAACCTTAATAAGTCTTTTTGCTTAGATTAAGTCTGGATGTGTATACTTGTGGTCGGTAAACTTGAGGTTGCGGCATTCATTGCAGAAAAGAAGAAAGCGACTTGGAGCGAATTAGTTAGGCAACTTGTTAATATTCCTTCAAAATTTGTTTGTCCTAGCTGCAAATCGTCGCGTATTGTTGAGGATCGGGAAGCTCAAGAATTTGTTTGTGTGGATTGCGGAATTGTTGTAAATTCTGGAAATCGAATAGCAAGACAAACTCTTCTTGATTATCTTAAGGCATTGATTAAAGAGGGGATCGTTGAAAAAGTGATTGATAAGGAAACGTTGAAACCTGTTTACCAAGTGACTGAAACGGGCCGCAAAAAGCTTAATGATTTACAAAATAAACAACGAGCAATTGAAATGATTCTTAAAACATCGGATCTTAGGCAAACATTAAAAGAAATTCTGAAAAACATGGAAAATAAAAGTTAGCTGTTTTTTAGTTTGGGTTTGTGTTTCATGGTTTAAGCCTGTTTTTTGTTGAGTATTTGTTTTGCTAAATCAAGCTCTTTCTGCAGTTTATCAGCTTCAGCCGTTAGGTATTGTTCAGATTCCCGCGCTTGTTTGGCGAGCGGTGAATTGATGGCTTCAAGTTTTGGCGCTGTCTCTGCATGTAGGTCTCGAGTTCGACTGTAAACTCTTAGTTGTCTCTCAGCTATTCCTATTAATGGAGTCACAACTGTTCTTAAATCCAGTAATTCTTCTTTGAAGGCTTCAAGTTCTAAGCTTTTTTCCATTACATCTTTAACTAAAGCGTCGATTATTCGTTCTTTCACTTCAAAACGGTTCTGTAATTCAGTAAGTTTTTTAGAGTCTTCAGTGTTGGCGGTTTTTCCAGACATTTCTTCTTTAGAACTTTTCTCAATTTTCAAAAATTCCTCAGCACTCAAGTATAAAGCCCTCAGATCATCCGTTGGCATATTCAAGTAAGCCAAATTTTGAGCGCCTATAGAGTGACCCATCCAGAACTGTCTTAATTCTTGATCAATTTTCCCCATTAACCGAGAATTAAAAGCAGCCCTCAACGAATGAGGCCGCGCTGGGTTGAAGCCACCATTCTGTTTAATAAAACTCAAGTCCTTTGCCATTTCCGAAAAACTTTGCTGGACCGCACAATCGGTTATTCTTTCCTCACCACCTCTTAATCGTTCCTTAACAAACAAAGGACTTTCAGGGTTGAGGTCTTTTCTAGTCGCCAAATACAAGCGCAAATAATATACGGCGTCTCTACCAAAGAACGTTTTAAATTTTATCTGAGTTTTCTTCCGTACAAGTTTTAGGTAAAGCGGCAAAGTTCCTTTTTCTAACTCTTCCTGGACGTCTCCATAATTCAATTCGATTATTTCATTGATACCTAGCCCAGACTGGAATATGCAGAGGATTAAGGCTTTTTCGCGGTAACTTGGGGATTTATCGACAAACTCTTTTATTTGTTCTATATGCCATTCGTGTTTTTCATTGATTTTTTGACCAACCGGCGAGGGCATGTTCCCGATAAAATCCATAGAAACCATAATTTGCTTAAACTTTAAGAAATTCTGCATGGCTGCAAAGTAAACCCTAACTGAATTGTTAGAGTTCCCTTTTTGTTTTAGGAATTCAATGTATTCCTTTAATTCTGTTTCAGCGACGCGTTTACGTTCGCGGAGAGGCTTTTTGAATTCTTCAAAGATATTGTTTAAGAAATCGTTAAAGTTGTGGGTTTGTCCATATTTGCCTTGGTAATACTCTAAGAATAGTCTGAAGCCTGTTGCGTAGGCTTCGCGGGTTGGTTTGCTTTTGAATGATAGGTACTCTTCAACTTCTGCCTCGAATTTTGGTTTAATTACCAAACGTTAACCTCAGTTTAATAGCGATTGCAACCTTAATAAAACTTGTTGTATTACTTACTTAACAACTATTAATCTCGAAGGCATCACTCTATCACTTTTGGTTAGACTTATTTGAAATAGGGTTGGCTTGCTTAAAAATGCAACCAAACACGGAAACAAAAAATTTGTTTTCTATACTTAAAATTCATGTTTTTGATGTGTAACAGCTAATTTTTTTTGGAAAAATATATAAGGAATATGGACACCGCTTGTCAAATATGTTCATACCCTTACAAGCTTTAGCATCATTATCGGTTAATCCAGTTGTCTTTTGGATTGCACCAATCGCCGGCGTCATAGCAGTTGTTGCTTCGCTTTTACTCATGTACCGAATAGGCAAAATGAGTCCAGGCGGACCAAAAACAGTTGAAGTCGGCAACGCAATCAGGGAAGGCGCCTACGCTTTCCTAAAAAGACAATACAAAACAATCGCCATAATTACAGTAGTTATTTTTGCTCTACTGTGGGTCGCTTTGCCAAGCGGTCCTTACGGTGTAGGCACCGCAGCAGCTTTTTTGGTAGGCGCAGTTGCCTCCTTGGCTGCAGGCTACATTGCCATGGATAACGCGACAAAAGCAAACGTTCGTACCGTGGCAGCAGCAAAAGACTATGGCGCTGAAAAAGCGTTAAAAACTGCATTTTACGGCGGTGCCACAATGGGCATGGCCGTTGTTGGTTTATCCTTGTTGGGTGTAAGTTTTCTGTTCTTGCTTTACGGTGGTTTTAACGCCTTGTTCAATACAATGGATGTCACTACCGCAGCTCAACTCGGAAGAGACGCAGCAAGCGGAATCGTCGGCATGGGTTTTGGCGCCTCATTGATTGCGTTGTTTGCCCAGCTTGGAGGCGGAATTTACACTAAAGCCGCAGATGTCGGCGCAGACCTTGTAGGCAAAGTTGAAGCAGGCATCCCTGAAGATGACCCACGCAACCCCGCTGTCATAGCTGACAATGTTGGAGACAACGTAGGGGACTCAGCTGGAAGGGGTGCGGACTTATTTGAATCTGCGACTGGAGAGAACATCGGAGGCATGATTATCGGCGGCTTAATCAGCATCGCCACAGGAAACCTCATTTTCCTGATTTTCCCGCTAATCGCACGAGCCTTAGGAATCTTTGCAACATTAGTCGGCATGCCATTCGTAAAGCTCAACGCGTCAGAAGCCAAGCATCCAATGAAGGCACTAAGAAAAGGTCTTATGGTAACAACCATAGTTTCAGGCATTCTGTTCTTGTTTGCAACGATTTTCCTGTTAGGTGAAGGCTCATTCTCCATGACCTTCCTGTACCTGTACTTCTGCTTACTTGCAGGCTTAGCAGCATCAGTGGCAATCGACTATATTACTGATTACTACACTGGAAGCGACAGAAAACCAGTCGGCAGAATAGCTAAAGCCAGCGAAACAGGCGCCGCAACCAACATCATCACAGGCTTCGCAGTAGGGCTCGAAACAACAGCACTGCCAATAGTATCACTAGTCATCGCACTCATAGTATCGTACTTCTTTGGCACGCAATTTGCTATCTCCTGGAACGCTGACCCAGCCCACGTAGCTTCACAAATTACGCCTTTCATAGGTGGAATTTATGGAACCACACTTGCAACAATGGGTATGCTCGCAGTCATGGGAATGGTTTTAGCCTTAGACGGCTTTGGACCAATCGCAGACAACGCTGCAGGAATAGCTGAAATGTCAGGAGAAGGCGGCGCAGAAGAAACCATGGAAGCATTAGACGCGGTCGGCAACACAACAAAAGCCCTAACCAAAGGCTTTGCACTCGGCTCAGCTTTGCTCGCAGCGCAACTGCTATTCCAAACATACGCTTCAGAGGTTACCTTACGCACAGGCATACCCTTTGTCGTAGACATCTCTAATCCAGCAGTACTCATCGCAGGCTTCCTCGGTGCAATGCTACCATTTTTCTTCTCATCACAAGCAATTAGCGCAGTAGGAAAAGCGGCAGCAGAAATGGTTGCAGAAGTCAGACGACAATTCAGAGAAATCCCAGGCATCATGGAAGGAACCGGCAAACCTGACTACGGCAAAGCAGTAGACATCAGCACAAAATCCGCACTAAAAGGAATGGTGCTTCCGGGACTAATCTTGGTAATTTTTCCAATCGTAGTCGGTATCCTGTTAGGTCCTGAAGCAGTAGGCGCATTCGTAATCGGCGCAACGCTATCAGCAGTTCCATTGGCACTGTTCATGAACACTGGCGGAGGAGCATGGGACAACGCAAAGAAATTGATCGAATCAGGCAAATACGGCGGCAAAGGTAGCCCAGCACACGCAGCAGCAGTAGTCGGCGACACAGTCGGAGACCCACTTAAAGACACAGCAGGACCAAGCTTACACGTACTCATAAAACTGCTCAGTACACTATCAATCGTCTTCATCCCGCTGTTCTTAAACCTGCTACATCTAATCCACTAAAAACCTAAAATTCGGGGAAGTTTTTTCTTCCCTCAACTAACTTTTTTAAATATCTTAAAATTTTTTAATCTCTTAAAAAGAGGGTATTTTACTGTTTATTCGTTTGCAGGCGGAGCAACCGGTGGGCTTTCAAGCATCTCGTCAACGATTGATTCTTTTCGTATATACTGTGTCATCTCTTTGCCTAAATCTGTCAAGTAAAACAGTTCGTAGCGTTTTCGTCCATCTCTGGTAATCTTGATTTCTGCACGAAAAAGTTTAGCATCAGTCAACAACTCGCAGTTTCTTATATCAACGGATGGAACAGGAGTACCTAAGCTCATATCCAAATAACTGAGGTATTGGTCTTGGTTGTCTAAGGCCGCTAAAAGATATTTTTTAAAGACGCTTGTTTGTTCTTGAATGTATTTACAAATATATTCTTCAAATTTTTGAGTCATTAAACTTCACCTAAAAATTAGTTACTCTAAATTTAGTAAGCGATAGGATTTAATTTTCCCTGCCGCTGGTTTGTTTGGTTAAACTGCCGTAGCTTAATGCTTCTTCCGCAGTATATTTTTACTCCGCCACACATTCAACTAACCTTACTGAGATGCACCCGCTTGAAGATTATCGAAAAAAACCTGCAGCAAGGCTTCGTTAAAGTAGTTCCTGATTCGCCTGATGACCTTTGGCACTTATACAACGTCATCTACAAGAACGATGAGGTTTACGCTTATAGTAGTCGAGCTATAAAAAGCGACACTGAAACCTCGCGTCCCAAAAGCGCCGAGCGAGTTTCAGCGTTCATGGGGGTAAAGGTTGAATCTGTTGGTTGGGACAAGTTCTTGGGAAAACTGCGGGTTCACGGTTTGATTTGTCATGCTCCCGACATAATTCCCACAGGAGCCCATCATACTCTTAGCATAGCGCTCAATCAGCCAATGACAATAGTGAAGAAAGAATGGCCCAAACATCTCTTAGACAGGTTAACGAAGGCAAGCGAAACCGAAAAACCCATCTTAATACTCTCCATCGACGACGAAGGATTCGCCATAGCCGAAACCAAACAGTATGGCGTCGAAACCCGCGTTGACCAACGTATGCGGCTCCCTGGAAAAGTCGAAGCTGACAAACGGGTGGAAGCCACAAAAGCGTATTTCCGACTTGCACTCACCAGTCTAAACAAACTCTGGTCTCAAAAACGCAGTCCTATAGTTATAATTGGTGCAGGCTACGTTAAAACGGACTTCGTAAAATATCTCAACGAAGAATCCAAAGAAATGGCTAAGGCAGTCGTGGATGTTAAAAGCGTCAACAATGGCGGTACAGCAGGAATCGACGAAGCGCTGCGTTCGGGTGTTTTATTGAAGGCTGCGCATCAACTGCGAGTTGTAGATGAAACGGAAACGATGGAGGAAGTCATGAAGCGCTTGGGCAAAGGCGAAGGTACCGTCATGTATGGTTTGGATGCGGTGGAGAATGCTGTTATGATGGGTGCAGTTGAGAAACTGGTGGTTGCAGATACTAAGCTCAGGGATGCAGATGAGGCGCAACGGCTTAAA
Source organism: Candidatus Bathyarchaeota archaeon (assembly GCA_963782525.1). Taxonomy (GTDB): domain Archaea; phylum Thermoproteota; class Bathyarchaeia; order Bathyarchaeales; family Bathycorpusculaceae; genus Bathycorpusculum. Next base: position 126,400 of record CAWAKC010000003.1, read on the forward strand.
CTCGAAGACCTTATGCATCAAGTTGAAAAACGCAATGCACCTATAACGGTGGTTAGTACAGAGCATGAAGCTGGGGCCAAACTCCTTTCACTAGGCGGAATCGTTGCTTTGTTAAGATTCCCACTCTACAGGGATGCATTGAGTCAAAACTAAGCGCACTCGTGAGTGTATCATAAAATTCAATCGATTTTTCTTTTTGCTAAACTAGCTATGATAAAATTAAGAGGCTTAGATTGCCCTATCAGCCATTTGCTTTCAAAATAACTTTGCATCACTAACAAAAAGCTATGATTGTTTGACCATAAGGTAGATGGGTCTGTCTGGTCTGCTGAGATTGAAAAAGTAGTAAAAGTCTCTTTCTGGTCAAAAATTGAAACAATGGCGTCTACGCTTGTTTGAGGCGGAAGAAATCTCACTTTGAAGCAAGGATTTTCACTTAGTTTTTTAATTATAATTGATGCTTCTTTTGATAGTTGATGGTCTTCCGTAACTATACGAATTTTTACTCCACGCTTCAATGCGTTTTCGTACCAATTTGCGAAAGCAATTGTAGCCAAAGAAAACCTGTTCTTTGAAGTAACTACATCCAGACTCTTTTCCGAATTGTCAAGTGTCATTCTTAACCTGTTAATTGTGATAGTTTTTCCAGGAATTATGATGAATCGATTTTCGTTTAAGGGGAATTCCTTGTTGCAATGTGTTTTAGATTGTTGCTCTAAGTCTTTCGCAATTGTTTTTCCCGTATTTTTTAGCTCTAAGAATCGTGTTTTTTTGTGTTCGATAAGCATGTCTACTGCTTCTTGTGGTGGGGTGGCTTTGTATTTTATAGGTGAGTTAATTTCTTTTTCGATTAAACCTTTAGTGCTTAGTGAATCTATTATTTTGTATAAATTTGGTCGTTGAATCTCTGTTTCTTTTGAGATGATTCCTATTTGAGATGGGCCAATTTTAATTAGAGTTAAATAGACTTTTGTTTCTGTGGTAGTCAATCCCATGTTTAAAAAGAACTGTTTTTCTTTTTCTGAAATTATGGGATCGTTAAGCATGGTTGTTTCTTCCTATAAGTTTATTTTTCTTTATCTTTAGAAACTGAATGTTTTTTATTTTATGAAAATATAAGATTTTGCCTATTCTAAGAAATGCAATTGTTAGACGGAAACAACAACTGCCGAATATGTATGTCTTATACATATCACTCGTTTAATAGCCATGTTTGAGTAAGGATACCATAAAATTTTAGGAGATAAGAAAATGTCTTTAAAAAACCCAAATACTAAAAGAAAACAAGCGATAATCACAATTGCTTTAATTGCACTTTTGACGACTTCTATTTTCATGGCGACAATATCAACCGCTTCAGCATATGACCGCCCAACCTATGCATTTATCAGCGCCGCACCAAGTCCAATCGGCCTTGGTCAAACAGCAGCAATCGTCATGTGGCTTGATACTTTGCCACCCGTTTATTCTAACGGGACTGAAACATACTGGTATAACTTCATGTTGACCATTAAAACTCCAAGTGGAGAAACCGAGACCAAAGGGCCCTTCACCTCAGACGCAGTTGCCTCAGCATATTACCCCTACACTCCAACAGAATTAGGCAACTACACATTCTCATTTAACTTCCCCGGACAAGACCAAATTGATGGCGCTCACTACACTGCATCCACCAGCCCAACAGCAATATTGACTGTCCAACAAGAACCAATAGCCGCATTTATCCCCGCTCCTTTACCCACTGATTACTGGGCACGACCAATTTACGGAGAAAACAGAGAATGGGCCCAAATAGGCGGAAATTGGCTAGGAGTAACCATGCTTTACGGAACAGGCGCTAGTTCTGACGGGGCGTTTAACCCCTACACAACTGCACCTGAAAGCGCTCACGTAATTTGGAACAAACCAATAGCCTTCGGCGGGATCGTTGGAGGCGCAGATTCCATCGCGTACTACACTGGCTTATCATATGAAGGCAGATGGACACCACCAATCGTCATAAACGGTGTCGTATACTATAACCTACCAAACGGCAACGGCGGTACAGGCGGCGGAGCAAACGCAGTAGACCTTCGCACCGGACAAGTACTCTGGTGGCAAAACATTACCCTATCAGTCGGCCAAGTCTTTGACTATGAATCGCCAAACCAACACGGCGCATACGCATACCTATGGCAGACTGGCGCAACCTACCGCATGTACGATCCTTTCACAGGAAACCTGCTTTTGACACTTGCTAACGCCTCAAATGGCAGAATAACATTTGACTCGCAAGGCGACATGCTTGTCTACATACTTAACACAAGATATGGCTGGTTTGCAATGTGGAACTCAAGCTATGCATCTTACAACTATCCAGGAACAACTGGAACCAACGCTTGGCAATGGAGACCCCCACTAGGAACGACACAAGACTGGAACAAAGGCATACAGTGGAACGTAACCATTCCAAAGGTCCCGCTGATGTCAGCTACCGCAAGCCTCAGCGCAGCAACAATCGGTCAGAACGTTTTGGTTGCGTCGGGTCAAGCAGACAACACAACTATAACCGCTGGCGGCTATGACTTGACAACTGGACAGCAATTGTGGCTGATCAATATCACGAGCAACGCAGCTGTACGACCAAATTACTTCATTGTTCCAAACAGCAACGGTAACTTCTACTTCTTTAAGCAGGAAACAATGCAATTCTACGCTTACAACATTAAAACTGGCGCACTCGTCTGGGGACCCACAGAGCCATACGACAACGCTTGGGGCATGTACACATCAAGCACAAACGGCTTAGGCGCTTCAAACCCCATGGCTGCCTATGGTATTCTCTACACGGTAGCCTACGACGGAAAACTCCATGCATACAACGCCACAACCGGTGAGCACCTCTGGGATTTCAGTACAGGCAGTGCAGGATTTGAAACACCATACGGAACCTATCCAGTTGGCGGTGGAGAATTCTCTATAGCTGACGGAAAAGTCTACATTTGTACAGGCGAACACAGTCCTAACGATCCAATGTGGCGTGGCGGAAGAATCTTCGCTGTTGACGCTTACACTGGTCAAGGCATTTGGAATTTGACCGGCTGGTGGCAGAGACCAGTGATAGCAGACGGATACATTGCAGCATTCAACAACTATGACAGCTCAGTTTACGGCTTAGGCAAAGGACAAACATCTACTTCAGTAGAAGCACCAATGACAGCGGTTACAGTAGGTTCAAAGATGGTGATTCAAGGAAGTGTTCTTGACCAATCTCCGGGCGCCCCTAATACACCTGCAATTTCGGACAACGACATGACACAATGGATGGAATACCTCTACATGCAACAGGTAAAGCCCGCCGATGCTGTCGGAGTTCCAGTTTCAATCGATGCAATCGACCCTAACAGCAACAATGTTCACCTCGGAGACGCAACAAGCGATGCAAGCGGCCACTTCGCCTTCACATGGGACACTCCCAACGTACCCGGTCAATACACAATCATAGCTCACTTTATGGGAAGTAAATCCTACTTCGGTTCATCCTCAGAAGCAACCACATACGTTTCAGAAGCAGCACCAACCCCATCGCCAGCCCCAGTTACAGCTGCGCCACAAACTGACATGTACTTAGCCCTCGGAGTAGTCGCAATCATAATTGCAATAGCGATTGTCGGCGCTCTGATACTAATGTCTGTTAGAAAGCGAGCATAAAAACCACAATCAATCATTTCCTTTTTTTTATTTTTTTTCCTTTTGACGACTTTTTTAGCACAAAATAGGATTTTTGCATACCGATTTACCGAAACAAACATGTATTTGTCGAACAAAACTAATGCATTTCCCTAATCAGTATCTCATTTTCTTGATTAGCGCTCTAATTATGTGTGCTTTAGATTTATCAAAATAAGATTCCACTTGTATGGAACAAAAAAACAAGTCAACACTAATTTGTATTACTCACGATAAGTGAGGTTAACTTATTAATTATTACAGTTGAGTTTGGAATCACAAACTTAGGAGAAAAAGAAAATGACAATTGTTAAAAACAAGACTCAAGCAACTCTGATCTCTTTGTTTCTAATACTAACTATGACTGCTATGTCTGTATTCATCGCTTTTCCATCTACTAATGCACATATTCCAGCATGGAAGATTCCAACATATTCCTATATCACCGCTTCTCCCGCTACTGTAGGCGTTGGTCAAACCGTGACTATTGCATTTTGGCTCGACAAGCTTCCTCCGACCGCAGCAGGCTTCGCAGGGGACAGATGGCGAAATCTGAAAGTAGAAATTACCCACCCAGATGGAACAAAATCAACTTTGGGAACATACGATTCTGACCCAGTCGGTTGTGGCTACGATGTTTTCACACCAACAACTTCAGGCACATACACTTTCTTTTTCAGCTTCCCAGGGCAAACTCTCTCCCTTTACGGGCCAACAGGTATCCTTGGCAGCGCTAGTGATTATGTTAACGACACTTATCTACCCAGCGATGCAACAACAACCATTACTGTGCAAGACCAATCCATAGCTTTGCCACCCAATTATCCTTTGCCTGAGGAGTACTGGGCTCGCCCAATAGAAGGACAAAACAACGGCTGGTATCTAATCTCATCGAACTGGCTGTCTGGAGCTCACGAAATCCAGAAAGTTCAGACAGACGGCACTGCGCCAAACAGTGCCCATATTATGTGGACAAGACCGCTTAGGGATGGTGGAGTTGTCGGTGGAACAAACACCAGAGAAAACGGCACTACGTACTATGATGGCACAGAGTATGAAATGCAATTCATAAACCCACTGATAATCTACGGCAGACTATACTATACTCTACCTTTAGGCAGCACAGCAGGAAACGGCGGATACATGTGTGTTGATCTTCGAACTGGCGAAACTGTGTGGTCAAGTAACATTATTGGTACCTCCGCTGCTACCGCACCTACATTTGGGCAACTCTATGCTTATGATTCAATGAACCAACATGGCGTAGTCCCCAACGGCTACCTTTGGACCGCCAACTTCGCCAACGCTTACGATCCTTTGACCGGCGCATTACTCTTCAACCTGACTAGTGTCCCAACAGGGACTGAAGTATACGGTCCCAACGGCGAAATCATCCGATACGTACTCAACCAAGCGGGCAATTGGTTAGCTCTATGGAACAACACTGCAGGACATGCCCTAACCGGGTCAACGACAACAACGGACTTTACCTCTACAAGTTACAATCAATGGCGTCCCATAGGTAAAAGCGTCAACATGAGCGATGCATACTCATGGAATGTAACAATACCCGCCCTGCCAGCAGGCTCAGCTATTCGTCAAGCACTCTACAATGACATATTACTTCTCAGTAACGGTAGCTTCGGAGGAGTCAGCGAAACCAATTCGGGATATACTATGTCAGCGATAAGCCTAAAGCCAGAATCGCGAGGAACCCTACTTTGGACTAAAGCTTATGCAGCACCACCAGGAAACGTTACACGAAGTTTCCGGTTCATTGATCCAGTAAACCGCGTCTTCATATTCTGGGACAAAGAAACAATCAGCTACACAGCCTACAGCCTTGACGATGGAAGCTATCGGTGGACAACACCGTCTGAAAATCCATGGAACCTCTATGCAGGAGGCGGCGGCGCTCTTTGGACGCAAACAACAGCTTACGGCAGACTCTACTCAACAGGCTACTCTGGCATAGTCTATTGCTACGATACTAAGACTGGCAATCAACTATGGAACTACAGCACTGCTTTGATGGCTGGATTCTCTACACCATATGGCGGTTATCCATTAGGTGTTGCAGCATTAGCCGATGGAAAACTCTATCTACACACCAACGAGCACTCTTCCGGAGCACCATACTGGAAAGGTTCACCACTAATTTGCTTGAACGCTACAACTGGCGAACAAATATGGACAATACCCTTCCACGGATCTTCAGGCTACGTTCCTTGGGGATACGCAGTTGCGGACGGCTACTTAATAGGCCTCAACTTGTTCGACGAACAAATCTATTGTTTTGGCAAAGGTCCCACAGAAACCACCATTACTGCACCCGATCTATCCGTTGAATTAGGCAAATCTCTCACAATCAAAGGCACTGTAACTGACATATCAGCAGGCACTAACAAGGCAGAACAGGCTGCTCGTTTTCCAAACGGCGTTCCAGTAGTTTCAGATAACAGCATGAGCGATTGGATGCAATATGTTTACCAGCAAAAGCCACGTCCAACAAACACCACAGGAGTTACAGTTAACCTGCACGTGATAGACTCAAACAACAACTTCAGGGATATAGGAACTGCTATGACCAACGACGACGGCTTCTTCTCTTTAAACTGGAAACCCGACGTAGCAGGTAAATACACAGTATACGCAACATTTGCGGGTAGCGAATCGTACTGGCCTTCCCATGCAGTAACAGCTTTCTCCGTTGACGACGCAGTACCTACACCATCAGCAGTTCCAGTAACGGTTTTGCCACCTACTGAAATGTACATAGCTGCAGGAGTAGTCGCAATTATAGTTGCTATCGTCTTAGTCGGCGCTCTAATGCTAGTATCTCTTAGAAAACGACTGTAAAACTATTAAAAACAAAAATCAATTCCTTTTTCTTTTTTTAGGTAAAACCTATTAATCATTCAAATTAATCGATCATCTTGAGATGTTATTTGAACGGTTTATTTGTCCTATTTGCGGTAGAGAATTCAGGGATCCAAAAGAGCTAAGAGAGCACCGAATGGCAGAGCATAAGGGGCAGTCAAGAAAGAATCCGCCTCCTTAGCGTGAAATGGTTAAGTGTTATGACTACCTAATGGGGTACTGTTTTGTAAACAAAAGAGCATTTAGCAAGACTTGTTGCAACCGCTTCCATTTTTGTTTCGCCGGCATTTATGATTATCTGCGTTTTGTTGAGACCCTTTATATAGATGCTTTATATACCCCCTGTTCCATTTAAATACTCAACCGTGAGTTGACATGAGTAAAAGAAAACCCATCATTAAGATCCAAAACATTGTAGCCTCAGTCTCTCTTAACCAAAAAATTGACTTACAAAAAATCGTTGAAAAATTCCCACAAACCGAATACAACCCCAGCGTATTCCCAGGGCTTGTTTTCAGATTAAAAAAACCCAAAACCGCAACACTGATTTTCGGCACAGGCAAAATGGTCTGTACAGGCGCTAAATCAGAAAAAGAATCACGGAGCGCAGTAGAAAAAGTCGTTAAAGAACTTCGTGGTGAAGGCATCCAAATCACAGAAAAACCAATTGTTAACATCCAGAACATCGTGGCCTCGGCTGAACTTGGCGGCGAAATCGACTTAGAAAGCCTCGTTTACAAACTCAACAAAGTAATGTATGAACCTGAACAATTCCCAGGTGCAGTCTACCGAATGGATGAACCCAAAGTAGTATTTCTCATCTTCAGCGCAGGCAAACTCGTATGCGTTGGCGCCAAGAAAGAAGAACAGGTCTACGAAGCAGTTGACAAAATACAGGCACTGCTCGAAGAAAAAGAACTCATCTACTACCCCTCTTAAACATCTTTTTTCATTCTCCGACGAACCGCAGGGTTCAGTTCGGACACCTTTTTTAATGCCAACTCAAACGTTTCGTCTGGAGATAGCTCTCTTTTTACAAAAACACCTGTTCTGCCAACTGTATCCCTCTTCGTCAAAGCATGAACCCTATCCAAAACAGTTTCAGCGGAGATATCCAAGATTTTAGCCCCAGATTCTTCTCTGCCGATAATGCTACTTTCCACATGTCCTTTCTCAGTAGGTTCGATAAGCATAAGCCGTTTATCAACACCCGCCACACGAACGTTTGCTTTAAGTTGGTTTAGATTTACTTCGCCGCCGAAAAGGTAAAATTCCCTTTCGACACGCCGCATCTCCATAAGTGGAAACGAAACGGTCGTGAGCTCGTCGATTTCTATGTGGGCTTTCATGGCGTAGTTTGGTGTGGCTTGGACTATTAGGCGTGTGTTTATTGGGATTTTGGCTTTTTCAAGGGCAGTTTCAACTTGGAAGCTGTTTTGCACTTCAGGGATGAAGACGTCGAGGTCGCTGCCTAATTTTACGTCTCCTCTGGCTATGCTTCCATGCGTCAGCGACCTCAGATGAAACACATCCAGAGCCGACATAACCCAAACAGCTTTTTCTCTTAGCGCCCTAAGCTGTTCCCAGCGTGCACTGGAATACGTTACTTCTCTATATTCTCCTTGCCTTGTGGGTTTAACAGCCATCTTTACTCGCTAATTCTAACATTTAGTGTGGCATCGTTTATTTAGTTTAATTAACCATCACCTCTAACGAAGGAAACCCGATGGAATCGCCCGTCTGCAACGTATGTAAAACCAAAGAAGCATTCTTCTCCAGGCCACACTCAGGCGAGCGACTCTGCAAAAAATGCTTCACCGAATCCGTCGAGGCAAAAGTCCGCTCAACCATCACCCGCTACCACATGCTCAACTTCGACGACCATTTAGCAGTAGCGGTTTCAGGTGGCAAAGACAGCCTTAGCATACTACACATCTTAGCGAAAGTTAAGAAGCGTAGACCAAAAACAACCCTGACCGCAGTCACCGTAGATGAAGGTATCAAAGGCTACCGTGACGAAGCCTTAGAAATTGCAGCAAAAAATTGTCAAAAACTCGAAATCTCTCACCACATCGTATCATTCAAAGAACTCTACGGTTTCTCATTGGACGAAATAATCTGTAAGGCACGCGAAAAAGGACAAACGCAGTTAACTGCTTGCGCATACTGCGGCGTTTTGCGAAGAAAAGCCATCAACACTGGCGCACGACAAGTTAAAGCTACCAAAATCGCTACGGGTCACACTCTCGACGATGAGGTGCAGACGGTCTTGATGAATATTTTCAGAGGCGACATCACACGTTTATCAAAGGAGAAACCCATTACCAGCGAAGTTCATCCATTGTTTGTACAGAAGATTAAGCCGTTCTGTGAAATTCCCGAAAAAGAAAGTGCGCTCTACGCTTACGTTAAAAAAATTGCTTTTCAAGACACACCTTGCCCCTATGCATCTGAAGCCTTGCGAAACGACATCCGCGGAATGATTAACCGAATGGAACAGAAGCATGCAGGAACAAAATTCACAGTATCCAAAGCCATAGAACGCCTACGACCAGCCCTTGAAATAACAAGTCAGAAGGAAAATTTCAAAACTTGCAGTGAATGCGGCGAACCCTCAGCGATGGACCTGTGCAAGGCTTGTGAGTTACTCAGGCACGTTCGTTAGGCTTTGGGTTTTGTTTCTGTTCAGCCTTTAGTTTACGAAGCATCTCCGAAGCTTCCATGGCGCTGTTTGCAGCAGCGATTTTTCTGGCTTTCTGCAGGTTAATCTGATTGCCGCAGTAAGGGCAAACCTTGGTTTTTTGATCCTTAGCCGCCAATGTTAATCCACCACATTTAGCACATTTCACGATGAGTGTTGTACCCATTTGGGTTTGCTTCCGAAAGGCTTTAAGCCTCATCACCAAAACGCATCTCCCGCATAATATCCCTTTTTCTTTTTTGGAGGTTGCTTAGTTGACTGCTATAGCTGTATCTGGTTTTAGGAAACGTGTTTGTGTGGATTGTGGCAGACACGTTAAGAACGGAGCGGACCGCTGTCAGATCATGCAACATGAAAGCTAACTACAAATCCAAACATAAGGGAGACAAGAAATAATGGCAGCCCAAGACGGTTACGGCCTACTGTTTTTAGCGGTGTTTCTTGGAATTATAATAATCGTTGGAATTGCGCTTGTCGCTGTGTTTGCCCCGGAATACACAACTTTAGCTTTGCTAATCGTTGGCATTCTTGCATTCTCAATCTTGGCGTTAACGTATGGACTAGGAGGTGAAAGACAGTGACACAGGCATCCGGCGAACCGTTCGGAGAAAAGCAAGATCATGTATGTGCTAAGTGTAAGTGGCTAAGGGATATGAAACTTAGCACCAACAAGAACCGTTTTTATCAGTGCTTCTTTGGCTATCATAAACGAATGTACTATAGCACAGCTCAGTATAGTAGCTGTGACCGCTTCAATGCTAAGGCTTCAACACATTATAAGTCAATGGTTGCGCATAGACTTGAGCGAATACTAACCAAACTGCACCATGTTTATGTTTGGTTAGATAAGCCCTATTGGTATATGGTTAATTGGCTGCGTAAGTACGAATAAGAGGCAATAGAAGCAGCCAAACACTCTTTTTTATATTTGTACCACAATGCCACTAAAAAAGCGGTTCCCATAGTTAATTAATTAATTACAGACTAAAATAAGGATAGAATAAGCCCCTTTGGTTCTGACTATTTAATGATGCGTCAATAAGGTATTATGGCGCATGAACCATTGTTTAGTTTCTATCTAACTGTTTTGAGTTCGGTTTGGTTGTTCATATTAATTGATATAAAATAGAAGGTTAACTGTTCACTTGTTTACCCTACTCTAATTAGATTAAAAGATTGTGCAAAGTTTCTATTAGTTGCGGTTGTGTGGGTGTATGTTGTTAGCTCTACTGTTGATGTTTTTATCTACCCTATAAGACCATACAGCAGATTTTAAAGCGCACCATATAATTATGAGCTAAAAAAGTGTAGGCTGAATGCTCAAGTTTCTATTGCTTATTCTCAGCTTCCCTAATCTTAGTTAGGCAGTGTTCTATCGCATGGCTTCTATTAGCGAAGGTTGTATCTTTAACTTTCCGATCAACCCACTTTAAGAGATCATCACTTATTGTGATGGCGATTCTTTTCTTAACCATATCACTCATTTTAACCATATCACCCTTTAACCGTTTATGTCCTATAGTATGCAGTTATACACAATCGTTATATAATACTTTTGATAAATACCGACATAGCCCTAAAGGTGTTTAAAATGGAAAACGTAAATCAAATAATAAACCTACCCACAGAAGAATTTAGCATCCTTGAAAATCTATCAAAAAAAGAGAACATGACAACCGACCAATATCTAAGCGAATTGATCCATGACAAGGTAAGCAATGGGGTACTATCTAAAAGCGAAATGTGGGTTACTACGCTTGAGATGGTTATGGCCCAGCTCAACGAACATAAAGACATAAGTGACTTAAGAAATGAAATCGCCGGCGATCTGCTTGTTGCTAAGATAAGTTTAGACTTTGATAGAACTGGAAAGGTTGACGACAAAAAAATTAAGAGCTACATATCAGAATTATTCTGAACATCAACTTTTTTCTTTTTTTGCAAGTCCATAATCTTAGACGTTATCCATTGTTTGAACTGCATAGCGCCTTGTGTACCTATAAGCGGTGGCTTCTTCTTCCAAGTCTAACGTATCCCTAACCTTTGTGATACCGGCTAAATCGTTGCCGTACTTCCGAGCGATCTCAGCGCCTTTAGTTTCCCTAAACAAGTGACACCAACATTCGGGATCAACTGCTTTAATCATTCTAAGAAGCTGGCTGCCTGACAAGTGGGTGTTCGGGTCCACCATCATTAAGTTTCCAAACGAATAGATGTTTCTTGGGAACAGATATTTAGAGTCTGGATGTTTCTTTTTCATAAACTCCAGGTATTCTATAATTAATTTAGCGTAAGAATTATCTGCAATAATATTTTTAATTCTTGTATCTTCTTTTATTCTGAATCCTTCTTGGGTTAAAGTCCATGCTTTATGTTCTGCAATTAAATCAGAATATTGTTTGGAAATTAAATAATTATTTGGCAATTGTCCTTTATTTATTTGGGATTTTATTAATTTAACGAATTGATAAAAGCCTCTTTTATGCTTTTTAGAGATTGTCCAAGTAATATTCAAGTAATTATCTGCAATTATTAGATCAATTATTTTTAATCTGGATATTTCCGAACGCCTTTTTCCGAATATTTTTAATAATCCAATTAATGCTTTTACCCTCAAACGCCTATATTCGTCATTTATTTTATTTGCTTCAACTAGCATTTTCTCTATATCTAAGGTTGTTAGAATGGGCCTGTTGCGGTAAATCTTTTTAGCGTTAGTCATTCGGCTTTAACTCCTAAAGTTTCTATGGGTTGCAGTTCCTTCTCTAAAACTTCCTTGACGCTTCCAACATCTCTTATGCAATTTTGAATAGCTAACACATTGTTTAGGTGTTTGTACACTCCCCGGTGTTTCTTTCCTTCAGCTATGTTTTGGTATTTTAAAATAAGTGTTCGGGTGATTGGTTGGTTAATATGTACTGTCCAGCCTAAACCCCAGCGTAGTTTTTCCCATTGGGCTAATTCAGTTTTCTTAGTGGTTAAGCCTTGCTTTAATGCTTCAAACGGATAAGTTATTTTTAGCTTCTCAAGGCGATTAACTTCTTTATCTAATTCAAGGTAATAGACTTCTAACGAGTTATGAATAGCTTGGCTTGCTGTTAACAGCTCAAGAATAAATTGGGCTTCTCTTGGTTCTATGTGTGGTCGCATATTCTACACCTTACCTTTTTGTGTTCTTAGGGTGGGTATATTTGCTTCAAATATTGCATTCGTTTTCATGCTTTCACCAAACTATCAACATTTTTAGCTCGACATTCAAAACAATCTATTTCTCTATGGCATAAACGATAAAGTGGAGCTGGGCAAAAACTTGGATTGTTAGTTAAGTCAAACATCTATATCCCTTAACAAATTTTAGCGGTGTCCTAGCTTCCGCATTTTCTTATCGTGAGCTTTAGGTTTCTTGTCGGTTAAGTGGTGTTTGTGGCATTCTACTTTGTACGCTTTTGGGTTCTGATTGATGTCGCTCCATTTTTCTTTTCTACCACGTGGACCCGAACGGCTCAATTTTGTTTGCCTAATGTGTGCAAATTGGAGTTTAGAAAGGCCGCTTTTCTTTACAGCCTCTATGTTGGCAGCCATGTTTGCTAGGAGAAACTTTACGGATTAAAGCCGGCTTCCGCTTCTTAGCCCAGGTATTCGATTGATTAGCCAATTAATTTAGCCTCCCAACAACTTTGGCAATACTATCTGCTAGCGGACCTATGAAAATTATAAGGCTCTAATTTTGCCCTGCATTCACTACAGCGCCCCCTAATTCTTTGCGGCTTTTTACTTCGCATCTTAAGAAAAACAACATCATAATCTCTTTTGGTTCTCTGAGCTAAACCGATTAACTCATTAATTGAGTAGCTTGAGAGTTCTTTTAGAAAAACGTCATTCTCAACCTTTAGGTTTTCTCTTTTTCGACCTAGCCCAATCCCGCATAAAATCCAAGTTTCTTTCTGAGTTTTTTTCCGATTTAAAAATTCAAGGCAAATAGCTCTACATTTATCCCGCAATTCAATGAATAAGGCTAAGTCGCTTTGTTGTTGTTGACTTGTTAACATGGCTTATTATCTCCATTTTTCTTAGCAAGTTCTGTTATCGCTTGGCTTAGGTCCACAAGGCAATCTAAAAAAGAATTTTCAATTAAGCGTCTTCCGGCGTAAATCTCCATGAAGGCATGTTCATAACTGATAAACATAGTAGCAGCTACTTTGTTTTGTTCTGTTTCGTTGGGATTGTCTAAGATTTGTTGAAAATATGCTAGGGGTTTTTTGCTTAACTTTTGCATGTCAAAAAAGAATTTGTTTTCTTCCTCTGAGCTGTCTCTTAGTTTCCTGGATTATTCGGGAAACTTGAGGCATTAAAGCCACTGTTTTGCTCAAACGCAATATGACCTCCAACCGTCTTTTTTCCAAATTCTTTTTTGCAGCTTCTCATTTTTCTTAAAATCCTTCAATCCTGCGTATAATTGTGCGTTAAGTAGCTGGCAGTTTTCAACCTCAAGTTCTGTTCTTATTTGTTCAATGATCTTTTTCTGTTTCTTTTTATCATGCTTACTCAATTTGTTTTAACTCCTTTAGCTAGTCTTTCCCTGTTAAACTCGGATAGCAACCAAACAACGCCTCCAACAGTGCCAAAAATAGAGAGAGCGATTTCAGCAGTTAAAATAAGTAAGTTTGGTTCACCCACCAAAACTTTATGGCTTGGATTAAGAAATATTAAAGCTAAGACAAAAGCAAAAAAACCGTTTCCAACTGTTACGATTGAGAACAAAAGATACTTTGATGCACTCCAGTAGCTAGTTTGTTTACTCATATTTTCCACCTTTCAAACGAGAAACCCACCGAGAACCCCACTTCCCTAACGCTGCTTTTACCTGAGGATCTAGCAAATAGAACACAAGCATAGAAGCGACTAAACTTTGAATGCAAAACGACCATGTAAGAAAAGGCGATATATCAAAAGCAAAAGTTAGAATAATGAAAATTTGGCTGCAAATTATGCTGTAATATGCTAAGATGTAGCGGAGATATTTTTTTGCCTTGTTTTCTTGTGTCATGTCTTATTCTCCCTAATAATTCTGCATGCGTTTCCTAGCGCCAACTACGCCTGCCATAACTGCTAAGGATAAAGCTGCAATAATGGACCCTTGCGGAATAGTAATCCAGCCTAAAGCCGTCAAAATAATAGCAGTTAATACCACTATGACAGCGGCAGCCTCACTAGTTAACTCACTAAAACACCCAGCCGCAAAAATAATAATTAAAGCCGGAATTAAAACGGCTGTTGTTACGGGGAATCCTGCGCCAAGAAAGTCTAAGCTGAAGGGGTCATGTGCTTTTGTGTATTCTCCTAAGAGGTAATGTTCATAGTAGAAGGTTCCATAGGTTGCGTGATCTATGGTTATGGTTACTTGGTAGCTTGTGGCGTTGTCTACGCTTGTCCATGTATAGCTAAAAAGGTTATCGCTTGAAAATATATGGGTGTATTCTACTGCTCCGCTTGTAGCGTTCGTAATAGTTACGTTAACGCTGTTTGTGTTGCTAGTTAAGTCTTCATAGCTAATTGTGATTGCGCCAGTTGGGGTAAGGAAATCTCGTATGGCTGAAGTGTGAATGTACTGGTAGAGTTGTAAAGTTTCTTTAGGAAAATCTACGCCTCGCAAAGTTAATTGTACACCAGTGACAGCAGTAGCAACTAAATCGCCATAAACATTAGGCGTTAATCCATCAGTAATAACAAGTCGGTAACGGCTGCCTGTAACTAAACCTAAAACTACGCTGTTCTGAGAATCAACAAGCCGCTTATCAATTGTTAAGTAGCTGCCAGCCCAATAAATTTGAGCTTCAATATACCGATAAGTTTTCAGCATTCCCACTTGATCCATAAAATTGATAACGTAATCTGAAGTATCAGCCCGTGAACTAAAGAATAAGAAAAGTGGGTGATTTCCATGTGTTTGATCGTTAGAAGTTAACCAGTATTCCCTATGCGAGCTATTATAGTCAAAGCTGAAATATAGAATTGTAGAGTTTGTTTCCCAGGAATAAGAACTGCTATGTACGCTGAAGGTTGCAACTGGAAGAATCTCATTTGCATAGTGAGCTGTAACAGTTACAGCTCCGGATAACAAAGCAGTAACATCGCTAGTGTATTTGTTATATGGACCGCTGAAAATCCATGTTTGCGTGTAAGTTATAGCTTTAACTTGTTGGGGAAAATAAGCGAAGAAAAGAGACGCAACTAATAGAACAAGCAATGTTAGCATCGCTGTTTTTTGCTTCATTATTTTTTTCTCGTTGTTTTTGCTCATGTTAGAACCCCGATTTAGAACCCAACCCAAGATAAAGCAAGACACCCATAGCGCCAACAACGATTAAGGCCACAGTGACTAAACCCATAGCAATCCAAATGTTAGTTTGAACTGAAGTCCATGTACTGTTAGCTTTAGCGCTCCAAGTGTTGTTAGGTGTTTGACTGTTAACAAGCGCATTAACTACGATAATTCCGACTAGCAAAGAAACCATTAAGCCAACCAACACAAAAATTATAGCTCCAACTCCCTTCTTGTTAGAAATCAATTTCATTTCTTAGTTTCCCCTCCTCTCTGTTCTTAAGGTAGCCTTTTGATTGTTGCAAACTTTAGTTTTGAAGTCCATCATCTTTTTTTCTTCTCCGCTTATCTAGAGGTATGTTAAACAGAGCCCTTGCAATTCTGATTAGTTCACGGTTTTCATGGTTGTTTTTTGTTACTGCTTTGCGATGCTTGTCTTTGTCTTTGTACGGCACTGTTATGCCTCTAAGATATTAATATCCGATTTTAACGTATAAGCTATTTGAAACCTGAATAAATTACAACTGCTTAAAATAATTCGGAATATATTACAAAAATTAAATTCTAATTGTTCAGATATTGGCCCCAATTCTTTATGGAAAAAAAATTAATTAGTAATAATTAAAACAAATATGTAAAAATTACAATAAAAATGCCTTTTTTTGTAAAAAACGCAAGGTTTTTATGTCCATGACAGTATAGCGTTAACCATTGAAAGGATGATAAATATGATAGATAAACAAAAAAAGTACCCTCCTGAAGTTGTGCGAGCTGTTCAAGCCCAACTCAAAAGAGAGTACAGATTAAGAAAAAAACAAAAGGCTGAAGCAGCCCAGCGTGGTGGCCCGACTGCAACAGCCCCGCATAACCCCCCAACTACGATTAAGCAATCAGAGGAGCTTTGCATAAATGAATAGCCCAAAACCCCTTATTAGTTTTTTGCCAAAAATAGAGACGTTCTCAAAATGTTCTCAATGCCAACACTGGAGAAAAAAATGTTGTCTTCTGGGCTATACTGCAAGCGCAAATTCTAAGCCCTGTCATCAAGGCACTCTAAGGGGCAAACAAGACGCATGACCTCGCAAAATTTCCTAGGGGAAGGCCCAAATAGAAACTCCAAATATTACGCAACTATCTCAAGCTGCAAATGCTGTGAATATTCAAACTGTCAACACCGACAAAAACATGGTTTCTGCATTTCTGAAAATGGAACACAAGCAACAGCCAACGAATTTAGACACGGAAACATAGGAGAACTTGAACGCCAAACTATCATTGAAACAAACCAATGGTGCATAAACGAGCATTTAATCAATGGAGTGCCGACACAATGAACGAACAGCAAGCTATACTAGTGCAGCGACTAAAAGAAGCCGAACTAAGCCTTAACCGATTTTTTGAGGTAAAACCAGACAAAGCACCGGCAGAAGGTAAGGGTTACACAGCTCACCTTAGAACCCCTGAAGAAATGGATAAAGCTGGAGTAACACGATGGGGAATAATGGGAGGCGACTTCTTAGTACCCATAGACACAGATATTCCAGAAATGGGTCCAATAATTAGAAAAATTTTACCCCGAACGTTTGAAACTTTAAGCGTAGGCAGACAGCTACCACATTTCTATTTTCTTGTTTGGGGTAAAAGTGGAAAGCAACCTCCAAACGGAATATTACATATACCAAATGATTTCGATGAGAACGGAAAAAAAAGAGGAGCTGGAGAAATAAGAGTAGGTAATCAATATCTTGTTGCTCCAGGAACAGATGTTGACTATTACAACAGCAAAGGCGTTCATATCATAGGCAGATACAAAATTTTGAATGATGTACCCATAGCTAAACTTGAATACGATACCTTCATGGAAGCCTTAAAACCCTACAGATCAGAAAACGAGAAAATATCATTGGAAGAAATGAAAACTGGAGTAGGAGCTAATTTTAGACACGCTAAAGCCATGAGCTATGCATATCATTTAATCAGCGTTACTAGGTTGGGTTACGACCTAGCATTAATGGAGCTTAACCGTTTTGGAAACGCTTGCACTCCACCGCTAATAGATCAAGATTATTTTGACAGAGCATTAAAAGCAGCAATCAATTTAGAAGCAGCAACACAAGCACGAATTGATGATAAAAAAAGAACTGTTCAAGAATGGGCTAAAATTCTATATGACGGCCAAGAATTACGAACAGTTGAAAAAATTAAGGTTGAAGTAGAGCAAGAAGATAATCTGCCAAACTATGATTATTTCTGTCCTATCTTAGATAAGAGAGGAACAAGAGAGCCGTTTAAGCCGGCTAAAGTTGCTAAGTGGTTAAGTGAACACAGACATTTCAAAGCAGATAGAACAACCGACTTACTTTATTTCTACGATGGTCAAAGTTGGAGAGATAACGGCGAAGTTTATTTACAAGAAATTCTCGGAAAAATTTTGGAAACAGAAAACAGACATGGCATATACACCGATGTTTTGCACGATTTAAAAGCCTTAGTTTATAATGATATAAAATTTAGCCAAAAAATTGCTTTAGAGAACGGATTATTAGACGTTGAAAGTCAAGAACTTTTACCATTTAACTTTAACGAAATGCCTTTCCACAAACTACCAATAACCTACAACAAAGACGCTAAATGCCCAAATTGGGAAGCATTCATATCTCAAGTGGTAAACTCTGATGATTTATTAACGATCCAAGAATGGAGCGGATTCTTACTTTTACCAGATTACCGTTTCCACAAACTCTTATGGGTTCATGGTGAAGGCCGCAATGGAAAAGGCGTATGGCAAAGAACAATGGAAGCGATCCTAGGGGAAAACAATGTTTCAAGTATTGGCCTAGAAGAATTTAACGGCGGTCACCGTTTCGCATTAAGACAACTTTACGGAAAACTCTTTAACCCATGTTCAGAACCAAACACAACTTACCCATTACAAACCCCATTATTGAAAAAAGCAACTGGACAAGACACAATAGAAGCCGAGATAAAAGGCAAACAGAACAGGTTAAAATTCAGAAACTACGCAAAAATAACGGTATTAGCTAATAAATTTCCTAAAGTGGAAGATACAACAACCGCATTCAAGGAAAGACGTTTATTTATCAAATTCCCAAACGAATTTACCGGAACCAAACAAATACAGAACATAGAAGCTAATTGGCTAATAGTCAATGATGAAAAAAGCGGAATTCTTAATTGGATGCTCAAAGGCTTAGAACGACTCTTAACTAATGGATATTTTACCGAAAGCAAAACCCAACAAGAAACAGAAGCAGAATTTCTAAGAGCAAGCGACACAATCGGCGCTTTCCTAAAAGAAATGATAGTTTACAATAAAAACTTTGTAACAACACGAAGCGAAGCATACGAGAGCTATAAGAAATATTGCGATACTATAGGATTAGAAGCGGAAAGCGAAAAGGCTTTTACTCAAAGATTAAAGGACACACCAAAAATTAGTGTTTGCTCAGTCAAGAAGCCTAAACAAGAAAGAGCCTGGAAAGGCATAACTTTAAAACTAATCAGCGATGACGGCGAAATTACAGAAGATAAGTCAAAAATAGACAATTTTACCCCCGAAAAAGATACAGCAGATACACAAGATACACCTATTGCACACTGTCCCACGTCTAACGATGTTACAAATAAACAAGTAGTAGAAGGTGTATCTCGTGTATCTAGTGTATCCGAAAGCGAACTTAAAGGATATACGCAGCTTGTTTGTGTTTTCTGTCAAAAAGGCATAATGGATAACGACTGGAAACAAGACGATTTTACCTGGGATAAGCCAGCTCACAAGAAATGCTATGATACTAAGAAATCAGAGTTAGCAGCTCAAGATGATAAGGAGGTTTCTTAGTTGGAAGCTCCAGCCCAAACCGCTATTTTTTGCCCTGAATGCCAAAGCCCGAAGTATTTTAAGGATGGCAAACGCAAACTCTCAAACGGTGAAATAGCCCAGCGTTATATTTGCCGTGTATGTGGCTACCGCTATACATACCCATCTAGCTTAAATGCTGTCTCGGACAATTCTGAAGGTAGCCAAATAAGCGCAAAGGCGAAAAATTTGGACCCTACGCAGAAACATAAATTCTGTGTGGGAGATGCAATAAAAGTAGATGCTGACACCAAAGGCTTGTTAACACTGTTCTATGCCTACATGGAAAAAGAAGCCTACTCCGTTGAAAGTGACTATGTTGATAAAGTTAAGCATCTTGCTATTCGTGGAGCTAACTTAGCGGACCCTGAAAGCGTTAAAACTGTAATTGGACAAATGCACCGGAAAGATGGCAAACCAACTAAAAACGGAACTAAGATGCTTTATTGCTATGCTTATGATGCCTTCGCTAAAATGCTTAAACTTCAATGGAATATACCAAAATACACACAAGAAGATCACGATCCCTTTGTACCTGATGAAACCGAATTAGACGCATTAATTAACGCTGCAAAATCTAAGCTATTGGCCGCTTTTCTACAATGCTTAAAAGAAACGTTTGGCGATCCTGGAGAAGTACTGCGTATTCGATGGCTTGACGTTGACACCAACAACAAGAAAATAAGCATAAGTTATCCAGTGAAGAACCATCTTACTCGAACCCTGCAAGTTTCTAACCGACTGTTATCAATGATTGACGCTTTACCCAAAAAAGACGATAGAGTTTTCCCGACTTCGTACTCAAATATGCTTCACCGTTTCGTAACTATGCGTAAGAGAACCGCTGAAATTCACCAAAACCCTAGGCTATTAGCAGTTGACTTTACAGCCTTTAGAACTTGGGCTGGAACAATGATAGCCTACCACAGCAACGGAAACGTGCTTTTAGTCCAGAAGCTACTAGGTCACAAGCAAATTAAAAACACAATGAAATATATCGGCAAAATAAATTTCCAAAACCAAGACTTTGAAACCACAAGCGCATCAACCGTTGAAGACATACTTCGATTAGGGAAAGAAGGCTGGATTGAATACTCTGTTATCAGTATTAGCAACGTAGAACACCACTGTTTCAAGAAGCCTAAGAGGTTCAGCAGCTATGTCTAAAAGTGCAGTAGTAAGAATAAAAGACCATGTGAAAAGGAACAGAAAGGCTTTTCATCATACAGGTTCTTTAATGGTTTGGTGGGGAGAGCAAGCACATGAGCGATGAGGAACAACTTAAAGCCAGATCCCATTTGACGGAACTCGCGGTTGCTTATTTCAAGAAGGAAGGTTTCAAGGTTAACAGCGAAAACGTCAAACTGGAAGGACACAGCGGCGTCGCACGACATTTTGATTTGATTGTACAGAAAGGCCGGTTGGAGCAAGGCGTTTGGGTGAGGGATTGGAATCGAACTATCGGCGTCAATGTCATTATCAACTTGGATACTTCTTCGGAAGACGTGGATCTGTCAAGTCCCATCATGATTGGCGAAAAATTTAGCGATCATGCCAAATCCTACAGCAACCGACGCAAAATCACATTGCTCACAAAACAAAAAATCGGCAGCTTCCGCTAAGTTTTCAAGTACTCGTCTAAGATACCTTCCTGCTCAAGGGTTCCCAACCAATCAACTGAGCCGACAAGGCAGTCTCGGCGTTTCTCTAAAACCTGCAAAATCCAACCAACAACTTCCTCAACAGTTTTTCCAGTAACATCCAACTCGCAGACTCTGCCAGCATGCACCTCAACCGCTTCGCCAAGGCATACATCCAAAATCTCCGCCTGCAAATTCTCCCACATCTTGCTGCCCGTGTAACCACATTTTTCCATGAATTGCTTGAGTTCTTTGGGGTTTCTTCGAAGAACAAAAACGAGGGCAACGTGGTTGGTTGGGGTCACGGCGCTTGCGTAATGACCATCTATGACGATGTTGGCGTTGGGTGAGGCATCGATGGTTTCGCCAATTTTTTCTTGCATGGCTTCTTCGTTAATGATTATGGTGTTTCGTTCTTTGTCTTCGCCTAGCGTTAGATTATTGGTCTTGGCAAAATCAGTTAAGTTGATGTATTCTGCCCCAAGTTTTGCAACGAGTTGTTTAGCGGTGGTTGTTTTTCCCACGCAAGGCGTGCCTGTAATGAGGATGACACGTTTCATGAAGCTATTTTGGCTGGTCACATAATTATTGATTGTGGCTAAGTTTATGAGTATGTTTATTGCTTGCGGATGCGCTTTTTCGGTTGGGCTGGCGAGTTGGTGTGTGGCTTTCGGGTCCCAAATGGGATCTGAGGAAACTCCGCCCACATGTAGAATTGCAGTCCCGTCGTTGGGACAACGCGAGAGCGTTGGCAACGGAGCAGAAACGAAACGTCCACCCAGACTTGGCGATGACACATTTGTGATGTCGAGTGTGCTGGATTGGAAACGGTGAAACGGCTGTCCTGCAAGTGGAAAGGGCAAACAGTCGCCGATGAAGTATCTACCGGAAGGCGCGGGTAGCCCGATTAGCAGAATGCCACGATAACAGAAGGCGGGTTACTGCCAACACACCAGTCTATTTTACTAATACACCAGCTTTTTGTCTACTCATTACGTTTTTTCGCCTTCCTAAATAGCAAAGCATCCCTGAAGCCTTCAAATCAGCCTATGAGCTCCTTGTTGCAGACCGAGGAGGCTTTGTCTACGAACCAAAAGTTGGCATACACAACAACACTGGCGAAGTTGATTCTTCATCGATGTATCCAAGCTTGATGGTTAACAACAACATCTCAGCCGAAACAGTTCTTTGCAAATGCTGCCCAGACTCGCACTTGCGAATCCCAGAGTTAAACTACAACATTTGTGAGAAACGGGTTGGGGTAGTTCCTAAAGCTTTGAAGCTGTTGTCTCTAAACGGTTGCACTACAAGAGGCTAAGAGATGAAACCGTGGACCCTAAACTTAAGGAGATGTACGATAACAGACAGAATGCTTTGAAGTGGATTTTAGTCACTTGCTTTGGGTATTTTGGCTACAGGAATGCAAAGTTCGGGACGGTGGATGGCCATATTGGTGTTTGTGCGTTTGGTAGGGATGCGTTTCTCAGGGCTGCTCGGATTTCTGAGAGTCGAGGCTTTGAAGTGCTCCACGGAATAGTGGATTCACTTTGGTTAAAAAAGGAAAACACAAATCTCGAAGAATACAAGGACCTCTGCAAACAAGTAAGCGACGACATCGGGGTTCCACTGAATTTTGAGGGACGTTACAAATTAATTGTTTTCTTGCCGTCGAAAATGCACCCAAATATTGGTGTTTTAAACCGCTACTATGGAGTTATGGAGAATGGAAAACTAAAGGTTAGAGGCTTAGAGGTACGTAAACATGACACACCCAAATTCGTCTACGATGCGCAGATGGAAATGATAAACGTGTTTTCCACGGCTAACAATTCGAAAGATTTTATGCAAAAGATTCCCGAAGCCCTTAAAGTGGTGAAAGCTTACCGGCAGAAATTACTCGACGGTGAGGTGCCTATTGGAGATTTGATTATTTCTAAGCATCTATCGAAAAACCCCAAGCACTACAAGCAACATGTCAGTCAGGTTATCGCTGCAGAGCAACTGATTAAGGAAGGTTCAGAAGTTCATGCAGGCAGCAATGTACATTTCGTTTTTACTGACTCAAACAATAAGCGCTTTGAAAGACGAGTTAAGGCAGAACAACTCTTAGACAAGGGAGTTAACCCCGATGAACGGAAATACTTGCAACTTCTATATGAGTCAGCGGCGGGTTTGTTAAGCTTCTCCAATTATACATCTAAGATTGTTCAAAACGCAATCAGGGGATATGAGAGCAAAATCTTTTCGATTATCTTGGTGGCGCATAGTTATTATTCGGTTGGGGACTGCGCCTTTATTCCAACTGTCCTAGAAACATGAAAAAACCCATTTCAGCTTCCATACATAATTATAAATACAACATAAGAAAAAAAGGGACATGACAATTTATAAATTGTCACACATAAACGGAAGGAAAGAAAAAATGAAATCAACCTTAATGAAAAGCAAAACATGTTTGCTTATTGTAATACTCCTACTGAGCATTGCTACTATGCTTCTTGTTTCGTCACCAGTTAACGCAGCCGTTACTTCCTACAACTCCTACATCTACGTTTCCGCCAGTCCCAGAGTCGCCGGTGTTGGCCAATCCGTGTTGCTTGTCGCTTGGACAGCCGACATACCGCCAGACATTGGCGAAACAGCGGGCACTATTTCGAGTCCAAGCGGTAGAGCTGGTTGGATTGGAATGGAAATCAATCTGACAAAACCAAATGGTGAATCAGTACTTCTTGATATGCCATATAGTGACCCAGTCGGCGCCAACTACATTGCCTACGTACCCGAAACCGTCGGCACATATACCATTCAAGCTATATTCCCTGAAACATGGAAAAACACCACCACAACACAAGCACTCTATCTTGCTGCAGTCAGCCCGAAAGAAACCTTCACCATACAGAACGACCCAATACAACCCTGGATTGAAACACCTCTGCCAAACAGTTATTGGACTCGTCCACTCAACAGTGCAAATAGAGACTGGTATGTCATAGCAGGCGACTGGCTTGCTGGGGCCAGCGGTGGAGGCGGGGCAAGCATAAACACACCCTTTCTGCGACCCCAAGGCACTTACGGTGGCGTACCCCAACAATTAGTCACAACCGCAGGTCCAACAAGCGCTCACATACTATGGACAAAGCCATATTACATGGGCGGAATCATGGATGCCAACTATGAAACTACAGGCTACCAAACAGCCCACTACCAAGGTCTTGGCTGGACAGGCAACATAATTCTGCAGGGGAAAATCTACTACGCTCCACGCACAACGGATCACGCGACAAATGGCTACACAGTCATTGACTTATACACTGGCGAAACATTATCTGAAGAAAACAACACCAAACCGGCATTCGGTCAAGTATACAACTACGAATCTCCTAACCAACACGGAGGTTTTGCATATCTCTGGAGAACCTCCGGTCAAACTATAACTAATCCTGTCGGCGTCAACGGCACAGTTTGGACGGCAATTGACCCAATGACTGGCCAAACCGTCTATAAGATAGCCAACGTATCTGCAACAGGCACCCAAGTCTACGGCATAGACGGAAGCATCTGCTACTACAACCTCGTCAACTACGGAACTGCAACATCGCCTAACTACCGGTTAACCATATGGAACAATTCGGCAATACCATCTGAATTGCTAGGCGACTCAGGAACTAACTATTGGCAATGGAGACCAGCCACAGGCGGTAGAGGCACCCTTCTAGGGGGAGAATACGTTCACGATGGAAACAAAGGCTTCGCTGTAAACGTTTCAATACCAACACCATACAACGATCGAAATACGCTGCTCAATGAAACAGGCACAATCCGCGCCATAAGAGAAAGTGAATTACTCGTAGTTGGAACTGCGGGAAGAAACGATGAAAGAGGCGACGTTCAAGGCATGCTATGGGGCATTAGTCTGAGGCCAGACTCAACTTTAGGCCAACAACTATGGAAGGTAACATTCTCAGAGCCATATGCACCAACATCAGCCAATGCAAGCAACACCCTAATTGAAGTCTTCCCAGACCAGAACGTGTTCGTCTGCGGCAACGTCCTCATGCAAGGCGGTACAAAGACTCTCATGTACTATGGTTATGACTTGACAACTGGAAAACAGATATGGCAAGTTGGCCCTATGCCACAATTCGACTACTACACTAGCCGACTCGACAACTACAAAGGGATGTTGTTCTTGGATCAAGGCTATGCCGGAGTATTGATGGCCTATAACCTAACGACAGGACAATCAGTTTGGAACTACACTGCTAATGACGTCGGCTTTGAATCTCCCTACGGCAACTATCCAATGGGCATTTCATGCATAGCTAAACAAAACGATGTAATCTACACCACAGGCAGTGAACACTCGCCTACCCAACCACTGTGGCGGGGCCCGAACCTACGCTGCATAAACGCAACTGACGGCACTGAAATTTGGAAAACACTATTCTGGGGAGCCAACATGGGAGCCACTGATCCCAGCAACGTAGCGTTAGCAGACGGTATCCTCGTCGGTCTCAACTACTTCGACAGCGAAATCTATGCATTCGGAAAAGGGCCAAGTGCAACAACAGTTTCCGGACCCCTCTCAGGCGCAGCAGTGAATTCTGTTCTAACCCTTACCGGCACAGTCACCGATCAAACCACTACTGGCAGACGTACCACCAACGACAACTTCGAATTCACCCTCAAGGGCACACCAGCAATATCCGATGCAGACATGAATAGGTGGATGGAATACCTCTTTGAGCAGCAAAGCTACCCAGCAAATGCAACAGGCGTTCCAGTTCATTTAACAACCATCGACCCCAACGGCAACATCTTCGACATTGGCACAGTTACATCTGACATCAACGGCAACTATGGCACTGCCTTCACCCCAAGTGTTCCAGGCACCTACACGATATTTGCAACCTTTGCAGGCTCCAACGCTTATGGGCCGTCGACAGCTTCAACATACATCGCAGTAGCAGATGCCCCAACAGTGACTCAGGCACCAACAACGTCCCAGCCAGTATCGCTCGTTGAAACCTACTTCTTCCCAGCCATCGCAGCCTTGTTCATATTTGTTGCCATAATGAGTGTAGTAATAATCCTGCTGACTCGGAAGCGCCCATAAAGAACAGCCGCATCCAAAACCAACTTCCTTTTTATTTTTTTTTAAATTCTAATTAAAGCCATTTCTCTTTGGAGATAAGGGGGTGATGCCTTGACTTCACTAAAATGGTTTAGAAACAAAGCGAACCATCCCTCAGAATACAAATTGACTGCTGGCACTGGGCCTTAGCTTCATTAGCTTACTTGCTGCAAAGGAGCTTAGGGAATACTTAAGGTTTTAGCGATTGACACAATAATAATTATCACCTTCAGCCTTGATTAGATGCGTGTATACCATTGTCGAGTTTATGTTTCTGTGACCTAATCTTTCTTGCACGTGCAGAAGGACGTTTGTCTTAGCATAACAAACCTATATTATGAATACAAGAAAAGAGTTAAACCATAACGCATCGATATAGTCTATACAAGGGAGAACTAACGCAAGAAAACACAAAAGACAATTATTCACTCCAAAACGCAGTGAATAAACTAGCAATAATACTCAAACTCATTTTCGAAGATAACCCGGACATTTTCTTAAAAAAACCCGAAGAAGTCAGCTTGGACTTACTAAATAATTTTTCTAACTCATTTCTTTCAATTTCAACACTATTTCAAGAAGTTATTGAAGAATGGTTTGGTTCTAGTCCAGAAGTGGTTGAAGCCATTAACAGGTCTGAAGAATTGGGAGACCAACTTGAAATTGAAGTAAGCGAGAATGATAAACTGGACTTTGAGCAAATAAGAAAAATCATGAATAGAATGAATAAAATCGACGAAGCTTTAGGCAACTTAGAGAAGATATCGCTTTATCTGAAATATTACGAAGATTTATGCAAACAAAAAGGTCTTACTAATAATGCCAACTTATCAGAAATTTTCAGAGTCTATGGTGCTGAAGAATTTACGAAAAATCTAAGAAATGAGATAAACCATCATAAAAATCAAATAGAGAGAAATAACATGTATAATCGAGCCAACTAAACACAAAGACATTGAAAATAGCCACAAAATCATTGAAAATAGCTTATGCGGCGTTGGTTATCTCCGTTTTGTTTACAATTTTCACGTTATTAGATTTGCTCTTGAAATATATCGTGCGCTAAATGTTTCTAAACCTTTTTGGATCTTAAAAATGAGCACTTGAACCA
Organism: Candidatus Bathyarchaeota archaeon; assembly: GCA_963782525.1. Lineage (GTDB taxonomy): Archaea > Thermoproteota > Bathyarchaeia > Bathyarchaeales > Bathycorpusculaceae > Bathycorpusculum. Next base: position 153,773 of record CAWAKC010000003.1, read on the forward strand.
AAAATCTGACGTACATTAAAACAACTGCGGTCAAAAGTACAATCTCAAGCAAAAACACCTCAGGCAAGTGCACATATCCCCTAAAGGGCACCCTTCTCTCAAGCAAGGACTCTATCTTGCAACATTTCAACTAAAAGCAAGAAATCTTTAAGCGATCTGCCCAAACCAAAATGAATAGGAAAGACAAAGCATATATTTAGAATAAACTCACATAATATAGGTGAAGTTTTTGATTGATATTGAAGAAATTATGGGGTTACAGGTAGTGACTTCAGGTGCACGTATTCTTGGAGAAGTTAAAGGAGCAAAAATTGATCCCGCGACTTGGGCGATTAAGTTCTTGAACGTGAAGCTTACTGGCGATGCTGCTGAGAGTTTTGGAATGAAGAAGAGGTTTGCGAGTTCCAAAATATGTGTTCCAGTTAGCATGGTTCAAGCAGTTGCGCATGTGGTGACGCTTTCTGTGTCTATGGAAGAGTTAGAAAGCTCTCAAGAAATCGCAGAGTGCAAAGACTAAAAAACGCAATACGCCTTTAGGGATTCAGTGAATAGTTGAATAGTATTGATTGAGTCCTAATTTTTTCTTTTTTTCTTTTGTCAATTAGATGGCTGCATGTGAAAAACAGAGGAAATAGATGTAACTTTGCGTGCGCCCAAACCATCTGTTACCGTTGAAATCATTGGTGAATTTAAAACCCGCTTAAGTTATCCTAATCTTACCAAAGAAGCACTAATTACTTCTTGAAGGTTTATTAAACTATAAGATAGTTAATGTCGCATGAAAAAATCTACAATAATAATACTTGCGGTGGTTGTTTCTGCAGTCATTGTTGTATCAGTTGTTGGTGCAGCTTTACTCTCAGGAATGTTTGGAGCAGTCTTTAACGCAACTGAGTCTCCTCAAATCAAAGAAGCTTCAATTGCAACAAATTTTGGTGGCGGATATAGTCTAGAAGCAGGAGCATTTGCACTGGAAGGCGCCGCTCAAAACCTTGGGCAAAAAGACGCAAAAAACGTTAGAGTAGATATCACTTTCTTTAACGCTGATACTCAGCAGGAATTAAAGACACAAACAATCTCTTTTGGAGATATTGCAGCAGGAAACTCAAAAAACATTAACCTTTCCGTTGAATTTCCAAGCGATTCAGTGCGTGTTACTTTTACAGCAGCCGACCCAGTATGGGAATAAATTGAGTTTTACTTTACTTTTTTTCTCTTTTAAGTTTTATTATCTATCGCTCGACTAAAACAGATTGAGGTATTGAACAGTAATTTACAAAATTAGGGTTTGCGAAAACCCATAAAATCGATGAGTGAGAATATAAAAGCTTATAACTAGACAGCAACAATAAGAAATTAGGGACAAGTCGTGAGTAAAGAAACAAGTAAAAAATTACTAAGCCCAAAGGCGGGTTACTGCCAACACACCAGCCCACGTATTCAACAGAAGGCGTCTGAAGTGACAGAAAACAGCTCTTCTATTATATACGCCAATTCTTAAGCTTTGGAATATTGGAAAAAGGAATTAGCAAACCGAGACAGCAAAACGGCTTTCCGTTATCTCCAATACCTCAAAGGTTTCGTAGAATACATGGGAAAGACACCCATCAAATCTTAGCCCAACGAGAATTGGATTTAAGAAGCTTAAACAAACAAGTGCAGCTTGATAGTATCTGTAAAGAAATCAATTTCACGCTATTGGCTTATAGGAAATTAAGATTTAATGAGCTGCTCAGAACATTGAAAAAATTCGCTGTAAAGATAACCCAACCAACACTAAAGCTACATCTGAACCATTTAATTTACAAAGGATTAGTTGAAAGAAAAGAGGAAGGCTCCCAAAATGTCAGTTACAGCCTGATAAAAGAAATTGATAACTTGATGCATGTTCTGCCAGAAGAAGTTAGGAAATGGTTTGACGCAGAACTATTGCGTGAAGATATACCAGAAGAACTAAGAGCAAAGAAAATATCTCGTTAAGAGATTTTCAAGCACTACAGTACAGAATAATTAGACAAAAAAGTTATTGTTGATTTAAGCAATGTTCTGAGCTTAAATTTGTATGAACTAATGTCCTACATCGAGTATGACTTGAAGATAGACGAGTTTCAAAATGATTCCGATTTTTGGAACTTTGCAGGAGATCTTCTTTATCGTCAGCAAAAAAATATATAGTCGACAAATGCCGCGCCAGAGAAGAGTACAAAGAGCTGCTCTTTGAGAAAATAGAGCTATTAACCGAGGAGCTTAGAAGCGATAAAGAATTGCTCAGAAAAAGAGGGAGGCGATCTGGAGAAATTAAGAACAACAAGAAAAGCCGTCAGGGAGTGGCATCGCTCCCGACTCCTTCTTGCCTTCACTCATCGTTCAGGTAATTCACCCACCGTCTCTAAGGAATCATAGAATAGACAATAGCTCCCCCTTTGACCCCTAAATCCTCTTTTCAGCCGTCGTAGAAAAAGAGGACTTGGGATTCGAAGAAAAGTTAATGTGTGGGACAGCTTGCATGATATTTGTGTGATATTTTGACTAATAATGTACTCGAAGCAGTCCACAAAGTAGAGCTTGAAAAATATTTAGGCAAATGGTATGAGATTGCACATCTTCCCGCTAAATTCCAAGAAGGTTGCAATGAAACGACAGCAACTTACACTTTATTAGATAATGGCGTTATTTCTGTTCTGAACGAGTGCAAAAAGAACGGCAAAATGAAACTGGCAAAGGGAAAAGCAAAAGTTGTTGACAAAACGACTAATGCGAAACTCAAAGTGACATTTTTCTGGCCGTTTTATGGTGACTATTGGATAATAAAATTAGGGGATGACTACAGTTATGCCGTTGTTGGTACACCAAACCGTAAGTATCTTTGGATATTGAGCAGAACACGTCAAATGGATGATAAGCTTTTTTCAGAATTAGTAGATTTCGTAAAGTCAAAAGGCTTCAACGTCGAAAACCTAATAAAAACTGTTCACAGTTAACCAGCCAAAGATTGACCTAAGAAACTGGCGATGAGAAAGACACATCAGTAGGGTATATATCCCTAAAGGGTACCTCCTCGCAAACAGGGACTCTGTCTTTCAATAAGCAGATATTTAAGATAAAATTTGTTATCAGGCATAAAATGGTTATGGCTTGAAAATTACTAGAAGTGATAGCTTGGTCGATTCGGGAGACATAAGTTAAGACTCGAGCTAAAGAGAATTATTGGTGCTTCTGAAAAAGATGTTCAGGGCAAATATTTGTCCCTAGAAGTAATTATGAAAGATTGAAATCAGAGCGACCAAGAGCTGCAAGTACTTGTTCAGTTACAGTTTTTTTTCCGAGATGTCGAACAATATCGGCGCCGACAATTATTCCAGTTATTTTATTCTGCTCCAAAACGGGCAGTCGTCTAACCTTATTACTTGCCATCAAGGAAGCTGCCTCTTTAATTAAAGCATCAGAATTGACGGTAATAACAGGGTTAGACATTACTTCTGAGACTTTAGTGTCCAAGGGTAGTTTTTCCGCAACAACCCTTCTGACGAAATCTCTTTCTGTAACTATTCCAGCAAGCTTTTCGCCTTCAATAACTACCACGCAACCTATATGATGGGAAGTCATAAGCTGTGCTGCTTCAAAAATGCTATGATCTACACTGATGGAAACGACGTGCCATGTCATAATATCTTTTACCGTTGACATAATATTATTTTGGTAAAGTGACTTAAATAAGTTTTCAAAATTAAATTTTATGTCATCATTTAAATAAATTTCATTATGTCATTAAATAATTAACGAAATAAATTTGGAAACTGGAATAACAAACAGAATGAAGATTATGACTATCCGAGTCTGTGTATCTGTTTCTTGTAAAAGTTATTCGCCTAAAAGCTTATAACTAGAAAGCAACTATGAGAAAGCAGGGATCAAAATGAGTGAGGATAGTGAAAAATTACTAAGTCCAAAGGCGAGTTATTCCATACTCCTCAGCCTAATATTAAACAGTGAGAAACAATGCAAATTGTCGGATAATGGATTGAAATAAAAAAAGTTTTTTGCATTTTCGATGTTTTAGCTTCATAGTATTTCCTTAATAAGAAGTTTCTTTTTGACTTATTTTGATGCATTGAAATTAGAAATTTCTCATTGTGCAAATTGGGATATTGCCATATTCTCTCGGTTTTCGTGTAACCTTAAAATGCTTTTCCTGAAATTTCTTAATCAAAACTTCGCCATGTACTTCAAGCGCAATAGGTTTGTAGATTTCTTCTTCAAGCAGTATGGACTCGCCTCCTTCACAATCGCACTTGATAAAGTCAAATTTCTGGTCAAGATGGTTCTTACGGAAGATGTCATTGAAAATTTTGACGTTAAGGGAATTTTTTTCAGCATTTTTTCGGAGCAAATCTGCGCATTGAGGATTTGGTTCAACAGCGATAAAGTCTTTCCATCCCTTCAATGCGAAAAAGAAGATCGATTCTCCACAACCTGAACCAACATCAAGTATAATCTTTTCTTTTAAAGAAGAAGGAAATTTGTAATCCTTATGCCATTCAACAAATTCATAAAACATAAATGGCATGTACTCTTTGAGTAATACAAATTCAAGTCCTTTCTTTCTTATTGAAAAATGGTCTTCATCTATTTTTTTGAAGGTTAATCCATGATATTTAAAAAAACATCTATCTATAGGGAGGGTAGTTCGAGTGATTTGCAACCCATATAACTGGTAGATGTTTTTTACGACTTAGCCCAAATTTTACCGGTATCTTGGTTCTTTTCTTTTCGGACATAGATATTTCTATCATCGCTAACTCTTTTGGTTCCTTTTTAAGTTTTATGCATTATTTCTTTTATTCTAACTAATCGTAAAGATTGTTGTCGTTAAGCTTCTATTCTAAAATAACCTTGGTTGTTGCTAATGTCATAAGAAACATTGGGACATTACAGCGATACCTTTTTGGGCTTCGCGCAAGTTGTTTATTATAAGGTTTAACTCCCGTAAACCCTCCTGACGTTTTCCAGTTTTAAAGAAAAACTTGGCTAATCTAGCAACAACCATTTACTACCCCAAATTAAAGTTATTTATTTTTAATTTAACCTTTTGTAAATCTTTATTGTAAGAGGGGGCTGCGAAAAACATGGCTGAGGATTATTTATTATATTTAGACGTGTGCGCAATTCATTTTTTATAGTTCCGATAGGTAAGTTATCTTTGAGCAAGTCTGGGATCGTACCCGTAAATACCATTGATTTGGTGTCTTTGAGGGCTCCATGATCATTTGTTGTTGGGTCAAGCCCAGTACTTGCTTACCGTTTTTAGACTTTGCTCGCCAACAATAAGCGATCGTATTGCTTCAGCATCATAACTAATCAAGCCAGCCATCACCATAGCCGCCTTCTTCACCAAACCCTTAGGCCTCACCCAGCAATTCCTCAAAACGTTAGCTTTAAGATGCCCATTAAACTGCTCAACCACATAACGCTTAGTCTCCAAGAGTCTAGCATGTTTGATTCTTTTGCGTTTTCCCCTTCTAGGATTAGGAGCAATAACAGGCTCAGCTTCAATGCCCTTGGCTGCTCTTTTGTTTGTTTTCGAGTCATAACCCGCATCGGCCAAAACGTATTCTGCTTCCAAATCCTCAATGAGACCGGGAAGAAAAGGCGAGTCATAACGATTACCAGGCGTAACAACTGCTCTCAACGGCAACCCCAGCTGATTTACCGCTGCATGAAGCTTGAAACCTCTGAATTTTCCACGGCTCGTGTGACCCCAGCCCGCTTCCATATCGTAGAGATCCACTAACGGCGTTGAGTCAACAATTAGAATAGTGGTCGGTGTCACTAGTTGAAGCATAGCCGATATCTTCTTAAAAGTTTCTTCAAGAACGTCAAGATAGCGTCTCCACCATCTTCCAACAGTGGTTCTATTGGGTACTTTGAATAAACCAAGTGTTCTAGCAACGTCCGTATGCTTCTTTAGATGTTCAATTACACGTGTGTCGTTCTCTAATCCTTTCAGTCTGGCATAAACGAGAACTCTTAGTGCTCTTAGGCGTCCGTAGCCTGGATTTCCGCGTCTTTTGGGTTCTACAGAAACGATTGCTTTGTTGACGAAAAGCCTGACAACTTCACAGGCTTCCATACTAGAACATAATTGGGAAGCAGCTTAAATTCTGCACACCCCTATTATATTGTTTAGACGTGTGCGCAATTCATTTTTTATAGTTCCGATAGGTAAGTTATCTTTGAGCAAGTCTGGGATCGTACCCGTAAATACCATTGATTTGGTGTCTTTGAGGGCTCCATGATCATTTGTTGTTGGGTCAAGCCCAGTACTTGCTTACCGTTTTTAGACTTTGCTCGCCAACAATAAGCGATCGTATTGCTTCAGCATCATAACTAATCAAGCCAGCCATCACCATAGCCGCCTTCTTCACCAAACCCTTAGGCCTCACCCAGCAATTCCTCAAAACGTTAGCTTTAAGATGCCCATTAAACTGCTCAACCACATAACGCTTAGTCTCCAAGAGTCTAGCATGTTTGATTCTTTTGCGTTTTCCCCTTCTAGGATTAGGAGCAATAACAGGCTCAGCTTCAATGCCCTTGGCTGCTCTTTTGTTTGTTTTCGAGTCATAACCCGCATCGGCCAAAACGTATTCTGCTTCCAAATCCTCAATGAGACCGGGAAGAAAAGGCGAGTCATAACGATTACCAGGCGTAACAACTGCTCTCAACGGCAACCCCAGCTGATTTACCGCTGCATGAAGCTTGAAACCTCTGAATTTTCCACGGCTCGTGTGACCCCAGCCCGCTTCCATATCGTAGAGATCCACTAACGGCGTTGAGTCAACAATTAGAATAGTGGTCGGTGTCACTAGTTGAAGCATAGCCGATATCTTCTTAAAAGTTTCTTCAAGAACGTCAAGATAGCGTCTCCACCATCTTCCAACAGTGGTTCTATTGGGTACTTTGAATAAACCAAGTGTTCTAGCAACGTCCGTATGCTTCTTTAGATGTTCAATTACACGTGTGTCGTTCTCTAATCCTTTCAGTCTGGCATAAACGAGAACTCTTAGTGCTCTTAGGCGTCCGTAGCCTGGATTTCCGCGTCTTTTGGGTTCTACAGAAACGATTGCTTTGTTGACGAAAAGCCTGACAACTTCACAGGCTTCCATACTAGAACATAATTGGGAAGCAGCTTAAATTCTGCACACCCCTATATTGTTAAATATCAGATTTGCAAAAACAACTTCTCTGCCAAATTTGGCCTTTTAAGTGCTCCATCCTGGCAAACAAAGACTTTGCCTCGAACGGAGTAAACCCTTAGCAGGGAACATCTTCTTTATTCGTTTGCAGTACGAAATTTTTAATTTCTTGAATAATTAAAGAAACAAGTACACTGTGAAGGTAATGAAGCTGTTAAAGTGCGCTCCAGTTTAATGTCAAGCGTGGACTAGCGTTTCAGATAGAGTTATTGCATCGATTTTGTATACAGCATCACGGATGCGTCTTACGTCCTCTACGTCCTTTCCTTCTGCGTAGAGGATCACATCATAATTGCCCATGACAGAATGAACGACTTTAACGCCTTCAATCTTTTGTATTTCATGGACAACTGCCTTAGACTGACCAATTCTAGTGTGAAGAAGCATATAGAACGGAAGTGCCATTTGCATTTACCCATCTAAATAAAAATAAGAATAAGATCTATAAAGTTTCCTAATGCGATCTTTCATTTGACTTTTTCTTTGCTATGGTGAGTCGATTTTTAATTGCGATATTCAGCCAACAACAAAAAATGTGGTGCAATCACTTTGACCCCTAAATCCTCTATCCGAATCTAAAAGAATGTATAGTACTTGAAAAATCTACGCAGCATAGTAGGGTTTTATTTTGAAAGATGCCAGTTGTCTTTGTGCAAAATCGTGGTGCAGCAGCATCAGCAGCAACTCCTCTTCAAAATCGTCTATTTGAGCCCTTTTAATTGAATATTTCGTAAAGTTTTACAGTCCGCCGAAGAAAACTAACGATTATTACTTCAATTGTGTAACTGTAACTATGGCACTTGACATTCAAGGGACTGTCGTTTCTATCATTCAAGTCATAACATTAATTTTGCTCGTGATTGGTGTGTATCCTAACAGGATAAGAACTAAGAATAGAAACCTCATCATGCACGGATTCTTTAGCGTTGTAGCGATTATCTTAAACCTTGCAACTGTAATTTCAGTAATGATTCCTGTTTTCGTCGGTAGTTTGGCTTCTATTGGTAATTTGTCGCTCGTTCAATCAGTTATTGTTTGGTTACACACTGCCTTGGGAATCGTGGCTATTGTTTTGGGTTTAGTCATAATTTTTTCGTGGGTGACTCATCCTTTGGGAGAACTTGGATGTTCAAAAATGTGGCGACTAATGATACCTACTTTCGTTATTTGGGCTTTTGTGTTAGTTCTGGGTTTAGCGATACATATTTTCAACATAATTTAATCCAAAGGTCAATCTAAAGACGGTACTTTGTGAAAATTGAGGGAAGTTGGTCTAATTAACCCCTAAATATTACTTAACATATCTGTTGAGACATTGTGAAGTGATATAACGAGAAGAAAAACAACCAGCATTCTGATGACATCAGTCTTGCTCTTTGCCGTTTTGATTGCCTCGACTTGCTTCCAAGCAACAAAAAACAAAGCCGTTATAGCCGAAACAACATCATCATCGGAATCTTCGACAAATTCCCTTCCCGCCTATGCCTTTAACGGCGCTTACGTCACTTATACTCTAAATGACTACATTGACCGCAAAATAACTTTTACTATTAGTGACGTTAACGTAACTTCTCAAACATTCAAGGTTTCTTGGAACTTCATCGGATCATGGGACTTCAAAAGTTCAAGCGAAGTCATATCCTTTGCAAGCATTTCGCCCTTTCCAGGTAATAGTTCAAAGAGCCCTTTTTCCGCAGTTAGTTTTGCCGATCTTCAAACGCTAAACAAGGGTGAAATTCCCGGGGATATGCCAAGCGGCGTTTTTGTTAGATCTAACCAGTCTACTTACGCTTTGGGTGGATATTATTTCAATACGGACGAGCTACAGATACCCAGTGATATTAACGGCTCGAATGGCGTTAGTGTCTACGTTGACGCCCATTCCGGTCTGACAGTTGTTGAGGATTTAGGAGAGAATGGCGCAGCATGGGGCATTGCTTATGGTCAACTGAGCTTAGTAAATACAAACGTTCCTATGACCGTTAGCGTTAGAGCCTCTTTATCGCCCTCAGGCTCGGCGTTTTCAATGTTTCCTGTTCAAGTGGCTGTTGCAGGAGTTTCGGCAGTGGTTGTAGTCGGTGTTAGTTTGTTTGTCTATTTCAAGAAACGCAAGCGCCAAACAAAAACTTAACATTTTTTCAATTACAGAAACTGCGGATCCCCTAAAATGAGTTACAACAAACAAACTATGTCCAACTTTCAACTCCTAATACCCCTCCCCATTTAAAGGCAAACTTCTCGTAAGCTATGCCTCCATATTCGAAACGTTAGCTGGATATTATTTGGGTTAAATTTGGGCGTAATGTGAGTGTAAATCTGAAAAATCGATTAATAGTCTTTTTGGACCTTATGAGAATTGAGTGAAAACAAGATGAGACAGAAAACAACCAAACAAATCAGCGCATTCAAACTTGACATATCTAAGACCAACCGAGAAGGCGCATTTCTATGTCCAAACTGTAGAGCGCTAATCTGTCCAGATGACAATTCAGATGTTATCTATTCTATCCACGATATTGTCTTAACAGATAATAACCAAGTAGATGAGCTGGTGCTACGCTGTAACAGATGCTCCAGTTTCATCCATTTAACAGGACTCTCAAACATTGAAAAAACTCCATATCCAAAAATTTTGGGAACTGACGAAAACCGTTGGTAGTCCTCACTCTACTTTAACCACGTTTAAAGCGAGTGACTTACAAGCAAGCGATAAGTAAAAGGCCCTTAGCGATTCAAATGAAAGAAAACAAAAGCAAGTATCGGACAGTGGCTGCTGCCTTGGCTTTATTTGTCATTAGTCCGCTCGATGACGTGCTTTTCGCAGCATTGTTTGGTTCTGCAATATTTGGATTGGGTTCAATGCCTTTCTACATATTTGTCGGCGCTTCCTAGCAATTTCAATAGTATTTTGGAGGAGACGTATGAAAAGCGGAAAAAAGAAGGGCTTTAAAGAAAATAACCAACATCAACCAACCAAATTCTTTAATGAATTAAGACTTTAAGGAAGCCTTTTTATTCCAACCCATTCTATCGATAATCATGGTGCACAGCAAGTTTTTCTCGTTACTGCATATTGTTATCTTAGTTTTCCTAAGTTTTATGGTCGTTAAACCTTAGTTTGTTCAGTCAGTTTCTAAGCCCTCTGTACCAGGATTCACAGTTAAGCCCGTTGGGTCTTCGTTTGAAGGCCGCCAACTTACACCTTGGACACAAACACTGGACTGTTTGATACTAACAGTGGCTATCAAATTGAGTACAGCGCAGTAAACATAACTATTAAGAATCAACCGTTTTCGACTTCTAACCAATCAGATAATCTCTATTTCTACTATAACGTACGGGTAAAACCTCATAATTATCCCGACAGCTATTGGCTTGAGCTTTTCTATTCGGGCGCTACGGCTATCCTGTACAATCGCTTTCTAATTATACCATAACACCTCTCCCAGTAGAAGGCGCTGTACCTGAAGAAAACACCATTGCAACAGGCGAAAAAACAGACACTCAAATTGAGGCTATGATAGAGTATATCGGTCGTAACAGTTTATTTCCCTATCCTTACGTTTTTTTTGGTGAATTAAGCGGTTGGAGCAACACCCAAATAGTGACATTGCCGGCGAATACTCCTCTAAACCCTCTCAGTCGCCCTCCGCTAATACAACGCCAAACGTAACATCTATTCAAATTTCTGATGTATTGAGTATACTTATTGCAGTTTTGGTGGTCTTTTTAGTTATAATTGTATCTTTATTGCTATTGCTTTACAGAAAAACCGAAAGACAAACCAATTAAGCGGCTTATCTGAAGGCATCAACGAAAGATGCGCTGCAGCATCCAAAACACCCCGAAGAGGAATTGCGCTAACAGCTAAACTTGCATGGCGCTGTCCCCCTGTTTATCGGATTCATCGTGATGATTGGTAGTGGACTTTACTTGCTTTTGACATTGCAGTTATTATTGGTGGTTTCTTATGGTAATGGTAGACTCTTCATATCCGCAGGAAAATAAGCCCGAGAAAACGATACCTCTTAATTCTCCTTTTTTTCCCTCTAAGGGCGATTTAATTGAAAGCAAATGGCAATGCAGAAATGCATGTTTGTTGTATTATCTAATGAGTTGGATTTTGTGGTTTATCGTAGATATTTTGATTCTCCTAATTGTGGAGGTTGTATGTACAAAGGAAGCAGTTACTGTTGGGGACAATGCTCTCTAAACATCTGGAAAAAAGAAAGAGAATATTGATGCTTAGTTATAGCGGAGATTTAGAAAGTTGAATTCCCTTTTGGAAAAGACTCACACTTTTACAGTAAATGTTGTTAATTCTAAGCAAAATAAACCAGTCAAAAACGTTAACGTTAAGTTCTTCAGATTAGAAAAGGAATCAATAACACTCAAACAATGGACTGAAAACCTCAAAAATGGAACTCCGTTTAAAAGGTTGATGCTCTCGGTGGATACAGACAATAACGGCAACGTAACCGCCGAGCTTCCCGAAGGTGTTTACGAAGCTAAAGTAGAAGAATACGGGCTAAGTCAGGTTTGCGAATTGACGCATAATGTAGAGATTCTTTTTGCTGAACCCAAAAAAAATTGGTGGCAACATTCTTAAATCGGGTTCGCATAGAAAAGTTTTGAAATGTGCAATAAATTTAATGATGTTTTTATCTTTGGTTTATAAGTGCTTTAGCCTATATTATATGTTGAAAGTTTCTTTTGCGCTTGGGTTTGGGGTAGTAACAGATGCTTTTCAAAATAGAAGCGAAACAAAATGTGTATGTTAAGAGTTAGTTTATTGAAAAATTGTGTTGAATCTAAGTCAGTAAAACTTTATGTTCACATTAGTAACAAGAAGAGGGGTGACGCAACGGCATGGTAAGCATAGGCAACTCAGCGAAGTGTCCACAATGCACTCAAATGGGACATATTGTTTGGGTTTCCCAAGATGGAAAAATGGTTGGGATCCAATGTTCTAAAAGTCATCGCCTAGATAATTTACCCAATGCATATGGGTTCGTACGTCCTCTTTCCAAACCGAACAAGAATAGCGTTTTTCTAGTAAAAACGGAATCATTGTGACGCTTCGATAAGTATGATCCAACAAAATTATCATCTCTCTAATAAAATAAAGATAGGCCCTGAATCTGACAAAACTGATTATCCTAAGCACTGTGGATTTTACACAAGTTATTCTCGGTTTATCTTGAAAGCACTAAAAAAATCTTCTTTTCAAGAATTTCTATGCTCTATGCTTTTAGCCGAAAACATAGAAGAAAAAATTGTCAACGCCGTTGATATCAAAGTTTTTCCAGCCCCTAGAAAAAACGGTTTCAACATCGTCGGCAAATGTGACACATTTAAGGGCAGAATTCGGATTTATCCAAAAACTTTTAACTACTGCTTTGCCTTCCGAAAAAAGTACGGCAAAGACTACTTTTTTGTATTTGTTGAAAACAGAGCTAGAGCAGCGTTAATTCATGAATTGCTGCATCTAAAATACATCAGTGATGAAGAAAAGGTACAAGAATTAACAGGAATATATTTTTCAGCTTACCTGAAAAAACGATTTAATAAGAATTCAAATTTAGTATCATTGAATGAATTAATTTTTGCTTCGAAAAAGCACACACCTTTTTGCAGGGAAAGCTTGTAATTGGATTGAAAACGCAAGGTCTCCGTCCTTCAGCGGAAGGGTTTGCTGACATCGAGCGTGTTGTTTTTGGGTTTGTATATGATGATAAGTGTGTCGGGTTCTGTTTTGTTTATGGAGTGTTTTGTTCTCCAGAAGCTTCCGGTTTGGCTGGCAAGTTGATACTTTGTTAAAATGTTTTGTAATACTTTTTTTGTTTCTTCGTCTAATACACCTTTGATGAAGGCGACACATTATTCATCAATGCTTCCGTAGGCAACAGTACAATCACAGGGCAGGATTATTCTTATCAATTCTAGCATCGTCAGAATTAGCTAATTAGGAAAGAATATAGCTCTTCCATAACCCTTTTGCTTATTGAGGCTTTTGCGGAAATGGTTAACCTGATAATTGTAGGCACTTTAACTTGGTTTCATATATTCTCTGTTATAGGTTGAACTGGCGCAGCATTAACTTTCTTAGTAACCATCAAGCCCTCGCTTGCAAAATTTTCGCCTCAAGGAAGCGGCGAATTCATTGTTAAGGTGTTGCCGAGGTTTATACGGTCTGTGCAAGTACTTTCCCTCCTTACTATCATTTTTGGGCCTTCTCTTGCTTTTGCAATGGCTGATGGTCCCCCAAAAGCCTTTGATCTGAAATCGCTCTGGTCTATCTGGCATTGTAATTGGTGCCTCGATTGGAATAACCGCGGTTCTGGTTGTTTTTCTCGTTTTAACTCCAACCGCGAAGAAGCTATCCAGTTTGATAGGGCAAATGCAACGTAATCCTCAACAGCCCCCACCCACCGAGTTAAGAGCATTACAAAAACGTCTAGCACTCATTCCACCTTTAGCCGTTTCGCTTTTACTTACAACGGAAATATTCATGGTGGCGGCTGCGCAATTTTAGATTAGTCTTTGTGTTTTCGGCACATTTCTAAACCCAAAAGTTTTACTCCTCGCAGCCGTGATAACGAAACAATCAAAGAAGAAGCCACAACACCTTCAATAATTCCTGTTGGAAGGTACCACATAAGCAATGAGGGCACTGTGACAAATATGCCGCCGAGGGTGCCGACCATGGGGAAAAGACCAATCTCTATGCCCACTGCCAAAGCGGTGCACACGTTGGAGATGAATGAAGCCACAAACATGCCGAGTGCCAACCGTTTTGTTGTGAATCCTTTTGATAGGAAGGCTTTTACTATGAAGAATGACATGGCGCCGATTACTGCCATGTTAAAGAGGTTTGCGCCCCAAGTGGTTAATCCGCCGTCTCCAAAAGCTAAGGCTTGGATAACTAAGGTTATAGCCATGCTGATGATTCCTGCAGCGGGTCCAAGAACCATTGAGATGGCTGTTCCACCCAAGAAATGCCAGGTGCTGCCGCCGCCTGCAACAGGAAACTCAAACAACTGAACCACTAGCAAAAGAGCACTGACAACGGCGATTAGAGGAATGATGTATCTTGGGTAATTTCTTTTCATACCGTGCCAAGCCCATGCTAAGAAGCTGAAGGCTACGATGTACATACTTATGCATGCGTATGGGTTTAGGATGCCGTCGGGAATGTGTATTTATGTTTCCTCGGTAACACGAATTAGAAAAATAGTATTACAGTGATGGATTTATACCAATCGATTGATTTGACAAGCTCTTGTGTCGAGAAATTTTGGCAAACCAACTCTTAAACCCATATCACAGATGATTGCCATGAGTAACAATCTGCATTTGGAGGCAACATTGGTCGTTCTACCTAAAGACGAAAACACTTAGCAATCCTGAGCTAGCTTGCGTTATCAGACAACTCAGCGTTAAAGAACGTTTTAAACTGAGTTGGTTTGTCCTTAGAGCATAATAGCGGGGCAAAAAGGTTAACAGGCCAATGCGGAAACGTCTTATACAGGTAAGTATCCGCTTTTTCTATTCCTTTTATTCTTCGGAATGTTTCTGTTACCTCAAATAAATCCTCAAAATCATGAATAGCCACCAGCGCCCTCACATCGTAAGGTCCCACTAATTTTATTGCTATAATCAGGTTGGGCATCTTAAAAATTTGAGCCATAATTTCCTGCATCTTACTTCTATTTGAAATTTTAATAAATAAATGTGCCATAGCCTTAAAACCGACCTTATCTAAACTAACAGATATTGTGGCTTTAGTCAGAACTTTTCCTTTAAGTCTGTCGTATCTTTGGATAACATTTTTGGGTGAAATACCCAACTGCTTTGCCACTACTCTAAACGGTGTGCGAGCATTTCGTGACAAGATGGCGGCTATTTGCCGGTCGGTTTCGTCGAGTTTCTCTTCGTGGCGGTTTATTTCGAGGGGTTTGTAAATTTTCGCCTGCTTTAGGGGTTTAATGACTAAATTTTCTGTGTGGTCCATATTTACTGATTCTGCCCAAATGAGGCTATCTATGAGTTCAACTTTGGGGCTGGTTTCAATCTCCATAAGTATTCCCGACAATTTTTCGATGTCGTGTAGTACTAAGAATGCTTGGATATTGTATTTTCCAAAGTTACCGTTTGCCCCGCAGATGTAGGGTTTGCTTCTTAGGAACTTTATTACTTCTTCTTCATTTTCTGCGGAAGTTACGATTCCTAAATCGACAGTACATTTATAGCCTAAGCTGTAAGGGTTCACAAGCATTATTTCGCCCTTGATTATGCCTGCTTTTTTTAATCGTTGGTAACGGCTTCTGACGGCGACAACCGATATCTTGCAGTCTTTTGCAATGGTTGTGAAGCTTGTTCTTGAGTCGCTTAGAAGTATCTGCAAGATTTTCGCATCGATTTCGTCAAGTTTTTTTGTTTTTTGCATGGAAGGGCGACCTAATTTAGCACTGTGTATTTGATGGGCAAGCAATTAAACTTTTTCCGCTTTCAGAGGACGCAAACAGCTAGATAATCTTCAATACACGTTTAAATTGTTTCCATTTTAGTCAACAATTGACATAATTTTAAATACCCAACGCTCGATTATTCAATTACCGAAAAGGTGAAAAAATGAAAAAACTTAATAGTAAATCAATTGCAATCGCAGTAGTTATACTCTTAAGTCTATCAGCAATAATTGCAATTTCAAACAATACCGCAAAAGCAAACATAACTCCCTACAAAGGCGAAGTTTATCCAACATGGACATACGTTTCGGTTGCACCATTAACTGAAGGCGTTGGCCAAACAGCAACCATACTTTGCTGGTGTAACTTCCTACCACCAACCGCCATCGGACAATACGGCGACCGCTGGACGTTCAACATCAACGTCATTAAACCAGATGGAACCAATGACACTATAGGTCCACTTGAATCTGATCCCGTGGGCGACGGATATTCAACCTACACTCCAACAGAGACGGGAACATACACCTTCCAAGCTATTATGGAGCAACACGTAATTGACGGCGGCGCAAGCAGAGGATTAATCTCTCCCGGTGGAATCGGCTTTTGGCCATCAGGTTCGCCCTATGCCCTTAGCTATGGACCCTCAGGCCCTGTCTACCTTGATCCACGCGGCGACGTATTCCTATCCAGTGTAAGTCAACCTCAAACCATGATCGTTCAGTCAGAACCAATTCCATCCTATGTAGAAACCCCCCTTCCTAGTGATTATTGGACTCGACCAGTATACGATGCTAACCGACTTTGGGGGCAATCAATTATGGGCGAATGGTTCAATGCAGCAGAACTTAATCAATTCGGCAACGGCGGCAGATATAACCCCTACACCACAGGACCAGCCAGCGCCCACATCCTATGGACATCACCATATTGGGATGGAGGAACAGCAGGCGGAGTTGCAGGTAATGGCAACGGAGGAAATGCTGTTAGCTACTACAGCGGGCAATCATACGAAGGCTACGGATCACAACCATACATGATTCTAAACGGTAAAGCATATGTAAGTGTACAAACTGACCCCCGAGAAGGCTTCTACGAATTAGACTTAGCCACTGGAAAACAAGTTTACTATGCAAACTCAACGGGTTCCGTAACAGGCGCGGGAGGACCATTCGCAGGTTCAGGAAGCAGACCAGGCGGAATACCAGCATTCGGCCAAATTCTTGATATGGAAACTCCTAATCAACATGGCACCCTTGGATACTATTGGGTTACAAGCACCAACGCTTCTAACAAATGGGATCTGTATGATGACTTCTCAAACAATTACATCTGCAGCATCGGTAACATACCAACATGGGCAACTGGTGCAGGTGGACTTTTCGCAGCGACAACTACCGTGACCTCATACGGCAATGATGGAAGCATACTCAAATATCAAATCGCCAACTTGGGAAACGCAACTAACCCGAAACTGTACCTACAGTGCTGGAACACGACTCAATCCATATTAGCTCCAAGCATGCTGTCAGATTTTGGCTACATACCAGTCACAGGACAGCCCGTTCCAACATCAGTCACTGGTTCAGGAAGCAACACCTACTGGATGTGGAGACCCCAAATGAATAACATATACGACGGAAGCCTCGGCTACTCGATGAACATCTCAATACCTAGTAGCATAGCTTACTCAGTTCCAGGCTTATTTGGTGCAAGCGGTGACATCCAACAGATTATTCCAGACAAAGAAATGATCGGCATCTACCCTGGATCCAACAATGGCACAGTATCGGTGCCTGGTCAAGTTTGGGCTCTTAGCCTAAAAGCTGGTTCAGAGGGACAAGTGCTCTATCAATACAACTTTACTGCTCCAGCCGGTTTAGGTGATGCAGCAGCCCAATCGCAACAATTCTTTGCTCATGACACAGCATTCGGAGGAATGGACGCAAACGCGAGTATTTTCTGGTATCAGAACTCGATGCTACGACAATGGTACGTACTAAGTCTGGCTGATGGTCACGCAATGTGGACAAGCTCGCAACAACCGCAGTTTGAATTCGAAGGAATGGGCACTGTAGTCGTCTATGACAACCAATTCATCGACACCGGCGGATACGGTGGAGTAGTAACATCCTGGAACGCACAAACAGGCGATTTCCTATGGAACTGGTCAGCTCCTATCGTAGGACAAGGCGAAACACCCTACCAGAACACACCAACATACTTCGGCGCGCTTTCAGGCGACGGAATAATGTACATCTACTCAAACGAGCACTCAGTCAACAACCCAATAAGACGCGACGCAATGATCTGGGCACTAAACGCTACCACAGGAAAAGAAATTTGGGAAGAAACCTGTTGGCCAAGCGGTGCACCAATTCTTGGCGACGGTGACCTTTTAGTTCTCGATGACCATGACAACCAAATCTACAATTACGGCAAAGGACCCAGCGCAACCACGGTACAGACACCGCTGAGCGGTATAACACAAGGACAAACCTTCATGATCCAAGGAACAGTAATGGACACGTCCCCTGGAACTACTCAATCTAGTATAGCTTTACGATTCCCCAACGGTGTTTCAGCAGTCTCTGACGCAACCGAAAATGCATGGATGGAATACGTCTATCACCAAGCAGCAATGCCTACTAACGGAACAGGCGTTTCAGTTGACATCACTCTAATCGACCCTAACGGAAACATCGTGAACTTACCCTCTGCGACAAGTGATACGAGCGGCCACTATCAGCTACCTTATGATTCTAGCAGTGTACCCGGAGAATACAAAGTCATAGCAACATTCCATGGCTCTAACTCTAACTATCCCTCCTACTCAGAATCGAGCTTTTACGTTAACTCTGCACCTTCAGCAACCAATGCACCCACACCAACTCCTTCATCAGCTGCTGACATGTACTTTGTTCCCGCAATCGCTGGACTATTCGTTCTCATCATTATCGTCCTCATCGTAGTAGTGCTGCTAATGGTAAGAAAACGACCGTAAATAAAGAAACCAAACAAATATCTCTCTTCTTTTTTTATTTTAAGAACTTCAGAATCTTTTTTTGGTAGAAGTTTATGTGCTATCGAATTAGCTTTTTTTGTATTTTTTGTAAAAGTTTAAGAGCATGACACGTGTCATATGAGATTATTAAGTCCAGATGAAGGAATAGAATGAAAAATAAACTTCAAACCTGCATTCTACTACTAATTTTTGGGTTATCGCTAATAACATCCGTAGGAAAAGTTTCAGCAAACACTGAATGGAATTTAACAGTAACAAACTTGGCAGGCAGCGCGACAAATTATAGTTTAGATCAACTCTTGGCAATGCCCGTAACTAATGTAAGTGCCTCCCTTTTATGTTATGGCAATATAGTAACCTATGGCATTTGGAGTGGCGTAAGCCTAAGCTATTTGCTTCAGCAAGCTGGAGTAGACTCAACTGTTGCTTCAATTGATTTTCTAGCTCAAGATGGATATGCAGTAAGCATACCATTACAGGTAGCTGCCCAACCAAACGTTATCATAGCCTACGAGAAGAATGGTTCGCCGCTTACTGAAGAGCTACGTCTGGTACTTCCAGATGAAAACGGTGCAATGTGGATAGCATTGATTACTTCAATAAAGATGGACACAGCTATTATCAATTTGAACCAATATTTAGCGTCAACCGCTCCAGGAACAAACATAGTGCCCCAAATGAAATCAAGCGGGCAATCTGTACAACCGCAACAAACACCCGTCCCAACCCAACCTACAACCCTACCCAAAAACGAAGCAAACGTAACTCCGACTCCATCCCCAACAAATATTACGCTACCAACCCAAAACACAAATTCCCTGCCAAGCTCAAGCACTAATACAGTTATGGCGATTTACGTAATTGCACCCGGAGGAATTATTGCCTCTGTAGCTTTGGGCTTTTTGATTTACAGTCGTAGACGCATTAAGCAAGCAGCAGAATAGTAAAAAAAACTGCAAAGCCAGCTACATAAAATTCTATAGAACATTAATTAGTCGTTTCAACCATTATGTATCTTGAGGAATTTTTGTGGCGACACCTCAAGAAGAAATAAAACGAAAGTTGCCATGCATCGTCGACATCGCCTATGAACAATACAAACGTGAATTGCCGCTTTATCGAATGGCAAACGAACTGATGAGCCAAGATGTCATAACTATAACTCCAGAAGCTTCGCTTGATGATGCTGCTCGCATAATGGGTGAGAAGCATATCGGAAGCCTGATTGTTGAGAAATACAAGACGCCGGTGGCGATTGTTACGGAGCGGGATTTACTAAGCAAGGTTTTGGCGTATGGATTATTCTTGAAAGATGAAAAAGTCGAGAACGTAATGTCGTATCCGTTGGCTGGCGTTTCTGAATCAGCTAAGATAAAAGAAGTTGCTAAGCAGATGATTGCTAAAAAAAGTAGGCTTGTCGTGTTTGATGCTGGAACACTCGTAGGTATCGTGACTGCTTCTGACTTAATTAAAAGTTTACCTGATGTTGCAGAAACGGAAATTAAAGTTGATGAATTCATGACCAAAGAAGTCGTTTATGCTGACCAAGAAACATCGGTACTTAACATCGCTAAAACTATGGGTAGCCATCGCATAGGCAGCGTAATAATTACACGAGAAAAAGAGCCATTTGGGATTTTTACTGAACGCGACTTGCTCACGAATTTTTTAGCAAAAGGCAAGGCGTTGTTTACAGATGTGGGACCTGAATGTTCACAGCCTATCATTGCTATTCCAGCTGGTACAAGTGTTCATAGGGCTGCGGCTACGATGGCTTTAGAGCATATTAGAAGATTACCGGTTGTGAAGGATGAAAAAATCGTAGGAATTATTACTGCGAGAGACCTTATTGAGGCATATGCAAAATAATTTCTCTTTTTTTTTATTAAAAATAGCTCATAATTAAATAACATGGATGTTTCCAAAAAAAAGTGGAGTTTTACGGTTTTCCGTATTTATTTGTCATCCACTTAAGTTGCAAGTCAGGTCTGAGCCTTATTGTTGATTACGGCCCATCTAAGCAGTCTTTGTCGCTGCAGATTCTTGCGCCGTTTTGAACCTGCTACTTAAGCTTAGATGCTTCAACACTATGCATGTTTAGCCCACGGAGGCAAAGTCTTGATCGCGAGCTGATTTTACGCTGTTTCAATTAGCCCGCTTCCGTGCCTCAGTGCATTGCAGCTAAAGCTTGCTCCCTGACTTGTAAATTTAATTTAGTTCTTTCTTTTTAATAAATTTTGTGACTTTTATAGTGCAAAATTAGACATATTTGCACCATTTGAAACATAAAGATGCGGCAAAAACAGAAGCAAAAAACCCTTTAATTAAAAGCAGCAACTTTGGGTTCTTCAGTTAGTCAACAGATAACCTTTATAGTAAGCTTCACGTTTCACAAGCATGCAAAACAATTTGCAAATTAAGTAGTAAAAGGAAGTGAAAATAGAAATGTCATATGGCAACAAAGAGATGCATAAGGCAACCTGCGCAGACTGCGGAAAAGAATGTGATGTTCCATTCAAACCAGACGGTAGCAGGCCAGTTTACTGCCGAGAATGCTACGCAAAACGAAGACCACCACGAAGATATTAAGCTTTTAAGCTAACATCTTACTCGTTTACAATATCCTTTTTCTTTTTTAATTTTTTGGGTCCTTTGGGCTTAAAAATTTGCTTTTAACTTAGAGCTTTTTGAGGTTATTCCCGCATTTGTAAGGGACAAAACTATTATGCTGATAATAACAATGTTGTAGTTAAGTGGGCGGGAGGCATAGAAAAGCACCTTTGCCCAATCGTGCATCCCCTGCTTCCCGCTCATTTGCCTCAATTTCTTGGTTGTTTCTTGCCACCAAAATATGTTTAAGAAGACAAATGCATTTCTGAGGTTAGGTTTTATTTTTAAAGTTTTTAATCATATAGGTAAAGGAATCGATCACGGCGGGTCCAATGGACCCAACCTATTTCGTCATGTCCTCTGAAAAAATAATTTTGCCAAGCATCGAAATGGTAAAAGACTGGGAAGAATTGAGGGTCATCGTAGGCGGACTATACGCAGGGTCAAAGAGCCGGTGTTATGATTATTGAGCTGCCTCAGGTGAGAAACTGAGCAGTTGGATGCAACGTTTGCCCTTCTAGCCTTAAAATACTTGGAAGTAATTCCGCTTAATCATTCCAATCAGCTATTGAAGGCGTGAAAGGGCAAATCGTCAATGCAAAGAAAATGATGGAAATTTCTGCTCCCAAACCAAAATGCGAGCATACGCAATTTAGCTCAAGGCAGAAATTGCTTAGATTTGCAAATCTGCCATTTCAACTACTCTTCGAAGAAGCCTAGACCTTGTTTCAGCATGAACCTTCTTATCAGTAACTGGAAGATCAAGGTCTTTGGCTGTTAAAGCCAAAATTTTTTGCACCAGAATTTGAGTTGCTTTCGTGATTTCTTCCATATTTAACGTTTTTTCTTCGGATATCCCGATGCAACAAAGTGAGAAAGGAAAGTTCATTTCTAACTCTATCCGATTGTTTTGATAATCATAATCCATTATGGTGAATGGCTCCATCCTGCAGGCTGCCGGACGAACCTCATAAATGGCGCATTTGCTGTCCTTGGTGAGGAAAAAACAGCTATCATCCTTTTTTCTACGAATCCACATAATTCCCGTTTCATCTGGCGGAGCTAAGAAATCTTTAAATCCTTTTGCTTCTATGACCTTTCGCTCATTTTTGTCGACGTCTGGCGGTTGCATTCGGCAGCAGACGCCGCAGTTTTTACATTTGAAGCCTAAAGAATCGGGAAAGATCACTTTTGGGGGGTTCAAGGTAAGGGTGAAGTATCAAATTAGCTTAATTTAGATTGTGCGGTGAAAAAACAAATCCTGTAACGATTATTGGAAATTGGCACCGAAAGAAAGAAATGGAAGAGTTTCTAAAACAGGAAATGACTAAAACATAATGGCAAAAACGGGCAACACTTAACAATTATAAATAGCTAAAGCTGTGATTTAACAAACGTACGGTGACATTTATGCCATCAATCTGCTAGTAAAGTGAGGCTACTATTGCTGTTACGGTTCCTTGAATGTGTGGAACTTTTTCTTGTATTTGAGAAATAAGCTGTTTTAGGTCTTCCTTACCGCTTGCTTTCACCGCAACTATTACATCGTTGGGTCCAAAAACAGTGTCAGACGACAACACCTGGGGAATAGCGTGAAGTTTGTTTTGAACCTCCTCGAGATTTCTTGGTTGAGTATTTAAAAACAAGAATGCATATGGTTCTTCTGTGAAAGGTTTCCCTTCGGAGATCACTATTAGGGTTTGTGTTCTTTCAATCATCGATTCTTGTGGCATTATGTTTCTTATAGGATTAAACCATTTGGCGATGAATTCGTCGAGGCTTTTTAAGCCGTTGAATTGGATAAGGATGTCGATGGGTCCAAAGAGCAAAAAGACATCTTTTTTGGAAAGGTTCAGTTTTATCAGTTCATCTAAGACTCGATTGAAAGCGCCTACTTTACAGGATAATCCCATATAAGCTTTCATAATCAATCAAGAATTAATGGTGATTGCGGCTTGATAAATATAGCGAAATTAAAAGAAATCTCCTTCTAATCGAGGCAATTTATGGTGGACTTCTAATTAAACTGACTAAAATGCCTTCTTACCCCTAATTTTCGTGCTTTAAAACATTTTTTAAAGACCGTGACGTTAGATAAAAACGAATGATATGCCTGCAAAAAAAAGTTTTAACCCTGAAAAAGTAAATCAAAGAAAGAGAACCGTTGGCATAATTGCAATAACTCTCCTTTTGGTTATCACTGGTTTAGCCATTTTGCTGCATATTTCGTTCCTTGTGTGGGTAGTAGCAGATTTGGTTGTGGCTGGCGTAGCTAATTTGCTGTTAAGAAGAGTTGGAAGAACCCCGCTATAGCTTTTACCAGACGTAAGGGATCAAGCGGTACTTGACTTTCTGGCGATATTCGCTGTATCCCGCCAATTGTTGGGCAAGGAAATTTTCTTCTTCGTTGAGTCGTATAGCAATTGACAGCAAGATAGGTGGGAACGCAAGCAATCCCCAAAACGAACCCAGTGCAAGGGGAATGAACAGCAACATTACCAAGGCACCTGAATACATTGGATGCCGAACAATGCTATATGGACCCGTAGACACTACTTTCTGTCCCTCGTTTACTTCTACGAGGACTGAAGTGTAACTGTTCGCTTTGAAAACCAAAAAAATAACAAATAACCCAAGCACAACAAAGCCGTCTGCCAAAAGACTTAGGTACGCTGGGACAGTGGACCATTGAAAATGATGGTCAATCGATGGAACCAAAAGCAGCAGAAGGAAAAAGACAGTTATGATTGCTTGAGTGATTTTTTGGTTGGCTTGCTGTTCAGCGGTTGGACCCACCTTCAACCTGCTTGCGATAAGGGTGAGGTCTTTTTTGAGGAAAAAAGCACTGATAACTGATATGCAACCGACAAATACAAGCCAAAATACCCATGCTTGCCAATAATTCAAAGTCCCCGCAGGCACAAACAACGCCAACCACAGGAAAAATGTTAAAGCCGTTAAGCCCAGGATTGCTTGTTTGGTTATGCTGAGCGAAGGTTTGTTCAAAGTGGTCTTGTTTATTTGTTCATTCGAGCTTAAATATGCTACCTGAGAGAGGCATAGCGATAATAAAATTTGATTAAAACCTTAAAGCATAATTGGCTAACCAGTTCCAACGATCAACGATTAACTTATCATTAAACTGTAAAACTTATTCAAATTATTCTGAGCCAACGAACAATTTTCATACATTACCGGTATTTCGGTCGCTTAGATTCTCGAACCCAAAAATCAGGATCATCTGGCTGAATAATCTGAACCTCACAAATGTTTGCGGGATTGGTTATTACTGCACGGAACTTTGGAGGGCAGTTGGGATCCGCAAGAAACGCCATCCTCGATGCTTCTAATGTTTCAGCGATGCGTTCAGTTTTCTTGTTTGGGTAACCTCGGTACTTGATGCTTTTTCCTTCAGTTATGGCTTTGTCGAACGTTGCTTTGTCGCATTGGATTAGTTTCTCGCCTTCTCTAATAAACCAGAATGCAGTAATGGTGGGCATGGATATCGTATCAATAACGCCTCTCGATTCCTAATTAACATTGTCCAACCAACTCGGTTTGGCGCCTCAGAACATATTTGGTTAAAGTCATCTAGGAAATTTTTGGTCTCCAATACTTTCGTGCAATTGTCATCATAGGTGGGAGAGTTCAAGTTAACCTAATCACTTTATACTTAAAAAGAAATGTTGTGCCTCCGAATTCGTATAACTGACATCATTTTTGGGACTACCAATCCCTCTCAGACTGACGTGTTATTCATCATAGGCATCCACTAATACGCGGTTGTCAGATAAAAAATAGTCCGTTGCCCAAAATTTATTCGTATTAAAATAGAAAAAAATAAAAAACTGAAAGGGAAAGCAAAACACCGTTTAGACTAAATTAACTAGTCTGTGTTTTGCTCTGCTTTGCCTTTTTTGCTTTTCGTTTCTCGTCGCGTTCTTTTTTAGTTAACGGTTTTTCTTTTTTCGGCATCGGGTTTTACTCCGAGAATAACCTTATAGCGATTACTGCTTTAATAACTTTTCAAAATTACGTGTATTCCCTGAACGTGTGTCCGCATTTTGTACATCGCATAAACTGAGTTGATGCTTCGTCGCCGCCCCGAGTTTGCACCTGCCAAACATAAACTTCGTTATTCTCACATTTTTCGCATTTCATCTTTATGGTTTGCATGGTCTTTATGTTGGCATCTTCTTCTGAAATGATGGTCATGAACGGTTTAGGCTTAGGTTGTATGACTGCGCCTGTTCTTGCTTCAGCTTTTTTATCGTTCGGCTGCTTTGTGTAGCCACATTTTTGGCAGGACAAAATAAACGCGTTACTGCCATCTCCGGTTCGTTTAGGTTCAAGACGGCACCCGCATGTTGGACAAAACTCCATTGAACAGAATTCCCCACTTTAACGATCATAATGATATGCAAGAAGATATAAGGCTTATTTTATTAGTTCATGAAAATTTTGGAGAATTAAAGTAACAAACTTTAACTATGGTTCCCAAGCCAATCGTCTTTAGGTTACAGAAATGCCTGAATATAACAACCAACAAAGTGAATGGCTAACAATCGAACATGCACTATCATATTTGGCGAGGGCAGATAAGCTGCCACATCGGACAGAAGGCGAAAAAGCGCTGCTTGAGCAAATTCCTGTTAGTGCTAAAAAAGTTTTGGATTTAGGAACAGGCGATGGAAGACTGCTTGCGCTTGTGAAATTGAATAGTCCATCGGTTGAAGGTGTAGCCTTAGATTTTTCTGACCCGATGATTGAGCAAGCGAAGAAACGTTTCGCAAACGACAAACACGTAACCATTGTTAAGCATGACTTTAGCCTGCCGCTTCCCGCAGAACAATTGGGCAAATTTGACGCCGTAGTCTCCAGCTTAGCAATCCATCATCTAACGCACCCAAGAAAAAAACAGCTCTATACGGAGATATTCCATCTTCTGAATCCTAAAGGTGTCTTCTGCAACCTCGAACACGTTTCATCCCCAACTGATAACCTGCATGCGAAATTCTTAGAAGCTATTCATTGGACTCGTGAAAGCGAGGACCCTTCGAATAAGCTATTAGATGTGGAAACTCAATTGCAGTGGCTTAGGCAAATCGGGTTTTTTGACGTGGATTGCAACTGGAAATGGCTTGAATTAGCGCTTTTAGCGGGTTTTAAGCCCTAAATTTTTTCCTAGTTAAGCAAGCGACAGAAAGATATTAATAACAAACGCTCACACTGAAATAATAGGAGTTTTTGATTAAATTGACAACAGAAATTGAGCAGATAAACTGGATGCACTGGATCTACCGCTTAATCGCGCTTATCATTGATAGCATTATTACCGGAATAATTGGCGGCATAATATTCACGATATTGGGAGTCGTAGCATGGTGGGGCGCAGCGCTTCTGTTTCCGTTCATATATGGAATAATCCTTGTTATTTACAGCGCCATCTTGGAAGCTTCATGGAATGGAATGACAATAGGCAAAAAGCTACTCGGAATGCAAGTTCAAACAACAAATGGCGGAAAATTGGCTTTCGACAAAGCGTTCATCCGTAACGTAAGCAAAATTTACTGGCTATTGCTGCTCTTGGATTGGCTAGTGGGAATCGTAACCCCTGGGAACAAGATGCAGAAATACACCGATCGCATGGCAGGAACAGTTGTTGTTCAAACAAAGCAAGTGTTCGCAACACCCCCGTCTCCACCACCCCCGCCACCACCAACATAAAACAAAAATTTCTTTATTTTTTTCTTTTTTATTAAAAAAAAAATTAATGCTCTCTAATTGCTCTTAAATCTTCTATCCACTTCTTGAAAGAACTTTCACTTAGGCCCCTTCCTAATTGTGCGTCAAGCCTCTTGCAAGCCTTGCCGTCCTCAAAATAAATAATCGTTGGCACGGCGGGGACATCGTAGTCATCCCATAACTTGTTATCATAGTCGTCGAGGAGAATATGGATGACACTTTCAAAACCCATTTTCACAACTGTTTTATCAAAGGTTGGAACAAATCCCACACAGAAGGGACACCATGAAGCGTAGAACAATGCAAGGACCTTTTTGTTTTTCTTCAGTTCCAAATCTAGGTCTTGCTTGGTGTATATTTTGTTCATGGATTAGGAACGGGTTTTGGGTTTGATAAACATGTCGTTTCGAGTAGTGCTTTTATGCAACTTGATAAAGTAAGCAACAACTAAAATAACCAAAGCTGCACAAATGAATAGCGAACAAGAATGAAACCTAAAAACTACAAACGCGGCTACCCTGTCGCAGTCCTCATTGGAATGGAAGCGGACCGCGCAGCGCTCTGGCACATTTATAGCCAAGTCGCCAAACCCCAACAAACCATACCCTTAAACAGCGACCGCAAAGACCAAAAAGTACTCTACAGCTTTCATGAAACTATCGTAAACGCCCTAAGACCTGTGCTAAAAGAAGGCGTTAGAAGTGTAATAGTTGCTTCGCCGCCTAGAACTAGCTATGCATTGGACTTTTTGTTCCACATAAAAACCCATCATTCATGGCTTTCGCAGGGAACAAACAAAGCCTCCATCTCCCAGATAACAGGTTCCGGAAGCACACCTCCGCAAGTAGCTGCCTTGACAAAGACCTCCGCTTTCAAAAAGTTAATTCAGGAAAATGCAGCGGAAGAAACTGAGAACCTGCTCGAAATTCTCGAAAAACGCCTAAACAGAACCGACAACCTCGTGCTTTTTTCCCTCCAGGAAGCGGAAAACCTCATCTTATTCCCTCAAGCGATAGGGAAACCTCAACCAGAATACCTTCTGCTGACAAATGATTACCTAAACGGTAGCCGCCAGAAAAACCGAGTAAATCGTCTCATGCAGATTGCCGCTAAGAATGGCGTTAAAACACGTGTCATTGATGCTGAATCGAATGCTGGCAAACGCCTCACGCAACTAGGCGGGATTGTTTGTTTAGCGAAGCTCGATTAGAGGAATTCTTCTCGTTTTAACTGTGCAATGGTTATTTTGCCAGCATGCAAGGCAGTGGCAATTAGTACGCCTGATACGCCAAGGTTTCTTAATTCAACCAAGTCGTTTATGTTTCGGACGCCGCCGCCGACAAACAAGTCGACACCAACCGCAGCGATTACTTCCTTGAGGAAATCTATGTTTACTCCCTCGTCGTTGCCAACGCGAGCTAAATCCAACACAATAACCTGTGAAACACCCATCTGCTTAAAATCTTTCAAGAGGCAAATGGGGTTTAGGCAGCCGTCGAACCCTAATTTAACGAGGATTTTGTCGCCTTTCAAATCTAAACTGAGAACAACACGGTCGCTTCCAAAAACATCTACGGCTTGCTCAACAAATTTTTTGCTCTGCAAGGTTTCCGTTCCAATTATTAACTTAGAAACGCCATTGTCGAGCAATTTTTGGGCTCTTTCGATGTTTGTTATGCCTACATCAACCATTAGTTTAATTCCTGTTTTTTCTGCGATGTTTCCAATGGGTTGAAAACTGGTGGAACAGTCAATTATGGCATCCAAATCTGCAACATACAATTCTGAGAATCCAAGGTTTTTGAAGGCTTGGGCGACATCTTCGGGCGCAGTAGACTTTGTGAGGACGCTTTGGAGCGGTTGGTATTCTTTCCTTTTGCCTCTTATCGCATGCACAACTCTGCCATTTAAAATGTCTATGACTGGTATAACCTTCAAGACGTGGGCACCTTTAGGAATTGTCTCCAACCGTATAGAAAAACCTAACCGTTTCAAGTCTTTAAAAGGTCGTATTGGCGTTTTTTTTTATGTCCTAAGATGTTAAAAAAATACACTGACCATTAAGAAACCCAGCCAACTTTACAGGAAAACTTTAAAGGCATCAAAAAAGGGCATCAATATGAAACAACTTGAAGCTGCTTATAAGTCCAATGAATGAAAAAGAAGCCCGAGAAGCCATCGCAGGGGGAGCAGACATAATCGATGTAAAAAACCCGGCTGAGGGTGCTTTGGGCGCAAATTATCCTTGGGTTATAAGGCGAATTAGAGAAATAACACCAAAAAACCTCGAGGTTAGCTGCACAATCGGCGAAGTTGGAAACCATCCAGGTGCAGTTTCGCTTGCGGCACTTGGCGCAGCATCATTAGGGGTTGACTACATCAAGGTAGGGCTTAAGGGAATTAAAACGGCAGAGACAGCAATTTTTCTGTTGCAAAACGTCTGCAAAGCTGCCAAAGAATGCAATCCAAAAATCAAAATCGCTGTTGCAGGCTATGCCGATGCAGAAAAAATCTGCGTAATCAACCCCTTGTTAATTCCTGAAATTGCATATAAATCCCAGGTGGATGTTGCAATGCTTGACACATCCATTAAAGATGGTAAAACCTTATTCAACCATTTAACTGTTGAGCAACTAGAAAAATTTGTTTATTCCACGCACAGCTTCGGCTTAGAGGCTGCTTTGGCTGGTTCACTTAGAAAACAGGA
Source organism: Candidatus Bathyarchaeota archaeon (assembly GCA_963782525.1). GTDB lineage: Archaea > Thermoproteota > Bathyarchaeia > Bathyarchaeales > Bathycorpusculaceae > Bathycorpusculum. The sequence continues at coordinate 183,584 of CAWAKC010000003.1, forward strand.
TTTACCCATTGTTTACGGTTTAGGCGCTGACATTGCAGGGTTACGCGGGGCTGCATGCACTAACAGCAATCGGGTGACGGGGCAAATTACCAGAAAATTGGTAGCTGACTTGGTTGAGGTTGTTAGGCAAACTGGTTCTAAGAGGGCTTAGTTTTGCGGCCTAAAGGCTTACCTCAAAAAACCATTTTGGATGAACTCAAGAGAATTCGCGCCTTAAATCAAAACTATACTGATGGCAAAATTCTGTGTTCCATGTGTACCAAACCGCATCCAATCGCAGAAAAGGTCTACCGAATGTTTTTTGAATCAAATTTAGGTGATTCGGGGCTTTTTCCTGGAAGTGTTCAAATAGAGAAAGAAGTTATGCAAGAACTTGCTGCACTTCTTCACGGAGACCGTGCAGTGGGTTTTTTGGTTTCAGGCGGAACCGAAGCAAACCTTATGGCAATGCTTTTGGCAAGAAATTTGGCCAAAGTCAATAAGCCCGAAGTGGTCCTTCCTGAGTCAGCACATTTCTCTTTCACAAAAATCTGCAACATGCTAAACCTCAAGCCAATATATGCCAGTTTAGACAGCTCTTTTAGGGTTAATCCGTCAGAAGTTGAAAATCTCATAAACAAGAACACGGTCGCTATCGTTGGTACGGCGGGAACTGCGGAATTAGGCGTAGTTGACTCAATAGATCAACTTTCAGAAATTGCGTTGCGGCGAGGGGTTTATTTGCATGTTGATGCAGCGTTTGGCGGCTTAGTAATCCCTTTTCTAAAAAATACTCAACCCATATTTGACTTTAGCTTAGAAGGCGTAAAATCAATCACAGTTGATCCTCACAAGATGGGCATGGCGGCAATTCCATCCGGCGGAATCCTTTTCAAAGAAGCTAAAATGCTTGATTACCTCAAAACAGAAACGCCCTACTTAACCGACAAAACTCAATTCACAATTGTTGGAACAAGAACCGGAGCTTCGGCTGCTTCTGTGTGGGCTGTTTTAAAAACGTTGGGTCGAGACGGTTACGTGAGAGTAGTTGGCGAATGCATGAAAAACACAAAATTGCTTGCCAACGGCATAGAAAAAGCCGGTTTTAAACTAGTCGTCGAGCCAACTTTGAATCTGGTTGCCTTCCGTGACGACAATATTAAGGGGTTAGCCGAGAATTTGCGGCGGCGGGGCTGGTTTGTCTCTTACGTTCCACGGTACGATTGTATAAGAATCGTTGTTATGCCACACGTTAAAAAGCGGCATATTGCAGCTTTTTTGAGTGAATTAGGTCAGATAGAAAAGCTTTAAGCCATCCTTCACATAGCAAAAACGACTCTCGAAGGGCATTACATGAAGATTATTGTTTACGAACATGTTTCAGGTGGCGGATACGCAAAGCAGCCTATTCCAACAAGCGTTTTAGCTGAAGGTTTTGGAATGCTACGAGAGATTGTGGCTGATTTTGCGGCGGCGGGGCATGAAGTTACGGTTTTACTGGACGCAAGAATAGCAAAACTTCATCCTCCATTAGAAGTATTCTGCATATTACCCATCTACTTAAGCAAAGAATCAGAAAGATTTCTCAAAAACATTGCTCCAATCAACGACGCAACCTACATCATTGCACCTGAAACGGGGCAAACTCTTCAGTCGCTGGTTGGCCTTGCAGAGCAAACTGGCAAGATTTCGCTTAACTGCGAATCAAAAGTCATCAAAACTGTTGCCAACAAAGCTGCTCTCTACGAGGATTTGCAGAAAAAAGGTTTTCGAACACCAAAAACATTGGTTCTAAATAGCTCTAACAGTTTAGCGCAGGTTAAGCAAGCCATTAAACGTGAATTTAGTTATCCCATTATCCTCAAACCTATGGATGGAGTAGGATGTGCCGGATTAAGTATCGTCAAAGAAGACGCCCAGGTTAAGGTGGCTGTCAAAAAAGTAAAAGCTGGATTTAGGGTGACACATTTTGTGGTTCAGCAGTTCATCGAGGGAGAACCCGCAAGCGTAAGCCTTCTTTGTAAAGGTAAAAAGGCTTTGGCGATAAGTTTAAACCGGCAAAGCATAACCCTTGCCGAACCCAACGAAACCTCATCCTACGACGGCGGCTGTGTGCCCTTCAGTCATCCCCTAAAGCAAGAAGCCATGTCTTTGGCTGAAAAAGTGGTTGAGTCGTTTTCGGGTTTGCGAGGGTATGTTGGTGTTGACTTGGTTTTAGCAACGGATGGGCCTTACGTTGTTGATGTTAATCCAAGATTAACAACGTCTTACGTTGGATTGAGCAAAGTTGCCAACTTCAACGTTGCTGAAGCGTTAATTAACTCCGTTATCAACGGTCAATTGCCGTTTAAACCTGAAAATCGATGCTTTGCCTGTTTCTCAAAAGTCGAAACACCCACTCCATCGATCATCACTTTCCAAAAAGCCACGCAATCAAGCAACATTATTTCGCCGCCCTTTCCATTAGATGAAAAAACCAAATTGTATTCCCTTGTCATCGGCGAAGGCGAGAGCTTGGATAAAGCTCTGCGTGATTTAGAAGAAGCTAAAAAGAACTTGCTTAACAATATCACTTGAGGAAAAACAGTTTGGTTGATGTGGTAGGCTACGATGTTGGAGGCGCTAACACAAAAGCCGCATTCGTCACTGTTAAGTCAGGTGAACTACTGAATGCTGAGGGGGCAGTTGAGTATTTTCCAGTTTGGAAGCACCCCGAAAAACTGGTTGATGTCCTTTTAGCTCTAAAAGAACGGTTGGGCACGGGTAGACTTGACGGTGTAGGTTTAACAATGACTGCTGAATTATCCGATGCTTACCAAACCAAACGGGAAGGCGTTTACCACATTTTAGACTGCGTTAAGAAAGCCCTTCCTGAGGTGCCCATTTACGTTTTGAACACCGACGCTAAAATGGAACCATTAGAAATTGCCAAACAGTTGCCGCTGGGAGTTGCCGCGGCTAATTGGGCAGCAACGGGCTGGATAGTATCTAAACACTTCAAGGATTGTGTCATAGTTGATGTAGGGAGCACCAGTACTAGCATAATTCCCATCCTAAACGGCAAGGTTGTAGCGCGTGGCAAAAAAGACTTAGACAAACTCATATGTGGAGAACTCGTTTATACGGGCAGTTTACGAACGAACGTTGCTGCAATCGTGCAATCCATACCCACCTCAAAAGGAGTTGCAACGGTAGCTTCTGAACTTTTTGCTTTATCAGGTGACGTTCACCTTGCGTTAGGAAATATTACTGAGAAAGAATTTACTTCTGAAACCGCTGATAGAAGAGGAAAAAGTCTGCCTGAAGCCTATGCCCGGCTTGCTAGGGTAATTTGCGCTGATTCAGAAATGTTAACCTCCAGGAAATTTTGGATATTGCCCAATACATCTATGGTAAACAACTTTTGCAAGTTGAAGAAGGCTTATCCAAAGTTTACGCTTATACGAAAACGTTGGTTTCAGGTAAAGTGCCTGTGGTGGTTACTGGACTTGGAAAAAACTTTATTGCTAAAAAAGCAGCAATGAACCTTTGCGTAGATTCAATTATCGATTTGAGCACTTTATTGCCAAAGAATGCTGTTTTCGCTACTCCAGCTTTCGGTGTAGCTCTGATGGTTGCAGATCTGCTTGAGGGAGAAAGCCACAAATGAACGCTACAGTTCTAAAGGTGGGCGGTAGCTTGGCATTGTATCCTGAAAAGCTCAAAGCCTTATGCACAGGACTAAGCTTATCCTCGAAGAAGCACAGGTTGATTGTTGTTCCTGGCGGCGGCGAATTTGCAGATGTCGCCAGAAGTTTAGACAAACGTTTTTCCTTATCTTGTAACGCATCACATAAGATGGCGATTTTAGGCATGGATCAATATGGTTTATTGCTTTCTGATTTGATTCCGAATTCGGTTGCGGTTAGTAAGCTGGACGAAATTGACTATTTCTTGGGGATGGGAAAGTTGCCTGTTATTTTGCCTTCGAATCTGATGCTTGGCGAGGATCCGTTAGAAAATTCTTGGGATGTAACTTCAGACTCCATAACCGTATACCTTGCAAACAGATTTAATTTTTCGAAGGTGCTTCTAATTACTGATGTTGACGGAATCTATACAGATGACCCAAAAAAGCATCCAGAAGCCAAATTAATTGCACAAATAACTGCTCGAGAACTTTTAAGACTAAAGATTCGGACAAGCGTTGACAAAGCTTTGCCTAAATTGCTTTTGGTCTCGCCTGTTGATTGTTTTGTTGTTAACGGGTTGTTTCCTGAGCGGGTGAAGGCAATTTTGGAAAATAAAATTACCGTTTGCACGGTAATTGATTAGTTTATTTTGACCGCTTCTATTAGTAACCTGAGGCCACCGATTCAAAACTTACTGAGATGCAGTTTTGTAGAACATCGTATGAAATAAAAAATAGAAAAAAGGAAATGGAAGAATTTTAGATTTTCTTTTTATCTAAGACTTCGCGGAAAGTCTTACCGCAGCAGTCATAGAGAGCTATGGTAAGTTGTGTCCGTTTGCCTTTTTTGTCTGGTTTTCCAGCCATCTTCCAGGTTTTCTTTGCGGTTTTAACTTCTTTTCCACATGTGGGGCATTTTGCCATGGTTATTCCTCTGGTGTGAACGTATCATATGTATGTATTTAAAACACTTTCTATCGCTTGCTTGTTAAATGAGTAAATTAGGGGTTTTTTGAAGTAAAATCATGTTGAATTTACTATTTTTCATGAGAAAAAGTGAGGTCTAACGGGCGATTTGCGGTGGGCACGAGAGAAGTATTAAGCCAAGAACAACAGTTAATTTGAGTTTGAATGAGGATTGTTGGATTAGATCTGGCAGGAGTTGAAAAGAGACCAACAGGATTTTGTATACTCAGGGGTATGCATGCGGAAACACGCTTAGTTTACACTGACACGGAAATCCTCCAAAAAACAGTTGAAGCTAAGCCAAAAATAGTTGCCATCGATGCACCCCACCCCTATGTTTGCCGCCTGGAAGAAAATCGATCGACGAGCGAACAAACATTCACCTCAGAGATTGCGACCGCGAACTGTTGAAAATGGACATAAAACTATTTCTTATTACGCGGGGTCCCATGAGAAAACTAACTGTTCGAGGTATAAGTTTGAAGTGTGTTCTTGAAACTCAAAAGTTTACAGTGCTTGAGGCTTATCCAGGTGGCGCTCAAGACGTTTTAGGCATTCCAAGAAAGCAAAAAGGGCTTGAAAAACTAAAAGTAGGCTTAGAAAAGTTGGGCATCATTGGTTTGAAAAATCAAATGAGGGACCCTAGCTTGATGCTGTAACTTGTGCTTATGGTGGAAAATTTTTTTGGAGGGACAAGCCGTGGCTTATGGGGGCTCCAAATCAATGTATTATTCTGCCAAAAGGGGATTTTAAAAAGAAGAAATAAAGGGCTGTTATTTGAGTCATTTTAGGATGACTGGTTTGTTTCGTTTTCCTGCGCCCTGCTTAGTCTTAGGATGCCCCATGATAAAGGGAACCATCATTTTGCAGTTTTCGGGGACTCCGACTTTCTTTAGTGCCTCAGGATTGTTGTTTAGAAAGTTAACGAAACCCATGTAGCATGTTCCAAGCCCCAGTTCATATGCTTTGAGAAACATGTTCTGTGCCGCTAGGACGCTGTCGAGTAAATTCAAGTTGTCCCATTGGTCATCTTTTTCACTACATACCAGTATAAGCACGGGTGCATTGTAACAGATTATGTCGGCTTCTGTAGTGAATTGTTTGGCTAATGGCGGCATCATTTGCTGGATCAAAACCTTGGTTTCATCTGAGACATACTTGATTAGTTTTTTGTCTTCGATAACTATGAATTTCCAAGGCTCCCTATGCATCCCCGTAGGTGCCCATGTACCTGCCTCAAGGACCGCTTCAATTTGCTCTATCGAAACGGGTTCTTGCGTGTAGGTTCTTACGCTTCTTCTACCTTTAATGCAAACATCTAATTCCATAACTAAACATCAGAAATTACCAACACTAAATCAGGTAATAAACTGATTGCTTGAGAAACCCGAATCCGTTAATTTTTCGAATTTGGCGTCAACTGCCTCTTGTAGATTGCTAAAAGAACCAGTATGTTTGTGATTATTAGATAGCTTGGGAAGGCGTAAGCTGAAAAAGTCCAAAATGTCGCAACAACCAAACTTGAAGCTGCACCGAATACTCCAACAACATAGGGCCAAATGGATTCAGTTTCGGGGTTGCTCAATGCTTTTGTGATTGTAGGTATTGAAGCCAAAGCATCGCTGGATATGGCGAAAACAATGGCAACATTAGGATCCTTAGTTAACCACCACATAAAAAGTGCAAGACCCGAGAGTGCCCCGCAAACGTAATCAAATGTTGAGGGCTTCCAGTATGCCTTCTTGGCAAAAAAAGATGCGGTGAAAATCATCAGAGGCGAAAACCCCGCCATAAACACGGGTAAAACTGCCCATCCTACACCGTTTGATAGGGCAGCGGCGGCAGCAATCAACGGCGCAATAGTCCACATTAACCAAGTCACACGGTTTGGCTTGGTTCTTCCAGAAAACATCGAACGTATGTAAACCAAAGCAGCAAGCGTCGAAGCAAAAGCAGCGATAATGACCAGATACTCAAGCATACGCTAACAATTATTGCTAGCAAATATAAGCAAATTATCATAGAACTCATAAATTTTGAAGAATGATGGTGCCGAGGGCTAGCTTGACACCGTCGTTTAAACCGTCGTTTTCAACCTTCAATTTCCTAAAATGCCATTCCAAAGTAAGTCAGAAGGGGGATTCTATCACCAATTTACCAGTAAAAAGATGCTAAGGATGGGACAAACAGGATTACACTAAACGGTGCAAGTCCCTACGCTTAATTTGAAAACTTCCTTTAATGTCTCCAGCTTTCCGTCTGCAAGCGCTTCAGCAAACCCCTAGGCGATGTTTGCTTCAGTGAAAAACATAAAACTGTCTATTGGCGTAACATATAGTGATCTACAGTTAACGGTAAGGATGTTACTAATATCAAGAAAAGGCATAAAAAAAATTGAAAGATATTCTAAACCAGAGTTCCTTATACCACGCTTAAGTTGGTCTTAAGTAGAGGGATAATTGATCTTTTGTTACTTTAAGGTTTATTCCGTGTTCGGTGTAGTCTATAGCGCCTTTTTCTAATGCGGAAATTGCTAATGTGTTTCTGGGAAGGTCAAACAACGCGGGTTTTACGCCATGGATTTGTTCGCTAGCTTCTTTGGTTAATTCGATTTCAAGGTGGGTTATTTTCCACTCTTCAGGATCTATAACAGCGTCTTTTACTTTGCCTACGACAAAACCGTTTGCGCCAGTCACCATTTGGTTAACTAATTGATTAAATTTCATCAAAACCTACTCCAATTGTAATATCACTATTGTTTTCTTATAAAACATATCGGTTACAAAGCATACGCAACGACTAACGACATAAAAAAAACTAAACAAGTTAGCAGGGCAGTTGGGGTTAAAGAGTATGCTTTCTTTTGAGGTTTGTTTCTTTTTTGTAAATACTATTTCGGTTTTTTGGAAGGCTCTTCTGTTTCTACTGGCAAAAATCGTTCTAATGATGTTTAAGATTCACCCTTCAAGTGAGTAGCGTATTCAGGTTTCTTTTTCTTAATTATTCTGCCAACAAGAAAGGGAATTATCAATGATATTATTAAAGTCGCAAGTATGACTAAAGAAAAGCCAGATTCGTTCAATGAACGAGACTGTGTAAAAAGTCAGTTCGGATTTTGAAAATTGCTTCATTGTTGTTAAAAGCCGTTTTATCAGCCATTGCTTTTTGCGAGCAAATCAGCAATTTTTTGAAAAGCAATTGAGTTATCACACAGTCTCGAACCTTCACTAAAAGCGACAGATGCTATAACAATCAAAACGTCAGTTATGATACCAAATAATGCCATCAATTTTACAAATATTGCTGTCGAACAAATATTTCTTTCTGAGGTGCTTTTTTATCACCCGATTTTATAGGTTTAGCGCGCACTACGCGATGTAATCATAAAGTTTTTAGCCGTTCAAAAAAAAGACACAACAGTGCAGTTTTCAACTCTCTTGTACTTGCCACCAGGGCAAAAAAAGCGCGGCGTATCAGGGCACATTAACTATAGATAGCGAGTAGATGTTAAATGGTGAACCCTCGAAGCAAAGAAAAAAAGCAAAAACGCTACAGTAGGCGTGATGCAAATTTTACGAAAATAGCCCTATTCAGCTAGTTTGAGCAAAGGGACCGGGTGCGAGGATTGCCGTGTGTTCAGACTCAGTTTAAGCAAACAAATGGCAAATGGGAATAGAGCGCGCCTGACTCGAACAGAGAACCAACTCAAACGCTGGAAGAATAGACAAAGCAGGCTCACCAACTTATTTCAACATATAACAAAGGGACAAGGCAGCGCCCCTATTACCTTTTTATTGAGCGTCTAAATATCCACGACTTCGCTAACTGAGGTTGCTTGTTCAGGCGACTTTTCGCCTCTCCACCTCTTGAACCTTGGAAAACGCAGTGACAATCCACGCTTTTCTTCGGTATGCCAATTACAGGTATGCACTGGACTCTGGGTAACCTCAAAACCTAACACTTCAACTACATATTTTGGAGCAAACCAATAATCCGGAAACATCTCCTTGTTAACAGCAACTCTCGCAGGCTTCTCGCCTACTTTTGTATCTTCAAGTTTTTTTGGTAGGCTGAAAAGTTGTTTGTCAGAAAAGCCGCTTCCAAGCTTACAAACAGTCTGGAAAACGTCCTCACTCCTATTGTATGCGGCGCACAACAATGCTCCATAGGTTCCGCCTCTTTTGCCCTTGCCTGCGTATGCACCAACCACAAATAGGTCAAGGGTATCTGTAAGTTCGGAACTATAGCTTGGTTTCCATTTAATCCAAAACCAACCACGCCTCCCAGCTTGATAGTAAGAATCGCCCGCAGTTGACTTGCACACAATACCTTCCAATCCTCTTTCTAAGCAATCCTGAAAAAAATCGTCGATTTCTTCTATTTGGGTGCTTACCACTCGACTAGCTATAGCTATTCGCTTGTTGTTTTCCACAATTTTTTCTAGTTTGCTCCTCCGCTGAGGATAACTTGTTTTTACGCAAGATTTTCCATCAACATAGAGAACGTCAAAAAGCATGTATTTGACAGGACTCTTCTCCGCAAACTCTTCAACATTGTACTTTCTTTTTCTCTGCATAAGCTTCTGAAATGAATCGAAAGCTTCTTTTTCAAAATTGTAAGCCACAATTTCTCCGTCAAGAATTGCCTTTTTAGCCAATATCTGCTCGTGTACTTGATCAACAATTATTGGAAATTGATCAGTGACATCTGTTAACCTTCTGGAGAAAAGCTTGACTGAATCGCGGTTCTTATGAGCCTGAATTCGTTCTCCGTCGTATTTCTCTTCGGCAGCTATTTCCTCAGACTTCATATGTTCCGTTATTTCAGATAGCTTGGAAACGCGTTGAGCCAACATTGGCTGTATTGGCTTACCTAAAGAAATTCGAATATGCTTGACCCCGCTTAACCCGTTTCCTGCTAGGATTTTGGCGACGTAGCCTATATCAGAGCAGAAATTATAAGCCTCCTCGAGAGGCGCACGCTTTTGCTTGGACCCGAGAAAGGTAACTGCAAGAGCATCCAGCAGCGTCATATCCGCCACTCCAAAACGCATGTTGCCCAAAGCAAGCCTGATTATGTACTTTCTTTCGTGAGGAGTTGCCCCAGCCAAAATATTAGTCAAAGTCTTCTTTTTGAAATCTTGAGAAATAGGTCCTTTGGCTCTGGCAATCTTTAAGAATTCTTTGTGTAAACCGTTCACAGAGATGTTCTCTTTGAGTGAGAAATCTTCAATTTCCTTTTTTGTTGTCTTGTTGATTTTTGAAGCTACTGTTCCTAGGTCGCCTAGTTTTTTCAATTCATTTTCGACTTCAGTTTCATCCATTCCAAAGGCAAGAGAAACAGCCGACTTGGCGATTTCGCTGCCTATTCCTATCTGCAAATTCTCATACGCAGCTACAACCTCTCCAAGTGCGAAGTAGCATACAATATCGATGTTGCTGGCTGTGGCTTTTTTCAGCAATGAAACTAACGTTTGAATCATTGCTTTCTTAGATGAGGTTTTTTCTAGTTTTTCAAAGTATTCAACAAGGCTTGAAAAACGCAAGGTATCTCCTTGACAAGGTTATCAAGAGTGGATAAAAAAGATTTTCGGACAGATCCAACCTTGCACGGCACTCTATTGCCTGTACTTCCAGAGTTCCCCTTGTGGATTCCGCCTACGATAATGATTATCACTGCTTTAGCAGTGTCTAAAATTTAGACAAATAGTTCATTAGGTTTTAGCTTTGTCTCTGTCTCTCTACGGCGTAATCCTTTTTGACGAATTCGAGGCTGAAAAACTGGCGGTTTGAGATTCGGGTTCCAGACCTGAATGGGCCCGCGCTTGATAATAGCGTCTGATTAACAAAACACTGTGCCATTAAGCGCGCGGAATCTAGTAGTATTTCTTTAAAAGGTTCTGAGAGTCTGACGCCAACTTTATGCTTCTCGAAATCCGTACGCCTTTCCAACATAGTTTGAAGGCTTTTTGTTTTTTTGAAACCAAGCTCCAATTAGCTAATTCAAGGTCACAAACCGACGCTCGATCCTGCGGATTCTCCAACTTACACATCTGACCTCTACTCAAGTTTTCAAAAACCCTTCTAAAAGGGCGCATGGAATTGTTATGGCAAGAAATCGCCACATTGCCTGGGTTTTGCTTAAGCCACTCTGTGAGTTGGTCAAGAAACGAAATTACGCGTTTTTCAACCATCTCCAAACTCTCGCCACCAGGTGGACCAAAACCATAGCCCCGGTGAATTCGAGCGTACCAATCAGGATTTTCATCCTTCATTTTTCTTTTGTTTCTGCCTTGGAGTAAACCGTAGCAGCGTTCAATGAGGCGGTCGTCGATGAAAACTGGAACTTGCGTGCGGTCCTGGAGTACGATTTCAAGGGTTTTTCTGGCTCGTTTCAAATGTGAGGTAAAAGCATAATCAATTTGGTATGGTTTGAGTTGTTCAGAGGTTTCCTGTGCCTGGGAAAGCCCCTTCAAAGTAAGTTCAGAGTCACGCCAGCCAGAAAATACCCCGCGACTGTTATCAAACGTTTCAGCATGCCGAAAAACAAACAGCTTACAAATCATATTTTCCAACCAGGCAAATTGAGTTCGATCAACAGATAGGTTAATTCTATTTCGCTGTTTCTGTTTTTTAGGCACACCGCTAAATGGAACCGCTCATGCTTATGTAGCATTCAGCTAATTGCTCTTGTCTTCTAGTGAGGGTGAACCCGTTGCACATTCGCTCCAACGCTTTTCGCAGCCTTTCTACGTCGTTTTCTGGTATCTGGAAGGAAAACTCGCCGTTCCTGTAAGCAGTCAATATTGAGTCTAGGCCATCAATGTATTTTCTGTTTCTAATAACGTTCTCGCGTTTTGTTCTGAATTTCCTAAACCACTCTGATGCCTTGCGGTTCGTTAAGCGGTCTATACATCTGTTTCCAACACGCAGTTCCCGACCATCATTGCTCCTTATCACCGAGACATTCTTTATCGGATGATTTCCACATACATCACATCTCGTCCAAGGCGACGCCACATAATTGTTAACTAAACGGTAAGTCTTGTTCTCGTATTCGAAGGGGAAAAAACTCTTCAGGTTCGCAGCGAAAGTCCTGCTAAATTCAATTGAAATATCATCTGTTTTTGTCAATTTGCCTTACCTGATAATTTATGTCAACGGAAATCTTCGCCTCAAATATTCTTTCGCAAATTCACGGTCATGAGACAATTCGGTGCTTTTCACAATTTGACCCTCAAGCCTATCCAAAGCAACCTTGAATGTCTGTTCCACACCATATCCCTCACCTGGAACTAAAAAATGAACCTTTAACAGTTCTAAATTGCAGACGACAGTGAACCAGTTGGTCACCCTTAAAATTTGTACCATGCGTCTTCATGTAAACAAAGAGCGTGCCCGACTCCAAAGTTTTTCCATATCTGTGAGTGAAAGATTCAAAGTCATCCATAATCAAGCCTCGTTGTAGTTCATCAACTTCCACGTCTTTAACGGAAAACTGCACCGTAAGCTTTTGCGGCGGCTGCTCTATTTGAGCTAATGGCTCAAGAAAATCACGTTTAGTTACGATACCTACAGGTCTTCCTTTGCTAACAATTACCAAAGATGAGATATTGAATTTGTGCATTTGCTCTTCTGCATCCTGCAATTTAGTTTCAGGCAAAACAGTGACCACAGGCTTAACCATTATACCCTTAGCTGGAATACTTAGAACAGGTACTTTCTGGCCTACTCTATCGCCAAACCTTTGCACCTGTCTTGGCTGAAAAATACTTTCAATTATATCGTAAATGCTTACTATTCCGACGAGTTTTCCATCTCTGACTATCGGTACGTGAGAAATCCCCTCTGCTCTTAAAAGGCTTAACACAGCCCCTAACGATTCGTCTTCTTCGACGACAAACGGCTTCTTAGTCATTATCTCTTCAACACGAGTATTGCCCCATCGCTCGTTTACGGCCCCATGGATAACATCCTCATCTGTAACAAAACCCAAGAGTTTATCTTCATTGTAGACTGGAAGCTGCCTAATCTCGCTCTCAATCATTAGCTTAGCCACCTTGTTAAGAGAATCCTGCAAAGTAACAGCAGGTGCAGGTCGCATCAACGTCTTAACCTTTGTTTTTGAGGAGTCAAGACTCGAACGTATTATCCATTTGCGAGAAATAACCCCTTTATAATTACCTTTATCATCTAGGACCGCTAAAACAGGCGGCGTCTCTTCTTTGAAAAGCGATAAACAAGATGAAAGGGTATCATTCTCATGAACTTCCAAAAACCCCTTTCTAAAAATATCCTCAACAATTTTAACCATAAAAAATCACTTAGTATTATTATTCTCATAGCGCAATTTAAGGATTAAAAGAAAAATCGCCGTACCACTCGGAAAATAGGTAAAAAGAAGCAATAATTTTTCAAACGTCGTTTTCGAACCACCAATGTTCGGGTTGCCAGCTATAAAACAGTAGACGAGTACTTCAGACTGTTCAACATTATCTGCCTCGCATACATCTCCATTCACATATTAAGAAGCTGTGCATCAAGACCTGCCCCCAAAACGATATGGATCATCCTCGGCTATCTACTACTCGGTTTCGGTCAGTACTCTTCGTTGATTTGGTCGATTGATTCAAGCTTCACAGCATATGTAGGTGCACTTTTCCTTCGGCTGTCAGGATTATTGGTTCTCCTGTTGTGGTCTACCAAGCTTTCTTCGGTACGCGTGAAGCGTCCTCAAAAAGAGAGATTAGAACTGAGAAAGCGTCCACGCAGAGATAAAATGAAAATTTACGGTGACCTACTTTTCGTTCTTTACAGTGAATCGAAGAAAGAAAAAATTGTTCTAACTCGTGTTCAGCAAAGAATACACGTTCCTTATGACCGCTTAAAAACTTACATCGCCGAAATCAAAGAACTCGGTTTGATCGAAGATGAAGCATCATTAAAACTGACAGAAAGGGTAAACTGTTCCTTGGAGAGTATGAGACAGTTCTTGATTCGATGAAGCGCATGGGCTTAACTTATTGATGGAACAGCTGATTTGGATATAATTGCAGTACGAGCAAGAGAAAGATTAAGAATTGATCCGAGGACAGGGTATTTTCTAATTTATATTTCTAAATTATCTAAAAAATTAGAAAATTAATACTTTATCAATTTATTTTCTTATTTATTTTCTTTAATCGATTAAGATTTAGAAATTAAAAATTTAGGAAATGAGTGCTCCTTATTACTCCCTGAATTGAACCTTTTTCTTCTCAAGGACACCGCGTCATTTGGTAGGGGGATAAAAAATTTATATGTACTCTCTGTTCAGTAGTGAACCAAGGAGATCAATATACCAAAGGTAATTAAGGGTAGAACAAAAAAAGCCGGTTTGCCCCCTGGGACAATCGTATACATTGGGAAACATAAAAACGAAAAAGTACGTATCAGATTTATCGATTACGATGAACAGCATTTTGAAGAGAAAGAAGCTAAAGCAATTGAAGAGATATTTGAGTTTAGAGACAAGCCTACCATTACTTGGATAAATATTGATGGGCTTCAGAGAATTGATGTTATCGAAAAAATTGGGAAACACTATAACCTGCATCCGCTTGTTCTTGAAGATATTGCAAACACTGAACAGCGTCCAAAAATGGAGGACTTTACGGATTACATCTACATTGTGTTGAGGATGCTGCGGTATGATGATCAGAACAGCGAGATCATATCCGAGCAGCTTAGTCTGATTCTTGGTTCAAGCTGGGTGATATCTTTTCAGGAAAGTGAGGGCGATGTTTTTGACCCTGTTAGAGAGCGATTAAGAAACAATAAAGGTCGCATTAGAACGCTGGGTGCTGACTACCTGGTATATACCCTAATAGACGCTGTGGTAGACAACTATTTCACAGTCCTCGAGAAGATGGGCGGAAAAATCGAAGATATAGAGGATGAATTAATTGCAAATCCAGAACCCGCAATCTTAAAGGTCATACACGACTTAAGGAGACAAAGCATATCTCTACGCAAATCAGTCTGGCCCTTAAGGGAGGTCGTCAGTTGCTTAGAGAGAATGGAGTCAAAATTAATCAACAAAACCACAAATATCTATCTAAGGGATGTGTACGACCACACAATTCAAGTTATTGATTCGATAGAAACGTTTCGCGACATGCTCTCAGGAATGCTGGATATTTACCTTTCCAGCATCAGCAACAGAATGAATGAAGTGATGAAAGTGCTCACGATTATCGCGACTATTTTTATTCCTCTAACTTTAGTCGCAGGCATTTATGGAATGAACTTTGCCTATATGCCTGAACTTAGGTCGCCTTGGGGTTATCCGTTCGTATTAGTTGTTATGTTATCAATAGCAATAGTGATGTTGTTTTACTTCAGAAAGAAGAAATGGATATTATAGAACTGAAAAACGAAAGTCACCTGCCCCAAAGAATACCTCGGAAAAACAGTCTACCGAGTCATAGTAGATGAACCAACCGAAGGGAGCCAGCAACCATGAGCGAACTTGTTTGCGGAACCCATAGAGACCAAACCGTACTTTTCTACAGACCTCAACGACAAGAATATCAGCTTGAATTCCCTCGAAGTTATCGGGGATCTCAGCCCCTATTTACCAGTAAAGAGATGTTGATGATGGGTCGTACCGGACTTAACCCCTTCGCGATATGAGCCCCTCTTGCCCAAACTTTGATTATTTTACTTTTTTTTTTATCTAAACGTGTTATGAGAAAACCCGCAAAAAGTCAACTATGTGCTTTTGCTAAAAGTTTTGGTTTGTCCGCTCTTTATTGCTTTTTTTATTCAAAAGCCTCTTGGTCGAGATAGTATTTTCCGTTGACTTCTACGAACATTTTTGTTTGCTCTCTACGTCTTTCCATGATTCTTACAAATATTCGTGACAAACCCAGTTCTTTAGCTGTCATGGCAGTTTGGGGGCTGGTGGCTCCTTTTTCTTGGAATTTTTGGATGATTTGCTGGATTTTCTCATCTCTCCAGCCTTGTGGCTCTTTTGGTTCTTGTTGGCTTGGTGGTGGAGGAGGTGGGGTTGGGGCAAGGATTGGCGCAGATTGTATTGGAACTTGCGTTTGTTGCTGTTGGGCTACAACGCGGTTTGTTTTGCCTTCATTGTCAGGGCCATTTCCACTGTTGCTTATTTTCGGTGCTTCAGAGGGTGATGCAGCCTTATGTTGACGTTTGCGCCATAAGAGAATTATGAGGATCAGTACTATAACGATAACTATGATCACTATTAGCCATTCAATCGTACCAAAACTGGGTGAGCCTGAGCTGGGGGTAGGCGAAGTAGACGTAGTTGGGATTGGTGTTGAAGAGGTTGTTGTGCTCGGTGAAGAAGACGTAGTTGGATTAACGGAAGGGGAGGTTCCTGAGCTACCTGTTATCACTTTTGCGGTATTGCCGTCGTTGATGACAGCGAATATTTCGCCTTTGCCAAGGTCGTAAACTAAATTGTTGACGTTTATGGAGGCTTCATCAACTATGGCATTGTTGCTTTCAGAAATAATGATAAGATGCTGGACAGGTACGATTATTTCGTCTCTAGCAGGATTGTAAGCTAGGGTCTGGGGGTCCCCTCCATAGACGCCTAGTGAAATTTCTTTTACCACCGTGTTGGTTTGATCTGATATTACGGAAACCGCTGCGGCGTTATAATCAGCGACGAAAATCTCGCCTTTACTGGAAGCATAGGCTAATCCTTCAACAGCATTTCCTCCCATATCAATGGTTGCAACCACTGTATTGTCGCTGTCTCTTATCACCGAGATACTTGGGGCGCCCGAATTGGATACGAATATTTCGTTTTTGCCAGAATCATATACTATGCCAGTAGGTGAGTCTCCTACGGTTATTGTTGCAACCACGGTGTTAGTGCTGTCTGATATTACAGATACAGAGTGGGAATCGGCATTGCACACAAAAACTTCACCTTTAGAAGAATCATAAGCTACTCCACGGGGGTTACTTCCCACAGTCACGTTTGCGACCACACAGTTAGTGCTGTCTGAAATTATTGAAACTGTGTTGTCACCGGAATTAGCGACGAAAATCTCACCCTTTCCGGAATCATAAGCTATTTCTCGAGGATATTGCCCGACGGGTATAGTTGCAACAACAGCGTTGGTGATATCCGAAATAACAGAAACAGTGCCGTCACCAAGATTGCAAACAAAAATCTCGCCCTTTCCAGAATCATAAGCTACACCGTAAGGAAAGTGTCCCACGGTTATTGTAGCAGATACTGCAAGTGTTGATGCCGCGTTAACCAGATTGACCGCTGACAAAATAAAAATCATAATGAATAATAAGACTAAAAGTTTCGAAACTTTAAGTTTCATAGACATTTCCCTTACTTTCCTTCTGAATCGGGTAGTTTCAAAATAGATTTAAGGCTTTCGTTTGCTCGCTTGGGGTACCCGTCGATGGCATTTGGCGACGCTATTTATTTTTGTCGACGAATTCGCCAATGGGATTTTGTAGCCAACCTAGCAGTAAAAATGATTTGAGGAATCCAAAATCGAAAATTGGTTTGGGATAGATGGGATTCGTTTAAATTATTAAGCAAATCCTTATTTTTCCTCGGAAAAAGAATGAAACGGGCCCGCTGGGAATCGCACCCCAAAACTAAGTCTCTCCTAGACCTAACAAGCCGACTTTTGATTTTCAAGTCCGTTTGGGAACCGAACCCTGAACATTCATGTCAGTAATTATATTGGGGATGGGCTTTTGACTTGAGGTGCGATTTCCTACTTGTTTACAGTTCAAGGGCGTGCCTTGTATTTTAACTGCCTTAATTTGCCAAACCAGAATCGACTGAGGATTTTAGCACTAATTTACCTTAAAAGAAATTTAAAGTGAAAGACATTCAAAACATTGGATTCGAGTCTAAAGCGGTTTCAATCTTTATGGTTCTGCGTCCAAAAGGGGTTGGAACTTTTTAATAATTTATTGATTTTTTCGAATCTTGCTGTAAGATTTAAACGCTCTCCGGGAATGCTTGGACCCGAAAAATTATTTATAGACAAAATAAATTAAATTAAGCCCGCTCTACGCTAATGCACTCCATATCAAGTAGATTGGTTTATGTTAATTGGTGGTGCCGAGGGCTAGCTTGACACCGTCGTTTAAACCGTCGTTACAACATTATCTAAAAAAACAGGGGCAGGTCGTACCGGACTTAACCCCGAAACAGACTGTGTGAAAAGTCCTATAGTCCACTTACCGTTAAGCTTAAAGCTAGCTTCAGAACAACTGAAAAGCCATGAGCGAACATGTAAACGGAACTCACAGAGACCAAACAGTGCTGTTTCCAGACACCATCGACAAATATGTTGACAAAGAAAATCCCGTCAGGTTCATTGACGCATTCGTTGAAAGCCTCAACTTGGAAAAGTTGGGGTTCAAACACTCAAGCCTGGCCGACACTGGAAGACCATCTTACAATCCTTCAGACCTTCTCAAGCTCTATGTTTATGGCTACCTCAACCAGGTAAGATCCAGCAGGAAACTGGAGAAAGAATGCTACCGCAACGTCGAAGTCATGTGGCTCATGAAAAAGCTGTCTCCAGACTTCAAAACCATCGCAGACTTCAGAAAAAACAACGTAGACTGCATCAAAGGAGTATTCAAAGAATTCGTTTACCTCTGCAGGAGCTTGGACCTTTACGGTGCGCAACTTGTAGCGATTGATGGAACCAAATTTAGGGCTGTCAACTCAAAAAGCAACAACCTCAACGAGAAAACCGTTGCGTTGAGGCTTAAGCAGACAGAGGAAAAGATAGCACAATACCTCAACGAATTAGATTCTAATGATGCCAACGATTCAGAGGACGATGATAATGCACCTGCTGATGAGCTTAGGGAAAAAATAGGCCAGCTTGAAGAGAAGAGGCAGCAATATGAGCAAATTCGAGAGCAGATGAAGGCTACAGGCCAAAGGGAGGTTTCACTTGTGGATCCAGACAGCCGTTTAATGCGAGTTGATAGTCAACGGCTTGAAGTTGGCTACAATATTCAAACTTCCGTTGATGCAAAACAGCACCTCATTGTCGATTATGACGTGATAAATATCTCCACTGATCACCATCAGCTGGTTAAGGACGCTTTAGCAGCGAAGGAAACCTTAGGTGTGGATAGGCTAGCTGTTTTGAGTGACAAGGGTTTCTACGTCGAGAAAGATGTTGCAGGTTGTGAGGATAATAATATACCCTTTTCATGCCTATACCTGGGGCTTTGAATCCATACAAGAGCGTTGGCATTCCTGAGCCTGAATTTTACTCTGACAAATTTGTTTATGATGCCGCTAAGGACGTGTATGTTTGTCCTGTGGGAAATGAGATGCCTTTTTGGAAGCGTAGTAACCGCGGCAAAGGTTTTGATGGTAGGCTGTATAGGTCGAGGTGTTGTGATTCTTGTTTGGTGAGAGGTAGGTGTACTAGGAATAAGCGTGGACGGTATATGTTCAGGGGTGAATATGATGGGGCGGTTGATCGTTTAAGGGAGCGGTTGAAGGGTTCGGAGGGCAAAAAGATGCTTCGTTTGAGGCGGTTGTTGGCGGAGCATCCGTTTGGGACGATGAAGCGGGCTTTTAATCAGGGTTATGTGCTTTTGAAGGGTCTTAGGAAAGTGAGAGGAGAGGTTGGTTTCACTATGTTGGCTTACAATATGAGAAGGGCTATCAATATTCTTGGAGTTGGAATGCTAATAGGTTTGATTAAAGCGTAAGGAAAAAGAAAGTAAGTGCAGGTAATCGAAGACAAGAGATTAGGCGCCAGATATCTCAGGCTTTAGCGGTGAGTTTTAACACAGTCTGGAAAGGGTATGAGTCCCTTCACCTAAATTCTTTGAATTAGGCTATTTTGACGAGTTGAACTATGATATGAAGCCTCGCTCTCCCTAATCAATCAGAGAACAAGTCCGCCGAGTCGCAGACCTGAACAGGTTCAAGTCCAAGTGATGCCTCTTCAGAAACTAACCTTCTTTTCCTAAGTAGGGGCATTTCGAGTCAGCATCTAATTTTTTCTTAAAGTAATCAAAGGGCCAAGCCTAAGCGGTGTGGTTAGAAAGAGTGTTTGATGAAAACTCCTTTGTATAGGCCGAGCTGGCGTTTTCTATGTATTCGTTGATTTCTTGTAGTAGGCTGGGTGTGTTTTGTTGGAGTGGATTTGGGCTTGTTGTTGGTCTTGGAAGTGCGTGGTTAGGGTTTGGCGTGCGTTATCGCTGGAGTGGTGTAACCTTATTACTCATATGTCCTTTTCCAAACATTAATCGAACACTGATTTCAACAGTAAGAACTCCCCTTGTATATGCAGTTGCTACATCCAGGATTAGTAAAATATCTACTCTTACTCAAAAAGAATCCATCAAACAACTAATATACGCCCAAGTTACATTTCAGGTTTTGCAAGCAAAACACTTGATTGACAGAAAATAGGTATGGTACTGCAAAGCGATTGATTGATGGGTTACTCAAAGTGCTCTTAGAAATAAAATGGATTGAAGCACACTAAAATTTGGCGTTTCCTTTTGTGCTATTCTAATTTTAACACTACTGCAACTTTTTTCTTGGTTAAATCTTCAACTATTTGAATCCATGCAAATGGAATATCCACTTTCTCTTCTTCTGTGAGTTTCCTCACTTTGAAAGCGCTTTGGACGAAAAAAGAACGTTTGCATGATTCACAATTCAAATATGGAAAAATTCCATCTAACGGCCTAGTGACTTCTTGTTTAGCACCGCAATAAGGACATTGTTGAATCTTAGGTTTCTCGAGGCTGGTTGTAACGTTTGATTTAACATCGATACTACTTTCTAACTCGTCCCAGGAAGAATACATTCGATGCAAAGGGGAATTTCCGCTAGACCATAATTCTTTGAAAATGCTAAGGGCTTCTTTTCGATCATTTTTTGTGGATACTGGATAATCATTTTGATCGACCATCAGAAATCACCCAGTCTACTGGTAAAAATGGTGTTCATTAAAACTAATAACGTTTGTGAATAAAACAAAAACGCGCTGCATCCCAAATAGTTTTACTATTTGGACTGAATTTATTCATGATTATTTGCAGTTCCAGAGAGCCTAAACTCCAAGAGATAATTGGTTGTTTTTTCACCAAGTTCTATGACAACATGTTTGATTATTTTTATGGCAGTTAAATTTAAGAGTATTGCCACCAATGCTTTTTTGGTTCAATGAAGAGAACTGTGTCATTTTGCGTTAATTCACAAACATTACTTAAACCGTATTTTTTGACTTCCACTTCATAAGAACCCTCTGCAAGTTCAGCAGATACCATACCATTATCATTTGTATTCATCGCGAGTATCAACTTTTTAAATGGTGTTCCATTTTTGAGATTCTCAGCCCACTGCTTGGGCGTTATAGGTTCCATTTCCAATCTGAAAACTTTAACGTTAACATTCTTGATTGGTTTATTTTCTTTAAAATTAACCACTCTTACAACAAACATGTAAGTCTTTTCTAAAACGTTATCAACATTTTGGGTGCTCACTGTAAAAACCTGGATAACTTTATTCTGTGATTTGTAGATTTAAGACTTTTGAACATAGACTTCATGATACTGCACCGTACACTCTAAAACTATGATGCATGTAGTAATAGAAATTTTATTTTTCCCGATTTCAAATCCTTATGGGGTGAAGATGTGAAGGCTAATCGAAAATATGAAGTGTTGGCTATTGCTTGCTTATGGGTCCTTGAGGGTAAGGCCTCAGCGCAGAGTACGCAACGCATAAGAAGTTGTTGGAGGCTAGATGTCCAGGGCAAGATACGAGTAGGATTGTGGTTGTGGCTTAACGGATGCTGAAAGATGGGCGGGCATTTGGAAATGAGTAGCTCCAAAAAATCTGTGACGTGCCCTACTTGCCACAAGGTTTTCGGTTCATCGATTGAGTATCAACTTCACTGGTCGCATAATCACCCTGGGAGGGTTCTTGCTCCATTGATCCAGTTTGTGCCTTCGGGCATTGCGGAGCCTGCAGTATCTAAAGTGGTTGTGTCCGCTTCAAATGGTACCGCTCAAGGATGCAGTTGTCCCGTCTGTGGGCACATAATCAGCGCTGACGTTTACGGCAAGTTGCGGCTTAAGTTCTCGAAGTATCCTGGTCTGTTTCCAGCAGTGGATAGGGACGTGGCAACATGACTTTTGAATAGGAGTAAACCTTGGTGTGACTATGAAATGTTTTGCTTGCAGTCAAATGCTTAAGCGAATAAAGGGTGTATGCAGCGATTACATCTAAATTAATCCTAAGTGCTTTAAAAACAAGAAAGCACGCGTGCAGGCGCACGCAAAGTTTTGCAGGCTCTCCAGAGCAGAAATACGCGCAACTATGGTGTAGCACTTACCAAAAAATAGGAAGGAGAAATAGCCAAACACTAAAATAAGGTAAATAAAATATAAATAAAGTGAATGAACAACCTGTGAAAAACTTGAATAACGTTTTATGTTCAAATTGTTCTTATTGTGGTAGCACTCGCCTTGAAGAAGATGAAGATGTCGTTAAGTGTCTTAATTGTGGCATGGGAAAGTATAAGCAAGGTAGACATAAGAAGTATTGTAAATAATTGCTTAAGTAATGATATGGAAAAACATTGGAAAATGTAAACGTGTTCAAATCTAATAGAAGTCCACGTAGCAATTGGGGAAGCAATCAACCTTATGAGTGTCTTCGTTGCGCAACCACGATGGGTGAAGACATAGAGGAGAGAAACGGCTTAATCAAATGTATCGTATGCGGATACAGAGTTTTAAAGAAGACGAAGCCCCCAGTTGTAAAGAGAGTTCTCGCAAGATGATATAAGGCTGAATCGCCGTCAGCGTAAATTGACGTTTATCTGTCCCTTCCGGAATTACACTACAAAAGGCACAGGCTTCTGCAGCCTTCGAACCTGATTCATAAAGTTCCTGTACCAATTCTCAATTTCTGGCGCTATGCTCGGCGGAACCTCTTTCATAGCTTTCTCAAAATCGCTTAAGGTAACCTCTTTTGCGTTGTTGTCTCTTCTCAAAGCGTTCATGGCGGCCTCCCTGCATACGGATGATATGTCGGCGCCGGAGTAACCTTTCGTCATGTGATACTCCTTGATGTCTACATCATTTGCTAGTGGCATGTTCTTTGTATTAATCTTGAAGATTTCAAGTCTGGCCGCTTCGTCGGGTTCTGGAACATAAATTAGTCGATCGAATCTGCCTGGCCTTAATACTGCTGAGTCGACAATATCGGGCCTATTTGTTGCAGCTATAACTATGATGTCTTCTAAGGGCATTATTCCGTCCATTTCTGTTAAAAGTTGGCTGATGACGCGTTCAGTTACTCCGGTGTCACCGTCACCCTGCCCCCTCCTTGGAGCAAGAGAGTCAACTTCATCGAAGAATATGACCACTGGCGAAGCCATTCTAGCCTTCCTGAAGATTTCTCGAATAGCCTTTTCAGATTCGCCAACCCACTTAGAGAAAACCTCCGGGCTCTTAATCGAAATGAAGTTTGCCTCGCTTTCAGTTGCAACAGCCCTAGCCAGCATTGTCTTCCCACACCCAGGCGGGCCTATCAACAGTATACCTTTAGGCGGCTGAATCCCCATTCTCTTGAAGACTTCAGGATTTTTCAGCGGCCACTCAACAGCCTCCTTTAACTTTTCTTTAACCTCCTCCAAGCCTCCCACTTCATCCCAATGAACAACCGGAACTTCCACAGCAATCTCTCTCATAGCTGTAGGCGTAATCTCCTTGAAGGCATTCATGAAGTCATCTATCTGAACCTCCATCTTCTCCAGGACGCAGGGAGGTATTCGCTCTTCCTTCAGATTTATCTCGGGAAGATACCTGAGTAGAGCTTTCATAGCTGCCTCTCTACACAGGGCGGCCAAGTCAGCACCCGTGTAACCGTACGTCCGCTCAGCAAGCACCTTTAAGTCAACATCACTGGCTAAGGGCATACCTCTGCTATGAATCAACAATATTTCATGACGCCCCCGCTTGTCTGGGGACCCTATCTCTATCTCGCGATCAAACCTCCCAGGCCTCCTGAGAGCTGAATCCAAGGCATTCGGCCTGTTTGTTGCACCTATTACTATAACATTTCCTCTACCAGTCAATCCGTCCATAAGAGATAGAAGCTGAGCGACAACCCTTTTCTCCACTTCACCAGTAACCTCCTCCCGTTTGGGCGCGATGGAGTCCAACTCGTCTATGAGTATGATGCTCGGGGCGGTTTTATGAGCCTGTTGAAATATTTCTCGAAGCTTCGCTTCCGACTCCCCATAGAACTTACTTATTATTTCAGGTCCGTTTATTGAGAAGAAGTTTGCGTCAGACTCGTTCGCTACTGCTTTAGCTATGAGGGTCTTTCCGCAGCCGGGTGGACCGAGCAGTAGAACCCCTTTTGGAGGATCTATTCCAAGCGTCTGGAAAATCTCAGGATGCCGCATTGGAAGTTCAACCATCTCCCTTATGCGTTGAATCTCCTCCTCCAAGCCTCCTAAGTCCTCATAGGTGATACGTGGCACACTTTCAGCTTCCGTCGAAGGTTCAGTCAATATCTTCAATGTGGTATCTTGGGTCATCTTTACTATTCCTTGGGGCTGCATCTTCGCAACAGTGAACTGAACAGAATGACCAAGCATCATAACGGACGTCGTGTCTCCTTCAACAAACGTCCTATCGATAAGTCTGTTCTTCACAAAATTTGCAAAGTCTTCGTCAACGTTCAATCGCATATTCACTGGAGCAAGCACTATTCTCAGGGCATTTTTAACTTCAGCCTTTCGAACTAGAACGTAATCGTTTATTGATACGTCAGCATTTTTACGTAAGACCCCATCGATTCGCATAATGTCTGGATCCTGGTCTTCAGAGTACGCTGGCCAAGCGATCGCGGACGTTTTTTTCTTCCCTGAGAACTCTATTACGTCTCCAGATGAAACCCCTAACTTTTGCATTGTTCTCGGGTCTATTCTAGCGATTCCTCTTGCCACATCTGTCTGTCTGGAATCCAGAACTTTCAGCTGAACTTCGCTCAATTTTCAACGTTCCATTAAACATATTTCTGATAGAAGCACTAAATCCGTTCTCTCAACATCATTAGAACATATTGTTATTCGGGAAGGGTGTCAGGACACTTTCTTAGATATAAACTTGGCAATTTTCTGAAAGTGAAGCTAGTTTTCAGCGCACACGCTGATTAGTTTAATTCAATTTTTTCTCGGTTGTTATTTGGCTTTATTTGGCTTCACTCTTCGTAGTTGTTATTTAGTTTCACCCTTCTTCTTGGTGTCTACGTAGGTTTTCTTTTTCATTTTCTTTCTAATCGGGCAATTAAGTCGAATACTCGATTTGCATCTGCGGCAGTTTTTAACTAAACCTGCTCTTAATTGGCACATTTTCATTTACCTCTTTTCTCATGCTTATACTCAATGCGCTTATGTTTATACTAATGCTTTTTTTTAGCTTAATTTTTTATTTTTGCAATAGTTAAGCGATTAATTAAAATTAACAATTCACTATATTTACCAAACTCAGATTTTAATTTGTCTCGGTGACTTGGTTTAGGCTTTTCTGGTTGCACTGTCTCCTCTACCCATGCGTTCAACCATAACCTTTATCCTCGGTTTTTTCGTATTGAGGTTTCCACTGTTCACTTTTGCCTTTGCTCATAAATTCATTTAAACTTGTGTTATTGCGTAAACTACTGCCTAAATTAATAGCTAAAACCTTGCCCATTACTTTCTCGTCTATTTCTTTTGCTTTAGTTCCCTTCTTTAGACTGTCATGGCTCCAGATCTTTTCCTAACATAACTTGCCCCACACTTGTTTGAATGGTACACTTTTTTTGGATCATACGTTTCGAATACGATCCCGCAAGGGCAGGTTCTAATAAGAACTTTATTGCTTAATCTTTCAAAGTTTTCCATACCACTCTACCCAACAATTTTTACATTCAAGAGACTTATGAACAGCCTTATCCACATCATTATACTCAACGATTAAAGATAATAAGTCCTTCTTTTTCTCTTCAGTATTCCATGGATACTTTTTTTCGTCAGTTCTTCTCTGGAATGGTAAGTTTTATTCGTAGAATATGAGGTTTTGTTCCTCCAATATTACATGAAGCTTATGCACTGCGTCAAAAACGTACTGTTCTTTCTTCGCTCCGGTACAAACTAGACTCCCGCTTGCGAATACTAGTATGACAACCTTAGGCTCGTCCATCCTGTAGATCAAGCCTGGAAACTGCTCTGGCTCATACATCGTTTTTGTAAGCGTGGAAACTGTCTTCTCCAAATCTACTGTTCCGCCTAGACTTGCAGAAGCAACAATGTTCACAACTTCCACGCTCGGTTTGCTATGGAAGATTATTCCGCACTTTTTCAGTTCTTTAACAACATTCATGATTGCGCTGCGGAATTCCTTTCCAGATTTTGCTCCTGTACAAACCATTTTACCCGAGCCAAAAATCAACGTACCCGTCTTCGGTCTCTTAAGCCTAAACACTAACCCGGGAAACCGGTCCGGACGATATTCTGCTTTTGGATAACCCTTCACAACAGCGTTTAAGTCAATTTTCTGATTTAAAGTCGCTATAGCCACGACGTTCTGAATGTTTATTATGGCTTTAGTTTTCGGCATTAAAAAACCACTTCGTATAGTGTAGCGGATGCCTAAATAACCTTCACAAAAGTCTTACGTTGCCAGCGTAGGGAAGTTTCCCGTACGTTCCCTATTTTTCTCTATTACATAAAATTGGATTGATGGAGGCTTCTTAGGGGGATGAGCGCAAATCGCGGCTTGAATGGTTGTTTATTGTTTGAGTGGTTAACATAAAACACAAACGTTCCATCCATATCATTCACCGCTATAGCATCATTAGCTTTTTATAATATATTTCTTGCCTAGCTACCTTTTTGACTTTTTTAACATGAACAAATAGAGCATGGAAAAATGCAAAAAATCATAGTTTTCATATATTTACCAGTCCTCTTCTTCCCAATCTTCTTCGGTTGGCTCTTCTTCCCCTTCCTCCTCTTCCTCAAACATGCCTCTTTCAACTCACTTTTTAAAAAAACGTATTAGTTACTATACTTATAAGGTTTAATTGAAAAAAGAAGCAGAAGCGAGCTAAACTTATCCACCCAACGCTTCAACACACTCTTGATGCATCTTCCTTCTATAGAGCCTTAAATGATTCAAACCATCTGTCGTATTGCGCCAGCATGTCAATGGATACACTGGGCTTTCTTTCTTCGAGTATCTGCCTAAAATCCTCCATCGTCAACGGCCGTGGCTTGGCCCTTCTGTCGCTTGCCTTACCTGAATCAAAGAATTCGCCGATGAGTTTCAGCTGTGCCGACTGGTTGAGATCTCTTATGTCGCTTCCTGAGAATCCCTCTGAGAGTCTCGCGAGCTCCCGCAGCTTAACATCTGGAGCAAGTTGAAGACTGGCAGTGTAGAGCTTGAACATCATCAATCGTGTATGGCGCTCAGGCAGTGAGACCAGAATTCTTTTCTGAAATCTTCTTATGAAAGCCCAGTCCAAATCCCAAGGCTTGTTAGTCGCTCCAATCACGTACACGTGAAGGTTCTTGCCTTTGTCTAAGATACCATCCATCTCTTTCAAAAACTGGTTGCGAACACGGATTTCGCCGCCTACCTCATTTGCGTGTTTTCCCATCAAAGAATCAAGCTCATCGACGAAGATTATTGCAGGCTTTCCTTCCAACGATGTTTTCCTTACTTGACCAAACAGGCGTGCGACATTCTGTTCACCTTCACCCATCCATTTTGACATTATCGAAGCCGCGTCAATTGAGACGAAAGTAGCATCTATTTCCGTAGCGACGGCTGCTGCAAGCAATGTTTTCCCGCAACCTGGCGGTCCGAAGAACAATATTCCCCGTGGCCATCCTAATGGAAACAGGTCGGGTCTCTGAACAGGATAGAGTATTGCCTCCTTCACCGCCTTCTTTGCGGGGGCCAGTCCAACGACTTCCTCCCATTTCACGTTGAGCTTCTCTGTACCTATCAGTTCTTCGTAACTGGATTTGCCGCCTTCACTCTTTTTGGTTTCACCCTCACGCCCGCTATATCTAACTTCTGCGTGAGGTTGTTCGCGCGGCACACCTAGGGCGCCTTGAATCGCCTTTATGCGTTCTTGGTAGGCGATCGCTTTTTGCACGTAGACTTTGTTCAAGTCGTATTCAGGATAGAGTTTAACAAGTTGCAGTAGGCTTTCTATGGATTTCTGGTACATGATTATTGCCATGCCCCTTGAGCCTTGCTTGTCCAAGCGCACTGCTTCCGACGCGTAGTTGGTTGCATTCTTCTCAAGCTCTTGGGAAGCACTCATAACCTCTTTTCTCCAGTCTGCAATTCAACTTTTATTTTATCTTTCGACCCTAAACTTTCAAGGCGCACACGCGCTAAGCTGAAAAGTCTACGTTTACTCACAAAGAACTCGCCAATTATCTAATAAGCACAATCAACATTTCAGTTTTTCCTAAGCAACAAAGAATCATCACAAGCATTCCAAGTAATCCAGATGGTTTTTTTCTGATAAGGGCAAGTTACCTAGACGACTCGTTATGCTAATCATTGAACAGTTGGTGAATGGAGGAAAATATTGCGCTTGTAGCACATTACAACAAGAAAAAAGATTTGCTTACTCTGATTATTGTGGCAGTTCTTGGTTTGGCAAAGGTTTCTTCTTTGTCAGGTCCTGTTGTGCCTTAGTTAAGTCTTTGAAGCCGTAGGTTCCAACTGGCGACCAACCTGCTTCCGGCATAACCCCTGGCACTAACATGATTGTGTTTGTTTGCGATTGCTGACTTAACACGCAGAGCAAAAAACCAAAAACGTACCAAGAGGCAGGAGTATGAGTTGAAGTATATTGCCTACGCTTTTTGAAATCGCAAGGCAACTCGTAGATTCTATTCCCATTTGCCGTTTGTTTGCTTAAACTGCATCTGAACCACACGGCAATCCTCACACCAAATCCGCTACATCTTCAAAACAGATTCGCCCTGGTACGCCGCGCTTTTTTTGCCCTGGTGGCAAGTACAAGGGAGTTGAAAACTGTGTGTTTGATCCTTTAATTTGAACGGTTAAAAGCGAGCGCTAAGCGCACATAATATCGTAATTTATGCCCAATATTGCAAAATAACCTCAAATTAAGGTTATTTGGTGCCGAGGGCAGGGTTTGAACATGCGACGACTCGGTCTTCAGCCGAGCGCTCTCCCAGGCTGAGCTACCTCGGCACATTTTGATGGACTTTCCGATATACCTCGGGATATTCCACTTTCGGGAGAGTCGAAACATTTACGCCTTCTGAGGAATATTAAGTTATCTTTTTGACAAGCCCATTCGAAACTAACTTCAAGCGCCATTTTTCCCAAGCTCACAAATATGAAATAGACACCAGTCGCTTGCTCTTGGCTAAAACTTTTTAGGTTCGTTCTTACTTTATAATATTTTTGCAGCAGTTCTTGATGCAAACGCAACTTTCTGCTTAAAGTTAATTTTAAAAACTCTGGATTTTAAGAACTGCCACATATAAAGAAGGAAAAAAAAATGTCTAAAAAAACAATTTTCGGAAAAGCCAATCTAAAAGAAAACAAAAAAACGATATTCTCAGCCTTTTTCATTGCGTTATTGACTCTAAGCCTCACCGCAGTTTTATCACCATATGCTACTGCGCACAATCCACCTATTTCAATCCCAAATTACGTATACATCAGTGCATTCCCTAACCCCGACGGAGTTGGTCAACCAATTAGCTTATTTGCATGGAGTGCAACTTATCCGCCGACTGCACAAGGAGAATTCGGTGACCGTTGGGAAAACTTGACGATAAATGTCATATTGCCAAATGGCTCCAACGCAACCTTAGGACCCTACGAATCAGACCCTGTAGGCACAATTTTCGCGTCGTATATTCCCACTGATCCCGGCAACTATACCTTCCAGTTCCATATGCCCGCCTATAAAATGGTAGGTTACAACCCACAGTACCCCGTAACACCACCTAACCAGGTAACAGGTTCACAATACATCAACGATACTTTCCAAGAGGCATGGTCTGCACCTGTCACAGTTCAAGTGACCACCGAGCAGGTTCCACCTGCGCCGAATTATCCGTTGCCAACTGACTACTGGTCTACTCCAATAAGTCAACCTGGGCACCAATCCTGGCAATATGTCACGGGCAACTGGCTCTCCGCTCCGATACCTGGCGCTGCCGTAAATGATTACTCGCAGCCACCGACAACTGCCCACATTCTCTGGACGAGGCCAATTAACTTTGGGGGCGTTGGCGGTCAACCAACTGCTATTGATTCCGGCGGCGACAACTACTACTCATATCTTTCATACGAAGGCATGTTCAATCCCCCAATCCTGATGAACGGGCGACTCTACTACAACACACCTAATCCGCCAGAATATGGTTTCCAATGCGTCGATTTGCAAACAGGACAACAAATCTGGTACAATAACGGCACACAGGATCCTTTAGCATTAGGAAACATAAATGTGGGCTTCGGTTTTGCCAAACAGAACTATCCGCAACTAAGCTTTGGACAAGAACTCGACTATGAATCTCCAAACCAGCATGGTTTAATCAGCTATCTTTGGGCTACTTACACAGCTAAGAACGGCTCAAACGTTTGGGCAATGTATGACCCATTCAGCGGTAACTGGATATGCGACATAGTAGGCGTTCCAGCATCTTCAGCATTTTTCGGAGCCTCAAGCCAGATCACAGACCAAATTGGCAGCTTCCTTATCTTTAGTGCATCAGCAGACTTTAAAACTATGACTGTATGGAACAGCACCCAATGCATACAAAACACCAATCCATCGATGGCACAAACTAACGGTTATTGGATGTGGCGTCCACCATTAGGAGGACTCATACCTGCAAGCACAGGAACAACGATCTATAACACCACAGGTATACCGGTAGCTTTCCAAAAAACAGCAATCGGAATTTTTGGACCAAGCAATGCCATGGGTTTGAGTCTTTTAGGAGTTGATGCACAAAAACAAATCGCGATTTATAGCAACGCTACAGCAATTTTAGGCATGGCTAGTTTTCCCCAACCAAACGCTATCGCATCTATGGGTATCAGTATAGCTCCCGAAAGCATGGGCACCTATCTATGGAGCAACGTTCAGTCGTATCCAGCGGGTAACATTACTCTCTTAAGCGGCTTTGTAGGTGACGGAGCTTACACTCTCTACGAAAAAGAAACAACCACATGGTTAGCTTACAACTCAACTACTGGCGCCTACATGTGGACTTCGCAAACGCCTGAAGTTAGTCTTCACTCCTACGGCGTTACGGGTGGCATCTATAACAATGTACTCTACAGCGGCGATTCAATCGGCGAAGGCGGCACAATCTACGCATATGAAATAACCAACGGAAACATGCTTTGGCAGACAACGCCCGTCAGTATGGGCAACACAGGCTATTGGGATTATGTACCCCAAAGCGTTGGAACATTCGCAGCAGGTAACATATACTGGTATGGCTCAGAACACAGCCCAGGACCCAACCTGGAATCAGGATTCAAGATAGGCGCTACAAACGCTTCAACCGGCGAACCGCTCTGGAATATAACTTGCTGGAGTTCAGGCGGCGGCATAGGTACAGGGCTTCCAATTGCAAGCCAATATATGACAGTGCTTAATGCTTATGACAACCAAATCTACTGTTTCAGCAGAGGACCAACCGCAACCATACTGCAAACTCCCTTAACCGAAGTGGCTTCTGGACAAGGACTAATAATTCAGGGAGCAGTGATGGATACCTCTGCAGGCACCAAACAAACTGCAATCGCCTCCCGTTTCGCAAATGGTGTTCCAGCTGTCTCTGATAATGATCAGACGCCATGGATGGAATACGTGTACATGCAGAATCCGAAGCCGACATCTGTTACAGGCATATCAGTGACCCTAACATTCATCGACTCTAACGGCAACTTACACCAAGATACTGTTACAACTGACGGTGCAAGCGGTACATTCAGTTACGTTGTGCCTTCCAACATGATTCCTGTTGCAGGGAGATACATAGTTATAGCGTCTTTTGATGGAACCCACGCGTATGCATCTTCAAGCGCTCAATCGAGTCTTCTCATAGGGAGCAGCGCGGCAGCAACGCCGACACCTACCCCAACTGGTCCATCAACACTTGTCGATACATACTTCCTACCTGCTGTTATAGCCATAATCGTCATTCTCGTAGTGGGCATTGCCCTGATTATGCTGATGCTTAGAAGACGACCATAAAACAGCGATGTAGTCATAAAAATTTCCCTCTTTTTTTATTTTAGACCGAAAGTACTCCTTGTTTATCAAGAAATTGGTAGCTCTTTTGCTTTTAATTGTTAGATCTGCAGCGGTTTAGGGATTGGACCATTTAATGTATGAAGTATGTTAAATGGGTTAAAATGTAGCCAGCTGACGCGCTGACAAAAAAGCAAACGAAAATCAACAAACCATCGTGCTTGTGTTCTACAAATCCCTCGTATTCTTCATGCTTACTCAAGTTGGGTTCCCTTAAGTTAATAGTTTTAGTGCTTGTTAAGTAAAGGTTTTATGAAGGAAACCTATGTATTCACAATCCCCAGATAGGGGCCGTTAGTCTAGCTGGCTAGGACGTCGCCCTCACGCGGCGAAGATCACCGGTTCAAATCCGGTACGGCCCATTTTCATAGCTATTTTGCTGTAAATTCGAGAAAAATCCCATTTGTGCGTTTAATAATTGTGGACTAATTGACTAATTTCTATATTTGTTTTCATAAAACAGCTTTAGTTAATACGGGCTCAGCCCTCAACAGGGATGGGCCCAGTAGAAACCTGCCCGACTCTGGGTTTGAGCCCTTTGGTTCTAGAAATAGCGCACTGACTTGTCCCAAAATTGAAAAGTTTATAACTAGACCTTGCACATAAGGACTCAGGAATCGCTTGCAGATGGAAAAAAACAGCACAATTTACTTAAATTATTGAAAACTATTCTTGGAACTTACATTATTTTAGCTATTTTAATAGCGGGTATTAATTATGGATATGCAAGCGTAGCCCCTAAAAACATTGCCTCAATTATTAATTGGGTTTGGTTGGTCTACGAAAACTGGATAAAGACAGCCTTTATTCTAATCGGCTCGTTTTTGACCTTAAAAATCATCGGTTCTTCAAAGAGAACAACCATGAGGAAAACAAATCTCATCGGTTTTATAATCGCGGCTTTAACCGTACATGTTGTTACTCCGCTGCTTGTTAACAATTATGACCTTTACTTTTACGCTATGCCCCTACCATGGACAACCACGCCGCTACAATTACTAAACACTAATTCATCGCTATATCACAGCACTATAACATCATGGGGAAGTAGCGGAATCCTATCAGCTTTAACCTTCTTCACCGCGATTAGCCTTGTAGTATTGATTGGAACGCTGCTTTACGATAGCCGATTCCAATGCTCCTCAATCTGTCTTTTCAATGGATTTGCCGCTGAGGTTTTTGACCCCGCAATTCCATTACTTGGCAAACGAAGGAAAATTAAATCCAGAACACTCCGATTTATGAGTATTCTTAGATGGGTATTTCTTGGAATTGCATTATTATTTATCGTATATTGGGCATTATACCTACTTGGAGTAGCTGTCATACCTAATATCGGTATAATAGCGAAAATTGAATCGTACAAATATCTTGTCGGAGAGCTTTTGTTGTCTTTGTTTTTCTGGATTGCTTTCATTGGTAGAGGCTACTGCTATTATTGTCCGTTGGGAAACGGTATTGAGTGGATTTGCCAGAATAGCTGGTCAGAAAATAGTCACTAACAACACAAAATGTGTACAATGTAACAAATGCAATGAGACTTGTCCAATGTCCATTGATATCAAAGGCAAAGCAATCAATGGTAAGATCGTTCAAGATATCCGATGCGTAGGTTGTGGTCACTGCGTTGATGAATGCCCAACAATGAATCTTAGTTATTCAACAAAGTTTACAGAACGCATTAAGTCTAAGAAAACACCTGTGCAAATCGTTAAGAAATAACATCTGTCCCGACTCCATCTTACCCTGGATTGGGAGTATTATCTCACTTTTCAGCGACCAGTTTTATTATCATGGTATTCTACTTCGATTGCAACTTCGTTTCTTCGCAAGAATCCTGGAATAAAAGGCGGATTGTAAAGCATTGTGAACACGTTTCCTTTTGTTTTGATTTTTTCTTTAGCCAGCTCGTTTAGTAGTTCTTGTGTTTCTTTTTCAAAATGTGACTCTGACCAACCGCCAGAAAAACATAAGGCGGCAATGAGTCTTTCTGGGATTTCAGCAATTTTCACCCTTGTATCTAAGGGTTCGGGTGTGGTTTCTATGGTGAATTCTTTTGGCATTACAAACGCCATTGTTCCCGTTTCTGAAAGGACGGGTGATGTCATTTGGATCTCTTGAGATACAACTGGAGCTGTCATTTTCACTTTGACTTTTTGCCTATTCTCTCCCGGTTATGAACCTGTAAAGTAGATTGAACCCATTTGACGGGTCTTCGACTTTGGCTACAATAATTTTGGGGTACCTGCGTATCTCTACTTTGTCTATTTCATGTATGATCTCATATCTTATCGTTTCAACCATACCTTCACGCTCATTTTGAATAATTGGTTTCCAATTATTTTGGCTGCTCAAAGCTTAAAAATGTATTAAAAAAAGAAAAGGAAGGGGTTAGAAGGGTCTGAATAGACCAACAAACACTAACCAAACTAGAAACGTTTTCGCTACGAAACTAAGGACAATGTAGGTTCTTTCTCCATAAAGATAGTCTCTCCATCGTCCAACAGCCTTGTACTGCAAAACTTGATTGACCGCAAAACTCATGAAAAGCGCCAGATATACAACGAATATCACATAAACGAAGTTTGGAACATTGCCTCCACTTGAGGCTACAGCGCCTCCGAAGTAGGCAAACAGGACAACCCAGGGAAAACCGCCGGATATGCATCCTAAAATAAACGATGACCAGTTTGTTTTCTCCGTTTTCTGATTAACCAACTCCATGAGATATCCAAACATTATCATCATAGCGTTCAAAACAAATATCATTGCTAGCGACCAGAAATCCCAGATCCCAACGAAAGTAGCAATTATCCAGATCATTATCGAACTTGAAAAAGCGTATTCGAACCAGCGATAGGGGTTCATGCCTTTTTTGAGGTTTTCATTGTATGATTTATTCTTTGGAAAAGCTACTGTGAAATGTGCAAATGCAGAGATAAGCGGGAAAGCGGCAAGTAGCAATCCTAGATGAGTGACGGTGAAGAGAACCTGCGGGTTTGGCGCTGCAAAAAATGCGGGAGTTGTTGGACTGACATGGGCAAACGTGAGGTAGAATGTGTATATGTCTGTGCCTTTGGGCCAAGTTAATAGAAATGTCAATGCCAGAATGATAATGCCGTTTATCAACTGTAGGGTGCCTGCACCTATGTTGAATTTTTTTAGGTATCCAAGAGAGATAGGCGATTTGGCAATTATTTCCTGTCTTTCTTTGTAATTTATAATTATTCCTCCTTTCTACTCTTGTCTATCGGTATCTTGGATTAATTAGATTAACTGTTGCCTCAGAGCCTGAGCAGTGCCGCAAATGAAAAATTTATATTCAACAGTATTTTCATATGATTCAGGTGTCAAATTTTGTCGAAAGTTCAACCTCATCCGGGTCATGAAAATCACCTCTGCAAAATGGTAGAGGACAAAGTACCAATAGAAAAGATTAAGCCACTTGTGAAAGATGCGAAATACATCTGCAAAGGATGCATGCGCACAGCTGCCAAAGCAGAAAACCTCTGCGCCCCAGAAAAGCTCTAAACATCTTTTCTTTTTTTTGTATCAAGTGAGAAGCTTAGTGAAATTTGTTGGCTTTTTTGTTTTAGCTATGATACTTTTCGTCTGAACAATAAGATGCTGGCGCCTAAGCTTAGCACACCAACGATGAATATTGCGATTAGTGCGTATTCTATTTTTTGCCAGACCAAACCATTTATGATTAAGGATTGAAACGCCTCAGCTATGTAGGTGAAGGGGTTAACGTTTGCGACTTGCTGTACCCAACTTGGCAGCAGTCCGATTGGCATTACTGATGCCGATAAGAATAGCAGTGGAAAAGTAGTTAACAAGCCCACTGAGAGTGTGGTTTCTGCGTTCTTTGTGTTTAGAGCCACAAACAGGGATATACCAGACCAGGCAACTCCAAATAAGGCTGCTAAAATGAAAATTACTATCGCGCCAACGATACCTGAAGCTATGTTTACGCCCAAGGCTAAACCGATAACTAATATTATGGCCACCTGGAGAACTGTAGTAAGTGCGCTGCTGAAGAGTCTGCCAAACAAGATTGAGGATTTGTTAATTGGAGCTACTCTCATTTTATCCATAAAACCGCTATCAAAATCATTAACTAAACCAAGACCGGTGTTAAGGGCGGAAGAAGCTATGGTTTGTATTATGACGGCAGCAGTGAAGAAAGTAATGTAACTACTAGTGCCTGTAAGCAACTTAAATGAAGGAATGTTTCCGATCGCTGAGAAGGCTTGTGTAAAAAGCAAGAACCATACTAACGGTTGAATAAGGTTAAAGAAGATCAAGATAGGTTGACGAAGTAATTTCTTGTTCCAACGAGAGAAAATCGCTACGATTTCGGAAAGCATTTCTATCATTTTTATCTTCTCCTTCTTCCCCATCCACCTGTTGTTTGCTTGCGTTCCACTACATTCAACGTTTTTCCTGTAAGCTTTAGGAAGACTTCATCAAGAGTGGGAGCTGAAAGGTTGAGTTGTTCCACATTGATTCCAGCTCCATCCAAAGCTCTTACTACCTGCGTGACCAATGCGGAACCATTCTTAGTCATTATTGTTAAGCCGTTTTCAGCAGCTAACCCGTCTCCACATTTACCCACTGCTTCGATTCCTTGCAATTTTGCCATCGACTCCTTGGCTTTTTGGCAGCCTTCAAGATCATCTGCTTTAAAGCGAAGCGTGATCTTATCTGCTCCAACTTGAGCCTTGAGTTCTGCGGGTGTCCCTTCAGCTACTATCTTACCTTGGTCGACTATGCATAATCGGTTAGCTAACCGATCTGCCTCTTCCATGTACTGTGTCGTAAGGAAAATTGTCATACCTTCTCGATTTAGTTTAACTATGTATTCCCAGATGTCTTGTCTACTCTGAGGATCTAACCCTGTTGTCGGTTCATCTAAGAACAGAACTTTTGGATCTGAGACCAAGGATGAGGCTAAGTCCAGTCGTTTTCTCATTCCCCCCGAAAACGTTTTCAATCGTCGATCTGCAGCTTCAGCAAGACGGATAGTTTGCAGAAGCTCCTTTACCTTGGTTTCTGCTTTTTCCTTTGGTATATGGTGAAAGCTGCATTGGAGCATAAGGTTCTCTCGTGCCGTAAGATCGTCATCTACTCCTACTTCCTGAGAGGAATAACCTATTATTCGTCTAACTTTTACCTGATCAGCGTCAACGTCTAATCCGTCGATTGTGGCTTTTCCAGAGGTTTTTTCCAGCAATGTTGTGAGAATTTTAATGGTTGTGCTTTTGCCAGCCCCATTTGGGCCCAAGAAACCGAAAATCTCTCCTTCTTTAACGGTAAATGATATGCCGTCTACAGCAATTACGTTTTTTCCGTAAGTCTTATGCAGATTATCAACTATTACAATATCTTTCACGCTAAAAGCCACCGTTAGACTGAATAATTAAAAAAAATAAGGTATTTTTACCTTACTACTTGGGCATTAAAACTTTGTCGATCACATGGATAACGCCGTTGTCTGTAGCAATGTCTGCTTTAACTATTTCGGCGTCGTTTATCTTCACATTCTTGTGCATATGCCACTTAGATGCGTCGACTTTTAGATCTTGACCTTGTAGCGTAGTTAGTTTTTGATGTTGTACTACATCGCTTGCCGGAACGTTTCCAGCCACGACATGGTATGTTAGAACAGCCGTCAACTTTGGAATGTCTTTCAATAGACCATCAACTGTGCCCATAGGCAATTTTGCAAATGCTTCGTCATTTGGTGCAAAAACCGTAAAAGGACCTGTGCCTTTTAATGTGTCAACTAAATTTGCTGCTGTTACAGCCGCTACAAGAGTTTTGAATGTACCTGCCGCTACTGCGGTATCAACTATATCTGCCATAAAAATTCATCTCTTACTGTTTATAGGCTATACCACTAGTTAAGGATTCATTAAGTTGTGGACTCACACTAACACTTTTTGCGTCTTTTTTGATTTATGGGGAAAAAACTGCAGAGGAACTTGGCGTTAATACATTCCCGAGACTGGGGTAGAACTAGTAAAAGTTGAGCCTGAGAAAAATCGAATTAATCGATATGTCTTTAAAAAAAACAGGCTTCAGCCCACGGCAAACACTCAACGTGAACTAATTTCTTTAAGCATATTAATCGGAGTTTAAAATAAGCTGTATTTCAACTATTTGTTTGCATCCAGCTTTCCAAACCAACGCGAACGCCAACTTAAAACTTCCATCATTTGGCGTTCCAATTCCTCGTATCGATTCTTGTACTCTTCGTCTAGCCATTTGTGGGGTAGTTCATATTCAAACTCAATTGATGGAAAATCGTTATTTGCTTCGTGCAAAACGTCCCGAATATACTCAGGAGGAACAATCTTGCTGGGTAAGTAGGGATCGACAATTGTTTTCTCTAATTTTCCTTTGATCATTTTTGTTTTCTCTATATGGAATGTCATCCGAATAATCTAATATTTCTTATGTTTATCCACCTCGCTTTGAGGAGAAATTGGCAAGTTTTTTTTTAATTTCTACCGTTTCAACGTAAAAATTGGCAAGTCACTAACAGTTCCGCAATCAAA
Organism: Candidatus Bathyarchaeota archaeon; assembly: GCA_963782525.1. Lineage (GTDB taxonomy): Archaea > Thermoproteota > Bathyarchaeia > Bathyarchaeales > Bathycorpusculaceae > Bathycorpusculum. The sequence goes on from CAWAKC010000003.1 coordinate 222,149, forward strand.
CCTGAGCTGCTGACTCTCAATAGTTTTAGTGTTAAATTAAGGCGACTTGAGTCCTATTTTTTCTATCACTTCATCAAGCTTTATTATTAGAATCGGTTTGTCTGCAGAAAAATCGCTCCAGTCGGAACCCATGGAAAAGCCATGAGCCAACAGAAAGTTTTTTGAAATTTTCTGTTTGCCCACTTCAGCCATCGTTTCTATAGCCAGTTTTCTTTCCTCGCGGTCCTCCACCAATTGAAGTTTTCCAGTAAGCACAACAAACTCATATTCGCTAAAATTTGGAGTGTACTGTTCTATTTCTACGCAAACTGGGGTTTCTTGCTTGAAAAAACTCATCTTCTTCCCGTAATCTGTGAAATGAAAGTAAAGAATACCATTAACATAAGCGTATTGAAAAGGAGCAATGTAAGGCTTCAAGTCACCTTTGAATGCTATTCGACAAAGGAATTGCCCTCTAATTAGTTCTTCGATCTCGTTTTCTTTCATTTTTGGCAGCTCTACCTTCGTCATTTCTAATACCCGCAATTACTAAATTATCCCTTCTCCTTTTTTAGAGTACTCATCATCCAGGCAAGACTATTCTGTGGTGACTACGAAAATGGAGAGCTTTAAGACAGATGATCAATTAAGTCTAAGGAAGAAGGATGAGTAATGAGAATAGGTTATCCTTGTATCAATAGAACTATTGACTGCACCGCAAACAGCACTTTTCGGCTAAAATCTTACTCTGAAACCCGACTTAAGGAGACAGTGAAAAATAACTTAGACTGCTTGATAAGAATCTTGCATTTCAATCTTGAGCATGGTTTATTCTTTTTTAGAATTTCCTCAGACTTGGTCCCTTTTGCATCTCATCCGATAAATAAGTTCGACTGGCAAGGGCATTTCCAAGAAGATTTTGAAGAAATTGGCGAGTTCATTACCAAAAATAGAATGCGAATCTCAATGCATCCAGACCAGTTTACCCTAATTAACTCAATTAAAGAGGATATTTTCGAAAGAAGCAAAAATGAACTCAAATATCACGCCCAAATACTTGACTTATTGAAACTTGACACTTCGGCAAAAATTCAAATACATGTTGGCGGAGCTTACGGAGACAAAAAGAAGAGCATGGAGAGATTTGTAACAAGATTCAATGAGCTTGATGGTTCAATAATTCGGCGCTTGGTAATTGAGAATGATGATAAATTGTTTGATTTGAAGAACTGCCTTGAGATAAATGCACAAATCCAAATTCCAATTCTATTTGATGTCTTTCATCATAAACTCAACAATTCCGTAAACCAGACGATAGAAGAATCTTTCAAACTTACTACAAAGACATGGACTGAAAAAAGCGATGGAATCCCAATGGTCGACTACAGCTCTCAAGAACCTAATGGATTGCCAAGGCAACATTCCGAGGCAATTAAACTAGAGGATTTTGAACTGTTATTGAAACAAACTGAAACCTTCGATTTCGATATAATGCTGGAGATCAAAGATAAAGAAAAAAGTGCAACCAAAGCAATTGAATTGGCAATCACAGATTGGCGAGTTCAGAATTTTTTGAATAATAACTCTGACCCTTTAGTCGCCTAAGTTTTTTTCTCTATCATGAGGCATATTTACGTTTCTTATTTCCAGTAGTTTTTTCCATCAACCTCTGAAAAGACAGTTTCAAGTTCTGCAAGCTGTTCTGGGTAAGGTTCTAGCAAAGTCTGGCTCGATAAATATTCTTGATTGAACCTAACAATCCAAGCCTTCAAAACACTCATGCATGCACTCAGAGGCAATCTTCCTGCCCTGTACTTGTCAACTGAAGACAGGAAGAAGAGCTTTTCATCCTTAGAAAGTTGATGAGAGAAATAACCCATTATCTTTGACATGACGTTTATGTTTGCGCCGGCACTCGGAGTACGTGCTAATGCATTGTACAATTGCGTTTCATAGTTCTTGATTATTTCATCAAAAGCTTTGTGCTCTTGGTTTGCCGCCAACTTCCCCAAGATCCTAAGCTCCGTCTGATTGTAAGCTGTAAATAAGTACTTGTTATCAGCTTGAAATTTCACTAGATCTCTAACTTTCCCGGATTTTTTTACTTCTCTAAAACTAGCTAAAGTAAATAGTTTCGTGAGAAAATGCTCCCTTATCCTCGGATTAAGCAGGCGGCGCTCATCTTCAATTGCCAAATTCGGAAATTTCTGGAGAACTGCTCCTCCAAAGAAGCCAGGGGCTTTCTCTATTGATGAGACTTTTTCGATGCTTGGATACACTTTTACGTTTTTGAAACCACTACTCGGAGACGCACTCTTGAGGATAAAACCATCAACTGCATCCAAAGAATCCAAGAAATAATCTGAGAACTTTGTCATTTTATCGGTGAAGTCAAAACCGGTAGCTGGTTGCAGGAGTTTTTTTTCTCCGTTTACTAATACTATTCTGATAGGGTCGCGGGGGTACGCCAAGTCCTATTTCAACTTCTGGACAAACTGGAACAAAATTTACGTACGGCTTAAGTTTCTCAACGAATTCGCTAGCTATTATTTGCCCGTTCCATCTAACGGGTTCGAAAGTGATGCATTTGGAAACTACAACAACAGGTTTGGGGAATTCCCTCATTTAGCGCCCTCGTTTTGCTCCGAGTGATAATTGAAAAAATGAGAGGTTGCGTGTTTCATAAGTCTTCTTATCGCTGGCAGAATAGGCTTTTCAGAAATAAAATTAGTCTTTCCAAACTCTTCTAAGACTTTGCAGTCTTCGATTGCCTTATATATTTAGAGCAAAGAATAAGTTTCGGAGATTCTGATGACAAATAATAATTCAAGCGTTCTAAGATATGCGAACATACTATTTTTTGCCTTAACAATAATAGTTAACAGTTTGGCTGGAAGCTCAACAATTATTGGTGGCAGGAATACTGCTCAAATCTCCGATGCCAACCCGACTCTAATAACTCCTGCTGGCTACGTATTCTCCATATGGGGAATCATCTACATTCTGCTTGGAGCTTTTGTAGTTTACCAAGCATTGCCCAAACAACAGGGAAAAGACTACCAGAAAAGAATCGGTTGGCTCTTTGTTCTAAGCAGCATAATAAATATTGCTTGGATTTTCGTCTGGCAATTTGAATATCTTGCTCTATCGGTTTTGCTTATCTTCGCGTTACTCTTAACGTTGATTGCCATTTACATTCGCATTGGTGTTGGAAAGTCTAAAGCCCAGTTGAGTGAGAAACTTGCAGTTCACCTTCCTTTCAGCGTCTACTTAGGCTGGATAACTATTGCTTCAATAGCTGATATTGCCGCAACCTTGGTTTCTTACAATTGGAATGGTTTTGGTTTAAGCCCAGAGACATGGGCTATTGTGGTTGTTGCAGTGGCTCTGATAATTACAATTCTAATGCTGGCTATTCGAAAAGATGTGGCTTATTCACTTGTAGTCATTTGGGCTTTGGTTGGCATAGGAGTAAGTCATAGCGTCAATCAATCAGTTGTTACATTAACCGAAATAGGTGCTGCAATTGTTGCTATTGCCATAATTGTAACTATTTCTTTATCTTTGCTAAGACATAAGAAAACAACAGCATCTTAATCAGTTATCTTGGGGTGTTTCAGTAAACTTATGGTACAAACCGTAAATTATGAAATCATAAGAAAAATAGACAACGTTGAGATTCGACGCTATCCTAGAATCGTAATTGCTAAAGTAGCCAACCATGAATCAGATAGTTTTGGCCTTCTTTTTCGATTCATTTCAGGAAATAACAAAGAAAAAGAAAAAGTCAAAATGACTACTCCCGTGGTCTCACAGGAACCTTCAAAAGAAATTAAGATGACGTCACCTGTACTTTCAGATTTCTCAAATGAAGGCTACATGGCTTTTGTTATGCCTTCTGAATTTAGTTTTGATACAACCCCATTTCCCTTAGATAGCAGGGTCAAAATAGAAGAGTTGCCTCCAAGGTCAGTAGCTGTTTTGCGTTTCTCCGGAAGTTGGTCTGAGACTCACTTTGAAGAAAAAACCAAAGAGCTACTACAAGAGATAGCTAACGCAAAAGTGAAAACGAAAGGCCATGTCTTTACGATGCTTTATAATCCACCGTTCACTCCAAGTTTTCTGCGAAGAAACGAAGTAGCCGTAGAAGTAGAACTCTCGCCTTCAAAATCAAGCAGGTCAACAAAGCATATTTAGATTGATTCCTGTCCTTGAAGCTACGTCAGTTTTTGTAATAATTCTACTGTAGCGTTTAACGTTTGGCTTTGTTGGGCTTCTCTTGTTATTGTAGCCGGATTGTCTCCTGATTGATCGCCGTAATATCCGAATTGCGCATGGTTTCCTCCCGCTATTTCAACATAAACTGTTATTGGGGGAAGCATCTCCCGAGAATTCAGTATTTGGGAAGTACTTACCAATCCATCGTTACTACCGTGAACAGTAGTTACTAACAGATCGTATTTTGACAGGTTATTTCCAGATGCAGGATATGCCGCCCAGAGTACAAGTCCTTGTATTTTCGATGGGTTTTGGTAAGCGAACTGGGCAGCCATGGTTCCTCCAAGAGAGTGTCCGCCAATTGCCCAAGAGGTAATCTCCGGATGAGATGCGATTACATCGTTTGCCGCATTCGCTCCCAGGACTGCTAAATTAAGAGGCATAGGCACGATAACTGCCAAGTATCCTTCATTAGCTATTGCATGAGCAAGCGGTGCATATGAACGGTAATCTACCCTTCCACCGGGATAAATAATCAAGCCTGTGGTGTAATTGGTGGTTGTGGGTTTAAAAGTCAACCATTGACCGCTTATCACTGTGACGTTTGAATCGGATTGTAATGCGTTGATGGCTTGCTTCATTGGCGACGGGGGGTTTCAGCCCACACAATAAATCCTGTGAAAATCACTAAGGCAACAAGCAGAGCAATTATCAGTATTTTGTAGCGTCTACGCAATTACATCTTCTCCTATTTATTAAGCTGCTTTCTAAGTCTAAAAGGCTTCTTTTTGTGACAGACGATGCAATACCTTGATTTGAAGTCTATTTACTTTTTGTAGATAGGTTAGCAGTGCGAATAATCCTGCCAGTCCATTCGGAATCGATATTCCTAAATAGAAAAAATTGCTAAATAAGAAAACATAGGGTGCAGTGTTATGAGTTCTGAATCAAGAGATCAAACATTCGTTAAGAAACAAATGCCAACCAAATTTTTGGAGGAGCGCATTATTGAGTTTCTTAAGAAACAAAACATGTGCGTTCTTGCTACTTGTGGCGATGGGCTTCCTAGGGCTACTCCGATTGAGTATCACTCCAAAGGAATCACTATTTACTTCGTGGGTGAACCAGGCGAAAAAATAAAGAACATAACGGATAATCCCAACGTTAGCATAGGTATTTTTCTCCCGTACACAGGTTGGGATAGCGCCAAGGGTGCCCAAATAACTGGAAGAGCAAAAATTATCTCCAGACAAGACCATGATGGCCTCAGAGAAGGCTTAGAAGCATACCAATGGGAAAAAACAGCGAAGCAGTTGAACATAAAAGAGTTTCCCAAAACAGTAGAGCTAGTAAAAGTTGATCCTGAAAAAATAGAGTACGTTGACATTTCGTTGAAGAAAATGGGCTATAGCCCACGGCAAACTCTCGTATTGCTTAACTAACAAAGACCTGTAGGTTAGGCGGAGGGTAAGTTAAGCATGGTAGTCGTTTCATTCCATAATCGCTTTTGGAGTGACTCATCATAAGATGTTAGGCAAGTAGCGCTTTCTTTTTTCTTAGCAAAGCATTTTCCAGTGACATCCCTTACCTCGTTGGATGAGGCTAAATAGACTGATGTTTCTGCCCCTTTCTTTGCATTAATCTGCATTGGGCGAACCATCTTGAACATGATAGAAGACCGTAAGCTTCCGCTGTTTTTTCCAAGATTAGTAGCTACAAAACCCGGCATCAAAACATTTGCTGTAACTCCACTTCCCACCAACCGCCTAGCCAACTCATAAGTAAACATCATAAGCATCAACTTCGCATTTGAATAAACTTGCATTCCCTTGTAATCTTTCACACTTTGCAGGTCATCAAAATTAACTTTACCATTCTTCGCTAACCCAGAGCTTACATTAATTATTCTAGAAGGCGCACTGACCTTTAGTAAGTCTAGCAACTTATTCGTCAAAAGGAACGGCGCCAAATAATCTACCGCAAATGTACGTTCAAAATCCTCAGGCGTAACCTCACGTTTACTGAATTCTCCGCCAGCATTGTTAACCAATACCTCCAATCGACTGTATTTTTTCTTAAATTCCCTTGAAAAATCTCTTATCGACGCCATCGATGACATATCACATAACATCAGACTAACAGATTTATTACCGGTCTTTTCGATTATTTCAGCTAATGCTTTTTCTCCCTTCTCTTGATTACGAACAACCATTACAACCGTGGCGCCCATTTCTGCTAAAGCAAAAGCGGTCTCTTTGCCTATCCCCGAGTTACTGCCAGTAACAATACAAATCTTACCAGACATCGCCAAATTGCATCATCACTACTCAATATATACGGAACCAAATAAAAAACTGCTCATAGGTAACTCTTTGGCAATTCTATGCCTCGAAGCTCGAGTTGTACCTGCAGAATCGTGTAAATCAAAATTTTTTCTATGTAAGTTTCTCTTGAAGCTTCACATTCAAAACCATTGAGCATCCAATGCTCCAGATCATCGCCGAATTTCACGTCTTAGACGTCTAAATTTGATAAATATTAACAAGTGGCAAATACTCAGAGGCTCAGGTTACAGTGCGAAAACACCCAGTAAGCATAGCCTTTTCCAATCGCGTATTAGAGAAAATAGATAAAGAAGCCTCAAAACAAAAAAGATCCAGAAGCGAATATGTAGAACTGCACTTGAGAGTATGTTTTTTAGACTACCAGCGATAGAGAACGAAATAAAAATGAAACCAATGTAAGCGCGCGCTGCAACGCTTATAGGTTTTTTGCAGAATTCGAGAAATTTGAAGCTTGCAGATGCAAAAACATCTGTTTAATAGACACGGTGTAAGCAAGATTTTAGGGATTTTATGAGCAACAAAGAAAAGAAGAGAAAAGCCGACTCCACAATAAGCAAGGATCCTAAAGAAAAAGACAAGACTGCTATAAGCGAAAGAGAGCGATTCAAAGGCAAGTTGAACAAGGCAGAAAACAAAGCTCAAGAAACTATTATTAAAGCAAGAAGTAAGAACCAAGGTCACGAAGCCGTTTCCGACCAGAAGTCACACGAATACCACTAAACGCAAACATTCACTGAACCGTTTATGCTACTTGCCGTTGACAATACTAAGCTCCTAATCAATTTTTATTCTCCTTCAGTTTTCCCCATGATTCCGTGACAAAGCTTAGATAGCCCAATGCCAGTATCTTTTCTCCGCAAAATTTTGGGACTTTACCTATTCAGACCTACAATTCGGCTGAGTTATCATAATCATACAATTTGATAAAAAAAATCAAAATCGTCAGGTTTGAGCTAAGGGGCTCGTACCCAATTCAGACTGTGTAAAAACTTAGATCACGACGTTATTCCACTCGAAGCTTATACTCCCAGGCAACGCCTGCTTAATCCTTTTCTGGCCTTTTTCACGACTTCAACAAAGCAATCAGTAATCCCACTCCAAGGATGTTGATAGCTCTCCTCATGTTGTAAGCTAACATGGTGAACCCAACTTCTCCTTTAACCTTCCGAAGTCCCTTCAAAAGAAGATAACCCTGATTAAACGCCCTCTTCATCGTCCCAAACGGATGCTCCACCAACATCCGTCGCAAACGCAAGTTCCTTTTCCCTTCAGAACTCTCCAACCTTGCCCTGAGCCGCTCAACCGAACCCTCATACTCCGACCTATAAATTATCCTTCCACGCTTGTTCCTCGTGCACCTCTCCCTCAAAGAGCAGGAAAAGCAAGACCTAGTTCTATAGAGCCTACCGCCTACATCCTTACCTTTAGAGCTGCGCTTCCAAAACCTCATTTCCCATCCAGCAGGACAAGTATAAACATCTCTGACAGAATCGTACGCAAACAAGTCAGTGTAAAACTCAGGCTCTGGCACACCAAAACGCATATGCGGATTCACAACAGCGGGAATCGGCATAAACACCCTCAAGCCTTCAGCCTCGCAGCAGGCAAACCAGTGGAACACTACTGCTTTAACGGTAAAGCCGTCTAAAACGAGAGCGACCTGTGAATTTTCTATTTCTTTTTTTAACTTTTTCTGCTAGAAGCAAAAAATAGGTGCTTTGCAACAGTAAGGATAATTCTTAATTATTCAATAATGCAATTTACCCGATGGGATTTACATGGTTAACGAGTTTAGAAAACGTATTGACCTTTTGGGGCTCGATGAGGAAAATAAGAAGAAAGTCATCGAGTTAATCGAGGAAGCAGGAAGGGAATTTCCATGTTTAGCATGTCCTTCAAAAGATACCTGCGAAAACTTCAAGTGGTACATAAAATGGCTTAGCAATTAGCCACAACCTTAGCGGAGGCTTTAGTCGGAAAGTTTTTAGCCGTTCAAATTAAAGAGAAATCATCGTAGTTTTCAACTCCTTTGTACGTGCCACCAGGGCAAAAAGCGCGGGGTATCAGGGCACATTAACCATAGATAGAGAGTAAATGTTAATTGGGAATGATTTTTACTGGTAAATTGGGGCTAGTACCCCCACTCAGCGCCTAGAGTAAAAAATCAGAAGTTCAAGTGTTAAGAAAAGTTTTGAACCATTTTGGGTATGGGGACGGGCGCCTTCAAACTTGGTCAAAATTTGCAAAGATTAGTCTTATTCAATGAGTTTGAGTAAGGGACCCATACCGTGTACAGACTGTGTTAAAACTCACCGCTAAAGCCTGAGATATCTGGCGCCTAATCTCTTGTCTTCGATTACCTGCACTTACTTTCTTTTTCCTTACGCTTTAATCAAACCTATTAGCATTCCAACTCCAAGAATATTGATAGCCCTTCTCATATTGTAAGCCAACATAGTGAAACCAACCTCTCCTCTCACTTTCCTAAGACCCTTCAAAAGCACATAACCCTGATTAAAAGCCCGCTTCATCGTCCCAAACGGATGCTCCGCCAACAACCGCCTCAAACGAAGCATCTTTTTGCCCTCCGAACCCTTCAACCGCTCCCTTAAACGATCAACCGCCCCATCATATTCACCCCTGAACATATACCGTCCACGCTTATTCCTAGTACACCTACCTCTCACCAAACAAGAATCACAACACCTCGACCTATACAGCCTACCATCAAAACCTTTGCCGCGGTTACTACGCTTCCAAAAAGGCATCTCATTTCCCACAGGACAAACATACACGTCCTTAGCGGCATCATAAACAAATTTGTCAGAGTAAAATTCAGGCTCAGGAATGCCAACGCTCTTGTATGGATTCAAAGCCCCAGGTATAGGCATGAAAAGGGTATATTATTATCCTCACAACCTGCAACATCTTTCTCGACGTAGAAACCCTTGTCACTCAAAACAGCTAGCCTATCCACACCTAAGGTTTCCTTCGCTGCTAAAGCGTCCTTAACCAGCTGATGGTGATCAGTGGAGATATTTATCACGTCATAATCGACAATGAGGTGCTGTTTTGCATCAACGGAAGTTTGAATATTGTAGCCAACTTCAAGCCGTTGACTATCAACTCGCATTAAACGGCTGTCTGGATCCACAAGTGAAACCTCCCTTTGGCCTGTAGCCTTCATCTGCTCTCGAATTTGCTCATATTGCTGCCTCTTCTCTTCAAGCTGGCCTATTTTTTCCCTAAGCTCATCAGCAGGTGCATTATCATCGTCCTCTGAATCGTTGGCATCATTAGAATCTAATTCGTTGAGGTATTGTGCTATCTTTTCCTCTGTCTGCTTAAGCCTCAACGCAACGGTTTTCTCGTTGAGGTTGTTGCTTTTTGAGTTGACAGCCCTAAATTTGGTTCCATCAATCGCTACAAGTTGCGCACCGTAAAGGTCCAAGCTCCTGCAGAGGTAAACGAATTCTTTGAATACTCCTTTGATGCAGTCTACGTTGTTTTTTCTGAAGTCTGCGATGGTTTTGAAGTCTGGAGACAGCTTTTTCATGAGCCACATGACTTCGACGTTGCGGTAGCATTCTTTCTCCAGTTTCCTGCTGGATCTTACCTGGTTGAGGTAGCCATAAACATAGAGCTTGAGAAGGTCTGAAGGATTGTAAGATGGTCTTCCAGTGTCGGCCAGGCTTGAGTGTTTGAACCCCAACTTTTCCAAGTTGAGGCTTTCAACGAATGCGTCAATGAACCTGACGGGATTTTCTTTGTCAACATATTTGTCGATGGTGTCTGGAAACAGCACTGTTTGGTCTCTGTGAGTTCCGTTTACATGTTCGCTCATGGCTTTTCAGTTGTTCTGAAGCTAGCTTTAAGCTTAACGGTAAGTGGACTATAGGACTTTTCACACAGTCTGTGTCGGGGGTAAGTCCGGTACGGCCCACCAGCCAACCTTTAAATGCTTATTAGGAGCGGAAGAGAAATATTTTTAGTGAACTTTTATGCATCGTAAAGCAATATTTGCCTTAGCAGGCGTTTTTCTAATTGTGGCATTAGTTGTTCCTCCAGTCCTTTTAATAATGGAATCTGATCATGACTTAGACAACTACATCAATTCCCAGCAGAACCCAAACGGGTTACAAACAAACGGCAACATCACGATTACGGATGAAAGAAACGAAAATTTCCAAACATATTCATATGCAGCAATCATCGAAGTTGTTTTTGTTGTCCTATTTGCGATTACACTGTTCTACGGAATAAATCAGCCTCACCCTAAACATTAGGCGCAATACAGCCATTTCAGCTTGTTTCCAACCGGTAACCTATTTGTCAAGCATGCGCTAATTTGAAGTAGTGCAAACACAGTCACAAATTTATAAAAGCAGTTAGCTCGCAGATGCTTATAGTGCAGAACCTTTAGTTAGGAGGTGCAATTTATGCCTGAAACATCCATTAACATCACTGAGAAGCTCCAGCAGATTGAAAAAACCGCCCAAGACTACAAAGACGCCATCGTTAACCAATTCCAAGATCTGGAAGTCGAAGTTAAAGATTGGAACTTCTCAGTTGGAAAAGCCGAAAAAGAATACACTGTTGAAGTAAACCTTAAGCTTGGCATCCGCTCAAAAAAAGCTTAAGCAGCCGTCAGGTTAAACCTGCACCCCTTTTCTTTCAAAATTCTTGTTAACTGATTGTTTGGTTCCAATAGTAAATTTCACTGTAATTTCCAGCAGCAACCAAAAACGCTGGATCATCGTAAACTATGTCCAATTTCAAGCCGTATCTGTTAAGAAGCAGCTGTGTAGCATTCCAAATTATTGGCGATTTGTTGTCTGGACCCCAAAAACCCCAAATCCTATCGTTCAAGTTTCGCATTCCCCACCCGTAATCCTTGGGCAACACTAAAGCTGCCTCAGCGTGGATTGAATTGGGCGATGATTTGATTACGATTTGATTCCAGAAGTTCCGAAGTACCTGGAAATGTGCATCAGTCATTGCTCCTCCATACTGGTCAATTTGGGTTCCGTTGGAATAGTTGAAGATAATGATATATTTTGCTCCAGCATTATAAGAGTCCACCATTTGCTGGTAAATGTTATCGGGCGTGTCAAGGTAAGGTGCTTGATTGTACTTCCATGTAATAATTATGCCCCAAGTTTTATTCTGCAATGTTGCTGCTCCGCGAACAAGCGCAATTTGCTGGTCAACACTACTGTTCCAGCCTAACTGAGCCAATATAGTTTTGTACTCTCCAACATAGTCAAACCAATAAAGAGAATAGTCGGTGGTCAAATACGATAAGTTATACTGTTTTAGGCTGATGACGCCTAGATTTTGTGTCAACATGAAATTAAACCATGTAGCTTCTAGCGTGTAATTATCTGGAAGAATCCCGCTTATCTTTGAATCTTGCAGTTTGTCGTAGATCTTTTTTGTGTAAATCGATGAATTCCAATGCTGATTAACGTTGAAAGTAGTTTCTTGGAAGTATTTCGTCCAATTATAGTCCATTTCGATTCCGCCTGGTTCGTCATCATAGTAAACGCTCAAAAACTTGTTTCCATAAATGTAACGTGACTCATTGAGAAATTGGGCTTTTGCAGGCCAAGCGCCGGGAGTCCAAGTTCCCAAATTAATAATCAGGTATAAGCCTGAGTTGACGGCGTAATCGCAGATTTCCCTTGCAGCAGTCAGATTATCGCTTATGGGATTTATACCGCAGTCTAAAACAAAGACGTTGGTGTAGCTTTTAACACGGTCAATCAATGCATATGCTTGGCTTGTTGTGTTGCCGCAGAAAGCAACTCCGACGTAAACTTGGTCTTTTCCAGTATTACCGCTGCTTTGCGTATAGGAGAAAAGCAGTGACACAGTTGCCGTTACTATGATCATGATTAGGATAAGCGAGAGGATATGGATTCTTTTCAATCGCTTATTTCTCCGTAGAGTTAAGCATGTTTAGCGTAACTTTCCTTTCCGTAATTATGCATCTTTATTGAATATAAAAGTTGTAATAATATGGAATTATATTGCTATACATCTTCAGCACCAAAACAGATAAAAACGTGGCTTTGCATCATCACAGCGAACTAACCAAGAAGGATAAAACCATGCCATCTGAAATTACTGATGTTGAAAAATTCGTGGCCATGAGCGCCAAAGCAAAACAATGCCAGGTCAAAAGGCTCAAGGACACCGTAAAATTGAAGCTTCGAACAGCCAGCCAACTTTACACTTTAAAGATTGAGCCGCTGAGAGCCGACGAAATCATAAAGAGGCTGCAGTGCGAAATTAAAGAAAAAGAAAAAGAATAATCAGTTTTTTACTATTTTGTTCTTTGTTCCTTATTTTAAGCTTACAATATTCTTTTGAGCTTGTTCGCTATATCCCTTTGTTTCCGAACTTGTTGTAATAGGCAAAATCTTCAATGTCGCGACGTACCCTCAGATACTTGGATGCCCCAGTAGGATAACCTAAACGGCAGCAATAGGCAATTTTTAGTTGATCAGGTATACCTAAAATCTTTTTAAGCTCTTTTTCCACTGGCGGCGCTGCGAAAGCACTCAGAATCTGCAAACTAATGCCCAGTGATTGAGCCATAAGCCACATGTTCTCCATCACACAGCCCAGACTCATGAATCCCAAAACGTCGCCTTCAGAAGCAGGTGCTCTCTTTTGGGGGTCATAAACCAAAATTAAAAGACATGGGCTACCCCTGATGGATTGAGTCAATGGCATGGGCTCGCTTTTGCGGGCAGCTTCTGACATTTTTGACGGATCTACCCATGCTGGCGGAAACATCGCTCCCAAAATTCCGGTCTTCTTCTTGAGCAATTCTTCCTTGGAGAACGAAAGCTGCTCATAATTTTCCCTTAGAAACACCTCTGAAATGCGGGATTTTACGTTCCCAATGATTTCTAAAATCTCTTTGTCTTCTACGACGATTACCTCGAAGTTTTGCATGTTATGCGCTGTTGGTGCCCATCGTCCAGCATCCAAGATTTGCCGCAAATCCTCTTTGGACACCTTTTGATTTGGGTCAAAGGGAACTCGGGCTGATTGTCTTTCTTGAATTATTCGTCGGACTTCATTCATTTTGATTCATCTTCCCTTTTTAATACTGCCCTAAAATGAACCTTCGCCGTCATCATTCGATCAAACGCAACTGCTGCTTGTTCAAGAGGAAAAACCTCTACCATTGGAACAACATGTGTAAGAACACTGAAGTTTAGGGTATCAGCGGTGTTTCCTCCCACCCAACCACTAACGGACCGAACCGCACGCATCAGTTGTGTTGGAGAAATCTGCATAGGCTCATAAACGAAGGTAACAATGATTAGTTGTCCGTTGCGGGCAAGACCTTCAACGAGGTCTGCGATCGCCTTGCTGTTGGGAGCTGTGCAGAATATGGCTTTTGCACCACCAAGCTTCATCAGTTCCTCGCTGGGATTGGACTTTTCTGAGTCGATGTAGTATTTTGCGCCGAGCTTGCGCGCTAATTCTTCTTTTTCTTTGCCTCGGGAAACAACAGCGGTCTTCATGCCAAGTCTTACCGCGAACTGCAAAGCTAAATGTCCTAAGCCGCCGAGTCCTTGAATAGCCACTAAGTCTCCACCCTTTGCCGCGCTGCTCTTTATTGCTCCTAAAGTGGTTGCGCCAGCACACAGAAGTGGAGCAGCTTCCACAGAAGATAATTCGTCAGGGATAGGTGTTAAGACATCCATGCGGGCAACCATGTACTCAGCATATCCATCGTCGGTTGAAATGCCCGTTGCCAAGGGACTCTCGCAAGCCCAATAATCGCCCCTTAAGCATGACCTGCACTTTTTGCAGTGTCCGCCACGCCAGCCAACGCCGACTCGTTGCCCAACTTTCCAATAATGCGATTCTGAACCCAACTTGGCGATCGTGCCAACAACTTCGTGTCCAGGAGTTCTTGGATACTGAAGCCCAGGGAAGCCTCCGTATTTGACGATGGCGTCGCCGTGGCATATTCCGCAGGCTTCTACTTTTAACAGAACTTCGTGTTCTTGTGGTTCTGGAACATCATTTTGTACCAGAACAAATTCTCCGCCTGGATGATTAACCTGGATTGCTTTCATTAAATTCATAAAATTACCTATTCAGCCTAACCGATTCTGAATATTTAAACATGCTTTTTCGTTAAACCATCCATTTTGTATACAAAAGCATCGCCCAACACACTTTTTGCTCTAACCCTTGCGCTCGCCTCAAAAAACTGCAAAGATAGTTAAAAATTGCGAAAAATTCGAAATCGAGCGAACTATATATAATCATACATTTAATTTGGAACATAAATCGGGGAATCTTCGATTTTTCTAAAGCCGCAGGGCGAAATTGGAAAAAAAAGCAGGTGACTCAAGTGAACGATTAAGTTAAGTTTTCTTAGTTAGACTTCGGGTCGGACCATTAAGGCTCTCAGATGATAAAAACAGCATAAAACAACTCTCAATTATGTTTTTTTGCTAACACGCTTTGAGCCAGCCGCTGGTTTAGATGCTCCTTTGACACCATAATCTTTCATTCGGCACCTTGACCTGCTCAATTCACAGCGTTCAGACTATCTTTTTAGTCAACAGGTATGCCGATTAATTAGTTGCTCGTGTCTTCCTGCGCTAAAGTTTTGCTCTTCAGAAGCGTGAGAGCGTTTTGCTTTGCGAAAAACAATCGAATGTACATTTTTTACATTAAAAAGTTAAAAAAGCACTAATGTAATTAAATGAAATTAGTCATAACTGTCTATTTATTCGTCCACACTTCTGTTTTTGCAATAGGATCACCGAAGAATAGCGAAATTTTACAAATCAAACAGAAAACTCGAAAAAATGGGGAAGACTATTTCAGAAAGGCCAAACTATAGATTTTAAACCGAAGTCAAAAAAAAAGGGTGCCGAAAAATGGTTTGGGGAAAGTAACCGAAGCTTGCAAAGGAGTTACAAAATGTGTTTGGGTGATGCTTTTGTATACCGTTTCCACTCATGCCCCACCTCGCTATCAAACCCAATCTTCTATCGACATAATTTTTGCGCTCTTTGCTTCAATTTTTGGAGAACTGCTTATGAGTGTTGAACGGAATCTGTTAATTTCAATCCTAAAATTAACCAAAGAAGGACCAGTTTTAATTGAAAATGTCAATAAAGAGGCAAGGATACCATCCACTGTTTCATTGGAGTTGCTGGAAAAACTGCAAAACGAAGACCTCCTTTATCTAAACAACGGCATTATAGAAGCAGAAAGTAGCAGCAGAATCAAATTAGCAGTTAAAGCAGTATCTCAAGGAGCAGTCATCGAACATATCAGTAACCTACTTTGCTGGCAAGAGTTTGAAGAAATCGCCGCCATAGCGCTCAAAAACAACGGGTACATTGTGAAAAATAATGTAAGGTTCAAACATGGAACCAAACGATGGGAAATAGATGTGGTGGGCTGCAAAAAACCCCTGGTTGTCTGCATTGATTGTAAGCATTGGCAGCATGCAATTTCATCGTCGGCTTTGAAGCGAATAGTTGATTTGCAATCGCAGAGAACTCACGCCCTAGCGGATTCATTACCCAATCTTAAATTAAAATTTGAATGTGATAAGTGGGAAAAAGCCAAGTTTATCCCAACCGTGCTGTCGCTTGTCCCCAGCGCTTACAAATTCTACGACAACCTGCCGGTGGTCCCCGTTCTCCAGCTTCAAGATTTTATATGTCAACTGCCAGCCTATATAGGGGAATTAAAAATTTTTTCCAAAACCTTCAAAACGCTTAAGACATAACTTTTAGGATTGAAGTTTTAGCAAGCTTAAATGCTGGATAAAGGATTAAGATGAACATTATAATTAAGGCTGCAAGTAACCACAAGGCTATTTCCGCAATAGTAAGGCTAGTAACAAGAGGATTAGTCATTAAAATCATCAAAGTTGTAATCATGCCGAACGAAATGCCCACGGCAAAACTGGAAAAAAGCACAATTGCCGCTTGAATCGCTGAAATATTGATTATTATTCTTGGTTTGGCGCCTACAGCTCGCAAAATGACGAATTCTTGGCGTTGCTCGTCCATCGCAAGAATCATAAAACCCACAACACACAATGCCAGCTGAAGCTAAGATAAAAAGTGGTAGAAGCATTATTGATTGCCAAGTTGAACCCAGAAAAGCCAAGTTTTGAGTCACTACTCCGCTAAGATCAAAGCCGTCTAAGTCTGTATTAGTCGCTTTAACCATGTTTCTTATTTCGCTGATTAACGTTTCTCGGTTAACTGAATTGTTTAGCTTAATTAACAGCAGGTTAGGGAAGGCGACGTTTTCTGCGACCGTCAAAGTAGAAACCAAGTTGTAGCCTTGAAAAACAAAACCTACTAGATTACAGCGAAAATCAGCCAGGAAATCCTCATCTTTCTCTGTTAAATCTTGCTCGGCAACGATTATTTTTCCTTTCGTAGGCCTGTCAACTCCACTTATAATGTTGAGGAGGGCGGTTTTTCCTGATCATGAAAACCCACATATAACGGACGAATTTTGCCCGTGGAATCTCTAGATTTATGTCTTTTAGAACAGTAACTTTGATGTTGCCCAATTCGTAAGTCTTTTCCAAGGCCTGTGTAGAAACCATTAGTCCATTATCTTGGCTCATTAAAGCTTACCTGCTTTCGCTGATTAATCGTCAGTTGTCTTAAGGTAATAAGTTTGTGGTACGTTTACTTGGCTCTACTGCTGATAGCTTGTGTCGATGTTGAGGTTTCCTCTATCCCGCTTAAGAATCCTTACCTTGTCTGGGAGCTTGGTTTTTTCCCAGTCCGTCCAGCTGATTTCTTTGAACAGCCACCGTTTGCCCAGATGCGCTGCGACTACAGCGTGTTTGTTTTCGTTGCCTGCTGGTATGAATTGGTCGAGGAAACGGAAAAGTTTGTCGATCTGCATTCTTGGGAAATATGCGTAGTAGGTGGCGTTTTTTACTTCGAATGCGTACATATGTTTGCCTTTGCGGGCCATGACGTCTGGTAAGGGGTTGAGGCTTGGGTTGCTTACGGGGATGCGGACAGCGTTGTAGCCTTTTTTCTGCAGGAGTTTGACTAGGACGGTTTCGCTGTAAAATCCTCTTTTGCGCCAACGCCTAAGTTTGATGCGGTCAATTTCAGTGGTCAACGATTGTCCCTTTCTTGCATGTATCTATTGGAGCTCTTGAGATAAAAAATTGTTCCCTTAGAGCATTGAAAAAATGTGTTTGGGGATGCTTTTGTATCCAACACGTTTAGAAGGTGAGATTGGAGACTGCTGGTGAACATAAATATCTTATGTATTACTAATACAACCATAATCACCAATAATGTATTTGGCAACATTCACCGGTTAAAAATAATGGGTATTTAGACTACAGTAAGCACCTGAAAAGCCATCGTTGACTTGAAAGAGAGCTCGATACAATGTTTATCTTAGAACCCAAAAACATGAACAAACCGCCGTCAACCCAAAAAATAAGAACAAAAACGTCCTATGAAAAACAGAAACGCCGCAGAAGTAGCAAAAATCAGCCGAAGAAAAAAAACCAAAAAATGGCTCAGCCCCCTACTGGAAAACAGCCTGAAAAAAAGATTTCCTTAAAAGTTGCTTACAAACCCAAAAAGATGACAAAAAAAATTGGTAGCCACAGAATTTCAGAATAAATTTTTATGCAAAAAATTAGCAAAGTTTTCATTACTAGCAAAAAAAGGCGTTTTTCTTCGAAGGATAGCCGAAAAAATAGGCTTTGGCTTCGCATGGAGATTTTCGAAGGTACTTATATGAGGCTCCGGTAATGTCCATGCCAGTTGTTTTGGACCTAAGTGATTAAGCCTTAATTGAAGGTATTTCATTATTTTAGGCTTAAATTGAGCGTTTAGATTATGTTTTCCATAGAAAAAAATCACGGTTTTTTGTATTAACCGCATTTCGGAGCAAAACAACCACTATGACATAGGTTTAATCCAAAAAAATCCCAAATAGGAGTTATTTAGAGAAAAAAAGCTTAACGGCAGCCCGTAAATTTTGTGGCAAAAAATTTTTCCGCTTTTGTCAGAATTGATTTTTTTTAATCTTAATTTTCCAAAACTCACAAGTGTTTATGCAACTTAGACTTTTTGTCTTGCAAAATGAAAAAAGTAATCGAACAAACAAAGGTCAATTGCTTAATGCTGTTTTACAAACCTAATGCGATCTAATGGAAAAAAATCTTTGGCGCTGTGGTTGTTTTTTCTAAGACCACATCCAGAATTTTCAGATTTGCTTCGTGACATACTCAGTCGCATTGAAATTACTGAAAAGAAAAATAACCTCACCAACTCTCACTTGAAACTTACAAATGGGTTTTCTAGCCACTTTTCTTTTAAGAACTGAAAAATGATTTGCTGGTGCAGAGTTTGGGTTTTCTAGTGGTTGCCTAAGTTAACGGAATTTCTCTTTGACAAAAAAATCGTTGCAATAGTAAGCGACAGTTGAGCAAGCAAGTGTTGATGTTTTCGTTTTAATGAAAATGAGTGTTTGACGGTTCTGTGGCTGCATGATTTTTTAACTTCTGTTCAAGCAAGACTGCAATACTGCAGGTGTTAGACAAGTCCCTATCTGCCCAATGTTGTAGGGGTTGCTTGATTGAAAAACAACTTTCAGTGTTATCGGTGAAAATTGTATTGCTCGCAAAAACATCCATCACTAAGCACAACCGACCTCACGTGTAACATTCAGCCTGCAGATCAACCAAACTATCCCCTATGGGAAAAGATTTAATTCATTTGAGAGTCTCTTAAGAAGATCTAAGAAATTTGGAAATCGTCGATAGCAAAAATCGCTAGTTGAAGTAAATGTTTTGATTTCGCGAACAAAACACACTTGGGAACTCAAAGTTTCTGTATACAAAAGCATCACCCAAACACATTTTTTACTTTAAGTTCTAGAAAACTTTTTCAGAAATAAACCGATACAAACCATGAGGATAGTTGCAATGTCAAATTTCAAAGTAGTAACAAAAGCAACCAAGTTCACCACACAAGGAGAAATAGACTTTATAGATTTATCAGACCAGGTCCAAAAAGAAGTCTTTGATTCAGGAATCAGAAACGGAATCGTTCATGTTTTTTCTCCACACGCAACCGGAATTTTGGTTCTGACAGAAAATGACGATGCCCTCCTCGAAGACATCAAAGTTTTCCTTGAAGAATTGGCGCCAAGACGTGGTCGGTATAAGCATCCGTCTAATGCCCACTCGCATTTGCGATCGATGCTTCTTCCCCCTGACAAGACGCTGCCTATAGTTGATGGGAAGGTTGAGTTTGGGACTTGGCAGTCTCTGCTCTTTGTTGAAACCGATGTGTACCCCCGGGAACGAAAAGTTATTATCCAAGTCTTGGGCGAGGGATAAAATTTAGTTTGCCCCCCGATTTCAAATCCACAATTGTTAAGAATTTTAGATTTCGTTCTTCGTAAAAGCAAAATATCTAATGAAATATGAAAGTTTAACAATTTAAAGCTAAATACCCAAGGTTGAATAGGCTATTTTTACTATTTATTGTAAAAAGCGCTTAATCGAACTGAATTCGCAGACTGAAAACAGAAACAAAATAGAAACAAAGTGCTAACAGCAGCCCTGACGCCTAAAAACCAAAAATAAAGCTACGTAAAATCAGTCAAAGAAAATGAAAAGGCTAAACTTATAGCCAAAAAGTAGCTTTTGCAAATAATTCTCCGCTAAATTCAACCATAAATGCCAAATGCGCACGCTAATGTCCATTTGCTTTACGTTAATTCAATTCAGATTTTGACAAGAATTCATTTTTGCAAAGCAAAAAAGTGTAGGAAGAGATTGGATACTCCCTTTTCAGGTTTCCTTCAGCTTCACAACTGCATGATTATATAAGCTTCGGAGAAATTCGGAAAAACTTAGCCTTTCCGCTCCGTCCGAATCCGCTTTGATGATCCTTTAGGCCGCATGCGCGCTTTCTTCTTAACTTCAGCTCTCTGCGAAGGCTTTTCTTCCAAAGCATCAGGCTGCATTTCTTCTATGGGTAAAACGTCGACAGCCTCGGAAAAATCTTCAATAGTTGCCTGTTGTGCCCCATTTTGTTGCATCGTTTCTATGGCTCTATCCACATCGCCTGGTTCAGCATTAATGCCTAAGGTTGCGTCCATGAGGACGACCACTTCAAAACCAAGCTTGCAAGCGTCAACAACTGTGTTCACGACGCAGTAATCCGTTGCTAATCCACCGACAAAAAGCCGTTTGACGCACAGGGTTTGAAGGTCGTGTTCAAGGCTTGTGCTGTCAAAAGATGAGTAAGCTTCCCGTTCAGGGTTTGTACCTTTGGAAATAACAATTGTGTGGGGGGACAGTTTGAGATCAGGACTAAATTTTGCTCCAGCCGTTTCTTGCACACAATGTGGTGGCCATGGACCACCCTGCGCCTCAAAAGAAACATGGTTTTGGGGGTGCCAGTCTCTCGAAGCTAAAACATGCCCGTTCGCTTCTACAAAACGTCGTATGTAATCGTTCAGGACGGGGATAATTTTGTCACCGTCGTCGATGGGTATGGCTCCGCCGGGCAAAAAATCTTTCTGGATGTCGGTGATTAAAAGGGCATCAGAGTTTTTTATAACATAGTTTTTACTCAAACAAGTCACCATTTTTAAAATCGTTTTGTTATGCTAAAACTAACTTAATTAACGTGAAGATATGGATAAACTTTTTTACCATTTGTTTTTGCCGGCATGGAAAGGTAATTAAGGCTTCATGAGACTATTTTGTGGTGAAAAAGTTGGCAATTTTAGCGTATGTTCTTTTCAAAGTGGCTTCAGGAACCGAAAGAGCGGTTGCCCAAAAAACTTACCGAATTCAAAGAAGTTAAGGAGGCAGACATTGTTTTCGGTGAATATGATGTAATTGCAAGCTTGACGATTGATAGCTTGGAAAAGCTGGAAGAGTTCGTTTCAGAAAGCATCAGGAACGTTCCAAACGTGCTCGTTACTTCGACGATGATTATTTCAAGAGAGTATAAGGGCAAGAATACTAAACCAAAAGTCAAGTAGTTTATATTTGAATTTTAATGTTCAGTTCTTCAGGACCAAATTTTAGCGTAGCTTTTTTCGACTAGAGACAGCGCCCTTCGTTAGTCAGGTGGCTTCACTATAAACTCCTCTATGGTAAATTATGAATATTTCAGCTATTTTGATCATATAATCATGGATGGTTTTAACTCTTTAGTGTAAAAAATTAACGTTCGATAGTTTTTCGCTTAACAACGAAGGTCCACTCAGCCTAAACGCGTAAACTTAGCAACCCAGTTGAGCTAACGACTTAACCCAAAAAAACAAAACGCGCTTCTTAAGAAGAAATAAAGTTCTAAAAAAAAATTTATGAGCCCGAGAAAACGGGAAATCGCAGTGATAACAGATTTTACCTGACTTTGCTGTCTGCTTTAATCGCTTGAAATGGATATTGCGACCAGTCTCTCAGAAAAACCATGTTCAACCGGGAGCCAAAACGGAGATTTTTTGTGTTTACCGATTATTTTGGACCTGAAATCAAAAATTAACAACTTGCTCTTGCCATAACTGTGAGATTCCTTATTTTAGCTTAGGCAACAAACAATGAATATATAAGGTTCGTTGAACTTCGATTATTTTGCATTTTTTAGACTGCCAGAATGCGGTTTGAACTTTTTCTATGTTTGGGCGATGCTTTTGTATACAGCCAAGGATATGCTTATCTTTCAACCAAGCCATAACAGTAATCAGGCGTCTGTATGCAAGCAAAAAACAAAACCCCCAGCATTACAAGCCGCGAAATGCGTGCCTTAGAAGTAAACGCACAATACTTTGGCGTCAGTCTGCTTCAGCTTATGGAGAACGCTGGACGCAACGTAGCCCAGGAAACCATCACACGTTTCCAAAAAAACAAGAAAGCAGCGGTGTTTTGTGGTTTAGGTGGAAATGGCGGCGATGGATTCGTTGCAGCTAGGCATCTTTTGGCTGAGGATTTTGAGGTTACTGTTGTTTTAGTCGGAAGAAGTCGAGAAATTAGCCATAAAGCTGCGCTTAGCAACTGGGTTATTCTTGAGTCTCTTAAGGATAAAGTCACTTTGATAGAAGTTTCTGATAGTTCACTTATTCCCAAGGTGAATGCAGGCATAATTATCGACGCTTTGCTTGGAACAGGAACAAAAGGAAAGCTGAAACCGCCAATCGCCCAAGTAGTCGACTACACAAACTCGTTGAATGGCTTCAAGATTGCAGTTGACGTCCCTACAGGTATTGATTCAGACACCGGCGAAGTGTTAGGCACTGCCGTAAAAGCCGATTTAACCATAACCTTCCACAAGGCAAAGCCGGGGCTGGATAAAGCCAAAAAATACATTGGCGAACTCGAAGTGGTCGACATTGGTTTACCAATTGAGTTGGAGCGGTTTGCTGGTCCAGGCGACGTTTCCCTTGTCACTAAACCGCGCAATCCATCAGCTCACAAGGGCGACTTTGGACGTTTACTCGTTATTGGTGGAAGCGAAGTTTACTCTGGAGCGCCTACATTGGTTTCCTTAGCTGCCATGCGTACAGGAGTTGATATTGTTTATCTTGCGGCTCCAGCCAAAACGGCTACCACAATTTCCTCCATGTCCCCCGATTTGATCACGATAAAGCTTGAAGGAGAAAACCTCAACCCAGCAAACATTGAAGCAATCAAACCTTACTTAGGCATGGTTGACGCTGTTGCAATGGGACCGGGGCTGGGCTTGAACCCTGAAACCGTAAAGTTTGTCAAAGCATGTGTGGAAGAGGTTGAAAAAGCAAAGAAACCGCTGCTTTTGGATGCCGACGGATTGAAAGCGTTTGCAAAATTCAAGCGATTACTAAAGGTTCCGCTGGTGTTGACGCCACACGCAGGAGAATACGAAATACTTACGGGAGAAACATTGCCTGACAATCAGGAGGAACGCGTCTTGACTATACAGAAAACCGCCAAGAAACTCAACGCCACCATCCTTGTTAAGGGCAAAGTTGACATCATATGCGATGCCAACCGTTCAAAATTGAATTTCACGGGTAATCCAGGAATGACAGTTGGAGGAACGGGCGACGTCCTCAGCGGCATTGCCGGCGGCTTGATGGCAATGAACGTAGACCCCTTTGAGGCGGCCGTTGCCGGTGCCTTTGTGAACGGTGCTGCAGGCGACTTTGTTGCAAATGAAATTGGCTTTCACATGGTGGCAACTGATATAATCGATTGGATACCCCACATGTTTGAAGATCCGATGAGTCATTTGAAGGTGCGCAAGCCAAATGGAAGCTGACTCAGAACAACCAAAGTCAGACTTACCTGTTAGAATAACCATTTACCACGCTGCCCAAGATGACCCAAAAAAAAACACTGCATTACGGCTTAAACGTCGAGGACTTGCCCGTATCGTTACAAGTGCAAGATTCTTGCCTAAGCGAGCCATCGTTCTAAACCCCTTTGGCGAAATCGCGTTTTCTCCAGCGGACAAGGAGAGGCTTGAGCAGTTTGGAGTAGCGGCTTTAGATTGCAGTTGGGAACATGCCCAGAAAGTTATGGAAAAACAAGTTAAAGGAACTAGCCGCTGCTTGCCAATTTTAATTGCAGGTAACCCAGTGAATTATGGCAAGCTTACCAAGTTGACAACTGTCGAAGCCATCGCGGCTGCCTTGTACATTGCGGGTTTCAAGAAAGAGGCTGAGGATATTTTATTAATTTTTCCTTGGGGACATACATTTTTCGAGTTAAACCAAACGTTCCTTGACAATTATGTAACTGCTAAGGATAGCGCTGACATTGTAGAAATGCAAACGAGGCTTTTGAAACCCCAAAAACGCGAGCCAAGCAAGAATGTCTTTGAGTGATACGTTGGGCAGAGTAGTTTTAAGACATATTTGCTTCTATAGAGGACAGGAAAAAATCCAAGGAGGGTAAATCATTATTGGGGTTTTTTCGTTTAAACCGTCATAAAATATGTGAAGCCTTATTGCCGACAATGCGAACTTGAAAAAAGCATGGGAGACCTGAAGCTTGGAGTTTATCACTGACTTCTTTGTGTTCTTAGCTTCAGTCCTGTTAATTTCACTTTCAGGAGTCCTTATGCCTGGACCTCTCTTTGCAATCACGATAAAGAAGGCATCAAAAAGTAAAACAGCAGGCGCCTTGATAGCGGTCGGCCATGGGATCGTTGAGTTTCCCTTGATGTTTCTTATTTTCTTTGTATTAAACCAATTTAACATTCCCAGCTTTGTGCAAGTTGCGGTGGGTTTGGTTGGAGGTTTCTTCATGGTTTTCATGGGAGTCCAAGCATTTCGAAACAGGTACAGACAGCAAGAAGCAACAGTAGATTTAAAACGAGATTCTGTGCTTGCTGGGATATGGACGACAGCGGCTAATGCGGGCTTTATCTTATGGTGGTTAACCATTGGTACCACCCTTATTTTGAACGCTAAACTATTTGGACTCGTAGGCTTCTCTGTCTTTGCGGGGGTTCATTGGCTCACTGATTTCGTTTGGTACACCGTGGTTGCAGTTTTGATTTTTAAGTCGCAGCGGTTCTGGACCGCCCGCGTGCACAACGGCATTGCTCTTTTCTGTGTAGCTGTATTCATCGGTTTCGGAGCTTACTTTATGGGTTCAGCACTATGGTCTTTGCTTTCATAGTTAAATAACCAGCCGAAGTAAATTGTATTCATGGAATTTAAAGTTGGAAGCGCCACACTTGAACTAATCAAAGGCGACATAACAAACGTGGAAGCTGATGCAATAGTGAACGCAGCTAACTCGACGCTGCTTGGAGGCGGCGGAGTAGATGGAGCCATTCACCGTAAAGGTGGACCAAAAATCCTTGAAGAATGCAAACTAATACGGGCAACGGAGTGGCCCGATGGATTGCCCACGGGCAAAGCAGTGATGACATCAGGCGGAAAATTGAAAGCTAAACATGTCATACACACGGTTGGGCCGGTTTGGATGGGCGGCTTTCACGTTGAAGCGGAACTTCTAAAGCAGGCATACCGCAATACGTTAAAACTTGCAGTTTCTAAGGGACTTCGAACCATTGCGTTTCCGTCAATTAGCACGGGCGCTTATGGTTACCCGATTGAAGAAGCAAGCCGCGTTGCCTTAGGGACGGTTAAAGCGTTTTTAGAGAATGAGGATAAGCTTGAAAAAGTAACTTTTGTTTTGTTTTCTGAGGGGGCTTTTGAGGTTTACAAAAAAACGGCTGAGTCCATGTTTCTGTAGTTGCGTGACTTAGAAAAAGAGAAAAATTTGGGTTACAGCTTATGGTATGACAGAGACTTTTTCGGCTTCAGTAATGGATGCGACAGGAATGTCAAGTTGCTCTTGTACCACAAGCAGAATAGCTTCTTCGCTTGGTCCATCAAATATGAAGGACACTCTGTTCTCCGTTACACAGCAGTAGCAAGCCGTCAATTCGACGCCTTTGATTTTTCCTTTAGAGAACATTTTAACTGCTCCTTCTGCACATGCTTTGGGTTCTTTTCCAGATTTTAATATGGCTGAATTCACTAAATAGCTTGGCAAAAATTCACTTCCTTACTACTTATTTAATAGAAGGATTTTATAAGCATTCTGACTTGGATCCTATTAGAAAAAACAATCAAATATGTTGTTGGTGGATTGCAGTCACAAATTCATATAACATGTTAGATACGAGAGTATTGTTAGGTGGCCGTTTTGGTTAAAGCTTTGTTTAGTTGCCCTTTCTGTGAAACGCCAGCTTGGCGTACGCGTTACATGCTTTGGCTTCACATGAGGGAATGTATCAAGAAAAACCTGGAAGATAAAACGGCGAACAATGTTGTTGACTCTGCTGTTGTCAAATTAACTGACCAATAGGTCGGGGTTAAAATCTAAGAAAGTTGTTTCAGATGAGGGTTAACGTCAAGGTTGATTTGACGCTACTTAAGTTGCCAATCTGCTTGAGAATCACTTCACGCACATGATCATAGGATTCTCCAACTACCTTCGCCACAACATCGTAGGCGCCATGCGCCAAATAAACTTCTTTTACTTCGGTGATCTTCCGTAAATCTTCAAGCGCCAAAGCACTAGCATTAGATTCGATGGTTGTGATAAAAACGAAGGCACTTCGATTTGGCTTATCCGAAACTTGTTTTGTGGGGTGGCTGCTGATTGCTGCACTAATGTCCTCAAAAACATTCTCCAAAATACTGCACCTCAAAAACCGTTTGTATTAACTATCTCAAGAATAAGTATTAAAGATGTGTTGCTGTCACGCAACTACAACAAAAAATAAAGAAAAATTTGGCGTCCCAGAGAAAAAGTGGTTTATCCGTTTTTGGTTTTGAGGTTTATCTGCGAGTAGATTTCGTATTTGTCGCCGAGAACTTTTCTACCGTCTAAGTAGCCAAGTTCTATGAGGAAACCCAACCCGACAACTTTGCCGCCTAGTTTCTCCACTAGCTCCACGTTGGCTTTTACAGTTCCGCCCGTCGCCAACAAATCGTCGATGATTAGAACATTCTGCCCCTTCACAATGGCGTCCTCATGCATCTCGATGGTGTCACCCTCGTACTCTTTCTTATAGGTCAAATCAACGCACTTGTGGGGAAGCTTTCCTTTTTTGCGAACGGGAACAAAACCGACGCCGAGCTCGTAAGCAAGGGGAGCGCCTATGATGAATCCGCGGGCTTCGTTGGAGACGATTACGTCGATTTTTTTTCCTCGATAATGGTCTGCAAGTTGTTTTATGCATTCGCGGAAGCAGGTTTTGTCTTTAAGCAGGGGCGTGATGTCCCAGAATACGACGCCCTTGAACTCTGGGATTCGGCGGATTTTGCCTTTTAAATCGATGGTTTTATCTGTTTTTGTCATTTTTTTCTCCTTTAAACGAATGCGCCCTTCAACGCTTCAGGACACTTGCAGGTGAATTCCGTAGGGGTTTTCCCGATGGTTTGTGCAATTATTTGTTTAACGTTTTCGGTGCCGGTGCGCATGATGTTTATTATGTCATCAACACATACAGCATGGTCTTTCCAGCAGTCATAGTCCGTGACGGTGCTGATGTTTGTGTAGCAGATTTCAGCTTCCCGCGACAACACCACTTCAGGAACCATCGTCATGCCAATGATGTCGGCGCCCCACTTCTGATACATCCGCGACTCAGCTTTAGTTGAGAAACGTGGACCTTCAATACAGACGTATGTGCCTGTTTCATGCATCTTGATTTTGAGGCTCTTAGCAACATCAACAACGGTTTTGTGGAGTTGGGGACACATGGGTTCTGCAACGGATATGTGGCAGACGCGTGCTTCGGCGAGGGCGTAGAAGGATTGTTCACGTCTTGTTGTGCGGTCGATGAATTGATCAGCGAAAACGATGTCGCCAGGCGCATAATCCTCACGGAGGGAACCAACCGTGGAAGCCGCCAAAATACGTTTGACGCCTAACCGCTTGAGGGCAAAAATGTTGGCCCGTACATTAATGTCTGTGGGGCGAATCGTATGCAGTTTTCCATGACGAGGCAAAAATGCCACAGATTTGCCGCCGAGTTCACCAACAGTTATAGCGTCCGAGGGTTTACCATAAGGCGTTTCAACCGTGACTTCCTGAACATTCTTGAGAAGTTTAGGGTCATAAAGACCAGTTCCACCGATAACTCCAAATTCAGCTTGCATAAAAACCTAATTCAAACGCTGAGCTTATAAGAATAGCGACACAATCTGTGCTTACCTTTTTTTTATAGCCCTTCATATATAGGCAAAAAAATTGGAGCCGAATACGATAGTGAGCTTAGGAAAAACAAATGATGAAAATGCAAGCACAATGCACTTTTCAATATACATTCACAATTTAGGCTTTTCCTATAGTGACTTGGACGGTTTGTTGTTGTCCGTTTCTAATGACGGTGAAGTCTATGGTTTGTCCGAGTAGGGTGTGTTCTTCTAGGTAGCTGAGGAGGTCGTCAGTGTTGGCTATGCGTTGGTTGTTTATGGCGGTTATGATGTCGCCGCCGAGGACGACGGTTGAGCCGAGTATACTTTTTTGGGTATTGCCGCCTTGGAGGCCGTTTTGTATTGAGACGCTTTCGACGAGGAAGCCGTAGGTGACGGGTGCGCCCATGGCTTGGGCGATTGGGTAGTTCATGTCTGTTCCCACGACGTTTATGGAGGGGTGCTGGTCGTATGAACCTGAGGTTACCAGTGAACTGATTTCACGTATTATGGTGTCCGAGGGAATTGCGAATCCCAGGCTCTGTGAGTTGCTGATACCTGCAGTAGTTATGCCAACGACGTCACCGCCATATGTGATGAGGGGTCCTCCAGAGTTGCCGGGGTTGATGGCGGTGCTGGTTTGGATGATGTCTGCGATAGTTTGGCCGTTTTGGCTTGATGAAGAGTCTTCGGTAATGGTTCTGCCCAAGGCGCTGATAACTCCTGTGGTTAATGTGCCTGACAGCCCGTATGGTGTGCCGACGGCAACGACGGGGTCGCCGACTTGCAGGGTGTCTGAGTCTGCGAGGGTTAGGGGTGTTAAACCGCTTGGCATCGACGATATGGAGAGGACAGCGAGGTCAGCTTGTGGGTCAGAACCTAATACTTTTGCAGGGTAAGAGTCGCCGTTTGAGAAGGTTACGGTTTCATTTATGGCATTCGCAATTACGTGGTCGTTGGTGACTATGACGTTTTGGTTGTTAACGTGGGTTATAAATCCTGAACCCTGCTGTTGACTGTAACCTATAAGATTTCCAAAGAAATTATACGAGGGTACAAGGTCTTGGATAACCACAACGGATGATTTTACTTGTTGATAGAGGTTGGAGAGCGAAATGCTGCCATTGATGAGGTAGGTTTGTTGTGTACCGTTGCTGCTGGAGCCTTGGTAGAGGCCAATTTGGGATTGCAGGTTTGAGAGTTTTGTGTTGAAGTCTTGGTAGGTTACGGTGTAAGAGATTATTCCTCCTGCAACCAACCCCACGAGTAAAAAAGCAACGATGATCACTGCCATGAAGCGCCGGTTTTTTTTGGTGGAGGCGGAAGGGAGGGAGAAGAAGAAGGTAAAGATGTTGATTCCATGGGGGAAATCCTCAAGTTGAATGATATTTATCTTTTTGAGTTTACGATGAGAACGGTTCATCTGTTATGGTCAGAGATTTTTGGCAAATTGGGCATACGTTGTCGCTTGGTTTTATGTCGGCTCCGCAGTTGGGGCACTTATTGTTCTTCTTTGCAAGGTGGAGTCCTTCTTTTTCCTTGATTATTTTGCCGTCTTTAAGGAGCAGCATCCGCTCGGTGTGGTTGGCGGCTTGGCTGTCGTGGGTAACCATGATGATGGTGGTGCCCTGTGTAAGGTTGAGGTTGGCGAGGAGCTTTATGATTTCCTGTTTGTTTTGACTGTCGAGGTTTCCTGTGGGTTCATCTGCGAGGATGAATGCGGGGTTGTTTGCGAGGGCTCGTGCGATTGCGACACGTTGCTGCTCACCAGCGCTTAATCGTTGGGGTCGGTGATTTTCTCTTCCCGACAGCCCAACCATCGCCAAAAGTTCACTTGCTCGTTTTTTGCGTTCAGATTTGGATTTGATTTTGCCTTCCATGGGCAACTCGACGTTTTCGCGGGCGTTTAGGTAGGGGAGTAGGTTGAATGTTTGGAATACGAAGCCCATTTTGTCTCGGCGGATTTTATAGAGTTGGTTTTCAGGCATTTTGCTAACGTCGATGCCGTCTAAGAGGACTTGGCCGTCGGTGGCTTTGTCGATGCAGCCGATGACGTTGAGCAATGTGGTTTTGCCGGAGCCTGAAGGTCCCATGATCGCTATGAATTCGCCCTGATTGACTTGCAGGTTCAGGTTTGTGAGGGCTTGAACGGGGCGTTTGCCTAGCATGTAGGTTTTGTTTAGGTTTGATATTTGCAGTACTGGCTTACTCATATTTCATCGCCTCTGCGGGTCGAATTTTTGCAGCTCTCCATGCGGGATATAAACTGCCTAAAGCGCCAAGTAGAACTGATGCACCGAACAATATCAGTATAAGTTCAGGATTCAAAGTCGCAACTGATAATCCGCCGATTCTTGATGTGCCTGAAACGACTACAGCCCCTGCACCGGCTCCGCCGCCTAGACCAACGCTTGGAAGCAAAAGGGATGAGATCGTGGGCGCTGCTATGCTGCCTATTGCGATGCCAACTATACCAGCAATTATGCTTAATAAGATACCCTCAAGCATAAACTGGCTCATCACAACAGAGTTGCTAAAACCAATCGCTTTAAGCGTGCCAATCTCTTTGGTTCTCTCCTTGACCGTGTATAGCATAACAAATAGTACTATCAAGCTTGTTGCTACAACCACTATGGCAATTTCTTCCACGGCAGTTGAATACGTTTGGCTATTAGATGCTTGGGCAGTTGCCAGTTCACTATTATAGGTCGTTTGTAAGTTTTGAAGTTGATTTAGCCGGGTTTGGTCAGTAGTAACTGTAAGTTCAGGGTGCAATGTACTTATGGCGCTAGCTACCTGTGTAACAGCCTCGCTGCTTGTAGCAAACACTTTGAAACTAGTTATGTATCCTGTGTTGTTAGTTATTGTTTGAGCGTCAGATAGATTCATGTATAATGTTTGTGTTTGCGAAACGGAAGCTGGGCTATAGATGCCTACGACAGTAAAGGGTTGGTTTAAAACGGTAATTGTGTCGCCTACTCCAGCATTGAAGTATGCTGAGTTGTTTTCACTAAGCAACACTTCTCCACTAGCGCCAGCCTGTAAGTTGCTTCCTTCAGTTATGTTTGTCGGCAACACAGGATAGATATTTACCAAATCAGAAGTTAACGGAATACCTTCAATTGTGTACTCGACTTCAAGAGTTGTGATGGTTCGTGAGTATCCATTAAATGATAGGTCTCGCGTTACATTTTGTCCTTCAGAAGCTTGCAGTATAGGCTCAACAGTTGCTATGCCAGAAATTGTATCGTTGATATCAGTGTATAAGCTCTCGTTCATAGGATTTGATTGACCACCACTAAATGCGCCACCACCAAATTGGCCACCTACAGTTCCGCCACCGAATTGACCAGGCGTAAAACCGCCACCGCCAGGTCTACCACCACTACCACTAGGAGGAAAACCTGAACCAGAACCGCTACCGCCAGAGTTGGCGCCAAAACCGCTGAAACCGAAACCCGAAAAACTCGGCGCAAGGTTACAGTCTATTTGAGTTGAGGTTTGATTAATTGCGGCGCTGGTTTGAGTAATGATGTTGCTTAAATTTGTGGCTGCCGTACTAGCTGTCTGCTGATTAGCCAAAACGCCTGCAGGAATTGAAACCAAAATTGCCATTGAAAAACCCAACGCGATAATTACTAGTAGCGCTCGGATTTTTCTTCTTGAAATGTTTCTTATTGCTCTATTAATTATTCCCATGAAAGGTTCTTTCCTCATTAGTGTCGAAGGCAACCAAGAAGAGACTTGAAGGGGTATTCGATTGGGCAGTTATAGGCCTATGGCCTTGATTGATTTCAAATCCCTTCTTGGCTGCTTATTCCCACTGTAACCCCGAAGTGTTATTAAATAATTTTTCAAAATCTTACCCAAATCTCTCCCCAATCACAAACGCTAACGCGCTAAAACACAAAAAAAGAGAGAAAATTTTTAAAAAAAATTTGGCTTACTTGTCGATTTCTGTCACCGTTAACGTCAAGATCTTTGTTACTTTTTCTTGGGAGAGGTCAACGACCACGAAAGATCTACTACCGTTGTTGCCAACTAAGAGTAAGTTTGCAGTTGAGGCTTGAGTTACTATGTTGCCGTTGCCGTCAATTGATCTGGTGATTACTGGGCGAATTGATGTTATGTTGAAGCCTTGGTTAAGCAGGTTTTGTACATCACTGTCGCTCTTAGCTATGTTTGTTACGTTTGCAGTGAAATCAGCGCTTACCTGTATTGCTTGGGCACCGAATCCGCTATCCATGCCTCGGGGACCACCCATCCCAAATCGGGATTCCATACCCATTGCCATGGGTCCGTTGCCGACTCCGCCAAAATTGAGGGGGCCATTGTCAGTGACGTTTACATTAGAGGAGGGAGTTGTTTCAACATCGGTTGCCACGGAGGCAGTGGGGTCAGCTTTAGCGAGTGATTGGGTTAAAGAAATTAATGATCCAGCTACTAAGGCGACAGCGATGACGGAAAGTAAGAGTAAGGCTTTAGTTTTTGTGTTCATATACTATTTTTCACCTCCTGATTTTCAAACAAATGAGGGAGTTTTCGTATTAAGGGATTTTTCAGGATTTCACCCAAATTAACTCCCAATCTCAATATCTTCGGGAGTTTGAAAGCACACATTTATTACCCAAGTCGGATTAAATCTGAAGAAGAATCCACCTACTGCACGGAGAACCCAAAAAAATGTCGGCAAATGCACGTTCCTTGAAATACCTGCTAGGATGGCTGATTGCAGGGACACGAGGCGGACCGACGCGTGCAAAAATAATCTTGGCTCTAAAAGAGTCTCCGCAGAATGCAAACCAGTTAGCAACCATGCTAAAGATGGACTATAAGACCATGCGGCATCATCTTGAAGTTTTAGAGAAGAACAAAATCATAACTTCTGTTGGAGACAGGTATGGAGCAACATACTTTCTTTCTCAAATGATGGAAGACAACTATATCCTGTTTGAGGAGATTGTGAAGAAAATCGGGAAAAAGTAGAAAAAGGAGAACAACACGTTGGAGAAACAAATGAGCAATAGATTCAAAATCGGATTAATTCTCGCCGTTTTAATAGCGGTTGCAGTTGTAGCGGCTCTTTGGGCGTTAGTAGCTTTGCATGAGCCGCCTCTTCAATTGAGACGACCTCCGCCGCCAGGCTCCGTTATTCCAGGTGACTTTGAATACTTCTATGTGGCGTTCACTATTGTTTCAACAATAAACATTACTTTGCTTGTCATTGTACTTGTATCATACATAAACATCTACAATAAAACCCGCTCTCCCTTTACGATTGGATTGATAATTTTTGCGTTAGCATTCCTGCTGAAAGACGTTGCTTCTCACCCGTTCGTAGTGGGACTGTTCAGTTATAGAGCGTATGGACTTGGACCTTTCGCGTTTCTCCCTGGACTCTTTGAACTTGCTGCTTTGTCTGTGTTGCTTTACCTAAGCGTAAGGTACTAAACACACAGCAGCTCAAGTCTGCTTTTGTCCATTGTCGAGAGGGATTGGGTTAAATCTGGAAAAAATCTTTTATACACAAGACAGCTAAGGGGTTAGAAAACAGATGATAGCACATGAGTCAAGAAAACACAGTTCAAAAGAAAGGTAACTCGAAAGTCTTAGTCTTTGCATTAATTTCGATATGTGTAATTCTTGCAGGCAGTTTAGTGGGAGTCATTGCGATTTATCAACCACTCGATTCACAGATGATTACGAAAGATAACACCATTAACGGTTTGCATGCAACGATTTCTCAGCTAGAAAGTCAATTAAATAACTCAACAAGTAACACTGAAACCACTCAAGCATACGTGAGTCAAATAGCTCAACTAAATCAGGAATTGTCAGACCTAAATTATTCCTATGTAGCAGCTAATAGTATTGCTCAGCTTCAAGAGTCAGGAATCCTCTACGATTCAAGTTCAAGTGGTGCAAGTACCATCACCCAAGCAGCAAACAGCACTACAAACCTCTGGAACGACCAGTTAGATTACGCTGGCTACGTTGTTGTTCAAGCATCAGCCACCGCAGACACAACCTATGCTGAAGCAATCTACAGTTTTTCAGGAGTCAACTTTGACCTCAATCAAACGACAGGAACATCAGGAATCGCAATATTTCCAGTCTTGCCAGGACCAGTTCAAATCAACATTGGCAACATAAACCAGAACGATACAAATACAATAACCGTAACAGCCACATACTATTACTAAACATTTTTTCTTTTTTGTTAACAGCTAAATGCTTCTAAGCGTATTGTAGAGTAGGAGACTGTTTTTCAATGGAAAACGCTTCTGAAACACGGAGAAAACCGAACCGGCTAATTAAAGAAAAAAGTCCCTACCTGCTTCAGCACGCCTACAACCATGTCGATTGGTACCCATGGAGCCAGGAGGCATTTGAGAAGGCTAAAGCTGAGGATAAACCAGTCTTTGTTTCAATCGGTTACTCTACGTGCCACTGGTGCCACGTTATGGAGAAAGAATGCTTCGATGATTACCAAGTAGCTCTACTCATGAACCAAACCTTCGTCTCCATCAAAGTTGACCGCGAAGAACGCCCCGACCTCGACGCAGCTTACATGGCGGTTTGTCAATCGATGGGGCGAAACTGCGGCTGGCCCCTAAACGTGATAATGACCCCCGACAAAAATCCGTTTTATGTCGCCAGCTACATACCAAAATACGATCGGTACGGCGTGGTTGGCATGTTAAGTCTTGTGCCCCAGATTGGTGCTATATGGCGAACCAGAAAAACAGAAATGGAAACGATTGGTAAGGAGCTCAAAGAGCAGATCTCCGTGTTAGTTCAAGCTGAACCAGAAAGTCAACTCGACAGGAGCACACTTGATGACGCTTATGAGCAGTTGTTCTTGCGTTTTGACCGGGAAAACGGTGGATTCGGAAGGGCACCCAAATTTCCTTCCCCGCACAATCTGTTGTTTTTGTTAAGGTATGCGAACCGATCAAAAGAAAAGACCGCATCTACGATGGTTGAGAAAACCCTGCGCGCCATGAGGTTAGGCGGCATCTTTGACCAAGTAGGATTGGGCTTCCATCGTTACTCCACGGATGCGCAGTGGCTGGTTCCGCATTTTGAGAAGATGCTCTACGATCAAGCGCTATTAACGCTAGCTTACCTTGAAGCTTACCAAGCTTTGGGTGCTCCAAAATTTATGGCAAGCGCTAAAGAAACAATCGAATATGTTTTAAGAGATTTGGCTTCACCGGAAGGCGGGTTCTACTCGGCTGAAGATGCCGACAGTGAAGGGGAAGAAGGCAAATTTTACCTCTGGACTCTTGAAGAGGTCAAGCAAACCACAGGGGAAGATTCGGATTTGGCGATCAAGCTTTTAGGTGTGAAGACTGAAGGCAACTATTTTGAGCCGCCCAATGGAAAAACCGGAAAAAATATTCTTCATCTTGCTTTGCCGCTGGAACAAGTTGCTGAAGAATCAAACCTAACAATGGATCAACTGATAGGTAAACTTGCAAAAATAACAAACAAACTTTTCCAAACTCGCGAAAAAAGAGTGCACCCAGCAAAAGATGACAAGATACTGGTTGATTGGAACGGATTAATGATTGCAGCCCTAGCTCGGGCAAACCAGGTTTTAGGCAACTCCAAGTATCTGCAGGAAGCAACTAAAACTGCAGACTTTATCCTCAAAGAAATGAAAGAATCCGACGGCAAACTCTACCATCGATATGCAAAAGGCGAGAAAGCAGTCATAGGGTTCTTGGATGACTATGCTTACCTTGTGTTTGGTCTCTTGGAACTCTATGAGGCAAACTTCGACAATAAATACTTGCTCGACGCCGCAGAATTAACTAAAACTATGGTTGAGCAGTTTTGGGATGAGAAAAACAGCGGTTTCTTTTTCACAAACAAGAATGGGGATGATTCCGTGCCTAGACTCAAGCAGACTTACGATGGAGCTGTGCCCTCGGGAAACGCAGTTGCTCTTCTAAACTTGTTGCGTTTAGCGCGTTTAAACGGGGAACCAAGCTTTGAGAAATATGCAAACAAGTTGCTTAAGACATTCTCAGAAGAAATCAAGATGCAACCGCTTGGACACACGTTTATGCTTGTAGGAATGGAGTTTGCTTTTGGACCAACCTTCAACGTTGTTTTGGTAGGCGACCCATCTGAAAAAGGCACAGTTGAGTTGCTTACGGCTTTAAGAAAAAATTACTTACCCAACTTAACAGTGACTTTATGGTCGCCTCAAAAAACCTCACCTGTTCCAGGCGTTGTTTACGAGAAAATCGATGGCAAACCCACAGCTTATGTTTGTCGAGATCAGACCTGCATGCCACCAACAAATGTTGCTGAAAAAATGTTAGAATTACTTAAAACCTGAAAAAAAAGCTGAATACTATGACTGACTCAATTATCAATTTACCATTTCAAAGAAACAAACAAAACATGACAACCTAAAGACCCCTAAGGCGAATTTACATAATTGGAGCAGCGACAAGAATAGCAACTCGCAGTACGATGCGTCCGAGATTTAGCGGCAACGCTTTTCTCCAGTCGCTTGTTTTCCCAAATAAGAAATGGTAAAAAGACAAGTATAGTAAGATTACCCAAACCAACCGTAAACATCGCCTATTGAGAGACCCAAATCAAATGCTTGAAGGAATTCATACCCATAGATCAGAGATTTTAGCGCTCGGCTCTAAAACAAAAAAGTATAGCAGCAAAAATGGCTCACTTGCATCGGTCGCTATAGCGATGGAATTTTTCAACTGTAACTTTTGATTGACAATCGTATGGCTGATGTAACATTAGAGAGCTGCCAAAGCTAGCGAGAGGTTTAAAGGCACATTAGCAACATAAATGAGAAAACCACTTCCATAGTTGGTTCTATGGAAGATTTCTTGAGTTACATGTTCAAGTAGCAGACCCCATACAAGAGCAGGTGGAAAGAAAATGGTTGTTGCGTAACTCCCTTTTTTCTCACTGAGAAACCTATCACGAGAGCTAATATAAAAAACCAGATAAACTCATTTAACAAAAAATCGTTTGCACCAATGGTGATCACCCAAATTCTTAGTCCAAAACGATTGGGTTTCCAAGTGCCCTTTTTGTGATGCATATTTGATGTTGAGGCGGAAAAGTGTGCGGCATTCATTAAATAATCTCAGGTTAGACTTCTTTTAAACGTTAAGAAGAATCTTTTTCTTCGCTATATGTGCACTCAAAAGGATGAGGGATTAATTCCTGGTTAGCAGAGCTTATTCGTTAAAAAAAAGAAAAAAGGTATGTAAATTACTTTTTGGCTTTGCCGCGATACATTACAGCCAGTGCAAGCCCAATTATAGCAATTATGACTAAAACAGCAATTATTGCATAGAAATACAGGTTTGGTATGCTTCCATTAGACGTGCTAGTCCCCGCAGGTGCAAACATTGCCTGATATGAGTAAGTGTAGCCAAATCCACAGTCTATATTGGTTGGATTATCGCTGATTGTCGTTGGGTGTCCATCTGTTCCTACTGCAACCCAATACTGGAAACTGTATCCTGAGTTAGCTGTAGCTTGAAGGTGAATATTCGTGCCGTTTGCATAGTGATAAGTTCCTGACATTGGGTTTGTTGTTCCGCCGATGGAGTCAAGGACCGTTACGATGGCGTCGCTTGTTGGAGCTGCATTAGTTGTTGGGATAAAAACAGGTTGATACACGTATGTGTAGCCGTACCCACAAATAATTTGCAACGGGTTAGTTGAGGTTATTAGGCTATTTTCAGCTATGGTTGCAGGGGATGGAAAAGAGGGCGCAAAGTTTGGGTCAGCAGCTGCGTTATCAGGGTAGAGTATTGGAGGTTGGTTGTGACCTGGAGTATACGCTCCACTTATTGTCCAGTACACGAATTTGTAGCCTGTGCTTGCTGTAGCTTGTAGTTTGATGGTAGCACCGTAATTGTAAACGTACGATCCAGGTGTAGGGTTAGTTGTTCCACCCGCAGAGGCAGCTACCACCACGTTGGCGACTTCAGCGGTTGCCGGTGGACTAGGAGTAGTATACGGATTTGGGACCGGGGGGTACTGCTCAGGGGGGATCGTCTCTACAGGTTGGTCTTGGGCTGCGACAAGTGTAAAAGAAAACATTGCCAAAACCAGAAGCATCAAAAGAACGATAGTTGAATAGTTTATTTTTTTCATATTTAATCTCCATAAAATCTGAGACGAATTTGTCTCATTAATCATATTTAGCCCTAAGTGTATTTAAGACTATCCACAAATTGTAACAGCGTTATAAAATGTTAAGGGAAATTGGTACGGCAAACAGAGTTTGAACCACGTTGATTTTAATATTTTCGCGCCTAATATGGGATTCGAACCCATGCGGACTCGAGAGTCCACGGGGGCTCAGTGCAAAAACCTATCGTTTGGATAGAAATTAGAGTGATTTTACAACTTACCTCTAATCCAAGGTATAGCAAGGTTGCATTGGCGAGATCATTCGCGACCTCGACAAATATTTAAGCATAATAACTTTTCTAACTGATATTATGCGCTCCTTCGCTAAAATGGAGAAAGGTCAAAGACATCTTTGGCTATGCTTTAGAATAGTCTTCAACTTATGGAAGCAGTTAGATTTGCCGTTGAACCTATAGCAATATACCGTAAAGCATTGCCTATTTTTACTTGCGAAATCGACTTAAAAGTTCCTGAAGAACATGAAATAGCCAAAAAGGTAACCACTCTCAGAAATGCTCGACGTAAATATCTTCGTTTTATAATCTGATAATCGATTCTGGCGTGCAGATAATCAATTTTGCATAGAATATCCCGATTAAATCGAAGAGCACATTTCATTTGTTATGTTTGCTAAGAGCTTCTCACAACTTCATTTAGCATCTTAAATTAACAAGAATCAGTTAAGCTGCTGGCGTCATACCAACTATTATAGTTCTAGCATATTTAGTATTAACACGAGAAACATTGAATCTTTTCAAGAAAGCTTTTACTTGTCTGGTTATCATTATTTTAGTTTGTACTATCTTCTCATCAAGTATCAAAGCTGAGTCTTCAAGTAGATATCCGATTTATTGGGGTGCATGGGTCGGAAACAGCCATATTGGTAACTACAATTTACTTACAACTTTTGAAGGGCAAGTCGGTAAAGATGTGTCAATCTGGAACTGGATACAACTGTGGAACAGACCGGAAGACAGCGAAAATATCCCCAATTTTGACAATGCTTTAATGGATCAATGCAGAAACCATGGAGCAATACCTATGGTTAGCTGGTCACCTGAAGCAGGAAATGGAGGTATGTTTTCAAGTCTCCAAGATATAATTGATGGTAAATGTGATGCTTACTTAACTGCATGGGGTCAAGCTTCGTCACAATGGGGTCATCCATACTTTGTTCGTTTAATGTGGGAATTCACTGGAAGCTGGACGGACTACACAACTAATAATGGTTATGGAATTTATCCATGGGATAGCGGAATAGGCAATACGCCTGCTAAGTTTGTTCAAGCATGGCAACATATAATAAATGTTGTCAGGCATGCAGGTGGAAATCAAATAAGCTGGGTTTGGTGCCCAGGTGATGTTGGAGATTCAGTTAACACATTGCAATCTGTCTATCCAGGCGACAACTACGTAGACTGGGTTGGCACAGACATCTATGGCGACCTGGTCCATTCAGGTGACGTTGAACTTGCAAATATTCATGCAATGACAAATAAGCCTGTAATGATTCCAGAAATAGGCTGGTCTGGCGCAGATAAAGGACACTATTGGAACACGTTACTAACTAATACGCTGCCAAATCAGTACCCTTACATTAAAGCCGTTGTTATATGGGAGATGCCTTCTAATGGTTTAACAGTAGTAAACTCTGCAACTCTATCGTCTTTTAAAGACTGCATCGGAACAAATTATTACCTCTCAAACAACTATTCCTCTCTGAACGCTTCTCCTCTTAACGCATTAAGTCTAACAAACCCTATCCCGGATTCACCGTTACAAACCCCAACAATAACGGCTGCACCATCAAATGGCATTAATTTACCAATTATCGCAACAATCACCGTTTCAATAACAGTTGCAGGAGTTGCACTACTGGCATTAGCGAAGGCGCAGATAAAAAGTCAAAAAAAAAATCAAAAACTTCCTAAATTGGTTCAATCAATTTTCGTCCAAGATGGTACTTTGGAGCAAGTTGAAGATTTTTTGGTTATTGAGGAGCTTAGGTTCAAGCTTCAGATTAGCATAATGTCAGTAAAATCCCATCTTCCCCTACATATATTCGGTGAATTTAGGTTTACTTACTTTAGTAGATTATTTTCGGGCTAATAGAGGTCAAAGGATAAATTAACCGGAAATATTTTTTTAGAAAACATGAAATTTTGTTCAAACTACAGATGAGTTATATGCATGAATGAAACGAAAAGCTGAAAGTTTTCCTAGCTTAAATCGAACATTTTAAGGTTTGAATATCAAAAGGTAGCGAATTGCGCGTTTCAGAAGACTGTAACATACTACGAAACGCTAAAGCTAAATATAACAAGGTATCGCAAGTCAGGCTTAATAATAAATTGAGCGCCGAGGATGGGATTCGAACCCATGCGGAACGGATGTTCCACGGGCTCTCAAGGCCCGCGCGTTAACCACTCTGCCACCTCGGCACTATGAGTCAACAATTCTAGTTCACTGTTTCTTAAATGTTTGTCGAAACTCAGACAAACGGTTCATGGGGAAAAAGTACTTAACCCACAAAACATAACCCTTGATTGCATGACAGCAGACCTAACCGTACATATCCCAAGCAACATTTTAGACGCCGTCTACGCAGGCGCCAAAGAACTCTATCCGCGCGAAAGCTTTCTGCTGTTACGAGGTAAAAAAAAGAAAGGCGTCATAAGCATCACCGACTTGGTTTTAGCGCCGTTTGCTGCTCACGAAGAAGACGCTGTCCACTTTAACCCCTACATGTTTGCAGGAGACTACTCCTTAGTCGGGACAATTCACTCTCATCCCTCAGGCAACATTTCGCCAAGCCATGTCGACTTAAACTATTTCTTTGGTCGTGTCTTGATTATTGTTGGTCCTCCCTTTGAGGGGAAAGGTTGTATTGCAGCGTACGATTCAAACGGGGATAGAGTATCAATTGAAATAACAGATCCAATAGAATGCAAGGATGAAGATTTTTACTAAAAAGAACCCTGAGATTTTATTACGAATAATTGATATTCAGATATGAAGTCTAAGGCGAATTTATCAGCACCTCCCTCAGTGCCCTTATGCATCCTATCCACAGACTTGCTTCGTAAGTGGTGATAGAATTCGTGGAGAATGACAAAGGGGTTAAGCAGCACATCGCTGTTTAACACTGAGATAGTCTGGTTTTTGGATGTGTAACAGCCAAACGCCGTTATCTTGTGTCCTTTTGGTAAACCTACTTTGAGGGCAGGAACCTTAACTTTATAGTTTTTCGCTAGCAACTCAAGAGCTTCTTCAGGTTTCCCACTTAGAATAAGCCAAACCATAAGGGGTTTAAAGTTATCCTGCACCATCACAAATCACGTCTACTTTGTTTGCTGCCTAATTAATTGGTTTATTGGCCATAGGTTCCCCTTCTAATCTTCTCCGCCAGTAAATGAACAAATTCAATCGGCCAAACATCATCACAAACATCATCCGTCAAAATTTTGCGCTCATGATACATAGAAATCAAATCGTTCTTAAGCAAAAGAATCAGAATAAATTTGTGTCCATAAGTGCGCTTGAACAACGCATATTTTCGCGCCTGCTTCTTAGTCATCTCAAAATGCGGTTCAAGAATGATTTTTCTGCCCTGAACCGTCTTCTCCAAAATAAAATCAGGTGTATACACTTCGTTTGGCAAAGGAAAACTAATGGTTTCATACCCATATGGAATGTGTAGCCGCAGAAGCGTGAGGGCAGTTTTCTTTTCCCATCCGCTCTTGTAGCGGCTCATCTTTTGATAATAAGCTTGAGATTGCCCAGTGATTTTTTGCATGCGATCCAGAAAGTCGAGGGCAGTTTTGAGTGTGTACCGATTAAGTGTTTTTTGTTTAAGCCACCGACCCAACAAGAAAAACGGGTAATCCACCTTCGCAGGGTCTTGTGGAAAAAGTCGTTTGGCAAAATCAGTTAATTTCTGCCGTGCTTCTGCAGCGGTTTGTTCATCTCGCCAAAGTGAGGGCGAAGCCGAAGTTATAACTCCTAAACTTGCGGCAACATTAGCGTTCTCCTTTGTTAGGGGCACATAGAGGTCTTCGGGGAGAAGGTGGTCATAGATTTGCAGGTCAGGTTGAGGGCGCACCATCCACCGCATATAAATCCAAGCTCGGTCCTTGTGCGGTCCGCTGAGAGCAGTCAAGTTTTTTGCCATGTCTTCGATGAAGTCTTTGGGTTTAGTGAATTTTTGTGCATATTTCAGCATGTTCCTTTCTGCTTTTTCCCTCACGAATAGGTTGATTTGGGCTAGAATTTCTGATGCCGCTTTCTTGTTTGGGCCAAGGTCGTGGTAGAAGTCGGCTTTTACGATTTCTTCTTCGAAAAGATGAGCTTTTTTGATTTCGAAGAAATTGCTCCCAAAAGCTTCATGCAAGTACACCATAAGCATCCGTGCGTTTTCAGGGTAACCAACAACAGTGTCATCAAGAATTGAGGCAGCGAGCAAAAAATAATGGGCTACAATTTTTCTATCTTCATATTTTTCTGAGTATGGGTTGAAGAGTAAGCGTGGGCTCATGCGGCGGTCCCATTGAACGTCAACGACGTTGGAGTTTTTGTTTATGAATTCGACTAGTAAAGAGAGCACTTCGTCGTTGTTAGCCATAGCCTCTTACCCAATCAGACATAATATGTGTGTGGTGCCTTAAAACTGCTATCCTAGCAAACAGCCTTTGAGAAATAGTTTAATATAAGCTGGAAAATCAAGTATTGCAAGCATCCAAGGCGAAGCGCCTATATAGGAAGGCCGCATAGGAAAAGATGCAAACGTGTGGACCGGTCGTCTAGCCTGGTTAGGACATCTGCTTGACGTGCAGAAGGTCGCCGGTCCGAATCCGGCCCGGTCCACCACAACTTCCATTTTCTAATGTTACACCATTCTGTGTAGATTGGTTGATTATTAACTGAAAAATCAAGTGCTTTAAGTGATTTTCGAATGTTCTACTATGTTGAAGCCTAACTCTTTGGATTTATCGACCAATCCCTTGTCTAAGTACAACACGACATTGCCCTTGTTCGCCATTGAATTCGCATCCAAGAGCATATCTAAGATGAAAACTTTAAAACGCGGGACAAAACTTTGAAACTATGTAATTTGCAATGCCCCGTTTTCAAAATTAATGTACTTGTTGAGCAAATTTTCGATTTTGCGTGAGAGGACCAAAATTGTTTGAGGAAACTATTTTTTGTCCATATTGTAT
Source organism: Candidatus Bathyarchaeota archaeon (assembly GCA_963782525.1). GTDB lineage: Archaea > Thermoproteota > Bathyarchaeia > Bathyarchaeales > Bathycorpusculaceae > Bathycorpusculum. The sequence goes on from CAWAKC010000003.1 coordinate 265,827, forward strand.
TCCTTTCTTTAACAAATTCAAAGCTTCAACGTCAGTAATTCCAAAAGGAAGAAAATCTTTGTGAAAGCGATCAAAGTGTAATCTTACCTTGACTATGGCAGCTTTTTCGTCATCGAAAGTACCAAAAGTATAACCGCAAGGGCATTGTCCACTTAATTTCTTTTTCAAACAGGTTCACTTTACCAAGATTGTTAAATCTATTATCGTTAAATTAACATATTAACTTCAGTGACTGGAACCACACAGTCACAACTTGCAGTTTTTAATGGGTTATATAGAGATTTTATTTATTTTACAAATCTTCTTTCAACCTTCCCACAATTAAAATAAATGGAGAACTCTGATCACCTGATAAAACGCGTTGTTCTTTTTTCATAAAAATGGTGTTGAGCAGACGCAACAAACATTAAGGTCGGAAGGGTAAATATTCAAAGAGGCAAGCAGCAAGTTAGAGCCTCAACCAGAAACTACCTCAATTCAGTTCGTCGCTGAAACTTCCAGTCGCTTTAATCTTGAGAAATCTTGCTCTCCTGAATTGCAAAAGAGGGAATTTTTGGGTTATTTAACATTAGAAAAAGTGAGCTTATTTAAAATGATTCAAAAACTCGTTTTGGATAGTAGCGCAAAGCGCATCGGGTATTTTAGCACTTATCCTCCAAGAGAATGCGGTATTGCAAACTTCACAAAAGACCTTATCGATGCTATAGGCGACTTAGGTGGCCTTAAGTCGTCTATAATTGCTATAAACGAAAAAGGCGCTCTTTACGATTATGATAGGCGAGTCAAATGGAATATTGATCGAGATGATGCCGAAGACTACGTGAAGGCAGCTGAATACGTTAACGCTTCAAATATCCAGCTTTTAGTTGTTCAACATGAGTTCGGCCTCTACGGAGGCGACTATGGAGAATACATTAAACTCTTCTTAGATAACGTCAAAATACCAGTCATCACAACCCTTCACACGGTGCAACCTAATTTTGACAAAAAAGCGATTGAAGTCCTAAAATACATAGTTGAAAGAAGCGAATCAATTATTGTGATCGCACACGCCGCAATTGATATGCTAAAACGCCAAGGAATACCTTACAAGAAATGCGCTGTCATTCCACACGGTTGCCCAAGTATTGACTGCACAAACAACAAATCAATCAAAGAATCACTTGGTCTAGAGGATCGTCTGGTTGCATCCACTTTCGGCCTTATAAGCAGCGGAAAAGGAATTGAATATGCTATTCGCGCTCTCCCCGAGGTTATTAAAAAAGAACCGCGAATAATTTATCTCATCATCGGAGAAACTCACCCAGAAGTTAGAAAGCACGAGGGTGAAAAATACCGAAATGAATTAACGAGGCTTGTTAGTGAACTCGGATTGGAAGAACACGTCAGATTCACAAACAGATTCATTACCAAACGTGAACTAATCAAGTTTCTTCAAGCAACCGACATTTACATAACTCCTTATATTTCACCCAACCAAATTAGCAGTGGCACCCTTATCTATGCTCTTGGTGCTGGAAAAGCAGTTGTGTCTACTCCATATTATCACGCTATAGAGGTCTTGTCCAACGATAGAGGGATACTGTGCAAATTTGAGGATTCAGCTTCGATTGCTGAAGGCATAAACAGACTTTTAGACGAAAACTTCCGTAACGAAGTCCAAAGAAGAGCATACAAATATAGTCGACGCTTCCTCTGGAAAAACGTAGCGAAAAAATACCTAAATCTCATTAATACAATAACTGAGAAGAACGAGTGAGCTCAAGTTGCCAACTTTTCCAATAAACCTAGATTTTGTAAGAACAATGACTGACGATGTAGGAATGCTCCAGCATTCGAAATATGCAACACCTAACAAAAAAGAAGGATACGCAACAGATGACAACGCAAGAGCTCTTATTGCAGCTACAAATTACTTCATGTTGTTTAACGATCTAAGTGTTAAGAAACTGATTGATACTTATCTGAGCTTATTGCTCTACATGCAGAGATCTGACGGCAAAATGCACAACTTCCTCAGTTATGATCGTCAGCTTTTAGATGAAATAGGATCTGAGGATTGTATGGGCCGAACACTCTGGGCATGTGGATACTGCTTGAACTCAAAATTGCCTGAAGAAACAAAACATCTCTCCAAAGAGGTTTTTGACAAACTTTTTTGCTGGACTTCCAGCTTCACATCACCAAGAGCAAAAGCATATTCAATTATGGGATTGTTTCATTACCAGAAAGCCCATCCAGAGGACCAAAATATCAAACTAAATATCATATCACTCGCTGATCAATTAAACGGGCAATTTAGACGGGGATCTTCACAGGGATGGGATTGGTTTGAATCCATTCTTACTTACTCCAATCCGCGATTACCACATTCGCTTTTTTTAGCCTACGAAGCCACAGGAGAAGATAGGTTCTTACAAGTAGCCTCAAAATCCATGAAATTTCTAATAAATACCCAAACAATAAACAAAGTGTTCGTTCCCATAGGAAATCGCGGTTGGTATAAAAAAGGTTCTGAGCGAGCAATCTACGACCAACAATCTGTTGAAGCAGCATGCACAACAGAAGCAGCAATTGCAGCTTTTAGAAACACCAACGAAGAAAGCTATCTCCAAGCAGCCTACAAAGCTTTTGAATGGTTCTTCGGCGGGAACTTAAAAGGTATAACGCTATACTGCCCAGAAAACGGGAGCTGCTGCGATGGCATAACACCTGAAGGATTAAATCAAAACAAAGGCGCAGAAGCAACCATATCTTACCTCCAAGCTCGACTAAACCTCGAAGAATTAAAACAACAGGAGAATCTATTAAGAGCAACATAATAGATCCAAAAGTTTGGTTGACAATTCTTCAAGACAACAACATAATTCTTATTTCATTTATTAGCTCGGAAACCTTTCTTAAAGAAGGAGAACAAACTAAATGATGACCCGCGATTTAATGTTAAAAGATGTAGTTACTGCAAATGGAAACGTTCCTGCTAAAGATGCAATTGAGCTCCTTTTCAAAAGGCACGTTGGGTCAGTAGTGATTATCAATGATGCGGATCAATGTATAGGTATTTTCACTGAACGAGACGCTATTAGGGTCGTGGCGCAAAATGTTCCTTTGGATGCACCGGTAGAAAAAATCATGACTAAAAACCCTTTTACTGTTAACGAAGATACCATCTTTCAAGAAGCAAAGAGCATCATCAAATCCGCTAAAATTCGGCATCTTCCAGTGATAGACACAAATGGAAAACTAGTTGGGCTGATATCCGTTAGACATATATTAGATGAGATGAGTGGACTCTAACTTCAAAACAACGGCACACCCGGAGAAGACACACAAATGAAACGGTACTCGCACAATCCTATACTTGAGCCTATAGGCGCACATGCTTGGGAATCAAACTTAGTTTTCAATGCTGCAGTCTTTGCCGCAAACAACCGCGTCCACATTCTCTACAGAGCAATGGGCACTGATAATATTTCACGCATAGGCTTAGCATCTTCTTCTGATGGCTATAACATAGATGAACGGTTACCCCTTCCTGTTTTCAGTCCAGCCAATGACATAGAAAATCAAGGTTGCGAGGACCCAAGGCTAAGTCTATTTGGCAATTCCCTAATTATGGCATACACCGCATTTGGAAGCCATTTTCAACATCAAGTCTACCAAATTGCCTTAACATCAATAAACACCGAAGATTTTCTAGCAAGAAGGTGGCAATGGGGCGAAAGAATTTTGGCATTCCCAGGAATCCACAATAAAGATGCTGTGCTTTTCCCCCAGAAGTTCGATGGTGATTATGTAATGTTTCACAGATTGGAACCTGACCTTTGTATCGCGCGCTCTAACGACTTGCGTCGTTGGTATGGGTTAAAATACATCTTGGGTCCACGTGAGAAAGGTTGGGATTCTTGGAAAGTGGGAGCTGCAGGACCGCCCATGTTAGTAAATGAGGGTTGGCTTCTAATCTATCATGGAGTGAGTGTGGACCGAGTTTACTCCCTAGGAGTTGCATTATTGGATAAGAATGACCCCGAGCAAGTTCTCTATCGATCCGAAGAGCCAATACTGACGCCGACTGAAGATTATGAACGCTATGGAAAAGTTCCTAACGTAGTTTTCAGCTGTGGGCAGGTTATGATGGACGGCCAGCTTCTAATTTACTATGGTGGCGCTGACAGTGCATTATGCGTAGCTACTGTTGAGCTTTCTGAACTTTTGCCAAAAAAGTAGTGGGTAGCGATCTGTGATTTCACAAATTAGAGTGATAAAATATGATTCTATTAATGAAATGATAACGTAATTAGAATGGTTCGCCTTATAAGTATACATTCTCGAGGGCGTAATTTTCTGGGCGCTACAATCGGTCGCTAATATAACAAACTACGACATCAATAATCCAACTGTTATCATCACTCATCAGCAGTGGAATTAACAATTCACCAAATGATCAATTCATAAAGTAATTATTTAGCGCCCAATAATCTTACTGTGCTTTAGGTAAATCGAGTAACCCTCTTTGAGAGCCCTCCTCGCAAGCAAGCTTTTTCTTGTAATATTTTACTCCAAATGGTAAATAAATCGTGAATTAAGCTTGTCCGCCCACGCAAAAGGGAATAAAAAAGATAAGACATATATTTAGAACAAATCAACATAAATATAAGTGAATTATATGATAAATTTTGAAGAAATTGTGGGTTTACAGGTAGTAACTTCAGGGGCACACATTATTGGAGAAGTAAAAGGAGTAAAAATTGACACCGCGACTTGGGAAGTAAAGTATTTGAACGTGAAACTTACTGGTGATGCTGCTGAGAGTCTCGGAATGAAGAAGAGGTTCAGAAGTTCCAGTATATGCCTTCCAATTAGCATGGTTCAAGCAGTTGCACATGTGGTAACGATATCTAGATCTTTAGAAGAGTTGGAAACCTCTCAAGAGATTACAGAGTGCAAATAGCAGAAAATTACTAAGCTCACAGGCAGGTTAGCCCCGTATCCTTCGGACGAAGGGAATTTTCTCTTCCCAAGGGAATCTAACATTTCTTCCCTAATCAGAATAAGAAACTCGTCTTTGCCAGTATCAAGCGGTTCTCGATGAAAAAAATGCATCGACATTGCCACACAATGTATCATCGCAAAAATTAAAGGGCAAAACACAGTTCTCAAAAAGTACAAATTTGACACCTCTCGAAACTTGGAAAGTCTTCTTCAAATTGAAAATTTAAAATTTGAAAACTTGAAGCTAACAAGGATAAACTGATGGCTATTGAATCCCATAATGCCAAAGACTAGTTCTCCCAAATTTTCAAGTTATTTCCTGAAAAAATCAGACCAGAAACCAGAGAGACATACAACGCCTATGATGGGCTAAACAATGTTTTCAATTTTGCATATTACATCTTAGAATGTAGAGTACACAAGGCATTATTGAAGGCTAAATTAGAACCCTATCTCGGCTTTCTACATTCGGTTCAACATGGTAAACCCAGTTTAGTATGTGATTTTCAAGAGCTATCCCGCTATTTGATTGATGATTTCTTGATTGAGCGATGCCAAAAGCTACGCAAGAAAGACTTTGTGTTTGTGACTGATTTCATGATGCGCTTAAAAATGGGCAAAAAGATTCACCTAAAAGAATATGAGACTGACAGTTTAGCTGAAGATTTGAACGCTTTCTTTGATCGTATAGTTGATGTTGAAAGAATAAGGTTGGAAAAAGACAAACTATTGATACGTTGATTAGTGAAGAAGCTCTACTGTTTGTAAAGTACTTGAGACACGAAAAAAGACTGGATTCCAAGAATTAGAAAAGACTTTGAGGAATTAAAATGATAGAACCCAGACCTTTTCTTAAATGGGCTGGCGGTAAAAGGCAATTATTAAGTGACCTCAAACGGTCTTCTCCACCAAAGCTTAATGAATATTATGAGCCTTTCTTGGGAAGCGGAGCCCTGTTCTTCAAACTTTCCGCACTTGCCAAAATAAAATGTACCCGCCTAAAACAATTGTAACAAATTATTAATAGATACCCAAAAGACTGTAAAGGAAAAACAGCCCATTTGTTCCACTCACCGGTAATCAGTGCAACCTTATAACCATGAGTTGGAATCTATCTGAAAAACTTCTATTTTAGTCATAAGTCTGACTGCGCTACTCGCGTCGCTCGTCGTGCTTCGCATCTCCAAAGTCGTAAAACAGAGAATTTATAAAAGAAGATATTAATTCAAACCTTTTTTGGTAACGGAGCACTCTTTCTTTTTGTCGTATATACTTTCTTCAGTATTGGCATCGCTATGAAGGTAGTCAAAATAACGGCCATTACAGCTACAGAATAGGTTCCCGTCGAAATTAATCCACTTGTTAATCCAAGGCTTGCAATTATTAGACCCATTTCACCTCTAGGCGTCATGCTGATACCTATTTTGAGGGATTCTTTAGTCGAGAACTTTGTCATGCGCGCAGCCACAAAACTACCCAAGATCTTGCCTATGAAAGCCATAGCCGTGATAACTAACCCTAAGAATGCGGCTTCGCCAAAAACGCTAAGGTTTATCAGAGTTCCTATGGAAATAAAGAATATTGGTACGAAGAACATATAGAGACTTTTTGTTTTTTCAAGAACCATCTGAACCTTTACCTGTCTTGTTGATAACGGTAAACCTGCAGCAAACGCCCCAACAATTGGCGATAATCCAACTGTTGCAGAGATGTAGGCTGCGAAGAAACCGTATGCTAACACCAAGAGAATCAAATATTCGTCATCAAGTCTGACCTTGTCGATGGCTCGAACTATAACCTTTGAGCCTATTAGAACTATCACAGCCCAAAAAATAACCGCTTTAACTATGACAAGCCCTATTTCAAAGGAATTAACTTGACCAGATAAAATACTTAAAACCACGGAAAGGAGAACAACAGCCACAACATCATCAACAATACCTGCCCCCAGAATCGTCAACCCAGTTGGATTATTTAGTTTACCCATGTCTTTTAGCAGTCGAATGGTTATGCCAATGCTCGTTGCTGTAAAAACAACGCCTATGAAAAGTGCTTCATTGTTTGAAATTCCAAAATACAGTGCAGTATAGTAGCATAGAGCTAAAGGCATTATTGCACCAAGAATCCCTATAGAAAGTGATGGTAAGAGTTGTTTTTTTAGGTCACGCATCTCTGTTTCTAGACCAATATAGAACAACAAAATAATGGCACCTAACTCGGCAAAAACGCTTACAATAGCTTGGTTAGAAATTAAATTAAAAATCGACGGTCCAAGGAGAATTCCAACTAAGAGTTCACCTAAAGCGACAGGATACCCGATCCTCTTTATCAGTAAGCCACCGACTATTGCGGCTACCAATAGTATAGACAACTCAAGCACAAACGAGTTTGGATCAGTCATTATTACAATATCAAAATTTTGATTATTTAAATCTGAAGTATCGCTGTTACAAATTTATCATAAATAAAACAGCAAGAGAACGTTTTGTCTTCTTTTCATTTTACATCATTCAACTTTACTGTAGAGTTGTTGAGCAATTGCTAAAATGGGTTTTTTATACTATAATGTTATAAGTACAGATTACTAAAAGTAATTGGGAATGTCTTTGGAGACTTGGGTCTTCGTCGCTATCTTGGTACTGTCTGGTGCCTTATTAATAACCTGCGGCTTGAAAGAAGCAGAACTCAGTCTTGTGTTTATAGCAGCTGGAACATTTACTGCAAGTATTAGCTCCTTAGCATTTTTCAAGAAATTCAGAAAAGTGATAGAGCTCCTTTAAAAAAGTGTTTTGTTGCGTTGAGTATAATCGATTTGGTCGTAAATGTAACTAACTAGGTTTCTTATCGGTAACTCCTTTGCCCGAAAGTTTACATGGAAAAGAGATAACCGAAGAACTGACAGAAGAGAAAATTTTAAGTCAACTACATCTCATAATATCTGAAGGTAGAGACTTTTCGTTTAAAAAGCAAGTAGTTCAAGAAAAAGAAAGATGGAAAAGTTATTTGTGTTTTCTTCTACCTTTAATAATAGTTATTACTCCTACGATGAAAAAAAATAGTGATGCCAGAAAAATCGTTTCATCAATTTCGGTTTCAAGGACAGTTTGTGGATGAAATGCTACGATTCCTAAAATAAATAAGATAATGCTAATGATTAACAATCTTATGCCCAGAGTTTCAGTATTTTTTGACAAGCTGTTATCCACCATATTTATGTTTTCAAGTGTTCTAAATATTGTTATCTTATCAATAGCAAACATGAAAACCATTTTATTTTTACTCTGGGCTTGAAAAAGATGTTAATATTGAGCTTCTATGGTTTTTTGGCTTTTGGTTTTAGATATTGGTTGGTGACTACAGACGTTAGGCACGCACGCGGGTGCGTGGGAGTGTGAGAGTAGTCGTATGCGTTCAAGAGAGAGAAAGATTAAATTTTAATCTTGATTCTCAACTTTGAAGTACTTATCAAAAAAAAGTTCAGAAGTAACTGAAGTCTGAATATCTGAAAAGCCAAATACTACTATGCATAATCGTGTACACTTGAATGTGAAAAAAAGAAAAGAGCAACCTTTATGCTTCATGAATGCTAAAGCTTTTTCGTTTTCTTGAAAAATTTGTTTGCGGCTGATTTTAGAGGCGTTGAAAAATTGAAGGCTTTGTTAGAGTTTTCTTTTGGCCTTGCCGACGTCTTCTTGGATTTTTCCTTTAACTTTTTCAGCTTCGCCTTTAATTATTTGACCAGTGTTACCCGTTACTTTGCCAGCTGCTACGCGGGTCTTTCCTTCTTCTTTTTTGAGTTTACCTTTAACTTCATCTTTACTCATAAAATCTCACTAAAGACTGGTGCCTCCGCCATTCTATTAAACATATGTGACTGCTATCTGGCTCTAACAAACAACAAGCCATATACTCTAAGGAAACCTATTTTTTTGTGGGCTGTTCTAAGGTCAATAATTTAATGGAACTACCAAACGAGAAACCCTGGCGGATAACGTGCACTGATAAATAATTATCTCAAAAGCAGTGGATTACCTAAAAGCTACTTACACAAACGTGATGTCTTTGTTTACAAAAAAATTGGTAAGCAGCTTATGGCGCTGCTAATACGTCTTTGGTTGATTATATTCTGCGTCCTGAAAGCAGTCGGACAAGTATTATGATTACAGCAATGACAAGCAGTACCCATATGATTGTACCAAGGTTGAAGAATACAAAGCCCAAAAGCCAAAGGACAATAAGAATCACAGCAACAACGAAAAGAAAATCAAGCGCTCCCATTTTCAAAAAACCTTACTTGCCTTAACTCGCCGGACTATTTTAAGATGTGTGACTGCCAATAACTAGCAACAGCTACCTCAACTTTTTATTTCAATTATACGCTTGTAACGACAGCTTTACAGTCACACACACTTAAATCAACCAATGACTAGCTGTAAACTTAGTCTTGTGCAATTTTTTAGGTTTTTTAGGAGGTGCAACAAATTATGCCAGAACAAAAAATAGACGTCAAAGAACAGATACAGAAGATGGGCGAGAAATGGAGTGAATTCCAGGAGACTTGGGTTTCGCACTTCAAAGACATGGAAGTGGATGTATTAGAATGGAACTTTGGTGTGGGGAAAACAGGCGAAGACACCATCTTTGAAATGAAAGCTAAGGTCGCTGTAAGACAAAAAAAAAGTAGAACTCCTTAATGCGTTTTGGGGTAAACAAACACCCTATTTCATTAAGACAAGGATTCATTTTTTTGATGTCGTTGGCTTAACCCCTCTTTTATCGGGTCATTTTAGTAATCTCAATAGCTAAAATCTCTGTTTGGGTACACATTGGTAACTAAAGATATGAAATTAAAAAAAACAAATGATGAAATAGACAAAATAGCACAGAGGATTTTGCTAGAGCTTGAATCCGCAAGTTCCACAGATTTATCCGACGCCCGTTATGCAAAAATGATGCTACGTATATCAGACGCCCACTACGCAAAAGGGGTGCTCCAAAAAATGACCGATTATAAATCTGGAGCTGAAAATGAGTTAGAGAAAAGGGCAATGATCAAGGTTCTGTTGTTTTCTACGTGGTTGCAACGACTTTATTTTATAATAAGGTCTTTTCTCATGGGGCTCATAAGTGCTGCGGTAACTTATCTTATCATATGGTATCTTGGTTCAATAAATGTTATTGGAAGCATAGTAATCGGCACTTTTGTGTTTGTATTTTCCTTGGCTGTAACCAGATTATTTGATACTCAAATAACGCAAGCTACAAAAAAGATAGTGGAACTCATGACTAGTCATAGAGGCATTAGGGATTTTATAATGAAACACTTCTAATACAAAAGTTTGATAGCCAAATCATGTTATCGCCATCTTGTTGTTGCATGTTAACAGTCACACATGTTTAATTCCCCTACTAACCATAATTAAAGTTAAGTTGCTTGATAAGCTTGAAGAGAGGATACGTTGTGAACACTATATGGGCCATTATTTCGCGCTGGAAGGAAAGTTTGGAAATAATCACAATTCCCTTCTTTGTTGTTTTATCAAATCAAAAGAAAGTTAGATTAGAAAATGTATTGAGATGAAAGTAAGATGACAGTTTTAAAAAGTTTCGAATCATCAGTAGACTTTGTAGACAGGAGTAAGGATTTGAAGTTTCAATATCCGATTAACGAAAAACACAATCCGATGTTTAGCTCAACTCATGTAATCGTTGCAGCTTTAAATGAAGAAGCCGGAATTGGACTTACAATAGCAGAGCTTAAAGATAATCTTGATTCGCCTCACATTTTAGTTGTTGATGGCCATAGCAGCGACAGGACCGTGGAGATTGCGAAAAATCTTGGTGCGGATATTGCCTTCCAAGACGGAGTTGGCAAAGGAGATGCTATCGTGAAAGCGCTGAAACTTACAGACGCCGATGCAGATTATGTTGTGCTAACGGATGCTGATTTCACTTACCCTGCTAAGCATGTTCCTGAGATGATTAAAATTCTTGAGGAGAATCCAGAGGTGGGTATGGTTTGTGGTAACCGATTTAACTCTCAATTAGACAACAAAGCGTTGATCAACCGATTCTATTTGGGAAACAAGCTCCTTGCGTTCAGCCATAATATTCTAAACGGCGTAACCCTTCATGATCCATTAACGGGTTTGCGTGTCATTCGAGCAGAAATACTTAGGAACTTGAAGTTGAAATCGAATGGCTTTGACATCGAAGTAGAACTAAATAGTATAGTTCAGAAGAGAGGCTACAAAACAATTGAAGTCCCTATACAGTACCGCCAGAGGCTAGGTGAGAAAAAACTTAAAATGAAGCATGGAGCAACGATATTAAAAAGAATAATGACTGAGATGGAATTCTAATTTCAAAAATCTGTATAGCAGTTTGCTGAATTAATTTTTAGTCATATTTTTACTTGTATCTTGTTTTGTTTTTCTTAAAGTGAAGAATCTATTTTGAGCTAGAGCATAAATGGGTATTTGAACGAGTATTTCGCTGGTTGATTGTAGTTACAAGAGTGGCTTGTTTTTTGCTTTTTCTCTTTTTTGTAGAACTACATTTTTTGTTTGGTTTCCGCAGATAATACACACACGATATAATCTCAAACCTCCTTTATGCCGATTATCAGTAGCTTTCCTACAGAGAAGAATGTTTGCTTACGATAATACGAAGCCTATGACAAAACCAACGATTAGTCCTAAACCAAGTGGTAGTATACCCATGAGAAGTACTCCATATTGAACTGCAATAGGACCATACGTATCAGCAACACCTTTCAAGGCACCAAGACTTAAACCGAAAAACCCAAAGTAAGCAACTATGACCAGTATAATGGCCGCTATAATAGCGATCTTTAACATTTTGTGAACTAGATAGCCCACGACTAGTCCGATGACAAATGGAATAATCATCAAAACTAATGGTGGAATACCGCCGATGCTTCCAGAGGTGATAAAATTAATAACTTGATCTAACGCACCCAAAAATCAGCAACTCCAAACAAGTAAGGGATGACTACAGCGACTATTAAACACACGTTGTTGCAATCACACAGTCACAATCTTAAAATAGCTACTAAGCTAAACTAAATATAAGAATCTTGAAACACTTTTACTCAGCCAGCATGTGTGAATAACATGATTTTTAAGGTTCGGTAAATCTGTTTTCTGGAAGAGGCGTAATTATTAGATGTCAGAAAAAATTTCAGTGAGGGAAATAATTGGAGCAATTCTAAGTGAGATAAAAGCCATCCTCAAAGAATACATGAATGAAACAGAGGCTGCTGTAAAGAAACGCCTCAAAAAACTTATAATCATAAGCATAATTAGCAGTGTTTTGATGGCGCTGGGAATTTCATTTATTGGTTCAGCTTCCTTGTTCATACTTATCGGTTCGTTCAAGTACCTCAGCACTTCTATGCCGGCGTGGGAGGCATTGTACATCATGGGCATCACTTCAGGCATCATAGCAGGTGTGCTCTTTTTTGGACTTTTCATCATCATACGAAATCAATTGAGATCTCCCGAAAAACCTGATAAGCAAAATTAATCCTTGAGCTTTTTCATACAAATGGTTGCATGAAATCTCACATTTAAAACTGGGTTCAAATCCAAGTTGAATGTACGAAAAATTATGTGTTAACTCGAAATGCCCACTGCATGTACGCACCAATGTCTTTTGAACCCACCAAGGCATAGCTTGCAGTTCTATACGATAAGTGGCTCTTTCTTGCTGTCTACAGAAAAACCTCTTGTAGAAAATCTCAGAACCCCCAACGAGACCAAAACAACAACGACTATTCCAACAGCAATGTATGGCAATATGCTTAGTGTATTGGATACAGCAGTTGGATTCATTATCCCCCCAAGAACTATTGCAAAAATAATAATTCCAATTGACAAGACAAAAGAAAACTTGTAGGGTCTATCTGTCTTAGTCTTAACAAGTTTTTTCCTGTCAAGTTCGCCGACAAAAAAATTCAAGAAAATTCCTATTGACGCTATCAGCAATGGAAGGATAAGTGAAAGAGTTATGTTTTGTAAGCGTAAATCGATGAACTGCCGCAAGCCAAGAACGGAAAAAAGAAGCAGTAGGAAAAAAAGAGCTATAGATCCGAAAAATATGCTTCTGTCAAGAAACTTTCCTGAGAGAGCGGGACCGTAAGTTCGTCTATTGGGCACTGGAGTTTCTCCTGGTTTAATATCTTTTGTAGTTCTTCGTGTTAGTCCGGGCAGGTCATTTGAAAGAAAATAGATTTTATGTTTTGGGTCAAGAGGTAATTTATTTCCGTTCGAATCATATACTGCTTTGGTCACCATTCTTGAAAAGGGGTATAGCCACTCGACGCCTCGGTCCCTTGTTGTTGTGAATGAATCTAGAAATGAATGTAGAAAGACTCCGATGCCAAAAAACGGGTTTATCAAATACACTATTCCGATAAACAAGAAATTGTGAAATAATGCGCGATGTATTTGTCGGCGTCGAAAGGACTCTTTGCTAAAAAAACCGTATTCTCGATCAAGATCATTAATTGCAGAGCCGATTCCAACCATTAGCGCTATTTCTGGTCTTCCAAACAACAAAGCTCCAACAATTATGCCAAACACTATGTGAGTAGAAAGATTCATGAGAACAACCGTCGAATTCTGACTGACCAATTAATACTGGGTAATTTTAAGAATATAAAGGTAATTAGCCTCGGAACCTCACTTTTTCTTAGCCAATTCTAGCCCAGAATCCTATAACGGTTACAGTAGGCTTGACAGGAGGATTTACTTAATTTTGAACTATTCCAATAATGATTATTATGATTCCAAATGTTGTCCTTATCGCTCTAATTAGTTGTTCAGGAAAACTCTGCTTTGAATATTTAATTATGCTCAAAACTCCATCTATGATTAGCCAAAGACCTAAACCAACCAGAACCGTAGAGAGAGCATTCAATAACCTTCACCTTCTCAACTTATTCTTTTAAGGCAACATTCTCTCAATAAGATAATTCTCAATTAAGTTAATCCTTTCGGATTCTCCAAAGATTAAAAGGAACATCAGTTCGGACATTGGCGATTAAAGATTTAGCTGCTAAACCTGGTTTCTAATTTAACTTAGGGCTAACCTTTTTATTCGCGGTCACCTAAAAGGTATTATAGAATTTTTGTTTGCAGCATAAACTAAGTCCTAATGAAAAACAGAATTCCGTTCTGGTCAAAAATGACTGAAAACTACGATATACAGGCATTATGTTGCCTTCAAACAGTTCTAAATCCCTTATTTATTGGATAAGGGAGGTGAATTCATATATGGCAGACTCGTCAATTTCTCGAATAGCATACATTTTAGCCCTTATAGGTGGAATACTGCTAGTAATCTTTGGATTATTGGATCTGATTGGTTTCACCGGATTGGCAATAGTCCATTTTAGTTTCTATGCTTTTACTTATGCGGGGATTGTTTCTCTAATTTGCGGAGTTATTGCAATCATCGGTGCCAGAAGCGCAAGTACTCTCGTCTGGGCAATCGTACTCATAATAGTAGGAATCATTGGCGGAGGACTAGGCGGACTATTAGTTGTTTTGGGAGGATTACTTGGACTAATCGTAGTGATAACCAAAAGGACATAGGTATGCTCTAATACATCATGAATTTTTTATAATCCCTTTTTAGTTTGTGTGAGTCAAGTTAGCGAAATCGAGTTTTGACAAAAAAACAAGCCAATCCGTTGAGTCTTGTTAGAAATCAGGGGAAAAAATGAACGAAATAATAAACCAGCCTTCTATAAAAGAAGAGGACCTAACGGTAAATAATGAAAAAAAGCAAATGCGATCAGAAGGCGAAATTAGGAAGGCGATAAAAGATTCCAAGGTTCTTTATCTTAGTTTGAGTGGTGGCTGGGGACAGACAAGACATTGGATAAAACAATGGGAGAAAAATAACGGCAAAAAGATAGATGAAGCCGCTGATTGGCACGACTCCGGATACATATGTCCTTATTGCGCAGAAATAATTGCGGAATTTGATTTGCCTCCGCCGATTTCGACTACAATTTACAAATGTTGCAACAATCATAGATTTTCTCACAAAATGATGACCGTAAAAGAAAAACAAATGCTGAAGGATGAAGAAAAACAAGATATATTATATGAAGCCCGCGCTGCAAAAAAAGCTGAGCAAGAACAGGTAGGCAAAAAGTTTGTTGAAAATGTCAAGTACGCTTTCCGCATGGTTAGAAGGACACCCTACATAGACGCTACGATCATAAAACGTGAATATCAGGAGCATCGAGAGTTCTATCACCAAAAAATGAACAGCGCATTCAAAAGTAGAACAAACAACATTTCGATTGGAGCTTTCGATAGCCTATTTAGTGCAGTTGACTTCAGCGATACATCAACTCTTTGGGAAAGAAAAGCAGGACTTGCCAAGAGTATAAATGACAATAAGATTGATGTTATGGGAGCATTAATTGGGGCAATGTCAGCGTATATCGGTTCTCTTGGGGTACTTTTTCCAATTATACTCTTAGTTATTACTGAAGGAATTGCAGCTTTTGGCAATTATCTTGTGTATGGGTTCTTTGCAATCATGTTCTTCGGATTCTACGAAGGCTACTTTAACCAAAACAGACTCAAAAGATTGGTAAAGGAACATAAAGACTACACAAGTGAATTTGATGAAATCACAGACTTGATTGAAAGGAAAAAGGATTTACGAATCCGATAATTTTCCTGATTTTCAAAATTTAGTCCCTCATCTAATGAGTTTATTCTGTTCACTTGAGGTTAAAAACCAACAAACCCAGCCCCAGCATTTCACTTAGCATCATTTTACGAGGGAGGTTTTAGAATTTCACCCGCTTGTAGAAAATTTCTTTCACCACTTCGCCCAAGATTATGTAGAATACAACAATTATTGCCATCAAAACAAGAACCAAGAGCGACGGTTGGGCAAAACCAAATAGTTTTCCAAGTGGAGTGAAGGGGAAAATAAGAGTGGCCACAACAATCGTTATGGTGGTTAAAAGCAAATACTTCCCAGGATAACTTTTGAAGAATGGTCTTCTGCTCCGAATAACGAGTACAATTAGACTTGCGGAAAGGACCGATTCTATGAACCATCCGGTCCTAAATAGCTCCTTAGGACTTTGCAGAATAAAAATCAGCACGCCAAATGCAATATAATCAAAAACTGAACTTAGGACGCCGAAAACTATCATGAAATTGCGGATGAATTTGACGTTCCAGCGCCGGGGTTGTTCAACCATTTCACTGTCTACGTTGTCTGTGCCTATGGTTGTCTCTGGGAAATCTGTCATTAGATTGGTAAGTAAAATCTGCCTAGGCAAAAGAGGCAGAAATGACAAAAAGAGCGATGCGCCTGCCATGCTGAACATGTTTCCGAAATTTGCGCTTGTTGCCATAAACACGTACTTTAATGTGTTGGCAAATGTTTTTCTTCCTTCCTTTACTCCATTAGCCAGAACAGCTAAGTCTTTTTCAAGCAAAACAATATCGGCGGCTTCTTTGGCAACATCCACTGCGCTGTCAACCGATAGACCAACATCAGCGGCGTGAAGGGCAGAAGCATCGTTGATTCCATCACCCATGTAGCCAACCACGTTTCCTGCTTTCTTGAGTGCAAGAATGATGCGTTCCTTCTGGTTTGGCTCGACCTCTGCGAAAACATTTACTTCATTTACTTGACGAAGCAGCGCCTCATCACTTAAGATGCGGAGATCTGGACCTGCAAGAATTTTTGGCGTTGGAAACCCTACTTGTTGACTGATGCTGGCTGCAACCAATCGGTTGTCTCCAGTTACAATTTTTAGGGAAATTCCTAACTGTTTTAACTCTTTGACAGTTTCGGCGATTTTTGGCTTGGCAGGATCAAATAGAACAAGGAACCCTCAGAAAGTCATGCCTGCTTCACTGTCTTTGGCGATAACTTTGTCGGAGCCGATGTCTTTGTAGGCTATCCCCAGAACGCGAAAACCTTTACTACTTAGTTCTCCAAAACGTTGTTCAATCTGGTTTTGAACCCCAGCTATCGGGACAATCGTCGCTTCGGAAGTTTTAACCAAGGTGCATACGTCAAGCACATTTTGAAGAGCACCTTTGGTGACCATCAAATTCTTGTTGTCTTTTGTCACTAAAATGCTTAGACGCTTTCGAATAAAATCGTACGGCACCTCATCCAGCTTCATATACCCAGAAGCATCGACCTGAGCACCACAAATAGCATCATCAATCGGATTTGTAAAACCTGTCTGATTAGAAGCATTAAGAAACGCGTAAAGTTGCGCTTTTGGGCTTGGGTTCCCGTTAAAGTCAACTATAGACTGTATTTTTATGATGCCTTCTGTGAGGGTTCCTGTTTTGTCGGAGCAGAGTACGTTCATGCTGCCGAAGTTCTCGATGGATGCAAGCCGTTTAACAATCACCTTCTGGGTTGCCATGATCTTGGCGCCGTGAGCTAAGTTAATGCTGATAATTGCTGGCAATAGTTGAGGGGTTAGTCCAACGGCGAGCGCTAAGGAAAAGAGAAGAGAATCTAGCACAGAACGGGCAAAATACACATTTATAGCTAAAGTAACGACCACAAGCACCAACGTTACTTCCATGAGGAGATAGCCGAAATGCCGGACTCCAAGTTCAAACTCTGTTTCAGGCGGTCTGAGTTTTAGTCGTGCAGAGACTTTGCCGAACTCTGTTTGTAACCCAGTTCCTACAATAACTGCTTGGGCGTCACCACTAACCACGTTGGTTCCCATGAAAAGACTGTTTGTCCGCTGACTAAGACCCGTTGCTTGAGGCAGAACGCCAGCAGTTTTTTCAGCAGGAAAAGTTTCGCCAGTTAAGGATGATTCGTTAACGAAGAGATCCTTTGATTCAAGAATTATTGAATCTCCAGGAATCAAATCCCCAGCATTGAGGTGAATGACATCGCCCGGCACAATTTCCTCAACAGGTATTTCCTTTTGGTTTCCATCGCGAAATACACTTGCTTTGGTCTGAACGATGGCCAGCAGTTTATCGACAGCGTTTGCAGCACCCCTCTCCTGCCAAAATCCGAGAAGACTGCTTATGAGGATAATCGTCAGGATAATGGCAGAATTCACGGAATCGCCTAGGAAGAATGACAGAGCGCCTGCAAAGATGAGGATGAGTATAAGTGGACTTTTAAATTGAGTTAACAAGAGTGTTAGCGTGTCTGATCTTTTCTTGGGCTTAAGAAGGTTGGAACCGTATTTTGTGAGCCTTTTTTGAGCTTCATCTTGAGTCAAGCCTTTTGAGGTCGTCTGCAGTTGCTGAAGAAGCTCAGAAGTAGGAACACTCCAAAATGAAGATTGATTCTGGCTATCTTGATTACTCAGAGAAAACGCCTGGCAGTTAACTGCTATGCCTGAAACGATTAATTGAAAGCTAGTCTATAAACCGTTTTATTGAAGGTTCAGCGTTGGGCATCTACCAGTGGTTATAACTTATTTTCAAACATAATTTTCGCTTTACGAAATTAACACGAAAGGATCCAATGAAAACTAAAATGCTCCATCGGAATTTTCCGCAACAGATATATTATTAAAAACCCGAGTTAAATTAGGTGTTTTTCAAAATATATTGAAATTACTATTGTTGGGGACATTTGATCATGATAATTCATTAGTTCATTCAATATCTTTTGATAAACCCATATTATTAGGGCTGTGATGCTTTGGAAAAACGTGTTTTAGATATCGTGGATTCGTTAAGATTAAGAATTATGCGGTTGACTAGGCATAGAGCACGAGAAATTAACATCGATGTGTTTGCTAATCCCGAGAAGTACTTGCTACGGTTGCCAATAGAAAAAATCGTCGCCGATTCAAAAGTTGATCCGGAAGCCATAGAGATGTACAAGAAGAAGATCAAAAACGGAGAGAAAATTGCACCCTTAATCGTTGTTAAGCATCCAAAATTTGATGTATACGCAGTTTTAGATGGTCATCACCGGTATTACGCTCTTTTAGAATCGGGAAAGAAAGAAGTTGATTGCGCCCTGGCCGGAGATTTCTCTAGCCTAATGTTTTACATGACTGAACAAGGTTATTTTCAACCAAAACCGCAAACCAAAGAAGAAAACCAAAAAAAGATTATCCATTTACACGAAAATGTCCAAGATTTTCTTCAGAATTTTCTGAAAGACCCAAACAAATTACAAAAACCCAAGAGAGAAAACCAACCAATCTAATGGTTAGTTCAGAATTTTGAACCCCTAAAAAAAGTTGACTTTGGGAGCAAGCGGAAAAAAATTGTAATGACGACTATAAGAGTGCTGAGGAAAGAATCATATGAGGGTAAAGCAAAAAGAACTATGGAGAAATGACTTTTGGTTGAGCAAGGTATAGAGAAAGTCGAGAACATGGTTCCGACAAAAAATGCGCCGACTAAAGTCAAAAATGAAAGGCATTCACGCCCCACTCTTCTATCCAATTTTATTCTTGGAAGTCAGGATGGTCTGGTAAATGTTTTGGGTATTCTTCTGGGCTTGACGGCGGCAACCACTGATGTCCGAATTTTCTTCGTAGCCGCTCTCGCCGCTCTGGGAGCTGAATCTATATCGATGGGAGCTGTTGCTTACACGTCGACTTCGGCGAGGCGGAGAGTCTATCTAAAAGAAGCCAATAGAGAAACTCAAGAGATGAAAGATGTTCCAGAAATTGAAAGAGAAGAAGTACGAGGGATCTTTAGACGTTGGGGTTATGAGGGGAACGATCTTGAAGATTTGACAGAGCATATTGTCAAAAATTCGAAGGCCATGCTTGATTTGATGATGTCTTACGAACTCGATCTTGCACCGGTTGAAAAGTCTGAAGCTCGTCGAAGCGCCTTTGTTGTCGGTTCTTCCACAATATTTGGTTCTTTCATCCCTTTATTGCCATATCTTTTCGTTGGAAAAAATATTCTTCTAGGAACCGAAGCTTCAGTGATTTTCAGCGGTGTTGCTCTTTTCTGCATCGGGATCTACGAAGCGAAGACTACAGTTGGCTCTCTCTGGAAGAGTGGTTTGCAAATGGCAACAATCGGGTTGACTGCCGGTCTTGCAGGATTCTTGATCGGTCACTTCATAGGTGCTTTACCCCTGTAAATCCAGAGACTTTGTGGATTTAGTTTTTCAGATTTTTTCGCAGGATTTGTTTGGGCGATGCCACCTTCTCCTTCAACAACGACTTTGATTCGTATTCGATACCCTGGCCACGACCGTTTTAAAGTATCTAAAGTCAATGAAATTTTGATCTATTCTTGATTCATTATAATTTGTGATTGACACACCACAATAACAAGAGATTATATCGACGCTAACTTACTCATGGTAATATAAGACCAATATGACCTGTAACCGGAGATTATCTAAGTGGCAAAATCAAAATCAGTCATTGCTGTAGCGGCAATCGTAGTTATCATAGTCGCAGCTTTTGCGGTCTACGCAGGTGAAACATACCCCCGAACTATAGTGAACACGCAGTTTTCTTTCACAATAGGCGCTGACACAAAGACAACAACGTTTAACCAACCATTCCTAGACGACAAAGTGCAAGTTATAGTGACTGTCCAAAATGGAGCGGCATTATGGCGAGCCCAAATCCGAAGCGGCGACCAAGTTATCTGGGAACATGCGGCAGCACAAGGAGAGCAGCAAAGCTACAACAGCGGCGGAATCCAATTGCCCAGCGGGAACTATAATTTCACCTTCGGAACAATCGGCTTCGGTTCACTAGATGCAACTGCGACAGTCACATCTAAAGGCGGCTTCTGGTAAAAAATGAGGTTTTTTGAAAGAAGTCTATTTTTCTTATAATTTCTCTTTCCATAGTTGTGCCAAGGAGTTTTCCATTATCACTCAAATTGCACGAAGGGCGTGCAGGTTTGTCAAAAGACTTTTGTAAAATTCAAGACTAACTAATTTCTACTAACAGTTGCAATGGTAATCTCTATAGAAAATTTCTGGAGGTTTTCTGAATTGGAGCTTCATGCACCCACACAATCAAATTTTCGGGAATCACAGTACACGTACCAATCCTCTTGATTTCGTGCTTTTCTTCAAAGGCGTAGTTTTTCTGGCAACTCCAGTGTTATTTTTTTTTCATTTGTTCGGGGCGTCAAAATATGAGGAAGAGAGAAAAACCGAGAGTCCTTCGGAGCTATTGTTAACTCAGATTCGCCAAATTAGAATTTCTTTCTGCGCCTTCTTTGTTTCTCCTTACGGTTTAGTTTGAATAAAAGTGTGACTGGCACCATGCAATAACAAAAGTTTATGGGTTTTGATGGGAGTGGTAGGAAGGCGAAAAAATGTAATGAGTCAAATTACAAAAACAGTTGATACCTCAATGGTTCTGCGTACAGTGCCCTTTGAAAACAGCTTTCAGTTTTGCACCAATGTTGGAGTTTACACAAACGTGGCGGCTACAAGCTTGGTGGATTTTGCTGCAAAATTAGATGTCGTTGATGTTGTTTCAGTTGAGTTTCATTATCCACGAGGTGACTTCCAGTTTTGGATAACAAAAACTCTTGGAGATGAAGAACTCGGCAACAGAATGTGCCTGATAAAGAAAGGTTTGCATTGGGAACAACTTAGAGAGGAACTATTAAGGCTTGTTAATGAACGAATAAGCGAACTTACCGGTTCAATTGAGAATGAGAAATAGAGTGCCTTGTTTTTAAAATTAATGTGACGTTGCATGATAGGGCTTTTTTTCCAGAATAAGTAAACTTTTGTTTGCAGGTCTGCAACTCGGCGACCGCATGATAACCGCACCATAATTCAGGTTCAAATCTCGATGATGTTATTTCCTAGTTGAAAAATTCCCTACTGAATGAAAATTAGAAATAATATATAATGGGCGTGCAGTTATTTTGGGCAAGTTCGGTGGAGACTTAAACTGTTCAAATGAATGACCGCAACCTTACGGTTGCGGTATCTCAAAAAAACTATTGATGCTTAGACTGTTCTATATAGCGTTTGATTGTTTCAGCGTTAACTTGGCCAATTGAACGATAGAATTTACCCCTAGACCAAAGATGCCCCTTCCAAAGCTTACTCTTAAGCTCAGGATGCTCCAAAAACAACCTCCTTGCACTGTTACACTTTAAGAGGCAAATCATTTCAGACACCGAACAATCCGGATGCAACCCGACGAAGATATGCACGTGATCAGCACCAACCTGCAAAGCATACACTTGACAGCCAATTCTAGAAGCAGTCTCCCTCAAAGCCCTCTCGCAACAGCTTTTAATGCCAAGATCCACAAATATCCTATGCCTATACTTAGGCACAAGCACAATATGGAACGCACATTGCCCATAGCCATGGCTTAAAGACTCCAAACCCATTTTGTGACACCTCCTAGACGGTAGACGCAAACTGCCGTCTAGGAAACCCAAAATAGCAAGTTGGCAAAAAGAGCTTACGGACGATTCATCTGCAGCCTACGGCTGCAGTATTCTCGTCGAATTTTAATAAATAGATTATAGAGGTTGTTGAATGTCTTTAGAGTCAGGAAAAAATTTAGCAGGCATTGGATCAATTTTACTGGTAATTCCGGTTCCATTTCTAAGCATTGTAGGCATACTACTAGTCCTCATTGGAATGAAAAACTTGTCGCAGGCGTACAATGACCAAAGCATCTGGAAGAACACTCTCTACGCAGTGATCTTTGGAATCATAGGAATAGTCGCTTCTGGATTAACTTTGGTATCGTTGTTTTTCGGCGGGATTTTTTCTGCAGCAACTTTCGGAGTAACTGATGCCACAGGCTTAGCAGGATTCTTTGCAGGACTGATCGTATTTCTTTTCATAGCATTCGTATTCTACATACTCGAAGCCATCTATATCAGAAGAGCATTTGATTCCCTTGCAAACAAATCGGGTGTCGGGCTGTTTAGAACTGGAGGAATGCTGCTGCTCATCGGTGCGATTCTTACAATAGTTATAGTTGGTTTGTTCTTGATCTTCATCGCTTGGATACTGATACTTGTAGCATTCTTCCAGATTCCCACTGCACAGCAAGCTCAGATGCCACCACCGCCACCACCAATGAACCAATAACCTAAACCCCTTTTTCTTTTTTTAGAATCCAACCTTTTAAATTGAATAACCTTACTCGTTAAGTAACATAGTAGCAGGTAGTTTGGATGTAAAATTTAATGCAGTTAACCTTTTGATAACCTTTAGATTACATTATAAATTCGCTACTGAGCTTTTGTATTTGGTCAAATAGGACACAGTGCCCTTCATCGGCAAAGATTTCCACACGTGTTCCGTTTATGGCGTGCGCGATTTTTTGTGCATTGCTAACTGGACAAGTTTTATCTTGCGCCCCCTGCCACAGGGTCAGCTTCCCCATAGGAATCCGCCCTATATTCTCGCTCCAAGGATTCAAAAATAACTGGTGCTCTTGAAAAATTGTTTTCACACTACTCTCTTGCCTAAACCCCTCAGCCATCGCAGCATACATCCCTTTTAACCAAGCAACATCCCCAAAGAATTTTCTATCGGGTTTAGGCCAATCCTCAACCATATTTTTGCCACTATTAGACTTCAAGTAGCGATCAACGTCCTGATTCGCTTGAATGATTGAATTTCGAAAGAACTTAAGTCCCCATATCGCAAGGAAACGGTTTTTCATGGCGACTTTTGCGAGGAGATTGCCGTTGTGCGCTTGTGCGGCGTCAAAGGGCAAAGCAGGTGAACCCACAACGACGGCATGAGTTACCTGCTCAGGGAATAACGCAAGGTAAGTTAATGCGAAGGGTCCGCCTCCTGACCAGCTTAAAATCGCAAAACTACCCAGGTTTAAGTGTTCAATCAGCGCATTGACATCTTTGGCAAAGTCGGGTAGCCCGAGTTTTGCCTTAAAAGTTGATAAGCCATATCCAGGTCGATCTACACCAATTAGCTGGAACTTGTTTGCACGGACGAATTCTTTCAAGAGAAGAATTTCCAGTCTGCTACTTGCGGTGCCGTGAAAGTAGATGACGGGTTTTCCCTCGCCTTCTACTGCGTATCCTAACTGGCGATTATCTGGCAATTTGAGTGTTTGGCTGCTCATTCATTCTTGACCTTACGCTTCAGTACAATTATTACGCCAGTATTCAAAATAATCGTTTTCACCCCATCTAATTCCCTATAAAAATTAGCTTAAGGAAATGACACACCCCAAAGTATTCTCACGCCATAGTTTTTAGAGAACAAAAAAGAAAAGAATAGTTTAGTGTTTTCTCGATTCGATGATTCCGCGACATTTATCAGCGTATTGACAATATTCTAGGCATGCGGCAGTTTTATCGGGGCGTTTCCATTCGGCGCCGCAGCTTGGGCAGGTGGTTTTGTCTTCGTCTGTCCAGATTTCAAGGTCGCCTCCACAAACGTGACATTTAATGTAGGCTGGTTTGGGTTGGAGTAAGTCTCGGAGTCCGGGGCAGGTTTCAGGGTTTTTCTGTATGGGTTTGTCTTTAGAGCTCAACTATTTCACCTCCAATCTTAACCTCAAACTCTTTAGTGGGAATTTGTTTACCTGAGCCTTCGAGCGCCTTGTTTACTGCCCATTTCAAGCCTGTGCAGCAGGGAACTTCCATATGTACAACGGTCACGGAAGCGATGTTGTTTTGTTGGAAAATCTCGGTTAGTTTTTGGGCGTATGCACGGGCATCGTTGAATTTAGGGCAGCCAATGATGACTCGTTTTCCAACCGTTAAGTCGTGGAAGTTTTTTAAAGCAACTGGAGCACAGTCAGCAGCGAAGAGAAGGTCAGCATTTTCAAAGAAGGGTGCCTTTGGTGGGACTAGATCAAGTTTTATGGGCCACTGGGGCTTCTGGGGTGATGTGGTGGTTGGGATTATGGGTGCCTTGCTTTTTTGGTGTTCATGGACTTCGGTTTCGCTAAAAGCTGGGGCTTCTCGTTCTGTTATCGTAATTGCACCTTGCGGGCACTGACCTAGACATGCGCCGAGTCCGTCGCAGTAGGTTTCCTTGATTATTTTTGCTTTGCCGTTAACGATTTGGAGTGCGCCTTCTGCACATTTCGGGATGCATGCTCCGCATCCGTTGCAGAGGTTTTCGTTTATGTTTACTATTTTTCTTTTCATGTTAGTTTTCCTCTTTTAGGCATTTTCCGCCTGTGGGGCAGAATTTTTGGGCGTGAGTTTGGATGGCTTCAAAGATGGGCTGGAGGATTTTTTGGTTGGCTGTGTAGATGTGTTTTTTGCCTTGTTTTTGGATGGTGATGAGGTTGCATTCGAGGAGGGGTTTGAGGTTGTGGGATATCATGCTTTGTTCTTGTCCCAGAGCTGTGGCGAGTTCGTTAACGCTTTGGGGTTTTTCCATCAGTTGTTCGATGGCGGCGAGTCTGGTGGGGTTTGCTAGGTTAGTGAAGAAGCGGTAGCAGATTTTTGTTAGTCCTTTTTTCATTTGTTTCCATCTTCGCATGAACAATTACTCATATGAATATTTATTCATATAAAGTTAATGGCTCACCAACACCAAAATCCACTCCCACAAGTGCAAAAACTGTTAAAGGGTTACTCTCCTATGATCCACAACCAAGCACATTCAACATACCTCAACACTGCACCCACACAACCCAAAATAGCATCCACGATAACAGTGTGGACCAACCCATCTCCCCCACTCAAACCACAAAAGAGAAACAGCCCAAACCAAAAACCGAACAAACCCAAACCCCCAAGTGCAGTATACAATTATTAGCCCACCCCACCCACACAAAACAAAAAAGAGTCAAAACTTCTTAACACATTAACTCAATTTTGAAATAACTGTTAAAAATAGTTCTTAGAGCTCGTACCTACCCAAATCATCTTGTGCCTGCGAACCACACCGCGGGGTAACAAAATAAAAAATTTTTCCACACTTCGAGCAGCGACACTCCTGATTCCTCGTCCGCTCAACTGAAGATGAACCACATTTTGGACAATGAATTTCAACGTTAGATGCCATTCTTTTCCCATTTATGCTTGAACGGGTTTGCTATTAAATTTATCGTCAGAGCAATGTATTTGAGTGCCGATGTTTTCTATTGCTTGCTAAGGTTGAAAGATTTGTCTAAAAAAGCGAAGAAAGCCGAAGGTTTAGAACAGCACAAGAAAATGGTACGGGAAAAAGAACAGAAACGCAAAGAAAGAAAACAAGTTGCCCTTCCAGCTAAACATCAGGGCAAAGGCAAAAAATAGCCTTGCCATCACACACGGTTTATCTCAAATCCACTTTTTACTTCCCAATTCAAGTAGACTTATTTTTATTCATTGATTTTTTTTGACTCTTGAAATGGAGTACCAAACCGGTTCCAGCTAAACCAGCAAATACAATTGCGGTCCAAAGCCACCATTGCATCCAAAGCGGCTGCCCTATCTGTTCAGCGGTGTTGCTGATTTGGAGTTGGTCGATTTCAGTCATTGAATCGTGCCCTATGTAGATGTCAGTTGGTTTAAGTATTGGTCCTGTGGGGTTGACTGTTCCAGCGGCAATTGTAACGGCTTGTTCTTTTCCATCAACGTAGATGTGCATTCCCGATGTTGTGCTTCTTACAAAAACTACGTGAACCCACGTGTTAAGTGGAAGTGAATCTTTTGTATCTATCTCGTTAAGTCCACTCGAAGTTGCCACATATGCGCGGAGAGCGCCCACTGGTGGGGAGCTCGCATTGCTGGGAGCTTCACCGTTAACTGCCACTCCAAGAGTTCTTACTGGATAAATAGTCGTTGAAGTTCGAACAGCTTCAATGAGGATGTTGTTGTAGGATACGTTTTTGATTTCTGGCACGTTCACCCAGGCGTCAATGGTTACGTCGTTTGGAGTTTCAAGAGTTGGTGAAGTGTTGACCGCGGCGAAGGTGTTTCCGTCGAAGCGAAATGCATTGCCAAATTTGCCTGTGACCACTGCAGGAGTGTAGTTGTAAACTTTTGTCATCGAGCCCAAAACGGCTGGGTTGTTACCTGTTTGGTCCGGAGTTGCGAGACCTGCGTCAACGCTATCAAATGACCATGATGCTACAATGCTGTCGGGTTTGGGGCTTGAAGCGGTAACGGTTGGCAGGTCGCCGGGGCTTGAGATATTGAACGGCTGGGTTAATGGGTAATTATCCTGGTTGCTATTGTTAATTACGTAAGGTGAGGTTTGGTAGTCACTCCAAAAGTTTCCGCCGCCAACAGAGCTGTTATCCCAAACCTCGATTAAACCTGAAGAATTATCGAACGCGTTACAATAATTGTCGGCAAAGTTGTTGTGGAATATTCTGTTTCCCATTGGACCCGTCAACTGCAGCGTGACGTAGACGCCGTATTTGTTGCCTGCAAAGTTGTTTTCTGCGATTGCGTTTTGGGAGCCGTCAAGGAAGATCCCTGATTCCTGGTTGGATTGGATGTTGTTGCCGAATATTACCGAGTACGAGGCGCCTAAACCTATTCCTCGGAAGTTATTTGTGATGGAATTGTTTGTGATTGTGTTTAAGTAGCCGTTAATTGCGATGCCTGACACGGCGTTGCCTGTGATGTTGTTACCTGAAATGGTGTTTTGGGAGCTGCCGTAGAGGCGAATTCCGTCTTTGATGTTTCCCGTTATCGTGTTTTGGGTGATTGTTGTTGACGTTGGGGTTGAGCCCCAGAGACCAATGTAAGTGTTCTCGATAGTGTTGTTGGATATTGTGCAGTTGTCTCCTTCAGCCCAAATGCCGTAAGCGTACTGAGATGTATTTGAGTAGCTTTGGCTCGTAATCGTGAATCCCGAAACTTTCACGACGTCGGCTTCCAACGTAAGAACCGCATTTGGGGTTGAGCCACCAGTTCCCACAATTACCGTATCCGCTTGGTTCTGTCCCTGCAGTGTTAACGGCTTGTCTATCTGGACATTTTCGTTGTATACGCCGCTTTGCACAAGGATGGTGTCGCCTGATGACGCATGACTGATTGCATCGCTGATAGTTGGATAATCTTGCGGAACCACAATTGTTTCTGATGCATGGCTGGACCGTACACCAAACATCAAGATTGCTGAAAACAAGATTACCGTTAAGGTTAGAGTTGTTAGGATTACTCTTTTTTTCGGAACAAACATCCGACTGAATTGAACTTTCATTTCAACTTCCCGTGAGGGTAATGATGCCACTTAGATATTACTCTCCCCAAAGAACACCCTGTTCTCCGAGCGGAACAGAGAATTGCAGACGGACTTAAATGGAAAACTCTTGATTACTTTAAAGAATAGAAAACTGGGGATTTTTTCCCCAACTAATTATCGCCGTATTGCTGCCCGCATTAGCAAGGTGTAGTTTGTGTTGTCTGTTTGCAGTTTAGCGCCGATGCGAACGACGTAGAGGTTTCCGCCCATCCAGAAGTAGCGGCCAGCCAGTTTGAAGGTCATGGTTTGTCCGTCAGGACTTGTTCCCTGCGCCTGTAGAAGGATAGCGTGTCTTCCTGTTAATACTCCGCCGTTTCCGCTTGTAACAGTGTAAGTGACGCCGTTTACCTCAACTGATCCCCCGGTTACATCGAATAGTTTAGCTGAACCGTTGGTGCCTGTTGGAACCAAAGTGAGGGTGAGGTTTGCAGGGTATTTTTTGATGGTTGAGCTGTCTATAGATTGGTAGGCGTATCCTTGGGCTTTGAAGGTTTTTGCGTTGGCGATTGGGTTAGCTGAGGTTTGAGCACTTACATAAGGAACTGTGATGGCAAGAACAATGGCGATTGCGACTATTGATGTGATTAGGATTTTGCTTTTTCTGCTTAGTTTGTTCATTTTTTCACCTCGGCTTATCTTTCATCTATGGTTTCTTTGGCGTGCTCTTTAAAAAGAAAGCCGCACTTTTGATATGCACCACAAATGAACACTAAGCAGCCTTGGCAGGTTTGGTCTCGTCTAGTTTTTCCGTTAACATTTGTTCTTCCATATGCAAAAGTAAGCCTACTCGCCGTTCCCACCTGTTAAAGAAGCGGTATTGAGAGTACATGGCGTAGATGCTGTACGCTAAAAATGCGCCAGCGAAAATCAGCAGAACAAAATCCAACAAGCCTAAACCTAAATGCCTTATGCGAAGTATCAGCCAAACAACGAGTAGAAACAGGAATCCAGAAGAAACAAGGCTTATTAGAGTGCCGTTTCTAAATTTTGTCCATTCCTTGTCGAGTTCAAATAGAAAGTCATGCAGAGATTTGACTGGGTACTGTTTGTCTTCATGGGATTCTTGAGTCATTGGTCTTCCTCATTTATTGAGATTGTTTTTGGTTTTATACTTGATGCACCACAAGTGAACTTTACCCCCTTAGAGTATTGAGGGCAGGGACTTGCGAAGTTCAATATACAACGCCCTTCCCTGCTCAGTTAACATACAGTAGCCTTCAGGGGTTTCTTTGATGAGTTGCTTTTCCTTCAAAAACGCCAGATGCTTAAGAAAGTCATCGTAGGAGACGTTAGTGGATTTGCGCCAAATCACTGTTCTTAACTGGTTCTTTGAGTTAAAGAACAGGTACTCCAAGATTTCAAACCTTATTTGAACGGCGCTTTTACGGATTTTCCCCATTCCAACGATGCACCAGTATATGTGGTATTATGTGATAGTGAAGACCCTTATAATAAGGCACTTTTCGCCGAGTTCCTTGGTCAAAAAGTGATTTTTTTTAATCTTTGCAAAAAAGTGACAAGTGGGGTCTGTCAAATTTCGTTCTTCATCTTTCCCAATCAGACTGGGACGGCGACATCATTCCCCGTTGTTAGAACAGCATCCCAGTCTATTAAAGGGCTTTTGTGAAGGTGAAGAAAATAAGCATCCCAAATTTAATGCTTTGGATGATGAAAAAAGCTTATGAAAAATCAACCATAAAGCAAACAGCAAAGTTACTAAAAACACTTAGAATGAAATTATAACATAACCGACCAGAATTACTCTATTATCTGCAAAAGAGTAATCAGAAAGCCGTTTTCTTATCACCCTAAGACCACTATTTGATAATCTCTTTTTCAAAAAGATCGGCTGTCGATTCTTTCAAAATATAGGAACAAATGTTGTTTTTTTCACAAATTAATTCTGCTACACTTTTGTCAGTATTGGATTTCTGTATACAGAGGCGATAATAGAGCGGATCTGGTCCATCGAAGATGTGTAGAAACATCTTGTACTCCCAGTTATCTCCAATAGGAAACCTGACTTCTGGAAATTTATTATCAAGCGCTGCGTCCTTTAGATATAGAAGTGCCCTTTCTATCGTGGTGGACGATCCCTTCAGATCTCGGAGTATTACTTCCTTTGCTGGCGTCGTTACGTTTTCTCTCGTATCCCAGTAAATAACACAATCTGTAATTGAAAATTTGGCCATTTTTATCAAGTTTAGTCTGTAAGTTTTGCATATAAATTTTGGCACAATAAACGTCTAAGCTGCCGGAAAAAACTTTGGGTAGAGAGTCACCGCCTAAAGCGCCTCCTCGCACCCAAGCACTATGTTTTGCATTATGTAATAAGGGGCTGAAAGCTACCAAGCTCCTTCTGTTCCCAAAATTTCAAAGTAGCCCGTTCCCGAGAAAGGGGGGTTATATTCGAATGTCCTTTGCAGCGAGTTGTGGGTGCCATTGTTCGTGAGGATATAGCTGTCGGGATTTTGCAGGTAATATTTCCAGACAAGCGAGATGTTTCCCCAAAGCAGGTCGGTTGGAATGGTAATGTTGTAGGAGATGGTTTTTTTGCTTCCCCCAAGGAAATAAAGCTCTATAGCATGCGGAATATCAGATGAATTGATTAGGGAGACTGTTGGCGCACGCTCTTCATTCCAGTTGGTTTCCACGGTCACAATGTAGGTTTTCTCTTTAACTGAAAGGGGATAAGTGAACAAGTTGGTTTCTCTTTCTTGAACTACTTCTAAACCCGCCAATAATATTCCAGTTAACAGGGAAATAATAACAAGCGATATTGCAGCAGCTACTATGATTTTTCTCTTCACAGCCATCAGAAAATTACTGGTTGAGCCGGCATATAATTCTTCTCAATTACTGAGCTATTTGGTTATAGATAAATTAGAACAAGGAAATGATATCGCTCCCGACTCTACCTTCTTCGACTTGGTGTAGAATTCACTAACCGCCTCTAAGGAATGGGTCCATAGAGGATTATGATGCAACCCCAAGTCTCCAAATACGAAAAAGTGCTCAAACGCGAGAAAAAGGCCTCTGCATACATGATTCAAGTGTACTGTGAAAGCCATCATATAGGAAACGGTGAGCTTTGTCCCGAATGCGTCCAACTTAAGGAATTTTTGGTCTCATCTTTGAGAAATGTCAGGACCAAGAGAAGAAAAGCGGTTGTGGTCGATGTAACTTGCGTTGTTACCCGCCCGAAAGGAGAGAAGAAATAACCAAGGTTATGGGTTACGCTGGTCCAAGGATGCGTACTATTCACCCCATTGTAGCAATACAGCTTCTTTGGGATACACGAAGAGAGCCGAGGCAAATAGAAGAGAAGCAACCACAAACATCTAAGCCTCAAACCTCTTCAAGATAACTTTTAGTCGGGTCCACACCTAAAATACCCGTTGAAGCGCACACTTAGACTCTGTTTTGCAAACTTTAGCCATACGGAAATAGCAAGACAAATATTCTGAGGAATTTGAAACCAAGAATTCGGTGTGGTTTTACACAAGCTATCAAAAAAAGAAAAGATGCATTTATCATGAAGATTGACAAAGCTTAGTTTCCCAGTACATACTTCAATATTAAGAGGCGCATATCGCTCCACCTTGTTTCATTAAGAAAATACGTTTTTGTTTAGCTTAAAACCAAAAGTAGTCGTTTCGCACTATTTTTTTTCTTCTGTGGGTTTTTGTCCTTCTGATGTGGGTGTTCCTTGCTGCGGAAGTTGCGAAGTATTAGCATACCCTGTTGAGAAAGGTGATTGGAATTTGCCAATGTTTTCTCTGATGATTCCGTATGCTTGTTCCGCAAGCGAATTTGGTAATTGACCTAACTCCAAAATTTTTTCGTCCCGTTTAACTGTTAGCTTGATGGTGGACCGCAAGATCCCTTTGTCTAACACTACATTTGTGATGTCTCTGTAACTGTAATCAGTGTAATCCTTCTTCAAGCCAAGCGCATGGGGATGCCGAAGAATTACCCGTTCGTTGGTAATTATTACGGAGTCTATGTTGATTTGGGGGTGGAATATTTTTTCTTTAATGTATAGCTCAACTTTTTCGTTTGAGCCAATTATGTTTTTGATATCGTCGGGAGTAGACATTATAAGATCACCTTACAGTTCTTAGATTTTTGGGAAAAACGGCGCCGGATATGCTAATCCGAACAGAGCCCCAATTATTATGCTTAAGACGATAAAGATGACCCATGCTAGAATTGCTATGAGAATTGCTCTAAGCCAGCCTGTTTGGAAACTTGCTTTGAAAACCCAAATCCAAGCGATAAGCGCTAAAATGTAGCCGAAAATCAAAGCCGAAGCTCCTAGGAAAAAGCCCACCAAAAAGACCACAACGAAGTAGACGATTGGTCCGGCAAGCGTTGCCAGTAAAGCATCTCCAAAAGTCGCTTTTCCACCAGTTACCGCCTTTCCCGCAAGCCAAACTGGAATAGAAACAATTATCCAAAGAATAATCAGCCCTATTAAAGTATAAAGTATGCCTGGAAAAGACACATCAAAACCAGCTATAATCAATTAAAAATCCTCAAGTTACCTTAAGTTAGACGCTTTAGTTAAAGTTTGCTGTTGTAGATAGCCACAGCAGGCTGAGTTTGAGATAAGCCTTACTCTTTACTTAGTCACCAGAAAGAAATGAGTAATAAAAATTAATAATGCCATGGCTATAGCGAAGATAGTAATTTACTGCGCATTGGTCTCAACAAATGCCCGAAAAAATTAAGTACGTATTTTCTGGCTGCCCACAAGAGCCCTGATAACAGCACCAGAAAACCCAGAAACTGAACGGTTAAGAGTATATTGTTTTGATTGATTGGGGAATCTACGTGGAAGGCGTAGCCGAAATCTATGTTGGGTTGGACTCGGAAAATCATGTATGATGCGGTTGCAAGTTTTTGTGCGGTTGCCATGTTGGCGAGAAGCGTCGTCGTTACCAAGAATAAACCCACAGCGCTAATCGCAACTAAGAGGGCTCTCTTTGCTTTCGTTGAATGCTTAGCTGATTTTAAAAGCAAAATCGTTTTGGTCGCCAACGAGCCTGCTGCTAAACTGAAGAAGGGCAGAGATTGGTAGATGTATTTGATGGCGCTGTTGTAGGGGGCTTTCAAGTTGAGGTTAACCGCCATATACGCCACTAAACCCAACGTGAAGAGTATGGTTGCGATGCAGATTAGGTCGGAAATAGCAGTTTGCTTTGAGAGACGTTTCCAAAAAACCATCCCAACACCGAAGGAAAAGATGACCGCTACTACAAAAAAGACGCCTAATCCGTCGCTTAACAAGAAATTTGGTATGAACATATAGGAGACGGGTATGTTTGGAAAATTTAGGTCATTGAAGTCGTTGTGCTGAATCAAGTAGAAAAAACCTTTTCCCATAATGATTTGGTACCACAGCACAGTTGAGAACAATGCGGGCAAACTAAATACGCCAAGTTGACCGACGATTTGTCTTTTATTGTTTGGTCTATGAGTGAGGTATAGAAGCAGCAAGGGAATAAGCATGAAAACAGCAAACAGCTTAGTAAGCAGTGCAGCTGCAAAGAATATGCCTGCCACTCCTGCAAACTTCACTGAGTCTTTGCGGATGGCCAAGATTCCAAAAAAGAGGTAAATGAGGCTGAAAAGCAGGCATTGGACGTCTATGAGAAAACTGCGGCTCAGGATGAGTTCCCAAGGCGCCAGAGCAAAGAAGACCGCGGCAAACAAGCCGGTGGTTTCGTTGTAGAGTTCCTTTCCGACCAAATATACTGCGACGATACAAGCTAACCCAAACAGTGTAATCAACGCCACTCCATTCGACACTGAGAAACCGAAAACGTGGAAGACTGCGGCCTCTGTGTAGAATCCCAATGGTGGCTCGTTGAAGAGATTGCCCCATGCATTGATGTATGGGTAGCCCCATCTGAGGACACCTTGGGCAGTAGAGAATTCTAGGTCAGTGTCAAGGGTTAGGTAGGGACCCATCGCGATGGAGATAAGTGTTACTCCGATTAAGATGGCTAAGAGGGGATAATATTTTTTCAGTAGGTTCCTTAGGTTATGCTTGCCCAACATATGTATTATTTTATTTTGGAGCTTAACGGTCTCCATAGCGAGTTAGCTTTCCCGACTCCTAAAGGCGTGCGATTAAAAAATAAAACTTTCCTATAAATGGGTTAGCCGAATAAGCTGAATATTAGCTGACCAAGAAAATGGCTGATGACGATTACGGGGATTGCGATGCCGAGGTGGATAATTACTTCTCTTATAGTGCTGGTTTTATTTTGAACGCCTATCATGTAACTCAGAAAAACCAATATCCCCAACCCAATTATCGTACAGAAAACAGCGGCGTAATCCAGCGGCAGAAACGCAAACAGAACAACGAAAGTCAGGGTGATTCCAAAGCGGGTGATGAAGTTGCTGATGGTGAACATTCGTGTGTTCTCTTTTTTGGTTGCAGTTGATTCTCTGTAGATGTGGATGCCCAAAGAATCGGCGATGTTATCTGCGACTGCTATAACCAGCAAAGAACCAATCACGCTGGCTTGGGGGTTGCCTGAGGTCAGTAGCCCAAAAATTATTCCCAGGCTTGTAACGGTTGAGGACGTGGCGCCGAAACTAAATTTGCTAGGATCCTTGGGCATTTTCATAAAATTACCTTTTTCAGTTATTATGATTAAAACTGGAATTTATTCAATTGCATTTTTTTTAAAAAAAAATAAGGGGAATTTTTAGACGGTTGTAGATTGAGCAGGGGGCATCATTGATTGCATCGATTGTTCCTGAGGTTTCAACGTAAAGAAAGCAATCGCCAGTATCAACGCGGATATCCACATCAAGAATATCCCAATGACGGGAATTATTGCACCTATGAGAAGGATAAGCCCGGCAGTTCCGAATAAGCCCACACTTGATTTGTTTGAAACCTGTTTTAACGAACGCCAAACGAAGAAAGCAGCGATTATAGCGAAAATCCAAACGATGACTAAAACCACAAGTATCCCTGCGATGAATGGAAAGATTGCGGTTGGATCAATATTATTCGTGTTTGGGGTCATGCCTTGAAGTGTTGACCAGTCACCGTTCCAGCCAGGATAGATTTGGGTTATAAAATCCTTTATGTTCGTTAGGACAACTGCAAAAGCGAGAACTGCCGCAACAATTCCGCCTATGATGGCTATAGCTACACCATACATTGCGTTGCTGAAGATGCCGCTTTCCTTGTAAACGTTTGCGAAGTTATGCAAAGCAACCAGCACTAGAATTACGCCTACTAACCCGATTACCCACAAGTACTGTAGGAAGGGGATTACACCGATGAATAGCAGTATTGCACCAATGCCGCCTAAGGTTTTGCTTGATTCTAAAGTCATTTGTTATTCCTCTATATTTCTGTCACAGGACTAAAGATAAAAGCTTTTTTATGCAACACCATGGCGATGAAAATTAGCTTTATTAAAAGTATGTTACAGAAAATGTTGGTCTATGTGCTCGCCAGTTGCCCCTGCAGGATGCTGTAATATGTTTGAAGGTAGATTTTGCCGTTTTCCGTTACAGTGTACACTTTTCTGGCGCGTCCATCTTTTTGCTGTTTTTTGCTTTCTACAAGGCCTTTGCGTTCTAATTCGTTTAGCGTGGGGTAGAGTGCGCCGTGGCGTAGTTTGATGTTAAAGTCAGTTTCTACCTGTTTTTTTATCTTATATCCCCATGTTGGCTCAGCTTGGATGATGCGTAATAGCTGGATGTCTAGGAGGTTTCTGATTATGTGTTGTACAATTTCTTTTTTGTAGGTTTCTGACATTTGGTTTCCTTGTTCGGGGTTGTTTGTGTATGGGTTGTATGGGTTGATGTTTGGATTTATTTAGGTTATGTTAATTTTTTTGGTGGTTGTATTGCGGGGTTATGTTTTGGTATGCTTTGGTTATGTCTGAGGCTTTATATCGGGGTTCAGTATAACTATGTAATCAAGATATGTCCGAATAAAGACATATTGTATACAAGTATAACAGAAAAACTGTTCTACAAAAATACACAAAGTCGGGGAGAAGAAAAAATGTTTAAACCAAACTCACAAAAAGAGGTTTCAACCAAACTAATGAAAGGACTGCTAGATCTAATAATCCTGCAATTCCTCAGCACCGAACCCATGCACGGCTACCAAATCATCACAAAAATACGCAAAACCTTCGGCGTCTACTTCGGACCCAGCACCATCTACCCACTGCTAGGCACGCTGGAAAAGAAAGGATTCGTAGACAGCGTTTGGAACACCGATTTTGAGCGACCTAGAAAAGTCTACAAGCTAACAGCTGATGGACAGAGCATGCTAAACTACACTGAAGACTCATTGAATTTGATTCGCAGAAAAATAACGACAACAACCAACTCAGAAATAATGCAGCCAACCGTCAGCATGATAGCCACCAAGAGCAGAAAAACCTTAACATTAGAAGTACCTTAAAACTGGCAAGTAATCTCAAGCTTGCAAGCAATTTTATCTCCAAACTGAATTTCTAAAATATAAGAATCAGTTCTCTTTCCAAAAACTTGTTTTAAATACATCTACATATAATTGCTATGTACGTTTAGGGTGAACAGTTGAAGGAAGCAGAAAGTGAAACCTCCGATTTAACCAGCCAAACTCTTGAGTTTTGTAGACACATCGCTGGTTCATCCAAAATCGCTTCTATAGCAATTGTAGATAATTAT
Source organism: Candidatus Bathyarchaeota archaeon (assembly GCA_963782525.1). Classification (GTDB taxonomy): domain Archaea; phylum Thermoproteota; class Bathyarchaeia; order Bathyarchaeales; family Bathycorpusculaceae; genus Bathycorpusculum. The sequence continues at coordinate 302,682 of CAWAKC010000003.1, forward strand.
TCAATGAAAAATCCAAGCGAACGGCCAATCCACGAAGTAATGCTCATTATCCACAATTTTCAGCCTCGACTGATGCGTTACTTCAAAACAATCAATAACAAAACCATTTTTGTCTTTGCTGTTGACCAATGGATATTTGAGCGTGACGTTGACAGGGGGTTTCTAGGTGAAGCTATTGCGAGTAAACTTATTTTTCCTTATTCAAGCATTCAAGGCGAGGGCTATTTGCATGAAAAAGAGGTTGCGCTTAAGAAACGTTTGATTGTAGAGTTACTGGAGAATCTGGTTGTGAATTTTCCTGAGCTTGCCGAGAGCATCCAGATTAAACCCCAGTACTTCATGTATGAAATATTTTCTAATCGAACCAGAGTTTTCCCATTAATCGCTTATGACCTTGCAAAATTAACTAGTTGCCTTCTGCAAGATGAAGAGGAAGCGCTCAAAGGGTATAACCAAGCACTAAAACAGCTTGAAGCAGAAGAGAAAATCGTCAGCGTAAACGGCTACATAACTATATCAAAGAAATTCATCAATCAATGCCAAGACCCAAGAATAAAAATAATCAACCTTTCCAAGAATATGCCTCGCACACTCTTCACATCCATCTTCGGCGTCCTCCCTCAACTCATGAACATGGTCTCCGAAAACATCGAGGCTTTTCTCAGGACACAAAAAATCAATTGGAAGCGCCAACCTGATTCAAGCTGTTCGTATATTGATCCGCAGAAATACGTTTTTTTCCCAACCTCAGAAGGGCTTGTTTCACTCTCCGATAAGATTGACATCAAAGGCTTTGCGGAAAAGATGCTCCTTAATGGAGAGAACACAAACATCGAGGTTGAACCTGTCGGCGGCATGTTAAACGACGTTTACTTAATCAAAACTTATGGGAAAGGCAGTGAAACCAAAGTCTTAGCGAAGCGTTTTAAAGATTGGTCGGGTCTAAAATGGTTCCCCTTAACACTGTGGTCTTTTGGAGCCCGATCGTTTGCCGTTGCAGGTCAAGCTCGTTTGGCAAAGGAATATGCGATAAGTGAGTTTTTGTACAGCGAAGGATTTAATGTCCCAAAAATTTTGCATGTAAGCAATGCAGAACGCATTATTTTCATGGAGTACATTGATGGGGAAAACCTTAGTGAAGCCATTAAAAGGTTGGCAACGTCAAAAGACCCCGCAACAACTGCGAATGTTTGTGATACAGTTGGCAGAGTAGGCGAGATATTTGCCCTTGTTCATTCCCACAACGTTGCCTTAGGCGACACCAAACCAGATAATGTACTCATAAAGGAAGATGGCACAATTTTCCTGATTGATTTTGAGCAAGCGACAAAAGACGGCGACCAAGCATGGGACGTAGCAGTTTTCCTCTATTACAGCGGGCACTATCTTCAACCGTTCTACAGCAACGCTAAAGCTGAAGCCGTCGCCAAAGCATTCATAGCCGGCTACCTAAAAGGCGGCGGAAACATAATCAATGTTAAAAAAGCCGGGTCACCCAAATACACGAGGGTTTTCAGCATCTTCACACCGCCTCCAACAATGCGCGTTATTTCAGATATCTGCAAAAAAACAGGAAAAAAGGAAGAAAAAATACTTGGTCAATTAAACTGACCTTCTATAGCTGATACAACGAGATAGGTGGAAGCAAAAACTCCTCCAAAGACCAAGGAACCAAGTTTTCTTGGATTTTGGCCAATCCTTCAATTTAGCGACAAATTCACAAATAGTCGAAATGGTCAAGGAAATTAAGCCAAACCCACTTTATGGTGCACACTGAAAATCAGCAACTATTCAAAAAATACTAAAACAACGTGCTACCGATTAATGAAGCAAAAGAGTATTTCTTGGCTTAATTAACAATCAACTATCCGGCATCACGGGTAGCGGTCGTCACACTGCCAAGGCTCAGGCTGCTCAGCTGTTGACGTTTCAGCACTTTCTTCAAAGCTGCCAAGAAGAACAAGGTGTTTCTTGCTCTTCACAGGAACAAACTTTTTGGATTGTAATTTCTAGCAAACAATTGCAATATAAGAGCTCAACAATGTTGGCTGTTGATTGTTCGATGCTCGAAGAAGCCTGACATTAGGTAGTAGAGACAACTTGCTTGAATTTTTTAATGGCGGAAAACATGTTTTCGGCGTCTTCGAAGTTTCGAAGCAGCTCAGAAATACGGGTGTCTCCTCGACTTGAGGAGAACTAAGAATAAACCACCTCCCGCTCGGAAGAGTTATTTACCTAAATTAGAATTATTTACTTGAGGATTTTTCATGAGTCAATTCTATTATAAGGGCTTATACAGAGTTAAGGTTGTAACGGAAAGTGAAGGCTACTGGATTGTTGAAGCGTTAGAAGACTTTAAGGATTGTATTGAAGGCGAAAAGGTCCCTGTTAAAGTAGGCGAAACACGTATCGTGCAACCGAACGATGTGATAAAGAAAGATGATTTGCCGCCAATGGTGCCTGAACATGCTTATGAGCTACAGTTGGAAAAGAAAGTAAAACGCATGGTTACAGAATACGAAAAAGAAAAGAAAAAAGAGACCCAAGGTTAACTTTGGAGATTTTGCGGAATGGGAAATCTGAGAGTGAATTTTACGCCCTTTCCTTTCTCGCTCTCGAAACCTACAGTTCCACCCATCGCTTCAGTCAATTTTTTAACTACAGGTAAACCGAAGCCCTGACCTTTGGCCTTTGTAGTGAAAAGGGGAGTGAAAATTTTAGCTTTAGCTTCATCAGACATGCCGTCCCCAGTATCCTCAACGCTGATTAACGCTTTATCTGGATCGCATACGGCAGAGACAATTAATTTTCCTCCTTTAGGCATAGCTTGTATTGCATTGGAAATCAGGTTTGTAAGAATTCGTTTTAAGTAGGAAGCGTCTATTTTAAGATTTGGATAATCTTTCTGAATGGTAAGGGAACACTTAATGTCTGAGGTTAGAGGGATGAAAGTTAATACTTCTTTAATAGTTTTTTCAACGTCGACTTCTGCAATTTGCGGGGCAGTCGTTCTGGCGATGTCTTGAAGATCGGCCACTATCTTGTTTATATAAAATAACTGTTCCTCAATAAATGCAATACTTTCTTTAAGGTTTTTCTTAGAGCCATCATCAGACAACTCTTCCACTTCGGCCTTTGCCAAGTAAAGCTCGCTGACAATTGATTGAAGCGGGTTTCTGATGTCGTGACCAACCATGCCTGCAGTTTTGCCGATGGTAGCTAAGCTTTCAGATTGCACTATTTTTTGTGCTTGCTCTTTAACAAGCGTCTCCAAGTCTTCAGTATGGAGCTTCTTCTCTGCTTCCCATTTTTTCATCTCAGTGATGTCTGAAAAGGATAGGACGGCTCCAAAGATTTTCTTATCGCCAGTTATGTAGGGTCGGATTCGCATTTGATACCAGTGGTTTCTATCGTTAATTTCATGTCTAACAGTACTTAGCCTGCGAATCGATGTCAGGAGTAGCTTTTCCAAGTCTTCTACGTGAATTGCCAGGCGCACTTCAGTGATTGGATGTTCTACATCTGAGGGCGTAACGCGTAAAAGTTCTTGAGCTGAAGCGGTAAACCGTTTTATTTTAAGGTCGGCATCTACGATAACTACGGCAGTATCGATGTTGTCCATTAGGTTAGCAAGGTCATCGTTTAAATGAGAAAGGGTTTGGTTTCTGTTCTTGAGTTCATCGTTTAATGTTGTTAATTCTTCGTTAGCGGACTGCAACTCTTCTTTGGATGTTTCCAATTCTTCGTTTGTGCTCATAAGCTCTTCATTAGAGACTGTGTGAAAAGTCTGCTCTAACTCGTCTATTATGCCGTTAACCTTAAATCTAGACCCTTCGCCCATAACAAACAAGACCAAAATAAGTGAGCAGACAATGAACGATGAAACCGACAGCTATGTAGAAGGCTTATCCAGAAACCAAACGTTCCTACTGCCCAAAACCATAGAAGAATACGTAGAACCAGACAACCCAGTCAGATTCATAGACGCCTACGTAAACACGCTGGACATGGAAAAGTTAGGCTTCACCCACTCAACACCACAAGACCTTGGAAGACCATCATACAACCCAAAAGATCTCTGTAAACTCTATCTCTACGGAGGCCTAAACCACATCCGATCAAGCAGAAAGCTAGAACGAGAATGCAAAACAAACCTTGAGGCAATGTGGCTGCTCAAAGGCTTAGCACCCGATTTTAAAACCATAGCGGATTTTAGAAAAGACAACCCAGCAGCCATATGCGCCTTGTTCAAAGATTTTGTAGCTTTCTTAAAAGATCTCAGTCTCTATGGAGCAAAACAAGTAACCGTAGATGGCACCAAACTTCGGGCCGTCAACTCCAATGATAAAGCCTTTACCCAACGAGCGCTTGCAAAGAGAATAAAGGTCATGGAAAAATCAGTAAAACACTACCTAGACGAGTTAGATGCTGCAGATGAGCAGGAAGCATCTGACGAGCAACAAGCAAGTAGCGAGTCAGGTGAAGTGGCGAAGGCTTTTATGGTAGACAAATTGGCTGCGTTGCTTGAGAAAAAAGAAAAGAGCCAAGAAATCCTTGGTAAAATAGAAAAGAGTGGTCAAAAGGAAGTTGCTCTAACTGATCTGGATTGTCGGCAGATGATGAATCATGGCAGAGTTGAATCCTGCTATAACATGCAGGCAGCAGTGGATTCAAAAAACCATCTCATCGTCAACTACCTGGTGACTAACGAAGCTTCAGACCTAAATCAGCTCAGCGGAGTAGCTATAAGCGCAAAAGAAACACTAGGAGTAGAGCAGATTGATTGTATTTCTGATAAAGGTTATTTTGACTTCATGCAGATTAAGCAATGTGTTGACAGTGGGGTTACGCCTTATGTTGCAGTGAAGAGATCTGGAAGCGGTGGCGGTCTTGTGTCTCCGGAGTTTACTGCTGACAAATTCCGTTATGATAAGAGTGCTGATGTGTATGTTTGTCCAGCTGGGCGGCGTCTTTTGTTTTATTGTTTGAGCGTTCGTGAAGGGATTGAGATGCGTATTTACAGATGCCAGAAAGGTGTTTGCTCTTCATGCCAATTTTTTATGACTAAGTGCACAGGCAATAAGGTAGGTCGGGTAATTTGGCGGTGGGTGCACGAAGAAGTTGTCGATGATATGAGAAAGCGGATGAAATTGCATCCAGAGATTATGGGTGAACGCAAAAAAGTGATTGAGCATACGTTTGGAACTTTGAAGAGAGCGTTTGGTGCTCCATATTTGCTGCTTAAAGGTCTTCGCAAGGTTAGTGGGGAGGTTGGGTTGCTTTTGTTTTCTTATAATTTGAGGAGAGCTCTAAACATTCTTGGGGTTGAAGCTCTAATCCAAGCGCTTGTTAAAAAATAAAGAATAAGAGAAAGTAAAATCTCAAAAAGTATTAAGTACTTTTTCAAGTTAACAACTGGCCGCTGCGCTATTTTTTACACGGTCTCATTACTTGACTGAACTTCCTCGCTTGCTGAGCGTAACTCTTCATTTGAGGCTTCCTGTTGTTCAATGACCGTTTGCAGCGTTTGTTTAGTTGAGTCTAAATCTTCGATAAGATCTTTTATTTGTTGATCCTTAGCCAACTCTGATTGGGTGCTGGCGTGTTTTGGCAACTTTTGCAGTTCTATTGGCCTTTTTTCCTCAAACAAAACGAGAAAGAAAGGTTCTTCTTGTTTTGCTACTTTAAAAGGTTTAACTTGAACGGTAACTATTTTTGTCTGTCCATCCTGTTCATACCGTACCGTCTCGCAAATGTCTTTTTTCGATTTTTTTGCTCTGTAGATTGTGGTTTGAACAGTAGGTCTCAGTTCTTTTCTAACTATGTTAGTTACGTTAAAACTTGCGTTTCCAGGTTCAATTGAGACATAAGGATTAACTTGCCCGCGAAAAACAAGGATGTCTGAATTGCTGTTAACTAGCAGCGTAGCTGGAACATACGCTTTCATTAACAACTGGTCAACTTCCTCTTTTAACTTAGTTACAACATCATTCGTTTTAGGCAAAATAAGTGGATTTTTTTCAATAGAATAACCGAATGGAAGTTGCAAGGGTAATTCGGCTGGGGGTTGACCACTTTTTTTCTTGAAGATTACGCCCCTTTTCATAATTGAATCAAACAAGGTTGCAAATTTACCAACTGTTTCAGATTCGCCTAAAACAAGGTATCCGTTGGGTTTTAACGTGTAATTGAATACTGATATTATTCTTTCTTGGAGCTGAGATTCCATGTATATTAACAAATTGCGGCAGACAATTAAATCGATGTTAGAGAATGGAGGATCCTGTGTAAGGTCGTGTTTTGCGAAAACGCACATATCTCGAATCTGCTTGATTACTTGGCAGTTTCCATCAAAGCTTGTGAAGAATCGTTTTATTCTGGTGTCGGAAACATTGTCTTGTATGTTATTGAGATAGATTCCTCGCCGGGCTCTCTCTATGTTCTTTCCGTTAACGTCGGTGCCGAAAATTTGGGTTGGAACATTTAGCAAGTTTTTTTCTTCAAGGAATTCTGTAAGTGCAATAGCCAAAGAGTAAACTTCTTCGCCTGTTGAGCAAGCTGGAATCCACACTCTTATGGGTTGATGGCTAGATTGTCTGTTCTCAACGAGTGCGGGGAACACTTTCTCTTTTAGAACCAAGAAGGTGTTGGGTTCTCTAAAGAAAGTTGTCACGCTTATCAGAAGGTCATCAAATAATGCTTGTTGCTCTTCAGGATGCGCCCGTAGAAACAAAATGTATTTTTTAGTGTTTTCAATCTTATTTAAGATCATTCGGCGGCTAATTCGCCGATTGATTGTGGCCTTCTTGTAGTTAGAGAAATTTACGCCGAATGCAGCTTTCAGTATAGTGAATATTATTTGAGGTTCTTTTTCATCTTCATCTGGAAGTTTTGATTCTTCCATTTTTTGTCGAGTAATCTCAGGATGTCGGGAGATTATGGATAATTCTTCTGCTATATGTTCTGGACTAAGGACAAAGTATACTGTCTCCGATGCAATAGCGCTTTTGGGCATGTCAGGGTACTGGGCTGATTTTGGATCTTGCGCAAAAGTGATTCCGCCTTCGGCTTTTATGGCTTTTAACCCGTCAGTTCCATCAGTTCCAGTGCCCGAGAGTATTATACCGATTGATAGCGTTTTGAGCTCATCAGCTAAGGACTTTAGAAACTCGTCTATGGGTTTGAGGGATGACGTTTTAGGATGAAGCTTGAGGTCGCCATTCTCAATGGTCATTGACGCTCCGGAAGGAATCACATAGACATTGTTCGGGTTGACTTGCATGCCATTCTCAATTTTTGAGACGGGCATTTTGGTTGAGCGTGCAAGTATTTCAGGCAACATGCTTTCTTGATTTGGAGCGAGATGCTGCACAACCACGAAAGCTAAACCAGTGTCCACAGGTAAATTTTGCAGCAAAATTTTAATAGCCTCTAGGCCACCTGCAGACGCACCTATACCGGCAATCGGGAAAGCCTGCATAATCTTATCTCTGTTTTTGCTTTCCGGATTTGATTCGCTGAAAACAATCACCTGTTACCGTTACTTTAGCTCCTAAGTAAGTTATAAGGTTTTTTAAGAAATATTTTTCCAGTCATGTGAAATTTTTGGTTTAAAATAAACAAATGGGCCTATTTAATGTGGTTTCTCGGTTGTTTGTTTTTATCGTGTGTCAGCCTGATGAGTTTTTAAAGTCGCCTGTCAACAGAGTTTTTGTAACTGAAAAATTTTGGTTCTAGGACTGAGTACTTTTAAAAGACTACGTTTTTTAATCCAAAATATTTCCGCTCGCTGTCACCTTTTTTATTTTTGTTAGTAATTGTTATTTAATTAAATGTGCAGTTTTGCCCTTGTTGGCTGAGTTTGGGAATGGATACGTTCTCGTACATTTCCATAGTTCCATCAATAATCATTGCTCTAGGCTTAACGAGGCTTCTAACAGGCATCGGCAAAATACTTGAACGTCGCGACCAAGTCCAAAATTACTGGGTTCATATCATGTGGGCGCTCAACCTGTTTTTGTACATGGTTTTGAACTGGTGGGTGCTGTAGAGATGGAACATTCAATCAACATGGAGTTTTCCGCTTCTCATATTCCTCCTCTTAACCCCAATAGTAACGTTCCTTCAATCCGTGATTCTGTTCCCGGACCACTTTGAAGAAAAAATTGATTTCAGGAAACATTTCCACGAAGACAACCGCTGGTTCTTTACCCTCGCCGCCCTGCTTCCGCCGCTGGACTTCTTAGACACCATACTAAAAGGCGTCCCACACCTAATAGCCCAAGGCCCAATCTATATAGTAACCATCGTTTTAATAACCGCATTAAGTATCGTTGCCCTCTTAACCAAAAACCAAACCTACCACAAATTCTTCGCCATCTTCTTTCTCGTCTACATATCAGTCTTCATAAGCATAAACCTCAATACTTTGGATTAAAACCGAGGAAGCTAACGAAAGCGGGTTAGCAGCATCTTTGGATCTAAAATCAGTCTCAAAAAGCTAAATAGTGATAGAAAAGCCCCAAATTCGATTTCAATAGAAAACCCAAAACGATAATCATTCAAACCCCAAAAAACAGTCTTAGCTGGGGAAATGGTATAAATTACAGTCCTGATCATCCTTATAAAGCGTTAATAAAAATTTAATTTAGCGGTAAACTTGCATGGCTGAAAAACGAGATTACTACGAGGTTCTGGGGGTACAAAAAGGGGCATCTAAGGACGAAATCAAGGATGCTTACCGAAAACTAGCTATGCAATTCCATCCTGACCGCAATAAAGATGCAGGCGCTGAAGAGCGGTTCAAAGAAATCAGCGAAGCATATGCCGTTCTCAGCGATGACCAGAAACGGCAAACATACGATAACCTTGGGCACCAAGGCTTCGACCAACGCTACACCAGTGAAGATATTTTCCGTGGAGCGGACTTCGACTCGGTTTTTCGTGACATGGGTTTCGGTGATATATTCCGCACCTTCTTTGGAGGCGGAGGATTTCAAGGGTTTGAGGAGCGCAATCGTGGACAAGACCTCGCTTACAACTTGGAAATAACTCTTGAAGAAGCAGCCAGAGGCACGGAAAAAGAAATCGAAATCCCAAGAACTGAACGCTGCGACGTTTGCGGCGGTTCAGGTGCAAACCCAGGCACGTCCGCTAAAATCTGTCCCAGATGCGGCGGCGCAGGCAAAATCCAGAACATACGTAAAGCGGGCTTCGCCACATACATGCAGGTTTCTGTTTGCCCCGTCTGTAAAGGCAAAGGCAAAATCATAGATTCTCCCTGCACAAACTGCCGTGGCGCGGGATTGGTGAGGAAACGGCGTAAGATCACGGTTAAAGTGCCAATGGGCATCGACGAAGGCTATCAGCTTCGGTTGAGGGGCGAAGGCGAAATGGCTGATCCAGAAGGCGAACCAGGGGACCTCTACGTTGTCGTCCACGTTAAACAGAACCCTCAGTTTATTCGGGAAGGCGACGACTTATGGCACGTGGCAATGGTTACTTATCCGCAGGTGGCATTGGGCGCAGACATTACGGTTCCCACCCTTGAGGGACCAACAACCGTTAAAGTTCATCCTGGAACGCAAGTTGGCGAAACCATCACACTTCGTGGGAAAGGCATGCCAAGGTTCCGCGGCTACGGAAGAGGCGATTTGCAAATACGCATCGGAATTTCAGTTCCTGAGAAACTTACGGCACCGCAAAAAGCACTTTTGGAGCAATTGGCTAAAGAGTTCGGTTCAGATGTGGCTTCTAAAGGTCGCAAATTCCATCTCTGACCCTCTGACCCAAATGGTAAGCGGCAACAAAAATTTTTAACCTCAAAAAGAGATAGTGGGTTTAATAGTTTTAGGAAAGGAAAAACCGTGTTTGATTTAGAAACCATAGTAGTCATTCAGCTTATCGTCAACATCTTGATTAACTTGATTTTTGTGTCGCCCTTCCTCTGGATTGCCGGAAGACTCTTAGCAGGCAAACAAAAAGCCAAATTCACCGATGCACTCTGGATCGTTCTAATCGGCACTGTCGTGTTTTACTTCTTCAACTAGTTCCTAACCAGCTACATCACTGGGTTCATTGGAACCGCAATTGCTTACTTCATCATGCTCATCATCTGGCTGGGTCTGGTGAAACATTTCTTCGACTGCGGCTGGCTCAAAGCCCTCGCTATAAGCATCATCGTCATAATCATTGCTGTCATAGTATTAATCATCATAGCCATAATAATAGCGGCAGTAGGCATAGGAACAGGCTGGCTACCCACCGCCAATCCCTTCAACAGCATCTAACACCCCAAATTTTATTTTCTTTTGCAGAGGGAATTTAGATCTTTTAGACTTTTAAATTCTCTTGATGGGTATTTTCATTTACATTTGAGACTGTGTGATAACTCAATTGCTTTTCAAAAAATTGCTGATTTGCTCGCAAAAAGCAATGGCTGATAAAACGGCTTTTAACAACAATGAAGCAATTTTCAAAATCCAAACTGACTTTTTACACAGTCTCATTTCTTGACTAAAAATCAATCAACCCCAAAACCCCTTGATGCATAGCTTGAGGTAAAACTTAATTGATGGTTTCCTTTCTAGGATAGTTAGTTGGGAGGTGAATTTTTGGATTTTTTCAGTCACAAACCACAACTCAAAGTAATATTATCTTATGACGTCATAACAAAATGTCAATGTGTTAACTGCCCCGTTCAAGCTAACAGTCCATGCATCAAACCCAAGATTGCAAAAAGAACCGAGATGATTAACAACATGAATTCTGGAAACTTGCAGAACCTTCTGGGTGAAGGAATGATGAAGAATATGGAAATGATGAAAAACATGGCGCCTGAAACGATGCGAAACATGTCGCAAGAACAGATGAAGAGCATGAGCGATGAAATGATGAAAAACTCGCCTCAAGACTCGTCGAAGATGCCTAAGCTTGAGGATATGCCAGGTCCCTACTGCGCCAACGGTGTTGCAACCTGCACAGACCTTGATTTTAGCAAGATGTGCATTTGTCCCAGCTGCCAAGTTTTCAAGGATTTCAATTTAATGAAAGCTAAACCTACAAGCTACTTCTGCAAAGACGGCAAAGCCACATAGTAAAATAGCGTATCGGAAATCTCTTTTTTTCTTTGTATTCTAACTTTTTTTAATTACTCCAAACTGTATCCCTCTAAGGTGGGAAGAGAGTTGCTAAGAATAGCAAAGCCAAATTCACAACAAGCAAACCCTTCTTCACAGATCTAGCAAACAATCCTTCTCAAAAACCATTATTTCCTACCAACGCCACCTTGCTACCATGAACAATCACAAAACGCCCCCAGAAAACCAAACTCACTATGGCGGCATCTATATCTATCTCATGCACCAAAAGCTCGCAAACACTATAAAAAACAAGGAAACTCCAAACAAATAAGGGCATTATTCACTGAACCCTCCACTACTAAAGAATGTCTTTTCATCTCTTGGTTTAAATGAAGTTTATCCTACAAAGTCGTTTATAGTTGATTTGTCTCGTGCTTGTGATGCTTGCGGTGGGATGATTGGGGGCGGATTCAAGTGTTGCTCAAAATGCAAGATCTACCTCTGCTGCCTATGCAGTTACCACCTGATGTGCATGCAACATAAAACTCCGATTGTTTGTCCGATGTGCGGAGCTGAAATGGTTGGTCCCTATTAGCGAGTGGGAAAGGAATCTGCTATTCCAAGATTTTCGAGTTAACCATTAATAGAATCACAAGTTTTATTTTACACCGTATGTTTCGCTGAGTAAGGATTGGGAAATTTGAGGGATTCGTTAGTCGTTGTTTTTTTGGCGATTTTAATTTTATCCATGTTGTCGGTTTCTGCGTCGAAAATGAACGCTCAAGCGGTTTCTAGGGATTGGCCGATGTTTCATGGGAGCCTCTCGCATAGTGGATTGGGAACAGGCGATCCAGTGCTTACGCCCACACTGCTATGGAATTTCAGTACTGGGAACTGGGTTTTGTCGGCGCCCGCAGTTGTAGGTGCAGTTGTCTATGTGGGTTCTATTGATGGTAACGTTTATGCCCTGAATGCTGCAAGCGGCACTCGACTTTGGAGTTTTAATACCGGCAACGGGGTTTGGTCGTCTCCAGCTGTAGTGGATGACGTAGTTTATGTGGGCTCTTGGACTAACGTTTATGCTTTGAATGCGACCAGTGGAACCCAACTCTGGAATCACATCCTCCTCAATGGTGAGGGCGACTATGTTGTTTCATCTCCAGCTGTTGTTAACGGCGAAGTCTTCATTGGTGCTGATGACGGCAGCCTTTATGCACTGAACGCCACTGACGGAGCACTGCTCTGGAACTACAAAACTGGCAATGAGCTCGCTTCTTCGCCTGCAGTCGTCGACGGAGTGGTCTATGTCGGTTCGTGGGACGACAACATCTATGCTTTTAACGCCACCAACGGCTCCAAACTCTGGAGCTTCCCCACGAGAGACGTAGTTAATTCGTCTCCAGCCGTCGTCGATGGAGTAGTCTATGTTGGTTCGTGGGACAATTATGTTTATGCACTGAACTCGTCTAACGGCGCCAAACTCTGGAATCACAATGCAGGCGGCATGGTTGCTTCATCTCCAGCGGTTGTAGGAGGCATAGTATACGTGGGGTCATGGAACGACAACTTTTATGCATTGAACGCTTCTAGCGGCAGCCAACTTTGGAACTATACTACAGGCGACGTGGTTGGTACAGCGCCTGTTGTTGTAGGCAACGTAGTTTACGTCGGGTCGAATGATGATAACCTATATGCTTTCAACACAACTAAAGGCGCTAAACTCTGGAATTTCACCAGCGACGGCGTGGCTGGTTCTCCCGCGTTTGTCAACGACGTAATCTACTATGGCGGCGGCAACGATGTTTACGCTTTGGGCAATTCACACGCATCTTCTTCGACTTCAAACTCTAACTCTTTACCCATCATAGTTGGATTAGTAGTTACGGCTGTTATTGTTGTCACAGCGATTTTATTAGCATCTAAAAAACTAAAAGCTAAACCGGAAAACCCCGAGTCCAGATTACACTCAAGTTAAAATAGATTATAAAAAAATAAAAAAAGAAATGTTGTTTATGTTTTAGGCTTTTTTATCGAGTTGTTTGCGTAGTTCTGCGTATGTTGCTTTGATGTCTTCGATGCTGCCTTCGTCTTCGATGGTGGATGTGTCGCCTAGTGGTGCTCCAGTTAGGACTGCTTTGAGGAGTCTGCGCATGATTTTGCCGCTGCGGGTTTTGGGTAATTTGTTAACGATGATGACAGCGTCGGGGGTTGCGATTGGGCCGATGGTTGTGCGGACGTGTTTTGTGAGTTCAGCGCGTAGTTCGTCTGATGGTTGGAATCCTTGGCGTAATACTACGAATGCTACTGGGACTTCGCCTTTGACTGCGTCTTCTTTGCCCATGACTGCTGCTTCTGAGACTGCTGGGTGAGATACAAGTGCGCTTTCGAGTTCGACGGTGCCGATTCTGTGTCCTGCAACTTTTAAGACTTCGTCTGCTCTGCCAAGTAGCCAGAAGTATCCATCTGGGTCACGGATTGCGTAGTCGCCGACATAGTAGATACCTGGCCATTTGCCAAAGTATGTTTGTTTGAAGCGGTCAGCGTCTTTCCAAACGGTCTGTAACATTCCTGGCCATGGAGACTTTATGACTAGATAGCCTTTGTTACCTTGTGCCACTGATTGTCCTTTTTCGTCGACGATGTCAGCGTTAACTCCAGGCAAAGGCAACGTTGCTGAGCCCGGTTTGAGCGGTGTCATTTCTATGCCTGCTGCGGGTGAAATCATGAAGCCGCCTGTTTCTGTTTGCCACCAAGTGTCGATGATTGGTAAGCGATCTTTGCCGATTACGCGGTAATACCATTTCCAAGCTTCTGGATTGATAGCTTCGCCTACTGAGCCGAGTTCACGTAGCGTGGACAGGTCGTGTTTGTTAACCCATTCTTCACCGAATTTCATGAACATACGAACTGCGGTTGGGGTGCCGTAGAGTATTGTGATGCCGTGGTTTTCAATCATGCTCCACCAGCGGTCTTGTGCTGGGAAGTCTGGGGTACCTTCGAAGAGGAACGCGGTTATGCCGTGGCTAAGTGGCGCGTAAACGTTGTATGTGTGACCGGTAATCCAGCCGATGTCTGCAACGCACCAGTAGATGTCTTCGTCGTTGGGGTTAAATGCCCATTTCAGGGTCCAGTAAGCCCAAACGAGGTAGCCACCGGTGCCGTGTTGGACGCCTTTTGGTTTGCCGGTTGTTCCTGAAGTGTAGAGGATGAACAGTGGGTCGGTTGATTTCATGCTTTCTGGTTCAACGTAAGCATTTGCGCCTGCTGCTGTGAGCGCGTCGTGGTACCAAACGTCTCGTCCTTCTTTCATTTGGACGTTTTGACCTGTGCGTTTGACAACGAGGACTTTCTCGATGTTTGGCATCAAGGGTGCTGCCCGGTCTGCGTTGTCTTTGATTCCAACTGGTTTGCCTCTGCGGAAGCTGCCGTCTGAGGTTATGAGGATTTTTGCTTCACAGTCGTTAACACGGTCTGCAAGTGCTTCTGCGCTAAATCCTGAGAAGACAACGGTGTGAACTCCTCCGAGTCTTGCGATTGCAAGCAAGCTGATTGGCAACTCTGGAATGACGGGTAAGAAGACTGCGACGCGGTCGCCTTTTTTGACGCCTAGGTCTTTTAGTGCTTTTGCAACTTTGTTTACTTCACGGTATAGTTGGTAGTAAGTGTAAGTTTTTACTTCACCCATCTCGCCTTCCCAAATGTAGGCAAGCTTGTTTTTGCGTGCGGTTTTCACGTGGCGGTCAAGTGCGTTGTAGCAGATGTTGAGTTCTCCATCGGGGAACCATTTAAAGAACGGCGGGTTCGAGTCATCTAACATTTTGGTTGGCGCTTTGAACCAGTCGATGGCTTTCGCTTTTTCTGCCCAGAACTCATCCGGGTTCTTTATGGATTCTTCCCATACTTTTTTGCGTATTTCTCCAGAAGAAACCTTTGCAATACTTGGACTGTATCTTTCATTGAAAGGTAAACTATCTGACATGTCTATCATTCCTGTGATGCTGGGAAGAATTAGGCTTAGAGAATATAAGTTTTTTCAGTGGTTTTTTGTAAAACAAAAAAGCGAAGACCATATTTGACATATTTATGTTAAAAAACAAACTCCTTTAATCAAGCATGCAACCGAATATTTTAAAAGATTTAAAAAGAAAAAGGGTAATTTGGAAATTTATTTTTTGACTGGCAGGATTGGAAGAACGGTTTTGTTGTGGGCTTCGTTTAAGACTTCAGCGAGACCAAGGTAGACTGCACTTGCGCCGCATATAACGCCTTCGATTCCGGTGATTGTGTTGAACCAGGTTGGGTTGCCGAGTAATTCACGTGTCATAAGCATGAAGAAGAGTACAAAGAGGCTTCCGAATACGAATTGTAATGCACGATTAGCTTTGAGGGTGCCGAAGAACATTGCGAACGTGAATATTCCCCACATGAAAAAGTATGCTGCCATTGATGCATCATTAGGCGCTGCGAATCCAGGAACCAAAAAGCTCACTTTTGGCAGAACTAACAAGAGAACAAGTGACCACCAGAAGAAACCGTAAGAACTGAAAGCAACCATACCGAATGTGTTGCCTTTTTGGTACTCCATTACGCCGACGATTATCTGTGCTAAGCCGCCAAAAGCAATGCCCATGGCTAGAATCATTGTGTCGAGTGGAAAAACGCCAGCATTATGCAGGTTTAACAGAACAGTTGTTAGTCCGAAGCCTAATAGTCCGAGTGGAGCAGGATTAGCTAATTTTTGTGTTATACTCATTATTGTTTTCACCGATTTGTTTTAACTGAATTCAGCTTTCTTTTTTATAAAGCTTTGGAAATTGAGCGTTTGCCTGCGGGAAGAAACAAATTTGCCGATTTCGATGAATGCAAAAACCGTTCCGGCGAATAATGCAGCAACCGCCCAATCGACAAGTTCAGGCGTGTGAACGTCAAAGAGTGATTGCAGACCAGGCGTATAGAGAATCACCAGTTGTAATGCAAAGGAGGAGAGAACTGCATACCAGAGGAACCTGTTCTTAAAAATACCTACTTTGAAAACTGGGTACCTGAGGGAGCGGCAGGTTATGGCTACAGTTAACTCCATAACTACCATTGCAGTGAGCAGTTGGGTTCGTGCCTCCATGAGCCTGAAGTTGCTTAGCCAAGGCATATGGGAATAGAATGCCACTAACAATAGCACCGTCATCAAGATAGGTACTGTGCTTAGGTAGACTTTGACGTCTTTGCTAAAGATACTCTCGTTAGGTTTTCTAGGTTTACGCTGCATCAAGTCGGGGTCACCGGGGTCAACGCCTAAAGCGATTGCGGGCAAACCGTCTGTAACAAGGTTAACCCAGAGAATCTGCACTGCTGTTAAAGCGATAGCCGCACTATTTACGAGTTCCACATCTGACCCAGGCGACAAAAACCGTGCAATATAGGGCACGCTGACTATGGCAAAGAACATTACGAGGATTTCCATTATGTTGCATTGGAGCAGGAAGGTAAGGTATTTTTTGATATTATCAAAGATTTCTCTGCCTTCCCTGACGGCTTTAACGATGCTGGCGAAGTTGTCATCAGCTAAAACCATGTCGGCAGCTTCTTTGGTTACTTCGGTCCCGCTTATACCCATGGCGATGCCGATATCACTCATTTTGAGGGCAGGTGCATCGTTGACGCCGTCTCCTGTCATAGCGACGACTTCGTCTTTTGCCTTCCAAGCCATAACAATGCGGGTTTTGTGTTCAGGAGCAACACGAGCATAAACCACCACTTTCTCCACCACCTGCGCAAGTTGCTCATCCGTCATTTGCTCCAGGTCCTGACCCGTCAACACTTGTCCACCCTGCACCTCATCATCAAGCAACTTTAGTTCTTTGGCGACGGCAGTAGCAGTAAGCTTGTGGTCGCCTGTAATCATAACAACACGGATACCGGCAGACTTGCAGATGCCGATAGCGTCTTTGACTTCTGGACGCGGCGGATCAATCATGCCCATGACGCCGACAAAAACAAAATCTGTCTCCATTTTATCGTCAAACTTTTCAGAGCGACGGGGTAATTCTTTGTATGCAAATCCGAGGTTTCGAAGTGCTTGTAGAGACATGACTTCGGTGATTTTGTGGTGTTTCTCTCGAATTTCTTTTGTGAGCAGTTGAACTTTGCCGTCTAAGAAGATTTGGCTGCACCTCGCCAACACGGTTTCGGGTGCTCCTTTCATGTAAGCGATTCTTTTGCCTTCAACAGAATGTATAGTCGTCATGCGTTTGCGTTCAGAAGAAAATGGCACTTCGGCAACTCGAGGCACATCTTTTTCTAAATCTTCCTTGCTCACACCTGCTTTGCAGGCTGCAACCACCAGGGCGCCTTCTGTAGGGTCCCCTTTCACTATCCACTTCCCAGACTTTGGTTCTTTATCTAGGCTTGAATCATTGCATAATGTTGCGATTTTCAGCAGTAATCGAAGGTTTTCATCTAATGCGACCGTTTTGTCTTCAAGTTGGAATTCGCCCTCTGGAGCATAACCGATTCCTGTGACCTTGAAGGTTTGATTGTTAACATAGAGGCGTTGGACGGTCATTTCGCCCTTGGTCATTGTTCCTGTTTTGTCGCTGCAGATGACGCTGGTGCTTCCAAGCGTCTCCACTGCTGGTAACCGTTTGACTATGGTGTTGACTTTTGCCATGCGGTACATGCCGATGGCAAGCGAGCCAGTGATTATGGCTGGTAACGCTTCAGGAACAGCTGCCACAGCAAGGCTAATCGCCCAAAGAAGCATGTCGACCACGGCGCGGTGCTCAACAAATATCCCAACCACACCAACGCTTGAAGCGACGACCACGCATAGGATGCCTATCCATTTGCCAACGCCGCTCATTCGTTTCTCCAAGGGCGTCTGTTCCTGCGGTGCTGCTTGAACCAACTCAGCGATTTTTCCAAACTCCGTATTCATACCTGTTGAAGTAACTACTGCTTTGCCCCGTCCGTAAACGATGACTGTCCCACTGAAAACTAAGTTTCGCCTATCATTAAGCGGGGTTTGTTCAGGCAACGGCAAGGTGAATTTGTTGACAGGAGAGGATTCCCCAGTTAATGGAGCTTCATCTGTTTTCATCGTAGAGACTTCGAGAAGTCTTGCGTCAGCGGGAACTTTGTCGCCTGTGTAGAGAAAGATTATGTCGCCTGGAACCAGCTGATTAGCAGGAATTTTTGCTTCTTTGCCGTCTCGGAGAACGTTTGCGGTTGGTGCCGTCATTCTTTTGAGTGCTTCAACTGCTTTTTCGCTGCGGTATTCTTGGGTGAACCCTAATGTTGCACTGGCTATGACGATGGCGATTATAATGATGGCATCGGTTACTTCTCCAACAGCAATTGAAAGCCCTGTTGCTATTAGAAGGATAATCATGAGGACGTCAGTGAATTGGCTAAGTAAAAGTTTGAGGGGGGAGGTTCGTTTTTCTTTTTTGATTTCGTTAGGGCCGTATTCTTTGAGTCGTTGTTGTGCGTCTTGATTTGTTAACCCATTGGGTGTTACGCGTAATTCGCTTAGTCCCTCTTCGGCGGTTTTGCTATGCCACTGATTCGGCATCCTGCGGTTCCTCTCTTGCATGTTTTTTGTGGTAAATTACGCTGTGTTTGTACAAGGAAATTGCGCCGATAAACAAAACACTCAAACTTAAAAGCCAAACAATCCAGGCAAAAATTGTTCCATTAAGAATTATCTGTTTTTGCCATTGCCATGGAAAATCAACGACTTTCCCAAGAGGCCACGCACCAATAACCTGATAAGTAAACCCAAAAGCTGTCAACAATATTGCAGCGTACTGCTTATCCGCAGGGGCTTGAGGGCTTATTCCACGAAGGCTGTAATTGCAAAGCATTATTGCACCGATAATTAACGCTATGAAACTTGTCACGAAGAAAATTGGGGCTATGAAACTTCGTGGCAAAACCGTGTTGATTTCTGAGGGTGGGTAAGTTGTGATGTCTTTTCCTAAGTCAAATATGGTCCAACGGCTAAGCAGAACGGAAGTCAGATAGAATACTCCGTAGGATGCTAAAAATAGGCCAAGAGATACTTTGTGGCTTCTTACATAATTGGAAAACTTGTTTAGGTAGGTTTGTTTTTGGATTTGGCTGCTCATTAGGGTCCTGGCTTGAACTATTTTTAGCGACTTTATGATATATTAGTTTTTAAATTTTTTTTAATATGTCTATCAATTCTGTCCTGCAACATGAAGAGAAGTTGTTGTTGTTGTTGTTGTTGTTGTTGTTGCAACTGCATTTTGCAGACCGATTGCAACAACAATCAAAGACAAACCCAAATTGCAACGCTAATTCCTTAAGCAAAGATGACAAAACCGTAACCACAACAAACCCAGAGAAGATGCTGCTGCTGATGCTGCTGCAAACCAATTCACCCCAGCTGTTGCAACAATCAAACCATCTTTAACAAACCCAAATCAGAACGGCTTAATCCCCACAACTACAATGTAAGTTTCAAAGCTTAAATGGAACAAAATCGTTTCTCTTCCAAAAGAGGCAAAATCTGTGGCTAACGAAATAATCCAAGATGGCGACTACGTTCTAATCTACTTGGACGCTCGCAGAACTTACATGATAAAGATGCAGGCAGGACAAACCTTCCACACCCACAAAGGCTACCTGAAACTCGATGAACTCATCGGCAAACCTTATGGTGAACCCATCAAGAGCAGCATGGGCATCTACTTCACCACCCTAAAACCCATCTTAACCGATTACATCATGAAATCCAGCCGTAACACACAGATTATTTACCCCAAAGACGCCGCCTTAATCGTTATGTTCAGCGGCATCGGACCAGGCAGCCGCGTAGTCGAATCAGGCACAGGAACAGGGTCGTTAACCACTGCTTTAGCGCAATATGTTGGAGATACAGGTAAAGTTTACACTTACGAATTGCGCCCAGAGTTTCAGAAGAACGCGAAAAAGAATCTTGAGCGCTCAAAACTAATCGAGCGCGTCGAAATGAAAAGCGGCGACGTCACAGTTACCGGCTACGAAGAACGCGATGTTGACGCTGCAATTTTGGATCTTGCAGTCCCATGGCTTGTAGTTCCGCACGCTTATACAGCCCTCAAACCCTCAGGAGTCCTAATCTCGTTTAGCCCCACAATCGACCAAGTGGTAAAAAGCACCGAGGCACTCCGCGAAAACGGCTTTGTCTTCATCGAAACCATCGAGTGCTTAATGCGTACCATGCAGGTTGAACGAGGCAAAACCCGACCTAACACGATGATGACGGGTCACACAGGCTACATTACCCATGCAAGAAAAATCCTCAAGCCACCTGTCCAAGAAACCCCGCAGATACCGGCACTTTCCCAAGAAGCAATGCCAGAAGTAACTGTAAAAGAACCTACAATTGAAGAAACAGAAAATAATGAAGAATTGGCCGCAGAAGAAACTGCCTAAATCTTATCTTTCATTTTGTGTTTAGCTGACTCAGGCATGGGCATGCTGAGTTGCCAAACGGCTTGTTTTAGTTGTTCGCTTTTTTCGCCTCGTGTTAAACCATAGTACGTGCCCAATATTTTGCCGAAGTATGGGATTATGAAGCTGTCGAAGGTTTTGTAAAGTAGTGGGTTGGGTATGCGGTTTTCTAGGAAGGTTGGTTTCCAGATTTTGATGTTGTATTCCCAGCATTTGATGAAGAGTTCCCAGCGTGCTTTGCTGAGTGAATCCATTTCGGCGCCTTTCTTGTTCATCAGAACGCAGTTTTCAAGTGGCACGAAGAAGAGCGGCACATAGAATGCGTTGTAGCCTTTGAGTTTATCCATCAACTCCAATGTCTGGAGCATATCTTCTTCTTTTTCCTCAGGCAACCCAATGATGAGTGTTGCCAGGGGGTACCAGTCGTTATCATTTAGGATGCCAAAGGCATTTGTTACAACGTCTTGCCACTGTTCAGGCTTAAACGGCAACATCTTACCCGCCATGTACTTCTTCATGAGACGGGGACTACCCGTTTCAACGCCTGTTTCCGCAGTGATTATTGGTTTTTTGCCGAAACTATACCAGCTTTTCTCAATGAGGATTTCAGCGAGCTGCTTAATCATCAAAGGGTCATGCCAAACAGGAGCCAATGACATATGTGACGCCTGAATGCTCTTGACGCCAGGGTGGTCGGCGACACTTTTGACAAGTTTCACAACGGCTTCACGGTTGGGAATGAATGTTTTCTCTGTTGCCCCATAGATGAACAGGTCTTCTGTAATTAGGGTAATGTGGTCGCTGCCTTGAGCGGTGCTAAGGGCAACTTCCTGCATAATTTTATCCAGCGGCACATCAACTTTATTCTGCATAGTAGGCGTGCAGAATTGGCAGTTTCTACCGCAGCCCTTGCTAATTTCCACAGCTCCGTGTATAGCAACGTTATTGGTTAAGGGCATTTCGACATTGTAGTTCCAGTTGTTTAAGGACTCATCAGCTTTAGCGATACGCGGAATGGGTTCACCGCTTAATGCTTTCTTGAATAGCTCCACGATTGGTCCGGGTCTGCCGCCGACTAAAACACAGTCAACGCCATAACTGTCTGAGACGTGTTTACGTTCCAGCTGCCATGAACCGAAACCACCTACAATGATTTTTGGCTTGTACTTTTTGATGGAGGGGTGCATGACGAGTTTGCGGAATTCAATGGCGTTCATGGGTTCGCCGCCGCCAACAATAGATGAATATGTTTTGCTGACATATCCCATGCCCGTTGGGTCCATGCTGGATATGCCAACGACTTTGGTTTCTGGACCGATAAAGTTCTGCAGATCATCTGGGTGAGCCACTGCGATATCCTTCGGGGAAAAACCGCCTTGCAGAAGAATGGATTCTACTTTTCGCAGTCCGTATGGTGCGAACTTTGCTTGCCCGTCCGGTTTGCGGCCAGTGTGAGGATAAAGCGTTTTCCGCACGTATGATAATGGGATCGGACCTTTGCCGAAGCCTCCAACGAACGCGATAAATGGATTATTAAAAAAATCGCTCATTTCTGTAGCGGATGCGGTTAGAACGATTTTCCTGCCCAATACTGCTGATGCCAAACCTTAGTCTTCCTCACGAATAAACTAAATGATTAGTCCATAGCGCATTTAAGAATTACTATAGCTAACATGTTGAGCCTAAGAAATTTGACGAAAAATCCAGTTACCGCTAATTAATTTGCAGAAATCCCGTCCATTCAAAACTTGAAAAGAAAGAACTTGGTATTCGGCAATCTTTAATTTAGTAATGTATCTTTTATCTCAGAGGGGTGCCAGCAGTCACTTCTAAAAGGTTTCAGCCCAGAGCTCATCTAGCAACAATCGCTTTGCTATCATTCATTTTATCTTTCATAGCTGCAAGAGCATTCACAACATTCTTTCCTTCCACCGTCTTGATCACTAGCGGTATCCACATTCACCATTTCTGGTTTGGCATCGCCTTAGTTGCCCTCGGCGGTTGGCTGGGAATCAGCTATAACGACGAAGAAACTAGCAGAGTTGCCTCTATCCTCTATGGCGCAGGCGGAGGATTAATCGTTGATGAAGTAGGATTGTTGCTTACTTTCGGAAATTACTGGACGAGTTTAACGTACGCTTTCCTTGTGGTTTTCCTATCTTTCATTGTTGTAATACTGCTCTTTTACAGGTATAGAACGGTAATAGAGGAAGAACTTTCAGAGTTTGCACGAAGTAAATTAAATTTGTACGTGGGAATTTTTCTTGCCGCCCTTTCACTTGCATTCGTCATTCAAACACATAATTTCTTGGTCGCCGTAATCGCTGGTGCGGTAGCGGCCTTCGCCACAATCCTCATAGTTGTTTCTCTATTTCGACAACTCAGAAACACAAAAAATGACTAAATCACATTTTTGCGACGAAAAGAATGAGCCAGCATATTCGAAAAATGATTTGCTTATATACTAAATTTTCGCATTCTCCCTGTTTCCATCCAAGACTCTATGGAACATAACTTTTTGTCTCCCAAAAAATTTAGAACGAAAGTTAAAAACCAGCATTTTTAGGTCTCGCATTTTAGCTTATAAGTTCAAACAATTTTTTATATCCTCATCGCCTACTGAAATCTAGATTACAATTAGGAGAAATTATCTTGGTTAATCGTTTCACCAGTAAATGGACAAAAAAAGAAAATGAGGAACCGTCGCTTGCCTCAAAAATAATGAATGTTGGGAAACCTCAGGTAGATTTGAAGGAACAAATAAGCGTAGTTACGCAACGTTTAGATACACAAACTAGATCGTTGGATGCCGCTGTTCACCGTTTTGAACTTCGGGATGCGGAAATTTTTCAGCGAGTCGTCAAAGCTATGACGCAGAGAGACACTGCCCGAGCGAACATTTTTGCCACGGAACTTGGTGAAATACGCAAAGTCGAAAAGATGCTGTCCCATGCCTCCCTTGCCCTACAAAGCGTGTCCATGCGTCTGAGCACAGTTTCAGAAATGGGCGATGTAGTTGCTATGTTGAGCCCTGCAAAAAGCATGCTAAACAGTGTACGCACAGAGATGTGTGGTATTCTTCCCGAAGCAAGCCAAGAACTGGGAAACATCGGCTGCCTGCTCTCAGACATTGTTTCAACCACAAACCAAAGCAGCAACATGCCCGAGAACACGATAATGGCAAGCGCAGATGCAATGTCAATTCTCCAAGAAGCAGAGATAGCTGCAGAGAAGAAGCTGGGCGAAAAATTCCCTGAAGTAGGCTCTGGAGCAGTCGAGAATAAACGCACAAGCATCGAAGCCTAACTTTATGCATTATAACCTGTGATTACAGGTTATCCTTCCTTTTCTTTCATACCCCCTAATCGACTCAGACAATGAACTATAGCGTTACTATTATTTTTCTTTCAAATAGTTTAAAAAGGAAAAACCGAAGCGCTCAAAAAAACCGTCACTTTGTTCATATTTCGCCTGGGAAACCTATACTTCTTCGTCATATAGGATTTCCCAGACTTTGCCGTCTGGGTAACTCTGAGCTATCATCTGATGTCTAGCTAATGCCTTCTCATCATTCGGCAAAAAACAATAGCGCCGCTGAAAGATAAAAACATTGATACATCTAAAGCTGATTGCAGGGAACACTTTTATTTTCGAAAACAAATAATCTGGGGTAGGAGTCGAAATTATGGATTTTGTTGGAAGTCAAACAGAAAAGAATCTTTTAGCTGCGTTTGCAGGCGAATCTCAAGCACGCAACCGCTACACATTCTTTGCAAGCGTAGCCAAAAAAGCAGGTTACGAACAAATCGGCGCGATTTTTGAAGAAACCGCAGGCAACGAAAAAGAACACGCAGAGTTATTCTTTAAACATCTTAAGGGCGGAATGGTTGAAATCAAAGCATCGTACCCTGCAGGCGTATTCGCTTTAACAGCTGACCACCTTAAAGCAGCTGCAGAAGGCGAGAAGCTTGAGTGGGGAACGCTGTACCCGAATTTCGGCGACGTCGCAGAAAAAGAAGGGTTCCCAGAAGTTGCCCGAACATTCCGCATGATCGCAAAAGTAGAAGCCTACCATGAACGCAGATACAACAAACTACTCGAAAGCCTGCAACAGGGCAAAGTCTTCAAAAAAGATGCGCCAGTAAAGTGGAAATGCAGAAACTGCGGATTAGTAATCGAAGGAACCAATGCACCTGACATGTGCCCAACATGCAATCATCCTAAAGCGTACTTTGAAGTCTGGGTAGAAAACTACTAACCACACTTTTTTCATATTTTTTTATTCTATGGTTGAAAAAAGACCCAATAAGACCAACCTTCTTGAGAAAATCTGGTTTTTAAGGTTACAACTTAGTAGCGCTGAAACATTAAATACGCGTATCAACAAAAAACCAAATAGAAATCTGTGAATCTAAAAACAAAAATTTTCCCTTAACCTTTCAAAACATAAAAAAGGAAGACCTCAGACACGACTACTTTACTTTGTAGTCTAGTTGCTCCACGCTATAGTTCACACTTTTTACCCTGTCTTTTTTTAGTTTTGGAGGCATTAAAATGGAACAGGGAAAAGACTTCACGATTGAGCTTTTCAAGCCTCGCAAACATGGACCCCGAAGCGATAAAGGAAAAAGTCATTATTACCCCAAAGAGCGAAGAAAATGGCAATAATCTTCTATCTGTAAAGCCATTCATATCATTTATGACTAAATTAACTTTAATTTCTATTAGTTAGCGAATTATTTTGGAAAAAATCGCGTTGCCAAGTCAAGAAGCAAAGTGAGTACATCTTTATTTTCCATAATTTTGTCTTTAATTTTACTCAATGTTAATTTTTCATCTCATTTTTTGTCTCTTTTATCATCTCGTCAAGCATTTCAAAAAGCAATTTTTTGAAGTTAAGTTCATATTCTTTCAAGGAATACCTAAATTCCATATCGTCTTCAGAGTCTCTAAGTGCTTCAATATTACATTGCATATCCTTCAGACGGTCTAAACACTGTTTCAAAGATTTTGAGATATTAGGATTTTTTTCTAATATATGCTCTATTTCTGTTGAAAAAGTTCGTAATTCATTTGCGTCATCAACATAAAGCCTTTTATCAGAGGGTAATGTGTGAATCGCTATTTTTCCGGTCTTTTTTTCTTTTGGACGTAAAGAGGCCATATATTTCCCAAGACCCTCACCTAAAGCTGGGTCTACCGCATACTTTTCTGCTGGGAGCAAGGGCGCAAGTTTGAGGGCTAACTTATTTTTCGTCAAACCCCTGAATTTCGGTTCAACCAGTACTCGGAAACTAAAAAACTACCTCATCACTTACTCTATCCGTAATCAAGAAATGCAGGCTTCTCACACCTTTCCTGCAGTGGAGATAAACAAAATTTGTTTGTCTCCCCTCTGAGTTCCCTTTTTTGAAGTAACCTTTTCCATAACACATAATGATTATTTTTTAGAAAATTAAACCTTAGACATGGCTTTCAACAATGACTTCAATTAGAAACAAAGATTACTGAAATATGCACTTGTGACTGTCCAATCACAACAACAATGCCTTTTAAATAAAGTTATTCAAAGTTAACTTGCTTACTGAGAAAGCTAACAAAAAGTAGGGTAGCTTTAGAATTTTAGTCGGAGGTGAAAAAATAATGGAAGATATTGTTGATATTGCAATTGCAGCTGGAGGTTTTAAAACATTTGTCATGGCAGTTCATGCTGCAGGATTAGACGAAACACTAAAAGGTCCCGGGCCATTCACAATTTTTGCGCCAGATGACAGTGCTTTTTCATTGCTTCCAGCAGGCTCAGTTGATGAAATGATGAAGAATGTTCCAAAGCTTAAGGCGATTCTTATGTACCATGTTGTTCCAGGAAAATTTACAGTTGACGAAATAGGCCAAATGAAGTCAGCCAAAACTATCCAAGGGCAGGAAATCCAGATTGATGGACGCAAATGGCATATTTTGCATATAAACCCAGTAATCAATAATGATGCACACATCATAAACACTGACGTTGTTACAGACAACGGCATAGTCCATGTTGTAAACAGAGTACTAATGCCAAATATGGAGCTAACTTGCCCAATTTGCGGAATGGGGTTCATGACCAAGCAAGCATTGGATGAACACACCAAGATGGCGCACGTAGTTGAGAAACCAGCAGAAGCTTCAACGCCTGCCGAAGTTATGCCAGTAGTTGAAAAAGTCGCAGAACCGATGCCAAGCACTGAGGTCATGCCATTAGTTGAGGAGATGCCTGAAGCATCGCCACCCACCGAAGCGATAACCGAGTTGATGCCTGTTATTGCAAAAGTGACAGGGGTTTTTGAGGTTTTTTACGATGCTACTTGTCGCTTCCGTTTCCATCTAAAAGCTGGCAATGGACAGATAATAGCTGCAAGCCAATCTTATGGAGCAAAAGAGTCTGCTTTAAAGGGAATTGCTTCGATAAAAAAGAATGCACCCATTGCAAAGGTCGCCGATTTAGCGGCTACACAGAACATGGAGGAGTCTGCGCATCGGGGAGTTGTCCAAGACCCTGTTTTTGAAATTCATTGTGATGCTGCTGGAAAGTTCCGTTTCAATCTGAAAGCTGGCAATGGACAGATAATAGCTGTAAGCCAATCTTACTTATCAAGAACATCGGCTGAAAATGGCATAGAATCCATAAAGAAGAATGCTCCAACAGCCAAGATCATTGACCAATCTACTGCTATGACGTAGAATCCTTAATTTTCTCTTTATTTTTTGTTTAATCATCACCGTGAGGAGACTAATCATTATAGCTTTATACTTCCCAAACAAAAATGTGGCTGATTTATTTAAGTAACCTAAGCTGAATTTCATGCTTTTAAGCAGTCACTTGAAACGACTCAGTAAGGCAGTGGAGACTGAGGTGAAAGCAAAAGCCGAGATTCAACCCTTTTAAATGAAAGGCAAGAGATTTAGATTATGTTTAGCGATTTGTGTTTCTTTCATTTCAAAAAGGCAGGCTCAAACGATTTCTTTGAGGTACAAAGAGTATCCACCACATAGAACAAGGACGTAGCTGATAGAAAGAAGTCCACGAATAAAGTTGGGATTTATCGTTAGAGGAAGGTTTTGTTTAAGGATTTATCTCGCAATCAATAGTGGGGTTGCTTGAATTTGGATTTTGTTGTTGGTTTCTAAATTCTTGCAGATGAGATTGAGGGAACTTTCAGTGTAGCTTAGAAGACTTTTGCCATCATTAGTTAGATTGTATACTTTTCTGGGTCTTTCATAATCGATGTTCCAGGAGCTTTTTACGTAGCCTTTTTTCTCCAGTAGTCCTAGTAGGGGGTAGACGGTGCTGGGTCCGAAGTAGACGCCGAAATCTTTGCGAATTTTGGTGATGAGTTGGTATCCATGCATGGATTCTTGGTTTAAATTTTGAAGAATAATTGTGTCTAATAGGCCTTTGGTAAGTTTGGTTTGGACTTCTTTTTGATATTTGTTGTTCATTCTTTTTTTCTCCTGTTGCTGTGATGTACGGATCTACAATATGTCTTTTTAAGACACATCTCTTACGTCTTTATATGCCTCAACAGCCAAATAAACCCTCGGACATAACGCAAGCATATCAAAACCTTTCAGCCAACCTGACTGTTGAACACAAGAACAGATCAATACATGAAATACAGCCCAAAAATCAATATTTCAATTCAGCAAGGAAACTGTACAACAGAAAGACAAAAAACGCTTCTTCAACGGAATTTTCTCAAAACAAAGGGTTCAAGCATTGAACAATAATAGAGAGTTTTTTGGCTGGATGGGAAGTTGCTTTGGATTTAGAAACAGCCAACCCTACAGCAACCAGAACGTAGCCCCACAAGTACCGTCCACCACAGGTTCAGTTCCGGCACCCAACCAGGGCAGGTATGGCAACGGATACGGTTATGGACCATGCATGGGAAGATGGTAAACAGCCAACTAACCTTTTTTTATCTTGACTCTGAGTCAACAGCTTATTGCAACAGGGGTCAAAAGGTTAACTATGACTTGTTTTGATACGGCTTTCGACATTGAAACCTTTTGATTTTACAAATTCTATTAATTGTGAATAGAGTTTATTATCCATCTGGGGGGTTCTGTTTAATATCCACAGATATTTGCGGTTGAGTGTGCCAACAACGGCAAAATCGTAAGCTTCTCCTAATTTTATTATCCAATAATCACCATAAAACGGCCAGAAAAATGTCACTTTGAGTTTCGCATTGGAGATTTTGTCCACAACTTTTGCTCTACTTTTTGCCTTTGTGTATTCGCCATTTCGTGTGCACTCGTTTAGCAGAGATGTCTCCATTCTTCAGCAGCGAATAGCTAAGCGGTTGTATGTTCGCAATTTTTTTGAAACCTAAGCGGGAAGATGAGCAATCTCATACCATTTGCCCAAAAACTTTTCAAACTCTACTTTCGAGACTACTTCAAGTGCATTATTAGTCAAAATAATCACATTAATAACATGCAATCCATCTTGCAAATTAACTTTTTCTTCAAACGTCCAAGTTAAAAGTTAAGCTGGAATACTGATGTTGTTTCAAAAACAAGCCAACATCATTTTATATTAAATCAAAGAACAATGGATAGCAAGCCAACAAACTTGCTAAGTGAGTTTGGCAGCTAACGCTTGATAAGGCGAAATTCCCCCCCCAACTTTCTGCGCCCCATCATATGTTGGCACACGGCTAAACTCACTTAACACAAAATTTTCTAGTCCTAATACCCGGCAGTTAACAGAAAAAACCATCCATTAAGAAGTTAACTGAACCAAAGTAAGAAATATTTTAGGCGCACATTAGTTAATTTGAATCTTTCAATAATTTTTTTGTTTAAGGGCTGAGCAATAATGATAGGGTTTTGCATTCTCCCCCTCTCTACTTTTTCCCCAGCCTTCTAACAGCGCCAACCCTTAACCGCCCCCAATATACTCATTTAAAGATAAATTCTATTCTAACCTAGGAGTTCAAGCGTTTCGCATAAATGTGTTCTCTAAACTTGCTAACGATTCAGGAAATTAAAGTAAAGGCTAAAATCCTCGGAGACATATAGACAGCATAAATGGGAGAGTGTTTTTAGTTGGGCTCGACGCCAAGTGATTCTGAAAAGAAAGAGCAAGAACCAAGTCCTGTTGACATATCTTCTTTAGACATATACCTGCTTATAGAAGTATTTATCATGCTATTGAGCGAAAAAGCATGGCGCTACATAGGATTAAAGGTTGATCCGCGCACTAACAAACTAGATAAAGATCTTACAAAAGCTCACGTTGCCATAGATTGCATAATCTCACTTGTTGACAAAATTGAGCCTAACTCAGATAAAGCAGAGATAGAACACTTGCGGAGACTAATAACTGATCTACAATTAAACTACGCTGAACAGCTCAAATAATTAGCAAAGAACCTTAAAGAAAAACAATGATGCCTCTTCGCTTCAATTTATTTGAGTCAATTTGGTTTTTTTCTCATTCTGAATAGTCTAGGTGCGGTTGTTTAGTTCTCGTTAGCATTGGTTAAGACTAATCGCATATGGTCTGACATATTTCAATCATTGAAATACTCCTTAAGAACACAACAACAATGCTTAAACAAATGAAGACAACTACAGGAGTCACAATTTGAAATCGATTAGAAGAATGGGGCACGGCGTTTTTAGGGGTTGTCCTAAACGAAAAGTCTGCAGCTTCCGTGAGATAAATAGTGAGACTTGCATCTATGGTCCCTACAAGTATTGCGGAAAATACCGTTCAATAGCTCAACCAGATAGAAGAACAAAAGTTGTCTAATAAAAATCCAATAGTTTTACCATTCTTCCTCTTCCCATTCCTCATCTTCAGTTTCTTCCCATTCCTCTTCCTCTATGAATATCATGTACTTATTTCACCTCACAAAAGTTGAACTAGCTTTCCTTCTCTTTGAAAGCTTTAAGTATTTACATTCGTCAAATGACGTTAAAATTGACCGAATAAAAAGTGAATCATGCCTAATCTCATTTTGTTTTCACCTAAACGAAGCTCATAAAAAATGAGGAATAGCAATACATCTTTTAAACAGGTATTTCGAGGTTTAATTGTTTCTTCAGTAATTTGTATCTGTTTCTAACTGTAACTTCGGTAACTCCAGCTGCTTCCGCAATGTCTTTTTGTGTTATCTTTTCATTATTCTGCATACAAGCAATGTAAAGAGCAGCCGCCGCCATACCCATTGGATCTTTTCCTGATGAAAACCGTTTTTGTCTAGCTACCCTCAGTAGTGCAATAGCAGTTCCCTGCGTTTTGCCTGTTACTTTGTTTTTTTCTGCAATCTTTGAAATAAATGTCAATGGATCAGAAACTGGCATATGAAAATCGAGTTCTTGCAGAATTAGCTTGTAGCATCTTAACATCTTTCTTATCTACTAGACTTGCTTCGGTGATTTCGCGAAGCGTTTTGGGTGACCCGCCTTTGCGGCAAGCAGCATAAAGAGCCGCGGCAGCAATGGCGTTGATTGACCTTCCCCGGACTAAGCCTTTGTCTAGTGCTTTTCGGTAGATTAATGCCGCTTTCTCTTTTATCGGGGGAGAAATGTTTACTTTGCTGGCTAAACGCTCAAGTTCAGCCATCGCTTGAGCAAGGTTTCGATCGACAGATGAATGCACTCGACTACGTATTTGCCATTTTCTAAGACGCCACATTTGCAATCTTGTAGATATGGGCAGTTTTCTACCAAATGCATCTCTGTCAATTTGACTAATAGTCGTGGACAACCCTTTGTCATGAATGGAATAGGAAATAGGCATTCCGACGCGGCTTCTTGACGCTTTTTCTTGTTGTGTAAAAGCGCGCCATTCAGGGCCTTTATCTAACATTTGTTCGTAGCAAACTAGACCGCAGTCACCGCATATAGTTTCGCCGGTATCGTAATCGTGAACAAGATTTTTGCTTGAACATTCTGGGCAATTCTCAGCTATAACCTGTTGGCTTTTAGAACCTTCTTTATTCAAATTAACTTGATTTACACTCATTTTTTTCAAACTCAATTAATTTGCCCAGAATCGCATTCAATCATAAAAATGCCAATAGCATAACAAGTGATGCCGATAATCCGTGCAATGACATAAGGAATAAGAGAGATTATTATAGATAAGTTTGTTTTTTGGTTATTTTCATGGTATATTAAACCACTTGTTACTTACTAATTTCAAAGCCTAATTTTTCTACTCCCGCAGTAAATCGAAATTGATTTTTTTATTAAAATAATGATTTACTCAAAACTTTGAACTGTTTCTTGAATTGTTTCAGTTTTGTTTCAGCCAACTACCATAAGCCTCCATGCACATATCATAATATGGTGATAAACACATGCAAAGAACAAAAATCGTAATAGCCTTAGCCGCTGTGGCGGCTTTAACCTTAGTCGCGTTTGGAGTGGCTTCAGCCCAATTAGCCACCAACCAACCAGACACAACCACAAACCCCAGTGCTGCTCCAAACAATGGATTTCTTGGTTGGATTGGCAGCTGCTTTGGATACGGAGCAAACCAAGCCTACAACAACAGGTATGTAGCACCTCAAGCTCCAACCGACGGCTCCGTTCCAGCACCTACCCCTATCAAGGCGGCTATGGATACGGAAACGGCTATGGACCATGCTGGGCAAGATAAAACAAACTTAACTCTTGCTCAAACAAGATCCATTTTTATTTCTAAATTTATCTTGCCTTACAAATTTAACTTCGCTTATTTTAAGCGGGCAAATTCACAAGCTTGCAAAGTCGAGTTGACAAATCGGTTATTTGCGCTTCTTAACAAGCTTTTTCTACCAACTTGGCCTAATAAAACACATGTTAAGGGGTGTGACCGGTTTCTCCTTTTCTCCTTTCCGGAAAAACTCACACCCCTAACCCCATTCCAAATAGAGAGTTCAAATCCAAAGAAAAGGAGAGTGTTTTTATTTATCTTAACAAATTAGATTTTCTGTTTGCTAAGTACCGTCCTAAAAGTTTTGCCACAGCACTCGCACAGACCTATCGTGAGCTCCATTCTCTTCCCTGCTTTGTCAGGCCTGCCAGCCATCTTCCAAGATTTTTTAGGAGCAACTTCCTTACCGCACTTTGGACATTTCGCCATAAATTCGCCTCCCTCAAAAGTAATGATAGAATTGTTGATCACACCCACGAATAAAACTTTGCTAAATCAACGTATAAAAAATGAAAGACTTCAAAACAAGAATACAATCTGGTGTTTTTTTAGGCTTTCTTTATTGCCCATGACTTTTTTCAAGATGTAAATCAAGGTCAGCCTTCGTATTGAATGATTTTCCGCAAACAGGACAAATGAAATCCTCTGTCTCCTCCTTTTCAAGGGGTTCATGATCAGGCAACGGATTCTTTACTTCCGGTGAAGGCGGAACAACTTCATTTGTTTCTGGAGGAATTTCCGGTGTTGGTTTAATATAGGGTAAATCTGGTTCAGTCATTCTAAATCAAAATTGATAGTTGAAACTCTTTTCTTAAACATATGTGATAGCCTTCCACAGCAACAAATAATCGCTCGTCGAGTTACTTTTATAATGTTGATAGGTCTTAGCTACAGTATCCATAGTGAGGTGTTTTAGTGGTTTTATCACGAGATTGTGACGGATGCGAAAGATCCTCCAAATGCAAAATTCGTTATCAACAAGTTACTGTTGGTGAAAAAGTTTATTGTCCGGACGGAACAGTGCACCTAGTTGACTGTTAAGTTCTTTGGAAATTGTTGTTGCCTATACACTGCCATATTTCCTTCAGTGTTTTGGATTGGAGACGGTTTCTAAAGGGACTCACCATTCGTCTCTTTTGCTTATTGCTTCCTGTTTTTGATCTTGTTCTATTTCACGGTAAATGTCTTTTGCCAAAGAGTCACCTATTTTTGCGAGAGGAGAATCTCCCATTAGCCACACCAACAAGTTAGCGATTAGTTTGAAACTGCATTAAAGCTTTGCGAAGTGGTGTTTATGGAGAAATAAATTGTTGGCCACACATGGGACAAACTAAAAGGGTATTTTTTGGGTATTTCAAGAATTGATAAAATTTTAAATTTCCACTATTAAACTGCTTGCTTATAATTAGTTGCAATTAGAAAAAAAAGAAAAAAGGAATTATTGCAGTCTAGGGCTATTTCACTTTGTAGTCCTCTGAGTCGACAACGTGTTCGCCTTCGGGTCCTGCTTCGGGTCCGCCGCTTGGTGGTGGTTCTTGGCCCATGTCTGGTTGTGGACCGCCTTGTTGTGGTCCAGCTTGACCTTGTTGCTTCGCTGCCTCGGCTGCTGCCTGCTGATAAACTTTAGTTCCGACTTCTTGCAGAACCTTCTGAAGTGCATCGGTTTTGGCTTTGACTTGCACCATGTCGTTGCTTGCTAATGCATTTTTGAGTTCTGTTACGGCTGCGTCGATTTTGCCTGTTTCCTCTGCTGAAAGTTTTCCTGCAAGATCAGTTTTGGTTCGTTCAGCTGTATAGACGAGGCTATCTGCATTGTTTCGGGTTTCTGCGTCTTCCTTAGTCTTGCGATCTTGATCCGCGAATTGTTCTGCGTCTTTGATTAGCCGTTCCTTCTCTTCTTTGGAAAGCTTCGTTGATGCTGATATGGTGATTTTAGACTGTTTGCCAGTGGCGCGGTCTTTGGCCGTTACGTTTAGGATGCCGTTCGCATCTATGTCAAAGGTTACTTCGATTTGCGGAACTCCGCGTGGTGCTGGTGGTAGGTCAACGAGGTTGAATTCGCCCAGTGAGACGTTATTGGCTGCCATTGGTCGTTCGCCTTGCAAGACATGGATGGTGACTGCGGTTTGGAAATCTGCGGCTGTTGTGAAGACTTGGCTCCGTTTGGTGGGTATGGTAGTGTTTTTCTCCATTACTTTGGTGAATACTCCACCCATAGTTTCGAGGCCAAGGGTTAATGGTGTAACGTCTAAGAGCAGTAGGTCGGTGACTTCGCCTGAAACAACTCCGCCTTGAATGGCTGCGCCGATTGCGACGCTTTCCATGGGGTCAATTCCGCGTTCAGGAGCTTTGCCCAAGATTTGTTCAACGAAGCGTTGTACGAGGGGCATTCTAGTCATGCCTCCGATAAGGATGATTTTGTCGATTCCTTGGGGAGTTAGCTTGGCGTCTTCGAGGGCTTTTAGGAGTGTAGGTCTTGTGCGTTCGACAATGGGTTGGGCGAGAGATTCAAGCTTAGTCCGCGTCAATGTTAAGCGGAGATGTTTTGGTCCTGATGCGTCTGCTGTTAAGAATGGTAGGTCAATGTCGGTGCTCATGAGCGTGGACAGCTCGATTTTGGCTTTTTCAGCGGCTTCTTTTAACCGTGCCATGGCCATCCGATCGCCTGAAATGTCTATTCCGTTTTGTCGTTTGAATTCTCCAAGGATGTAGTCTACGACTGCTTTATCAACGTCTGTTCCGCCCAGTTGAGTGTCTCCGCTTGTGCTTAGTACTTGAAAGACTCCTTTGCCAAAGTCCATTAGAGTTACATCGTGGGTTCCGCCGCCGAAGCTGAACACGAGAATTTTCATTTCATGCTGAAGTTTATCAATGCCGTATGCAAGGCATGCAGCGGTGGGTTCGTTGATTATTCGCATGACTTGGAACCCTGCAATTTCCCCGGCATCTTTAGTAGCCTGTCGCTGGTTGTCGTTGAAGTGAGCTGGAACAGTAATGACTGCTTTGCTGATTGTGCCGCCAAGGTAGGTTTCTGCGTCCTTCTTTATCTTCTGCAATATGAACGCTGAGATCTGCTGCGGTGTGTATTCTTTGCCGTAGATGTTGACTTTGTAGTCCGTACCCATTTTCCGTTTGATTTCGAAGACTGTGCCTTCCGCGTTGGTGGTTGCTTGGCGTTTTGCCGATTCACCTACCAAGAGTTGACCGTCTTTTGTGAAGGCAACCACTGACGGAAACATCTTGCCCGCCATAGTGGGTCCTTCTGCACTTGGAATAACCGTTGCATGTCCGCCTTCATATATAGCAGCAGCTGAATTGGTTGTTCCCAAATCGATACCTAACACTTTTTCATTTGTTTTTGGATTACTCATTTATTTTTTTTCCTCCGAATTTTGGTTACTTTGATTTTCTTTTTTTGTTGACTTTACAGCTACTTTGACGATGGTTGGCCGTATAACTTTGCCACGCATCATGTAGCCTTTCCTGATTTCTTCTAGAACCGTGCACTCGGGCACATCTTCTTTTTCTTCGGTGACGACGGCGTTGTGGCGGGCTGGATCAAAAATTTTGCCCTCTGGGCTCTCTATTGGTGTAACGCCTTCTTGCTCAAGAACCTTTCTGAGCTTCTTCAACGTCAATTCAACTCCCTCAATCAGGGATTCGGGAGAGGTGGAGATTTCTCCGTTCTTAACTGCCAACTCTAACTCATCCACCACATCTAACAGCGAAATAATAATGCGTTCGTTGCTATAGTTTTTAATTTGCTCCGCTTCTCTATCGAAACGTTTCTTTTGATTCTCGAAATCTGCCTGCAAATATCTTAGCCTCGTCAGATAATCTTCGGAACGCTTCTTCTCAGATTCCAAAAGCTCCTCAAAATTAACTGGCTGAGGCTCTTGCGCATCAACCATTAGCTTGTCCTCCTCTTGCTAGACGAATCCGAACTAATAAACGCAATCAGTGGATGCAATTTGCTGTGGATTATTATTGCGGGGAAATACCCTGACATTGGAGCATTTTTTTGAAGGGACATGGCTTTTTCTCCTTAACTAATGTATTTTGGTTTTTTAGTTTTTGATACGTCCGGTTCTTGGGGTGGCAAAGCAGGGGTTTGGCTTTGATTAATTTGCCCGCCTTGAGCTAGGCCAGCTTGTTCAACTAGTTTTTTGAAGATGATTTCGGCGACTTGGTCTCCGACTGATTCTTCTTTAAGTTCGTTGCTGAAGGCATGTTTTTTAAAGGATTCAACTATTTCGTTTTTATCTATGCAAATTGTAGGTTTTGCGCTTTCATTCCAGGCTGCGGTCATTAGTTTATAGCCTAATTCAATGAATATGTTTACCATAGTGGTGTAATCTATATCTAGAGGTGCATCCCCCGTTAGGAAGCGCCCTTTTGTAAGCAGGATTTTTTTATCGTTTTCCGGCGTTACTGTTAAGCTTCTACGCATTTATTCACCAGCGTTTGGTGCCTTTTGCACCGCTTCACCTTAAGCACACTTGTGCATGGTTGCTTATAAATTTTCTGCAAAAAATAACAAAAAGCCAAGAAAAGAACGTTCAAAAAGCGGTTAAGCACACATTTCAATACGTTAAGCTTTCACAAAATCTAAAACTATCTCTAAAGCCGAGTTATGGGTTACTTTCAGGCACAAGTTGAACTCTATTAATCAGCAACATGTCATGGGCATAGTCGACTTGGCAATCAAAAAGATAGGTTTGGTTAACCACAATGCTGCCATACAAAGTCGCGTTGTTGGCAATGTAGAACGTCCGACCGTTAGCAAGATTAACCGCATAGTGCACGGAGGGTTTATCGTTAACTGCAACTTTTGAAATTACCAAGCCCCCTTGAGGATTAACACTTTGGATTTGTAACATATGGTCGTTAAAGTTGATGCGGCAATCAAAAAGGTACGTTTGGTTTTCTATAATGCTGTTATAGAGCACCGTATCGTTTTGGATGTAGAGTGTTCGTCCATCCGAGAGGCTAACCCCGTAATTTACTTTGGGCTTATCGGTGATTGGCGATTTTGACGTCACCAGCCCCCTCTCTTCGTCAGGAGCAGTTGAGTTGGTTATGGCATCTTGAGTGACTAAGACAATGACTCCTAAAGCAACCATCGAAACCATTACAGCGCCAAGCACAGTTAATTTGAAAGCATCCATGTCATGACCCCCTCAGACTGCTTGATATAGAACGGGTTCTTAATAAAAAAATCGATAACTGATCGGAAAAAACGAAAAGGAAGAGGATTCGGCGTTATTGCTTTAGCTGCTTTTTGACTGCTTCCTCAGCCGCCTGAACTACATCCGAAAGCTTTTCAGGTTTTGTGCCGCCGCCCTGCGCAAAGTTTGGTCTTCCGCCGCCTCCCCCGCCAAAAATCGGCGCCGCCTCCTTTACGATGGCTCCAGCATTGATACCTTTCTGCACGGCGATTTCACCAGCCATAACCATGAGCCTGCAAGTTTTGCCGGCTGAACCATAGAAGAGGGTGACGGTTGCGTCGTTACGTTTTATGAGTTCACTGCCTGTCCGCAACATTCGATCGGAATCGATTTCTTCGCCAAAGTCTCGTTTAACGATGGTTACACCGTTGATTTCGGTAGCTGCTTCGCAACTTTGTGTTTGGCCAACTGTGCTTTCTTTAGTTGCGAGTTCTTTGATTAGTTTGCGTTTTTCAGCAGTTACTTCTTTGAGTTCTTTTACGACTTTTTCTGCGGTTTTGTCGAGTTTATCTATGGGTGATGTAAGGGCTTCAGAGACTTTCCACAGCAAACTCTCCTGGTCCTGAACTGCCTTTAATGCTTTAAGCCCAACCGCGTAGCCTAACCGTTCTACTCCGTCTTGAACGCGTTCAGTGTAGACGATTTTTACAAAGCCCACTTCGCCGGTGTGCCCAAGGTGTGTGCCTGCACATGCTTCAACATCCCAATCGCCCGTCTTAACGACACGGATGTCCTTGCCGGGAACCGCTCCGCCCTGGTACAACCTGAAGCCGTAGCGAGATTCTGCTTCATTGCGTGGCAGCCAAGTGGTTTCCACTTTCATGTTTGCGCCGATAGCTTGGTTTGCGAGGGTTTCGATTTGGTGGATTTCTTCCTGGGTTAGTCTGCGGTAGTGTGAGATATCGAGGCGAGAGGTTTCTAAGCCTTTTTGGGTGCCTGATTGCCAAACGTGCTCGCCCAAAACGCGCCTTGCGGCGCCGTTGATGAGGTGAGTTACGGTGTGGGCTTTCATTAGGGAATAGCGTCTATCCCAATCAACTGTACCGTGGATGATGCTGCCTTCATCGAATGTAGCGAGCTCTTTGAGTTTGTGAACGATAACTTTGCCGATTTTCTGAACATCAACCACATCAAACTTGGTGTTGCCGCTTGTTAGCCAGCCTTGGTCGGTCGGTTGACCACCGCCTTCAGGGTACAAGCAGGTCTTATCCAGTACAACGTAGGTGCCGTTGATTATTTTTAGGACTTTAGCATCAAATTCTTTCTGGTAAACGTCTGAATAGTACAGTTGCTCAGTTGCAGGTAGTTGCTCCGCCACTTTTTGAAGAGCCTGCTCAGCCTGTGCCTCTTCCTCCTCCACGGGTTTTGGAGCCTGCATATGGCGGTTAGCGATTAATGCGTAAAAGTTCTCGGGAACCTCAACTTCGACGCCTTCTTTTTCAGCAGCTTGCTTAACGATTTCTGGGGGAAGCCCATGTGAATCGTACAGTTCCGAGAGGGTATCCATAGGAAGTTTGCCTGTGCCTTTGGATTTGAGGTCAGCTGCGATGCGTTTAACCATGCCTTCGCCGCGTTTGAGGGTTTCCACAAATTTTTCTTCTTCGACTTTAAGCATTTCTATGATTTCATTTTGCATTTGTTTGATGCGTGGGAAGTCTTGGCCCCAGTAATCCGCCTGCATGTCGATTATGTCGTAGAGATTTGCGGGTTCCATGTTTAGAGAACGCATTAGGCGGTAGACGCGGCGGAAAAGCAGCCTTGCTAGGTAGCCTTCTTGGATGTTGGATGGCACGACGCCTTCTGAGAGCATGAAGCTGAGGGTTTTGGTGTGGTCGGTAACTGCCCAAGCGTTCTCGATTGGAACAAGAACTTTCTCCAGCGTTGGCAAGTCAATGCCTGTAAGTTCAGAAACACGTTTTCTGGCGACCATTCGGTTTGCGCGTTTGTCAACGCTAACTAAACCTGAATATTTGGCGACTCGCATCAGGAATATGTTGTCGATGTTGGTTATTCCCGCCATAGACATGACTTTATCAAGTAAGTTGCCGTAGATGGCTTGGAAGAGGCTTGGAACACCTTGACTTATCCATGTAAAACGGTCAATGCCATACCCTGTGTCTACGGTGCGGATGGGTAGTTCGACAAAGTCGTCGCCGACAACCTTGTACTGCATGAAGACTAATGTGCCAACTTCGAGGCCGCGGCAGATGCATTCAACGTCTGGACCGGCGTTTCCTCCGCCAACCCAAACGCCCTCCTTGTAGATTACTTCTTCAGATTTTATGCCGAGGCATTCGGTGGCAAAGCGGTGGTGGAATCGGACGGTGTCGTCTTTCCAGTAGACTTCTTTGTCGGGGTAGTTGAAAGCATGAGCTCCGCCCATCTCAAAGATGGTTAAGTGCCGTCCGAATGTAGGTCCTGTGTTGGATATGTCAGTTAATCTGATGCATGGTTGCGAAATCACAAGCGGGTTAGCTGGAGGCGGCGCTATTCCCTCAGTAACATAAGGCTGAAAATCGATGATGCTTGCATGAGTTAAGTAAATGTCCTTTCTCCAACGGGCCACAACTGGATAGGGCTTAATCCGCGTGTGGCCGTTCTTTTCAAAAAACGATAAGAATGCTTCCCGCATCTCAGGGAGACTGAATTTTTTGGTTGTTGCAGGTTTTCCCAGAAAAGTGTAACATCCACACTCGTCTGAGCCAGATTCACCACAAGTTTCCTGATCTGCATTCTGTGTCCAGAAGTATTCGCCGCATTTTGGACAATGTTTTCTTATAAAGCCTTCTTGTTTGAAGAATGGAAGCGCATAAGCGTCTGCTGGGAAACTTTTTTCAACCATTATGGATGCCTCTTTTTGATTTGTTGTGGGATGGGTTTATGGGTTTCACGGATTTAAATATAAGCATAAGAATGGGGTAATTGGAACCCTCTCACATTTTGAGTTTTTAGCTTGAATTATTTCAAAGCAGTTTTAACCAGTTTTAACAGTAAATAGAAGGCTGGGGGCTGCGAATTTTTTCTAATCGAGGAGAATTGGGCAGGATTAGAGTTTACCTATGCAGCCCCGCAACTTAGCGAACAATCAATCAAGTTAACTTAAAAGAATTTTCCCAAAACTTTCCCTAAACTATTTTTCTGAAAAGAGTATTTAAACTAGAAAAAAGTGCCGGTTGTTTTAAAATAAAAAGGAACCGCCAGCAACAACCGGTTTCCCATATACGCCTATGCTTGACAAACAATAACGTGTCTGGGTTTCATAGTTAATGAGACTTTGTCAGTTGTGGCTAACTCATAGTTGGTTGTGTTTTTGATTGCTTTTTTGGGGCAGCTTTCGGCGCATTGGTAGCAGAAGAGGCATTTGGATAGGTTGAATTGTGGACGTTTTTTTCCATTGTAGAATTCAACCATTTCTATTGCGCCCCCAGGACAGTCTCTGCTGCAGAGCCCACAACCTATACAGATTTTGCAGTCGAGTTGCATTTGTCCTCGAAAACTATCGTGTAATTGAGGCTTAACATAAGGGTATCCAGCTGTTGCAGGCTTAGTAAACACAAATGATGCTACTTTTTTAAATATGGGGGATATTTTCGCCAATTTTTTCCACTCCTTTAACTCTTGGTGGGCAAAAGCAGAGAAAAATGGAATTGTCTCTTTGTTCGCTGAGTTACTATGGCAAATTAAGAAGTTTTGTTTCCGCCTAAACCTTGGCGATGGTGTTCCACTTTAGCTCAAGAGAGACTTTGATGGCGATGTTAATTGGTGTTGTTGTATGCTTTTGCCCAACATAACAGTGTTATAGGTGCCTTTTATTGTTTACGCTTTTCCACAAATTTAAAGCCCGCTAAAAGCTTATTTTTAGATTTATGGCAAAATTTAAAACGATATACCACTAATCCGAATGCCAACCGCTAATCAGTCTGAAATCAGGAATACCACGCTTTTCTTGGCCATAACGCCGAAAAGGCTTAGTCAAATGACGCTGAGATCTAGTTGAAGTCAAATACAAACCTACCTTAATTTTTCGGGAATTAATCAATTCTTGCTTTTTCAAAGCGCTATATTTACCGCCGCATTTTTCACAACGCATACCCTGTTTTTTACCCATCGACTTCAAGCGTCTTCCGCAGTTGGGGCAGAGCGGGTTTTCAAGGGTTACTTGTTGTGCAAGTTCAAGAATTTTGATTTTTTCCAAGTTGATCGTTAAAGGCTTGCTCACGGTCGCTTTATGAACCGCACCAAAAACTTCAATGCTATCGCCAATAAATAATTCCCTTGCGATTTTTCGCAGGTCACCAGTGGGCTCGTAAGCGGCACAATCCACTTCTGCCGAATCATCCTTGATGGAGAAGATGACGTGGCGCAGGGGAATAATCCGGGGGTTTTGGGAAACGGTTCCTTTGGCGATGACTGAACTGTAAGACTTAAGGTCGCTTAGGACATTGACGGGTCTTAGGTGGGCGTCTGTGCCTTGGTTGCTGCGGAAAATAACCCAACGTTCGATAGGTTCGGGGGAATTGACCAAGCTAAATGCTTTTTTAACTATTTCCGCGGTTTCACCTCGGATACCAAATAAGATGGGGTCTGGACCACGAGGTGTAATGATTACTCGGCCTTTCTCCATGTCAATGTTGTTGAAAGTGCAGGGTTGGGTTAACTTATCCATTTCAAAAATCGAGGCTTCATCGACTCTTCTTTTGGTGCCTAAGTTCTCGGGTGTGCGGTAAGCAATCAACTCGTAAGTATAGTCGTCTTCAAGGGTTTCGCCGATAGATGCTAACGCGCCGATGATGCCTCGGCAAGAGTTAAACCCTGCCGCTTCTGCACCCAACTTCTTAATTAATGCGGTTGCTTCTTTGAGGGTTACGATGGTTGTTTCGGTTCTTTTGGCGTAAGCTTTCAATTCCTCAGGAATTTTCTTGGTTTTGTAGAAGACGATTCCCGGGTCAGTGCCTTTCTCTTGCATGGCTGAGTGTTTTTCCCATAGCGCCATGGCAGTTTCTTTTATTTGGTCTTCAAATTCAATTGAGTATGTGAACCGCAAGCAGAGGGCGCCGTTGCCCCTGGTTTTCCAAGGAACGTTAGGGTTGAGCCTTATTAAACCCGGGTAATCAATAAACTGCACTTTAAATTTTTTGAGCTCCTCGATCAAAACCGCTGTTAAATAGGTGGTGCAGCCCCCATTCGTTGAATCTGTGTCATCTAACCCAATATGTATAGTCTCTGTCGTCAACGGCGGCTACTCTCCAAGATAAAATAAAAAGATGCGTTGGAAGGTAAAAAATATTGTTAGCCTAGCCGGTTAAGGCAGTTTTTATATTGGGGGGTTTTCGAAAAGAACTTGTTCTTGGAATGAGGTTGGGGGCTTTTCCGTTATTATCAGAGTTAATTTTATGTTTATTTTGCCTATTTTTTCGATCTTCTGAGTGATTATCTGTTTGAATTCATCTATGCTGTCGGCTTTGACGTTTACGGAATAAGTCATAAACACCCCGTAGGTTGTGGGCTTCTTCGACGCCCTCAACTTTTTTTAAGGCCCTTAGAACTTGTTTTTCAGATCCAATTTCGGTGTTACGAGGACGTATGCTGTGGGCATTTTTGTTTTCTCCATAAATTTTAGGGTTTAGTGGTTGGTTTCAGAGGTCCGGTTGCTCTTTATTGTTTGGGGGAAACACAAAAAGGGTCATTGTGGACCAAACCTCTTCATCCAACCGATTAAAAACTTGGTGCATTTGCGGGTAGCGAGAACTCCGACGGGTTTGCTCTCTTGTAGTTTAATTTTTTTCTGCAGGCCTTTTTCCATTTTGTCTCTACCTTCAATGCACAGGAGTGATACATCGGTCAAAAATGATTTAAAATTATGTGATTGTAGCTTGCTAGTCACAAATGTAACAAAACAACTAAAGAAAGCCGCTACTTACTTAAAAGAAGAAAAATTGATGAGTCTACTTGTCTTCTACAACAATCATTGTTAAAGTAGAACGCACTTTGTCTAACCGGCGGATTCTCCAAGTTACAATTTCTTTTAGTTTATCCATAGTGTCTGCTTTAACTCTTGCAACTATGTCGTAGACTCCGTAAACAGCTGAGGCTTCTTCGACGCCCTCAACTTTTTTAAGCTCTTTTAAAACATCCGATTCAGAGCCTATCTCAGTATTTATTAATACAAACGCTGTAGGCATAACAATCCTCAACCAATAACTTAGGCACAGTTTGAATTAAAATGTTTCCTTGTTTACATTAATGGGACTGTCTAATTATTTTTATTCCAGCCCACTGCAACGCAAAATACGATACAATCAGTCGGAACCACAGGTTTACCATCCTCGCCAACAAAGTCACCGAGAGCGCTAATGAAGCAGGAATCAATAAAGCATTAAACGAAACAGTCATAATCAATTCGGGGAACCCAAAAAAAGTGACGCCAACAGTTTGCAACGTTCCTGTTAAAGTAAAAACAATCAAGACTTTATCAATTGGAACAGGATAACCTAACGCAATAAAAGACAAAGAAATAACGGAGATTTCACAGATAAAACTTAGAATGGCACAAATTGCAGGTTTAACTAATGCC
Source organism: Candidatus Bathyarchaeota archaeon (assembly GCA_963782525.1). Taxonomy (GTDB): domain Archaea; phylum Thermoproteota; class Bathyarchaeia; order Bathyarchaeales; family Bathycorpusculaceae; genus Bathycorpusculum. The sequence continues at coordinate 346,713 of CAWAKC010000003.1, forward strand.
TCAGGATGCTCAGTTATCTGTTTGATTCCAGCATGAAATTTATCAAGCCCATCTTCCGCTTTCAGCTTGAAATCAAAAGGGCTCCACCGTTTTCTGAAAAAAACTACAATTTTTATTGCCAAATTAAGCAAAGTTTTGGTGGCTACCGGCTTAATGCTGACATAGTAAACGATTGCCAACGCCGCAATCGAGAGTGTGAGAACAGTAACCATTAAAAGAGTTGTTGCGATCGGCAGGGAATAGTTAACAAGCACTAAACCCAAACCAGTGCTTAACGCAGCAATTGTTATTGTCATTGTAAAAATTTTTTGTCCAACGACCGATGCCCCGATTTTTCCTGCATCAATATCTGAGTTTTTAGCTAGCAAGTATGTTTTGGATATTTCTCCTGACCAGCCCAACTGTGGCACGGTTGCTTCAAAAAACAATCCAACCCATGTTAACAGTAAAGTTTTGCGTTTGCTAACTTTTACTGATAAGCAGTTAAGCAATCCTTGCCAGACAAGCGAAGAGAAAAACGCAAACATAAAGTAGGAAATAAATGCTGCCGAGTAGACTGCAAGGTTGGTTTTTGAGAGAATACTGACGACTTGTGCTGGGTTGATATAGAAGTAAACATAGAGAAGGAAGGCTACTAAACCCAAAACCAAAACTAAAACAATTGGGTTTAAGCGTAAGGGTTTTGTCGCCGTTTTCATTGTGGGTTTCAAGCCTTTGTTAGACTTCGGCAATAAAACATTTAAGGTTTAATCGAAACCTATGTTCAATGTTTCCAATTATTGTGAGATGCTTTTGCTGGCCAATATGATTAGAGTGAAAAATAAAAAAGAGTTGTTTCTTTATTGTTAAAAAATAAGTGTTGACGTTTCTTTTCTGAAAGCGTCTTATTCTTCCATCATAATCAACGTCAGAGTCGAGCGTACACGGCTGAGGGCTCTTATTTTATGAGTAACCATGTCCTTGAGCTTCTCCATCGAGTCAGCTTTAACCTTAGCAATAATATCGTAAACGCCATACGAGTAGTATGCTTCTACTATACCCTCAATCTTCTTGAGGTCTTTAACGATATCTTCTTCTGCTCCCGATTCAACATTTATCAACACAAAGGCTTGAGGCATATAAGGTCTCCAACTGTACTATTGCATCACTTGACATTAATATCTTATGCAGTAAAAATGTTATTTTTCACTTGAATCCAAAAATTATTTGAGTTCAAGGGAGCTGTCAATAAATGTTGAGGGTTACAAGTTTGTTTATTGGTCAAAATTAGATGTGCTAATTTTAATCTGTCAATTGCTGCTGTTAAGAGGGTTAAGACACAACCGCAGATACAGGCAACCGCCACCCCCATAGTTTATTCACCTGTTCAGAATTTGAATGCCTAATTGCACGTTTTTACAGCTTGTCACACAAAAGAGTTATATTAAATCGCCATGAAAGGTAGTGATTATTGCGGGGAAAAGCATGGTTAAGTACATTTTCGTAACTGGCGGAGTACTTAGTTCGGTAGGCAAGGGCATCTTAACTTCCTCCATCGGCAAAATGCTGCAAGCAAGAGGATTAAAGCCAACGGTAGTTAAAATCGACCCTTACGTTAACATTGATGCGGGAACAATGAACCCGTACATGCACGGCGAAGTCTTCGTCACCGACGACGGCGGCGAAACCGACTTGGACCTCGGCTGGTACGAACGATTCCTGGATTTAAGCCTAAAACAAGAAAATAACTTGACCACTGGAACAATATATCGATCAGTCATCGAGAAGGAACGCCACGGCGATTTTCTGGGTCGATGCGTACAGATTGTTCCTCATATAACTAATGAAATAAAAAACCGAATCCGAAACGCTGCAAAAATGGTGAACGCTGAAATTGTTCTCACAGAGGTCGGGGGCACAGTTGGCGACATTGAAGGATTACCCTTCTTGGAAGCGATACGCCAGATGCGTGTGGAAGAGGGCTACGAAAACACGCTCTATGTCCATGTTGCCTTGGTACCAATTTTAGATGTCACAGGAGAAATGAAAACTAAACCGCTCCAGCACAGCGTCAACGAACTTCGCCGCATCGGTATCCAGCCTGACACCATAGTCGCTCGAAGCCCGCAAATGATTGATGCTGAAGCACTTAGAAAAATTGCACTGTTTGGCACCATACCTGAGAGCGCAGTTTTCTGCAGTTACAACGCTGAAACCGTCTATCAAGTTCCTCTTATCCTCGACAAGCAGGGTATGGGCGACTTTATCTGTCAACGTTTAGGTCTTAAATGTGAAGGCAAAGACTTCAGCCAATGGCAAGTCTTCGTTGATGGTATGGTTCATCCTGAGCATGAAGTAAAAATTGCGTTGGTAGGTAAATACGCTGGCTTATCTGACAGCTATGTTAGCATGACTGAAGCGCTTAGGCATGGCGGTGCAGCATGCAAAACCAAAGTATGCATTTCCTATTTAGAAGCAGAAAAATTTGAACGCGAACCCCAATGCGTTAAAGACCTATCAAATTACGACGGCGTATTCGTTCCCTACGGTTTTGGTCCAAGAGGCACAGAAGGCAAAATAGCTGCTGCAAAGTATGCCCGAGAAAACGACATACCATTTCTGGGGATATGCTATGGTTTCCAGTTAGCGGTCATCGAGTTTGCCCGAAACGTCTGCAGCTTAAAAGACGCCAACAGCACAGAAATCAACCCTGACACACCCTACCCCGTTATCGATTTGATGCCTGAACAACGCGGAATAGAAAGCAAAGGTGCAACCATGCGTTTAGGTGCCCACAAAGTCGTACTGCAAAAAGGTTCTCTGGCGTATAATATGTTTGGGCAAGAAGAAATTCATGAACGCCACCGCCACCGCTTCGAAGTAAACCTCGACTACATCGAAGCCCTAAAAAACAATGGGTTACGTTTCACAGGAAAGAGCAGCGACGGCAGAAGAATGGAGACCCTTGAGCTACCTGACAAATACTTCTATTTTGCCAGTCAATTCCATGGCGAATTCAAGAGCCGACCAGGAAGGCCTTCGCCTGAATACTCTGGGTTTATTCAAGCATGCATCAACAAACAGCTTGGGAAACCAAAAACCCCCATTTCCTAAGAAAACTCACTTTACTAGAAAAGGCTATTATGCACAGTTGTATCTTCTGCTTAAAGGACCGATATAAAATGGAACCTACTGGAAAAAGAGATTCAGACGCTTATAGCAAAAAAATGTCCGAAGCCAAAGATGAATTAACCCTTCTACAAGAAGAACTCAACAACGTCATCGTAAGGTTTGTTCTACGTGCACTGCGCGTTTACCAATCCACAAGACCCGAACCTTTGCGTGTTAACGAAATTGCGCTGCTTGGTCGAAACGAAATCAAAAATGTTTTGACCGACTTAAACGATCAAGCAAACACTGATAACCTTGCCAAGTTGGCTAAGGAAGCTTGGGCAAAAGAAGCTAAACAATAATTTTTCTTTCTTTTTCTTGTTTTATCTGCGCAGGATATTTTGCTTGGTTTTTAATATTTGGAAAAATTTGGTAAATAAAAAACTAAAGGTTGGAAGAAATTATTTTCGGCGGCAGAATTCTTCCATTATCGACATCAATTTTGGAACCGCGTAGACGATTGCTCTATCATCGAGCAGGCCAACGAGTGCTCCAGCTTTGTCGACAACTGGTAAGTGCTTTATGTTCCAGTGCTTCATTAGTTTAGCTGCTTCTTCAACAGTTGCGTTTTCATCGATAACGACGAGTGGGTTTGTGTAGACCATTCTTGCAATGACTGTTTTGAGTGGAACGTTCGCTTCAACTGCCCTGATCAAAACGTCTTTGACGGTGATGATTCCGGTTGGTTTCCCGCTTTGAACCACAAGGATTGCGTCTTTGTCGAATTTGTTCATGATTGCAACTACTTCTTGCATAACAGTGTTGTTGTTTACGACTTTAACATCTTTTTGCATGATGTCTTTTACAACGACATTACTTGCCATTTTTAATTTTCACCTATAACGCTATGACAGAAGCAGAGCTCATTTATCAATTTTTTGTTTATTACGCTTTTCCCTGGTGTGTTTGGATTGGCGGTGTCACGTTTTTTTAACAGAAGTTGTGACAGAAACCCTGCTATACCACAACAACAACCAAGCGGGCTTAGCTATGATTTTTTTCTGTAGCCCTCCATAAATACCCTTAACAAACACACAAACAGTCTTGCAGCAACTAAGTCAAACGGCAGAATCCTCTGGAACTGTGCTATACCAGCGTTGTTTATCACTGCGGCAAACAGGTTGAGTACCTTCAAATGGGATGGACAATGTACGTTGTAAATATCAGCGGTGATTCCACGTTTATGTCTAACTCGGAAGTTGTTGCTTCACAAAGTCCCAGCCCAGTTACATCAGGTGGACCAACTCCAGCGCCAACTGTACCCGAGTTTACGGAATTAGTAATTTTGCCGTTGTTTGTATCTGCCCTGTTTGTAGCCGTGATTTTCAGGAATCGAAAACAGCTAAAACAGGGTTAGTAAAAACTAAACGCTGATTTAGTTAATCCTTAAAGGGTTGTTTCTTTTCTTTTTCTTGAAGGAACTATTTTGAGCAACAACAAACCCAAACCAGCGGAATCTTTCGGCGCTAAACTGGACAAAGCAAAAGACTATGCTGAAGTCTGGAAAATCGTGAAGGAAACAGCTGAGTTTGCTGTTGGGAAGCGGAGGGATAGTATGATGTTGTTTTTGGATGATTTGCCCCTACAACTGGGCGCTTACTACCCCCTTGGAACCAACAACATCGTGCTGAACCGCGCGCTCGTGGACATCGTTGAGGCATCGATGAAGGATAAGCCCACGGTCAACGCCTTAATCTACAACCTGCTACTCCACGAATATCTCCATGCCCTCGGCGAAATGTCAGAAACGGGCGTTCGGCGGGAAGTGATTGAAGTTGCAAAGAAAAGCTTCGGAGAAACCCACATCGCTTCAGTTGTCGCCTGCAAATCGCCTTGGGTTCTGCTCAAAGATATTCCGCTCGGACCCTACAATGCGCCGAAACGTGTAATGGAGATTGTTCGGGATTTTGAGAAGTCGGGCAGGTACATAGTTTAGGGTTTGTTGGGTTTTAGGGTTGGATGTTTCCGTTGAGTGGTGGGTTTGCGAAGGTATGTATTGTTGATTCGTGAATCCATGCGTCGGGGTTTTGGTATTTAACTAATGGAGTGATTTTTCTGTGTATTTCTGTTTGTTTTAGTTCCAGAGAGTACATGATGTCAATGAGGGTTCCTCGGTGTTTTATTTTTTCTTCAATAAATGTCTCAAATATTTTCTTAAAGGTTACAAAGTTGATCGTAGCAGACTTGGATAATTCTTCTGCTAACGTTTTTGGGGCGTTTGTTTGCAAGTAGTTTTTGTAAGCCTCGCCCATTGTATCTTCCAAGGTAATTAGTTGTTTTAGTATTTCACAAGAGAGTAAGTAATCTAAATTGTTGATTTTGGAGACTTTTTTAAACAGCATCGCAGTCTCTGCTGCTAATTCAGTTAGGTTTTTCTTGGTGCTTTTGTTTTCTATTTCTTCAGGATCAAAATAGTCGAGTACTGCTTGAATAATTTTTGAATTTTTTAAACTGTCATAGGCGAGACCTAAAACGTAACTGCTTTCTGGCGGGTTGATTTTTCTAGAAAGAGTTTCGTAAAGTCTAGAACTTTCGTTTTCAACGATGCTGCATTGTTTTAGATACTGGATGCTTTCCTGAACTTTATCGTTCATGGTTCGTCAAGGGCTTAGTTTATCGCAAATATTAATAAACATTATTCTTTCGCTATTAAACAAAATAATTGTTCAACAATTAACAACAAAATTCAAGAAGAAAAGCACCAAAAACAGGTTTCAAAAAGAAAAAATTGACTACCGAACTAAATTATGAGGTAAATAGGGCTCTAAAACCCAATCTCTTCTAAAAGTCTGTTTTTTTCTCACTCATTTTTTGTGGAAGACGCACCGTAAATTTAGTTCCATTTTCCTCTTCGCTATCAAAACTGACACTGCCTCTTAACGCTTCCGCCATACGTTTAATCACAGCTAAACCAAAGCCCTGCCCCTTTGACTTTGTGGTGAACATCGGAGTGAACAATTTGTCTTTGACAGCGTCAGGTATCCCCACGCCTGTATCAGCGACGGTTATGACGATTTCGTCGGCTTTTTGGTTTTTGAAGGCGTGGATGGTTAGTTTGCCGCCGTTGGGCATTGCTTGAACGGCGTTGGTTACCAGGTTGTACATTATGCGGTTTATATATGCAGAATCAGCTAACACTTTTCTAGCTTGGTCATCCACCTTAACGGTTACCTTAACATTCTCGGGTAACTTATTCTTAGCCAGCAACTCACGGAATAGCAGCTTTAAGTCAGCCTCCTCAAAGTGCGGTTTTAATGGTCGCGCAAAGTCTTGGAGGTCAGCTACGATTTTGTTGATGTAGTCAATGTTCTTTTCGATTTCATGGAGGCTTTCTAAAGCGTTCTGTTTTTCTGTGCTCTGAGGCATGTCTGCTAACTCTGTTTTTGTCAAGTAAACATCACCTGTGATGGCTTGCAAGGGGTTGCGGATGTCATGTCCCACCATACCGGCAGTTGCACCAATAGCCGCAAGCCGCTCTGAATCTCTCAGCTGTTTAGTCCGTTCTTCCACAAGTCTCTCCAAGTTTTTGTTGTTTTCCTCGAGTGCCTTTTCCGCTGTTACCTTTGATGTGTAATCGTCAACAAATGAAAATACTGAAGCCATTTTCCCGTTTGCATCAAGCAAAACAGAATTATACCATGTGCAGTAAATCACTCGACCCTCTTTGGTTATGTTGCGGTTTGACGAGACAACCTTAGTCTCACCACTGGTAAGCTTGCCCATAGTTTTTTCTACTATAGGAATATCCGGCTCGTAAATCATGTGAAGATCCATGATTGGTTTGCCTATGGTCTCTGAAGACGTCCATCCAAACATTTTTTCGGCCTCTCCAGCCCAGCGAGTAACTACAAAGTTGCGGTCCCACTCAACTACTGCGAGGGGAATGTTTTCAGCATGGAACTTCAAACGTTGCTCGCTCTCTCTAAATGCTTCTTCAGCTTTTTTCCGCTCTGTTATGTCTCGGAATATCAGGACAACACCTGTTGTTATGCCGTTTTTGTCTTTGATTGGTGCTCCACTATCGTCGATTGGAACTTCCGTGCCATCTTTTCTAATTAAGACAGTGTGGTTAGCCAATCCAACAACCAAGCCTTTCTCAAGCGCCTTGCTTACCGGGTTTTCAACCTCACTTCGGGTTTGCTCGTTAACAATATTGAAAATTTCTTTTACAGGTTTCTGCGATGCCTCACTATTTGTCCATCCTGTCAATTCTTCGGCTATGCCGTTCATGAATGTAATTTTGCCCGCCAAATCAGTAGCTATGACACCGTCACCGATGCTTGCCAGTGTTGTTGACCAGCGCTGTTCGCTGGCTATCAGAGCGGATTGCGCTTGTTCTAAGTCAGTTTTGGATGCGGTTACTGTTTTCAGGTTAGCTGTCATCTGGTTGAAAGCACTTGATAGTTCAGTTATTTCGTTTTGGCCTTTGGTTTGTATTGTGTAATTGAGGTTTCCAGCTCCGATTGTGTTTATTCCGTTTTGGAGGGCTCCTACTGAGTTTAATGCTCTGCGAAAAACAATAAGATAGATTGATGCTAAGAAAGCGCCGAATGTTGCGACAAGTGAAATAATGAGTAAGGTATTTGTATCATTGATTTGGTGGGCTTGAGCATCTAATGAATGCGACAATTGGTAAGCGTCCGAGGTCAAAGCCAAACTTTGATTTGCCATGTTGCCCCATTTAATCTGAAATACTGGGTCTATTCTGACGCTTACACTTCGGGAAGCGCTTTGCAAGTAGGTAACTAGGTCATCGAATTGGGCATTAAGATTTTGCAGGTCTTGGCTAACTTTATTTGCGAGATTTTGCTGTTGCAGGTTGTTGGGTTCCAGTTTTGCCAAGTCGCTAGAGAGGTAAGTAATGTTGGCTTGCCATTGAGAACGCGATGTGTCGTTTTGGTATAGGTAGTAATCGATAGATACACTGTTTAAGATGCCTGCTCCTCGTTCGATGTTACTGGAGAGTGCCTCTTGGGAGTTAAGTTGAGTTACTTTCTGCTCTGTGGTTGCAACTGAGGCAGCGATAATAATAAGTATCAAACTGAAGACGACGATGCAAATCAAAAACTGGGATTTTATTTTCATTTTATCTCACTGCTTAAACGCATTATGTCCACAGATTCGGGTTTACCATCAATAAGCCCTCCGCTTATATATAATCTAAGGAAATTTTGGAAAAACAGGCAAATTCTTCACCAAACCATTATGGATTGCTTGGAGTAACGTAAGCTAAGATTTGGGTAAAGTATATAATTGCTGTTTAGTACTCTCCGTTAAAAGCAGGTGAAAAAGCCTATTGGAACCACCCACTAAACCTAAGCTAACTTGGAAGACAGCGGTTTTTCCGTTAATTGGTTTAGTTGGCTTTTTCATATACATCTACTTTTACAAGGTGGATATTTTAGGCATCCTTGCAACGGCTCAAAACCTTGATCCGCTAGTTTATGGAGTAGCAATTGTGTTCGGTTTGCTGGAAGTGTTGTTCTTCACTGGATCATGGAAAGTTTTGACAAACTATTTACAAATCAAAATGACAACAGCTAGAGCTTACCTCTACGTGTGGTATGGAATATACGTTGATACCATCGTTCCAGCCCAGTCCATAAGTGGAGAAGTCACTCGGACGTACCTGTGCACAAGAGACAAATGCGGTCCCTTCGGAAAAGTCGTAGCCTCACTATTTACACACAGACTTTTGGGTATGGCGTTAAACGTAATTGCCCTTATTGCGGGAATAGTTCTGTTAACTATTGGCGGAAAAGTTAACCCGTTAGTTTTCAACGCGCTTATTTTTGTAGCCGCAATAATTGTGGGAATCATCGTTTTAATGTTCGTTCTATCTTTCAAGCAACAATGGACCCTAAAAATTATTGATTTTGCAACGCACGCTGTTTACAAAATCACTTTTGGAAGAGTAAACTTGACAAAAATTACAGGTCAAGCTGTCGAAGCTACACAACATTTTCATGAAGCAATGCAAGAGTTCAGGCATGCTCCAAAAGCCATAGCTGGCTCAGTATTTTTCCTAGTTGTTTCATGGCTTTTCAGTTTAAGCATTCCATTCCTTGTTTTCCAATCGCTCGGTCACCCGGTTACATGGAGCATAATCATCGTTACTTCAGCCATCTTCTTAGCTGTTAAAGCAATTCCAATTGGAGTACCTTTTGAAGTCGGACTCCCCGAAGCCGTGATGACCACCCTCTATATTTCGATGGGTGTAGCCGGACCGTTAGCTGCTACAGCTACAATTTTGGTGCGCGTTATAACTTTGTGGTTCCGTTTCTTCATCGGTTTCGGCGCTCAGCAATACCTTGAGTTAATTCCTGCGAAATCTAAATCTGTGGAGACCGAAAAAACTAAAATCTCCCCCCAACTCTAATTATTTTAGACCTGCAAAATGGAAGTAAAAATTGAAACTGCAACGATAAAACTTCTCGATAAGCTCTATGAACTTGAAGAGGAATGCTTTGACCAAGAAGCCTTCAGCAAACGCCAAATAGCTTACTTACTTACAGATTATAATACCATCGCTTTAGTCGCCAAAGTGGACGGCGATATAGCAGGATTTATTATTGCTCAAGTGGAAGTTGAAGAAAACACCGAGTTTGGACATATAATAACCATTAATGTTCCACCCAAAATTCGGCGGCAGAAAATAGCTACAAACCTCCTTAAAGAAATAGAGACAATCCTAAAACAGAAAGGAATAACTGAATGTCGACTTGAAGTCCGCGAAGACAACCATGCTGCCATCAAACTCTACAAAGCTTTAAGCTTTCAAACAGTGGGTAAACTAGAAAAATACTATGGCACAAAACATGGGTTGTACCTGAAAAAAACTCTTTAGAGGATCACTCGTTTCTTAAGAACCTTCCCTTTGCTTGGAACAAAAGTTTAAATGAATTGCTGTAGTTTGAAAGGTTGGTTGGGAGAGAAGAGATGGGAGAACACCGTGGAAGAAAATCAAACGAGCAGACCCTTGTCCAAACTATAGTTGTTTTGGCACGGAACACTACTTGGCGATGTGGAAAACTTGAAAAATCCATCGTTAAACATCTCTACAAACGCTATGAAAACTTTGGCAAGCCTGGCGTCTCTATTAAGGACATAATGCTCAACTTAAACATAACCGGCGAGAAAAAAGACGAATGTCTCGATGCCCTGCGAAGGCTCGAGAAAAGAAACATTGTGAAGATAATGCCGATTTAATTTCCCTTCTTTTGTACTTTATTTAATTAGAAAAATCCAAAATTTTTGAGTTAATTCTCAAAGAAAGGAATTATTTTAATAGTTCACTTTCGCTTGGGGGCTGCTTAATCAAACCATGCTTCATAAGCAACTCAGTAGATTCTCTGGCGTTCCTAATTATGGCTGACGCACGCTCAAACAAATCTTGCCGGCTGGGCTTAACACGTGCAACGCCCTGCTCAATAGATTTCAACGCACATGCAACAGCTTCTCTAGGAAAAACTTCCCATTCATCCATCCTTGGCAAAATGTCTTTTTCACTCATACCTCGCTCTTCAGCAAAATTCGCAAGTTCCGTTGCAGCCGCAATGCACATGTCATCAGTAATCGTTTTGGCTTTCACGTCTAGTACACCGCGGAAAATCCCTGGAAACCCAAGACTGTTGTTGACTTGGTTTGGGAAGTCACTTCTGCCGGTCGCAACAATTCGTGCGCCCGCGTCTTGAGCATCCCAGGGCCAAATTTCAGGGATTGGGTTGGCACAGGCAAAGATGATGGCGTCGGTTGCCATGGTTTTTATCCATTCTTTTTTTATGGTGTTTGGACCCGGCTTTGAAGCGGCAACCACTGCATCTACACCCTTGAATGCATCAGCAAGGTCGCCAGTTCTGCCTTCGCCGTTAGTTTTTTGGGTAACATCGTATTTCCAGGGGTCTTCAGCTTCCGTGATGTCTGCTCTACCCTTGTAGATTACGCCCTTGCTGTCAGCAAGAATAATGTTTCCTGGTTTAACGCCCCACTTCATAAGCACATAAGCGGTTCTGATGTTGGCGGCGCCAGAACCAACCAGCGTTATTAGGCTTTCTTTTGGTTTTTTACCCACGATCTTAAATGCGTTAATCAGTCCTGCCAAAATTACAGTTGCCGTTCCCTGCTGGTCGTCATGCCAAACAGGCACCTGCATCTGCTCTCGAGTTTTCTCTAGAATATGGAAGCACTTAGGTTTCTCTATGTCTTCAAGATTTATACCGCCAAAAGATGGCTCCAACGCTTTGCAAATTTTGACAATTTCGTCTGGGTCTTTGGTTCGCAGGCAAATGGGAAAAGCATCGACGCCGCCAAGGTACTTGAAGATAAGTGCTTTGCCCTCCATAACTGGCAATGCAGCTTCGGGACCGATGTCTCCTAAACCTAAAACGCGCGTCCCATCTGTAACCACGGCAACGTAGTTCCAACGGTTAGTTAATTCAAATGATTTGTCGGGGTCTGCTTGGATTTCTCTACATGGTGCTGCAACACCTGGAGTGTACCAGATAGCAAAATCATCCACACTACGTACAGCACATTTAGGGATAACCTGCATTTTTCCCTCGTAGAACCGGTGCATCGCTGGAGAGAGTTGCGCCGGTTTTTTGGCTTTTGCAAGCAATTCTTCAACTGTGGGTTTTACTTCAGTTTTGGGGGCAACCATCCAAGACACTCCTGTTCAACGGTGAAAAACACTGCAGAAGATTTAAAGTTTCCATTAAACAAGCAATCGAGAATTATGTTAACGTTTACTTACTTTCGTTAAATGGATGTACCCAAATAAAAAAATAAAAAAAGAAAATGATGGTTGGTTTGACTGTGTTTTATGCTCGTTTTCTGAGTATCAACATAGCTAGCACAATTGCCACCACAATGATGGTGACTATTATGCCAAGTGCAGAGTAAAGGATGTATGTGTCAGTCATTGGTGCCGGGGCTGTAGTTGTTGGTGTTGCTGTAGGGGCTGCTACGCTTACTTCAATGTGGGTTTCAGTGTATGAATCAAAGTACGAGTTGGTGCCTGGGAACGTCGCTGTTATAGTGTATGCTCCTGAAACTGGAGGTGCCCATGCGATGCTGTAGCTGCCCATGCTGTCGCTGGTTACGTTACCCATGTTTTCGATGTTGCCATTGGGGTCTAAGGCTGTTAACATTACTGGGACCCCGGTTGCGTTTGTCGGCTTTGGTTTTTGCATGTAAGTGTAATCCATCCATGCGCCCATGTTTGCGTCAGATATTGCCGGTGAACCTAAGCTGTTTGGCGATATGGCTTTTGTCTGGGTTGTTACACCTGGAGATTGATCGGTGACTGTTCCCTGAATCATGATGCGTGCACCTTGTTGCAGAATTTCTGGTGTTGCTGTGAGTGTGGTCGCAGTTTGTCCTTTGCCCACACAATATAGTTGTCCATCATAGCCGTTGATGTAGACCATATATCCGTCTGCGACTGCAAAGCTTCCTCCTATGCCGCCTGATCCTCCGCCTCCTTGTCCATCCATAGTCCATAATTCTTGTCCTGTGTTTGCGTCGATTGCTCGGATAAGCATGCCTGGGTAAAGTGGGTTGTTGAAGGAGTGTTCAGAGGAGAAGAGATATATTTTGCTGTCTGCGATGGCACCGATGCCCAATGTGTAGTGTCCATAAGCTGTTGCGAGGCCACTGTTTGTGCTGTTGCCTGCTCCGCCGTTGCCGTATGTCCATTTTAGTTGTCCTGTTGCACTATCGTAGCAGAATACTGTGCCTTGGTAACCTGTGGAGTAGAAGTTTCCGTATGCGGTTTGGTAGGTGATTAATCCGCCGTACTGTGTTGTATCGCTGTAATATGCCCATGGTCCTTCAGATACCGTTGGTCCCCAGAGTTGTGTTCCGTTTGTGAGGCTGTAGCCGATCCATTGACCTGTCTCTTTGAGGTTCATGATGAAGACGCCTGCGTTGGGGTCGATGGGTCCTTGGGTTTGAGTTTCGTTGTTTGCTGGGGGATTGTAGCTTTGTTGCCATAGTAATGTGCCGAAGTTGCTTGCTTTTAGACTGATTGCCCACATAGTAAATGGAGCTGAAGAGCCTATGCCTGGCAATGTTCCGCTTCTGCCAAGAACTAAATCAGGTGTAACTGCAACAATGGTTGATCCTGAAGGCAACGTAGGTATTGAGATGTTCCACGAATAAGCTGTGCTCATGCTTACGACTTTGCCGACTGGTCTCCACTCTAAAGCACCAGCGCTCGTAGTATCAGATGGTCCTGTTGAAGCCGTTAATGCCAAGGCTGCCGTGTTGTTCCACATTTGGAGGTATTGTCCGGTGGTTCCAACGTAGTATTTGTCGATGTCACCGTTTGGTCCGATTGCTATGGTTCCGCCTGAGGGAACGTTGGTTTCGTTGAACAACCAAGCGCCAGTCATTGGGTCATATGCTGACCAGGTTGTGCCAGATGTTGCCCATAAGTAGCCATTGTTTATGATTCCGTGTTGGTTGAGGGATTCATAGTCGAAGAGTTGACCAAAAGCGATTGTGATGTTTTGCCACCAGATTTGCTGTCCAGTTTGCAGGTCGAGACAGACTTCACCGCCCCCTGTCGGATTGTTGCTGAGAGGTAATGCCTCGTAGAGGAAGCCGTTAATTATAATGGGTGTAGCTGCTTTCAGCTCGTAGTATGAGCCTGTGTAGTATGTCATAGCAGGGTCTATGGCGTTGGGGCTGCCGACTAATCCACCGAATTGAATGGGTTTAGTCCAGACTACGTGTGGGCTATTTGGTGCTATGCCTGTAGGTTGGAAATGGTTGCTCACCAAGGATCCAACTAACCAGTTTGATGCAATCGTGTACCAATTTGAGTTTTGTCCTTCTATGGGACGTTGCCAATAGTCAGTTGGAAGCGGATAGACTGGAGGTGAAGCAATCGACTCTGACTGTACGTTAAGCGTTACTGCATTGCTGATGCTGGGTTCATAATAGTCGCCGACGTAGAGGCTGGAGGTGCCGTTGAGGCCTGTTGGACCAGCAAGGGTTGCAATTTGCCCAGGGAAACTGAATTGGAATGTGTAGTTGCCTGTTGCTGCTGGAGTGTAAGTTATGTAACCGCTGCTAATTGGGTCAGCAGTGATTGGCCCTTGTGTCGTGTTGGTTCCATCAGGTGCTGTTATGGTGACGGTGTAGTTTTGGAATCTCATTCCAGCGATGCCTGCGGCTGTTGGGGCGATTTGGTTAAGCCAAAAGACCACAATTACAGGTTGGCCCACACCAACTGGGTTGGGTGCAACGTTGAGGTATGCATAGGTAGGAATGTTCCATTGAGGCGTATGAGCACTAGTATTTGGGATCATTGTGGCTGCAGATGTCATTGAAATTATGAATAATATCGTAATCAAAATTGCTGATATTTTATTTTTTGAGGTTTTCATTTTATTTTTTCCTTTATTTTTTAACGAAAACGCTAAGAGATATAACCATTCTAACGATTATAAGAAAAAGCGCTCCCGCCTACCCCACTAACCAATAGGTTTTATTTAATTATATACCCAAATTGGTAAAATGCAAAGATACGATGGTATAAAGGTGCAATTGGGGCACTCGACAAAATCTATCTTTGATACAAGCCTTTTACGCAAACCACCAGGCATTGCAAACCTGGAATAATCAACTCTTAGAAGAAGAAAAACGGCTAAATTCCTACAGAAAAGCTGTCCTTCTTCTTTCAATAATAGTAGAGCGCTCTGTTTTGGCTAGCACTTCTTCTAATAGTCATCAGATTACCTATCTGGTGTTTAACGGTGGGAATCTGGTTTAGACTTCTTTTTCTTCTTAATTTGGAGGTTCAAGAGAGCTCAAACGAGGAAAACAACACTGTTTAGTCTGGCAGCATCAGCCGAAATGTAATGTCGGGCATAATGTTCTCCGCAACTGGCGAAAAAAGCCACTGGTACGCAGAACAAAGAAAATCCCTCACTACCCTACTTGGTTGAAAAACAAGCAAACGCCAAAATTGACCCGGCATGCAGACCACAACAAAGAAGTGACGTTTTAATTGGTGCGAGGGTGGAACTTGAACCCGTCCCCAGTGGAGACATCACCCGAAGACTCAACTATTAATCGTTTTTTTGGATAGTTAGATATACCAATTTTAAAACAAGCAAATCTTCTAATAATTACGTTGCTTTTGGGAGGACAATAAGAAACGGAAACTGAAGCAGAGCACTTATTACTGGGTTAAACTTGGTTACTAACGAAAATAATGCAGCGTTTGAAAACTTTACGAGAAACGCTTAAACAAGAAAGCGTTGGTCCCATAATTCGCAGGTTCTTCATTAACACATTATTTGATTCTACTTTTATGCTGCTTGGAATAATCGTGGGCTCAGCGTTCGCTGGAGCAGCAGCTGGCTTGAAAATAATCATACTCACTATGTTAACGACAAGTCTTGCTTTGGGCATCTCAACGGGTGTAAGCGTCTATGAAGCTGAGAGCTTAGAACAAGAACGAAAAATTGTAGATCTCGAAAAGGCACTTTTCACTGACCTAAAAGATACACTTATCCAAAAAACCGCCAAATATACTATAATAATTGCCACGTTAATCAACTTTGCAACACCCTTGTTCGCATGCGCTGTAACGATCACCCCTTTTATGTTTGTAGCCATAGGAATATTGCCTCTGGATATAGCTGGGTGGATTTCTGTTGCGCTAGCCTTGAGTACATTATTTGGTGCAGGTGTTTACATTGGACGAATCGGAAAAACGAATCCCTATAAAAAAGGGCTAAGGATGGTAGCCTTTGGAGTGCTTGCTTTCGCCATAGGTTTTCTCTTAAACCTACTCATTTGAGTAGCGATTTAAGGTGTGGGTCTTTGTGAAATCTGCTTTGCCTTTGATACGTTAACTTCATCTACACCTTTAATTGAAACACCGTTTTCTTGTAAGATATTCACAATTCCGCTATATTCAATATTGGCGCCCCTGACAGTGAGTTTTATTGTCTCAGTTTTTGCGTCAACGTCAGTTACTACGATATCGCATTCTTCAACCCCGTTTGTAGCACAAATTGCTTGAGATAGTTCCACAAGAGAGGTTTCTCGTGCTTTTAGAGCCTCGATTAAGACTCGTCGAATGTGAATTGTCATTATGTTTCTCCGTTCCTAAATACAGAGATTATGTTTAAAACTCTTTTTCTAGCTAACAGCGTTAGGAGTTTGTTAGCTTGCGACACAATGCGGGGCTGATATGTGCCTCTCTTTGAAAAAGTTCGATTTAGACCCAGAATCATCCAGACATAGAGAGACTAAAAATTATTTTTCTTTGCATTACTATTGTTCCTTCCGCAAGACAGGATTGCAGACTTGATAGTCCACTCTTAGAAGAGGAAAAACGGCTGAATTCCTACTGCAAAGCCCGTTCTTCTTTCCAATAGGCTTAGAAAAGTTGGCTGAGTAAAAGAAGACATTACCCTGCTTCTTCTTTCAACTTTAAGCTAATTTACTGTTGGATTCACCAGTTAACGGGTAGAAGAAGAAGATTGTTGAATTGCCACTTCTTCTTCTTTCAAATGGTTTAAGTCGAAAGAACAACAAAAAACAAAATTTTTCAACTGTGTTGTTCTAGAGAAGGAAATTACACGTGAATAACATAGCAAGGATCATTTTCTTCGGTTAATTTAGGCAGAATCTTTTTCTGAGCTGGGATATAAATATGGATTATAAATTACCCAAGTAAACCACAGCAATCTTATCTTTTTTTTGTTTGCGGAACGTTCATGGTTGTAGGTCTTCTGTCTGGCAGAGGACATAAGCGGAGCGAGATGGCAGATAGATGCTGAGCATATTTTGACTTTTCCCTTCAGTGTTGTCTACGATAGTGAAGTGAGCCTGCTGGGAGTCCAAGCGCCCGTGTCCTCCGTACTTTTGTGCATCACTGTCTAGTATCATCCGGTATTTTCCAGGAGGAGCTTCAAATCGATAATCCGTAAAAGATTGATGGGGATTAAAATTGAAGGCAAAAATCAAATCAGCCCTCTTGAATATAATTACCTTTTGTGTGGAATCCTCATGCAGAAGTTGCAGGCCAGGTTTTTCAAGTAAGTGGTATGTCTTGGCCATTGCAATCATGTCGCGATCGAAAAGAGCCAGCAAATGATACTTTAGGCGGGGGTCGTCCGCGAGATGCCATTGTCTAAGAGCGTGTTTGAATGACCAGTTGTTTCCTTCGCGGGGAAAATCTATCCAGTCTGGATGGCCGAATTCGTTGCCCATGAAATCTAGATAACCGTTGCTGGCAGTGCTCAGTGTTATCAGCCGAATCATCTTATGCAATGCTATTCCCCGATCGACCTTAGCGTTGTCATCATCGATCCCCATGTGATGGTACATGTCTTCCCCGATTAGTCGGAAAATAAGTGTTTGGTCTCCCACTAATGCCTGGTCGTGAGATTCGGCGTAACTAATGGTTTTCTCATCTGTTCTGCGGTTGGTAAGTTCGAACCAAAGATGCCCGGTGGGCCAGTCTTCATCTTTGTAATCTTTTATCAGGCGGATCCAGTAATCAGGCACTCCCATGGCAAAGCGATAGTCAAAACCGAAACCGCCTTCTAATTGGGGAACAGCTAAGCCCGGCATGCCGCTGACATCTTCGGCTATGGTGATGGCGTCGGGTCGGACAGCATGAATTATTCGATTAGCCAAGGCAAGATAGGTGAGGGCATCTTCATCCACACTGTCATCGAAGTAATCGTTGTATGAAGTGAATACTCTCTTGAGACCGTGTCCCAGGTAAATCATGCTGGTGACGCCATCAAACCGAAAGCCGTCAAAGTGGAATTCGTCTAGCCAATATCGGCAATTGGAAAGTAAAAAATGCAGAACCTGAGGTTTGCCGTAATCAAAGACGCGTGAATCCCATGCCTTGTGTTTTCCGCGTGGACCTTCATGAAAATATTGAAATAGTGTTCCGTCGAAGCGGCTTAGTCCTTCTACCTCGTTGGATACTGAGTGGGAATGGATTAGATCCATGGAGACGCTGAGCCCTTTGGCGTGAGCTGTATCGATGAGGAGTTTTAGATCCTCGGGCGTTCCGTACCGTGATGAAGAGGCGAAAAAGCTTGATACTTGATATCCAAATGAACCATAGTATGGATGTTCTTGAATGGCCATCAACTGTAACGTATTGTAGCCGGCGTCGACAATTCGAGGAAGCACCCTTAGAGTGAATTCTTGGAAGGACCCGATTTTTTCTTCTTCCTGTGCCATACCGATATGTGCTTCGTAAATGATAGGGGGTTCTTTAGGTCGTTTGAAATTGGGTTCTTTCCAACAATATGGCTGTGGTGGTGACCATACTTGGGCGTTGAAAATCAATGTTTTTGGATCTTGGACGACCCGTCGAGCGTATGCCGGGATACGATCGCCTTCGCCTTCTGCCCAATGAATACGGAGTCGATACAGATCGCCATGTTTCAGTTTGTTGACGGATAGGTGAATTTCCCAGACGCCATATTCGTCGAACCTTTTGAGCTCAAATTCTTTGCTCTCTTGCCATTTACTCATGTCGCCTATCAGGTAGATTGCTGTTGCGTTTGGAGCCCATTCCCGAAATACCCATTCTCCTCTTTGAAAATGTAGACCGAAGTATTCGTGGCCAGAGGCAAACTCTGATAGGCTCTTTTTACCCTGTGTAAGGCGATGTTCTGTTTCTTCGATATTTTCCAATCGGTGTCGAATCTGATCAGAAAATGGCGTGAGATAAGAATCGCTTTTCAGCAGGCGTATTAATCGGTTTTCAGGACCACTCATCAAAATACCTTATTCTGTTTAAAAGGCCTTCTGATGTCATGGGATGTACTCTGTAACAAACTCTTCTGCTTTTTCTGCAGACAGACAATCTGACAGATACATCTTAATGAGTTCTTTCAAAGCATTCCTTCGTAGTTCCTTGTTATGTTGGTTATTTGATGCGTCGTTGATTTGGCTATTTTGGTTGTTGATCCAGCTGCATGGATTGTTGATGTCATAATTTGGATTGTAGAGGTCACTTTTTGGATTATTCAGGCAGCTATTTGGATTGTCGTCTTGTGTCTTCAAGTCTTTTACAATTCTTCTAAAAAGCGAACCGATTGTTTCAGGCATACGAATGCTCCTTTGTGACTATTATATTCCTAAGGTAAAACATTCTTATTAGTCTACTAGAGCAACGATTCGTAGATTTTTAGTGTCTCATCAGCAACTTTGCGCCACGTGAAGTAGTCTAGTACTCTTTTGCGTCCATTCTCGCCCCAGTTTCGGGCTTTTTCGGGGTTTCGCAGGGTCAATTTTATTCCCCAAGCTATGTCGACGGGATCTTCACCGTTAACATGCACCCCGTTCTGGTCCGGCCAGAGCTTAATACTTGTTCTCTGAAACCTACCACGCCGCGCGCGCCTACAACCACTGGTTTCTCCATTGCCATAGCCTCCAGGCTAACTATTCCGAAGGGTTCATAGACGGAAGGAAATATACATACGTCCGAAGCGGCGTAATGCATAATTCGCTCAGATTCCGAAACAAAATCAAAGCGGCAAGCTACGTTATTCTTAATGTTTAGCCTATCTGCTGTTTCAATTATGTCTTGTTCGTCCCCTTTGCCCAGAATAACAAGTTTAGTGTTAGGAAATTCCTTCAAGACAGATGGCATTGCTAACAAAAGGTTTCTAGCGCCCTTTACCCAAGATAGCCTTCCAACGAACAGAAGCATGCTCCAGTCCTTTGGAACGCCATATTTTTCTCGAATCGCTTCAATGTCCTTTGGATCACATTTTGCCATATCGTAACGTTCAGGGTCCACGCCGTTCCAAACTGTGCTTATTTTTGATGGCTCCCAACCGTGCCTTACTAGATCTTGTTTCATGGCGAAACTAACAGTGATTATTCTGTCTGATTTTTGGGCCATGGCGTCTTCAAAATGTGACACTACTTCTGACCCTTGACCCTCGCTTCTTCCCCATTCAGTGCTGTGTGTATGGAAGACCACGGGGATTTTTGTTTCATTTTTTATTATGAGACCCGAAATACTGCTAAGCCAATCGTGTACACAGACAACATCAAAATGGTATTTCTCTTTTTTTATCAGACCATTAATGAATTTAGTCGCGCTGAGAATATTGTACATGAAAATGTCATTGAAGAATTTTATGTTGGTGCCCCATCTCTTTAAATCGTCAACCACGAAAAATGGAAAAACATTGCTCGCATCAGCAATCAAGGGCCGATGAACCTCCACACCTCTTATGATTTCTCTGGTTTTCAAATTGCCGCCAAAATTCAGTGTGAAGACTGAAACGTCATGTCCTAAGGCGATATATTCCTGTGTCACGTTTTCAGCATATGTACCCAAGCCACCAACAATCGCTGGTGGGTACTCGTAAACAAAAAATCCAATTCTCAAAATGTTCACCTGAATAAAAGTTCCCGACTAATTTCTAATTGTATTCATAAGGTTCCAAGTACTTAAATGAACTATAATTTTCCCAGCTTTTCATTATGATTTGGTTCAAAACTAGTGTGTATACTGCTGATTGTTTTGTGTGTGTTTATTAAAAATATTTTTTAAAAAAAGAAATTTGTTTGGGAGTGTTATGATGCGTTTGTTTATCTCTTTTTTAGAGTTTTTCTGGGGCGCAGAGATTTTCTGCTTTGGCAGCTGTACGATAGCATCCTTTGCAGATGTATTGCGCATCTTTCACAAGTGGCTTAATCTTTTCTATAGGTACTTTGTCCTCTACCATTTTGCAGAGGTGATTTTCATGACCCGGATGAGGTTGTGCTTTTGACAAAACTTACACCTAAACTACTGGTGCAGTATTGACAAATATACTATTGTGATTGTGTTTAAGCAACCACATCGTTCTTAGATAAATTGAAAGTTTTAGCCCCAGTGCCATTTCGGATGGTTGGTTTATCAAGGAGAATACCTTGTAAAACCTAACTTCTCAAATAAAACAAGAAGAACGGGTGATTTCCTACGGCATGTTTTTCTTCTTCTTTCACCCAAACATGATCATAGAGCAAATGTGAGTTTTTAGGAGCAAGAATTTTTATCGGTCCCAAGTTATGATTTTTTAGGGTGTATCCAGTCTCTAAAAGAAACAACAAGACACTTTTTCTAAAAAATATTCTTAGGCAATATTCAATTAATCAATTCAACCACCCGGATTGTTGGCAATAATTAAATAATTTTATGTTACTGTGTGTTATGTGAAGTAATTGGAGGGCTGCTTCAATGGTGAAAAATGTTATCGATTTAAACGAAAGGGACAGCCGAGTAATCAACATAGTTAAAGCGAAGTATGGGCTCAAAGATAAAAGCCAAGCTTTGAGCGTAATTATCCAGCGTTATGAAGAGTGTGAACTTGAACCCCAGCTTAGACCCGAGTTTGTGAAGGAAATAGAGGACACATTTAAGAACGGTAAATTTGTCAAGGTTAAGAATTTCGCGGAAGAGATCGGGCTAAAGTGATTGCTTGTACAGCCTTGAAATCGAGGAAGAGAGAAATGACCAAAGAAGAGGTTTACAAAGACTACGGCATGTTCAGCGGTGTCAAAAGTAGGTTAAAAACCAAAACACGAAGACCCCCAAAGAAACTAAAACAGTGTTCCAAATGCGGCAGAGTAGGCGACGCAATGACGAAACATTCACTCACAGGCGAACATAAGCCACCTTTCATATGGCTGTGCAGACAACCGTGCCACGACGAAGTGCACAAGTTTGGCATAAAAATGACTAAAGAAGAAAAAGCAGCACTAAAGCGGCAGCCACCATGCAGCGTACAATTTCCCACAAAAGACAACATTGCCAATCCATATACAAAACTAATTGAGCCTGAATCGCTGGAAGGGGAAAAATTCAAGCAGTCATTCAAGCGAATAAACTCTGAAAATGAAGAAACATAATAAAAAAGCTGAAAAACAAGTAAAACAATTAACATTTTCCAATAGGCTTACACATAGAAAGTCGGCTCAGTTGGGAATTCGAGAAAACCGCAGAGAAAGAAAAATCGTTTGCTGCACAGGGAATTTTTTGGCGCGCTAGATCGGTTAATAGCCCTTCATATCGGAGGGTGTAGGCGCCGATGTTGCTTTCATAAACAAGCCATATAATCAAAAACTGTTTTTAAGATTATCCTTAACTTGTCAGCTATTGATAAAAAGATTAGAGTAAGGTTGTGATGCCCGTTGAAGCTACTTTGAGCTAGTTCGTCTGCGTACTATCTCTGCAGAGGTATTCTTGTCTGGTAGGGGATTTGTTGATATTGCTTTTACGTCTTTTGCTAATTTGGGTGCGGTTTTATCGCTTTTATTCATATAGCCATCCTCATTTGCAGATGTGCTTTCTAAGTATTTAAGCGATTGATTAGAGCAGTCTTATATATCAAGTCAGCGCAGACTATCCGCTAAACTACACCCATAAATAGTCAGCTTTAGTCGTTAGAAGAAGAAAAACGGCGTTTTCCTAACCGAAAAATGACCATTTTTTCTTCAGATAAAAGACCTTATCGTTTTTCGAGCATCCTGTTAATTAAAAACATTCAATTATAACATCGCCTGCACAATACTTGTATTATTCTTCAAGTTATTTTTTGATTGAGTTCTAGTAGTAGTCGACTTTGCTGCAAATTTCACTTCGACAACTACTTCTCTTGATTTAAGAACTTTTTTTTATCGATTACTTTGCTATGTGTTTCAAAAATGTATACTTAGTAGAAGAAGCGCGATTTTTTTAATCTTCTTCTTTTGACCCATGATCCTTTGGCGCATAGCTTGCTTCTGGTAAAGTCAAGGTAGAAGTTGTTGTTCCTCCTAAAATTTTCTCCTATAACAAATACTAAGGTACGCGAAAATCGACTGTTGATATGTCCGAAACACAAAGAGATAAATCCAAATTTCAATATATAATAATTAATTCTGCGAAACTATTTCATGGTCTTAGTTCCGCATTTGTTAATTCAACGGGGTTTGTTTCTCAAGCTCAATTTCTAAGCAGATCAAAAAAGGTCAAAAGAACATTAGATGAAAAATATGAAAAAATTACAAAGCTTAATAATCGTACTCATAGTTTTTTTGTCAATCGGCACACTTGCTAGTATGCCAGCCAAAGCTCAAACAAACACTCTTTCTCAATTTGTCTTTAATACTCTGAGTACTCCTCAGACTGCTGGTTCTGTTTTCACTATAACGATAACGGCTAAGACTCCAAACGGAAACACCTATACAAGCTACACCGGAATTAACACTTTAACAGTGTCTTCAGGCACGATTACTCCAACTACCACAACCGCCTTCGTAGCAGGCGTCTGGACTGGCCAAGTAAAACTCTCTCAAGCAGGAACAGGCATTTCAATCTCAACCAGCGGTTCCGGCAAATCAGGAACAACTAACAAAATCACTGTTAATCCGGGAGCTCTAGACCGTTATATCTTTAGCACTATTAGCAGTCCACAAACCGCAGGAAAAGCTTTCAGCATTACGATAACCGCTAAAGATGCAAACAGCAACACAGTTACAAGTTACACTGGAACCAACACTCTAACAGCGTCTTTGGGAACGATTACCCCAATAAGTACTTCTGCATTTGTTGGAGGCGTCTGGACAGGGTCCGTTTCACTTTCTGTATCTAGTTCAGGAACTACAATCGGTACATCCGGTTCTTCAAAGTCCGGAACAAGCAACTCGTTCAATGTTAATGCGGGGGCTCTTGACCATTTCATTTTTAGCAGTATTGGCATACAGACAGTAGGCAGTGCTTTCGGCATAACCATTACGGCTAAAGATGCAAGTGGAAACACAGTCACGAGTTATACAGGAACTAACACTTTATCGGCGTCTGCAGGAACGATAAGTCCAACCAGCACCGGAAAATTTTCATCAGGCATCTGGACAGGTTCAGTAACTCTATCTGCAGCAGGTTCAGCTATTACAATTAGTACATCTGGTTCTTCTAAATTAGCAACAAGCAATTCTTTCACTGTTAATTCGCTATCTCTTGACCATTACGTCTTTAATACTATTAGTACCCCCCAGACAGTGGGTTCCTCTTTCACCATAACAATAACAGCTAAAGCCTCAAACGGAAACACACTTACCAGCTACACTGGAAGACCGACTTTGAGTGTTTCAACTGGAACGATAAATCCAACCGTCACTGGCGCCTTCTCGAATGGTGTTTGGACAGGTACAGTTACGACGACTATTGCAGGTTCAGACTTAACTATTATGGCTACTGATGGGAGCCATTCTGGGACGAGTAACCCGTTTAATGTGAATTCGGGTGCCGCTAATCGTTTGGTGGTTTCAAGTGGGACTTCTCAGGTTGTGGGTGTCGCTTTTTCCGTAACAGTTACGGCTAAAGATGCATATGGAAACACAGCAACAAGCTACACGGGCAGAGTTCATTTTAGCTCTTCCGACGCTGGATCCGGGGTTAGTTTGCCAAATGATTACAAGTTCCAACCCGGTGATCTTGGAATCCACACCTTCACTAACGGCGTTACATTGATAACGGTTGCCACAGGTGTCTCGTTTACTGCAACTGATACGGTGACTGGCTCGATTGCAGGTTCGC
This sequence comes from Candidatus Bathyarchaeota archaeon, assembly GCA_963782525.1. Classification (GTDB taxonomy): domain Archaea; phylum Thermoproteota; class Bathyarchaeia; order Bathyarchaeales; family Bathycorpusculaceae; genus Bathycorpusculum. The sequence goes on from CAWAKC010000003.1 coordinate 371,434, forward strand.
AAACTGGCATCACGGTGACTCGAGCTAGCGTTGTTAATGTTGTGGTTTCTCCTTCTGGCTCATCAGTTACAGCTGGGTCATCCAATACATATTCAGCAACGGCTTTAGACGCCTATGGTAATACTTGGGATATTACTTCTTTGATTACTTGGAGCATAAGTCCTGAGGCTGGAGGCTCCTGGAGCGGCAACGTTTTCACTTCTGCGGTTGCTGGTTCATGGACAGTTACAGGAACCTATGCCTCCACAGCTTACACTACCGGATTGACAGTGAACCCTGCTGGTCTTGACCATTTTATCTTCAACACTGTTACACCTCAGATAACAGGTTCACCTTTTAACATAACGATTACAGCAAAAGACACGTTTAACAACACAGCTACAAGCTATACAGGTCAGCCGTCTTTGACATATTCTGCAGGGTCGATTAGTCCAGCTAATATGGATCCTTTTGTTAGCGGTGTAGGATCCACTTCAGTTACAGTAAGTATTGCTGGTTTAAACGTTACAATTAAAGCTACTGATAGTACTTCCTTTGGAACAAGTAACTCTTTTTCGGTAAATCCCGCTATTTCTGCATCTGCAGGTGCCGGCGGCGTTATCAATCCTACTGGAAACGTAAGCGTCAACTATTTCGGCAGTCAAAGCTTCAACATTACAGCCAACACTGGCTACTCTATTGTCGATGTAATTGCAGATAACATTTCTCTCGGACCAGTTTCAACTTACACCTTCACAGGTGTTCAGGCAACTCACATGATTACAGCTATCTTTGCGATTAATACTTTCAATATTTCTGTCTCTGCTGGAGCAGGCGGCTCTATCAGTCCTAGCGGATCTGTTAGCGTTAACTATGGTGACAGTCAAACTTTCAATATAACCGCCAACGCCGATTATCACATAGTTGATGTCTTGGTGAATGCAAGTTCAGTTGGCGCTGTTAACTCGTACACCTTCATTAACCTTCAGAGCCCAAATACCATCTCTGCAATATTTGCTCCAACACCAACGTCCACACCTTCACCAACAACCACTCAGAATTCTGCTCCCACCCAAACACCTAAACCTATAGATGCTCCAACTGAAACGCCATCACCAACGCCAAAACCCTCTCCAACTCCGTTGCCAACAGCCGTACCCGCTAAGACAGATAACGGGGCAACAGTTGAGCTTGCAATCAATGGAAATATTACTAGTTCACAAATATCCAACGCTGCAATCACAACAAACCAAACTACTGCAACAACCACAGTGTCCTTCACAATAACAGGAACAAACGGATCAGTAGGTTTGGGCAATATGACTATTCCAAAAACCGCTATACAGCTCGGAATATCCCCAGTCATTTACATAGACGGCCAGCAAGCCTCAAATCAGGGTTACACACAAGACAGCAACAACTTTTACGTATGGTTCACTACGCAATTTAGTGCCCATCAAATGGCAATTCAATTTACAGTACCTTCAACCTCGAAAGCATCATCATCTTTGTCTGTATTTGCCGTTCTATTGACCGTTCCCGAAATCGTTTTAATCTATACGGTAATAGCCATCCGTCGCCTAAGACGAAAACCTGAAAATACATAACTTAATTTAAATCATTAAAAATTCAAAGATACCCATTGCGAGATGCCCATTGCTGCATAACTGTTAAATGCATTAATTCTTTTTCAAAGTTAAAAGGAATTTTTTTTCCAAGCAACACAATTTTTTCTTTCAAACGTGGCAGCGTCCAGTACTCTCAAGAGAAGAACAATAGTTGAAATAACACGTGTTATTGTTCTCGCAGTCTGGCATTGAGCTTTGGAAGTAGTAGTCGATTGTGCAAATTTCAACTAGGTTACTATTTCTCTTATTTGAAGAACTTTTTTACCGATTACTTTGCAATGTGCTTCAAAATGTATAATTAACTTAGTAGAAGTGCAATTTTTTCAATCTTCTTCTTCTTTTGACCCCTGATCCTTTGGCGCATAACTTTCTTTTGGCAAGTTCAAGGTAGAAGTTGTTGTCCACTCTAAAAATTCACCCGTTCAACTTCTACCACTCTGAAATTCATTCGTCAAAACAATCTCGTTAGAAGAAGTAGTGCACCCCTTTTTCTGCAAAGCGCACTACAACTTCTATAATGAAAAGAAAAAAACCCCAAAGCTTAGAAGAAGAAAAAACTGCTTCCAACAGAATTTAATTTTTTTTTCTATCAATAAAGCTAACTTCTCCAATAGAAGAAGAACGGGTGATTTCCTACTGCATGTTTTTCTTCTTCTTTCCAACAAGCCCAAAACGCTCACGCAACTAAAAGAAGAAGACGCTATCAATTTCTTGTTCTTTCAATTAGGGCCAATTCAAAGCACAGCTAAATTTTTGAAGAAGCTGCTCACCTTTTTTTGCGGCAGGGCAACAAGTAGGATCGGCGCGGTTAGTAATAGGAAGAATCTCGACAATTCGTTACCTTTTTGAAGATCTATTCTTTCCAGTCAATAATTCCTTTTACCGGATAATAGTGCAGTTTTATTTTGCCATTTACGGACTTCATTTTAATTTCTTCGGCGTTAAACATTATTCTCATCGGTTGATTAAATTCTTGACTGAGGATATACTTCGCTTTTTCTTTTGATGAAAGGTTTGTGTCTTGTTTGAACATGTTTGCGTTAAGTGATGCTTTTTCTTCTAGTAGATTGACTTGGTCCTCTGTCAACTGGTAATTAAGGGCTTTGGCTTTTGTGGAATTTCTAATTATGAAATATCTGTCCTTAGGTCTTAGCTGGAGTTTTTGGCTTTCGATCCACTCGGTTAAAACCTTATCCACGTCGTCATCAAAGGTTGTCTCGCCGGTTGGATCTTTCATTTCAAAGACGACCGTTTGGACTTTTTTTGCACTGCCAGTTAAACCTATGTTGCTTAAACCGTTAAATCTCGTAAGGACACCCATTGTTGTCCTTTTCATGAATTTCCCTGTGCTCTCCTCACAAGGAACAATCTTAACATCTAGTTGTTTTACCTCAAACTTCTTCTTATCGGGCGTGATTCTAAAGACAGTGCCGGGGGGTTCACCGGTGGTCGGTTTTGTGTAGTACTGCCAACCGGGGGGCAATGGCTGTGGGGGTTCGATACCCTTTTTCGTCTTCCACTTCAACCAACCCAATCCAATGATTGAAAATGTGATTATAACAGCTGCAGTGACTACTGTAATCAACCAACTGTAGTCGCCTATTGTAGAGTTAGTTGTAGTTGTTGCTCCAGAGGGATACTGTGAGGAAGTAGGTGTTGGAATACTGCTGCTTTGTATGACAAACTTTTGTATTCGGTCGTTACCAGTATCAGCAACGTATATCCCGCCAGCGTTACCAGCGGTCACGCCAAGAGGATCTTTGAATTGAGTGTCAGCAGTACCAAAATTTCCCCAAGACAGTAAGAATGTCCCGTCGGTATCGAATTCTTGGATTCGACTATTGAATTGGTCGGCAACAAAAACATGGTTGTTCTTATCGATTGAAATGCTTGATGGCAAACTGAACTGTCCGTCACCATTTCCATATGATCCCCACGAAGTTATCAAAGTTCCTTCTGAACTAAATTTTTGGATTCTATCGTTTGATGTATCAGCAACATACACATTGTCATCTACGTCGCAGGCTATACCATCCGGATGATTAAATTGACCTAAGCTATTGCCTTCGCTTCCCCACATCTGCAGGTAAACGGCTGCTGAGTTGAATTTTTGGACTCGCGCATTATCTTGTTCCACGACGTATATGTTGCCATTTTTGTCAACGGTTACATCTGCCGGCCGCCCAAACTGAGCGTAACCATTGCCTTGGCTACCGAAACTCTTTATGAAAGACCCTGAGGAGCTAAATATTTGGACTCTGTTGTTCTCCATGTCGGCAACATAAACATTACCGCCTTCATCCACACATGTTCCACTTGGGGAGCTAAATTGCCCGTCTCCAGAGCCGGTCTGGCCCCAAATCGACAAGAAGCTTCCAGCAGAGCTAAACTTTTGGATACAATCGTTGTTGCTATCGCTTACATACACGTTACCTTCCGGGTCAACTGCTATTCCAACGGCTTGGTTAAATTGACCATGATTTGATCCTTCAGATCCCCATTTAAGCGAGAAGACGTACACATCACCCTTTGAAAGGGCAACACAAAAACCTAGAATCAATAGAACAACAATTCCCAACATCAGAATGCCTGATATACGATGCCGAAGTCTTGCTGTCAACTTATCGACTGCTCCCCAATATTATTCTGTGTATTAAGTAATGATGATCTATTAAGTATTAATATGGATTTGATATTAGCGACAAGGCGAAATTGCGTAGTTCATTGACTGGCAAAGTCCAACAATAATAACTTGTCAGCCCAAGCAAGATAACGTCCCAAAAAGGCCGCGACAACTTCTTTAGAAGAAGAACGGAGTGTCAAGAAAAAAATTCCCCGTCTTGGATTAGTAGTAGTCGTCCAGGAAATTCAGCAGACGACTTCTTCTAATGATTTGTCCAGTGTTGAAAAACGTGTTTTTCTGCGGCAAGTAATTTTACTTCTTCTTTCCAACAAGCCCAAAACGCTCACGCAACTAAAAGAAGAAGACACAATCCCTATACACATCACTATCTTCTTCTACTGCTAAGAGAAGAAGAAAAAATCGGTTTTTCCTTAATAGCAATTTTTTCTTCTTTCAATCATTCATGTAGATGAGCGTGCGAATTGGGTGAATACAGACGATTATTATGTTTATGAAAAAAAGAAAGGAAGTTTTTGTTTAGTTTTTTATGGTCTTTTTCTGATCATAAGGGCGAGTACGACGCCGACTATTGCTATTGCTATGATGATTGCTACTGCTGCGCCTGCGACGTACATTTCGGTTTGGGGAATAATGACCTCGGGGTATGGAGATGTTGTTGGTGCTGTGTCGATTGCAGTGAAATGTGCTTCGGCAGACGATGGATAGTATGATGCTGAACCTGCGAAGGTAGCTATAACTGTGTAGTCGCCGGCAATATCAGGTGTCCATGTAAAAGCGAATGTACCGCTAGTATCGCTTGTTGTGTTGCCGAGTGGTCTAAAGTTGCCGTTAGAGTCAACTACGTTGATTGATATTGGGACTCCGGTTGCGTTTGTGGGTTTTGCCTGCTGTTCGTATACATATTCCATCCATGCTTCTTGGCTTGCATCGGATACACATGGAACACCGTTGGGGAAGTTTGCTGCTTGGGCATTTTGAGTTGTGCCTGCACAGATGTCTGTTATTGTTCCGCTTATTACCACTGGTGTTGAAGTTGATACTCCAATGTTAGGTGCTGTGACGGTTGTTTTGCTGGGTCCTTGGCCGATGCAGTATATTTGGTTGTCATAGGCGTTAAGGGCTAGAAGGAAGCCGTCTCCGATGATAGCGTTGCTGCCGCCGTTTCCTCCTGCGGCCATGTTGACTCCGAATTCCATTATTTTCCATAATTCTGCTCCGTTTGAAGCGTTTATGCAGCGGAAGTTTGGACCGCGCCAGAGAGGTTGAGAGGGCGAGTGTTCACCGCAGCCAATGTAGATTTTTCCATCTGCCACGCAGCTAATTGCGCCTGGATAGTTGCCGTATGGGGATTCGAAGCCGACTTGTGCGCATGTGTAGTTCCAGAGTTTTTCTCCTGTTTTGACGTCATAGGCATTGAGTACGCCGCCGTAGGTGAGTTCTATGATTTTGCCTTGATAGATATTGTACATCATTCCGTAGAAATCTAAGTCTGACACTGGTTCGGTTGGACCCCAGAGTGGTTGTCCGGTTGCAAGGCTGTAGCCCCAAAGTTGTCGTGTAAGTCCTTGTGCAAAGATGAAGACGCCGTCTTCTGGGTCAATTGGTACTCCGTAGGCACCGCTGCCAATGGCCATTGTTCCTCTTGTGCTGTAAACAGTTGATGTTGCTGTGTCTGAATATGGAGGCGTGAAGGTAATGTTCCAGAGAAGCGATGGAGTAATTATTCCGTTATTATCTGGTTTAAGATTCAAAGCCCATAAATTACCCTGCACCGTCCCACTTGGATCATTTTTCCCTTGAGTTCCACCGATAACGAATTGATCTTCACGGACGCAATATATGCTGCCCTGTATCGCTGGAATCGATGCATTCAATGAGAAGCCGTTGTTTCCATCGTAAGTCACGTTTAGGCCAGGTCGCCACATCCAATAGTTGTTAGCTGTGAAGGCAGAATAGTCACGGTTTTGGTACATAGCTGAAGTGCCCCTCCACCAGATAGCTTGAGTTGTATTCCATACTGTCAGATAGTATCGGGGGTTTGCAGTTGTTCCATAATTGACGATGTTATAGCGTAGTATACTTCCGTCTTTTCCGTAGACCGCTGTACCTGACGACGACACGTTTGCTATGCTGCACATGTAGTTACCTGAGAAGGCATCGTACATCATCCAAGTGTTTGCTGTAGCTGCACTAGTGCTCCATAGGTATGGGAAACCGCCGTGTTGGTTAGGTGATTCGTAGTTGAGTATTTGACCAAATGCCAGTGACTGACCCGGAATACTGCCTGAGGAAGATTGGCTTGGTGCGGTTATTGAACCGGTAGTGTTGTAGAAGTAGTCTGTTTGGCCTGTATATAGATCCACGCAATACCAGCCTTCTTTCGGGAGCGATTGAACGTTGTAGTAGAGTTTTCCATTCATTATTATTGGTGGAGCAAAAGCTAGGCCTTCGTAGTGGAACGTTTGGTAGCCTATGTCGTTGAATCGTGCATCCATAATGCCTCCAGCCCACATTGGTCTTGTCCACATTACGTGAGCGCTTTCTGGTCCGTCGCCGTATGCAAAATTGTTAGTTGCGCCAACAGTTTGAGCTGCGCCGGACAACCAGTTTCCGGCAAGCGTGTACCAGTTTCTATTTAGATCATTTATTGGGCGTGTCCAGTATGCTGATGGGAGAGGAGTCTCTTGCCATTGGGCTATTGGGTCCTGCTGAACGGTGACTGTAAGTGCGGTGCTTGTGGCGGCTGTAAAAGTGTCGTTCACGTATGTTAGGCTTTGACCGACGGAAGCAGGCGCCAGAGGGTTACCTGTCATCACCTGTTGAGCTTGTCTTGCGACGAATGTGTATGTGCCCACTTCAGTAGGTGTGTATGAAGCGTATCCACCTCCAATAGGATCAGAGGTGATTGGTCCTAACGAATCATTAGTTCCGCTAGGCTTCATGATGTCCACGTAGAAGATGAATCTGTCACCGTAATCGCCAGTAGCGGTTGGTGGGTAATTATTGCTCCAGAAAATAATGTTCTCTTGCTGACCGACGCCTATGACGCTATTTGTGACTGCAATGTAACAATAGTCAACAACAGTCCATGCGGGATAATGAGCTTCAGAGAGAGGCAAACCGACAAACGAAATAGTGATTGTTAACATCAAAATTATTGCTATCAAAAATGCTATAGTTTTTTTCTTTTCCATTTTTAACTCTTTCCTTTACACTTTGTTTGGCAAGTAAACTTTCATTAGATTGCCTGCCAACAAAATCAGTTATCGCCCCAAGAAATATTTAAAATATTGGCTTCTTTTGCTAATCATACGGTTTTTTTCTTTCAATTATCAACCCTACCAGTACTTCTAAGAGAAGAACAAAAACAACTGAAATTTTGGCGTGTTGTTGTTCTTCCGATCAGGGGAAGCAACCAGCTAACTAAAAGAAGAAGAAGCGCCCCTGCGGCAACCTTCTTCTTTTAGGCCTTGGCGAGCCCAAGTAACAAACTTTTTACAAACTGTTAAAGAAAGATAGGTTGCAGCTAGAAGCTATAAATAAGAAAATTATCCAGATCCTACCCGATCCATATCATTCAAACCCCTAAAATACCCATTGGACGGCCTACCTCTTAGCGACTAGCTGTCAGTTTTGTTGATTAAATCGTTCAATTGGTCTATGGCGCTCAGGCTGTATGCCCTTAATTTTTTGGACTAAAAAAGGGGAAGATTAGGTTTTTGTTTGGCATATTTACGGTCGTTTCCTAAGCATTAAGACGACGATAGCGCCGACTATGGCTATTGCAATGATTATGGCGGCTGTTGAAAGGGCGAAGTACATTTCTGTATTTGACTGGGCTTGTGCTGGTGCTGGGGACGTTGTTGGTGCTGCTGCGCCTACGTATGCGATAGTATTGGCGCTTGAACTGCCGTAAGAACTTGATCCTTTGAAGGACGCAATTATCGTGTACTGCCCAGGCACGTCTGGAGTTGTCCACGAGTAGCCAAAGCTGCCGCTTGAATCACTTACTGCGTCGCCGATATGGATGATGTTGCCGTTGGGGTCAATAGCGTCTATCGATACTGGTACACCGGTTGCGTTTGACGGCTTCGCTTGCTGTTCGTAGATGTATTCCATCCATGCTTCCTGGCTCTCGTCTGATACTGCGGGGATTCCATTGGTGTAGCCCAATTTGGGACCGTTTGTCTTTGCACCCGGAGACATATCACTTACTGTACCAGAAATCACGTAGGTGGACCCTGCCGGCATACCTGTCTGTGGCGCAGAGACAGTAGTTGCACTTGGCCCTTTGCCGATGCAATATATCAGGTTGTCATAGTCACTCGCGGTTACGATGTAGCCATCTGCGATGCCATAGCCTGTTAAGAAGACAGCGTAATTCGCTAGTTTCCAAATCTGTGCTCCATCGGTTGCGTTTATGCAGTAGATGTATGAGCTGCGCCAGTTGGGTTTAGTGGGAGAGTGCTCGGATGTGTATGTGTAGATTTTTCCGTCGCAAACCGCGCTTATGAAGACTGGTTGATTATCGCCGTATGGACTCTCGTAAGGCAAGGCTGTAGCGTTCCAAGTCCACAATTGTTGCCCTGTCTGTACGTCTAAAGCCATGATCTCTCCTGCATAGTTGTAGTCTGCAAGGACTTTGCCGTAGTATATGTTACTACTTACGCCGTAGTAGTACATCTGCTGAGTGGTAGCTGTATTTGGTCCCCACAAAAGGGTTCCATCTTTCAAGCTGTAGCCCCATAGCTGACCTGTTTGTTTGCAGTTCAAGATGAAAACTTGGTCGTCATAACTTATGCCGCCCAAGAGCCAGGTATAGTTCAGGCCAGGTAATGGAACCGTCAATTGTTTGTTGTAAACCAGAGTAGCTGTGAAGCCAAGGTTGGTTTGCCATGTGGAAGGTAGGCCGGGATAAGGACTATAATCTGCTGCGTGGTCGTTAATGTTCACAAGCCATACTGAAAACGTGTCCGGTGAAGGTCCACCGCCGATTGAGCTGGTTCCTATGCTGGCGTAGCCGAATAGCTGTTTCGGAACACGATTATCGTCTTGCAAGACTGCAGTGAAGCCCACTGACGATGCACCGTAAGCAGCGGAAACAGGCAGGTTCTTGTCTATTGTTACGTTCATTGAGTATCCAGAATGCGGTTTGGACATCGCGGCCAGTAAATCCGGCTCTAGACCAACACTCCAGGCTCCGGGAGCCCACGAAGTATCGTTGACAGCGTCTATTACTCCTCCTATGCGAGGTTTCCATTGTTGTTGCGTTGTTCCTATGGCTCCCCCTGGATAGATAGCTTGGCTGGAATTCCAGCAGAGTACGTTGCCTGTGCTAGGATTGTAGCTGTAAATCAATAAGTCTCCGTTTTCGTCCACCGCAGACGTACCTGATGGCACGTTTTTCAGCGTAAGCATCCAATTTCCTGTTGCCGCATCAAGCATGTACCATGTGGTGCCGGACTGCATCCAAAGGTATGAGAGCACTCCATTTCCGTTCACGCCGTACCAGTGGTAGAGTTGTCCTTGGGTCAGCCGCGGAAAACTCTGAGAGAGAGCAGGAGCCCCTCCTCCAAAAGCGCCAGTTGTAGGGGCGGTTATACCGTTGAGGCCGTTGTCAGTGCCGTTCTTATACCATACTATTTCTCCTGTGTATAGATCTCTGCAATAGTATCCGTACTGCACACTGTCGCCGACGGCTGGTGTATTGTAGTAGATTTTTCCGTTCATAATAATCTGCGATTGGAATGACTGCTCGTAGTCTTCAGGGTTCGAGGAGATACCAGGCCACTGTGCGTCAAGAATGCCTCCGCTGCGAGCTGGCTGTATATCCTGTGTCCACATTATGTGGGCGCTTTCCGGTCCGGTCCCCGCTGGTTGGAACCCATAGGGATTCCAGCCGCCTCCACCGCCAAACGCACTGCCGCCCAGCCAGTTGCTCGCGAGCATCGACCATCCTCTGTTCATGTCGTTTATTGGCACTTCCCAGTAGTCTGTTGGAAGCGCAGGTTCTTGCCAACTAGCTACTGGCTCTTGTTGTACGTTAAGATACGCTGGTTTGCTTGTGGAACCTCCGTAGAAATCACCGATGGAAGGACTCGTCGGGACAGCAGGGCTGGCTTTTACTGTTTCTCCGGGCCAGCTGAATATGATGGTGTAATTGCCGATCTGATCTGGGACGTATACTTTAGAATCGGCGCCGACATCACTTGCGCATTGAAATGGTCCGATAGTATCGTTGGTTCCGTCTGGTTTTATAATGTCGATTTTGAAGCCGTTCCAACGCTGTCCGATTCCACCGCCAGCAGTCGGCGAATACCTATCAACCCACACTACAATAGTTGTGTATTGGCCGAGGCCGACGGTGCTTGGTGACAAAGCAACGTAAGCGTTCGTTGGAACATTCATTGCGTTAACATTTGGCAATGCATAGCAGTTTACGGCAATAGTTAGCATCAGAATTAAAGCAATCAATGAAAGAAGTTTCTTGTGAAACAATTTCATCTTTCTTATTTCCTTAAAAGTATAGTACACTTATTGTACAAGGGGTTGTTTACTTGTCTGGGAATTTAAATCTTTTGCAAATTTCTTTTTTACTTACATAAAAAATTAGACCGCCATGTAATAATTAAGCAAAGTATTTTGAGATTAACTGCAAATTTTTAGAGGTAGATTGCCGCTTTTTGGCGAGAAAGAAAGTTTAGCGCTGGCTATTTGTAGTTGCATTGTGTAGCCACATTAACTTTTATTTTCTATTGAGTTAATTAAAAGTAACGCTTTATATGTTGGGCAGGTCTGGCGGCTAATAGGCGACAAGATCCCCTCTCTCTTCCACCGTTTTTTGCCTTATCCCCTTTAGCGTGAGGCTAAGCCTCTTAACAGCTATTTTCTCTTCTTGGGCTCAAGTCCACGGTATAAGGGTTTGATACATATCCGTTTTTGAAATTCCTTCTTAAACATCTGCTCGAACCTAGGTTTGAGGAGAAAGGAGAACTTCTCACCATAAAATAGATCCCTGAGGTTTGTATGTTGGTTGAAGAAATACTTGATATGATCCTAAACAGCCAAGACGGCGACTATGTTATTCAAGTCCAAGGCTTGCAGGCATGCAACCCGCAGGCAGGAACATTTATAGTAGTTTTTGGCTCAGCTCTTCAGCTAGAAATTGATTAATTGTGCACCGTTGGGTTTCTTGTCGTTCACAGAATTGAAAAGTCTTCGCTGTGTCAAACCCTTGCGATCTTAATTTCATGAATTTGATTGCTCTCCAGGTAGCCAAGGAGATTAAACGGCTTAATTTGGAACCTGTAGAAAGCATGGCAAAGTTTTCTCTTGAGGCAAGTATTCTTCGTTCAAACATATTTAAGATCTATTTTTCGTTGGAAGAAGAAGACAACAGTGCTGTGTGCAGGAGCCATTCTCTTCTTCTTTCAACTAATTCATTACTTAGAAGAACAACAACACTGGAAAATTGTTTGTTGTTGTTCTTCTTCCAATCAATTTTCAGTTAGGATGGCGATTTGTGTCCGAGTTCCTGCCTTTTGCGGCTTAGGGGGTAACTGAAAAATTTAAGTGCGTTGTGAAGAGACTATTATTTAGGACAGAGTTATTGCCAAAGTTTCTTGTTGGTTCTGGCGGTTGCTTATTTCCAAGTGCCCAATAAGCCGGCGTTGAAGGCTTACTCTGAAGTATTCAATTTTATAATCAGGATGTAACTCTTCAGGCATCAGAATCAAAACTCCTTAATGGTCAAATAAGAACTAAGCCATGCTCAACGTTAGGAACAGCTTCAGATTCAGGCTGACCAAAAAGCTTTGCCAACTCATCAGTAATCGCATTAATATCAGTTCGACAAACAGTCTCGCCGATCAAGCGATCACGAAACTCAGTCTCCCTAATATATTGCCAAGCCGCATTACGCTGAACCTTAAGCGCTTTGAAATCTTGCTCCCGCTGCCGCTGACTGATTTTTCCCTGCAAACTTCTTTTATGAGGCATAACAACACCATAACGAAATTATGAACAATGACAGAAACCACTGCAAACCGTTCACGCTCCAGCTAAGGAGGCGAGGAAAACTAAACGCTTGCCTGCACGAGGCTAACCCGATAGATGACACTAATAAGCGCTGGCTTTAAGCAATTGCACGGAAGAATACTTGGCAAAATTGCTTCAAAGAATTTTTTTCGAAAGTAATTAAGCAGTTTTAGCGTTGCGAATTGTCGGAGTATCGGGAAGACGTCAAAGAAAACGCCCATGCGACCGACGCTTTGAGGTATTCTCTGCCTCTTGAGTTGGAAGAGAAGCCGTTTCTTTATGTAGTTCACCGTTGACTAAATATCTTTGCTTCGCAGAGCTTCAACGGCGGAAGCGTCTGATTCAAGATAAGTGATTATATGAATATTAGATAATAAAAATTCTTAAATGAATCTTTTGCGCTAATCTATAGCAGAAGAAAAGGAGATTTTTGAAAGATGAATACCTTATCGCAAATCAAGGGGTTGCATTATTTTGAATGATATAACCATGAAAAAAGACGAACGTAAACCCACAACAACAGATGCTGGGATCCCGGTAGCCAGCGAGGAGTTTTCTCTTACCGTGGGACCTGATGGCCCAATTCTGCTGCAGGATCACTACCTGATGGAGCAGATGGCTGATTTTAACCGGGAGATGATTCCAGACCGTCAGCCCCATGCAAAGGGTTCGGGGGCCTTCGGATATTTTGATGTGACCAAAGACGTTAGCGCTTATACAAAAGCGGCCGTGTTCCAACCGGGCACGAAGACCGAGGTGCTGGCCAGATTCTCTCAGGTGGCAGGCGAGAGCGGCAGCCCCGATACCTGGCGGGATGTGCGCGGCTTTGCGCTCAAATTTTACACCACAGAGGGCAATTATGACATGGTGGGAAACAACACCCCTGTTTTTTTCGTACGCGATCCTATGAAGTTCCAGCACTTCATCCACTCCCAGAAACGACGTGCGAACAACGGCCTGCGCGATAACGACATGCAGTGGGACTTCTGGACGCTTTCGCCTGAGTCGGCCCATCAGGTCACCATTTTGATGAGTGAACGTGGAGTCCCCAAGAGCTATCGACACATGAACGGCTACTCGAGCCACACCTATATGTGGATCAATGCCAAAGGCGAGCGCTACTGGGTGAAGTATCACTTCAAGACAAACCAAGGCATCGACTTCCTAACCCAAGAAGAGGCCGACCGGATTGCCGGTGTTGACGCCGATTGCCACCGCCGCGATCTGTTCGAGGCAATTAAGCGGGGGGATTACCCTAGTTGGAATCTACAAGTCCAGATCATGCCCTTCAAAGAGGCCGAGACTTACCGATTCAACCCCTTCGACCTGACTAAGGTCTGGCCCCACGAAGACTACTCAGTGCACGAAGTGGGCAAACTGACGCTGAACCGCAATCCAAGTGATTTTCAGGCTGAGATTGAGCAGGCTGCATTCGAACCAAACAACCTCGTTCCCGGAATCGGACCAAGCCCCGACAAGATGCTGCTAGCCCGCCTAGTTTCCTACTCCGACGCCCATCGAGCTCGCCTGGGGGTCAACTATAAGCAGATTCCAGTCAACCGACCCAAAGTACCAATCCACAGCTACAGCAAAGGCGGGGCAATGCGGATGGATAAAGTCTCCGATCCAGTCTATGCGCCCAACTCAAAGGGCGGCCCAAAGGCCGACTCCGAGCGTTATCCAGAGGTGGCCATCTGGAGTGCCAGCGGCGAGTTCATCCGTGCCGCCTACACTAAGCGCAAGGACGACGACGATTTCGGCCAGCCCGGCACCCTGGTGCGCAAGGTTATGGACGATGCGCAGCGCGACCGGCTGGTGTCCAATGTGGTGGGTCATTTGAAAAACGGCGTGTCCGAACCCGTGCTGCAAAGAGCCTTCGAATACTGGCGCAACATCGATGAGGAAATCGGTGACCGCATCGCCAAAGGCGTGAAAGACGAGTAGGACTCCCAAGAGAAGTTCCTGCACGACTTCGTAGCGGCGTGGAATAATATAATAAACCTTGACCGCTTTGAACTCGCCTGGTTATAGCTAGAGGTAGCTAGCGGCTCGCACCTTCCTTTTTTTGCAATTTCCTTTTACGCACTTATGGAGCAGATTTCATCTCAAGCTGGCAAAAAACGCCTGAATTGAGGGTTAGTGGGACCGCTGGGATTCGTATCTAAGCTATATGTTAATTCTTATAAGGTATTGCCATCGATAGGGCTATTTTGTGTAGGCAGCTCTGGGGAAAGCGGTAAGCTTTAACCTCTCCCAGGGGCTGCGGGCTTGCCTTTTCCCCATGGGGTGACCGAGATTTCGGGTCTGTTGCTGATTGAGTGAAGGTTTGGGCTGTGGGAAATGCAAGCGAGTCAGGATACTTAATATCAAGTTTTAAGTAGCTGAAAGTTGAGCGCTAAATTATTTTTGTTTTGAAGCATCTCGCCTACTTGCATTAGCACCCTTAGGGCTAAGAATGAAGCGGCCAAAGCATTCTTTGCAGAAGCCTGTTTTGTTTTGGTAGGAAAGTTTGAGGCCGCATTTGCCTTTGCAGTATTTTGGTACTATGAACCTCCAGATTTCAGTTTAGGTATGTACTCTAGGGTTACGCTTAGGCGTCGTTTGCTGTTGCTCTTGGTTAGTTCTGAGTTGATTCTAGTGTCTTCGCTTCCAGCTGTGCCGTGCCCGACACTCTTTACGCGCCAGTTACCCAAGTTGCCTCGGACAAGCTGAGGATTCGAAGTAACCAGATAGAATGGTGGGTGATTTGGGAAGCGTAGATGTTAATGGGTAGAAGAAGATTGCTGAATTGTCACTTTCTTCTTCTTTTGGCCCAGTAACCATGCAGTCTTCTAAGTTGGGTTTGAGGGTTTGATGTTGATTTATAAGGCTTTAGTAATAGTTTACCATTGACGTATGTTTGGTGGGTTCATGAAATTCGGTGTTGTTGTCGAAAAAGATGAATATGGTTACTATGTTGCTTCAGTTCCAGAGTTACCTGGATGTCACACTCAAGCTAAAACCCTCGATGAAGTTATGAAAAGAATCAAGGAAGACATTGAGGCATGTTTAGAGGTTGAGGGACTAAAAAGTCAGTCAAATTAACTGTCGTTTCGGTGCATCCGGAGAAGAAATTGGAATAGGACTGCGCACCAAAAATAATCAAAGACATAAGATTATCCAAAGAGGAATTTTTAGCAATACTTCTTCGCTAAACACTCCTTCCGGCTAAATTGCATGCGTGAATAAGATCATTGCATTTTTTCGATTTCTTGAATAATTTTTGCCAGAAACTTTGGTTCAATCCTGAACCCTTTACGCACCAAATTTAGCACTGCCTCCTTTGCCTCAGTCTTATCTAATAACTTCTTCCGTATGGCTGTGATTATAACGTAGAGTACTCCTTTGACTTTTATGCCCCACGTTTCAGCAAAGGCTCGACCACTAGAGTCATCCATCAACAAAAGAGTATCCTTGCCAATTTCGAGAGCCAAAACTATTGCTTGCACTTCACCATGGTGAAGTTCAAAACTGTGGTGCATTATTTTCTGGCAAATTGCCGCCTGTTTTTCGTTAAGCTGCATAGTTTTAAGCCATCCTTGGTCACATGCATCCTTGATTACGAGTGCGTCACTGTAGCCTTCTTGCAGGCCTATTTCGACTGCTTCTTTGTAACTTTCTTCTGAAATCAGGACTTCACCAAACAAGTCTTTGAGTAAGTTGAGTTTGCCAATTTTTGCAAGCCAAATAAGTGGGCTAGTGTTTGAGACTGTTGGTGACATGGCGTTGGTGTGTTCCTTAAACTTTCATGTCTTGTTCTAAATCGTGCTCAGAATATTGGATAATGATTCCTTTTTCTTCTAGCATTTTGTAGAGAGCCCACAATGAGACTCCCGCTAACTGTGCTGCTTTCCAAGCTGTAACCTGACCCGTTCGGTAAAGTTCAACGGCTTGCTCTATGCTTTTTTCTTTAACGCCGTTTTCGAGAAGTTCACGGATGAGGGTTGAGCGATCTTTGCCTTCTTTTTTGGCAATTTCTTGGAGTTTCTTTGCTGTTTGGGGCGGTAATCTTAAGGTAATTGTTCCAGACATGTAATTCACTGTAATACAATAGATATCAAACGTAACCTATTAAACTTCCCATAAAAACTAAACAATATGGCACCCGGGAAAGGATTCGAACCCCCTTGCCCTAATAGCAATTTTTTCTTCTTTCAACATAACGCCTGCACTAACAAAAGAACAACAAACAAAATTTTGGCGTGTTGTTGTTCTTCCGATTAAGTCAGAATTAAGAAGTTAACTGAAAAGAAGAAGACACAAAAAAATTTCACTCTTCTTCTTCTACCGATAAGACCGCACCTATCGGGGGTTAGTTGTTGGATAGTTTTTGGGATAGTTTGAAGCCGCAGGGTCCACAGAGAAACGCCCAGGTATCGTTAAAGTTTGAGATTTGCCACTCTACATGGCTCTGTTTTTGACAGAAAAGGCATCGGTCTTCTCCGAAATCCATCTGCAACCTTGTCAGAGATTTAGTGTGAAGTGCAAGTTCTTCTATGGTTTGGTTTGTTCCCGAGTTCTCGAGTTTATCGACTTTGGAGGGTGTTGGGCTGGTTGGTTGGCTTAGGTTTGGGCTTAGTTGGGTTGGTTGTTGATTGTCATTTGTCTCTAATTTACTACTTTGTTCTGTGCTGACTGGAGTTTGTGGGGGGTTAGGAGGGGTTATTGTCGTTTCGCTTAGAACCTTGGGTAAGGATGGTACTGCGTATTTTTTGCCTATGCGCGTTAGTTTTTCAGCGTTAAACTCGTAGAAGACCGCTGGGCCCTCATGATCTCGTACCTTGACTTTTTTGCCGCCCAGCACTTCTCTGAGTCGGTAGCCTATTTTTTGTTTGGTAATTTCTGCGAATTCAGCGGTATCCATCTTGTTAGGTTTTTTCTCGTCAAGCTTCCCCTCCAAATCCAAAACTAATGTATCCCAGATTTCGGAGAAAGCAAGGGGTTTATCTTGACGGTAGAGTTTGCAGACTACTTTGACTATGTGGCCTTCTATGGTGTTGGTTTTTTCGTTGAGGCGTTCTTTTTGCAGCATGTCCAGGTGTTTGCGGAGGTCTTCTTCGATGGTTAATCCATTGATGATTTGAAGTATGGGTTTCCAGAGTTCTTTTAGGCGTCCTTTGACTGAGAGGTTGATTTCGGGGAGTTCTTGGTCTTTGGTTGCCAGGCGCCATTTTAGCAACATGTTTCTTAGGTTAGTTAGGCGTGTTTGGTCTTCTTTGTTAAAGTCTGCCCAGTCTTTGGTTGGGTAGCCTTCGACCATGGGTATGATGACTAAGCGTTCGAGGAGTCCTTTTACTCGTGGGAGTTCTTCGGCGGCGAAGATTTTGAGGCAGAAAACTCGGAAGTATTTGATGGAGCGTTTGTTCTGCGTAATGATTGTTCTTGGGACTACGGCGCCGTGTTTGTAGCCTGCCTTTAGGATCTTTGATTTTTCTATGTCCTTGTATATGCCTTGCACTTCATCCTCAATTATAACTCCCGGCGAATCGCTGTCATCTAAGAATCCATATACGTCTGCTACTGGGATTGAGACTCCACTTAGCGGTCGGTAACACAGCCAGCCCAGTATGCTTTGCGCTACGGTTTTGCCGCTTTCGTTATCTCCCAAAAAGAAAGGATAAGGAACCGTACGTATCTTTTCCTGCTGATAACTAAGCAGCACACACGCAGCTAGGTAATCTTTCCAGATTGAGTCTAAGTCTAAGAAAAGGTTGAATTCGTCGCGAACCTTCCAAAACAGCGCCTCACGGCTCGGCACTTCGCCCTCGTAGCAGTCGTATGGTTGATAGGGGTACTCGTTGTTTTCTTTGGGCAAAAACGATGTGCCTTCTAAGGAGACTTCGGGCAAGATTTTGTATGTTTCTTTGTTTGCGGTTAGAAAAGTTGGTTGGCCTTTGTGGTATATGGCTTCGAAGTGTCCTTGCTCACTGTACCCGCTTGTTTTGTGTGCTTTGGCCTTTTCTTTTTCTTTAGGAAAGAAGTCCTCGCATGCAGCATCAGCCTTACTCAAGATGCCCTTAACGATATCATCATAGTAGGTACATGGGCTATCTTTGACTTTCCAGTTGGCGCAGTCAGCGCATCTCTTTCCCCTTCCCCGCTCAACCAAAACAAACACTTCCGTTATTTCTGAGGTTTAGCTTTGAGCGGTTGTCGGTAGATCTTGTTTCCTTCAAAGAGCCAGTAGCTGTGTTGGTAGCCTTCTTTGTGGTAGCGTTCGTTGATGGTGGCTTTGGAAGTCTTTAGAATGTTGTATGCTTGGGTCCATTTGTCTTCTGGGTTGTCTGCTTTGTAGGCAGCTTCAAAGGCTCCGAGCTTTGGCCCTTCTTCGCGATCGAAGTTCAGTTCCGTGAAGATTGTCTCGTCATCGTTTACTTTTTTTGTTTCTTCTTTGACTTCGGGTGGGGTTAGAAGTTCTATGCGTTGCTTAGCTATGTCAACTAGTGCCTGACCTGTGTCTCGGAGTTTCACGAAGAATTCGACTTCTGCATTCACGCGGATACCTCCGTTTGGGGTGAATGCTTAGTGATCCAAAAGGTCCAGCCGTTGCTAGTTCTTTGACCTTCAATTTGTTTTGAGGATAAAAGCTCTAAGCAATGTTTTAGTGCGGCGTTCCAGTTGTTCAACTCCGCAGCCGACCCCTATGTCTTCGACTCGTGAGGGCACCTTGGCAGCACTGAGGTATTCAATTATTCTTTTGTCAATTTCTTTCATTTTTTATTCCTTGAGCTTTTTATAGACAAAGTTTAACTTAACCAGTAGCTGACAGATTGTGCTCTGTTTAGCTGTCAGTTACTGACAAAATGCTCTGTTTCACTGTCAGTCACTGACAAAAAAGAGGATTAACATGTCAGTTAGTGACAATTCGGACTTTGAGATGAATAGTTGCGATATTGAGGAGTCTATAGTGAAAGCTTTGTCTTCAGGTCCAAAGACCCCCGGCGAGCTTTTGAACTGGGTCTTGAAAGAGACGAAAGTGAATGAGCGGACCTATTATCGGCATCTGGATAAGCTACTGAAAAGTAACGCCATTGAGGAGTCAATAGAGCATAATAGAGATTCAAGGTCTGAATCAAAGTACTATCTAAAGAGTTCCCCATTGCTGGCGAAGCCTGAGCCTTTGGTTGAGGAGGTTTTGCCTTCAAGGCGATATTTAGAGATAGCTGCTTGGTTGAAAAAGGAACCAGATAATTGGCCCCAACTTGACGCCATAAGAAAGGCAAGGATCGTTTTGAATAATTTTGGCTATATTGTTCCAACCATTGAAGATTCATATAAAGACCCCGATAGATACACTTTTGTATGGTCAGACGAAGCTTGCCGCGGACAACGATATGGCGAATTTGTTCAACCACGATTTTTCAAATTAAAAGACATTTATCGAGCAATCGTTGCTGACTATTCTGCTTCCTCGTCTGGTGAGGCTGTGTTTGTTGGGGCTTTTGAATCTGATGTTATGGCAGAGCAAGTTGTCTTGTACGAAGATATATACAGACAAATAGAATTTGAACACAAGCCTGTGCAGTTAAAAATCGTTGAGGAGCCATTTTCGGTTTGTGTTGCAGTTTGCAAAGAAGTAGATGGTGGATTGCGTGTTGTTTATGTAGAAGGGAAAAGCGGAAAGATAGATAAAGAGTGGGTCAAGGGAGTTTCTAAACAACTAACTGCAAAATATAGAGTTATTTCAACTTGTAAGGACCTGAAAGAGGATACTAAACGTAAAGTTCTGCTAAAGTTCCGAATTGCCCTTGAGAAGCAGACATTAAAAA
The DNA here is from genome assembly GCA_963782525.1 of Candidatus Bathyarchaeota archaeon. GTDB lineage: Archaea > Thermoproteota > Bathyarchaeia > Bathyarchaeales > Bathycorpusculaceae > Bathycorpusculum. Next base: position 391,530 of record CAWAKC010000003.1, read on the forward strand.
TTCCCAGTAGATACGTCAAACTTGTTGAGGAACTTTTAGATTACGATTACCACAGTCCATCGAGCGGCTACGTCCACGCTATAGCCTTAGCGGTTGATATAGCTGATCGAAAAAGTTAGGGTCATTTTGCTTTGCAAAAACAAAAAAATGAAACAGTAGGGATTTCTACGCGGGTGTTTAAGTTAAACCTATAACTTTCTAGGCTAAACCGTGTATAACCGTCCTCTCGCCGACTATGAACTTAGGTTTCAAAATATTTTCTATTTCTATTTTTTTCCTGTGTTAATCAAACTTACCGGAGGCTGACATCATAGAAAGTCGGTTCACTCGAGAACTCGGGAACAAACATCGACCGCAAGCTGATTGTACCAAGCTATCAGTTAACTGGGAGAAGAAGAAGACGTGCAATTTTTTTTAATCTTCTTCTTCTTCTTTTGACCAGGGCTTCTTTTGGCCGAAGTCAAGGCAAAGATGTTCACCCCAAAATTTCTACGTGGACAATTCAATTTGGAAGAGGTTATTTACGAGTCTTTTTTTCTTTTGACTCAGCGGCCTTATTACAAACCCCAAAGAAGAACAACAATCAAAAAACACGTGTTGTTGTTCTATCAACAATACCGTGAGCTTTGGAAGTAGTAGTCGATAGCGCAAATTTCACTTCGACTACTACTTCTCACACTAAAGAGCTGAGTTTTCAAACGATACCCCTGCAACATGTTTCAAAGGGAAACGCTAATACCGCCTCTTAGTCCTCTTTTCCTCGATGAAAGAACAACAACACTGCACTGCCATCTGTTGTTGTTCTCCCAATCAAGGGAAGCAACCAGCTAACTAAAAGAAGAAGAAGCGCCCTGCAGCAACCTTCTTCTTCTTTTAAAATGTGTTATAGGCGAAAGAACAACAACAAACCAATTTGCAACTGTTATTCTACCATCTAATAATGCTGGGAAAATTGTGTGGCAAATCTTAAGAAGAGAGCCAACCTTTAATGTTATCCCATGTTGATTGTAGAGGGCGTCAGGTACAATCCTTGGACTCCTAAAGATGAAGAGAAAGAGTTCCATCCACTTGTAAAGGCACAGTCTAAGGAAATCTTTGGTAAAGATTCGATTTACTTTGATGTTAAAACAACTCTTAAGTCAGCTTCAGGTATAGGGTCAATTCCAGATGCTTATGTCGTAGATTTAGCTGAACCCTATCAATGGTATGTCATAGAAAATGAGTTAGCGACTCACCCAGTTTACGACCACATTGTAAAGCAATTAACCAAATTCATTAACGGAATTGACAACCAAAATAGCAGAGCTCAAATTTTGGAACTATTGTACAACGAAATTAACTTGGACAACAATTTGAGAACTACTGTTTTGGCTAAAACCAAATCTGTTGATGTTTACCACTTCTTATCGAGGCTATTCTCTAAGAGCCCTAAAATAGTTGTTATCATTGACGAGAAAACTGCAGATGTGGAAGAAGCTTGCCAAGCACTAAAATATGCACCAGAAATAATAGAGTTTAAAACTTTTAGACAAGAGGACGATTTTAGCAAGTATGCTCACCTTTTTGAGCCTCTTTATAAAACTAGCACAGAAGCCAAAAAAGAAGACCCCACAATAATTGTAAAGGACAGCCCCATACAAAATAATCATCCAAATGAAGTCACTGAAATTATTATGGATACCTTTCAGAGAATCAAAACAGCAATGTACCAACTTGACCCTAAGATAACTGTAAATCAAACAAGGGCTTACACATCTTTAAAACTGAATCGCATCTTTGCTTACATCCATTTTAGGAAAACGAAGATGCATATCATAATAATGCTTCCTTCTGAGGTTGCAAATAGTTTTATTCATAAACATCAGATTCGGCAAATTCCTCAAAGAAGCCAACAGTATTGGGGTGGTCCGTCTTTCCAGGTGACAATTGATAATGATAATAATTTAGAAGAAATAATCAATGCATTAGAAGAAGCATACAAACGACGAATCTGATGATCTCGAAAATCGAACTAATCTTAGAATGAAATGGAACCCATAAAAAACAACTGAATCACTTTCGCCGTTGTTACTGAGTAATTCCTGAAATGTCAACTCTTTAAATAGATTAACCGGAAGACAATCACAAACAGAAAAAATTCTAAGTGAATTGACCATTTTTTTATTTCAGCATTAGACCTAGAAACTTGATAAATTTTATTAACACACAGAGATTACAAAAGACATAAGGGAATAAAATTGTCCAAGCCTATGAAAAGGAAAAGACCGTGGAAAAACAGGCATCTGTTGAAAGAAGTTCTAATGAGTGATGGCTTCAAACTAACTTTTTGGATGTACGAATGGGAAGATGATGTTGCGTTGAAACTTGATCATAAGTTTTGTGTAAGAATGCTGAAGAAGAATCCTGCAGGCAGAGTCCTTCTTACTGAACAAATTGGTGTTAGGGTCGATAACTGGAGCAGGTTTATCAGTGAAATCAACAGTCTTAGCATCAATGTATAGCGCATTTTTCTTTTAATTCACACTCTATTTTCTTAACAATTTCATCGACATCGACTAATTCGTGTTCCCAGAATCGGAGGACTTTCCAACCTTCAGCTTCAAGCCGTTCTTTCTTTGCAAGGTCTCGCTCGACATTCTTCTTGAGTTTGGGACCCCAATACGCCTTATTACTTTTGGGTAAGTGCGAATGAATTGGACAAAGATGCCAAAAACAACCATCTACAAAAATGGCAATTTTTTTAGATGGAAAAGCAATATCTATTTTTTCTGTTCCGTATTGAACTCTAAATCTTAAATCCTTTTTCCAAAGAGCTTTTCTTAGTGCAAGCTCAGGTTTAGTATTTTTAGAACGTATGGAAGACATTATTTGTGAGCGTTTTTCTTTGGTAATTTTATCGACCATGCGTCCTCAAACCTTAATATTATAAACAACCAAATATTAGCGCATGTCCCCGAGTGTCCTAACTGCAATAAAAAACATAGCCAATTTTGGGAAAAGCGACTTGAAGGCATACTCGTCAAATTATCTTATACGCATTAATGCCGTGGGGGAGCCATTGGAGTTCTTTGTCAAAGATGCATTCTGCAACTCTTTCACCTCAGTTTCACAAGAGAAAGAAGAAAAACATCGGTGCACATTCTCATGGCTAGGCAACCAGAATTTTCCACCTGATCTGATGATTCGTAATGGTGATGCATTCGAGATAAAGAAAATCGAATCGATAAAGCCTTCAATAGCCCTCAATAGTTCTCCGCCAAAAGATATGCTCTACTATGATGACCCAAGGATTATTGATGCAGTAAGAAAATGCGATAATGGATTTGGAAGGCAAAAGACCTTTTTTACTCAATAGGTTGTGTCCAAGGAGGCAAGATAAGATACCTCTTTTTTGTTCAAGGAACTTGTTACGCTGCCGGAAGGGAAGTTTACGAAAAAATTGAAAACAAATTAAAACAAGGCGTCGAAGAGTGCATAAAACTAAATGGAATAGAAGGGGGCAGCGAAACAGCCGAGTTAGGGCGAATCAACAGAGTTGACCCACTTGGCATAACAAACCTTAGAGTAAGAGGAATGTGGATGATTGAAAATCCCATCCGCGTATTTGATTACCTTTATCATTTTGATAACAAGAAAAACTTCTCTTTGATCGCTCTAATGTTGAAAAGCAAGTTTGATTCATATCCACAAGAAGACATTGAAGCATTAAATCAGAGTAACATTAAAATTCAGGCTGTAAGAACAAAAAATCCCAATAACCCTGCCGAAATGATGGACACACAATTAATTACGTCGGGATGGTAAATGCTCAAAATCGTTTCATTATTCTCTGGGTGCGGCGGACTTGACCTTGGCTTTGCAAAAGCAGGGTTCTAGTAGTTTATGCTAATGATAACGACCCAGTTGTCTGGGAAACATTTGAAAAAAACCACAACATCTCAATTGAAAAAAAGTCACTATTTGAAATTAAGTCTATTGAAATCCCCCAATCGGATGGAATAATAGGTGGGCCCCCATGCCAAAGCTGGAGCCTTGCTGGTGAGATGCGGGGGGCAAACGATGAACGAGGTCAACTATTTTATGAGTACATTAGGGTGCTTAAGTTAAGAACTGAACTTTTTTCTTGCAGAAAATGTACCTGGGATAATTTCTAGAACCCACATTGAAGAGTTTAACAAGATTTTGAGTAAACTTTCTACATTAGGCTATACAGTAAATTATCAGCTTGTAAACGCAACAGATTACGGTATTCCGCAAGAGAGGAAGCGGGTGATAGTTGTAGGGATAAAAAAATCGTTGGGGATCCGGTTCATATTCCCTCAGCCAACTCATTCAGAACAAGGAAACAAGACACTTGATGGGCAAAAAACCCAGAAATGGCTGACGCTAAAGGATGCAATTGGCGATCTTCCTGAGCCTACTCGTGCCCAAGAAAAAAACAAAGCGAATGAGAATTTAACAATACCTAACCATGAATACATGAATGGAAGTTTTTCTTCAATCTATATGTCAAGAAATAGGCGGAGGAACTGGAATGAGCCTTCTTTCACAATTCAAGCTGGCGGAAGGCATGCCCCTCTTCATCCATCATCCTGCGAAATGACAAAAGTCGAAAAAGATTTATGGAAATTCAAGGGAAAAAACCCTGTCTTCAGAAGATTATCCGTAAGAGAGGCTGCAAGAATACAAACTTTCCCAGACGACTTTATCTTTTATTACAAAAATATTGCAGATGGTTACAAAATGATAGGAAATGCCGTGCCTATTAAGCTCGCACAAGTTATAGCACAAAAGATTAAAAATGATCTGAGCAACAATTCAAATGTTAAATGAGTGGCCCGGTAGCTCAGCTTGGCTGGAGCGTTCGACCGATAATCGAAAGGTCGGCAGTTCAAATCCGCCTCGGCCCACCAATTTCTTCTTTCCAAAAAAAGCCCATAATCCTATTTATGTCATTTCTGAGCCCATAATTGATTCAAATTAGCTAACAATAGCGAAAGTGCAGAAACGTTATATCCAATTTGGTAGGATAACATATCTGGTTGATTAAGTGCCAGAAAGTGTTCCAATCAAATACTCACTAATTAGGATTAAGAATCAAACAGGCACATATTTCGTTACCAATATTATTGAAAGTCTAACTCAAAAAGAAGCTGAGTTAAGACGGGTCGGTTTAGAATCGAAAGAATTCGTCTATAAGCCTATTGAATCATTAGAACAGTTGCCTTTTCCATTTCGTGAACCTTTGGACTATTTCACACAGTTGATAGTGCAAGGCTTAAAGTCTAATTCTGAAAAATTCCAAACCGCATTTCAGTGCAATACAATATTCAAGCATTACCAGCTAAGACCTTTGCTAAAATTTGCATCTAACCCTGAACGACGATTACTAATTGCAGACGAAACAGGATTGGGCAAAACCATAGAAACCGGTTACATCCTTCTAAATGAAATAGTCAGTCGAAACATAAAGAGAATTGTCGTCTTATGCCCTGCAAGCCTTCAAAACAAATGGCAGGGTGAATTATGGCAAAAATTTGGTTTGCGTTTTGAAATAGTCACCGGAAAGATATTGCTAGATTCAATCCTAAACACGAAGAAATCATTTCAGTTTATAGCGTCAATTGATTGCATACGTTCCTTCGACGAAAATGATTTACTCAAAATCAAAGACAATGAAATAGATCTGCTAGTAATTGACGAAATTCATCATATGATAGGTAGAAGTGGTGACATCCTTAGAAGAAAATTCGGAATAGGATTATCGCTAATTGCTGACGGCGTTATTGGATTAACTGCCACACCCGTGCAACTGGAGATGATGGATTTAAAGCGAATATTAGATGTCATAAAGCCTGGAGCCTTGACAGATAATGAATTCAATATCGCTGTCTGGATAAACTCTCACTTAAACAGGCTTTATAAGCTACTTGGTCAATCGCCTTGGACAAAAGAAGCAGAAAAAATTTTTATTCAAGAACTAATCTCTTCATAGAAGAAACCAGACAGCGTGGAAAAGATTATCCTCAAGCTATAGAACCATTTCTAACTAATTTTGCATCCAAAATAACTCGAGCTTTAGAAAGCAGTACAGAACAATATAGCATAAGAAGCGAGATTAGAGAGAAAAACAGTTTTTCAACTTTCATCACTCGAGCAAGACGAATAGAAGTAGGAGAAAACAGAATTCGCTTTATTGAAAATAAAAGAATTAACCTCAATACCCTTTGCCTTGAAGCTTTTCAAGCAGGGAATCTGGTAAGCGTTTCAGAAAAGAGCTTATTTCAAGAAATTGACGATTTTATCGTCTCATCTTTTTCTCATGCGCACCGCAGACAACTATACTCCTGCTTACCCGCAATGGTAGAACTCATGCGATACGGGATGAAAGGATTAAACGTCTGGGCAGATGACCAATGGGAAAACGTTGAAGCTGTTCTGTCCAAAGATGAAATAAAAAAATCTGAAATTCTCGCAAACAAATTTGCCCTTAACCGCAAAGATACAAAATGGGAAGAGCTCAAAAAAACAATCAACAAGCTTCATGAAAAGCGGTCAGCAAGAAAAGTTATAGTTTTTACCCAGTGGATCCTTACGATCGAATATTTCCGAACCAAAAAACAAGAAATAGGTCTTCCAAGCTTCATCATTTCAGGGCAAGATAACGAGCAAACGAGGGATAGAGTAATTGACGACTTCATTAATTACGGTGATTTCTGTATCTTATTTTCAACAGACGTCATGTCCGAAGGTTTGGATCTTCAGAGTGCAGACTGCATAATCAACTATGACTTACCTAGCAATCCCCAAAGAATAGAACAAAGAATAGGTAGAATTGACAGAATAGGGCAAAAATCTGAGACAATAACTGTAATCAACTTTTTCCTCGAGGAGCCTCTTGATCAAAGAATACGTGAATTGCTAATAGACCGAATCAAGGTTTTTGAAACTGGATTGGGAGACCTGCCCAAAACAATAATCGAAAAAATTGAAGCTGGACGCTCTTTAGATGAAGATGAAATAATTAGAACTGCATTTGAAATTGAAACCAGAAAAAAACTTTTGGAAAGCGAAGTATTTATCGGATTAGATGAGGAATTAGACCAAGAAATCAACATAATTCAGAACGGAAACAAAGAATTTTACCGCCTGCGGTGGCTGGCTCTCTAAAGACTCCTTTATTTAATTCTGGGAGAAGAACAAACCCGAAAAATACAAGTTGACAAGGACTCATTGATTCTGTCTAATCTTGAGGAAATTGACATTGCAACCCTTGGAAAAACAGTCAGCCTAAAAGATCGAGTAGAAGTTCAAGAGCAACTTCAAAGTATTCTAAGCGAAAAAGGAACCCCACGAATTATCTTCAAAAAAGACGGAATAGGCCTATTTCTGCCCTATTTCCATCCACTTATGCGAAGTGCATTGGACATTTCTTACTCATCGTTAATTATTGGTAAGGATCAAAAAGAATTTGAGACCACATACCTTTTGATCCGAGGAAATATAAAGAAGCTGAATTTGGAATCAACGGTACTCATTTTGACAGAATTCACTTACAAAGGGTTTAGTTTAGGGTATTGCAAATGGACATGGTTTTCTATCTTAGATGATCACAGAATTAAAGAAATGAATAATCCCATTCTAGAAGGATAATAGAATTATTCAGAGAAAACAAGATTTCCATTGAAATTTCGCCAAAAACTAACTTCATTGAGCATGTAAAGGAACAAATTGAAAAAACCCTTGTTATATGGGTGGAAAAACAATGCAAAAAAGATTTAGTCTATTCGCGATTCAAAATCAAAGCTGACCTCCAACGATTCAAAGAACAAATCAGTTTTATTGAACGAATAGCTTTTGAGGGCCATCTTAATTTTAAAAAGCAAATTGATGCCACAAACAGTCAAAAACGGATTTTAGAACTCCAGAAGACTCTCAACGCCGTAGAGACTTGGAATAAAGCTTATAATGAAAACGCTACGAGTATGAGGTTATTGACGGTTATCGAATTTGAGCAAAAACTTTAACTCCACAAATCTTCGATGCACTAAATGTGAGGCTCAAAAGCCTAAATCTGAGATAGAAGAATCTCAATGGAAGAATTGGATTCCTGCCAAAATTGTTCAGATAAAGTAATTGGATTGAAGTTAATTGATTTTATCAAAACCAGAATTCAAGTAACAGAGCCTGAAGATAACCGGAGCCGGTTTATATTTCGAGAACTAATCCAGAATGCAGACGATAAGCAAGCAGAAATTCTAGTCCTAAGATTTGAAGAGGACGCATTATATGTAACTAACGACGGTAAAGCATTTACAACGCATTCGAATGGAGATTTTGATAAAATCTCCAGAATTCTGGGTAGACACCAATCCGAGGATAAAGAAGCTACAGGTCATTTTGGAAGTGGCTTCCAAACAGTATATGCTATCACAAATAGCCCAGAAGTACATTCAAGTGGTCATAGTCGTAGAATGAACCCCTACACCAATGAATGGGACCAAAATTTTGAGGGTCTTTTTTTTGAGCGTAAATCTCCATACATTATTAAACCCGATAAAAAAGGTGTTCTTTTCAGATTTCCGTGGAGAGATAACAAAGCAGCTCAAGAAACAATACGCGGCGAAAATGTTTGGGAGGATAGCACCTACTGGCCAAGATGGCAGAAAAAAGAAAGAAAAGAATTGTTTGAAGATTTAAAAAGCTACATACTGCATGCAATAATTTGTTGCCGATTTCTAAAAACGATTCGACTAATTTGGCATCAACAAAACCTAAGTTGTCAAGATTTCTATCTTGGTTTTCAAGTTGTGCGAAATTTTCAATTAAACGGAAATGAAGCTACAAACCGCACAAGGTACAACATCGGGACAATAGATCGAGGAGAAATCGACCCTTACGAGTGGACTAAAGAAAATAGTTGGAACGATAGCTTCCAGCTCGAAAAGTGGCGTTGGAAAGAACCAATTCAAGTATTTAAGTACCTAATAGGCGAAAATACGGTTAGTGAAAACGGCAAAAAGATATTCTTAGTTAAGAAACCAGACCACATAATCACTGTTACACCAACTTATTATCCTGAAGACAAAATCCTCAAGAGAGGAGATATTTTTGTTCTATTTCCTCTATTTGAGCACAACCTTGAATCAGTTACTGACAAGGGGGCTTTTTTGTATAGTGTGATCCCCCTGCCAACACGAGGAAAAAACAAATTCATTTTCTCAGGACACTTTCAACCATCTGAAGATAGAAAAGATGTTGATGTCGATGGACAAAATGGAGTCTATGGAATTTGGTATCAACATGTTATGAATAGCATTCTAAGATTATATGCAGATCTATTCACAATACTATTAGAACAAATACAGTCAGGTAAAATAAAACTTGAAAATAGTCAACAAATAATCTTTAACGCTGTCCCTGGCGATAGCCTTTCAGAGTGGATGCGCCCTGGAAAGGAAAACCGCAATGAATGGACTCTTAAAAGTAAAGCACTATTCAATGAGCTCTTGACTTCTATAGTTGAAAAGCCTATACTTTATTCAAACGGAAAATGGATCAAACCTTCAGATGCGTATTGGGCAAATGACGATTTAGAAAAGAAAGTATTTGAAATCATGGGTCATGAAGTTTATACAAAACAATTTACCGAGCATCCTAACTTCAAAAACATATTAGCAGAACGCTTAGAAAAGCAAAAAATAGATAACGCAAAATTTAATTTCATATGGGGGCAATTTTTTGAACATAATAAGAATCAAAGCGGCTTTCTTTGCTATGGACAAAGGCTCCAAAATAGAAAATTGCTTGACAGAGAAACAATAGAAATACTTATCAAGTTTTGTCTTTACGAACAAAAACCAATAGAAATACAAAATAAAATGATTATTCCAGGAAGAGATGGTGTTCTAAGACGGATTAGAGATTACCCTTTGTTAAAACCGAACTTTCAATTCCTTTTCGAAATTTTACCTGATTCAGATTCAATACATGATGACTTTAGGACTTCCCAACTAATTGAAAAGCATAAGGAACTACTCGTTGATTACCGAAACGAAGATCAGGTAATTTATCTGTTGGATAGCTTGTTCAGGGCTTCAAAAGCTGACATTCAAAATATTTCTGCAACTCAGCATAAGGCTTTATCAAAATTTTTAAGAACTTTAGTGGACTCGCCTGAATGGGGACCCAAAGAAAGCCTAAAAGACCGTAGATTCATACCCTACAAGCAAGGAGATAATGTTAATGTTGGAACTCTCAATGTTGAAGAGACGGTTTCAGGATCGCATTGGATTTCTGGTGAAAAAATTGAGCGAAATTATGAAAGATCTTCAATCTATGGAATGCAATTAAACCCAGTGCCAGCGCCCTCACATCTGAGGTAGAGTCAAAAATAAAATTTCTTTGGTTAGTTGAATGCGGGAAAGAAGAGGTTGCAAAAATCGAAAATAAACTGAGTTTTATTAAACTAATGGCGGTAAAGGATAATCCATCAAACTTTGTTAGACACTTTTTATCAACTCAGCATGGATCTTTATTTGAAGATCAAATCCTCAGCAATTTTACTGGGCTGAAAGACTCTGTTCAACTCAATCTACAAAAAAAGCAGTTTCTAAAAGCTTTGAGAATTTATTATAAATCTGAAAAAGAAGGAGAACGTTATTTGACAAGGGAAGACATGTCTAAAGTCCCTTGTTTTTATGATGAAACTGAAAAATGGCATCCCGCGGGAAAATTCGTTTTACATCTAAAGCCTGAACTAGGTATTTTTGGAATCAAATCTCTGCACGCTGATTTCAATGATTGGCCGGAAAAGACGCTTTTGGCAATCGGAGTTGAGGAATCACTCAAATGCTCCATAATAATTGAAACAATTAAGGCATTTGCAAAAGAAAAAGAACTGCACAGAAAAGAATTGCAGGAGATACTTTCGTGGCTAATAACGTCAAATGTCGGTATCGGAACTGAATTCAGAGGAGATATTGAATTTTCTGAACAGTTGTGGGTACCTACAACTGATGGAGAATTCAAAAATCCTAAAGCAGTTTTAATACCGACAACTGAAAATAAATTAATACTAGGCGAAGACTTTGAAGGTTTTTTGGATCTATCCTTAAGCAAAACCATTATAGAAAACAAAGAATATTTTGACGAAAAAGCTAAAAAGCAAATAGATTCACTAACAATAAGATCAACGCCCTCTTTAGAAATCATGCTAACAGTCTTAAAGAAAAAGCGAGAACAGAATAAAACTCCTCCCCCGAACCTTTTTGAAGCTCTTGATAAAGAAATAAGAGCCGATGCAGAAAAGAGCAAAAGAATAATGATGAATGATAGGTATGGCTATTTTTATGATAGTGAATGGATTGATTCATGGAATATCAAAATTATGGATCCAGCAAGCATCCCGAAAGAGCTGCAGGGAATAATAAAGATAATACCTCCAAGTAGTCCGCATGAAGAATATTTACTTGCAGATGGTGCTAGGACACAACTCTCTCCAAATGATATTATGAAACCAATGGCATCAAAAAAAATTGAAGCTTCATTAAAGCTTTGGGACCTATTGCGGGAGTTAGAAAGTCAAATTGATTTAGATGACATCGAAAACTTTGGAAAACTAAGCATCTACCCAATTAATGACGAACTGTTTTCCCCATCGAAAATAGTTTATGAAGAAAAATCAGGATTTATTGGGGAAGGACCCATAGGCAATTGGTACATACTTGGACCTGATTTAGCATCAAGACACAAAAGTATTCTTGGAAAATTAGGTGCAAAGAGTGCTGTAAATCTTACTTTTTTAGACATTTTTGAGTTACTTAAAAGCCAGAAAAAAATGAAAACTAAACTTGACCCAGTTACCGTTTCTAAGGTTTTGCGATTAATAAAAAAGTTAAGTGAAATTAACTTCGGGAACTTTCCTAGTGAACTGCTCTGGCCAGCAGAGTGTAATGGAGAATTTGTTTGGAAAACACCACAAGAATGCTATTTCAGAGATGCAATTTCAATTCCAGAGGAATTCAAACACAAACTTAATTTCATTACACTTAAAATTGATCAAAAAGTTGACGGTCAATTAAAGAACTACGCTGTTAAAAGTGGGACAAAATCTTTCAAAGAATCACTAACTAAGCTTGGGAAGATTGAGTATTTTGGCGATGGTGCGGATGAAACTAGCCCTCGATTTTACAACATTTTATCAAAGGCTTTAAGCCAACATTTCAATTCAGTAAAATATGCTAATAAATTCAATTGGCTTACTGATGCTGAAGCTCGAATTTCAGAGACAATAAAGGTGTCTTACACAATCGACGGCATTAGCGCCAATATTAATAAGGCTGCTTTAGTTGAATTTCGAAACTCGTACTGGACCGTATCTATTGCAAGTCTGGAACCAAAAGGGTTCGTTTTAGAACAATTATCTGAAGAAATAGCTGATACTTGCTTAATGCAAGGATTCCCGGAATCAAACTTGGAAGAATTGCGGAATATTCTATACAAATTGCTAACCAACGAGATAAACGAGTGGAAATACTCTATTCCTGATTTTGAACCGACAGCTGAAGAGGAAATAATGGTTAATCCTGTTGTAAATTCGTCCAAAAGAAAAGGAATAATCATTGGTTCAGGTTTCAATCAACCCGAAGACATTGTTGAATTAACCGAAGTATTCCGAGAAAACAATTACGAAACGAATGCAGCAGGATATATTCCGACAAAGGGTCAGCTCACTAACTGGTATAATTGTTGTCAAATTTGTGGTAATCAAACTCCAGGCGATGAGTCTGGATATAACACTTATGAAACATTAAAACGAGTTATTACCAACAGAGGCGGCAGATATCAAGGTGAGAATCAAGGTTATGATGTCAATAACAGCTTACTTTTATGCCCCACCCATCAAGTATTATGGATAAGAACATTAGTTAGGTTCCCTGAAATAGACAACCCACCGTCTGATCTTAAAGAAAAAATAATGCAAAAAATTAAAGAGGAAATAGAAGATACAGAATCAATATCATATCCGTGCGAGGTATTTGAAGGAGAGAGAGACCCAAAAACAGGAAAATCCCGTAGCAAATGGGTTAGAAGGGATATTACTTTCAAACCTGAACATTATAGAGGTTTCTTAAAAACCCTGCTTGATTATTTAGAAACAAGAGAAACCTATAGGACTTGATGCTATTGTTAGACAAAAGATCTAATTGGGCAGCCATAAAATGTCTGTATGAATACGAATCATCTAAACTCTCAAAACCAGGATCCTACAGACGGGACATAAACGAAGTTCTCTGGACCAAAGGTGATATATTCTCAACTTTGCCAGAAATTACCGAGAAAGAACTTGATAAGATAATTTCTGAGATGATAGAAAAGAAAGAATTAATGAAGATACAAATTCCTGGTAATGAAGACAAATATGTTTCTCGAGTAGCAGAAACGGTTCGACTATTAGGTCACAATTATGAGTATTGGGCGCGAGGTAGACAAGGAATCGATTCTATTCGGTGGCTGATCGAAGAGAAAAAAATTCCCGACAGGAAAATCCCTGCCCAAGAATTCATCAATCAACTTACCTCAGCAGTATTTTCAGAAATTCAACTAAATAATTCAACCATTAATTTGCGTAACGCCATAAAAATAGTGGTTCAGGGCATCGCAGAATACTTTGTTTCTTCCGATTGGACTAAAGCTAAATTTTCTGACTTCCAATTGCAAGCTGCTACAGAAATGATCTTAGCACAATTCAGCCAAAAATTCAAGCCAAAATCTCAAGTACTAATTGCAGGAGTCGGCTCAGGCAAAACCGTAGCATTTAGCATTGCTATGTTGGTTTCTGCAGTTGAAGGGATTCTGACAGGAGAAAAGGCAAGAAGAAGCCATTTGTTCCTTTATCCTCGAACAGCATTAGCGAAAGATCAATACAAAACACTCAGTAAAATTGTAGAAAAAATAGGTCTTCAAGAGCTGTCAGTCCATTTTGAACATCACAGTTACTATGATTCGATAAATAAGTCAGCAAAGGATGGAATAGCTTACGTTTATGATAAACCTGGTTGCTCTCCGTCAATCATTATAACTACATTTGAAACGCTGAACAGGAGATTACGGAACCCCCTTGTAATACGAAAATTAAGCGAATATCTTCACCGAGTGATAGTTGATGAAATACACTTAGTGGAAGGCATTCCAGGTTGCCAAATCATAAAGATGATGGACCGATTGCAAAATTGTTGCAATCAACAAATTCTTTGGACCGGATCATCAGCTACAGTGGCTAGCCCAGATGTACAAGCAGCCACCATTTTTAACATCCCCCGAGATAACTTGAAAATAATAGAGCCAACATTAGATCAGCTCAAAACAGTTGGGCTGGTTCACCACGTGTTCATGAGACCAACTGGAACATTGTCAAGTTTAGGTACACTAGTAAACTCAACAAGCATACTGGTTCACAATCGCCGAGATAGTCTTCACGAGAGACAGGAGAATTATCCTAAAACGATAGGATTTGCTGATAATTTAGATATTTTAGGTAGATGGAATTCCGATCTAAGGGAAAACGAAAGAACTGAACAAGATAGAAACAGAAAGCACCCTGAAAATTCTGATCCTGAAAATTGGTCTTACGATCGACAAAGAGACGTTCCTTACGCACTTCGGTTTTATAATCCCCTTCAAAGACGAATTTTTGCAGGAAAAAAATCGAGTGACTTCGAGGAAGTATCAAGTTTATTGACAGAAGAAAATAAGGAAATTTGTGAAAAATGCAAAAATGGACAAAGAATAAACTTAGGTACTGTAACTCAAGAAGACCTCAAGAAACTTGCCAAGGTAATTTACCGAGAACCATTGAAAGCAAAAGACAAAGCAAAACTATTACTAGATAACAAGAAGATTTTTGAAGCTGAGTCTTTGGAGATTGGAACCCTCGACCTTTGCCCCTACCTTCGAGCTGGTGCATGCTTCTGGTTCGCTAAAGATGATCTTCTAACTCAAAAAATCTCTCAAGATGGTCCGCTCGTATATGAATGGAGGTCAGTCGCTCGATCAAGGATTCAATCATCAAAAACAAACAAGGATACCCAGTTTGAAGAGGATCTGAGTGAAATTGTATTTACTTCAACATTAACGGAAGTCTACGATCTATATAGCGATAAAAACAAGAAAAATACTGACAAAAAGATTCCAATCGACATAGTGCTCGCATCTCCAAGTTTGGAGGTTGGAGTGGACCTTCAAAATGTAACTGAGAGCATTATGTACAAAGCCATAAGAAATGTAGCTTCATACAGGCAAAAAGTAGGACGAATCGGTCGAGAAGAAGGCTCAAATGCCTTGAATGCAACGCTAATATCATTCAGACCCATAGATCTTCATTATTACCGTCAACCTAGAAAAATAATCAGTCAAGCTCATCTAGATCCGATTCCTCTAAAGGAGCACAATAGTTCGATACTAAGTTGTGCTTTGTATCTAGGAACTTGGGATTATCTCGCCCTAAAAACAGACCTCCCTGAAGTAGTTCCAAAACAAATTTCAAATGGAACTACAATTTTTACAGAGAGAATTAAAGCTTCTTATGAATATCTGACTGCGCAGAAACAAGAAATAGCTGTACATTTATCTCGTGTGTCTAGGCATAAAATAACTCCAAGCGACAAGATCATAACTGAGATCATAGGACAAGTCAAAGATGAACTAGGCATTTTCTTAACAAAAACCTCTGGAACTATTGAAGACAATAGATTATCTTGCATTTCAGATATGATTGTACATTTCTTAAACCCTTACTCATCAAGAGTGAACCCACCAAAACCTTCAGATATGAAATGGGTAAAGATTGGCGCTCAGAGCTACGAAGATTTAAGACCTCACGTTAATTCAATACCAATAGGGCTTTCAGAAGAATTCGAAAGATTAGACCTTTTTGCTTCTTGTGGCTGGGTCCTTCTCGAAGAAATAAAAAACATTAGAGAAAAGATAGAAAACAAGATCAAAGAACTCGATTTAAATGGACAATTTAGAGACGAGAGCCGAATTCTTTCAAAGGTCAGTTTAGCTTTGAAAGATATAGAAGCCGGTCTTGAAGATATGAGAAAAACTGGCGCTGACCCAATTGTCGTTTATTTCTATGAGCAATTTGATAAATTTAAGAAAGATCATCCCGCCTCGCCGTATTATCTTTCATATACACTTCAAGATATGCCTATTTTTAAATTGAATAAGAAAAACCCAGCTTATACTACCCCTCAGACTTTATTTATCAACCCTTATGAACCTGAAGTAGCACTTTTCAGACAAAAAGAGTTACTCGAAACGGTTTCAGTCCATGAAGCTCTCTTCAGTCTTGTCCCTGAAACTTGGACATTTAGACGTGGAAGAAAACCAAATAAAACTCTTGTAGGAAGGCTAGATTCGCATGACGGCGTACTTTATGCTAAAATGAAAGAAATTAAAGCACAAGGCAATGAATTCAAAAAGATTAGAGAAAATGTTCCGGCTCCACCAGGATTTCCAGCTGATAACCTTGTACTCTATATGCCTAAAAAACTCACACTTTCACAACCATCTGGAAAACATGTTTTCATGAACCTTAGTAAGCAAACCGTCATCGACAGCGATGAAGATGTCTCATACGGAAAAGGTGATGCCCAGTTTGAGGACACCAACAATGAAGAGAACTACAGCGAAGAATCGGTTATAGGTCAGAATAGATCAAAAATACCTGTTAGCTCCCTCGAGCGTTGGGTGCATGTTGTATCAGATACAGGGATCCCAATAAACATTAACAACACAAACGAGCAATGCATGGTAATTGAGACATTAGAACCAAAAAGAGGAATAGCTGCAATTGAGTCGATTCGACACCCCATCCTAGAAGGAATTCTTAATTGCGTTAAATGGCATGAAAAACTGGACGTTTTTGACTACGTTTGTTCAGTTTCAAGATCCTACAATAACAAAGTTGCAGGAAACGTCACACTACTATATTTAGACGATGACGGGCGAAACGTAGCCTTTGGTCGATGTTTTCGGACAGAAGGCGTTTCTATCGAGCTAAACTCAAAATCAGTGGAACAAATCACCCAAAAAGTTAAAAATGAAATACTAAATTTCGACAACAAATGGGCACCGACAATTATAAAAATTTTTCAAGGAATGTTGAGCTCCATTAAACTTCAAAATGGTCAAGCTATCAGTCCATTCATGATAAAAGACCTAATAGCCGTAATGATATCATCCTCAACCTCTATTGATACGCGGACAATTATTAAATTTCCCCAAACTCTCAGAACTCTTATTGATGAAGAACGTTTCAAGGAAGCGGCTCAAGCATATTATCAAAATGCATATTTAATTGGTTCTGATGATAAAGAAAAAACAAAAAAAGCCCTATCAGAGCGAGACCAACGAGATATTAGTGGGCTGGTCACTAAACTCTTTGATTTCGCAGTTTCTATAGTGGATTTGATACCCAACATAGAAGAACCTCTAGTGAACTTGATAACTGCCACGCTACTAAACACCTTCGGCATATCCTGCTTATCGGCGCTTCAACAACTTTGTGGAAGCGAAGAACAAGATATAGGCTACTCAATAGATATGGAAGGCATCCAAAAAGGGCAATACCGTGTTTTTCTCTACGACCGAACAGAACACGGAAACGGAAGCAGCGAAACAATACGCAAGTATCTTCACATTCTTAATATCCAAAGACATAATCTTAACAATGAATCAAAACTCTTGCCAACAGAAGATTTCTTTACACTATTAGAACAGGAATTGCTGCAATGCCCTCAATTTCATGCTGACATAGATGCTTTGGAAAAATTTGAACAAGTACAAAACCATAAAATAGCAACAGGTATTCCCGAATTAGCCTACATTAGTGAACACTCAGATGAAATTTTACAAGTATGCAAAGAAACATGGAAAAAACTTGGAATAAGAGGAAGAGAAGATGCATGGATGCTACCTCTGGTGGCGATGGCGCCTGCAAGTTTTGCGGTTGCAAAAGGAATAGAAATTGATGATATTGTTCGGGCAACATCAATTTGTTGGGGTGGTTGCCCAGAATGCGTAATAAATACTAGTGCAATCATCGGGTTTTTGGGCACGGCATTTGTTGATAAAACTCTTCTCGATGAATGGTTTAAACTAGTTGAACAAATATTGAAGAGTATAAAACCCTATCAGCAAAAGATATTGCCAACGGAACAAAACGCATTGACATTGGACGACAAACAAGAGTCTGCATAGAATTACCCACAAGAAAAATACGGTCAAGCTCACTTCCATTCACAATAGGCTTCGAAGTAGACAGAGAAATAAAATCCGATCACGCTAACATTTTAGTCCGAGATAGTGACATAGCGGGTTTGGCTGTTTTTGAAAAGAAATTTGATGGCTGCTCTCACGGCCTTGAGTTATTAGGATCCATAAGAATAATGTGGTATAACCTAATCATGTCAGCTTATCTTGACATGCTCAATGTGCTAAAAAATGAACAAAAAGAAATCTTGCTGGTTTTTTACGATATTCGTGACGTTTCATTCGATGATGTCGGAATGTCGCCCATGATGCTTAGACGCTATAGATTATTATCATAAGAAATCAGGTTTGCCTGGTTTACTTCGAACACTATCAGACATCTTAACATGGTCTGCCCAACCAGGTTTTGCCATATCTCTGTGCGTAGATGAAAATCAAGCCAAAGACGAAAACATTGAAGCTTTTCTAGAAAAACTTGCTGCAAAGAAGCTATCTAACATAAAGTTAGGACTTAAAGGCTTGCAAGGCACGATGCATAAAAAAGCTCTAGTTTGCCCTACAGGTGCAATTTACGGATCAGCAAACTTGACATTTTCCGGAACACAGCATAGCGAAGAAATGCTAAGTTACGCATCCTCAGGAACAGACGAATACAATCAAATTAAACTTAATGTAAAAGACACGTTTCACGGGATCAAAGAATTTACCACAAAGAAAAAATCCCCATAGTTTTCATCTTGTCAAATTACTGATTGAAAGTATCGGAAAAAAGGAAACGGAGTTTACCCGCGGCAAGAAGTGATGCTGACAATTTACCGCGCACATGAGAGCCTCCGTTACAGTCAAACAACCAAAGATAATGTTTAGAGGTCCGAAGAATAGCAAATCATACTAACAAACGCACATACAGTCCAAACACCCTGCACATAAAAAACAAATGAAAAAACCCAATTAACTTTTAAAACCCGAATCTCGCAGGGCTTTCTGGAATTTGCTTACTACTGTTTCAATATCGGTTAATTCATGTTCCCAGAAACGCAAAACTGTCCAACCTTGAGCTTTGAGTTTTTCCGTCTTCTGTTTGTTCCTTTCCTTGTTTTTGCAAGTTTGGGGTTCCAGTAAGCTTCATTTGTGTTTATTTTGTGTGAATGTATTGGGCAGCCGTGCCAAAAGCAACCATCAACAAATACTCCTATTTTTTTGATCAGGAAAAGCAATGTCGATTTTACTCATACCATAGTTTGTTTCAAAATTTAGCCCTTTCGCCAGTAGCGCATCCCTAACAATAAGTTCAGGTTTGGTGTCTTTTGAGTGGATTGCAGCCATTACTTTGATGTTTTCTGCTTGAAAGATTATCCATACAAATCTCGTAATAATAACATTATTCAGGGTATTAGTTCTATCTCATAAGAAGTTGAATTTACGTCCAATCATTAGTTAGCAAATTATATCTACTACATAGACCCTTTAATTAGGGCATGCAAGCTGCCAGCCAACCCCCTGTATATATTGATCTCTTTGCTGGTTGCGGAGGAATCTCGCTTGGCTTATGCAATGCAGGCTGGCGAGGACTTTTTGCAATAGAAAAAAGCCCTTTAGCTTTCACCACATTAAAGCACAACTTGATTGACAAAGAAAATCATTTCGATTCGGCCTTTCATGGCTTCCCGTGACACATCATGATATTACCAAGTTTTTAAGTACATATGAGAATGAGCTTGAGAATTTACGGGGTTCAGTAGACCTTGTGGTAGGTGGTCCACCGTGCCAAGGTTTTTCTTTCGCAGGAAGGAGAAATGAAAAAGATAAAAGAAACAAACTTGCAGCCTCATACGTGAAATTTGTTAAAATAGTAAAACCAAAAATAGTATTTTTTGAAAATGTTAAAGGTTTTACCGTTGGCTTCAAAAGAAGTAATGGGCGAGGGAAGGCATATTCTACCTATGTTGAAGAAAAGCTCCAAGAGTTAGGTTATCATGTCTCAGGCGATATTGTTGATTTTTCCAAGTTCGGCATTCCCCAGAGAAGAAAGAGGTTTATACTCGTAGGAATGCTCGATAAAGAATCAAAGGTGTATTTTAGAAAAATTCAAGAAATTAAAAATGTTTTTCTTAAAAACAAAGGATTAAATGAGGAAGTAACACTTTATGAAGCGCTTTCTGACCTGAGAGCGCAAACATGGGGAAAGACCTTCAATTGAGAGTTCAAGATTCTGCGAAGGGAATTATGGCAACGCTGATTTTCCTTACCAGAGGTGGATGCGATACCGGATCAAGAAAAGAATTCCTGATAGTCACAGGTTTGCTAGGCACAACAAGAAAATTGTTGAAAGGTGGGTGGATGTTCTTAAGAATTGCCCCAAAGATGTCCCACTATCGCAAGAGTGGAAAGATAAATTTAATCTAAAAAAGAAAAGTATCACTCCGCTTGAATGCAAATCAAATTGCCCTACTCTGACAACTCTACCTGATGACTACATTCACTATTCTGAGCCAAGAATCTTGACAGTCAGAGAATTTGCGAGAATTCAATCTTTTCCTGATTGGTATGAATTTAAGGGTAAATATACTACAGGTGGTAGTCGGAGGAAAAGTGGGGTCCCAGATACACCCAGTTTCGCGATGCAGTTCCTTTGTTCGCTGAGTTGTCAGGAGAATTCAGGGCGATCGTCTAATGGACGAGCAACTTAATTCAGAGTAAGGTCTGCCCTGAAAAACATGATCGGGAAAGAATTAATTACTGATGATTTATTGCCATGTTTGAATTAGTTAAGACGCTTATGACGCCAACTCAAAGAAAGTGGAAATAGTTTTTAAGGATATCAAAGACGAGCGAAGGAGAAGTAATGCTCGAATTTAAATTTAGGACGAAGGGATGGCATGTCCCTGAACGACCTTAAAAACAAATGGTTACTTGTTCGGCTATCGGAAAAAAGAAGATTGAAGAGCTCCTAAAAGAAAAAGTTTACAGGCAAAAATTAGGTGAAAAGAGAATTTTTGCAGGAGCGAAAGGTATAGGTCGCTTTTCATGTGACAGATTCGGAAAAAGTAGATTGTCTATTATGACAAACTACCAAGTCAGAGATTAACGTTTTAATAATCGATTGGACAAAATTAGAACAGAGTTCGATTGCTGAGTTTCAGGACATAGACGTTTCTCACTTCAAACAAAGTACAATTGATAGACGAATAGCTCCTAAGGGATTAAGCAAAGGAACGATAGTTGAAATTTCGGTCTAAACAGTGTTTGGGATTACAAGAAACTTGTAGGATTAAAACAACATTTACAGCGCCTAATCAATCCGTCACAAATGGGCGTACAATCAAGATTTCGTCATTTATATCGAAGCGAAGGAGTTCGTAAAGGAGGACGAAAAAAATGCTGAAAAACATCCAGACCTCGAACCTGTTAACGGACCAGTTAAGAATTTTGTTTTTGAAAAATTAGGGATTCAAACGACTTGGATAGGCTGTGGTATTGATGACAATGGTGAAACGTTAACAACTGAACTTTTTGATAAAGATAAGTTCATATTTAGACTTAAAGAAAAAAACGAATATAGCCAGCTAAAGAACATAAACGTAAAACTTTTTTACTTGAACAAACCTGCAAAATCAACGTTCACAAGGATAATGGGTATCCGTCCAGTTCGTTATGGCTCAATTTTTCTTTACAAGAATGGATTCAGGATTAGTCCTTACGGCAATGAAAGGGACGATTGGTTGGGACTAAAAGAAGAAAGGGTCAGGGAACCCGTAGGTATCTATCCACAAGAGAGCTTATTGGACGAATAGAACTCAACGGTTATCAACCGAGTTTCGTTGAAGTTTCCAGTAGGGATGGCGGCGTCGTTAAGAATCCCCAATTTGATGAGTTGACAAAAAGTTTTTTCATGGAAAAAGTCTTGAGGCGTTTAGAACGATATGTGGTGGAAGGTCTTGAGTGGGATAACCCGAGCGCTATAAAAGGTCCAAAAGACCAGAGGCAATAAAAAGCGATAGCTTGATGATTATTGACCAGATAGTAGGTCAGGTAAAGGATGAAAACAAAGAATTAGAATTTAACAAAGATTTGCTGAAAATTTATGCTGAAAAGGAAATCGAAAAAGCACCAGAACTCATCAAAAGCATCCAATCCTTGAAGAAATTTGCAAAAACTGAAGAAGACAAAAATCTTATTGACCAACAAGTTAAGGTGGTAAGCGGGCTATTCAGAAATTTCCAGATTCAAAATCAAGAGCTCCAAGAAGCGTTAAAGCAAAGAGAGAAACAGGTGTTGTTTCTCCAGCGAGTTACGGATGAGGGCACAAAGGAAATTATAGGTTTACAGCATCACATCAACAATGCGACTAATATAATCAACACTCATCTGAAGAGAATGAGGGACCAAGCAGAAAACGAAAAGTCTGTTCCAAGCGATTTCATTCTTAATACTTTACAAAAGATAAGTATGCAAACGTTAACAATATCATCAGTCGCTTTATTCGTCACTCAGGCTAATTTTGATGTAATAGCTTCAAAAACTAAGCAAGATTTGATTATGTTCCTAAAGCAATACATTGAAAATGCCTACGTTATGTTCAACAAGAAAAGGTTGGATTATGAGGGCATAACTATCAATGTTCACGTTGAGAAATGGACTGAGTTCGTTTACAAATTTAATCCTTTAGATTTTATAATGGTTATCGACAATTTGATTAGTAACTCGAGAAAGGCGAAAGCGCATGTTATTGATGTTTACATCATTAAGAAGAATGAAAACGAGTTAGAAATACGAGTCAAAGATGATGGAATTGGAATACCATCACAAAACATAGACAAACTTTTCAGTTTTGGGTTTTCAACAACTGACGGAGGCACAGGAATCGGGCTATATCAGGTTAAAAAAATCATTGACAAATATGGCGAAATGAAAATCAATAATTCTTTACTTAAAGGAGTGGAGTTCATAATCCAAGTGAGGCGGTCGCTTTGAATTACAACATTTTATGGTTTGATGACAAAGACGATTATATAGAGACTCATGAACCAACACTACGAAACTATTTAAAAGAACTCGGTTTTGATTTAGTAGTTGTTTCCAGAGCAGATGACGGAAATCTTGAAGGCGTATTGAAATCCAGTCAACCCGACATAATTCTTATGGATTACTGTTTATCGAAAGGCGATGACGACGAGGATGAAACCAAACTAACAGGTGACACAGTAATCAGTAGGATAAGAGACTGCAACCTCGACGTCGAAACCGTTCTTTATTCCAGAGACCCATTGTTTCCAACAAATGTTTCAGAAAAGCTTGAAGGCGTATGGTTCGCTACTCACACTGAGCTACCTGAAAAAGCAAAAAAAGTTATTTCATTAACTATCAAAAAACAGCAAGAAATTAGTAACATTCGTGGGCTGTTTATTGCAGAAGCAATTGACATAGCAAGCGAAATGGAAGAATTAATAATAAAAATACTGAATCTTCAGGCACCTGCGAGAATAGATATTTTCCGGTCTTATATCATGTATTCCGAGTTTTTCAGTGATTTTGAAAAATACAATTTTATTCAGAATATTTTGAAAGAAAAACAGAAAATATTAAAGGAAATTGCCAACGGAAAGTATAGCAAGGCAGAGAAGAAACAAGCTTCAGACCTTCTCCAAATTCTTGACCCATTAATAGCTAAGTACAATAAAATGGAGACCGAAGTTATCGTACAAAGAAATCAATTGGCACACTCAAAACCTGCACCAGATAACAGTGGACTTATTCACAAAGGCAAAATAATAAAACTCGACGCACCCAAATGCAAGAAAATTAGGGATGATTTTCTAGCACACAGGGAAAATATCAAGAAGATTAGCGAAAATATTGAAAAAATATTAGATGTGAATTATCCAGAAACAGCAGACTAAGAATAGTCTCTCGGGAATTACGACAATCTTAAAACATTTACTTCTTTTTGAAAACGTTGCAATAGAAAGAGAGCAAATGAGCTGTTAAAACCTACTACAGACTGACCTAGATTCACATTCACACATAATTCTATTTAGAGTTGACCGCGAAAACATATACCACAATTTAATTGGATGTAAAACTACAAATTTAGCTCGTGAAATGGGCTTGAATATTTCAAAGACCTATGAAAACGCTTTAAAATTAGCAATTAGTCGGCTGAGAGGAACAAATGGTGAAACAACGAATGCCTTACCGCAATTCGGAGCTAATTTTAGTGTGGTGGACCGGACGGGATTTGAACCCACGACTTCCGCGTTGCGAACGCAGTGCTCAAGCTTTTTTACTGGTTTTCAGTTTGCAATTGTTTTTTGAGGTTGATTTAGATAAACTTGTGCATAGTTAACCTGATTTGTTATGCCATAAGCCTATACTTCGATTGGTTGAACATATTTCGGGAAAGCAACTCTTTTTCCAAATATGTCTTCAAATTGGTTGGGGTTGGTGGTGTGGATTGGATCTATTTTTGCTGGGTTGATTCTCTGTATTAGTTCTTTGAGTTCGAGTTTTGAGCTCGTCTCGAAACGTATCAGCGTTTGAACGGTCGATGAACTAACAAATCTTAAATTCATTTCTTTACCAATAACATGTATGACAATCTACCGGTCCTTGGGCGTTACTGGATGACTAACCTTTTTGATAATTTAAATTCCCAGCAGCAAGAGGCAGTTAAAGAAATTGAAAGACCTCTTCTCATTATTGCTGGGGCTGGTTCAGGTAAGACTCTTACAGTGGCGAGCAAAGTTGCTTATCTGATCGATCAGGGTGTTAGGCCTGAGAATATTTTGGCGTTAGCGTTTAACCAGAAGGCAGCCGAGGAGCTAAAAGAAAGAGTCATCGGTATGTTGGATATTTCAGAGGATTTGAGTATATCGACTTTTCACTCTTTTTGTAACCAAGTTATTCAGGATAATATTCTCAACACTAAACTTAATGCTAACTTTAAGGTAATTACGGATACCGCTCAACTAGTTTTTTTAACTAAGAACATCAACAGCTTTGGAATTGAACATCTTGAGTTCAATCATGAGCCTTATACGTTAGCTGAAGAAATGGCAAAGTTCATTTCAAGGTGTAAAGACGAATCAATCTCACCAGATGACATCCAACAATATATTGAAAAACAAGAAAAGAAAACTCTTGATGATGAAGATCTTGAGGACTTATACTGCCTAAAAGATATTTTGAAGATTTTTCGGGCTTACGAGGATTACAAGTTAGAAAATAACATGCTTGATTTCGGAGACATGCTCTGCACCGTCCATAACCTACTGAAAAACAAACCGTTAATCTTAAAAAAATATCGGGGAAAATTCCAATATGTCATAGTTGATGAATTCCAAGACACTAACTACATCCAACTGCAGATAGTCTATTTGATAGCTAGCCAACACGGCCACATCACCGTGGTAGGAGATGACGACCAAAGCATCTACCGGTTCCGAGGCGCATACCTTACCAACATAGCTGAATTCAAAAAAATGTTCCTTAACTACGTTGAAAAAACCTTAGAACATAACTACAGAAGCACCAAAAAAATCGTAGCAACCGCCAACAAACTAATCGAAAACAGCCCTGAAAGAACAATTAAGAAACTTTTCACAACCAACCCTGACGGAGAAAACGTAGCGGTTGTAGAAACTCCAAGCGACACATCGCAAGCAAACTATATTCTTGAAACAGTCAAAGAACTCCTAAAAAAATATCCTTTGCAAGACATAGCGATATTGTGCAGGCGAAGAGCATCTGCGGAACCAATAATCAAAGCCTTGAGAAAACAAGCCATACGCTTCAACTTTGTTGGTGAGGCAGGCTTCTTCCAAGAACCCATAATAAAAGACGTTACAGCTTACCTCAAAGTCATAAGTAACCCACTGGAAAACAATGTTGAAATAGTTAGGATTTTAAACCGAAACAACTATGGCATTAAGCAAATTGAGATATGCAAATTCAACTGCTACGCAGATCAAAATGACCTTTCATTATTCGAGGTATTTAACCACCTGGGCGAGTTAGATGTGGATAAATTCAAGTTTCTCCAAGTCAAACAGACACTCTCCGACTTAATTAGCGCCAAAAAGAGGCTTCGAACACTGGACCTCATTCACAGCTTGCTTTTTGAACGTGAATTCTACAAATACGAAATCGCACTCCAAAACAACCGAAACATAGCGCTCCTAAACCAGTTCTACGAATTCGCAGAGGAATTCAACAACATCTACCCCCATAATGACATAGAAGACTTGACAGAGTATCTGTCCTTTGCCTCTAACTTTGAAATTGAAGAAAAAAACCTTGAAGAACAAGCTGTAGTCATCTCAACAATTCATGGCGTTAAAGGTATGCAGTATCCTGTGGTTATAATTCCTGATCTTGTCGAGCGAAAAATGCCTACAAATTATCAGAAAGACAAGTTTGCCATACCGCTGGAATTACTTAAGGGTGTGCAATCAAAATTTGATGAAAAGGAACTTCATCTGCAAGAGGAAAGAAGACTATTTTATGTAGCATTAACCAGGGCAAAAGACAAACTAATTATTACTTACGCTAAAAGATACGGCGAAAATAAAACTGATTCTAAACCCTCAAAATTCTTAAAAGAACTAAACTACCAACAAAACGAAAACATAGATTTCCAACAAGCCAACGCTCAAGATCTCTCTGCTGAATCTGCAACAGAAGAAAATCAAACGCAAACACGCCTCATGAAACAAGTAATATCCAATCTGGCAACTGGAAAATTCAACCAAGCCCTCGAAAACGTGCTCTTATACGCTAAATCAACAAACAAAAACCTGGATATCCAAGCTGAATTAATAGGTAAACTAAAAGAACCCGACTACTCAACGCTGGAACAAGCTCACGAAGAACCTGTTACAGTATCCGAAAACCATGTGTTTAGTGTCTCGCAATTTGTCGGCTACAAGAAATGCCCCAGACTCTACCAGTATCGCCATGTTATGAAAATTCCAGAGAAACCAAGATACTACTTTGACTTCGGCTCCTCACTACACAGCATCGCAGAACAATTAACAAGGATGCAGAAAGACGGCAAAGCCATCAACGAAACTGTTGCAGAGGAGCTTCTTGCGAAGTTCTGGGATCCAAAAGGCTACAAATCAAAAATTGATGAAAAAAGAGATTATGATGAAGCCAAGGCGATTTTGAAAGTTTTCCTAGATGAGCAGGCCAAGAGCAAAACCGAGATTTTGGATATAGAACGATGGTTTGAAACATCTATTGGCGACATCAAACTGCGAGGACGAATCGACCGCATCGACAAAGATGAATCCGGCTTCACAGTTGTGGACTACAAGACAAGCAAGAAAGCATCATCTCTTAACGAACTCAAAAAAGACATGCAAATGCTGGTCTATGCACTTGCTGTTAAAGAGATCTACCCTGGCAACAATCCGTTGAAGGTGGGAAACTGGTTCTTACGATCTAACGAGAAAGTGTTCTTTGAACCCGAAAACCAAGCCATCGAAGCCATGCAAACAGAGATCGCAGAGATGGCAGCAAAAATCAAGGCAGCAGCATTTGAACCCAAAAAAGGAAGCTGGGAATGCAACTACTGCGACTACAGCTGCCTCTGCGACCAATAATCGGGAACTATCCTCAGGTATTGCCTCTTACGTTAGGTCGTCAAACATGCTGTCGGATTTCTCAGTTAACTGGTCGTCCCAGCATTCCCAACACATTCCCTCATAGTTATCGGTAGTCTTCTTTGGATATTTCTCGACAACAAACCTGACAACATATTTTTTACCAGCCGGGTGTCAACCTACTGCACTAATATCTTCGTTCCATAAGATTGAAAAACTTATATAGAATTTCAGTATAATGGAACAACATGAAAACTCCCACAGGCGAGTACTCCTTCAGCAAGGTAGAATTACAAATACTCAAAGAAATAGCAAAAGGAAACTATGAGTTGTCCTCAATCCAAACAAGGCTCTCTATGAAGCCCTCGCTTTTAACATACACGCTAAAAAAACTGCAAAATAAAGGTATAGTAAAATTTACTCACAAAGGAACCAAAAAGCAGGCATACTTTAGCGAATATAAAACATGCCACACTACTAAAAGACCTACTGTCAATCTATGATTATGTAGACTGGGAAAACGTGATAAACGGTAAATCCATCGAAATACTCTTCCAAACCTTAAGCGCATTTAAAGAGTCCTTGAGCATTCCGAGGAACACTCGTTGGCGTCACATGAAAAATTTTAAATCCCGAGGAATATTTACACAAGAAGGCAAAATTAATCCTCAGTTCAGAGGTCTTTCGGAATTTTTAAAGGAGTATCAAAGCTTTTTTGCTAAAAAGATTGCAAGCACACTTTCCGAGAACGCTTTAATACTTTGGCAAGAGGGCATGGACTTTCTAGTAAGGACACCAAAAAATACACGGCAAGCAACTGAAAACTTCCATAAAACAGCAACCTCTAAATTCAGCGAATATGGGCTACCGCTTTTCTCTGAATTTGACATCTACTTTTACTCAACTAACAAGAAAACAATTAGACCAGAAGATGTTATATTGCATACGTTACTCATTGAACCAAACAATGTGCGCTACACAACTTACGCCCTATTATTACTAAGGAAAGTCCACAAACAAATTGATGTAACCTACCTACAAAAAGAATCCGAAAGATATGGGTTGAAAAACCAAATAGGTGCAATGCTCCAATTTTTAGAAACCCACATACGCCCAGAAGGTCAATCGCTGCCTGCATGGGACGAATTTATAATCAAAGCAGAGGACTACGGAGTTATGGTTGAATGACACAAAGACGCTCATTTGACAAAAATTACCTCCAACAAGAATTCGATAAAATAAATGCAACAGTAAAACAGCCCATGACACTGTACCTCATAGGCGGAGGCGCCATGGCATTCTACGGTCTAAAAGATGCCACAAAAGACATAGACATAATCCTCACCAGCCAAGACAACCTAAACAACCTGCAAACAACCCTCAAAGCCACAGAGTACAAAGAGCCAAACCCAATTCTCATCACCAGAGCATACAATAAAATGCAAACCAACGCCATACTGGAAAACCAGGACGGTTTCAGATGGGACCTATTTCTAAGTAAAGTTTGCAACGCCCTAACATTATCTGGCGAAATGCAGAAGAGAGCAACCCCACTCTACCAAGGCACCCACCTAAAAGTCCGCATAGCTTCAAAAGAAGACCTCTTCCTCTTCAAAGGAATCACTGAACGAGAAGCAGATTTAGACGACATGAGAATACTTGCCCAATCGGGTCTCAACTGGCAAATCATAACCCAAGAATGCAAGAGTCAATCTGAGGTTTCGGGTGTTTGTTGGGAAGATGCACTCTACCAAAACCTAGTGGACCTTAAAACAAAATACGGCATAGAATCTCCCATCGAAAAAACCCTCCGAAAAGTTGCAGAACGAAAGATAATTGAAACAACACTGATTAGGCAAATCCAAAAGGGAAACCACACCGTCCAAAGCATAGCCAAAGAAATCAAGGAGCCGCAAAACTTCATCCGAGAAGAACTCAAGCAATTAGCAGACAAGGGACAAATTAAAATTGATAGATCAAACAAACCCCATAAATTCTTGCTTAATGAAAAACCAACTAAAAACATACCTCTTCCGAATGCTCCGCAAAAAGAAGGAGAAAAATGGCTTCCAACAAGCAAGGGAAATAAAGACTTAAAAAGCCTCGCTGAAAACGCCGCAACAGAAGACGCCGTGAGTAGAGCCAAAAGGCGAAATCAACTTTGATGATCGAAACTGACAGGGTATATGCCTAAGTCCCTAAAAGCAATAGACAATTTGACTTTTCTTGATACAACCTTTGAAATCGATCTACTTGCGTTGGCGTTGATAAGGCAATATGGCTTCACATCTCTCTTTGATACCTACTACGCGGCAACAGCACTCAATCAAGTGGACGATAACACAATAATCTCGACAGACACAGTGTTCGACTGCATACCCGGCATAAAAAGAATCGATCCACGAAAAATCTAAACCTACTTTCAACGTTTCTTTAGATACGATGTTTTGTTGGTTTGACCCGGAATAAAGTTTTATAGGTAGCTGTATACAATAATTAAATGGTGTATACGGTGACTGAGGTTTTATCTGTAAGGGTTAAAAAAACCTTGAAAGACGAAGCTGAGAAGCTTGGAGTTGACTTAAGAGTGGCCGTAGAGCAGCTTCTTGAGGAACTTGTATCTGAGAAAAAAGCCAAAGCACAAAATGTCGCCAAAGAACTCAGCAGCCTTATGGATGTTAAAGCTGAGGAGTGGGTAAATGACGTTAAAGCCACAAGGCACGAAATGTAAGTACCTCATTGACACATCTGCACTCTACCCACTACTAATTTCCGGGGTAGCCTTCAACGTTGAGGAATGCGCAGTGAGTTCCTTAACCGAATATGAGGTTGGCAACGTTCTGTGGAAGGAGAACAAACAAAAAAACTAAAAGATCCCAGAAGAATAGCTGCGATTTTTTCTGAAGCACTTGGTCCTCTAAGAAAAATAGCGATAGATTCGCTATCCAATGTTTTAGCCTTAGCAATAGAGAGAAATCTCACTTTCTATGACGCATCATATGCTTACCTGGCGGAGAAAGAAAACCTAAGATTAGTCACCCAGGACATAGATTTGCTAAAAAAATGCAAGACAGCAATCACAATAAAAGAAATGAAGTAACTTGGGCTTTTGGATTAAAAAGGAGCAAGCTTGAAGTGACTCAAGAAAGAAATGTCAAAAAATGCAAGGTTTGTAGAAAAGAAATCAGCAAGCAGGACAGCGAAAGCTACGAGGGCATGTGTTGGGAATGCTGGGATAACCAGTTAACAGAGGAATCTGACAGCATGTTCGACGAACTAATGTAAGGAGAGAGGTATTATTTTGTGGCTTTGTCAATATTGTGGACACGAAAACGACGAAACCTCAACAATCTGCGACAACTGTGGCGCACTGCGAGATGATGACACTGGTGATTCTGGGGACAACAAGGATTCAGAGGACCTCTTTTTTGATGATGAAGGCATATAGGAACTAGAAAGTGTTAAAATTCCAGCCTTCTTACCAAGTGTAAGTATGCGTAAGATACGAGCAATCCTGTTTGACCTTGACAATACATTGATAGACTTCATTCAGATGAAGGAGGAATCATGTAGAGCAGCGGTTAAGGCGATGGTAGCGTCAGGATTGCAGATGGATGAGGATCAAGCGTTTAAACTTCTATTGATAAAGTATTTTGATGTAGGAATAGAATCTGACAGAGCATTCTCAGAGTTTCTAAAAAGTATCAATCAGTTTGATCACAAAATACTCGCATCAGGCATCAATACCTACCTAAAAACAAAAAACAAATTCTTAAAACCCTACCCAAATGTCAAACCAGTCCTTGGAAAGCTAAAAAGAAAAGGCATTTTTCTCTCAATTGTTACAGATGCACCAAAAACCAAGGCTTACCAACGATTATTAGGTATGGGGATCGAACCTTACTTCAAATTTGTCGTAGGTTATGAGGATACAAACAAAAGCAAACATACTGGGTTGCCACTTCTGCGGGCTTTGGAAATGCTCAGAAAAGAATGCCCGGACATAGCAAACTCGGAGATTCTTATGGTTGGCGATTCAATAGAAAAAGACATAGTGCCAGCCAAAGAACTTGGACTAAGAACAGCCCTCGCAAAATATGGACAAAAAACCCCAGAGGTTGGATCCGCAGATTACATGCTTTTAGATTTCAAAGAAATAATCGATATTGTCGAATCATTTCAGTGAGCCAATCTCATTAAATATGGTTATTCCTGATGTGCTTTTCTAATTGTGCTTCCTTCACTCTCAGATCGCAATAGGGACAAGTAGCTATGTTAACATTCTCTTTTCCTTCAGTAACAGTGTTCTTTTGATCTCTCTCTAAATCCCCAATCGCGCCTTCACTGAGTACTTTTAGTCGAATTTGTTTTACTTCCTCAAGGGTAAATCCTGTTTCAGCTGCCACTTGAAGATCAGTAGCAGTTTTGTAGGTGAGAATGAAACATTTTGCATGATTTAGTCTGGTTTGGTCATTCCTACTGCGAAGTTTGGTCGGATCTACTACATTGTTAACCGATCGAACTTCAGCTTTCTCAGCGCCTCTAACACTCTTAGAAATTAGTCTTTTTGAATCTACTTTTAAGTAATTTAGTCTAGTTTCTTCGATCCTGTTGAGCTGTTTGGTTCGATATGGTGAATTGTTAACCGATCGCACTTCAGCTGCTTCAGGGACTCTTATTCTGTTAGAATTTGGTCTTTTTGTACCCTGTAATTTATTCTTTAATTCCTCAACCCGGTCTATTGAAATTCCTTTCTGATTAGCAATTTCACGTACACCCCACCCTCGGCCCAAATAATACCTAACTACACTTAATTCAATGTCAACATTCCTTGTTTTAACAGTGTCCTCAGTTTTTCTTTTAAGCGGCTTTTTCTGTGAGAGTCTCTCTTCAAGGATTTCTTCTGCCTGTAATCTTCTCCGATCCCTAAAGCAATCATTAACCAACTTGAGAAACTTGTTATCCTTCTCAATCTTTGGACACATAAGGGTGAGCGCACTTTTGTGGCAGTACTGTGCCAAAGCTGTATAAGGAAACTCCCTCAAAGTTGAGATAGAGCCTATCAATATCAATTTCTTGCTTGCTCTAGTTAACGCAACATTCAACTCACGAAAATCACTTAAAGCGATATGCAATCTCTCGCCATCATATGTTGGAGACCATGTAAAGCAATAGATGACCACTTCCTTTTCTTTTCCTTGAAATTTATGCACGGTTGACACCGCCAAGTGCCAATCGGTAACGTCATGATCTTTTCCCAACTCTTTCGCAACTTTTTTTATTGCCCCCCTCAAGATTTGAGCTTGAAGCTTGAAGGGAGTTATAATACAAATATTATTGGGGTTGACTCCAGAACTAAGAAAATCTGACCAAACACTCACAGCAACAGCGGCTTCATACTCATTAAAATAAGATGCAGACTTGTTAGGATCAGCAGATTGAACTCTGCCCATTGGCGCAACAATACTTGCTGAGCCTGTATCGACACAAATCAACGGCTGATTATTGATAACTTCAACAATAGACTGTCTAGCACCAGAGTTTAAACCTAGATTTTTACTCTCACAACCAGGAGCACTAAGAATCGCACCACCATAAAAACACGCAGATGAGAAACCCATTATCACCGGATTACTACGATACTGAACATTCAACAGAGTATGCTTCTGAGGATATTTATCATACAGAATTCTAAAAAGACTCTCCCACCCCTCCTTAACATACTTGGCCGCAACACGAGAGGTTATAGGCGGTAACTGCTTGTGATCCCCAACCAAAACAAATCGTTTACCGCACAAGACACCAATTAATGTTAAGGGTATAGTCGCCATAGAACTTTCGTCAACTATAACATAATCAAAAAAAGGCTCATCCCACGACAATTTCTTTGACTTAACTAACATTGAAACCTTAGAAAGCGTAGCTCCCACAATTTGTGAACTCTTCAGAGCTAAGGCTTCATCCTTTCCTACAGAGATTAGGTGTTTCAACTCCTCAGAAACATTAGTTTTATTACCCAGCCTCGTGATGCCATGTTGCTTTTGCAAAACCAATTTTTCTAAAACATTATCAACTGCAACGTTTGTATGAGATGTTACAAGAACCCTTTGTCCTTTCTTAACGAGAATTCGAACTAACTCAGTTATTACAGTAGTTTTACCAGTACCAGGTGGGCCATGTACTAGATGAAACAAACCATCAAGCGATAGATCACAACAAATTCCAACGGCTTCTCTCTGATTATTATTCAGTTGTTTATTGAAAAAGTCCTGAGGAGAATACTGCCCCTTAACAAAATCTTCCGTCTCAGCAATAACACTATTTAGCATGCCGCCAAGTTCGCTCTTAGATTCAATTACATAATTCAAGGCGCACTCTTGCATCAGAATTAACTGGGATTCATCTGCTTCTCGGATTTCCACCTGCTCAGTCAGAAGCTCCTGCTCGGTAATAACATAAAAGGAATCTTTATTCTCCGAAAACCCAAGAGTACCAAAAACTGTTTGTTCACCATAAACAACTTCTACCCACAAACCCTCTTCTATTCCAAAATCGTTTGCTTTAAAGTAAGAGAAGAAAAGGGTATCTACATTTTGACGTTCTATAATTGTCGCCAAAAACGTACGGCGACTGCTTATTTTCTTCTTAATTTCTTCTTTTTCTACCTCTAGAAATAATTTTACTTCGGACAAGACATTATCGGAGGCAACACACAAAGCAAACTCTAACTCTAAGTTTAGAAATAGAGGTAAAATCAATTTAACCTTTACGAAAAAAACTTGTAATTCAGACTACATATTACTCATATGTCTCACAAGAGACAAGCTCTTGAATACAAACCATATTAGCCCTTATCACCTAATAATAACTAGTAAAAAATGATCTTTAGAGAAGAATATATAATTAGTACCACAACAGAGCATGCTCAAAACTCACAACTGCCCGCGTTCTTTCTCACAGATGCTGATTTTTCGTTGATTTACCCATCGTTATCTCCAGATACTTCAAATGTCAAATACTAATGAAGTTATCCAGCGAGATTTTTCCATAGCCAATTGGATTTATGGTGAGTTTCACCCGACAAAGAAAAAAAACGTGAGGTTTCGATTTTTTGTGGAAAAAGATATTACCTCTTAAATCAACCTAAGATTTGTTATTTGATGGTGAATTTATGTCTGGAACGTCTCAACCTAAAGCAAGCATGCGAACCAAGCTGCCAAACGGGGATTTCTTAACCTTAACGGTGTGGGCTGGAAAAACTGACCCAACCGCAGAAGTAATCACTGTCCAGATCCGCCACCCTGAAGGCGACCAATGGGAAACCATTGGCAGAATGGCTGCTTACCGAACCAGCGACGGAACCTACTCGCAGCTACCCGAACGCACACCAGCACCAAAACCAACATAGAAGTCATCTGCCATTGTCTATAGTTATTTGACTAACTCCGGACAGCAATGCACATGTTTATCCAGATGGGCGGAATGCCGTTTTTGAATAAAACAATGCCGATCCAAAACAAACAAACTACGCTTTAAAAGCCTAAAGTCAGTCAAACAACTAATACTTTGTCGAATCTTCCGATGTTCTCTGCCACCTCTCTGTTCAGAACCAAGCACAGTATACTATACAACGCGAAGCAGGCAACGTTTCCTAAGCCTCTAACCTTATTCATGACCATGCTGTATTGAGTTTTCAGGAAACTGTAAACCGCCTCTATATGAAGCTATATCCATGTTACAGAAACCACAGAACTCCCTCGACTAGTTGCACTTGCAAGAGACTCTTACAACAGGGAAAATAGATGATAGGCAACAAAAAGTTCATTTGTGTCAACCACCTAGCTTGAATTGAAGTTGGTTTGCAGCTTATGAACGTCGAAATCACAATGCTAAAAGAGTTTACGCCCAGCCAATTAATACTCGTATGCGGATTGCCTGGAACAGCCTACATTGGAAAACTTTCAGTTGACTACCTCACCAAGGAACTCAAAGCTGAACTGGTCGGGGAAGTATACTCAAAATATTTTCCACCCTTTGCCGTTATTAGGGAAGACGGACTTGTTGAGCTTCTTCGAAACGAACTCCACCAATTCAAAGACGAATCGGGACGAACCATAGTTTTTCTCACCGGAAACTCACAGGCTTATTCACCAGAGGGCCAATACGAGATAGCGGATGCAGTTTTGGACTGGGCAATCACCAATGGCGTACAAAGAGTATACTCCATTGCAGCCTACATAACGGAGAGATCCTTTGAGGCGCCAAACGTCTACTGCACTACGACAACGTTAGCTTTGCTTGAAGAAGCTAAGGCACATGGCGCCCAACTTCTAAATAATGGCATCATCGGTGGCGAAAATGGTGTAATAATGGGTCTCGCCAAAAAGAAAAACGTGGAAGGCGCGTGTTTGCTTGCGGAAACTCGCGGGTATCAGACTACAACTGGAGAAGATGTTATAGATCCCCGGGCAGCAAAGGCAGCTCTGAAAGTTTTGACTTCAATGTTGAATTTGAAAGTAGACATGGAACCCATGGAAAAGCAGGTGGTGCAGATGGATGAGGCAATTGCGAAAATGGTCGAAATTGAGCGTCGAATACGAGAAGAAATCACCCGTTCAGGTAAGAAACCCGCCTACGTCACTTAAACTGAGGCTGCATTGATGGAAAAGGAAACGTGGATAGAACGCCGCGGCGACGCTGAACTCATCGAACCCATAGCTGTAGTTGGCTCGCCAGGGTTAAGGTCTATAGGCAAACTCGTTATGGAAAGTCTCATAGCTAAAACCCAAGCAACGCTAATTGCAGACTTGTATTCTACGCATATGCCGTCTATCTACCAAACCAAACCCTCCTACGCTGCCCATCCAATGTTGCCTGGCACGGGAGGAATCATCGTTGAATCAGGCGAAGCAGACTTTCCTAAAGTCCAATTCTACGCTTGTTCCACTCCTTCTTTAATCATTACAAAAGGATATCACGCAAATTTTGAAGGCCAATATGAAGTTGCAGTAAAAGTGCTCAATTTTTTAGCTGAAAACCACGTCAAACGAATAATAGTCGTTGCAG
Source organism: Candidatus Bathyarchaeota archaeon (assembly GCA_963782525.1). GTDB lineage: Archaea > Thermoproteota > Bathyarchaeia > Bathyarchaeales > Bathycorpusculaceae > Bathycorpusculum. The sequence goes on from CAWAKC010000003.1 coordinate 428,480, forward strand.
GTTATGGTTCAAAAGACAAAAAAATATGTGGAGCAGCTACCAGTAAAGAATTAGTTGCTGAGCTGAAAGAAAAATATGGTATCGACATAGGATACACAGGACCCTTCATGGGCTTCTCAGGGCTGGTGTTTGGTTTGTCAAAGCGGATAGACATGGAGGCGCTATGCCTTTTTGCAGGCACCGAACCAAAAGAAGACATAGAGTTTCCAGATAAAGAAGCATCAGAAAGAGCTTTGGACAAACTCAGCAAGATTCTTGGTTTTCATTAATAGCCTAAATATCTTAGATTTCGTAAGCTGGCTATGCGTTGTCGTGTTACAAACACTTCTTAATTTTCTACATTGCTATTTAAAACGATAGTTAGTCTTTCCCCAATATGAGAATTTGGATTCTTCTGTTAGTTGGTCGTCTCTGCAGTCCCAACACATGCCATGATACTGTTCGATTTCTTCTTTTGGTAATGACTTCACAGCAAATGCTACACTTATTTGCATCCATCTTGCAAGTCCTTAATTTGGGAGGTCAAAGCCAGTAGCATTGTTGAATTTCTTTCTGAAAATCCAATCTAAGTTTTCCAAGTTTTGCGGATAAATGGAAACTAGTCGTTTGTTTCTTTTGTGATAAATAGCCATTTTTCGTCTCATATTTCTCTCGTAATTCTCTCTAGTCCAAGAGTCGTCTGCATTCAACAATCCCCAGAACTCAACATAGACATCATAATCTGGTAGATAAAAATCTGGATTCCTTATTACGTAGTCAGGGCTTTGCTCATAAACGTACCTTATGTTATTCTTTTTGAAATAATCGGCAATTCGCTTTTCAGAAAAACTTCTGACTAATTCACCATCAGTAAACGATTGAATACCATACGAGGGTGTATTTAGTGGTTGAAATTTGTTCTTGTTTGTCCGGAATATTTTTGCTAAAATATAGATTACAATAATCCAGAATAACGGATTAAGTAAGAATATGTAAACAAATACTGAGTTGTCCATCGCATAGTTGGTACACAAGGGAAGCTAATTAAAATCTTATGAAACTGAAAGTCATATCAAATTAAATTTCAAAAAAAACTAGGGTTTCTTCATGAAGCATGCTTTATTTTCATCGACTAAGCGAACTCGTTATTTTCTTTGAATCTCTTAGTTGACTTGTGGATAGTTCACCTAGATTTGTTATGTCATATGCTTGTACACTGATAATAAAAGCAAATAACCTAACCTTTATTCAGAATGACGAGAAATCATATTTAGAGATTGTCTCTTCCTTTGCCTGACTTTTTTCCTGGGTTTTTGCTGGGTAATCCGGCTTTGCCTTGGGCAATTTTTCGCCTCCAAATCCACGGGGTGGGGTTTCTAAACAGTTTCTTTTAAGATTTTATGTAGTAATTCGTAATACACAAAGCTTTAAAGCAAAAACACTGCATAAACTATTAGGGATAACGCTTTTGCCTTAAGAAGATTATTTAATGCCGAACGAGAACATCCGGTACCAAAGCGATTTTGACGTTTCATATGCCGGTAAACTCTATACCGTCGTTCTTACTGATATTCGATTAATTTTGTATGCGCGTAAAGGTTTGATTTTCAAGAGTGATGATGTTGTAACCGAAGCTATCAGAGACGTTCAGGGAATCAAGTATAAGGAAACAGGTATGTTTATCAAAAGTTCATACCTTGAAATTTCAAGTGCATCAAAGATGGTTTTGACAGGCAATCAGGCTTCAATCAAAACTCTATATCAAAGATTATTACCTTTCCTGTCTCCAGAACTGCGGCAACCTGCACAACAAGTACACAGCATGTATATGCCTCCACCGCCTCCTGCATACGCAGCTACTGCATCCCAAACATCATACGCCTCTTCCAAGTTCTGTCCAGCTTGTGGAATCGAACAACCAACCAACAGCAAATTCTGCAACAATTGCGGCAAACCTGTGTGAGCTAACTCAACATGGAAAGGCAAACTTTTCAAACGTACAATTGTGACCTGACAACGTTACACAAAAGTATGGAAACATACTTTGTTGGAAAATGCTATAGGGTAAATAATTTCTTTAAAGAAAATCTTTACTTAACTCAGGCTTACAAGAAACAATTAGGAAATAATGTAATTGTTTCTCAAATCCAAGGAACACCGGAAAATTTTGATATCTCAATAGGATACTCTCAAAAAATAAACAACATTAACGCAATACAACCATTTGAAAAAATTCCCTTCAACACGAAAATCATTTTAGGGGAGCCTTTGCTGGAAAAAAACTTTATGAACTATATTACTACGCAAGCTGAACTAAAAAGAAATACCTTTGGAATGGGAATATCCAATTCTACACAGCCATTTTTGGCACCTGTTTGGAAAGAAAGAGAAATAATTAGAGAAATTGAGGTAGTCTACTGCAGATATTGTGGTACAAAAAACAATGCCAGACAAACAAATTGTATAAAATGCAACGCTTCACTTCACTAGTTTCTTTCAGGCTTGTGTGGTTACGCCTCGTTACTGTTTATCGTCGTTTAGACATTTACCTGTTGAAACAACTTTTATTTCAAAAGCCAGTAAATGCGATTATTACGAAAAATCTGGAGATGTGCGTGATTTGGCAGAACAACGTAATAATCAATCAGAGTTTAGTTTTGAATTGGAAGAATTAAGCGCAAAGTTTGCGGGGATAAAAGAGCCTTCAAAGAAAGTTAAACTCAATTAATGAGCGTTGCAATTTTCCGTTTGTTGGACAGTTGCTTTTGGTGATTCATAAATCACTACTACAGTCGCCAGCAAGGTTGCTTATCTAATCGATCAGGGTGCTGGGCCTGAGCACATTTTGGCGTTAGCGTTTAACCAGAAAGCTGCTGAAGAACAAAAAGGCTAAATTTACACATTACAACAAACGGTTTGAGTGATAACTGATAAACGCTTATTCTTGGTCGATGACATGATTTATAGTTTGGATTTTTTTCTTTTTAACAAAACAATAAGGAGGCTTACAGCTGCAAGTGCTATGATGAGGAATAATGCTATTGGCAGGATGTTGAATTCTTCAGCAGCAGAAATTGGCGTTGAGGTTGGCGTCTGTGTGGGTTGGCTTTGGTTTACTCCATCAGTGATGGTTACTCTGTGAGTGCTATGAGTATAGGAGAAGCCTAAGTTCCATGAATCGCCATTATCGGCAAGGGCATAACTAAGTTGTTTGTCGTCCATGGTGACTTTGAGAGAGCCGCCGTTTGGCATAACAGATTTGGCTATGGTGACATTGGTGGAGCCTGAGGTGCCACTGGGTCCGCTGACAGTGAAGCTGAGGGTTGCATTTTCGGGGTTGAAGACTACGTCGGTTACGGTGCTGTTGGTTCCAATGTGAAAAGGGTTACTCTCTGAACCGCCGCTGTTTGGCATGTTAATGCTTGGGAAAGTCATGGAGTTAGGTTGTGCTTCGGGGTTTGGCGAGGTAAGAATTGGATTAATAGTTACCGTGCCGTCGTAAGATGAAAAAGTGCTATCCCAAATGCTGTTTTCGATGGTTTGGGTGTCGGTTGTTCCCCACCAGTTACTGGTTGCATCAACATTATTGCCTGTATAGAGGTAAAAGCTGTAATTGCCATTGTTTTCCAGGTTGTTGTTTTTCACCGTCAGGGTCGGCGCGTTACTTACTACTATACCTTCTTGGTTGTTTCTGATCGTGTTATCGCTGATGATGGCGTCGGACGCTACGTGAAGTGCATTTCTCGTAGTGTTAACAATTATGTTTCTCTGTATGGTCGTGGTGCCGCCTTGCAAAACAGAAATCCCATCTAAGCAACCTGTGATGACATTGTCAGTTATCACTGCACCTGCACCATGCAAACTATTTTCGTAGTCCGCTGTAATGCCAATACCGCTACCAAGCCAACTATCGTAAATCAAGCTATATAGACTGTCCACGTCGCCATCAAAGTTAACATACTTGAAACCAGTGACTAGATTGTTTGTAACGGTTGCGCCGCTTTGCGCCAACGAGATGCCTCCCTCAATGGTGTTATGAGAAATTACCAGGGCACCAACGTTGTCGCCTTCGCTAATTATCATACCCATAATGCCGTTTGAGCTAATCGTTGGAGACCCGCCGGTTATGCCTATTCCGCGTTGGCTGTCAGCTCCATAAATAAGATTGTTTGAAATGCTGGGCGCCCCACCGGTTACTAATACTGCTTCGAAGCTGTTTGCTGAGCCTCGCCCAATGATGGTGTTGCTGTCAATTGTGGCTGAACTGCCAAGGATAAGATTAGTGGGATTTAAGATTGCATTTTCAATCACACTGCCAGAGCCGCTACCACTAAGGGAAACGTCTCCGCCTGTAAAACTGATTTTTTCAGAAATGGTGCCTTCGGCAACCAAAATGCCGTTTACCTGCAATGTGCAGTCGCTGGGAATTTGTATGGTGACGCCAGGTTCAATTGTTAAAGTTGCGCCAGAGGCCACGGTTACGTTTCCAGTTAACGTGTAGGGGCTGTTAGCTTTGGTCCAAGTTGTATTGGAACTAATCGTTGTGGCTCCATAAACGGTTGCAATTACAAAGAACATCGCGCAAAGTAACAACGCGATTAATCCAGCGTTTAATAGGCGTTTCATCTATATGCCCCTTTACAACTTTACTTACATACGTCAGTATATATTTGCCCTATCTCTTGGCAGAAACAAGGAGTCTTCTTTGGATATTTCTCGACCGCAAACCGGGCAATGGATTCGAACCCCAGTGAAAGAGGCGACGTCGCCAACAAACTCAGTTTCTCCGCAGCTTTCCCTTTTTTTATTGCAATTTGCTTGAAGGGAAACAGGTTTTTTTTATGGCTTCTATAAAGCTAAAGTGGCGAAATCTCCCGCATATTTCCTTTTTTCTTTCTTCAGTCTAAATTGTTTTGAAACTAAGTACTTACTGTTCTGTGGAAAGTTAGGTTAGTGGCGATGTCTCAGCATTTCCTTTTTTATAGTGAAAAAACATATTCTCTTCAATATCAGCTTTAAAATTCTCGAAGGAATAATATGAAAGGACAAAAAGGGGATTGTTGATGGAAATTGGATGGAAATAGTTGGGGCAGTTATTGAAGTCGTAGTAAGTATGATCTTCATTGTACTTGGAGGCATTATGTTTTAATGCTATATTCAATAAATCCATTGATGGCTGTTGTTTGGGTAATATTTCTGCTAATTTGGCAAAATAGATAATGTTAGGATTTGTATCTTTCAGTAAAAAGTTTAGGACGACTAGCCTGTAAACCAGTAGGTAGTCGTTCCAGTAAAGAGACTGTCGCCATCTAAGCCATGATTCATAGCATTTGTTATGATTGCTACGCCCGAGAATGTGACTCTCATCTCCATGTGTTTGCCGTTAATTATGCCATGTCCACACCACTGTCCTGTAAGGCCGATTCCTAAGAATTTTGTTCCGTCAACTACCAAAAATGTTCCACCTGTATTAGTGGTTGCTGTGAAGGACAGCCCATGATAAGTGTACATCGCGATTCCGGTGAACTCCCACGTACCTGCGCCACTGTATGATCCCACTGCACAAGTGTAGGTTCCATGGGTTACGCCGCTTCCGGTATAGGTACTTAGATAGAGCTCGCTATTACCTATGTTTTTACCTGTGATAATTCCCCACGGTGATCCGAAAACCTGTTGAATTTCTCCTGCGTCTCTGGTATGCATTATGTTGTCTTTTGTGAATCGTGTGCCTGGGTGATTGGGATCATCATAGCCAATGTTTGTGTTTTGAAAAGTTAGTTTTGGTAGACACGCAAAAGTAGGCGCAACCGAGGCAAACAGCATCAATAATACGATAGAAACAACAATTAAACCCTTTAGATTCTTCATTATCATTTCACCTCCTTCCTTATTTTTTTCTTTAATTTGCACTCAGGTATTTTTTTTGATTCTTGGTTGAATAATTTCGTTCCTACAGTGTCATATGAGAGGAAAAATATGTAACTTTTTTTCACTAGATAAAACTTTCAAAAACAACTCAAACGTTGGAACAAACCATCAATTCATAGCAAATGAACGAAAAAGTCAAAAAAGTAGCTCAAAAACACCATAAAACCGTGAAAATTCCACAATCAAGCTATTCAAGAACAGAATCAGCTTATTTATTTTTCATTATCCTCTGCTCAACCAGGAGTCTAATAGGCTCCTTCTCATAGCATATTCGTGCCTTAGTAATTTTTCCTCCGCGACCACGCTCCCCAGGAAAAACTCGCAATTCCACAAAGCCACGTCTCTCCAACTCGGAAAAGATCTGTCCTTTGTGATGGATATTACCATAGACACTGAACTTTGGAACTTTTCCCTGTTTAATTATTTCAGTAAAAGTTCTCCAACCAGATTTTTCCAAAGCCAATTTTCGATGCATGTAGTCCTCGATAAATGAATCAACTAAAAAATCAAACGCTCGCTGAGAGGCCTCACTCTTAAATTCGCACTTGACGAGAGAGCCACTGGTAGCAGACGAAGGCAAAACACAAATGGAAGATTCTTTAGCAACCTGTTGAGGCGGATCCAACTTTGAAACGTTGGATTCTCTATCAATTCTGACTGTTTTTAGCTTAACATTTACGCTTAATGGGTTAGGCTTTACTATTCTCTTTTCGTGTTGAGAATTGAGATAAATTACATGTGGGCTGAAGCTGAGAACTCCAGGTTTTTTGGCTTGCATACGAAGTTTGAACAAATCTACTTGAAAAGGACCAAACGGTTTGGCGTTAAGCACCAAAGACCCTCTTTGCACTTTGCAATTAGGCGAAATTGAAACCGCTTCTGCCTCTAAAGGAATTAAACCTTCAACATTGATAAGCTCACCGAATCCCCTGCCAACATTGACCAAAGCAAGTCGAACTTCAAACGATTCGCTCACTTCAACTTCTTTTGTAGCGGTAAATGATGCCTGCAAATTGGCGTTAGCAAAATGACGCCCGATTTCTTCATATGTGAGAGCCAACTTTCTCGCTTCCTCCTGTTGTACTTTTGCGTCTGCAAGGCGGTTCTGCTTATCTAGAACCAATGCATAGTCTGCCCTTGTCCAAGCCTCTAAGGGCACTTTTTCCAGAGTAGTCTTAAGCAAATTGAGACTAGTTTCATAACAGTCGTTTGCCTCTTTCCATTGATTCTTGGCGGCAAAGAAAACCGCCTTTGACCAAGTCGCCACAGCGATAGCCTGAGTATTGCCGGGGGTTATTTTGCTATCAGGGAAATTGTTCAAGAGTTGCTCAAAACACCGCCCTGCTTGCTCCATATCGCCAAGTTTTGTGTATTGTCTTAAGAGATTGGCGCAATTCATCTGGCGCATGCCAATCGAATTTTCTTTTTGAGCAGAGACTAACCCCCTTAAACTTGTTTCAATTGCCTCCTTGAATGAGCCTATAGATTCCAGTAAGGCTCCTTGGTAAAGTCCGACCCAAGCCAGAGTGTTATAATCACCTATCTTTTCCGCAATCTTTATTGCCACTGCATATTTGTCGAGGGCTTCCTTAACAAAACCGCAATGGTGCCCAAAAACTATGGCTCCCCATAAGGACGCTTGCATCTGGCCTCTAATATCACTCAGTTCCTCATAGAGAAAGATCGACAGCTGCGTTGCGTTTACTGCTTTATCCATCTGAAGATCCAGTGCGTACATGTGAGCCAATCTAAAAAGTGCATCTGCAATGTCCAAAAAAGAGTTGTTTTCCTCAAAAACGCGTAATGAATCCTCAAGTTGTTGTACAGCGACACTGACCTTTCCTTCCCATCCATTACTTTTTCCTATAGACATTTGCAAACGTGCAGCCTCAAGTTTATCGAGTGTCAAGTATGGTATAATTTTGCTTTCTAATCCTCTAACATGAACTACTACATCTGCATCAGCTCGCCAGAATGCAGCTTGAAAAGCCTTTCTGTAAGCCCGCACACCTGCCACGCCAGTTTGTGTTGTGATTATTCTCTCATATGCTTCTATGGCGTCATCGAACGTCCCCAGTGCAGAGTATGCATCTCCAAGTCCTTCTTGTGCCAAAAGTCTTTCTTTGGCAAATTCCTCGGATTGCGGTGCAATTTGGAGGATATAAGTAAAATGTTTGACGGCTTCTAAGTTACTGTATCTTAAAAGGGCGTCTTCTCCTGCGGATAACGAATATTTGATGGATTTTTCTTTGTTTCCAGCTCTGGTATAATGGAATGCTAAGTCACCAAATGATTGAGATTGAAAACCTTTCATATTAGATTCGATTTTTTCGGCAATTCGAAGATGATACACCTGTCTTAATGGCGGAAGAATTTCCTCGTACAACACGTCCCTAGATTTAGCGTGGTCAAACCTGAACGTGTTGTCTTCACAACAAACCAACGAATTGGAACGTGCAATTGCATTCAATGTTTCGAGTATGTGCAAACTATCTTGATCCAGAGCACTCTCAAGCAATTCAGGGTCAAATTTATCTCCAACGACAGAAGCGGCATCCAAAACTCTTCTTTGCTCAAACTTCAATGTACTCAATCGTCGAAGGATAATATCCTTAACCTTAGTAGGCGTCCCCAACTTGTCAACAGAAATAGACCACACACCGCCTGCATTAATGAAACTCCCTTGTTCATCCAGCAACCTTAAAGACTCAACTACAAAAAGAGGGTTGCCTTGACTTCCCGCCGCAAGCTTCTCCGCCAACTCTTGATGAATCGTTCCAGACAACATACTTTCAGCAATTTTGGTAACCTCAGACTGGCTAAGGTTCCCCAGCTTAATCTCATTGAAGAGGTTTTCTCTCCCCATGAGCCGCAAAGTCTCGGCAAGCGAGTTAGGCTGCCCTTCCACGGCAAATCCTATTTCCTCGCTCCTGAAAGTAGCCAAAATAAGGATTCTCTCAGAAACTATCATACGCGAAAGATAGTGAAGAAGCGCCAGCGACGCTGAATCAGCCCAATGAACATCCTCGATGAACAGGATCAGCGGCTTATTGTTTGAAAGATTAAGAAGTTCCTCAGTTACAGCTATAAAAGTCTGATCTTTCCATGCCTGAGGCGAAGAGACTTCAAATCTTTGGTCACCCTCAATTTTTATTGTTCTCATCAGCCACGATTTTAAACCCAACTGCTGAGAAGACAACCCCAAACCATCTTCCTTACCCTCGGACAAGTAAGAGTCAAAAGCTTCTACAAACGGGAAGTAAGGAACAGCTGCGTTGCTAAGACACCACCCAGCCAAAATGGTAACTTCTTTTCTTCGGGAAACCTCGAGAAACTCGTTTGAAAGCCTTGTTTTCCCACTCCCTGCCTCTCCCGAAATAAAAACAGTTGTCCCATTTCCTAGAACCGCCGACTCCAAAAAACCCTGCAGTTCCTCGAGTTCACTTTCTCTTCCGACAAGAATTGGTTCATCCAAAATCCGAGTCTTTAACCTTTCCAAATCGAAGGAGACCCCTTATACCAATATCGTATAACCTCATATATTTCATTTACGTGCGCGCTCTTTTCAACATATGTTTTTTACCTTTGTAAATAATGGTTTTGTCAAAAATATTTTATAGTGCGATAGTATGGGAAGTGTTAAACGAGCTGGGCGCTCATGCCATTTTATGAGCGCGCGCTTAACAGTGAAATTCATTCATAGGCGTTAATAAAGTACAAAAAGGAAAAAAAGAGTTAGATGGATTATTTTTGGAGGCTATTCATTATTACTTGAGCATCATTGATGAGCAATTGCGCCGCTTGAACTTCTATATGCTTACCGGATTGGGCTTCCACATGTTGAATAAAGGCATTGAGTGCACTTATAGTTCCTTGAATATCCCCTTGGTTTAGAAGCGCCTGAGCATTGTCTAATTGCGAATTCAATGAATGTGCGGTTCCCGCGTTATTTATTGCGCCACTTGCTAAGTCCACATCCACTATATCGGACGTTCCCCCAATCGAAGGAACATTGAATCTTTGAATACAGTGATTAGCACAATCGGCTACGCAGACGTTTCCTGATCCATCAACAGCCACACCAGTAGCGCGCATGGTTGTTCCGAAATTGGTTAAAAGTGGTCAATTCTCATTTTTGCTCTCACTCATGCTGAATAGTTCCATTCAAAGAACATGCTTTAGCATGAGACCTAAACGCCAAAAGCGGACTTTTAACCATTTATAACCATTTTAGGAACACCCACGCGCGCTGGCTAAACCTTAAAGCAATTGTCATAGAGAGTTTGCATTTGCTCTTTTCTCTTAAATTGTTCAGAGCCTAAGCAAACCTCTTCTTTTTTTGCATAAACAAAACTGTATTAGAATTGATACGGAGCAATTTAGGAATTACAAGTCGAGACCATTTGGAAATGGCAGACCCACAACTTAGAACTTAGGAGTCTATCCTCTGTTTTCTTCCTTTCCTGGGGGTTGCAGGGGATGCCAGCCAAACCCTCGGTGCTTTTACAGTAGTGATTGGAGTTTATCATCGGTCAGGACATTATCCCTTCTGATGTGTATTCTATTATTCAGTTAAGGCATAAGATTTTTGGGAATAGAGTCTATAAGGATTTGATATCGACGAATACATCTGCCAGGGCTGTCGAAATGAGGCCACTTACTCAAATGAGAAGTTGCTGCTGCTGATGCTGCTGCAAATCGATTTTGCACATTGACTGTTGCATCTATCAAAACTAAACTCATATTACAGCATTTAATCTGAGCCCTTGGTCGGCAGCATGTTTTTATCTTACAAAAACAGTATACTTTTTTGGTAATACTAAATGTGTGCACAAGCAACTGTTTGCGCAAAAGTTCCTGCCGAACTTAAAGAAAAATTAGCCAGCTTAGGGGTGAATGTAAGCGAGCTAATACGTGAACATCTGCAAGCAGAAGTAGACCGCTTGGAAAAAGAGCGCCTACAAAAAACTGCCCACGAAGTATCAGCTATCCTAAAAAAGATTCCACCAGAAGAATTCATTGAATCCGTTAGAGCCACCAGGGAAAGTAGATGACGCAGCCCAAATTGCTATTTGACGCCAATGCCATCTATAACCTCATTAGAGAGGATCCAAATGATGCCGTAGATATATTGACTGAAGGCGCAACAATCCAATTAGCATACTACGAGCTCGGCAACGCCTTGTGGCGAGAATGCCTTCTGCTTAAAAGAATAAGCGTACAAGAGGCTGATAAGTCACTTTGTTTTATGTACGAAATTCTAAAACGAATGCAGATAGCATCACTGGATATTGACACGGGGCGCCAAGTGTTGGATGTAGCTTGTAAATTTAATTTGACGTTTTATGACTCAGCTTATCTTACTGAGGCAAAGAAATCTAACACGCCTTTGGTTACCGACGATAAGAAACTTGCCCGGGCAGCAGAAAACTTTGGCATAAAAACATTCTCCAGCATGGCTACTGTAAACAACCGATAGCATGGACTTATGCCAACTCAACGGTTAACCTGTAAACTTCAAACAGAGGCTCGTAGATGATGCCTTCGTTTAGGCAATCTTTAATGAGCTGCTCAGTTTCTTGCGGTTTAGTTTTTGCTTCTATTATAATATCTGACTTTTTCGCACCGTATTCTCCACTTGAGTGATATTTTCGGATTATTCTGATAATATCGCGGTATTTCACATTTAGCGATACCAAGTTTTCATTCCCTGATATTGGACTGGCAAGCAAATCTGCCCACACGTCATAAACATATTCAAAATTCCACTTAAAGAACGCATCAAAGACTTTAGACACAACTTGAGGGTTAGCAATTCTGATTATTTTCTCTTCATAATTTTGGTTTTTGATTGCTTGTTCTATGTTTTTTCTTTGTTTGTTCTTTTTAGGTGGATCAGATCAAGACAATCACAACTTCCAGGTTTCGGCTAATAAGGAAATACTAGTAACTGCTAACCGGTTTGTATGCGAGCGCCGTCTTTGGAGAGGGTTCACTTTAAAGTTTCATAACAACTTTTAATTGCATTAACAGAAAAAACGAAAGCAACCAATTTTATGTTAAAGGAGCGATATCTATTTGTGTCTAATGTCTAATTACTACAAGAACCAGTCCTAACCTTGAACCCAATCCAGACCAGACTTTGTGAAATAAAACGAAAAAACAATCGCTAACTAAACAGCTCTATTTTCAATTGAAATAGGGTTCTGTAAAAAATGTTCTCTCTCTTTTGATGCGTTTGAGGCATTCTGCATAAAATATTAATACTCAATCATACATATACTAATCCGCAAGAATTGTCGATGTTCCAAAGTTTTCCCATTAAAAAAATTATTTTTGGGGGAAAAACGGTGATTGTTAGAGCCGGATTAATTAGAAACATCAAAGTTGTTACCAAAGACAATAAATCCCTTGGCACCCTCGTCAACATCATTTTCAGCACTAACCCGAAATTACTCGGACGGGCAAAAATTCTTATTTTTCCTGAATTGGTGAACTCGCTGAAAGAAGAATTGATTGATGCGGTTATTGAAGTAGCAGGCAATAGCATAGCAGATAACATAAATGTTAAGTCCGCTAAAAAAACTATAGAAAACACAACCAACAAAGTGAACGAACTTGTCAAGCGGGGCTTTAGCAAAGAAGAAGCAGAAAGAATCGCCAAGTTCTACCTCGTTCCAATTACTAAAGTTTCGGCTATAAAAGAAAGACAGCAACTAGTCTTGAACGAAGCCTTCCAAGATATCGATTCGGACTTTTGCTTCACAGATAAGCAATCGGTCTCCGAAGAAGAGAAAGCCTTCTACTGCGGTGGTGCGCCAAATGACGGTCGGTTGTGGTCATGCTCCCTAAACCTCACTCATATGCAGAATTTGCCGGTGGAAGATCCAAGCGGAGAAGGCGGCGAAATCGAGAGCATTGAGATGGACACTTCCGCTGGTATAGTGAAAAATCTAATTGTTTCAACTGTAGGCGAATCTGCAGGAAGGTACCTTGTTAACTTAAAAGAATTTGACTTCACGAAAATGGCAAGTTCAAAAGCCTTCAAAGACTGCGATTTGTGTTCCTAACTAACTAAAGCCTTCGTCGGAGACTGAAACCGAACAGCTCACAGATACCAAGAAGACGCAATCAAACTCGCATCTCATTTACCTCGAAAGGAGAATAGAATATGAGTAAAGAAAGAGGTAAACCAACGATAACCCCAATTGAAGCCCAAATAAGGGCGAATCTTGGGGCAGAAGCATCAGCAGCGAGCATACACCCAACAAGAACAACGAGATTTGCTCCTTACTCTACTCGAGTCTTCAAAAAAATATGCGCTTCTCCTTTGACTCTGCGAAAAAATAAAAGCGGGATGCACAGAAAAATCTTAGGATACGTTATTCTGTTTCTTATCTGCATATCTATTGCTCTAGTAATGACACCCTCGGTGGTTGAGGCTGCTAATTTTTCAACCAACGCATACATTTGGGTAGAGCCTTCAATTATCGGTGTTGGCCAAAAAGTCGAGATTTCGATGTCGGTTTACCCATTCCCTCCAACCGGGAATGTTTTCCATAATTACAGAGTCATCATTACGAAACCTGATGGAGTTAATGAAACATTAGGGCCTTTCTCGTCTGACACTACAGGATTTGCAGCCACACAATATGTGGCACAACAAGTTGGCACCTTCCACGCGCAGTTTTTTTTTCAAAGAGAAGTTTTCAATGGAGGAGATAGCTACAACGCCAGCGTTAGTAGCTCCACAACGTTCATTGTACAACAAAACCCTGTGAGTATGCATTTGACTATTGCTATTTCGGGTTCAGGTTCCACTAACCCCGTTCCAGGCGTTTATAGTTACAACCCCGGCGACAACGTTTCAGTTACTGCTCTGCCCGCTCCTGGCTGGATTTTTTCATACTGGGGAGATGAAAGCAACTCCAATCCGTACAACCTGACGATGTTTGCAGACAAGTATTTGGAAGCATATTTCACACAGATTCAATACAGTTTAAACAACACAGTCACCGGTTCAGGCACCATCAATCCCTCTCCTGGAATCCATCAATATGCATCAGGTACAGTTGTGAATGTAAGTGCGACCCCCAATTCAGGATGGATTCTTAGTTCCTTGATGCTAAACGGTGTTAACGTTGGTTCTGCTAGTCCTTACTACTTATTGATGGATGCTAACAAGACCTTGACGGCTGTGTTCACACCGATCCCCTCCAGTTTGAACATCACAGTTACCGGTTCAGGAACCACTAATCCTGCTCTTGGAATACATCAATACACACCGGGTACGGTTGTGAGCGTCAATGCAATCCCTGGTTCGGGATGGAGTTTTGGCTACTGGATGCTAAACGGAGTGAATGTTAGTTCTTTTAGTCCTTACTCTGTAACGATGGATGCAAATAAGACCTTGACAGCAGTTTTCACACAAAATCTCTACAGCTTGAACATCACAGTTACCGGTTCAGGAACCACTAATCCAACACCCGGAGTTCACCAATACCTATCAGGCACAATCGTGAGTGCCAGCGCCACCCCAACATCAGGATGGACCCTTAGTTCCTGGACCTTAAACGGAGTCAATGTGGGGTCCGGCAATCCATACTCCGTAACGATGGATGCCAACAAGACTTTAACAGCAGTGTTCGTTCCGATTCAGTACAGGTTGACCACATCAGTTAGCGGTTCGGGTACCATTAGTCCTGCTCCTGGAAGCTACCAATATCAATCAGGTGCAGTTGTGAATGTAACCGCAACCCCAAATTCAGGATGGATGCTTAGCTCCCTGGTGCTTAACGGTGTTAATGTTAGTTCTGTTAGTCCTTACTACCTGTCGATGGATTCTAACGATTCCTTGACAGCAGTGTTCACCCAAATCCCATACACTTTGAACATCTCGGTCACCGGCTCAGGAACCACGAATCCTACACCTGCAGTTCGCCAATACCTATCAGGTACAGTAGTAGGCGTCAGTGCCATCCCGTCATCTGGATGGACACTAAGTAGCTGGATGCTAAACGGAGTAAACGAAGGCATCAATAGTCCTTACACCGTAACAATGGATGCCGACAAAACCCTCACAGCTGTATTCACACAACAACCTGCCTACACCTTAAGCACTGTAGTGTCTGGCTCAGGCAACATCAGCCCTGACCCTGGAGGTCACCAATATGCGGCAGGCACAGCTGTAAGCGTTAGTGCGGCTCCAGCTTCAGGTTGGACATTCAGTTACTGGCTGCTCAACGGGGTCAACGTTGGTAGCACTTCTACCTACACCGTTTCAATGAACGCTGACAATACATTAACAGCGGTATTCAAGCAACAGCCCCCCTTAACAGCTCAACTGACTATTAGCGTCCAAGGATCTGGCAGCACCAGTCCAGCCGTCGGCAATCATACTTATGACTTGGGCACCTCCCTGCAGGTTACAGCTCAACCCAATGCAAACTGGAGCTTTAACTGTTGGCTGCTCAACAACAATAACATCAGCCAAGCCCTCAACTACTTAGTGACGATGAACGGTGATCAATCCTTAGTCGCTATATTCCAACAGAACAATTTACGTCCAAGCGCCGTGATCGATTCCATCGGACCCAGTTCAGCCACAGTTGGACAACAAGTTACCCTCAGTGGCCACGGAAATGACACTGACGGCGTCATCACAGGATATCGCTGGATCTCAGACATCGATGGGTTGCTTAGCACTTTGCCCAGTTTCTCCATTAGTAATCTCTCAGTGGGGACCCACAGGATATCCTTCCAAGTGCAAGACAACAACGGAGACTGGTCAATCAAAAGCGAACAAGCCATAACGATTGAAGAATCAACGTCTCTGAGTCTGGTGGCGATTTCAGTTGCTGCAGTGGCAGGATCCATAATCCTAACCGGTGGCCTGATTCTTTTCCGAGGCAAACTGAGCAATTTTTTCAGATCCAAAGTTAGATTCAAAAAAAACACCGATACCGAAAACCAAAAAGAAAAAGAAGAAAAGAAGAAAAAGCAGAAAGAAAAAAATTCCCTAGAATTGAATGCTACTCTACCCCCAAGAATAATGGAATCAAGACTATATGATGCCCAAATCAACGTAAAGAACACAGGCAACTCTAACGTAAAAGATATCGTGATTAGGGCTCAAGCTACACCCGGAATTTCAATAAGCAGAAACGAAAGAACAATACGCTCTCTTAAGGCGGGCAAAAATTCTAACCAAGTTTTTCAATTTCAAGGTGAAAAACACATAGACAGGGGACACTATGTTCTGAGATTTGACATGAAGAGTCAAGTAACTTCAGAACAGACCAAGAGCAGCTTCACGAGGGCTGTTAAGATCGGTGTTCTATCCGACCAGAAAAACTCACAACAAGAAGTGTACAAGCGCTGGTTAAGCAAACATTCCTACGCTTGGGATGAACTAAATGATGCAGATGACCTGTGCAATTGCCTTTTGAACTATAATTTACTGATCCTTTCTCCTGAAGTAGAACTGAAAAAGCAGTGGGAAAACAACATCGTAAAATTCGTCAAAAGCGGTCAATCCCTGCTAATCCTCAGCAGCAATATGTTGGCTCGACCAGAATCCTTGGCGAATGCGTTAGGATACGCAGACATGAACTATGAGGTTGTCAATTCCAGTCAACTGCCCATAAGAGTACTCAATCAACATCCCATTGTTTCAGAATTTAGCCCAGGAGAACAACTAAACCTGAAGAACTGCACAGGCGATGTGTGCGTCTCCAAGAACAGCACAGGCATCGTCGTCGCAGAATATCCCAGCGTCAACGGGAAGCCCAACATACCAGCCATCATAGCTAAAGAGGATAAAGGAAAGGTAGTCTACTTCAACTTCCACGCCCCACCACAATTCGACACTCTGCTAAAAAACACCATAGAATGGCTTCTGGAAACGACAGAAAATCCCCAACAATGACAGCTAAGAGCTCTGCAAGTTGATTAGAGATTCATAAAGCATAAGCCTTAAGAACCGAACTAAATCAGGAACGCAATGACGACGCCTGATTCAATCCCTAACCATAGAAGTGACTTTATCTTCCACTTTTTAGGCCTTAGCTGCATAGGCGGCGCAATAATCCTCCAAGTTGTGATGTTTTCAAGCATTCTTTTCCAAGGATACTTTCGGGGGGTGGAGAATAATCCAACTATTCTCGCGTTCGAAATTGTGCTTACAGCCTACGGGTTTCTTTATTTTATATACATGTATCAGCGGTTGATCCGCTCGTTCAAACAAACGCTAACCAACAGAAAAAAATAGCATTTTCTTTTAATACCTAAAGAGAATTTCCTACGAGTTCTTAGGGTTAGCCACAATTCTTTCTAGCCAACCTCCAGACATATTTTCTGTCACCAACTCCTCAAAGTGAGCTAGAAAATATTTGATTTGAATTAAGATTTATTTTAATAAAAAGCGCTAAGGCGCTATTTAATTTGAGGCATCAGAGGCTGCAAGCTATAGTGAGGGTGTTTAGGGCGTGTTTTTCTGAATGTAATCTTCCACCTGTTGCCCAGTTGCTTTTTGGAGATTCATAGATCACTATTTGGCCGGCTTCTTTTGGCATAAAGCAAATTTAACAGTTCAATTTCTTGAGCAGTTAAAAATTGTTTTTCATTGTAGGGCACAATCTTTTGCTTAGATCTTCTTTATGAATGCTTAGTATTTTCTCGGTTGTTTCGTCGAGAAAACATTCGTGTATCGACTGATTCTTGGTCTCCATGAACCTTGTTCTTAACGAATTCTCGTTTTTCAAGTCCACACACACAACAAAAGAAACCGCCTTGTGCACCCCTAAGTATTGCACCACCACACCGGGAACAACTGTCAGAATTACTGTTGCTATACGACATTAAGCTCTATAGACCAGATATTTTAGAAGACATATTTAATTTTTGGCATAACTCAAAATTGTAGTACCAAGGTGTTGGTTCTGTAACTGCTTCTCAGTCAACCTTGACCACTACATTTGAAAATCGAGCATAAATCATCATTATCGATTACTTGATTTTTTCCAAACCAGGATTAAATACCATATCGATAGCTAATATGACTGTATATTTACCGCTTATTGCCTTTCTAAAGAACGACTGGTTTTGTGTATGCTGATGTTTCGGTAAGGAATTGAGTTTCCGCCTTGTTGAGTGTAGATGTTAGGTACTCTTCGGCTCGGGTTGCCACAACTTGGAAAAGTCTTTAAAAAGGCTGCCTTAAAAATTGGTTCTCTCTTTTGATAACGTTAGACTGCATTTTCCTTCCTTAGTTCTAATATGGATTCAGAAGAAACAGATGTTATATCGCAATTGAAATAATAGTAAGGTGACATGCAATATTATTGTAACGTTTGCAAGCAAGCGATAAGTCAAGCGGAATATATGTATTCCAAAAACAATTTTACAAAACCGCTCTGTCGTGATCACCAAGTCATAGCTCGAGAAAGAGGAAATTATTCAAAAGCTGATCCAAAAACTAAAAGTTTGGATGAAGTAATTTTTAATTCAAGAGTTTTGGACAACTCAAATTCAAGCTCAATGCAGAATGAATTGAAGTTAGAAATACTTTTGAAAGATTCAAGAGCAATTAGAATAGCAAAAGCCATTCCGATAGAAAATAGAAATGAAGTCATCGAAAAATACATAATTCTGGGAGAGATGGTCGCTTCTCATGCCTCTATAAGCACCAACAAAGAAACAGTCGCTGAATTTTTTTCACCATTGACAAATGATATTGACATGATAAGGGAACAGTTGAGAATGATTGTTCCAGTAATTGCTGCTCCAGCAGCCAAAGGAAAAATGACCGTGGACGTAGTTTTTGAGAGCTTAAAGGAACATTTTATGGATGATTCTTTTGAAGATGTTTCAAAAATAGGCAAGTGTGCTGATATTCTGGCTACAACTGCAGATTCAGGGATTCCAATTCTAATCGAACTCAAAGATTATAGTAATGTCGTGCCGGTTGTTGAAGTGGAGAAGTTTTGGCGAGATATCGAGCGACGAGGAACTAAGTATGGCATTTTCATTTCAATGCGGACTGGCATAGCTAAGTGTTCAAGCTGCATCAGCGTTAAAACTGAAATGAATAAGACAGCTGTTTTCATCAACAACAGCGAACTAAACTGGTCAGGCCATCTTTTCGCCTATTATGTTATCAAAAAGATAGCTGAATTGGAATCAGCTAAGAGAAAAGAATTGAACGGTCAAGAAATCGGTCAGGTTCTTGCGAAAGTTAACAAACATATTCTTGACTTAAAAAGACATTTAGAATCAATCGATAAGATCGAAGATGTTGCTGATAGTCTAAGGACTACATGCAAAAAGAAACTAGACGAATTGATAAACGTCTCTAATACTTTAAAGAGAAACATGAACGATGAAATAGACGCGACAATTTCCGATTTGACAACCATTGAACCCTGATTACTTCGGATCAATCATCGGTCATCAGTAACTCCGAGCTACTCTATACCTAATTCTTCAGTCAAGGCATAAGAATTTTGGGAATAGAGTCTATAAGGATTTGATATCGACGAATACATCTGCCACGGCTGTCGAAATGAGGCCACTTACTCAAAAGAGATGTTGCTGCTGCTGATGCTGCTGCAAATCGATTTTGCACATTGACTGTTGCATCTATCAAAACTAAACCCAAATTACAGCATTTAATCTGAGCCCTTGGTCGGCAGCATGTTTTTATCTTACAAAAACAGTATACTTTTTTGGTAATACTAAATGTGTGCACAAGCAACCGTTTGCGCAAAAGTTCCTGCCGAACTTAAAGAAAAATTAGCCAGCTTAGGGGTGAATGTAAGCGAGCTAATACGTGAACATCTGCAAGCAGAAGTAGACCGCTTGGAAAAAGAGCGCCAACAAAAAACTGCACACGAAGTATCAGCTATCCTAAAAAAGATTCCACCCGAAGAATTCATTGAATCCGTTAGAGCCACCAGGGAAAGTAGATGACGCAGCCCAAATTGCTATTTGACGCCAATGCCATCTATAACCTCATTAGAGAGAATCCAGATGACGCCGTAGATATATTGACTGAAGGCGCAACAATCCAATTAGCATACTACGAGCTCGGCAACGCCTTGTGGCGAGAATGCTTTCTGCTTAAAAGAATAAGCATGGAAGAGGCTGATAAGTCACTTTGTTTTATGTACGAGATTCTGCAGCGAATGCAGATAGCATCACTTGATATTGAGTCAGGGCGCCAAGTGTTGGATGCAGCAGGTAAATTTAATTTGACGTTTTATGACTCAGCTTATCTTACAGAGGCAAAGAAATCTAACACTCCTTTGGTCACCGACGATAAAAAACTTGCCAAAGCAGCAGAAAACTTTGGCATAAAAACGCTCTCCAGCATGGCTATTACAAACAACCGATAACATGGATTAGGATATAGGCCTGAGCGCATTTTGGCGTTAGCGTTTAACCAGAAAGCCGCTGAGGAGCTGAAGGCAAGAGTTATCCGAAAAAATCTGAATGTGACATATAACAAGGTTTAGAAGCGATTGAACAATTCCTCAAAACAAGAATTACCAACTTCGAAGACCCAACGAACTAATCTACCCAGAAATCAACCCAAATGCATAATGGATTGACAAAAGCTGCAGAATTGAATAAATTAGGGCGTCTTGAGATTTAAACTTTCTTCGTGGGGCTCTGATGCACAGTTTCCAAATGGGTGGATAATTCTTCTTTAGTATTGAAAACTTTACCACATATTTGGCAAGCAAACTTGTTTGACGTTGGATTGTCCATGGGAGGAAGCGCGGAAGGCTGCTGATCGGGGGATTCAAGAGAACCATCTGGTGGGGCTGGTGCAGTCAAATCGTCGAACGGGTCATTTGACTTTTTTTCATATTGAAAATCAGACTCAGACAAAATATTACCTTCAATGCAAACGGGTTATTCCTCTTAAGCATTGTGTCCATCTAACAACAGCAACATAAGAGTACGTGTCAGTTAAGGCCTGATTTGAGAGAAAAAACAGAATCACCAAACATAACAGCCTACAATAAAATTATGGACACGGCTGATTTAGATAACAATCACACTACCCCTTTTTGTATCCGTTACTTTTTTTGAGAGAATAAGGGGAACGTTTCATCGGCGGTTGTGCAGATGATTTTTTGTATACTGCAATTGCAACTGGCAGGGCGTCATAATTATAACTCTAATCGATATAGAAAATGATTCAATTTTTCCAAGTAATACTTGTTAGCGCAAGTATTATTAATGCAGATGATATATTTAATATGGGGTTATTATGGCTTTTTTAGGGTCACTTGTGGCTTTTTTGTCTTCCTCGACCGCAAAATCTATCGGCAAATTCATTTTTGATCGGCTTGAAGCATTTATCAACAATAAGACCACAAATTTGACTGCGCAAGATAAAACTAAATTGAAGATTCAAAGTGATGAAGTGAAAGCAATTAACAACAATATCCAAAACGTGCCCCAAAACGAGACCGTCGCTGAAAAAGACATTGAACATCTGAAGAAAAAAATTGTTGAGATAGAGGACTTTCAAAAGAAAAAAAAAGTTGTCCAAGGTTCTAATTTCCCCAGAATTGTTTGAAAACTGGATCGAGAACGAAGCCATTGAGGATCGAGCTCTAATAGCCCACAAAAGATTGGACAACATCATTGATTGGTGTCTCAAGAATAAAATAAAAGAAACAAAACGATGGCAAATAGAAAACGTATCAAACAACCTTGCCATGTTTACCAGCAACCTAAGAAAAGCAAGAGAAACCCTGCAAGGTAATGAAAACTACATTCCCTATAAGCAAAGTGTTATGGAAGCGGAAATAGCCCTTCGATCTAACTTGAGCGCCGCCAAAACGATTTTTACAGAATACAAAAACTACGGGTGCTAAAAATGGCAAAGATACGCATTACACCCCAAAAAATTACAGAAATGTTCGGAAAATACGACGATTGTCAAGAAGAACCAGTTGAATGCGGTCAGAATCCGCAAATTCTTAAAAGACCTCCTTGCGACATGGAGCGTTCCAAAGAGTAAAGTAGATAAAACAATACATATTCTTGAAATACTTAAACAAAACATAAGTGAAGTCAAGCTCTCACAAGAAATGAGCACCCTTGACCCGAGCAATACTATTGTGTCCCAAAAAAGAAAAATGGATGAACAAAATCTCAGACTAACCATAGCCAAAGTCAAGGGATGGTTAAACACTTTAGTGGAAAAACAAAGGTTAGAGACTCTCTCACTAAAGTATGCTATCATTGCAGCAACCTTGAGCGCCGCCGCAGGGATTGGGGCAACATACGCATTATACTTATTTTATCCTCTTAAAACTTGGACTCTGGGTCAATTCACGCCTCAGATAGGTTTAGTTGTTTCTTTAATCGCAATCATCTTTGTGTGGAAAACTCTTCGATACAACTCATCGCCAACTCAAATTGTCGTAGCAGTTTTGATTACTCCACTTTTTGCCGCAATTACAACAACCTGCATAGTACTTGCCACAAGTGCATTAACATCAAATCTTGTAATGGCTGGTGGAGGAGAAGCCTCAAAATTCGTTAATTCACAACAAACGCTCCTCAGTCTTAATGAGTTAATGAACAGGACATCTTTAGACGTTTTTCTCTTAGTTGGATTACTTCTCAGCATAGTTGTCGTTTTCCTTTTTGGGGTACTATCATCCCGAATGGAACAAGGGGTGATGGAGATCAAATCATTCAAGCCCCCAATTGAAGCTGCAGATGAAACTGACGACGATCTTTCCTAAGAGGCCTATGAAACTTTAGCCAAGATATTCTTGGTTATCCAAGAAAAACCCTAAAACCCTTTGAGCAAGCACTAAGAAACAACCCAACCAGCTATAAAGTAGATCGATGGACAGACAAATAGCTTTTTGTCAAACGCTGCCGAAGGATTACTTGGAAAAAAGCATTAAAATCAAAGAATTTAACCACATATCGCTTAGAGCCCTTCAGCCACTCGATATTATAGTGACCAAAATTGGCAGGCTAAATGATAGAGACATGCAAGATATAGACGCCTGCATCAAAAAAAGCGAATGTTTCAAAAGCTGAAATCACGAAGAGAGCTTTGTTGGTTGTTCAAACCTACCGAGAACCAGAAGAAGACTACCTAAAACACCTAGACATAGTGCTCAACAAATTCTTTAACAAATAACTATTTTGCAAACGGGCTTGGGGTAAAGCCTAAACAAAAAGATGCAGTCTAAACAAAGGAAAACTTTGGTGGATGATGAATAAAATTGGATTTTAGAGGTTGAGGGAAGATAAGGTAAAAGAAAAACTGCGGTAGTCTTTCTCGTGAGTGTTGGCGCCGCCGAAAGGTAGCGACTCGATACCAGACAACTTATACTAGAACAATTTCTTCTTTTTTTAAATCATCTTACCGAGCAGGCTATTTTTTGAGAATTAATTTTCCTTACCCTAGGCAACCCTCTGAAAATAATTCGGGAGGCTCTTAATTTTGGGTCATTTTCGTATGGGTCCTCTTAATATTCTTCAGCCTTTGCTTGAGCAGGCTGCTTTAGAGCAGCAGACGCTGGGTGCTCCTTCACAAAAGACGTTGCTTGAGATTGCATATAGGCTGGTTCGGTGGGCGCCTAACTTGTATAGCGGCTTCAGTAACCCATGTTATTCTGATGAGGAGAAGACTGCTGCAAAAGCCTTGCTAAAAAAGCATGGTTTAGAGAAGCTTGGGAATTTGAGTCCTCGATACAAGAAGCCCACTCTAGAACTTATAGAGAAATTAAAAGAGAAGCAAATTTAGGAGCTGAGTTTTTTTGGTTGAAGCATCTGATAACACTGCCAACACCCCTACCAACAGGTGTTGCAACAGTTGGCACTCCTCAAAGCCCAAAGGCATAGAAGCACTAACATATCAGATTATCGATGCTTCAGAAATTGAGCTTAAACCATGCGAGATAGCCCGAAAAATCCATGCTCCACGCAAGCCAACACCAGGTCAATATTCGACAGTTCGCTTTTTCTGCTCCAAACTGTTGCAAAAAGGCCTAATCATTCAGCCTTACCCTGGAAGTTACTGCAACAAAATCACCTACGGGGTGCGGTTCGTGCCGCTCTCAGTGCATAACATTAGCTTGCGCAGTTTTGTCTGCCAAGATGTCAAGCATTGGGAGAAAGATGAGTTTGTTGGGGGAGTAAAGATTCATGTTTGTTTTGGATCTGAGCGCCGCAAAATCAGCGGATACCTCGCCTGCGACGTCGGCGGCATGAGTCATGATGCATGTCTTTTGGCACTTAACCGTTGGTTTGACCTAGTCAACGACCATTTAGGCTTCCAACTCAACGATTTAGAGATCTTAACTTTTGAGTGCAACAAGGATTACCACGGCATCAGACTGGATGGCGTTCAATGCATAACCAAAATTGACCTCTATGGCATGGTTGAGCGGGTGTATCAAAAAGAGGAAGCCCTTGTTCGCAAGGAACGCAAGATCACAAAGCCGATGAGCGTAAATCGGTTTGAGCAAGCTATATCTAAAGGCTTTGCTGACACCGAAAGATCGCAGCATGCATTTGAGCTTCGGGAAGAGGTCAAACGTAACACTGAGGCGTTAAAGTATGCCAATAGTAGGCTTTTGCAGCTTGAGCGTTTAAACGAGGCAATGTTTGGAGCTCTCACCAAGCTCAACGATGTTTTGGGTAAGCTTGGCGATTTTGGCAGCCCTGTGCCTCTTGGGAAAGGGCAGGATTCTGAGGAGTATGTTCGTTGACAGTTATGGAGTTGATTGTTTGGGAAGTCATGAGAAAAAAAGAGCTAAGAAAAGACATCAAAAATTGAAGTTGGAATTGAAGAAATTGGGGGTTTACCCATGAGTGAAAAGAAAACGATCTTGAAAGTTCCTGAAGCATACAAGGGGCTTTTGGAAGATATCCGACTCCTAAAATCAGACGAAGCCAACCCCAACAAGATGACTAACAAGCAAAAAGAACAGGTTTGGAAAAGCCTGCAAAAGCACGGCTGGATCTACCCCATTGTCACCGATTTGAAAGGTGTCTTTGGGGACGGAGAACAACGTGTCCAGGTATGCAAAGATCACAATGAGTTCTTTGCGCCAGTGCTTAGGCTTGCCCTCTCGGATTCTCAGAGGCGACTTCTAAGGCAGACTCTAAACAAGCTTAGAGGTAAGCATAACAGGGAGCTTGATGAAGCCGATTACAAGCGCATAATTGAGGCTGGCGAGAAAGAAGATTTGCAGGCGCTGTTGACGGCGATTGGCGAGAAAATTCCTGAAGATCTAGGCGGACCTCGTGAGGGCTCTATGTTGATTCCTGAAAGCTACGAGTTGGTCATTGAGTGCAAGGATGAGACTGACCAGAAAGCCAAGTTTGACCAATTAACCGCTCAGGGGTATGCTGTAAGGGTGTTGAATCTCTAATGGACTTTGACTTCTATAACACCTGGAATGAGCCTGACAGTTTCCGAGCCCAAAGCGTCATAGGAAGCTTCACCCTAAACGACGTTAAGCTGCAGAAGCACTTCAAGGGATCCCTACCCATTGAAGATGATGATTGGCAAATAGGCATAATAGTTGGCCGCAGCGGCTCCGGCAAGAGCAGTATCGCTAAGAAGCTTTTCCCTAAAGAGTACATTACAGGTTTTGAGTATAAGGGCAAATGTATCCTGGATGATTATCCTGAAGACTTAGGCACGAGTCATATTACCCATATGCTTTGTAGTGTGGGTTTTGCTTCTCCTCCGGATTGGTTGAAGGCTTATGGTTGCCTTAGTCAGGGGGAGAAGATGCGTGTTGACGTGGCAAGGGCACTTTGCTTGGATCAGAAACGAATTGTTTTTGATGAGTTTACTAGTGTAGTTGACCGGGAGGTTGCTAAGATTGGTTCGTATGCGATTAGTAGGGCTGTGCGTAATCAACCTGGGAAACAATTTATAGCTGTAACTTGCCACTTTGACGTCATCGACTGGCTGGAAGTCGATTGGGTCTTTAACACCGATACGATGGAGTTTTTTAAAAAAAAAGAACCCACCCAACAATTGAGCTCCAAGTGCAGCGGTGCAACAACGCTATGTGGAAGAGTTTTCGGCAATATCATTATCTAAATGGAAAGCTCGGCGCCGGAGTCAGATGCTACGTTGCAGTCTTCAACGAGATACCTATTGGTTTTGTTGCGGTTGTGCATACACGAATGAAAGCAAATTACTTTCGCATTAGCCGCCTTGTGGTCTTGCCAGACTACCAAGGCATAGGCTTAGGAAAAAGGCTGCTGAACTTTATAGCTGAGTTCTATACTTCTCAAATCAACCTACCCTTCTATCTGGTTACTTCGAATCCTCAGCTTGTCCGAGGCAACTTGGGCAACTGGCGAGTGAAGCGTGTCGGGCATGGCACAGCTGGAAGCGAAGACACAAGAATTAACTCAGAACTCACCAAGAGCAACAGCAAACGACGCCTAAGCGTAACCCTACAGTACACACCTAAGCTGAAATCTGGAGGTTTGTAGTGCCAAAATACTGCAAAGGTAAATGTGGCAGAAAAATTTCCTACCAAAACAAAACCGGTTACTGCAAAGAATGCTTTGGCCGCTTCATTCTTAGCCCTAAGGGTGCTAACGCAAGTAGGCGAGATGCTTCAAAACAAAAATAATTTTAGGTTATTCAAATTGCATGCGACCAAAAAAGGATTTAACGGATGTATTGTTCGTCATTTTTTTGACGATTGGATGAGCTTCCCTTTTTTCTATTTTTGCTAAGTCCAACAATGACTAAGACTACTCCTATAACCAAAACAGCCCCGATAAAAACCAACTCTAAAATTTGGAAAAATGGCGTCAACGGTAAACCGTTCACTTCACCATACGAAGGATAAGATATCTGGCGCAGGGCATCCATCACTCGCCCAGAATCAGACCAAACCCTCACTGTCACGGCAGTTGTGTAGTCAGGATAGGTTTTGTCAAGAGGAACACGCACAACCCAGCAGGGAAAAAGCGTTTGGGGATCCCGCAGAACTGTCGCTAAACTTGCTGTGGAGCCATCGCCAATTCCTAAGCCGCTTACAACCGCTGATGCGGTCGGGTTCAGGGGCGCCATATAACTGTAACCTTTAACATAATTTTCCGCGATGTTGATTGCCTGCTCCTCTGAAATACTTATTGAAGTATCTCCAATTTGGTAGAGCGCTCGGGTATCTGAAAAGAAGATTTCATGTATGTTTTCTCTTCCTTCTTCAAAAAGCAATACAACTCCTGTATAGTCAGCGCCATTAACGTAATGGTACCAGCCATATGACTCCTGGCTATAGGAATCGAAGAAATGCTGCCGTGTTCCATTTCTTCCAACAAACAGCAGGTTACTTGAAATCACAATTGAACTGTCTGCGGTGCCAACATTAAGTGACATTTGCTCTACTTCTGGGTCACCAGTCCAAACGTAGTAGTTATGAATTATGCTTTGTGTCTTTTCCGAGTAGTTGCTTAAGCTGGTGTTGGCAAGTAAAATCTTTCCATAGCAGAACAAATCGCAGTAAACGATGTTGCCATCGACCACTGTGATTTTTGCTTCAACAGACCGGTGCCCATAACTTTGAAGCTCATACTCTAGGTATTCTGTTGGCTGGTAAGCTAAAGGTGTTGACATCTTGTCAGGGGCAATAGAGGTTTGATAGTCAAATGAGGTAAGCACTGGTGTATACGTGTTCATGTCAAGCCCTATTGCGTCTTTAAAGAAAGACACTGCCTTTGCTTGACTGCTTAGGTTTGGTGCCTCAGCAGCCTGCTTTGTCATGTAGTATGGCACAGTTGGAATTGGCTTGTCAATGTTGACCTGTGAGGTAAGTGGGTAACGGTCAATGAAACTAAAATCTGGAGCGATAGCATCATAGTTTGTAAATATTATTTTTGGTGTCGCTCCAATGCCTAAGCTGTCTCCTGCTCCTGTGTAGTCGCTCCAGTAGTTACCGCTTACACTGTTGTCCCAAGGCAAAATTTGGCTCTGGTCAGGTCTTCCACGTGTGCTGATTGTTCCATCATCAAGCTCTACTGTGTTGTTAATGAAGTTGTTACCGTAAATCATTTGGTTCCACGCTTGAGCGATAAGAACAACGGCGCGCTCAGCACAGTTTTCTATAGTGTTTTGAACAACTAGGTTTCCAGAATCATAGAAACAAAGACCATGTTGGTTATCAACTATTTTGTTGCCTGCAATATAGGTTAATCCTCCAGGACCAATCAAAATTGCGCCAACATTGTTTTCGATGTCGTTTTCAATTATTAGGTAATATTGAGCGTAGATTTTTATGGCGTAATCACTGCATTGGTTAATAACACAATTTTTCACTGTATTATTATCGTAAACTCCCAAGATGCCACATTTCCAATCAACAAACCTGAAATTTTGAATAGTAACATTTTCGCATTCTAATTCTATTGCAACATTGTTTCCATCGCCGACCATGGTATATCCTTTGCCGTCGAGGATTATGTTGCTTGATTTTACATCTATTGGGGTGCTGAGATCTGAGGTTAAGGTGTAGAGTCTGCCATTTCGATTTATCGGTGCTAATGTGGGGTTTATGCTTCCGTCTGGGTTAATAGTTATTGGTTGCGCGGTTGTTGGGGAAGCGATTGGGAGAGCGGCTATTGAAAACAAGATTGCTATTGTCAGTAGAATTGCTAAGGTTTTTCTCAAGTTACCGAGCCCATATTGTAAATGAAATATAAATAGATTTAAGATTTGGGGAAAGTGCGCGATAACTTAGAAGGGGCATAATTATCTTGGTAGTTACCACTATAATACTTAATCATCCTTACCAAAAATCTTTGAAAGTAATTTACTCGATATTCTTGAGTGCAATTGCTTAAAGGCAAGCGCTTCTTAATGTAATTATTCGAGTTAGCCTCTTGCAAGCAAGCGATTAGTTTTCCTCGCCTCCTTAGCTGGAGCGTGAACGTTTTGCAGCGGTTTCTGTCATTGTTCATAATTTCGTTTGGGTGTTGGTTATGCCTCATAAAAGAAGTTATCATGGAAAAACTATTCAGCGGGAGCGAGAGCAAGATTACGCTGCGATTAAGGTTCAGCGTAAGGCGGCTTGGCAATACATTAGGGAGACTGAGTTTCGTGATCGCTTGATTGGCGAGACCGTTTGTCGAACTGATATTAATACGATTACTGATGAGTTAGCAAAGCTTTTTGGTCAGCCTGAATCTGAGGCTATTCCCAACGTTGAGCAGGGTTTGGTTCTTGATGGTCCGTTAAAGGAGTTTTTTTTCTGATGCCTGAAGATCCGTTGAGGCCTGATTATAGCTTGTGCCCCAGTTGCCCCGAGATCAAGAAGAAAATAGACCGCATCGACTTGGCGCTTTTGGGAGAGGATGGCACCGGCTTGAATGGCGGAATAGTCAAAGCCATAACTGATCTACAAAAGAAGGGCAGAGTGCAGGCCAGCTGGACGAGCTTCTCCAAGCCCATAGCTATAGCCGCTATAAGCTCAGTCATCACCTACGGCTTAACCTATGTTCTAACTCATTAAAAGTTCTATTATAGCGCTCGTTGAAGTTTCCAGCGTTTTCCGAACAGAACCGCAAAAAAGCCAATTGCCATAGCAATTGTTGGGATTGCAATGAGCGGAAACTCTGGTACAAACGTTATCTGGTTCCCTTGAGCATTGAGCTTTCCAATCCAAACATAAGAAGTCATGTCTTGCGGGACCTTTGGGGTTGACTGGATAGTGCTAGCTACCGCATAACCGCCATCACTCGTCGAAGTCAACAAAAATGTTGTTACAGCGTAGGAATTATTTCCGACGAATCCGTCAAAAGTTACATTTCTGCTCCAAAGTAAATTGCCATCTGCATCTATTTTATCGAGCAATCCACTACAAAGAACATAGCCGCCATCACTGGCGCTAACCATTGTCGAGGGAATACCTGTGCTGGGGTAATTCTTTAACCAAAGCTGATTTCCCGCGGAATCTACTTTGACCAAACCAACACCCCCATAAGTACTGCGATTCCACATCAACCCAGCCATAACATAGCTGCCATCAGTATTCTGAATTATCGAAGAACCCCCATCTTTGTCTTGGCTTCCGTATGTTTTGCTCCATTTGAAATTTCCATTATCGTCGGTCTTGACAAGCAAAAAATCTTCATTTTGCGTGGTACCCACCATTGCATATCCCCCGTCGCTTGTGAGAATTAAAGAGCTTGCAGCGCCAATTCCTGCTTGGGAATAGCTATGGCTCCAAACAATGTTACCTGAAGAATCCACTTTAATTAGGCAACACATATCGCTGCCCCCAAAGTCACCGGATGATCCTGCAAGCGTATAGCCACCGTCGCTCGTTTGGAGTATTGCATCTGCTCTGTTCATCTGACTATAGCTTCTGTTCCAAAGCATATTGCCGGATGCATCAGTCTTTATCAAGTCAGCGTTATAGTTGGCGGTCCCTGCAATTGCATATCCTCCGTCATCTGTTTGAATAACACATAGCCCCCTAGCAGTGCCCGAGGTGCCATAGGTTTTATTCCACTCCTGACTTCCGTGGGCATCAGTCTTCAAGAGCCAAGCCTCAAGCCGCCCGCCATCGGTAACGTTTGTTTCCCCTGAGATTAGGAAGCCGCCATCTCTAGCTTGAATTAGGGATTCAGCACGATCCTTGTTGGTTCCCACAAAGGCACATATCCAATTGCTTGAAGGGTCTACAGCTGTCACGATAGCTGAATAAGGTAAGGATATGGAAAGGCAAAGCAATGAAACAACAAGGACATTGAAGACTTTAAGTCTCAATTCAGGTCACACGTTTCTTTATGTAACGATATTGTTATAAAATTTACTGACTTACCTCGCTTGTAGGTCCTCATGGGCGACCGTGTTTTTCATAATTGCCAGCTCTCAAGAAGAATTTAAAAATTTTTCATACAAGCACGAGAACAATCAAAAAATGACTCTATTAACGTTGTGAGGGATTGTTTGGAACCTGAAGAATTTATTGAACAAGTCAAGAAGACCTTTAGCCGCGCGTCTGTTTTACCTGATTGGATGCAGCAGATTCTTTTAGAAGACATAAACGCTGCAATAGAAAACCGCATCCGCACGATGGAACTGATCATTCAAGCTAAACCCAGGAAACCTGAACAATAACAACTTGTAGAGGAGAGCATTATTTGATAAGACGGTCAATTTTTGAGTGTTCATTGGATATTCTGGAAGCAGTGCGAAAACCAAAGATCCTCACGCACATTATGTATGAAAGCAACGTTAACTGCATTATTCTAAAGCCACTCCTTGAAGACCTGACCAAGAAGGGTTTGATCACCACAATAGAGATGCACAGAGGAGTTCCCCGGAAGCATTATGTGCTTTCTCAGAAGGGCTTGGATTTGCTCTGCTCTGTTAGACGTGCCGCCGAGTTGCTGCAGGCTTAGAGGGCATGGTTGTGGTCGATTTCGATGGAAGAGGCTTTAGGGATAAGAAAAAAACCCCTAATTTGCCTCAACAGTACCAGGGGGGGGATAAACAGGTAAAGCCTCCATGCGTGCACATGAATTTGCCCTTATTCCACCGGCGTAAGACGATGCTTGTTACCTATTATAGCGGTCGTCTTAATCCTGCTGCCCTTAAGCAAATGGCACTTGATTTTGGGTGTTCACAGAAGGCTCTTTTGAATGATTGGGTTGATCGAGCCAATTGGGAGCCTTTTATTTGGGAGTCTGAGCAGGCCAATAAGGATGGTAAGGACCTGCTTAATCAGTTACAGCTTGCTCGTGAAGAGGCGCTTTATTTGATGAAGACTTGCAAGGTTCCTAATGCTCGTGTCGGGGCGATTGCTCGTTTCACTGAGGCGATTAAAACTGAGATTGAACTTAAGCAGAGTCTTGGGCTTTTGCCGAGAGCAAAAGTTGAACCTAGTGTGAATGTGGAAGTGAATGTCGCATCTAAAACCGAACATGTGCTCCTTGCAGAATACGCCGGCGTCATATCGGAAGCTGCAACTCTTAACAGCAATCTTTCAAGAGTACGTGTTGGAGAATCCTTGGATTCCAAATCGTCCTCATCCACTGACGGGAAAGAGCGGTCCGACTCCTAAGCAGGCAAAGTTTCTTTTGTTGCTTGATTGTTTGGAGGCTTTGTTTGGTGGCGCTGCAGGAGGCGGAAAGTCGGATGCTTTGCTTATGGCTGCCGCGATGTTTTTGGATGTTCCAGGGTATGCCGCAATTATTTTTCGGCGTAGCTTCACAGATCTAAATAAGCCTAGCGCTTTGATCTCGAGAAGTTTTGAGTGGTGGGGTAAGACTTCTGCTCGTTGGGATGGGATTAATCATACGTGGCATTTTCCTTCGGGTGCGTCGTTGACTTTTGGGTTTTTGGAGAATGATCGAGATGTTTTTCATCATCAGAGTGCGGAGTACCAGTTTGAGGGTTGGGATGAGATCACCCAGTTTACTGAGTATTCTTATCGTTACATGATAAGTCGTATGCGTCGGCTTAAACGGTTTGAGTGGCTTCCTCTGCGTGTTCGTGCTGCATCCAATCCGCCGCATAAGATTGGGGGCGTTGTGCAGGGGTATTGGGTTAAGGGTTATTTTTTGCCTTGGTTTATGTGCCATCGTTGTGGTTTTAAGATGCAGACTGAAGATTTAGACCTCGCAATTTGCCCTGAGTGTAATAGTTCTGAGAGTCATGTTGAGTTTAATTGTGATGCGGAAAGCAATGATCCGCGAGTTTTTATTCCTTCAACTTTGGATGACAACATTTTCCTGGATAAGACAAGTTACATTAAAAGTCTAAATCGGCTGGATCCTATTACCCGTGAGCAGCTGCGTCGGGGTAGCTGGAAAGTCAGTTCAAGCGGGATGCTTAAGCGGGAGTGGTTTGTTAACGGCAAAGAGCGCCTACTCATTAATGCTTCAGCTATACCTGAGAAGGCTAGGCGGGTGCGGGTTTGGGATTTGGCTTGTACTGAAGAGGGCGATGCTCCTGACCCCGATTATACAAGCGCTCTAAGAGCTGCTATGGTTGAGGGGCACATGTACATTGAGGATGTCAGGCGTTTCCGTGGCAGTCCTTCAAGGATTCAGAGCGAGATGGCGGCTTGTGCAGAATTAGATGGTCAAACAATGCCTATTCACATCGAGCAGGAAAAGGGTTCAGCTGGAAAGAACTTAATTGATCTCATTAGCCGCACCACGTTATTGGGGTATGTCGTGGTTAGTGAGTCGCCGACTGGTGAGAAAGCTGTCAGGGCTACCCCGTTGGCGAATGCTGCGGAGCGTGGGCATGTGCATTTGGTGCGTGGCCAGTGGAACAGTGCTTTCCTAGATGAGGCGGAGTTTTTTCCCTCGGGCAAGCATAAGGACCAGATCGATACGGCTGCTTATGCCTACAACATCTTGGCGATGGTTAAGAAGAGACCCAAGGCGGCAAATGCATCATGAAGAAACGTTTAGGAAAAATCTTTGCAGGCAAAAACAGAGCCGAGGGCACAGATCGCTTTGCTGATTTTGACCCAGAGTTTAAGGACCTGCAAAAGCAGGGCGCAATTAGGGTTTTAAGTACTGCATCGGATCGGTAGAGAATCTTGAGTGAGAAAAAATCTTCCTGGAAGGGTTTGTCGCATTACGCCAAAGTGCTAGTCTACGGCAGCACAGTAAGTTCTCCCAAGATAGGCAAAGGTGACTTCGGAACCACCAATACCCCAACAGAGAGCGAAAACTATGCAAGTATGGATAAGGACTACCGTTGGTTCCGTCAAGATGAGCTCGTTCGAAGATGCACGGTTATTAATGCTTGTTTTACTGCTTTGGCAGCTGGGTTTGAGACTGTTCTTGAGCCAACAAAGCCCATAACGGATGAAGCTGAAAAGAAAGCCTTCTTAGAGAAATATCAGTACATCAAGGATTATGTGGATGCAGTTAACAAAGCTGTAAACTTTGACCAGGTTCTTTTTGTAGCCCAAATAAAACGCAGCATCTTTGGGAAATGCGGGTTTGAGATCGTCTTTAAAACCGACGGCAAAACTCCCGCATACTTGATTAGTCTTCAGAGCCCAAAATTAACTCCTAAGAAGAACAAGGATTGGGAGCTCACCGGTTTTAAGTACACTGGCATCAAAGAGGGCTATGACGTCGATGAAGTCTTATATTTTGTTAACACTCAGCTTGAGAACGATTTCTTGGGTTTAAGCGACGTTGAACCGATCCGTTCAACCTGCAAAGCCCGAAATTACTTGCTCGATAAGGATTTCCCTGAGATTACCCGTCGGCTTTGGGCACCCTATACTTTGCTTGAAGCGGATACAGCCGATATGGCTGACGATGATGAGACCGCTTTTCTGAAGGATCTGGCAAAGATCGCTGAAGCGGGCAAGAGTACTGCGATTAACAAGTCCGTGACTGCTCAGGTGGTTGAGTTCCGTATTAATTTGGGTGGTCTGGTGCAGTTGATGGATAAGCTTGAGGAAGGAGTTATCCGAGCATACGGTACACCGCGTTTTCTAATTAACAAGACGCCTGAGAATAGGGCAACTGCGTATGTTGAGTTTGAAGCCTATGTTGAGGGAGTGATTAAGCCCAATCAGCGTTACTTCAAGCGTGCTCTCGAATGTGAGATGTGGTATGATCGGCTAGCAAGGCTTGCAATGGAAGAGAAGGGTGAGAAAATTGCTAAAGGAGTTGCTCTTCCGGTCAAGGTTAAGCAAAATTTCAAGCCGGTTAAGGCCTCTGACATCTATGCGATGGCGGCAGCGGTTGCAAGTCTCTATGGTAACGGTAGCGGAGTTTTAGCTGAGTTCCCCGAGATTGCTTTTGAGATGATGAATTGGGACCAAGAGTTGCTTAAGGAAAAAGAAAAGTCTCCTCTGTCTCCAGGCAAGGCGTCAGTTGTCAAGGGCGAAGATAAGGAGGGCAAATATGAAGAGTACATTATCCGTCGCCGATTGCCTGCAACTCATCAGCTTAGTTGATGCCGTAGAGGTCTTTGAAGCCTTCAAGCGGATCCCCGACCAATTTAGGGGGTTTACTTTCTTTGGCTCTGATGATCGCTGGCTCTATATTAAATCTGGCAACCCGAAGCTTTGCAAGAACTGTTCGAGCTATGATGGTGAAGTCTTCTATGGTGATAGCCTAAGTTCCGAGTTTCCCTATCTGCGAATTATTGATG
>CAWAKC010000004.1:0-187409 GCA_963782525.1 Candidatus Bathyarchaeota archaeon
CGGGACTCGCAGAGTTGTATAGGAGTAAGTACTGAATTTTTTTATCTTTTTAGTTTATTTTCATTGTTAGCGGATGCCC
Source organism: Candidatus Bathyarchaeota archaeon (assembly GCA_963782525.1). Taxonomy (GTDB): domain Archaea; phylum Thermoproteota; class Bathyarchaeia; order Bathyarchaeales; family Bathycorpusculaceae; genus Bathycorpusculum. The sequence goes on from CAWAKC010000004.1 coordinate 80, forward strand.
TAAGCTTTAGGAGGGCTATTTTTTGAGCACCATTTTTACTTACCTACGTCAGCCGCTTAATCGCTATACGTTCAAGGCGCCAAAAACTAAGGCATGGGTAGAAGATCAGTGCAAAGGCAAGTATGTGCTGAACCTCTTTGCGGGTCCTACGCGGCTCAATGGCTGTATTGAAGTCGCCAACGACCTAGACGATTTGCCGTGTACTCTTTTTAGAATGGATGCCCTGGACTGCGCCAAACATCTCAGGGAAAGAGGCGAGTTATTCGATGTTATTTTGCTAGACCCACCGTATAGTTACCGCAAAAGCATGGAGCTCTACAATGGGCATAAGAATAGTCGTTTCAAGCAGCTCCTCGATGTTCTGCCTGATATTTTGACGCCTCATGGCTGGGTTATCACTTTTGGGTATCATAGTCGCGTGATGGGTGTTAGCCGTGGCTTTAGGATTCGTGAAATCTGTCTGATCAGCCATGGCGGAGCTCAACACGATACTATCGCATCGGTTGAGGAGCGAATCCAAGTAACGAAAGGAGAAATCAAAGATGAGTAACAAAGTTAGTTTTGTTCTAAATCGCAATCCGCCCTATATGGATACGACCGTTCCTTATGAGCGGACTAAAGCGGAAATTGAGATTCTGCTAAAAAGCTACGGGATAAAGAACATTCGCTGGACCACTCTTGAAGGCCAGGATGATACTTTAGAGTTCATCATTGAAGCACAGGTGCAGGGTGTTAAGAAGCAATTAGGCGTCGCTGTTAAGCCTCCTCATATTGTTATTAAAAAGAAGCTTCATGGCAAACTCGTCGAGTCTGAGAACATTAACCAGGAGTACCGGTTGCTGTTTCATTGGATAAAAAGCAAGATTGAGGCGGTCGTTTGGGGTCTTAGCACAATTGAGAAGGAATTTCTCAGCGAAGTTCTAATGAAGCTGCCCAATGGCCAGCAGTCAACAGTTGGCGACGTGGTCGTAAATTTGATGAGTAAAGATACGCTGCAGAGCTTGCCTTTCTACGGTTCCCGACAGAGCGAAGTTCCGTGTCGAGTGATTGAGCCTGAAGTAATTTTACCCTCTAAAGGTAATCCGGGAGGTGCCTAGTTTTGGGCTATTTTCGTATGGGTCCTCGGAACATTCTTCAGCCTTTGCTTGAGCAGGCTGCCGTAGAGAAGCAGTCGCTTGGTGCTCCCACAAAAAAGACGTTGCTTGAAATTGCAGATAAGCTGGTTCAATGGGCACCTAACTTGTATAGCAGCTGCAGTAACCCAAGCTATTCTGACGAGGAGAAGACCGCTGCTAAGTCGTTGTTGAAAAAGTATGGCTTGGAGAAGCTTGGGAATTTGAGTCCCCGCTACAAGCAGGCTACTTTTGGGTTGATTGCTGCAGAAAAGGCAAAGGAGACTTGGCGCTAATGGGTGAGACAGTTTTAGAACAGTTTGGGTTCAAACGCTTCTCGTATAGATCTCACCCTGAGGTTAAAAGCGTAGTTGAGACGCCACCTCCAGCTGACTGCTGTGAATTTGTCGGCGATCTAGTGTTTTCTGAGGGTGAAGGGCGTTATTGTTCTGACAAGACGTTTTGCCCTAAGCGTATTTTTGCAAATGCCAATGTCTATTCTAATTGTCCTACCCGGATAGAGAAGTTAAAAGCCCAAAAGGCTCAATCTTAGGAGCTGTTTTTTTGGTTGAAGCATCTGATAACACCGCCAACACCCCTACCAACAGGTGTTGCAACAGTTGGCACCCCTCAAAGCCCAGAGGCATAGAAGCACTAACATATCAGATTATCGATGCTTCAGAAATTGAGCTAAAACCATGTGAAATAGCCCGAAAAATCCATGCTCCACGCAAGCCAACACCAGGTCAATATTCCACCGTTCGCTTTTTCTGCTCCAAATTGCTGCAAAAAGGCATGATCATTCAGCCCTACCCTGGAAGTTACTGTAACAAAATCACCTACGGGGTGCGGTTCGTGCCGCTCTCAGTGCATAACATTAGCTTGCGCAGTTTCGTCTGCCAAGATGTCAAGCATTGGGAGAAGGATGAGTTTGTCGGGGGAGTAAAGATTCATGTTTGTTTTGGGTCTGAGCGCCGCAAAATCAGCGGATACCTCGCCTGTGACGTCGGCGGCATGAGCCATGACGCATGTCTTTTGGCACTTAACCGTTGGTTTGACCTAGTCAACGACCATTTAGGCTTCCAACTAAATGATTTAGAGATCTTAACTTTTGAGTGCAACAAAGACTACCATGGCATTCGCCTGGATGGTGTTCAATGCATAACCAAAATCAATCTCTATGGTATGGTTGAGCGGGTGTATCAAAAAGAGGAAGCCCTTGTTCGCAAGGAACGCAAGATCACAAAGCCCATGAGCGTAAACAGGTTTGAACAAGCTATATCCAAAGGTTTTGCTGATACCGAAAGATCTCAGCATGCCTTTGAGCTTAGAGAAGAGGTCAAACGTAACACTGAGGCGTTAAAGTACGCTAACAGTAGGCTTTTGCAGCTTGAGCGTTTAAACGAGGCTATGTTTGGAGCTCTCACCAAGCTCAATGATGTTTTGGGTAAGCTTGGCGATTTTGGCAGCCCTGTGCCTCTTGGGAAAGGGCAGGATTCTGAGGATTATGTTCGTTGATAGTTATGGAGTTGATTGTTTGGGAAGTCATGAGAAAAAAAGAGCAAAAAAAAGACAGAAACAACTAAAGTTGGAACTGAAGAAATTGGGGGTTCACCCATGAGTGAAAAGAAAACGGTCCTAAAAGTTCCCGATGCTTACAAGGGGCTTTTGGAAGATATCCGTCTGCTAAAATCTGACGAAACTAACCCCAATAAAATGACTAACAAGCAAAAAGACCAGGTATGGAAAAGCCTGCAAAGACACGGCTGGATCTACCCCATAGTCACCGATTTGAAAGGCGTCTTTAGTGACGGCGAGCAGCGCGTCCAAGTTTGCAAAGATCACAACGAGTTTTTTGCGCCGGTACTTAGGCTCGCCCTCTCAGATCCTCAGAGGAGACTGCTAAGGCAGACCCTAAACAAACTTAGAGGCAAGCACAACCGAGAGCTTGATGAAGCCGACTACAAGCGCATAATTGAGGCTGGCGAAAAAGAAGATTTACAGGCGCTGTTGACGGCGATTGGCGAGAAAATTCCTGAAGATCTAGGCGGACCTCGTGAGGGCTCTATGTTGATTCCTGAAAGCTACGAGCTGGTTATTGAGTGCAAGGATGAGACTGATCAGAAAGCCAAGTTTGACCAATTAACCGCGGCAGGGTATGTTGTGAGGGTGTTGAATCTCTAGTGGACTTTGACTTCTATAACACCTGGACTGAGCCTGACAGTTTCCGAGCTCAAAGCGTTATAGGAAGCTTCACCTTAAACGATGTTAAGCTGCAGAAGCACTTCAAAGGCTCCCTGCCCATAGAAGATGATGATTGGCAAATAGGCATAATAGTTGGTCGCAGCGGATCGGGCAAGAGCAGCATCGCAAAAAAACTGTTTCATAATGAGTATATTACAGGTTTTGAGTACCAGGGCAAATGTATCCTCGATGACTTTCCCCAAGAGCTCAGCACCTCAGAGATTACCCGTATGCTCTGCAGTGTCGGTTTTGCTTCTCCCCCAGATTGGCTAAAGGCATATAGTTGTCTTAGCCAAGGCGAGAAGATGCGAGTTGACGTTGCAAGGGCACTTTGCCTGCCTCAGAAACGCATAGTCTTCGACGAATTTACCAGCGTTGTTGACCGAGAAGTTGCCAAAATCGGTTCTTATGCCATCAGCAAAGCTGTCCGAGCGCAAACAGGAAAGCAGTTCATAGCTGTTACCTGCCACTTTGACGTCATAGACTGGCTTGAAGTCGATTGGGTCTTCAACACTGACACGATGGAGTTTTTTAAAAAAAAAGAACCCACCCAACAATTGAGCTCCAAGTGCAGCGGTGCAACAACGCTATGTGGAAGAGTTTTCGGCAATATCACTATTTGAATGGGAAACTTGGCGCCGGAGTACGATGTTACGTTGCCGTCTATAACGAGAAACCTGTGGGTTTTGTTGCGATTGTCCATACAAGGATGAAGGCCAATTACTTCCGTGTTAGTCGTCTTGTGGTTTTGCCAGATTACCAAGGCATAGGCTTAGGTAAACGGTTACTCAACTTCATCGCACAGCTCTACACTTCCCAAATCAACCTACCATTCTATCTAGTTACTTCGAATCCTCAGCTTGTCCGAGGCAACTTGGGCAACTGGCGCGTGAAGCGTGTTGGGCATGGCACAGCTGGAAACGAAGACACAAGAATCAACTCAGAACTCACCAAGAGCAACAGCAAACGACGCCTAAGCGTAACCCTACAGTACATACCCAAGCGGAAATCGGGGAGTTTATAGTGCAAAAATACTGCAAAGGCAAATGCGGACGCAAGCTCTCACACCAAAACAAAACAGGCTATTGCAAAGAATGCTTCGGTCGCTTCATCCTTAGCCCTAAGGGTGCTAATGCAAGTAAGCGAGATCATTAATCATCGGCAAGTGCGTCGCGGAAAAATAGGTTTGGCATTTAGCGCTAACGTTTTCTATTCGCGCAACATTTTTTTACTTAAATAGCCAAATTTAATTTGGAAATTTGTATGTCGAATTCTGATGCGATAATGGTTGAAGTGATCGATAGGGTATTATCGTCTTTGGCTGAGAAAGAACGCTTTTACAGTGAGCTAAAAAAGATGCAAATTCAGCCCCAAGATATCCCAAACAACCTTTATGCCTTTCACCATGTCTTAAAGAGTACGTTTGGAAAAGGTCATTACTCAATTGAAAGTTCAATTATCAAGACGCTCCATGAAAACACAAAGAAGGGTATCTACAGTGAAAAGGATGCTGCGCCAGTCGCCATTCGCCTTCTTGATGTATTTACAAAGGAGCACCAAAAGGAAATAGAAGAATCAAAAAAAGAATTAAATAAAAAAGCTTAACCCAATAGGTGCAAGCTCCGATATCTTTTCTGCTTATTTTTCCATTAAATTATCTGCTCAGTTTAGGTTCTATTCAGGGAAGTTTAAATATTAATTAGAAAAGAGGTTATTAGAGCAAATACTAGATGGGTAACTTATGGCGAGCAAAACGAAAACTGCTTTCGATGAATCGACTTCGCTTGAAGGCAAAGGTAAAGCGTATGAGTTTCCGATCGTTGGAATCGGCGCTTCTGCAGGCGGATTAGACCCCATCAGGAAACTGCTAGAGAATTTACCCATCGACACGGGCATGGCGTTTGTTGTGATCCAGCATCTGGCTGCTGGACAAGAGAGCATGCTGCCCGAAATCCTCTCAAGATCTACCAAGATGAAGGTTCTGCAAGCCCTAGATGACTTGAAGGTTGAAAAGAACCATGTTTACGTCATTACCCCGGGCAAGACCATGACGTTGAAAAATGGTTACCTCAAGCTTGTTCCTAAAGGTGTATCTATCAAACCCATCAACGATTTCTTTGTTTCCTTAGCTTCAGAGCGAAAAACCCAAGCAATCGGAATCGTGCTATCGGGAACAGGCAATGATGGAACCGACGGCCTCAAAGCAATTAGAGCCGAAGGCGGAATTACCTTCGCTCAAGACCCAGAGACAGCTCAATACCCAGACATGCCTCGAAACGCAATAGATGCTGAAAATCCAGACTTTATTCTTTCACCAGAACAGATGGCAAAAGAGTTAGCTATAGTCTCTAAGCACCCTCAGCTAATTCGTCCTGAAACAAAAACTGCAAAGCAAGAAATAGACGAAACAGACTTTAGAAAAATCATAAAGGCGCTCAAAAAATCCTTCGGGGTTGATTTCACCCATTACCGAGATACAACCATAAACCGCCGCATTACTCGTCGCATGGTCATAAATAAGACCGAAAACATGGAAGCGTACTTGGCGTATTTGCAGGCGCATCCAAGTGAGCTTCAGGCATTGTTTGATGACCTGCTAATAGGTGTGACAAGCTTTTTTAGAGAACCAGATACTTTCTTGGCTTTGAAAGAGAAGGTTTTTCCAGAAGTTATCCAGAAAAAGGCTCCCAATGAATTCATACGAGTTTGGGTTCCTGGCTGTTCCACAGGCGAAGACGTCTATTCCGTAGCCATAGTAATTCAGGAATTTATAGAAGAAAAAGCCCTAACAGATATCCGGATTCAAATTTTTGGCACTGATGCAAACGTAAAAAATGTTGAGAAAGCTCGTCAAGGAACATACCCAAAAACCATAGCTGAGCATATATCCGAAAACAGGCTAAAACGATTCTTCACCGCTTATAATGGGCATTATCGAATAACAAAAAGCATACGTGACGTATGCATATTTGCAAAACAGGACATAACAAGTGATCCGCCTTTCTCTAACTTGGATGTCATTATGTGCAGAAATGTGCTCATCTATTTTGACTCGTACCTTCACGAGAGAATACTGCCCATTTTCCATTACGGGTTAAAGCCGAGTGGTTTTCTTGTTTTGGGCGAGTCCGAAAGTGTAGGCAAGTTCCAGTACCTGTTTGAGCCCATTACTCCAAGAGGCCTAATTTACAGAAAGAAGCAAGCTCAGCCGCAATCGATGGTATTTCAAGAAGCCTTTATTCCTTCTGCTACAAGGGATTCTGCTAAACCGCAAAGAAAAGCAGATTTGCTAACTGTTTTAGGAGAGAAGGTAGACCGCCTGATAACTACAGAGTATGGTCCAGCGACTCTGTTAGTAAACAACAACTTGGACATACTGGTTTTTCGTGGGGATGTCGCACCTTATCTTTCACCAGAATCAGGAGCGGCAAGCCTTAATGTAACAAAGATTCTTCGAAAAGAGTTAAGGTCTCAAGTTCAAACTGCATTATACAGAGCAAAGAAAGAAAATAAAGTCTTCAAAGAAAATGTGAACTTAAAGCAAAAAGGGCAAGCAAAAACTGTTACTTTCGAGATAAGACCACTGGAAATAGCAGATTACGACGAACCATTCTACCTGGTATTATTTACTGAAACGCCGTCACATGCACATATATATCAAGAAAACGAATCGGCGATTTCATCTGATGGAATTAAGGAGCTTAAAGATCGCCAGATTAGTGAGCTTAGGGAGGATTTGGAGGCAACTAAGCGGTCATTGCAGGCACTTGTTGAGGGGCAGGAGGCAACTAATGAGGAGCTGCGGTCGTCTATGGAAGAGGTTCAGTCGAGCAATGAAGAGTTGCAGAGCACAAATGAAGAGCTTGAAACGGCGAAGGAAGAGTTGCAGTCAAGCAATGAGGAGTTGCAGACTTTAAATGAGGAGCTTAAGAACCGTAATCAGACTCTTGGTCGCCTAAATGATGACTTAGCAAATCTGCAAACGAACATTGACATCGCAGTGGTTATCGTTGATAGTGGCCTGAAGATTAGGCGGTTCACTGCTTCAGCCCAAGAACTTTTGAGAATTTCGCCATCCGATGTTGGGGGCTCCATAGCCAACATAACTCCCGGGGTTCATATTGAAAGCTTGGAAAAAACGATAACGGAGGTAATCGATAAGTTAACTCCTGTTAGTAAAGAAGTTGAGGGTTTGGAAGATCGTTGCTATGAAATGCGGGTTCGACCCTACTTAACTGAAGAAAAGAAAATTGACGGTGCATTTCTATCTTTCACAGATATTACCAAACGCAAAAAAGCTGAAGAGGCACTTGATAAATATGCTAAGAACTTGGAGAAGCTTGTTGAAGAACGAACCAGTCAACTCAAAGACTCCGAGCGTTTAGCAGCTATAGGCGCAACTGCAGGTATGGTTGGACATGACATTCGCAATCCCTTGCAAGCAATTGCCAGTGATGCATATTTGGCTAAGACTGACTTAGCTTTGATGCCTGAAGGCGAAGCAAAAGAGGGCATGAAAGAAAGTTTAGCAGGCATTGAGAAGAATGTTGAGTACATTAACAAGATTGTCCAAGACCTACAGGATTTTGTAAAGCCACTCAAGCCGACTGTTCAGGAAACAGATGTTGAAGCGCTCTGCCAAGACGTGCTGCTTAATAATGGTCTTCCAAAAAACATTGATGCCTCATGCATAGTCGAGAAAGAAGCGAAAAAGGCGATTGCTGACCCAGCTATGTTGAAGCGAATTTTGAGTAATCTGGTAAGTAATGCGGTTCAAGCTATGCCGCAGGGTGGAAAACTTGATATTCATGCGGTCAAGGAAGGTGGCGATATTGTCATAACTGTTCAGGACACAGGTGTTGGTATCCCACAAGAAATTAGACCAAAACTATTCACTCCGCTTTTCACTACTAAATCGAAGGGTCAAGGCTTTGGCTTAGCAGTGGTCAAGCGCATGACTGAGGCATTAGGCGGCAAAATAACGTTCGAGAGCGAAACAGGCAAAGGCACAAAATTCATTTTGCGTTTTCCCCCCCCCCAAAGAGCTAAGCGGTAAATGGATTTACAAAAGATATTAGCGTCTTTTTCTCATAATTATCAAGGGATTAACATAATTCTTACTTATCCTTGCGAAAAATTCTTTGAAATCAATTTGCTCGATTATTCTTGCGTGCAATTGCTTAAAAGCGAGCGCTTATTAGTGTAATTTATTGGGTTAACCTCTTGCAAGTATGCGTTTAGTTTTCCTCGCCTCCTTAGCTGGAGCGTGAACGGTTTGCAGTGGTTTCTGTCATTATTATCTTCGTTTGGGTGTTGTTTATGCCTCATAAAAGAAGTTACCAGGGAAAAATAGGTCAGCGGCAGCGAGAGCAAGATTACGCTGCTATTAAGGTTCAAAGGAAAGCAGCTTGGCAGTTCATTGGGGAGACTGAGTTTCGTGATCGCTTGATCGGCGAGACTGTTTGTCGAACTGATATCAATACGATTACTGATGAGTTGGCAAAGCTTTTTGGTCAGCCTGAATCTGAAGCGATTCCTAACGTTGAACGTGGCCTAGTTCTTATTGGACCTTTGAAGGAGTTTAATTTTGATGCCTGAAGAGTTACATCCTGATTATAGCTTATGCCCCAGTTGCCCCGAGATCAAGCGCAAGATTGACCGTATAGATTTGGCTCTTTTAGGAGAGGACGGCACTGGCTTAAACGGCGGTATTGTTAAGGCTATAACGGATCTGCAGAAGAAAAGTAAGGTTTCGGCGAGTTGGACAAATTTTGCAAAACCCATCGCGATTGGTGCGGTCACGTCGGTTGTGACTTTTCTGTTAACTTACGCTGTAGCTCATTAATTTAGGAGAGAGGATTGTTTGGAGCCTGAAGAGTTTATAGGAGAAATAAAGAGGACCTTTAGCCGAGCCGCTATGTTGCCTGATTGGATGCAGCAGATTCTCTTAGAGGACATAAACGCCGCTATAGAAAATCGCATCCGCACGATGGAACTCATCATTCAAGCTAAATCTAAGGCTGCAGAGACCTTGGAACCCTGAACAATAGCATAATCCGAAGGGAGAGAGCAAAAATTGGGAAAAAGATCCACATTTGAACAATCCTTAGCTATTTTGGAAGTTGTGCGAACGCCAAAGATTCTAACGCATATTATGTATAAAACAAACGTTAATTGCAATGTACTCAAGCTGATCCTTGAAGACTTGGAGAAGAAGGGTTTAATCACAACAGTTGAGATGCGCAGAGGAATTTCACGAAAGCATTATATCAGTTCTCAAAAAGGCATAGAGGTTCTTTGCTCCGTTAGAAAAGCATCGGAATTGCTGCAGGCTTAAGGAGTATTGTTGTTTGTCGATTTCGATGGAAGAGGCTTTGGGAATCCAGCAGCCTGAACCGAAAGTGGAGGCTGTGCCAGAAGAGGAAGAGCTGGATATAGAATACTCGCATGTTGAGCTTAAGACAATTCAGCGGGATAAGATTATTCTTGAGGAAGCGGCAAATAAGGGCTCGACTATCCCTGAGATTTGCGAGATTTTGCGAGAAAAGGGGCATCCTGCAAGTCAGAGAACTATCTGGACAGTTCTGCACAGTGACCGCGCTACTAAGTTTAGGGAAGAGTTGGAGCGTGCGCAGTGTCGAGATATTGCATTGCTTCGTGCTTATGCGTTGCAGGATAGGGATTTGAAGGCTTTGGCTGCGGCGATTTCGGCGCGTGAGCAGAGAATTAAGAATTTGACGCCTAACAATCAACCCAATGTCAACGTGGATGTCAAAGTTAATAACAAAATTGACGTTACCAAAGAAGTTGCCGAAATCATAAAGTTTAGTCGTGAAGAAGATGCTGGCAAGTGAAAGCCGATGTTTTGGGGTATGCTCTTAGAGATGGGCAGCTAAAGATTGTCGGCTCCGTCTTGGATCCCAATGTTAAGCGTCTTATTGTTAGTGCAGTGACGCAGTATGGCAAAACGAGGGCTGTTGCCATCGGTGTTTTGCTCTATATTTTGGTGAATGAAAACAAGCGGATCCTGTTCATCGCGCCAACCATCGATCAAACCAATATTATCCGGAATTATGTATCGGAGCATATTGCGGCAAGTCGTCAGCTTGCTTCTTTGGTGAATAAGCCTAGGCGCAGCAACCCCGAAGACCTAAAAAACGAAATGAGTAAGAAGCGTCTAACGCTCAAAAACGGCTGCGAAATCATTACATTAACAGCCCATGGCGCTGGGGAAGAGCCTGGCAAGCAGTTGATGGGGTTTGGCGGCGACGTAATTGTTGTAGACGAGGCCTGTCTGGTTCTTGATGAGGTTTACCGTAAGCGTATTAAGCGCATGTTGGGCAGCAACCCAAACAGCAAACTCATCATTTTGGTTAATCCGTGGCATCGACGCAACTTTGCTTTTAGGGCTTGGCGAAACCCCAAGTTCAAGAAAATCCATATTGATTGGCGTCAAGCAGTCTCCGAGGGGCGTGTTACTGAAGAATTCATCGACGATATGCGCCAGGAGCTTTCAGATTACGAGTTTAAGGTCCTCTATGAGAGTGAGTTTGCGGAAGATTCTGAGGATTCGCTGATTCGTTGGGATTGGATCCAGCGTGCTCTCGTGAAGAAGGTTGAGTTTTCGGGTGCTACGCAGACGGTTTGGGGTTTAGATGTTGCTGAGCAAGGCAAGGACCTCACCGTTCTTACCCGTGCGGAGACTGATGGCGTGCATTATGCTGTGATTGGGCAGCAGCATATCCAGGAGCGGGAAACAATGCCCACAGCTAATCGTGTGGCCGCCATTGTTCCAAAAGATGAAACCCTGCACGTTGACAGCATCGGCGTTGGCGCTGGCGTGCATAGTCGGCTGTCTGAGATGGGGCTTAGGGCAATTTCCGTTAGAGTTAGTATGTCTCCTTCCTGTGAGGGGGATCGTTATCTTAACGAGAAGTCGCAGCGGTTTTGGAAGCTTCGCTCAATCTTTGAGCAGGACCTAATCAGCATCCCAAACAATCCGCATCTGATTAGTCAATTATCGCAGATGCGTTATGAGTTTACGTCGGCTGGCAAAATCCGTATTGTTGATCCGGAGGGCAAGAGCCCAGATTTTGCGGATAGTTTGATGTTAACGCTTCTGGATTCGAGAAAGCGGCCTAAGGCGGCTAATGCATCATGAAGACACCTAAAATCTTTGCAGGCAAAAACAGAGCTGAGAGTGCGGATCGCTTTGCCGAGTTTGACCCAGAGTTTAAGGACCTGCAGAAGCAGGGCGCAATTAGGGTTTTAAGTACTTCATCGGATCGGTAGAGAATCTTGAGTGAGAAAAAATCTTCCTGGAAGGGTTTGTCGCATTACGCTAAAGTGCTAGTTTACGGCAGCGCAGCGAGTTCTCCCAAGATAGGCAAAGGCGACTTCGGAACCTCCAATACCCCAACAGACAGCGAGAATTATGCAAGTATGGATAAGGATTACCGTTGGTTCCGCCAAGATGAGCTTGTCCGCAGATGCACAATTATTAATGCTTGTTTTACTGCTTTGGCAGCTGGGTTTGAGACCACTCTTGAGCCAACAAAGCCCATAGCTGATGAGAACTGAAAAGAAAGCCTTCTTAGAGAAATATCAGTACGTCAAGGATTATGTCGACGCAATTAACAAAGCAGTAAACTTTGACCAGGTTCTATTTGTTGCCCAAATTAAACGCAGCATCTTTGGGAAATGCGGGTTTGAGATCGTCTTTAAAACCGACGGCAAAACTCCTGCATACCTGATTAGTCTTCAGAGCCCAAAGTTAACTCCCAAGAAAAACAAGGATTGGGAACTCACCGGCTTCAAATATACTGGCATCAAAGAGGGCTATGACGTCGATGAAGTCTTATATTTTGTTAACACTCAGCTCGAGAATGATTTCTTGGGTTTAAGCGATGTTGAACCCATCCGTTCAACCTGCAAAGCCCGAAATTACTTGCTCGATAAGGATTTCCCCGAGATTACCCGTCGGCTTTGGGCACCCTATACTTTGCTTGAAGCGGATACAGCTGATATGGCTGACGATGATGAGACCGCTTTTCTTAAGGATCTGGCAAAGATCGCTGAAGCGGGCAAGAGCACTGCGATTAACAAGTCTGTCACAGCCCAAGTGGTTGAGTTCCGCATTAATTTAGGAGGGCTTGTGCAGTTGATGGATAAGCTTGAGGAAGGAGTTATCCGAGCATATGGCACGCCGCGTTTTCTAATTAACAAGACGCCTGAGAATAGGGCAACTGCATATGTCGAGTTTGAAGCTTACGTTGAAGGGGTTATCAAGCCTAATCAGCGTTACTTCAAGCGTGTTTTGGAATCCGAGATGTGGTATGATAGGCTAACTAGGCTTGCCATGGAAGAACAAGGGGAGAAAATTGCTAAAGGCGTGTCTCTTCCGGTTAAGGTTAAGCAAAATTTCAAGCCAGTTAAGGCCTCTGACATCTATGCCATGGCGGCAGCGGTTGCAAGTCTTTACGGTAACGGTAGCGGCGTTTTAGCAGAGTTCCCCGAGATTGCTTTCGAGATGATGAATTGGGACCAAGAGTTGCTTAAGGCAAAAGAAAAGTCCCCACAACCTGGCAAAACGTCAGTTGTCAAGGGCGAAGATAAGGAGGGCAACTATGAGGAGTACATTATCCGTCGCCGATTGCCTGCAGCTCATCAGCATAGTTGATGCCACAGAGGTCCTTGAAGCCTTCAAGAGGATCCCCGAAGAATTTACGGGGTTTACCTTCTTTGGCGCTGATGATCGCTGGCTGTACCTTCAATCTGGTAACCCGAACCTTTGTGAGAACTGTTTGGGCTATGACGGTGAAGTCTTCTACGGTGATAGCCTAAGATCCGAGTTTCCGTATCTGCGAATTATTGATGAGAACACGATTAACCCCAATGTCCATCCGCATTGTGAGTGCCTTCTGATTCGGGTTATAGCGTAACAGATTTTCAAAGTAACAGAGGTAAAATTGTTTGTCTAAACAGCATAACCATGAGCTAGTCTTCATTGCGGGTTTGCATCGGCTTGATGCTGCCAACAAGAAGGCAGTGTTCTACTTGATGAATACTAGCCGGAACCGCAATCGCTGGGGAGTCACCCAAAAGGCACTCGATGAGGCTTTGCCATCGCTGTTAAAGAAGCCCTTGGGCATGGGCAGGGACTATGAGCTGGGGCATTTTCCCGATGAGGAAAGTATCAATGTTGGGTTGTTTTCGGCTTTTGAGAATAAGGGTAACTATGCATTGGGCACCGTCGACATAACCGATGATAAAGCATTAGCGATGCTTGAAGCTGGCGAGTTGGGACCAATTAGTTCTGTTATCTTGCCCTATTATGATACTTGCAGCGTTTGCGGTGAAGTTTTAGATGCCAACTGGGAAATTCACCCTTGCATAGCCGAAAATAAGGCATTCTCAGAAGTGCAATCGTTTGAGTTTCACCGTTTCGATTTTGTTGATGTGCCAGCGTATCCGCAAGCGGGCTTCATGAATTTTGCCTCCAAACGAGAGGATAAGAGTGTGCCTCTTACGCTTCTGGCAAGTGTCTACAACAATTCACGGTCTCCAATCTTACAGGAGCAAAATAAAGTGTCCGAAAAACAAGAGAATGAAAAAATAGCGGCACTTGAGCAGAGGGCAACCAAAGCCGAAGCTGACCTCAAGAAAGCACAAGACGACGCATCAACAAACGCCACTAAAGTCAATGAGCTCAGTGCAGAACTCAAAGCAATCAAAGATGAAAAACACGCTGGCCTGGTAGAGCAAGCCTACCGTGCACGTGTCGAAGCTGGCATCGCAGGCGAAGAGAAAACAGATAGAGAAATGCTTGCGGCATTAGATGACAAGAACTTGAAGCTTTTCTTTGTTGAGGCTCAGAAAATCGCTAAAGTTGTTTCTACTCAAGGGCATCAATCCCCCAAAAACAAGTATCAGGCGGGTGAGGAAGATGAGCTTGCAGCTGCAGTCGCAGCCAAAAGAGCAGAGCTTGGCTTACCCGAAATAAAAAAACAGGAGAAAAAATAATTTGACGTTAGGAGATTATGGACTCAAATCAGCTCTTCTTGTCGTTGAAAAAATGACTATGAAGAGCAACACCGACGCAGTAAAAGGCAAACTCTACGCTGACGACGGAGCAGGCTTAGTTCTCGCAACCGTTGCCCTAGCTGCAGTCACAAAGGTTGTTATGGCAAATGAAGATCACGACTACAGCGAAGAAACAGACCACGACATCAGCGTAACGGTTGTGGGCTTGGTTGAATGCGCAAAAGTCGCAGGCTCGGGTTTAGCACGCAAGGGCGACAAAATCATGGTTTCTGCAACAGCGGGAGAATGCACAAAGTTTGTTGCGGGCGATGTTACTGCTACAGTCAACGAATCTACGGTTGAGGCAGCTAACCTGGTTAACCTTGGCAAGATCGGAACAGCCTACGAAACCTCAGCTGATGCAGATACCACACAGAAGATGTGGTTAGGAGTCTTCTAGTATGTCTCATCCAATCAGGGTCTTTAAATCCGCTGTAGACGGCAAATTCTACAAAGCAAACTACACAGAACGTGGAAGAAACGCAAGCTTAACAGCAGGCGGAATCGTTTCCCCAAGCGATGTTGAAGCAGTCGAAGCCGTAACAATCCTGGAACAAGTCTTAGGCTACGCATGGCCCAACTACAACCTGCGCTCAATCTGCAGAACTATCCAGATGGATAACTTGCAAGAACGAATCGACATCGCAACCAAATCAACAGGTCAACGAAAAGTTAAACCAATGCAGGAAGCCGAAATCAGCAAAGACGCATTCGCACCAATCAACTTTGACCTATGGAAGAACGTTGTGCACGTTGCAGTCGCCGACGAGGCAGGAATGAAATCAGCACATAACATCCTGCAACTCCAAACAGAAGCCGCTGGCAGAGATCTAGGACGCATGGAAAACCTCGACATCAAAGACATAGCCGAAGCATGCACAGAAAAAACATCCAGCACCCCATACGTGGATTGGGCAGCAAAATCAAGCGGCATAAGCACAAACGATCCATTCGACGCTATCATCCCCGCAATCGATTATATCCAGGGCAAAGGCTGGCCAGTTGACTTCATGGCATTGCACCAAACAATCTACAGCAAATTCATCCGCAACACACACGTCCGAGAATTAGTTCATGCGGGCATTGCGAGTTTGGGTCCAAACGGCGGCGCCTTCACCTTGCCAGGCTACCCAACCGTTAAGGTCGTCACTGACTTTGCATTAACAGAAACTCCAGATAGCACTCATGGTCCACTCATTGGCAGTTCAGTTGCTCCAGGCTTAGTTTTCGGTGAAGGTCCAACAATGGCAGCGCAGTACAGAGACGAAGCGAAAGGCTTTGACGGCTATATAATCCGCAAATGGCAAGAGCCCAAAGTCGTCATACAAGACGCTATCACAAAAATCTGCACTTAACCCTCTTTTTTTCTTTTTAATAACTAGCGGTTTCAGCTCTGTTATCCAAACAAGCAATGGCACACTATCACCGTTTATCTAATATTCTATCCTCCAGTCTGGTTTACACCCAGTCAATCGTCGGAAAGTCATCCAGCCGGGCAAACGCAAAATATTATTACAACCCCTATGATTAAGGAGATTATGCAATTAGATCAATTAGAAAAGAAATTGTCCATAATATTTGATAAAATATTAGCAGATCAAGAGAAAGGGTTGAAAGACAATTCTTTTCTTCAATTGAGTGACTATCTTAGCTTTAATTTTCCTAATACTGATATGCTGATTGACATCTTCTCAATGATTTCCACGGATGACAAACTAAGGATCCTTTTTATTAACATTCTAAAAAAACAGGTATCGCATGCCGAAGAGATCCAATGGGGAATGTTAGGTCGGGGCTTTTCCTTGAAGGGAATATCCCCAACTTGTTTTCTATGCTTGGTCAAAATCGGATATATTAAAGACGCTTTGGAAGCCCTCGGAAAAAGGAAACAAGGGAAAATTGGCATTTATACGGTGATAAATAAAATTTTGGATGAGAATTATTTCAACGCTGAACAATTGGAAGCTTTGTTTGAGATAGTGAAGAATGATTATGATCAACATTTAGTTGACATTACAAGTTCATATAAAATCACTTCCATTTTACAGGACAGACTAATACAGCTCCGTCATGAATTTTTGGGAAAAGAAGTAAAGGGTACTAACGTCGAAATTAATCAGGACAAAAAAACGGTTGCAGAAAAAATTCATTTATTTGGTTTCGATCCGAAGTATCAAGAACTTTTGAACTGCATTGACATTTACTTGATAACTGAAACCTCAAAACCTTTGAACGCAGGTATGATAAATAACCTTCGTACATTCATGGCTGATTTGGTTACTGATATTGCACAAAGTATTGCTAAAAAAGAGCATGAAAAAATTCCTCAGACAAAAGAGTCTAAATTAGGTAACATGCGAAGCTATCTAAAAATTAAACTGAGCTTGACGGATAAAGACGACAAATTGATTGACTCTTTTATTGATATTTTACATTCTGAAGGAGGGCATTCTTTCATATCTGAAAAAGAGTATTTCCGCTTGTCTATGAATATTGCAATTGAGATAGCCCTGTTTCTCCTATCAAAATATGGCAAAAGATATCCCAAAAAGGACTGACGTATTATCTAAAGCATAAACGCTGAAAATCATCTTTCGGTGAATTAAACAATGTATGGCGATTTGGCTAATGTTCAGTTTATGGCAGGCGTGACTGTAAATGATGGCGTGAGCTCTGCCGATGCGGAGTTAACTATGTACTTGGGCAAGGCCTGCGATTTCATTAACAACTTCCTCAAGGGATTTGTGTCGGTGCCGTTGGATCCTGTTCCTGCAGTTGTGGATACGATTGCAGAGTTCTACGCTTCGGGGCTCTATCTTGCCCGAAATAATCTTTCTGAAGGCCAGACGCAGCATCCCAACGTGGTCTTGGCAGAAAAGAAGCTGGCTGAGTATAGGGCGAGTCTTCGCCGGGGCTACAAGCTGTTTAGTAATGCTGAAGTGGAGTAAGGCGCCGTGTCTGTTCGGGTTAAAGTTGATTCTACTAGGCTTGAGAGTCTAGTCGGTGGGGTGGCTGCTCGGCAGGGGCTTGTTTTTGGTGAGTGGCAGCGGCAGGGATCCGTCGAGGCTGAGCGCGTGTTAAGGGCTAATACGCCTGTTCGCACTGGTTTTCTGCGTGATAGTATCGTTAAGCAGTTGACGCCTTCGGGTTTCACAGTTTACCCCACGGCATCCTATGCACCGGCAGTAGAGCATGGGACAGGTCCGCACACGATTTTTCCTTCACATGCCAAAGTTCTTTGCTTCAGAATCGGCAACCTTGGTTGGGCATTTGGAGAAGGCGCAATCTTTGCAAGGCGGGTTGATCATCCTGGATTTGCTGGTCGCTTCTTCATACGCAAAAGCGGCGAGGAGTTGCGTGGCAAGTTAAGAGATCTGTATTTGATGCTTTGGAGTCGGATGCAAAATGAGTAACGGCATATTAGCGATAAAAGCGGCTGTCAAAGGCGTCCTTGCGGATGCTTCTTTAAGCCAAGTTTCTAGGTGGCTCTCAGCTGAGCCTTCGCCATCTGCTTATCCTGGACTATGTTTTGGCTGGGTTGAATGGAGCGGTGGTCCAATTGTTCAAGCAAATTTTGACCGCAAAAAAGCAGTTGATGAATTCTTCATAGTCATAATTACTAAGAACGCTGATGCTGACCAGGCGGAAAGTGACGGATTGTCATTAGCCGAGAAGGCTGAGGCTTTGTTTTCTGCTGATCGTAAGTTGGGTGGCGCCGTAACTGATAGTTTGGTTACATTGCGTGAGAAGCAAAAAGTGTTCGACGGCAAGTTTAGCGTTAATGCTGTTCGTTTGACACTACAGACTTGGCGTTGGCTATAGAGTAACTGCCAGGCATTTCTGGCATTACATTATTTGGAGGCAAAAAATTATGTCTAGTCCAGTCCCTGTTTTGGGTAGAGATGCCCGTCTAATAAAATCCAGTGTAGCCATCGGTTATGGCAAAAGCATTAAAGTATCCGCAGACGCTGAAGAAATAAAAGTCTACAGTATGGATTCTTTGCAGCCTGCTATCACTGCTGCTGGGAAGCAGTCTTTTAAGTGGTCCTGTGATCGCCTTTTCACCGATAAAACTTATTTGGCGCTGCTGATGGCTGGCACCAAGTTTGATTTGGTGTTTGCTCCTGAGGGTGACGCTGAAGGCGATACGATTGAGACTTGGAAGAACTGCAGTATTTTGCATTGTGAGCGTTCAGCCGGCGAAGATGACGGTGTTTTGGAGAGTATTAGTGGCTCTGCTGAAACAGTCGAGTTTCCAGCTTAAGGCGGGTTATTGATGGGTAACGAAAAACAGTTGAGTTCTGCCGAAGCTGTTAAACTGCCTGAGAACGAAGCGAAAGTTGCAGAGTTTAAGAGGCGTGCTGAAGCTGACGACGCCCGAAATCAAGAAATTTTTAATTTATTTGACCCCGTTGCGTTGCTGCAGCGAGCTGGCCAGATCCATGAAGCGAAGCATCAGACTTTGGGCTTGATTCGGTATGGTGAGTTGGTAATCGCAGATTCTGAAATCATCAACAAATGCAAAAACAAAGCAGACCGCAACGCCATGAGCATCTATTTGATGCTGAAAAAAGCCTATCCTAACCTGCCCGATTATACCCCAGAGACTATCAGCGAATTTAACTGTTCTTTTCCAATGTTGGAAGCTTCAGAACTGATAAAGTTCCTAAATGAGCAGCCGGGTTTTTTGTTAACCAAATCGCCAACTGGATCAAGCACAGTTCAGACGGCGAAAACATCGGTTTAGTGCTCTCTACTTTTCCCCAATTCAATTTCAGTAGCTTGCGGGAGCTCACAGTTTTTCAGTTTAATTATTTGGTCGCCTGGGCAAGACTGCACCAGGTTAAGGTGAGGCAGATTGGCTAATTCTGACATAGAAATCAATCTAGAGCTAATCGACAATGCGAGTAGTCAGTTAGCGGAAGCCTCATCAAACATTTCCAGCAGCCTTGATATGGTTTCAGATTCGAGTAATCAGTTAGCTTCTGCAGCTGAATCGACCGTGCCGCCTTTATCGGAGAGCGAGCAGGCTCAGATGCAATTGGCTTCTGCAGCAGTAGAGTTGAAGGATGCACAGGCAACGTTGGCATCAGCCACTGAGAACCTAAACGCCGCTATTAGGAAGAATGGATCTGATAGCGAAGAGGCGGCTGTGGCGCTTCGGGATTTTACAACTGCCCAGGAGAACGTTAAGGATAGCCAAAGTGAGCTTAATTCAATTACCAAGCAGAGTTCAGGTTCTCTAAAGGGATTTGCTCTTGGTGCTTCTGGAGCTGCCACTGCAGGCTTTAGCCTGTATAACAGTTTTGACCGGATTGAAAAAGCGGAGCTTGCGGTTGATCGGGCTAATTTGCAGGTGCGCACTTCCACTAAGGGGGTTGAGGATGCCCAGCGAAACCTCAATGAAGCTGTTGTTGAGCATGGCGCGAATAGTGCTGAAGCTAAAGCCGCGTCAGAGCAGCTAAGCATTGCCCAGGAGCGCTTAGAAGTTGCGAATGAGCGGGCTAAGCAGTCGCAGGACAACGTCAATCAAGCAATGATGGCAAGTGCAATACAGATTATTCCTTCCGCCATCACTATGGTTGATAGTTTGGGTAGGGCTTGGAAGAATTTCCCCGACATGACAGGCGTTCTAAAAACTCTTGGTACCAATGTTTCTGATGTTGGCAGCAAGGCGACACTTGCCGCTATTGGGGTTGGTTCTTTTGTCGGGGGCTTCACATTGGGCTACACTGTGATTAAGCAGTTTGGTGATGCTCTTGGTCCCGTCGGCAGGGCTTTGATGGTTGTTGTTCCCGCGATTATTGCGGCTGCCGCAGCGGTTTGGATGCTCCAAGAAGGTCTCACGCTTGGCGTCGCCACGGTCGCATTGGTGGCTGCGGGTGTTGCTGTTGGCGCTATGGTTGCGAACCTTGAGAGTTATGGCAATGTCGCTGGTTTAGCCTCAGGCGGCGTGGTTGATCATCCGATGCTGGCGTTGATCGGTGAAGGCGGCGAGAAAGAGATCGTTATGCCCCTTAGCCAGTATGAGGCACAGCGGGCGACAGACAAAGAATTTTCCCGAAGCGGTCCTGTCTTGCAGCCTCAGCCAAACGTTATCTATGTCACGCTTACGCAGCAGTTCTACGGTGATATAAACAGCCCCGAATACGTCGATATGGCAGCGGAAAAAACCATCAATCAACTGGATGAAAAGCTAAGACATAGCAGGAGCGGCTAGCATGTCCGAAATTACCATTCTTGACAACCTCAACAAAGAGATCGATGAATCTGACAGTCTCTGGCCTTCAGATGACGGCAACACCGGGCTTGGCGTCCAATTTCGACTTTTCACTGCAGCCGTAGTCAGCAGGATTAAAGTTAGATTGGGACGCGAGGGCTGGAACGGTTACAACGGACCAACAGGACATATCGTTGCTAGACTCTACGGCAGCCACACGGGCACTTTCCGAGACGCAAACGACTATGCCGAAGGGCTCATCAGTGAAAGCAACAATAGCCTTGATTGCGAAGATATCTCAAGCAATTGGGAGGGCAGTGTTTGCGAGTTTGAATTTTCCAATGTTTCGCTGCCTGCAGGCGTCTATTTCCTTTGCCTATGGTCAAATGACATGATTATAGAAGACCATGGAACTTCTGAGCAGATGGGTGTTATCCGCTGGCTTGCGACTGAGTCAGCCGTCTCAACTGTTGGTCCATGGACTTTTTGGTATCCCAATGCTGAAGGAGGCGCCAGGTGGGGCAGCGCCATGGAGGATTAAACGATGGTGTATGGGTATCTCTTTGCAATCTATGGCACCATGACTGAACCATCGGAATGGAGGATCAACGATATATCGTTGCCATTTGGTCCCGAAGGGCTCCAACGTCAAGGTGGCTGTAACAAAGAAGTTATGAGTCAAACCAAGGATGACCCTGTCCAAGTGGTTGATAGCAGAAAAGGCGAAGTGCTCACTTTTACCGGTACCATCTCAGACCCAACCATAACCGACGCTCAATTATGGACAGATGTGCTTGCGCCAATCAAAGATCTAGAGGGCACCGAAATTGTCCTAACTTGCCCAATTCTTGCACTTTGCAATAATTACCTGCTGGAGTCTTTTGAGTTTCGCAGAGACACATCGGCGCCCCTCTACAAGTACACTTTGAAAATCAGCCGGGCAAGCCTCAACATCATAATGCAGGAGTACGACTAAAACATGGCTGCTCAAGAGCTTAGCGGCTGGCTTATCTTCTACTATGACCCCCAAGGGGAAAGTGGCGGAATCTTTGAGCACATAGAAATGGATCAACTGCAAGACGAGCTAAACAGTGAACTTGGACCGGTCGCATCATTTAAGCTGCCAAACACCGAAAACAACCGATCTTTATGCAAGGATCGCCTGCTCTACGTTGAGATTTTCTACAATCAGAGGTTTCAGTTTGCCGGGGTGTTGCTTGCGGGGGAAGCAAACGGCTCAAGGGGGCAGTGGATTAAAGCATTCTGTCATGATGCTGTACTTACAGCGCTCGATGAAGCCGAACCCATCACAGGCGTCTATGATGAAGTGCCAGCTAACCAAGTTCTCGCCGAAGCCATCGAGGGAGTCGAAAATCTGTTTGGCGAAATCAGCATCGATGACTGCCCAACCACTCCGGTTACGTTTGTTGCGTATAAGGCAAACCGCTTAGATGTTGCTAAATTTCTCGCTGACGTGACGGGGCTTGAATTGTTCTCAGTTGGCTCAACTAGAATAAGCGTTGGTTCAAGAGGGAACGATTCTTACTATCCTAACCCTAATACGGTTACAGTAAGCAACCATGGCTTTGACAAGACAAAGCAAGCTAGCAAAGTTATCATAAGGGGCATCGACACGTTTGGGCGCCACTTAACAGGCGAGGCACAAGTCCCTTGGTGGGTGGATCGTGTTCGCGTGCGCACCTTTAACGAGGATACTCCGACAGATCAAGGCGGCTTAGAGTTGTTGGCCTCAAAAAAACTTATGGAGCTAAACAGCGGCTATACGGGGGCTCCCATTAAAATGGCGATGGCTGATGCCTACCAGTATAGGGCAGGCGACTATTTGGGCATCTACAAGCCAAGATATTTCTTATATGGCGATCAGTCGCGCATCATTAGCTTAACCAAGAGCAGAACCCAAGCCTCAATCCAATTAGACAAGATCGCTGCATCGGTCACTAAATCAATTGATGAGCTGCGTAGCTGGGAGAAAAAAGGCATCTACCTCCCTGGTTGCACAAGTTGGAGTATTAACCTTCAGGACCTTGTTGGATTCTATCATTTAAACGAGGGCTCTGGAGTTGTCGCAAGGGATTCGAGCCCAAGAGTGGACCCACAAGATGGAAACATCGTTAACTGTGCTTGGCAGCAAAACCAGTACCTCAAATTCCTCACTTTCAACGGCGGATCTTCCTACGTCGATATCGGAGATTCAATCACCTTTGCGGCCTCTGGCAAATTTAGCGTTGGCGGTTGGATAAGCCCCTCTATACAAGACGCTTCAAGTCGCAATATGATCCACAAGGACGGTCAATTTACCTTAAAAGTAATAAACGGAACCGTCATTCTCATAGTCTACGATTCAGGCGGCACTCCTCACACCTTCACGACTGCGTCAATTGTAACGCTGGGCGGTCGCAACTTTATCATGGCAACATACGACGGAGCAACTTTTCGCATTTATCGGAACACCAAAGTTGTCCTCGAACAAAACATCAGCATGTCAATTCACTCCTCAACTAACAAAGTCTACATTGGCATGGGTTTTCAGGGTGCCCTGGGCGAAGTGATGCTTTGGCAACGATGCCTATATGATCAGGAGGTGGTGGAGCTTTACTTTTTTCCCCTTGTCAGAACTGTATAGCTGGGTTGAAGTAGAAGTCGCAAACGCAACCCGCTACTTCCCCTACACACTACCCGCACCTAATGCAACTCGACATGTTCAATATCCACCACAATGGAACCCGCTGGCAATACGTCACCTACAGTACCCAACTATTGCACCATGCGCAAAAAGGCATACTTCTTACAACCAAGTGGCCTCTTACAATCCAAACGATAGTCTGATTTTCGATGTGAATCCATTCAACAGGGAGATATTCCAGTAAAATGCCCATAACACACCATACCCAAGCGGTAACACCTGGAAAGATCCCCTGGCAATCCTACAACGAGAACCACGATTATAGCAACCTTGACGCTACAACGCTTGGTGGATCTACAAAATCTCAGATAATCGATGAAGCCCAGGAGGGTATGGGCAGCGGAGAACCAGGCGAAACAACCATCATTAACAAACCTGCTGACGCTCAGTTTTTCAAAGGCATGATTCTTCTGTGGTCGGGCAAAATAGGCGATATCCCCGACGGATGGCACCTATGCGACGGCACAGATGGCACTCCGGATTTAACGGATCGATTCATCAAAGGTGCCTCAAGCGACTCTAACATCGGCAATACAGGCGGAAAAACAACCCTTCAGCACAGCGAATTAGATATCGACGTCGATATTGCCGATCATCCAAACCACACTCACACCTATAGCGACGTCATAGAGCACACTCACCCGATAACTGACCCAGGGCACACCCACAATCAAGGATATAGAAACTCGGGCACTGCAGGCACACTGGGCATTCAAGGTTGTAGTTCAGCTAACAATGCTACAATAAGCAACGGTGTACCAAGTAAAACAACAGGCATAACAGTTGACAACCCAGCTGGCGCCCTCGCCCAAGGCGAAACCGACGGCACACCCCTAAATCATGAGGTCAGCATCGATGTCAACCAACTTAAACCGCACAAAGACGTTGAACCGCCTTACTACAAATTAGCATTCATCATGTACCTTGGAGGTGAACAAGAAATGGGAGCAATTTTCGTAGAATACAAAATAATCGGAAAATCAGATGCATATTTCTCTCTGGGAAACGACAGTCAAGAAAGAAGCATCGACGAACTAGATGCGTCAAGCACAACAAAACACGGAATGACGTTAGCTAACCCGGGCGATCGAATAGGCTTATACTTCCAGAACAACAACGGAGCTGGAAGCGTGCAGATATTCTATCGTGTACGCGACATGGAAGGAAACGAACTCATAGACAACTGGGAAGACATACAGGCTAGCAACAGCAAAAACATCAACCTAATAATCAAAGAGCACGTCGTCATCGAGTTCGGCTGGAGTGATTAGTATGCCGGTAACTATACAATTTAGCGCAGACGTGCTAGAACCTGACCTCTATAATGATGTTCAGGGGTTGCCCGACCCCTTTGGCATGGTTGTACTGATAGGAATCAGCAACACCTACAGTGCTGGGCTTTACTTCAGAGTGCGGCTTGTTTCACCGCCCGCCGACTACACAGTCTATCAGGTCAACCTCGGATTACTAAACGCCGGAAACTCAAGCATCTACTCCCCAATTTTCATCAGAAACATCCCAACATTAAACGCTGGGGAATATGACGAAACAGTAACCTTGAGGCTTGAAGCTTTCTCAGACGCCGGATACTCAGTTCCATATGGCTCAAAAGACCTCTCCGTTGCAATTCATCACTTTGATCATCTTGACCCAGCATGGACAATTATAGAACACGCTGATTTCAACTATGACCTATGCGGCTGGACTCGAAGCGGAGTATATTATTACGAGATAGTCAATGACAATTTCTATTCCTCACCGGGAAGTGTAGCTGTAAGTTACAATGGCTATGGATCTTCAAGTTATGGTCCAGGTTACGTTCAAAAAAACATCCCTGTTGGAGCCTATTCTAAAGCCCGTTTTGTGTGCCACATTTATAGACATGATGCAGCAGACGATGATATAGAAATAAAGTTAGGGTCAATAATCAAGAAAGGTCGAACTTTGCCTTTGCCTAATCAAACCTGGTGCCGTTTGTCTTGGAACATGCCAGTTAACGCGACAACGTTGGCGTATTTTTGGTGTAACGGACGTACGTATCTTTATCCTCATTATCATTTAGATGAAGTTTGGGTCATAGCAAAGTAGTTGTGGAACAATGCCTGAAACTAAAATAATCTCAAATCAAGCGTCCAAATTCAGTAGCGAAATTGAGGATGCTTTAGCAGACGGATGGATACCTGATGAGTTTTATGGCCCTAACGGTGTAAAAGAAGTCAACAAGCAAATACGACATTACTTCATAAAGTTTAGCGACCTAGAAAAACAAGATCGTGAGAAGAGAAACGCTCAAGTTTTGTTGGAGCAAAACCCCAACTCAACAGAGGAAAGCTACAAGATTACTGTTGTTTTCGAGGGTAAAACACTATTTTTTGAAAACTGCAAACCCAAAGACGCAGTTGAAACAAAACCTTAAGCTCAAAACAAAAATTTTTTAGGTATTGTTGTTCGGCATCTTCTTTTTTATGGCTAAGCTTTGCTGCTGTTCTCTTTCATAAGGAAACCTGCCCTCACTAATGAACTGAAAGAGGACCTGAATTATTTCCCAACGTTTTTCCTGTTAATGCTTCTTGGAGGTGATTTATTTGGTTGATGAGATAGAGGTATCTGAGAATAAGGAAGCCCTGATCGTTTTGGCTGGCACAGTTGCGGCTGCGGCTACTACGTTTGTTGCTTCTTTGCCGATTCCGCTGGAGATTAAGGCTCCCGCGACTGCGTTAGCATCCGCTGTGACGGCGGCGATTCTGTTTTACTGGAAAAACAAAGTCAATAAACCGTAAGCAGCCTCTTTTTTCTTTTTTTGTTTGGGTAAATTTAGCTGTTTTTAGTTCAAAAACGTGTATTATTGAGGGTACGTTGCTTCTGATTTCTAGGCAGTTATTTTTTTTTTGGGCTTAGCGGTAGCTTGGGCCTTTTCTTCATTTGCTGGTTAACACTCTTTGCAAATAGCTACCTTAGATTTGCGGTTGGTTGAACCTTCAAAACACTACATGCGTCTTTTTGTGCAATCTCAAAATCCATGCGTTCAGTGATTCTTACTAATACAAGTTGCCTTAATTTATCGACCGCTTCTATCTCTGGTAAAGTATCGCCTTTGTCGTTTTGCCCAAGCTTCGGATTAGCTTTTATTAACTCTTTTGCTTTCTCGCAGTCAATGATCTGAATTTTTATATTTAGTACTTCTGTGTCGCTCTCTTCAACTTTGTATTGGCAGAAGGTCCCAATTTTTTTCAAATCAACTAAGCAAATGGTTTCGTTTTCAAGCTCATGCACAAAAAATACTGGTAATGCCCCAAGATTGCCCTCGTAACCATGAAGTTTCTCGTAGGTTGAGCCTTTAATTGACCAGTATGGCTGATAGAGTGAGGACTTCTGAAACATTCGAATTAGCTTTCGACTGCCTGTTAAAATAGCATTCACATTAATGTTTTTCGTTTCCATTTCCAAATTAACTTCGGCTATTTTGGCTAACAGTTCTTCCTCAGTAGTGTTGAAATGAGTTCCATTCGAAAGAAATACTGACAAAATCCTTGAGTTCTCTCCTCTTCCCATGGCTTGACCAAAATTCTCAATTCCACAAACTATTGCTTGGGGGTTCTTAACAAATTCGTTTTTAGGTACCCAGTTTTGAAGACCAAGAAGCGGAACTTCAGACACCACTGATTTTTCAGAATAATTCCCTATTTTCGTAATAAGATATCTTAAACTTGAACTGTTTTGCCAAGCAGCAGTTACTTTGCCTTTAAAGTCAAGGACTTTTTTATCATCTATTGGTTGTGAAATCAGCTCCTGGGCTTGTATTTGCTTTTGTCTTTCAGCTGTTCTCTCGTGCATTTTTATAAAGTTATGAGCTCGCACATTAATCTCATCAGGACTCAATTGCATAATGAGAGTCCACTTGTTAGGGTTTGCTATGATATCCCCGCAGATGTTTTTGACGGTGTTTAAGATGCTTTCTGAGTCTTTGGTCGGTGATAAGGAGTCGTTTGGTCCAATTTCTTTCGGAGTTAGGATAATCCCTGATATACAAAAAAACCTACCTAACCATTGCTCATTACCACTCAAACCAAAGACTATTCCAGGTGGCGTGTCCCTTGTATCCCACCACTTCCAAGAATGCGTAAATGAAGGGTAAAGAGTATCAACGCCAGCATACACGGTAGAAAGAGCCTGCAAATTTTTGAAATGCGATAAAACAACTTTAAGGAAGTCAGCGGTTTGTGCTTCGTTATATTTATTTTCAAGGTATAATTGGCTAATCCAACCGCCTATACCAAACCAGACCTCTAACCGTAAATTTTCCAAATCAAGCTTAAGTTGATTTTTTGCTCTGGCAATTTCTACCTGCTCGTTCAGCTGTTTTCTTTCTTGAGGGCCTAACGAGCGATTCATTAAGGTTGCTTCTATTTCTTCAGCATACGGTCTGTCCCTTTCTGGCTCATAGTTAGTTAATATCAGGTCTAAACTATTCTGAACTCTCTTGAAACCTTCAATCGAACATGCATCCAGTGAAGTTTTCAACATCTGTTCAAAGAGCAAAATTAAATCAATTGAATACTCTTGGTATTTCTCTACTTGCTTCTTAGTCATTTCGGAGTGCGCAAGGTGTAGAAGCTGGGTTGCTGTAAATTCTGAGATAGTGTCGATTACCAATCCAATTATGGCGTTCCGATGCGATTTGCTCTCTATGTCCAAAGCAATACTGTATGTGTTCGCCAAAAAATTTTTGAATCTGTTAAAAATCAAGTAATCGTCGTTCTCATTTGCGAGAGACAGAATATCACGTATGAAATTGACCTCTACTCTAATTATTTCCTTATTTCCTTTTTCGACACTGTTTTCAATGAGTTGGTAGAAGTCATGTTGTATAATGAAGATTGGTTCCCATTCATGTAAAATCTCTCCCTGTTTTGCCTGCTCTGGGCTATACCTTATTCCATACAATTGGAGTGTACGCAGGAACTCTTCCAGGGAACGATAATAAAGTTCGAGTGACCGTTCAAGGTCCTTTACGTTCCCGCTGTTTACTGCAATTTGGAGTTGTTGTGCGATGTCATCAAGGGCTAAATGAAGGTCTTTTCTCAAAGGTTCACTTTTCAGCTTAAAGCAGCTCTTTAGTCGTCTTATTGAGTTATCATTGATTTCTGCTGGTACAGCGCCTACAATACTATATTGTGGTGAAACTATGTCACCTATCGCCTTCTTGATGTAGATTTTGTTGGGCTTGATTATTGAGGCGATTTTATCTATGGCTATGTCCGATATCCGTTCTCTTTCATTGACGCTTAATTGAATAAGTTTACGATTTTTCTCTCCCACAGTAAAAAGTTCGAATTTTATGTTTTGGCTCTTCTCGCTGACTTTTATAAGAAGATTTGTGGATAAACGTCTATTGAGGTCTGCGTCTATACTATCAACAATCTCTGTCTGCAAAATTCTTGAACGGGTCTTCTCCATTTCATCACTTTCAAAAAAACTGATTGCCTTAGCGAAAAGAAGGCAAATCGATATGATGCTAAGGATTAGCAAGGTAACGCTCTGGAAGGCCTGAATTGTATTTATTACGATGCCTACATACACCAACGAAAAAAGATTGAAGAATAAAAGCGGTTGAACGAATGTTTTTTGGTAAAATTCTCTTCTAAATCTAAATTCCAAATTTTTGAAATTCGACGTTACACGCGAGAAGAATGCTTCGTAAGAAAAGAATAAAGCTACAAACGATAAACCAACTATTGCTCCGTAGACCTGCCATAATGTCAAGTAATAGTTATCTTTCCATCCTAAGACAGGAGTTGCCGCGTAAATAGTGCGGTCAATTGGAAAAATAAAATACAAACTCAATAGAAGAAAAACCGCTATAAAACTCCATTTCGATGTTAGAAATACTGCAGCACCATTTAAATGGCGTCTAACATAATCCCTGAGCCGCTTTCTTCTGTTAAGATTAAGCATGTTATTTTTCTGAATGTTAACATAATACGAAAGATTCCTGGAAATCCAATTTAAAGATAGAATGTTCTTTATTGAAACGACGCTGCGATCCACAAGTAATCGAGTTCTTTGCAATATCTGCGGATTTGAGATGAAACCTTTCAGTTTCTTAATTACGTGAAGATATCGCCCTCCCACCTGTCACTCGCCCGTTTAATCATTAAACGTTATATCGCTTTATATATTTAAAAAAATCCAGTACATTAATTCACGGTGTATTATTAGTCGGAGTTTTAACTAACACGGCAAGTGTTATTAAAACAAACAAGCAATAAAGTAGCATTCCAGAGGTCTCTTGTATGCCCACTAAAAAAGACGAAGAAGTAAAACAGTACATACACGACGAAGCCAAAAGAGCCAACAACCCACCTGTAGGATTAGTCACCGCAGAAACCGACCATCTAAACGGCAAAAAAACCTACCAATTCGACCCACATATAGACCCACAATTACTATGGGCAGGAAAGGCTGAGGGATTAAGTTTCGAGGTGGATACCGTTTCTTTACACGTCCATGAAAGAATCGACCCCCTAACAATCATAGAGGCAGTTAAGAAAAAAGAGATAACCGAACAAAAAAGTCTCTTCCATTACTTCGAAACTAAAGAAAACAACCCACCCATAAGAGAAGCAATAGAATTCTACAAACACAACCAAGGATGGAGCAACCGACTAATCGCAGGCGACTCACTGCTCGTTATGAATTCTCTACTCGAAAAAGAAGGCATGGCTGGCAAAATGCAAATGATATACATAGACCCGCCCTATGGTGTTAAGTATGGGTCAAATTTTCAGCCTTTTATAAATAAGAAAGATGTAAAGGATGGAAAAGACCAAGACCTAAGCCAAGAACCGGAGACAATCAAGGCATTTCGAGATACTTGGGAGCTAGGCATTCATTCATACTTGTCATATTTACGCAACCGGCTTCTTCCAGCAAGAGAATTATTGCATGAATCTGGAAGCGTCTTTGTTCAAATTTCTGACGAAAACATTCATCACGTACGAGAAATATGCGATGAGATTTTCGGTGTTAACAATTTTTGCGCTTTAATTGCTTTTCAAAAGACAATTTCTTCTTCGAGCCGAATTCTGCCTATTGTTACTGATTACTTAATCTGGTATGCTAAAGATGCCAAAAAAGTGAAGTATAGACAACTTTTCTCAGATAAAATGCTCAGTGTAGGCATTAAGGAGTATCAATGGTGTGAGTCTCCTGATGGCAAATTTAGAAGAAAGCTAACAAAAGAGGAATCGGAGAACCGTAACAAAATTCCGAACGGTTGGAAGTCATTTAGGCAGAGTGATTTAACCTCTCAAGGATGGTATGAGGAAAGAGGCTTCAAGTATCAATTTGAAGGTGAATTCTTTGTTCCAGGCGCTAATAGACATTGGAGCATCAGCAAAGAGGGATTGGATCACCTTTCAGAACTTAATAGGCTCGTCAAAAGAGGTGAATCTCTGGCATTTGTACGTTATCTTGAGGATCAACCAGTATTTCCAATTTCAAATAATTGGGCAGATGTCGCTTTCAGTAGTCGATCAGAGGATAAAATATACGTCGTACAAACAAGTGAGAAACCCATTACACGTTGTATGCTAATGACAACAGACCCGGGAGACCTAGGTCCTAGATCCTACTTGTGGCTCGGGAACAACTGCTAATGTAGCTGAGCAATGGGGTCGTCGTTGGATAACTTGCGATACCTCGCGTGTGGCTATTACGCTTGCTAAACAGAGACTAATGACAGCAATTTTTGACTACTACCAGCTTGCCCATCCAAAAGAGGGAGTTTCAAGTGGTTTCACTTACAAGGAAGTTCCAGATGTGAGTTTACATTCTATTGCTATTAGCGGGCAAGCGGAAGCCATAGTACTTTACGACACGCCGCTAATTGACTCTTCCAAAAAAAGGGTGGCGGGGCCGTTTACAACAGAAGCCGTACCTTCGCAGAGAGTCAAGAGCTTTGATGAGGTTATCGGAAGCGCTACTGAAGCGGATATTAGCATAGCCCGTTCAGGGGAAACATTACGACAAAACGATTGGATTTCTGAGCTCCTTGCAACCGGTATACGGGGCAAGGGGGGACAAATTATAGAATTTGTTCGTATTGAACCCATGAGTGGAACACAATGGATTCAGGCAGATGCCGAAACTAAGGATGGAAAACGAGCGGTTATTTCTTTTGGACCTGATTACGCGCCGATGGGAATTACACAGGTGAACCGAGCGCTTGAAGAAGCACAGGAGTTGATTCCCAAGCCTAAACTTGTTGTATTTGCATCATTTCAATTCGACCCCGAAGCGGCAAAGAATCTAGACAAAACGAACTGGCCTGGAGTCACAATCCTAAAAGTGCAGATGAATACTGATCTACTTACGGCAGACCTTAAGAAAAAGCGTGCAAGCAACGAGTCTTTCTGGCTAATGGGGCAACCAGATATTGAGCTCAAGAAGCAAGGCAACAAGTATGTTGTAATCGTTAATGGCTTTGATTATTATAATACTAAGACAGGGGAAATTGAATCTGGCGATGCGTCAAAGATTGCTATGTGGGAGCTTGACATTGATTATGATGGAAGAAGTCTTTATCCGCGGCAGGTATTCTTCCCGATGGCTGGTTTAGATGAAGGCTGGAGCAAGCTGGCAAAGACTCTGAAAGCTCAAATTGATGAAGAAAAAATTGAGAACTACCACGGCAACACGTCTTTACCCTTTAAACTCGGTAATAACAAGCAAATAGCGGTCAAAATCATCGACGACCGTGGAATTGAATCCCTAAAAATCATGCGGGTAAGAGAATGACTGATACAACTGACCGCCTAATTATCTGTAGCCCGTATGAGATGCCCCAGAAGCACTTGAGCTATAATCGGGAGATTAGGAAGTTTGAGCTTGTTGAGGGACGCAGAAGAGCAGGATATATTGTGGCCACTGAGGATTCCAGGGCATTCGATGACCCAGGGCATTTCATTCCCCTAGAAGAGGTTAACAAAATCCGTGAAAGAGTAGACAAGTGGCGGGATGCAAGCTATCCTGGCATAACAACAGTAACCAAAGAACTACTTGAGCACTGGATTAACCCTGAGCGGGAACCACGCTTGTTTTTCTGCCAAATCGAAGCTATAGAAACGCTCATATGGTTACTTGAAGCACCTGAAAAAGAGCGGCAGGGTATTGCAATCAAGGGCGATGGTAGCGCTTTTCAGCGTGTCTGCTCTAAAATGGCTACTGGCAGTGGAAAAACTATTGTTATGGCGATGCTGATTGCATGGCAAGCTATCAACAAAGTGACTTATCCAAAAGATGGCAGATTCTCAAAAAACTTTCTGGTCGTTTCACCTGGATTAACAGTGAAAAACCGACTTCAAGTGCTCTATTCTACAAATGAACAAGATTACTATCACGCGTTTGATATCGTCCCATCAGATATGTTCGATAAGCTGAGGCAAGCTAACATTAAAGTCATAAATTGGCATATGCTCTCATGGGAATCCCAAGAACAACTAGCACGGAAACACACAGTTGATAAACGCGGTGTGAAAAGCGATGAAGCCTATACACGCGAAGTCCTCGGAGAAATGGCAAACGCCAAAAACCTCATAGTAATAAACGATGAAGCACACCATGCATGGCGAGAAAACCCAGAAGCAATCGGCAAGTATCAAAGAGAACGTGATTTGAAAGATAGCGCGGAAGAAGCAACCGTTTGGATAGGTGGATTAGATAGAATTAACAAAACTCGGGGCATTCTACGATGCCACGACTTTTCAGCCACACCATTTTATCCATCAGGCAAAAAAGCCTCAGAGGAAAACCTGTTTAGTTGGATAGTTAGCGATTTTGGCTTAAACGACGCAATAGAATCAGGCTTGGTGAAAACTCCTTGCGTTGTAATTCGGGACGATGGCCGGCTAACTAAGCAGATGAAATCAAGGTTCTATCATATCTACGCTGACCCCGATGTTAAAGGCGACATCAATCGACAAGCTGAAGAGAATGAACCCTTGCCTGACCTAATCAATACAGCATACATGCATTTGGGTAAGCATTGGGCAGAAACTCTCGATCTTTGGAAGAAGAACAAGGTTGAGACGCCACCCGTAATGATAACCGTTTGCAACAGGACGGAAACCGCTGCCAGAGTAGAGTACGCCTTTAACCACAAAAAAATAAAGGTTGAAGGATTAAATGACTCCACAAAAACATTGAGAATTGACTCTAAAATTATGGCAGAAGCCGAAAGCAAAGAAGAAGCGGCTGAAAAAGAGGCTGAACATGAGAAGAAGCAAACCCAAAGCGACAGGGCTGATTTTCTGCGCGAACAGGTAAATACAGTGGGCGTTGTAGGCAAACCAGGTGAGCAAATTCAAAATGTCATTTCAGTGGGAATGTTGACTGAGGGTTGGGATGCCAAAACCGTTACTCATATCATGGGTTTGAGGGCTTTTACTAGCCAGTTGCTATGTGAACAGGTGGTTGGCAGAGGATTAAGAAGAACATCATACGATGTAGACCCAGAAACTGGGCTTTACGCTCCAGAGTACGTTAACATCTTTGGCATACCCTTCACGTTTCTGCCCCATGAAGGCGGCGAAGATACACCTCCACCGCCACCAAAACCAAGGACGCGAATCTACCCAGACCCAGACAAGAAACAATACGAAATTACATGGCCAAATATCGTTAGAATCAACCATACCTACACACCAAAACTAACCCTCGATGTTTCAAAGGTAAAACGCATTGAACTGCGACCGGAAGAAACTCCGCTTAGCTCAGATTTGGCAGCGATGATTGAAGGCAAACCCAACGCTAAATTCCTTACAGAAATCAACTTGGCAGATAAAACGGTCGAAAACTATTTACAGGCTGTAAGAAGGCAGCGGTTGATTTTTGAGATTTCAAAGGAAATATACGACCAGATGATGCCGAATTGGCAGGGTAGCAAAGAATACTTGCTTATTCAACTGGTTAAGATGGTTGAGGACTTCATCGATTCCAACAAAGTATTCATCTATAGTTTAGCCTACCGTGAAGACGACTTGCGAAGAAGGCTCCTCATACTTCTAAACATGAACAAAATAGTTCACCACATCTTTACTGCGATTAAATTTAAAAATACACAGCAGACTGCGCCGATTTTCAACAAAGAGCAAGCCATCAAATCAACCGAGAATATGATGACTTGGTTTACAACTCGTCCCTGTGAACATACTAAAAGAAGCCATATCAGTCAAATCGTAGTAGACAGCACTTGGGAAATGACTGAAGCCTTTGAGTTGGATCGGAACCCAGATGTTGTGGCTTGGGCAAAAAATGACCATCTTGGCTTTACTATTAGCTACATCTTCCGAGGAGTCATCCACAAGTACTACCCTGACTTTCTCATCAAACTATCAAACGGCAAAACCCTAATATTGGAAGTCAAAGGCAGAGATGATCAACAAAACAAAACCAAACGCGAATACCTCAACGAATGGGTCGAAGCTGTCAATGCAGACGGTAGATTCGGTAAATGGGCATGGGATGTTTCCTTTAGAACTTCAGATATTAAAGACAAAATAAAGAAACACTCGGGCTAAGGGCAGAATATGAGCGTTGAAAACCTGTTACCCTCGTTCAGCGATTTAGGAAACATATCCTTAATAGTGTTGGCCGCGGTGGCAGCTCTTTTCTATTTTGGAAAGTTATCTTCAAGCGTTAAGATCGAACAATACGAGAAAGATGACTATTATATTGAAGGTTTTTTCTTTGCTTTCTTTTATGTAGGCATTCCGTTTATCTTAGTGTTGGGGCTATCAGAGCTATTTACCCAGCACTTTCCAGGCTTCACATGGCAAACAAACAACATCCTTCTGGTCATAGCAATTCTGACCGAGGCAATAATCACATATCTCTTAGCTGCTACAATTACATTTAACCACTCAAGGTTTACTCTGTTTTCTCAACTGAAGGAAGCCTATACGAAGGCATATAACAAAGAAAAAGCGAAGAAATCACTACTCATAGCATCAGCCGAAAAGGCAACAGCAAAACTAAACATAAACCTCTCTGAAGACTCCCTGAACGCTCAAAGTAGTCTGGCGGATACAGTCTGCCGACCGATAACAATTTTCTTGACGTCACTAATTCTGGTATTAGTTGCTTATGCTACTTTTATTTCGCCCCCACCTATCGTTGTTTTTAGTTCTACTGAAATCTCAATAGTTCTTTATGTTCTAACGTTTGTAAATCTAACTTTTTTAGCACTCGCTTTTGGCTATATCAATGTCTACCATCCT
Organism: Candidatus Bathyarchaeota archaeon; assembly: GCA_963782525.1. GTDB lineage: Archaea > Thermoproteota > Bathyarchaeia > Bathyarchaeales > Bathycorpusculaceae > Bathycorpusculum. The sequence goes on from CAWAKC010000004.1 coordinate 35,720, forward strand.
CCAGCAACCATTCACTTGGATGATGGAACAAAAATTGAGGGAAAACTAGTCAAAATAGGCAAATTCCTGTACATAGTAAGTGAAAAAGATCATCATAAGATTTTCATAAACTCAGAAAAGGTTGTTCGAGTAGAAGAGGACATGTTCAAAGTAGAAAGCGATGAAAAGGCGGAATGATATTGCATGCTATTCTTCTGGTTCAACCTCTAAATGGACCGTAATGCGCTCTATGTCCTTTTCAGTCATCAAATCCTCTTGCGTTCGGTTGTCAACTATGCCGTCGGCTATGCTCTGGACGATATAACTGCAAATAAAACATAATGGAATATTTACTAAAGTATGGTCTTTATCTTTGTTGAAAGGCAACGTGACAAGCTCATCTTCGGTTACGCCGGTGGCCCACGCACCCTTAGCCTTTAGTCTGATGAGTTCTTCTGCAACTTCTTTTTTGGTTCTTTTGCACATCCAACATCTCTTCTCATTCAAGATAAATCACCGATTAATGCCAGATTTTCTTTCTCGTTTAAACTCGTCGTATTTGTAGAGTACTTCACTTATCTGGCTGCGGATAAATTGCTCTGGTGAGCGGTAAGTTGTTCCCATTTCTTTTAGGGCTTCTTCTAGCTCATCGTATTGTTCGCGTGAGACCTCTACATACTCGTTGTCGTTTTTGAGTCTCTCGAGTCTTACTCTTATGGCGTCTCGTACGAAGTCCTCTTTGTTGACAAAGCCCCTGTCTTTGTTTTCTTCGATGAAGTTTTGCACTTTGGCGATGACTTCTGGGGGTAGTATAACTGATTGTTCCATTAGTGCGTTTAGGGCGTCTTGGTAGGTTTGCATTTTGTTGGTTTCTGCTGTGAGTTCGCCTAGTAGTCCGGTTAGTTTGCTGTGGATGTCGTCGGAGATTTTTATGGCTTTCATACTGTTTTTCGCCTTTTGATTGAGGTAGGATTAGTAGGATTAGATTTATAAGGTTATCCAAAGTAAACGCAGTTAACTAAGTTAACCATAAGGGGATGTGTAAGATGAAAGCAAAAGTCGGATTCACCATCGATCAAGAGGTCTTAAAGGAAATAGACGCCCTAAGAGACCTAGCTACACGTAGCGCCTTCGCCAACGAAATCCTCAAACAAGGACTCAGAGCATACAAGTCAACCCACAAGAAACCTAAAGCGCCTTACCCAGCTATAACCATTGATACCGCTGAGGAAACAGCGTTAGCGATGCCGAGGGACAAGCAATGATGCAACCCCATAGGATTTGCCCTTTAGCCGCAGCCCACCCTCGACAAGAAAACAGCGATTGCCTGGGCGAAGCGTGCGCATGCCACGTAAAGATGCAAAAGCCCCGCTTAATGCAAACAGGCAACACCAGCATTGTTGATCTAGAGAGTTTCTATCGCTATGTCGGATGCGGACTGGTGGCACATATTCCCTGGGAACTTGTCAACTTCGAAAAGATTCCAGAATCAAACAAGTAACCTAACAATAAAATGAAGAGGTGTGGGAGGGAATGGCTATTCTCGCTACAAATTCTAAGAAGAGCACCAATGAAGCCAGTGTAAGTTTTGGCGAGTCGGCTACTGTAAATGCCGCTGGCAATGGCTCCCAAATCCTAAAAGCCGTTTATATCCGCTACAGAGACCACGTGTTTTTCAGAAACGTCCAGACACCAGCAGCTCAAGCAATCATACGGGAAACAATAGGCTGGATTAAAGAAGAAAACGATGAAGTTATGCTTATCGAATGCGATAGACCTCTCCCCGAGTGCCACAGCGGCTTTAACGGCGTGGTTGTAATCAAAAGCTGCATTGTCGCCATGGTATCTCTCAATTTTGAGCATGTTTTAAATTGTCCAGCCACTTTACTAAAGAATCGAGTATGCGCTCCTAGCCAAAGAAGCGAAAAACTCACCCCTAAAAACAAACGGAAGGGGCGAAATTGATAGAGAGAAAGACGCAAAATACAGCAATCGCAATAGAGCGAAAACGTAACCTCACCGTTGATGACTTAAAAAAACTCAATCTGCCACTACAATTCCAAGGTCAACTCGTCATTATCGAAAAAAGCCTCAACAACATCCGCCTGCAAAATCCCATTAGCTTAGAGCTCAGCAAAATCTTAGCGACTGGAGAAATAGGACTCGCAGACTACATCATACGCAGCTGCCTCAACAAGTACCCAAACATGATCCCCTACATCTTTGAACATCAAAGCATGGTCAAGATGTCCCGACACTTTCTACGTCACTGCAGCGGCTCCCATGAGAGCTGTCCTGGATATGCACTCCGATTCAAAAAATACGCCGACTGGCTCGGATACAGCCCTGACTTAATAATCCAAGACGTCAAACCCGTAGGCGCAATCCCCGACCCCCTAAAAGTGCAAAACCACTGCGGATTCTTAAGCGACTACCTAGCAGCCCTCCAAGATAGCGACCTAAAGCCCGGCGCAGTCTGCAACTACATCAAAGCAGTCAAAACCTTCTACCGCACCAACGGAGTAAAAAAGATTGAACTAGACGAACCGTTGAGCCGAAATATATCTCACAAAGACAGAGCACCCAAACCCGAAGAACTAACCGTAATGCTAGACAAAGCCGCTATACGCGAAAGTTTTGTTATCGCAGGCATAGCAACAGGAGGCTTTAGAGAAGGCACCTTTGCCAAACTAAAATACCGCCACGTCAAAGAAGACTTAGAAGCAAACCGCATACCGATCCACATCCACGTTGAAGCAGACATAACCAAGGGCAAATACCACGACTACGACACATTTCTAAACGCTGAAGCCTGTCACCTCTTAAAACTCTACATCGACCAAAGAAAACAGGGCACCCGAGGAGTGTCACCGGAAGAAATTACTGACGAATCACCGCTGATCAGAAACAGCCGTGTTGCGAACAGAGTCTTAGGAGTCACCGAAAAAACCATCCGCCAAATCGTGCATGACTCCGCTGTCGAAGCAAAGGTCGCTAAAAAACTACCTAACAGCTGGATGTATAGCGTAAGAACACACAGCCTCAGAAAATTCTTCAGAACCCAATTAAGCGCATCGAAGATCGACGACGAAATCATCAAGTACATGATGGGAAAAACCATCGACACATACGAAGACGTGCAGAGTTTAGGCATTGAAACCCTTAGAAATCTATACGCTGCTGCAGGCTTAGCAATCAGACCCAAAACTAAAGTCAACCGGATTGATCAACTCAAAGAAATCATACGCGCCTGGGGAGAAAACCCTGAACAAATACTTTCAAAGGATGTCTTGTTGCGCGGCAACCAAACCGTTTACTGCGCGGGCGCACAAAGTGATGAGCAGATCAATAGTCATCAGCTATCTGTTCTTGCAACGGAGCTTAAACAGATTATACGCAAAGAGGTTACAGAAAAATGACCATCAAAAACAGTACTTATTACGTTACAACTAGGCGGGTCCGACGGGAATTGAACCCGCGACCCTCGGATTAAGAGTCCGATGCTCTAGCCTGACTGAGCTACGGACCCGCGTGGTTTGAAAAAGGGTTTCATTGAGCAATATAGAGCTTGTGGTTTTGTTGTTGCAGCCTGATGCAGGGAAGACTAAATAGAAAGAGGCGCTCTAGTTTTTGTGGTGCTTTTTGTGGTTGATTCTTCTGGTGAGGTTTTTGTTTTAAAAACAACCGATAGGGCAACAGGGGTTCCTGCGCTTCTAAAAAAGTTTGGTTTAGATGATTATGCAGGGAAGCAGGTGGCCGTTAAAGCTAATTTTAACAGTGCTGATCCGTTTCCAGCTTCAACAAACTTGGAGACTTTGGGCGCCATTGTGGAAACCCTAAAAGTTGCTGGTGCAGGTGGGATAACGTTGGCTGAACGCAGCGGCATGGGCAACACCACAGAGGTCCTTGAAGAGATGGGCGTCTTTGCACTATCGCGGAAACTGGGGTTTAACGCAGTTGTTTTAGATAGCATTGGCAAAGACGGCTGGATCAAAATTAAACGCAACAAAACCCACTGGTTAAACGGCTTCTACATGGCAAAGGTTTTCCATGACGCCGACAAAATCGTTCAAACATGCTGCCTCAAAACTCACCGCTTCGGCGGTCACTTCACCCTGTCACTAAAAAACTCTGTAGGTTTAGTTGCCAAGAAGGTTCCAGGCGGCATGTACGATTACATGTGGGAACTGCACGGTTCCCCGTTCCAAAGACAGATGATTGCAGAAATAAACAACCACTACAACCTGGACTTTGTCGTGATGGATGGGATAAAAGCGTTCGTTACGGGGGGGCCAGAAAGTGGCAAAGTCGTTGAGCCAAACCTTTTACTCGCAAGTAAAGACCGAGTAGCCATCGATGCAGTTGGGGTTGCAATTCTAAAGGTGTACGGTGCCAGAGGTAAGGTGGGTGAAGCTGGCGTTTTTGAGCAGGACCAGCTGAAACGGGCAGCCGAGCTAGGTTTTGGGGTTAAATCAGTTGATGAAATCAAGTTGATGCCTCTGAATAGTGAAAGCCAATCGGAAGTAGAGAAGATAGAACAGGTTCTAAGAGCATAAGTAACTATGCATTGATGCCTTTTAGTATGTCTGGTTTGTCGCTGGCTATGCCATCTACACCTTTTTTAGCGTATTCTTGGGCTTCTTGAGGGGTGTTTATGGTCCAAACGATGATTTTTAAGCCGTTTTCATGCGCTTTCTGCACCATGGCTGTATGAGTTAACCTGTAGAGTGCGACGAGATAGTTTGCTTTGAGTTCTAAAGCTGCTTTAACGGGATTGCTGTGTTTTGCATAAATCAAACCTGTCTCCACGCTCTTGTTTAGTTCTCTAACTTTCTTTAGGGCATCTTCAAGGAATGAAATGATTACAACATTTTTCTCAAGACCCCTTGCCTGAACTATCGAAAGCACCTGTTCCTCAATGCCCTTTTCCTTTAGTTCAACCAAAACTTTCACTTTCTTGTCCAAAAAATCTAACGCTTCCTTCAAAGTCGGAATCTTCTCGCCACCCTCAGCAGAAAAACCCTTAACTTGTGCAAGTGTGAGTTCGCTTACCACGCCTTCGCCGTCTGTAGTCCGCTTAACATCTGCATCATGAATAACAACAAGTTGGTTATCTTTGGTTTTTCTAACATCCACCTCGATTGCATCAACGCCGATTTCTAAGGCTTTCTTAAAACTTGCCAACGTATTCTCGGGAGCATAGGCTCTAGCGCCGCGATGACCAATACGTAACATAATATAGACTTGGTTAACCTGAGAATAATATCTTGCTGAAATTCATCGGATCGATCGATCAATTGAAGCACTTATCTTTGATTGATGATACTGTTGTGTGCAGAATTGGTTTGCATCATCATCAGCATCATTATCATCTTCTCAGGAGTTCTTACTTTCGTTTCAGTTTGAGGTGTACTTGGCAATTTGGGTTGTCTTGATTGTTGCAACCGGTGTGCAGAATTCTGTTGCAGCAGCAGCAACAACTTCTCTTCCAAGTTTGTCCCGGTTATTGAACGCTTAAATATTTTCGCAGCTCACTCCAACAATGAGGAGTAACGATGTCTTTTCAAGAAAAAATTGTTCTAAACCCCATAGGTTACGTCAAAACCACCACTAAAGGTGAAGAAGTCAAAGACAAAGCGTCATTGTCACAGATTGTTCTTCGCGACGATTTAGTCGAGGGTTTAAGCGGCATCTCTGACTATTCGCATCTGTTTGTACTGTTCTACCTTAACCAAGTTACAAATGAACAAAAGAAAACCTTGAGAGTTCATCCAAGAGGCAGAATGGACATGCCCTTAGTGGGCGTATTTGTGGCCAGAACTATGCTGCGCCCAAATCCTATCGGGTTAACTTTGGTTGAACTTGTTAAAGTAGAAGGCAACGTTTTGACGGTGAGAGGTTTGGATGCTTACGATGAGACGCCAGTCTTAGACATTAAAACTTATGACTTCTGGGATATGGCTGAAAACATTCGTGTTCCAGATTGGTGGAAAAAACTTAACAGCGAAAAACTGCAAAAACTAAAGTAGTTCTCCAACGCCGTATTTGGCGTCCACAGCTTTTAGGAGTGCTTTTCGAAGGTCCTCACCCTTCAACCCCGCTGTCTTTAAAACCCCAAAAGTCTCCGCCAACCCTTCGTCCTTAACTACTTCTTTTAGCCAATTCTCAAAATCGCCTCGATAAAGATGGAATTCCAGGGAATCAATCGTGACCTGCTTGATGAACCTGTAAAACTGCTCTATCGACAACGCTGTAAAACCCAGTGGCTTTCCAAAATCAACGTAAAAGTTAAAGCCTAATTCGTTTGGTGCTTGCATAAAAATTTTCATGGCATTTTTGCCTTTTTCCGTTAATCCGAATCCGCCGCCTACTTTGCGCAAAAACCCTTCTTTGGCGAGCTCCTGTATCTCTGCTATGGCTTGGTTTGGGTTTAGGTTTACAGCTTGTGCAAACATGGTTAGATCCATGCGGTTGGTGGCTTCGTTCATAGTTTTTAGAATTCTGACTTGTACTTCCTTCAAGAAACTTCCGCCTCGTTGTTATGCATGATATTAGGGAAATGGGAAATTTAAATGTGTTAATGCGCTAGTTGTTAAATGGCAAGTTTTTATTTCTCTAAATCCACAAATTAACTGGGACACGGCATGAATACCGAATACATCATAGTTTTTGTTACAACAGCAAATAAAGCAGAAGCTGAAAAAATCTCCCAAGCACTCCTAACTAAAAGCCTAATTGCCTGCGCCAATATCATAAACCCAGTTACTTCATTCTTTTTTTGGTCAGGCAAGATTGATCGGACGGAGGAGTGTTTGGTGGTTATGAAGTCTCGGCGGGATTTGTTTTTGGAGTTGGTGGAGCTGTTGAAGGGGTTGCATAGTTATGAAGTTCCTGAGGTCTTGGCGCTTCCGATTGTTGAGGGTTCAAAGGCTTATTTGGATTGGATGGCTAAAGTGCTCAAATGACGCTCTGTCGACTTAAATATTGTAACAACTAATATCGGAAAATCCCCTTGTGCTGTCAATAGATTCAGCTGCCAAGCTATAACCTCAACAAAGAAACCTTTGCAAGAAAAAAGAACTAAAACATTATTAGCTCAAACACGATAATAACCCAAAACTGCAATTTCATAATCTGCTAATAGGAGCTTTTTAGTTAGTCAACATACCTTACGAGAATGTTTTTATCTCTTAATTTTGGCTCATACTACATTAGGGTAATGGGATATCAATTGCTAAGTAGAAAAAAACTAGTAGTTTTTGCTCTAATTGCAGTAATTTCCATTTCTTCAGGTATATATGCATATTCAAATTTTATAACAAACCAAGACTCAAAGGTTGACGATTCAAACAATGATTTGCTTATTGAAAGCTTTAGTCCCTCAACAATTGGAAGTAATGTAACTGGTGGCACATTTGTGCTCGTCAACCTCACAAACAAGAATTTTGAGAACCTAACATTAACTATTAAAATCGACGATTCAGATCTAATAATACCGAATTTACGTTTACAAATACATCTACCTACCGAGGCGCCTTTTGGTAATTATAGCGTTCCAATAACCCAAATAAGCATCGAGCCAAATCAAAATCAGACGATTCAACTTTATCTTTATGATCCAACCCAAAATGAGACTAGTCAGCTTTATCGTACAAGTGTCAACTTACAAACTTTTAGTGCTCACATACTACGGTTCTATATTACCCAAAAGACACTGGGAGACATAGTTAACGGTCAATCCTTAACAATTCCTCAAGAAAAGGCTTACTTACAAATCATCAGTTACAGCTCAATAGAACACGATAATGAAACGTGGCATGAGTACTTTAACAGCAGCACAAACCGGTATGGGTATGTAAACGACCAACCTAACTTCTACCAACAGTACTATCATGCTGCCTACTACCCAATGGAACCAGACTCTTACAGTTGGGCAAAAGCCATAAACCAAATCGGCGAACACTACTTCAATGTAACAGTATTCAACAATGGCACCTTTCCTGTGGATAAGATAGCGTTTTATTCGAGGGAAGGCGGAGTGTCATTTGCAATTGATAAGATCCTTCAACACAACGAAACCTATATTTTCCCTGTAGCCGCCAGCGGTGCAAACTGGTGGAGTGTTGAGAGCGTTAATCAACTGAGCAATTTCTATCCAGCGCAAGCCTATGCAAGTGGCGATTTGTACAAGTAGACATAGTGAGTTAAACAACAGTTAAGAAACCTTGACAAGTAATAAGCGCTGTTCAGTCAAGATTAATTGGTCTTGGTCATCTTCTCGCTTTTTTACGGATTCTTGCACAGCTCCTCAATGATCGCATATTGTCTCGAGTACACTTTTGTACTGGTAAGCCTTAAATAAAACATTTCAGTATACTTCTGAACCATAAGGAAGCATGACAAATGGGGAATCGCCTTTGGCAAAACACCAACACAAACCCAACACACAGTCAACCCACTAAACTACGTTAAATTCAACTACACAAACCAACCCATAGAAATTTTCTCAAAACTCCACCAAAAATACAAAGCCGCCTACCTTTTAGAATCCATCGAAGGCCCCCAAAAACTTGCCCAATACTCGTTCTTAGGGTTCGACCCAAAAATCACTGTGACAGCCAAAAACGGAACTGTCACAACAACAAACCAGAAGACCAATCAAACCACCACCCAGCAAACTAGCGACCCCTTCAAACTCATAAAAGAGCAATTGCAACCCTACGCAAACGAAATGGTGGACTTCCGTTTTGTCGGCGGCGCATTAGGGTACATTTCCTATGATGCCATACGGTACATCGAGAAACTGCCCAACCAAAAACCCGATGACCTCCAGTTTCCTGATTTGGAGATGGGTATTTTTGAGGACGGAATCGTTTTTGACCACACCATCAATCAGGCTTACTATTATTTTAGACGCGAAAACCGATTAAAAGAAATCCAGACATTGGTCGATGAGCCAGCATCAGAAGAAGCACCATTCACCTACACTCAGCCAACTGTCAACACGACAAAAGAGGATTTTGAGAAAGCTGTCGAAAAAGCCAAGGAGTATGTGATGGCTGGAGACGTATTTCAAGTTGTCCTCTCCAAACGTTTCCAGTTCCAATACACTGGCAGCCTCCTAACTTTCTACAAGAGTCTACGCCAAATCAACCCTTCACCCTATATGTTCTACTACAAATCTGACAAACGCCAAATCGTCGGCGCTAGCCCAGAGATGCTCGTCCGCATCGACAACCGAAAAGTCATAACTTTCCCAATTGCAGGCACAGCGCCCGCCACTGCAGACCACAAAGAAAACCTGCGCCTGGGCAAAGAACTGTTAAAAGACCAAAAAGAACGCGCCGAACACGTAATGCTCGTAGATTTAGCGAGAAATGACCTTGGCAGGATCAGCAAGTACGGAAGCGTATCGGTTCCGGAGTTTATGCAGGTTCACCAGTTCAGCCATGTTCAACACATAGTTTCCCAAGTCATGGGCGACTTGCAAGAAGGATTAGAAAGTTTTGATGCCCTAAAGGCGGTGTTTCCCGCAGGTACAGTTTCGGGTGCACCCAAAGTCCGAGCCATGGAAATAATCGAGGAACTTGAGCCGTCGCGCCGTGGACCATATGCTGGTGCAGTCGGGTATTTCAGTTGCAACGGTAACGCAGACTTTGCCATAACAATACGCACCCTATTCGCTGAGGGCAATCAAGCGTACATCCAAGCGGGTGCAGGCATTGTCGCTGATTCAGTGCCAGAGAAAGAGTGGTTTGAAACTGACCACAAAGCCAAGGCGCTTATGAAAGCGCTTGAACATGCCGCAGGAGGCAATCAACCATGAAAGTACTGGTTATCGATAACTATGATTCGTTCGTTTACAATCTTGTCCAATACATAGGGGAACTCGGCGCAGAAACCGTGGTTTACCGAAATGACCAAATCACCCTAACTGAAGCTGCAGAAATCAAGCCTGATCGCATCGTGATTTCGCCTGGACCTGGCAACCCCGAGGACGACAAGTTCTTTGGCGTCTGCAAAGCAATCTTGCAAACCTTGAGCCCAACCATACCCACCTTGGGCGTTTGCTTGGGGCATCAAGGAATCATCCATACGTACGGCGGAAAAGTTGTTCACGCTAAAAAACTCATGCATGGCAAAACCTGTACAATAAAACACAACCAAAAAGCGATCTTTAGGGGTGTCCGCAATCCCCTCTGTGCAACTAGGTACCATTCGCTTGCGGGCGAACGAGAATCCATCCCCGATTGTCTTCAAATTACGGCGGAATCTGTCGAGGACGGCGAAATCATGGGCATCCGCCACGTCAAATACCCGATTTACGGTGTCCAATTCCACCCTGAATCCATTCTTTGCGAAGACGGCAAACTCATAATCAAAAACTTCCTGGAGAATAAACAATGATTCGGGAAGGCATCCAAAAACTCATCGAAGCCAAAAACTTAACGTCTGAGGAATCAGGTGAAATCATGCAAGAAGTTATTTCCGGAAAAGCCACAAACGCTCAAACCGCCGCTTTTCTAACGGCTTTGCGTATGAAGGGCGAATCGGTTGAGGAACTAATAGCATTCGCTTCGGTAATGAAGAGCAGTAGCTGTCAAATTCACCCTAATGTGCATGGACGCTTAGTGGATACTTGTGGCACGGGCGGAGATAAAATAAAAACCTTCAACGTGAGCACGGCATCGGCGTTTGTTATTGCAGGCGCTGGGGTCTCGGTCGCCAAACATGGAAACAGGGCAGTTACAAGCAAAAGCGGCAGCGCAGATGTTCTCGAAAAACTGGGTTTAAACATAAACTTGGAACCTAAAACCGTTGAAGGCATCATAGAAAAAATCGGGATAGGCTTCATGTTTGCTCCAGCGTTTCATCCTGCCATGAAGTATGCTGGCGAAACCAGACGCGAGATCGGCATCCGAACCGTTTTCAACATCCTTGGACCCATAACAAACCCTGCATGTGCCAATGCTCAAGTACTCGGAGTTTACGATTCAAAACTGGTGGTTCCTTTGGCTTTTGCCCTTGAGAAGTTGGGTTGTCTAGAAGCGATGGTTGTTCATGGACTGGACGGATTAGATGAGATTTCCACGATTGGAAAAACCATCATTGCACATCTAAAGAAGGGTAATGTGGCGAAAATGGAGTTGGTTCCCAGCAATTTTGGAGTAAAAACCGCAGCGATAGCTGATTTGCAGTCGTCTTCATCCGAAGAAAGTGCTGAAATTCTCTATAAAATCTTAAGTGGCAAAACCGTTGATGATGCGAAGGCAGAGATTGTGCTCGTTAACAGTGCAGCAGGAATAATCATTGGCGGCAAAGCAGAAAACTTTGCGGAAGGCATGGAATTAGCGCGAAAATCCATCGCGAGTGGAGCGGCATACAACAAACTAAAAGAATTAATTAAAATATCAAATGGCAGCTTACAAAGACTTGAGGAGCTTGAAGCAAAATATGATTGATTTCCTAGACACATTAGCAATGGATGCGACGAAAACAATTGACAGCGGATACTACAAAACCGCTGCGTCCACGAACAAACCGAAGGTTAGCCTAAAATACGCAATCTTGCAATGCAAAGCTAACCCAGTGATAACGGAGATTAAAGCAGCCTCTCCCTCTCTTGGCACGATCAGAAGCCAAGTGAACCACAAAGAAATTGCTAACGCCATGGAAAAAGGCGGCGCCGTCGGCATTTCAGTTTTAACCGAGCCCAAACACTTCCAAGGCTCCCTGTCCGCACTGATTCAATCAAGAGAAGTAGTTAAACTGCCCATACTGATGAAAGACATCGTCATCGTTGCGGAACAAATCGAAATTGCAGCACAGATTGGCGCAGATGCGGTTTTGCTAATTCAAGGGCTTTTTGATAAGGGATGCTGTGAAATGAGCGTAGACAAGACTGTAGCATTTGCCCATTCAAAGGGACTCGAGGTTTTGCTTGAAACCCACACCGCAGAAGAATTTCAAGCAGCGGCTGAAACAGACGCAGACCTAATAGGGATAAATAACCGAAATCTCGGAACCCTAAAAATCGACTTAAACACTACAAAAGAAATCCTCAAAAAAAATGGTGATTGCGGCAAAGTGGTGGTAAGTGAAAGCGGAATCAAAACACCCAAAGACCTGCGTTTCCTCCGTGAATGCGGCGCAAAGGCTTTCCTCATTGGATCGCGCATAATGTTAACTGAAAACATTGAAGATAAAGTCAAGGAGTTTGTAGAAGCATGAAACTAAGCGACTACCCGGTTGACGGAAAATACGGCAAATACGGCGGACGGTTTGTCCCCGAAATTTTAATGGAAGCCATTAATGAACTAGCAGAAGCCTATGATAAAGCCAAAGCAGACCCCACATTTCAAAACCAACTAAATTATTATTTGGCTGACTTTGTTGGGCGACCCACGTCACTCTACTTCGCTGAGAATTTGACGCGCAAATTGGGCGGAGCAAAAATCTACCTCAAACGCGAAGACCTAGCGCACGGTGGAGCACACAAAATTAACAACACACTCGGACAGGCTCTCCTCGCCAAACGCATGGGTAAAACACGCATCATCGCTGAGACGGGCGCAGGGCAACATGGTGTAGCAACGGCAATTGCTTGCGCCGCTTTGGGTTTGAAGGCCGTTGTGTTCATGGGCACTGAAGACTGCGAACGACAACGCCTCAACGTCTTCCGCATGAAACTCTTAAACGCAGAAGTGCACCCCGTTGAATCTGGCTCAAAAACACTCAAAGACTCCATCAACGAAGCCTTCCGCGACTGGGTAACCAACCTCGAATCCACCTATTACCTGATTGGTTCTACAATGGGTCCACATCCTTATCCCATGATTGTACGGGACTTTCAAAGCGTCATAGGCAAGGAAATCAAGACGCAGTTTAAGCAGAAGACTGGCGAGTTGCCTGATGCTTTAGTGGCTTGTGTGGGTGGAGGAAGCAACGCTATGGGTACATTCTATCCTTTTGAAGATGACAGGGAAGTGGCGCTTTATGGTGTGGAAGCTGCAGGGGAAGGTATTGAAACAGGGAAACATGCGGCAACGCTTGCCGCTGGCTCTGAAGGCGTATTCCATGGCATGTTCACATACGTGCTTCAAGATAGCAATGGGCAAATCCAAAACACCCAAAGCATCTCAGCAGGACTTGATTACCCCGGTGTGGGTCCTGAGCATTCGTTTCTCAAAATTTCCAAGCGCGCTAACTATACTTCAGCTACAGACAAAGAGGCTGTAGACGCATTCCTCACATTATCTAAGGAAGAAGGCATTTTGCCAGCGCTTGAGTCATCACACGCAGTAGCTTATGTTATGAAGTTGGCCCCTAAAATGAAGAAAACCCAATCCATCGTGGTTACGCTTTCGGGTCGCGGAGACAAAGACGTAGAAACAATCGCTCATTACATAGGTGCAAAAATATGAACACGATAAAAGCAACTTTCCAAAAAGTCAAAGCCAAAGGCGACGGTTTGCTCATCGGTTATATCACTGGAGGAGATCCAACACCAGAGCAGACGCCGAAAATTGCAGATGCACTCATCAAAGGCGGCGTTGACATCTTAGAGTTGGGGCTGCCGTTTTCTGATCCCATTGCTGATGGACCAACAATTCAGGCGGCAAGCCTCCGCGCCCTAAACGCCGGCACAACGCCGATGAAAGTGCTGGAAATCGCGAAAGAAATCAAGAGCCAACATGACATACCCATCTTAGTGATGACATACTATAACCCAGTGTTCCATCTTGGACTCGACAAATTCCTTGCGTCCGCCAAAGATCATGGTGTTGACGGTTTCATTGTTCCCGATTTGCCCGTTGAAGAAGCAGATGACTACCGAAAAGCTGCGATGGAGCATAGTTTGGACACGGTTTTCCTTGCTTCCCCAGCCACCTCAAACGAGCGTCTCACCAAAATCGTTGATGCGTCATCAGGTTTCCTCTATTTGGTTTCGCGTTTCGGGGTAACCGGCGCCCAATCTGATTTGGCAGATTCAACGATGCAGCTTATCAAACGAATTCAACCATTTACGGCAGGAAAGATTCCGTTGGCAGTTGGCTTTGGAATATCAAAACCAGAGCATGTCAAACGGGTGATTGGGGCAGGAGCTGATGCAGCCATTGTTGGAAGCGCATTCATAAACATTATACAAAAAAACAGCCCAAACATGCTAAAAGAACTTCAAACAACAGCGCAAGCCCTCAAAACAGCAACAAGAAAGTCGAAGTAGCATGAAACTGTCTATCGCCACTGGGAAAGTTTTAAAGTCCGATTAATCCATCTATGTGCGGCGGTGGATCTTAGGCGGTGGGTTAGGGGTCCATTGTACCGTAAATCCTCTACATGACGGGCTAACATCTGCGGATGAGGCGTCAGTGGCCGCTTGAACTTCCATTTCCGAACCAGTGACTATCCGTCCTTTGGGGCTGGCGGTCGATGGGTGGCTTCCGTAGGGAAGTTACTTCATCGTTTAGCAGGCGAACCTGGCTAGGCTCGGGAGAGAGCAACCTAAGTTTGGACGTTATGCGCTCAAGGGGGTGCGGGTAAGAGTGTAGGGTTTGGAGGCTTCAGACGGATTCTGGGCGTCAAACCGCAGTGGTCCACCGCTACTTATTTTCATTTTAAAAAAATTATTTTATGGGGATTTGGATGTTGAATGTTGTGCCTTTTCCTTGTTTGCTGCTGAAAGTTATTTTTCCATCTTGCGCCTCAACCAAACGCTTAACCACAGCTAAACCGAAACCTTGACCCTTAGATTTTGTAGTAAATAGGGGCGTGAAAAGTTTATCTTGCACCTCAACTGGAATGCCTTCGCCAGTATCGTGAACGCTGATGCATGCTTGATTGTTTTCGCATTTAGCTTTAATTTTTAGTTTTCCACCGTTAGGCATGGCTTGCACGGCATTCTGGATTAGGTTGATAAGGGCGCGCTTCAGCATGGAGAAGTCAGCTGTAACCTGTGGAAAACCCTCTTCGATTGCGATATCCACTTTCAGGCTGTTTGGGATGGCGACGATGAGTAATGCTTCTTCGATGGCTTTTTCAACGTTAACTTTTTCCCAGTTAGGCTTCAATGGCTTAGTGTAATCTTGCAAGTCCGCAACGATTTTGTCTATATAAAACAGGTTTTGTTCAATGAAGGCACAACTTTCCTCTAAACTTTTTTTGGAGTCTGCATTACTGATTGAGTTTATCTCGTCTTTTGCTAAGTATAGTTCGCCAACGATAGCTTGTAAGGGGTTACGGATGTCGTGTCCAACCATACCTGCAGTTTGACCAATAGTAATCAACCGTTCCGCTTGGCTGAGCTGTCGTGCCCGTTCCTTAGCAAGCTCCTCCATCTGGTTAGCATATTTTTTCAATTGCACTGCTGCGGCATCTTTTTCTTTTCGAAGCCTAAGCATTTCGATGCCGTAGGCAAAGTCGTTGGCTAATTCTGTTAGAAGTTTGCTTTCTTCTTCGGTGAATGGGTCTTTTTCTTGGCTGTAGATGTTTAGGGCACCAAAGGTTTTGCCTTCAAACGAAGAAAGCGGCAAGACAAGTGAAGCGGTGTATTTTCTTTTTGTTGCTTGTTCTCGCCACAGTTCAAAATTTGGATCCAAGTTCATGTTTCTACAAATGTAGGATTTTCCAGTTCGAATGACCGTTCCTGTGGGCCCTCGTCCACGCGGTTTATCGGCCCATGTTATGTTGAGTTGGTCAATGTATTCTTTATCGAAGCCTGAATAAGCTACTGGGCGGACAGTTTTGCTTTTGTCGTGTTGCGCCATTCCTACCCAAACCAGTGCATAGCCGCAGTCGTGGACGATTATGTTGCAGACCTCTTTGGTTAAAGTGTCTTCATCGGTTGCATGTATAAGGGCTTCGTTGCTGTTGCCGATTGCTCTTAAGTGGCGATTAAGATTGCTGAGGATCGCTTCTGCTTTTTTGCGTTCAGTAATGTTTCTGGCGACATGTACTGTGCCAACGAGGTTTCCTTTGTCATCTCTGAGAGGAGTTGTGCTTACCAAGAAGTCTCCTCCCAAACGAGGCGCATGAACTTCAGCCGTATGCTCCTTCCCATCATTCACAGTTTTTGCATGTGGACAAAAATCAGGCGGATTATCCAGTCCGTGAACACATTGATAACAGAATAACCCGACAGCCTGCTCTTTAGACACACCCAACTGCTGAGCCATAGCTCGGTTGGCACGCACAAGTCTAAAATTATTATCCAAAACAGCAACGAAATCGGGAACACTGTCAAAAGTGCGTTCCCAATCCTGTTTTGCTCGGCGAAGATCCAGCTCGGCTTTCTTTTGATCTGTTATATCGTGAACCATTCCAATAGATCGGATAATTTTACCTGATTCATCTCGGATATGGTTACATTTTTCGTAAACAACCCTTATTTCGCCAGTATGTTTTTTGATTACTCGATGCTCAATCTCATAGGAGTCCTTTCCTTGCTTGAGTGAACCAGAATAAGTGGCATCTACCGCAGCCCTGTCATCCGGGTGAATGTAGCTGAGGAAAGCTTCGTAGGTTGCGCCAAATTCTTGGGGCTTTAACCCGAAAATGCGGTAAACCTCATCCGACCAAGTCAATTTGTTATTTTTCAAGTCGAGTTCCCAGCTGCCCAGATGCGCTATCTCTTGGCTTCGGTTAAGGCGCTTCTCGCTTTCCTCCAATGCCTCCTGGATCTGTTTACGTTTAGTTATATCTTCGAAGATAGCGGCAAAATAGCCTTTTTGCGGGCAGTAAACAGATATGGATAGCCACAATTTTAATGGCTTGAAGAATACTTCAAATTTTTCTTCTCTGCAGGATAGGGCAACTCTGCCGTAGATTTCAAACAGTTCAGGGTTGGCTTCTTTGATTCCTGGAATGGCTTGTGTCACTTTCTTTCCAACAACAAGTTCCCTTTTCAGCCCCGTTATTCTAACAAAAGCGTCGTTAATTTCGAGATAAATAAAATCAATCGGCCTGTTTTCTGAGTCAAAAATCATTTTGCAGAAAGCAAAACCATCGATCATGTTGCTGAACAAGGAGAGGTAACGTTCTTCGCTTGCTCTAAGTTTCTCTTCAGTATCCATGTGAATAGGATTAGGCCTAGCAACTGAGGGCTGGCTACGGGAAAATTCATCCATTGGAGACTCCCTTGAAACTATTATTGAGGACAACAGAATCATATAAAACTTATTAAAAACTTAAAAAAATGGTGGGACATCGAAAACTGACTCTTCAAATAAGCTGTTATAAGCACGGTGAGAGCGCTTAGGCGTTGGTTTGTTTTTTTCAAAAATGGTACTGTAGCGCTCAAGAAATTCATTTAAGAGCTTTAAATATTTAAAACCAATTGACTTAAAGCTAACTTTATTCCCATGGTCTTTTTGTAGAGTCTTTGTTGATGGTTCAGGCGTGGCGGCGATTTTGCTTTATTGTTTTTCTTGTTCTTTTAGCATTTTTTGGATTGGGGCTTTTAGTTGTGGGATGTTGGTTTTGGCTGCTTTGTAGATGGTTTCAGTGTCTATTCCGAAGTAGCCGTGGATTAGTTTGTCTCTCATACCATTTCTCTCCAGGGCAGTTCCTTGTGTTTTGCTCTTAGTGGCCGGGGGATGTTCTTGGCGGCTTCTCCAATTACTTCGATGCTGCGTACGACAGCGTTGAGGGTTTTTCTGTCTGTGGTAAATTCGTCTTAGGTTAAGTCTCCAATGAAGGCTTCAACCTCATCTATAGCCTCCAAAATATCTTTCAGGTAGTCATTCGCGTCGCGTTTTTTCATACGATAATGACTTCCTCATGGATCCTCTTTCCTATGTGTGGTTTGAGGGCTTTTTTGGATACCAAATCCACTTTAATACCTAAAGTGTCGGAGAGGAAGAATTCTAAATCCATGAATTCAAACAGACCTATGGGCTCCTCAAACTCCACCAAACACGTCCACGTCGCTCTTGGAGGTTTGTTCGCCGTGAACATAGGACCCGAAGACGCCGATGGTTTTCACTTTAAACCGCTCCTTGAGCGTGGGTTTTAGCGTTTCTAGTGTTGAGGTTATTTCTTTTATGGTCTTCATGGCTGTTACAACGACTATTACGGGGTTTCTTTCTTTTCTATTTTACGCAACAAAAACAAGTACAAGTTACTTGGATTCGTCGAGGGCTTTTTTGAAAAATGCTTTGTCGATTATCCTGACATCCAGTTTTTGTTTGGCTGCGGTTTTTCTGATGACGGCGAGTAGGACGAGGTAGTTTTGGGTGGTTTGCATGTTTGGGGGTACATTGCCTAATAGAGCTTTCCAGGTGTGGGCGTCGAGGATGCAGTAGGTTTTGGGGTCGAAGAAGGTGAGGATGATGCTGGCGAAAATGGGGCTGACGCCTTCGAGCAGCGTGAGGCAGTTCATGCGGTAGCCGTCTTCGCAGCCCGGAATGCTCAACGCTTGGCTTGTTAATCGACTGACTGTGGCTTCGTCGTTGCGAGCTACCAACTCCAAGCTCCGCGCTTTCTTTTCTTCATCGCCCTTGAATTTCCATTCAACAATGGCCGCTAAATCCTTGCAGGTCAAGGCTTTGTTTTTGCGGAATTTTGTGCCGAGTTCCCGCTCTCGTTGCGCCTGCCATCCGTAGGCCTTATCGTACTTGCGGCTCCAGAGAATAAATTCAGCTTTATCCATGCCATTATTCACCTAAAGGTAGCTTCGCCTGAATCTATAAATGCGCTTTTGCCCCAAGTTTTCTTGTTAGAAGTAACTTTCAAAACTTCCGATATTTTTTCGGATTTACGTTCGCCAGTCATAATGACCATTTGAAGAATATACAAAACCCCAAACTAATAACTCTTCATAATTAGCCATTTAACAAAAAATTGGAAAAGTTGGGGTTTAATTTTGGTCTACTAGGTGTGCTGTTCCGTCTGGACAGTATACTTTCTCGTCTTTGCCGACACGTCTGTATCTTTCACTGCACATGTGCAGAAGTGTACAGCCGTCGCAGTCTCTACTCAACACTTTTTTTTCGCCTCCTATTGGGACATCGTGCATCGGTGAAATTGGCTTATAAGGATATGTAACATGCATGTGTATACGCCGCTACCTTTTTTGGGTGTGGGCGCTACAGGTTTTGAAGGCGATACAGTCTTCGGAGCAGGGAATGGCGGTTTTGGTTTGGCAATCCAAGATGATTGTTCTGTTCATGCAGGTTCACCTTGTTTTATGCTCTTGGCTTGGACTGAAGACGGAGTTGGGGTGCCCGTGAATGTGAAGGGCAAGGCAAACATGCCTTCACAGCCCAATTCTTGAGTTGCTAAATCCAGCATACCATATCCACCGCATTTTTGTTTTGCTCTGATTGTTGAGTATGCATTTTGGGATTTAAAGAGTTTTGAGAAATGTTCATAACATTTATGAAAATACGTCTAGTTGTCAAACAAAAAATAAATGAGGTGAGCATCTGAATGCAATCAAAGGAATAATTGTGAACAAATGAATTCTGCATATTTCTCTATTTTTATCAATCTTAAACAATCACTCATGAAGACGGCAAACTCGAGGCGCATTGGGATGCGATGCAACAGTTACCCTGTAGACAGCGGAAAAAAACAATGTTTTAGAAGGGGCTTTTAACGTGGACGATGGGTTTACCCATTATATCACGCATCGTGTCTGCTACGTTGTAAGGATGGCGAACAAGCCGCAGTCTGGTTTCACGTTCCTCCTGAGAGTTAACCGTTAAGTCGCCGTAACCGAAGATTCTTCCCCCGATCGATTGGTACTCGAGTAAGTCGCCGAAACCCGACGGCGTAACCACAAACGAATGCAGCCGCAATATACCGCGCTTAACTTCTAAGCCATCCTGCTGCAGAATGTAGTTGTTTGAGGCGCGAAAAACTAAGAGTTCAAGCATACTGATGAGCCAAATTAAACCAAACAGCAGAATTGTCCAAGCCCAAATTGGCAAGCCAACAAGACCCAGAGAGGCTCCGCCAGAGTAGGATTCAAGCGATAGAAAAAGGATCGATAGCACGATGATTGTGACCGTTCGGATGATAGCTGCTGGAGCAATCCAGGGTTTGCCTGCCCAAACAACCTCGTGAGTAACTTGTTTAATGTTAAAAGCCAAACTAAAACACGACCACTGGAAAAGTGGGTAAATCGGTATTTAAGTATTCAAGCTCAAAACTAGACGACTGGTCGGTGGGGGAATATGCTTTCGATGCTACGGAGCAGTTGGTAACCGAAGAGGATGGCGACGAAATAGGTGGGCCACAGTATCACGGGCCAGTTGCCGGGCGTGTAATTCCAGAGCCCTGTAGAGACGGCGAAGAATTCCATGAGCGCCAGTGAAATCATTCCTCCGAACGCTAGGAACACCTGCTGTTTAAGCTCGTGTTTTGTTATTCCTTTACCGCGGATAACCATCAAGAAAGCCCAGGCTGCTAAGAACCCGAACAAGAGCACATACCAATCTGAATTGAAACTGAAGATTACATTCATGTTTTATACCAAACTTTAATGTTTTACAGCTTTTCCTTTACGTTGAGGTTTATGGTTTGACCAGCATTTCTTGCAGTAAACAGGCTTGTCAGCTTTAGGTTTGAAGGGCACTTCGCATTCGACTCCGCATTCGCTGCATACGGCGTTGAAGGCTTGAGGGGCTTGGAACTGCTTGAACATCTGATAGTTTTTCAGGCGTGGCCAACCGGTTTTTGCATACTGTAACATTTCCGGGTTGTTTTTTAGCCACCGCATCATGTGGAAGAAGCTTTTGCCCCGTTTCTCCTCCCGCTCGGCTAAGGGTTCGTAACCTAAGTTGCGAATTTCATCAAGGTAAGCAATTTCTACTAGCCGCTGCGTTTCGCCGATGACACGGATGCGTTTGACGCGGCTTTCGCCATAGACTTTTTGGAGTTCCTCGGCGGCAACGTCGAAGATGCAGCCTTGGCAAATGTGAATTTCCTCTTCAGGAGCCAAATTAAACTTCAAAACAAGCTTGGAGACGACGCGGCTGGATTCTTGCAGGTACTCTTTTTCGCGGAAAATGTCTTGGTAGAACCTGACGTCGATTAAGTCGTATTTGAATTCACCCGTCGGTTCATGGTAGGCGCCAACTACAACTCCGTACAGTAAATCGCCGCTGCCAGCATCATCAACAATAAGGGTCAATTAACACTATTCCCTCTTCTCTCTTACCCAACCAAATACTTCATACATCTATAAAAACCGTCTTCCTAAAACGTCAACAAAGGCTGGGAAAATCTTTTGTTTTAATGTTTGGTAGATTGGAGCAAACGGATTAAACCTTGGTTTTAAATGGCTCGATGCTATGACATAAATGGGAATTTTAGCTATGAGGAAACGGAGTAGGGTCCTGATCGGTTTAGTTATTGTAATTTTGGTTGTTTCGTTGGCGTCTGCGTGGCTCATTCTGTTTTCAAACCCCTCATCTTCCAGCCGATCCGCATCAAGCAGTGTTAGCAACGGATTCCAACTAACCATCACCCTCGAGAAAAATCCAACCCAATACACAAAAGGCAAAACAGTACCTATCACATTTACAGTCACCAACCTTGGCAACCAAACCCAAAACTTCACCAACACAAACGGCAACGCAAACAAACAAGTCTACGCTTCGCAACATGGAGCATACCCGCTAACAAACGCCACCATACCGCTTGCTCCAAACGAAACCTTTAGCCAAACACTAATCTGGAGCCAAGAAAACGACCTAACGAACGGATTTCCCTAAGTCACATCTGGAACATACCATATCATTGGAGAAATCGGAGAAAATCTGCCCTACCAACTCCAAACCCCACCACTCAACATAACAATCTGCTAACCCATAAATCCATAGAAACCAATCAGGTGCACAAAATGTTATGTTGGCTAGGTCTGCTGAGTAATTGGGGGCCATAATGAAGAAAACAGAAGACGCCGGTTGGGGCATTGCTTTTGGTAGTTGCCGCCTTTCTCGGCTTCTTTGCCGTTGTAACTTACATTTCGAATATTAATCCAACGTTGCTTCAGATCTTCAATTTAGTGTATGTTTTAGGGATAGTTTCTGCGGCATTCCTAATTTCAGGAATACGGTTGACGGTCTCAAGCCTTAGGCTCTAAAAATAATTAAACAGAATAAAGTAAGCGATTCTTATTGTTATTTTATATATTCTTTCTTTGAGTTAGATGGTGGAAACCGGTACTTTAAAAATTCTATAGAAGCAAGTTGGTTTTTTTCACTTATGTCAATGCAGATTTTTGCCGGGCTTTTGTTTTTTATATTCTTGAGTTGTTGAGTTAATGGAAACATTTAAGTCAACCTTCCACCTTTAAATACTCGAAAAATAGGAATTTTTTCCGAATTTTCACAATAATATGGAGTAATTTAATGTCTCAAAGAACAAATGTAACCGAAATTAAATGTAGTGATTGCGGCAAATCCGCCACTGTTCCCTTTAAACCAACAGCCGGAAAACCAGTTTACTGTCGAGAATGTTTAGCTAAACACAGCACCCCAAGGGGCACTGAACATAAAGGTTCAAGCGCTGATTCTAACAAAGAGCAAGCTTGGTCCAGACGTAGAACCGACTGGAAATAACAAGAAATAAAAAATATTATTTTTTTTATCTAACTGCCGCAGTTGCTAATTGCTGCTTTGCGCTTTCAGCTGAGCTTGGCAACACGTTAAGAATACCGTTCTTACCAAGCCGTAATTGTCTCTCTCCTCTAAAAACGCATACCTGAGCATTCCTTAATTCAATGTTGTTACCGACTGCGATGGAGCCTATTTGTCCTTCCCAGAGGCAGAGTTTGGTTTTTCCAGTGTCATCTCCAACCAATGCGTTGACTACCATGACTGTATTGCCGAATTGTGTGTGAACTTGGGCTGGTTTAGGAATCTCTATGACTTCCGCTTTCAAATTAACCCGTTTCATACCTGCCCTTAAATCATGGATTGAAGTGTAGATAGATTCAGTGTTTTGCTTAGCGATTTTCTTGCGTATTTTGTCGGTACTCATCCAACTTTCGAAGGGGTTATCTTTTCTTAGGAGGAATTCTTCGCCAACACGGAACTGGGCGACAACTGCGCTATCTTTTGTTATTAGAAAAATTGTTTCGCCCTTCACTTTGCCGCGGTATTCAACGGTCAGGTTTCCGCAGACTGCCTTCTCGTTGTTTCTTGCGGAAATCAAAGCTTGAAAAACTTCGTTAGGATAAATGTTGTATTTAACTGAAAGAAGCGCAAGATGCTCGCCTAAGGTTGATTTTTTCTGTCTCAAATTACCCCTCTCAAATCATAGTCAAAGTTAAGAGAAAAAGCAAACGCAGGAATGCTAATTCACACTTTTTCTCAATTACCCGAGTATTTACCTAATAATACAATGTTAACTATATTAGGTTGACGATGGAAAACGGGCATTAAGCAGTTTAGTTTAACCGCTTTTCTCCTCGAAAAGTCCTTTTTTAAGGCTTAAATTGGAATCTAAGTTTGTGAAACGTTTTTTCTAAGGGTTTAATTGTTAATACTGAAGCACTCAATTTATAAGCATCGAACAATAGTTAGATGATACTGTGCGGAAGAGACTTTTGCACAGCCAAAGTAGTAGGAGTTGAAATAGCGAATGTATAATAACAAAGAGATGCACAAGGCAACTTGCGCTGACTGCGGAAAAGAATGTGAAGTTCCTTTCAAGCCAGACGGTACAAGGCCAGTTTACTGCCGAGAGTGCTACTCAAAACGAAGACCACCACGAAGATACTAAGCTTTTAGCTAAATATCTTTAAAATCTTTAACAATTTTCTTTTTTATTTTTTATTATTTTATAAAAATTGCTCTTCCTAACGCAGAATTCACTTAAATCACGTTTGAAATAAAAATTTAAAAATTCTAAAATAAATCTGAGGAACGAGAAAAAACTCGCTATTTTGGGTGAAATTAGGTTTTTATTCTGATCCGGTTCGTTTCTTGTTGTCGGTGTAATTCTTTTTGCCAGACTTCTTCCTTAGGACACAATTTAGTCTGACCGATGATTTACATCTGCGGCAATTTTTAACTAAACCTGCTCTTAACATACACAATGCTATTTACCTCTCATTTGTTTTTTTGAAAAGGATCCGTTATTCAATCAGGTTACCCAAGAGGATAAAAGAAACTCTTCACCCTTGAGTGTCGCTGCGTGCTTATAAAGGAATGGATAGAAAAAAGACTTTTTTGGAAAACAGAAAAAATTCGAGGTGATTTTTGAATATTGGGTCTTTTTAAAATTTATTTTTAAAAAATGTCTTAAAATCATGTAAAAAAAGCCATTTGAGTAAGCTAACCTAATATACCTGCTGCATCCTTTAGTGGTTAAGGTTAGAATTCTTTAGAGGAAGAGTTAGACCACTTATTGCTTTTTCTCAAAACTATTCTGATTATTAGTTGGCGTAAGCCAAATAGGTGTAAAAAATGGGTAAACGAAAAATTACAAACGAGGGCAGTCTTGACAGCATGGTTCTACCTTCCTCAAACGATGTGTTGGGTGTGGCGGTTAAGATGCTTGGTGCCGAAAGAATCACAGTTAAATGTCAAGATGGCAAAGAACGAATGTGTAGAGTTCGCGGCAAACTAAAAAGACGTGTTTGGATTCGCGAGGGTGACGTCGTTCTAGTTTCGCCTTGGGATTTCCAGTCTGACACTAGGGGCGACATCTTTTGGCGTTACCGCAAAAACCAGTCTGACTGGTTAAGAAGCCACAACTACCTCAAAATGGAGTAAGAGAACAAATCATGATCCTAAAATGTACTGACTGTGGAAACACCTTTAGACGGGAGGGACTAAAAGACGGCGAAATCATTGCATGTCCAATATGTGAAGCAGACTACCAAGTTCTAGTTAAAGATGGAAAGATCGAAATAATCGAATACGTCTATGAAGGTCCCGACGAAGGCGAATTATAAAAACAGTTTAGACGTGTGCGCAATTCATTTTTTATAGTTCCGATAGGTAAGTTATCTTTGAGCAAGTCTGGGATCGTACCCGTAAATACCATTGATTTGGTGTCTTTGAGGGCTCCATGATCATTTGTTGTTGGGTCAAGCCCAGTACTTGCTTACCGTTTTTAGACTTTGCTCGCCAACAATAAGCGATCGTATTGCTTCAGCATCATAACTAATCAAGCCAGCCATCACAATAGCCGCCTTCTTCACCAAACCCTTAGGCCTCACCCAGCAATTCCTCAAAACGTTAGCTTTAAGATGCCCATTAAACTGCTCAACCACATAACGCTTAGTCTCCAAGAGTCTAGCATGTTTGATTCTTTTGCGTTTTCCCCTTCTAGGATTAGGAGCAATAACAGGCTCAGCTTCAATGCCCTTGGCTGCTCTTTTGTTTGTTTTCGAGTCATAACCCGCATCGGCCAAAACGTATTCTGCTTCCAAATCCTCAATGAGACCGGGAAGAAAAGGCGAGTCATAACGATTACCAGGCGTAACAACTGCTCTCAACGGCAACCCCAGCTGATTTACCGCTGCATGAAGCTTGAAACCTCTGAATTTTCCACGGCTCGTGTGACCCCAGCCCGCTTCCATATCGTAGAGATCCACTAACGGCGTTGAGTCAACAATTAGAATAGTGGTCGGTGTCACTAGTTGAAGCATAGCCGATATCTTCTTAAAAGTTTCTTCAAGAACGTCAAGATAGCGTCTCCACCATCTTCCAACAGTGGTTCTATTGGGTACTTTGAATAAACCAAGTGTTCTAGCAACGTCCGTATGCTTCTTTAGATGTTCAATTACACGTGTGTCGTTCTCTAATCCTTTCAGTCTGGCATAAACGAGAACTCTTAGTGCTCTTAGGCGTCCGTAGCCTGGATTTCCGCGTCTTTTGGGTTCTACAGAAACGATTGCTTTGTTGACGAAAAGCCTGACAACTTCACAGGCTTCCATACTAGAACATAATTGGGAAGCAGCTTAAATTCTGCACACCCCTAAACAGTTTTTTTTAAAGAAAAATAAACAGTTTTTTAGCTGGTCAGTTCAACTATTGAACCGATTGCTTGTCCTGGAACGCCACGTACAAACCTTACTCTAACCATGCCGTTCTTTCCATGTGGACCTCTAACTTTTCCCACAAGCTTTTTTGTTCCATTCTGCCATGTAACCTTTTGTCCAATTAGTTTACTTGCAAGGGCAACTGAGGTAACATTTTCAAATTCAATTAAACATTCTTGCGATGTTTGTTCTCTAATCCCAGTGCGGTAATTAGTTATTCTTCCATGAACTTTTTGAGCCAAAATACTCACCGTTAAACCTCCCATTCTAAGGTGTGCTTGCATTTAAAGCTGTTCTATCCAACCAAAGAAACTTTGGATTTTCTATGAAGTGAGTTATCTGTACAAAACTTTTATTGACTATTACATGTTTTAATGAATTAGGATGAGGTTAAATGAAACAATTTCTTCTAACTCCCCAGGCAGGAAAACGTTTAATCGGCAGAACCTTGGCAAGTCACCCAGTCATCATAAAAGCACTAAAAAATGGAACCGTGGTAATTGTTGCTGGAACAACAAATGGTTATGTAGCTGAAGAAATCCTCAAGATTCACAAAATAGCTGATGATTTCTCAAGAGAACACTTTTTCCGGGGTTTAACTTTGCCTCCATCCAAAAAGGTGTCCTTGGAAGGCAGGTTAGAGGATGAAATCAAGTTTCCTGGCGACGTCGTGATAAATAGGGGCCTTTGGAAAAGAGGAAAAACAATCGCTGATGTAATTGACTCTCTAAAAGAAGGGGATGTTATCTTAAAAGGAGCAAATGCCCTGGATCTAACGCGTAAGCAGGCCGCTATTTTGATTGGTCATCCCAAAGCAGGAACCATCGGGTTAGCAATACCTGCGATTGTGGGCCGCCGAGTCAAATTGATTATTCCGGTAGGTTTAGAGAAACGGATAGATGGCGATTTAAATGCTCTTGCTGAGATGCTAAATACCCCTGGAGCGTGCGGGTATCGTTTGCTTCCCGTCAACGGAGAAGTGTTCACGGAAATAGATGCCCTGACGGCTTTGACTGCAGCCAGCGTGAAGTTAATTGCCGCTGGCGGAATTTGCGGTGCAGAAGGCGGATGCTGGATAGCTGTCACTGGCGAAAAAGAACAAGAGGAATTTGCCGAGCAAATAATTGCCTCGGTGGCGGATGAACCGCCGTTTAGCATGGATTTCCTTTAGTTTCTTTATTCTTGGCCATGATGCATCATGCCCATTCCCATACCCATGCCTTTTCTTCTTTCTCCCATGTTTTTTCTCCAGATGTCAGCGCCCTGCGAAGCTAAATCCATCATCATGTCAATGTCTTGTCTAACTAGATCCATCACTGGCTTGTTTAGTTCCATTTCAAAGGTAAACTTTACTTTACCCGCTTTTTCTACTGTTTCCATAAATCCACCTCCTCAAGAATCAAAAAACGATCAATAAAACTACCTTATTGGTTAACGATTGCATTCTTAAACGTAAGTGGCTGTATCGATACAACAACAGTTCAAATGTGGCATCAACTTTTTGGGGTTTGGTCTTCTTTTGGTTTTTGTGTCAAACTTTATATATTGGGCTGGATAATCCATCCAGATATAAGGGGTTTAAAGGAAAAAATGAACAAAAAAGTTACAATTTCTATTGTCGCAGTATTAATAATCGTCGTAATAGTTTCTGGCGCTTTCATCTACACCAACAACAATGCAGGTTCAAACAAAACGGGTTCCCAAAACCTATCTGTAATAGACGATGAAGGATACACAACTAATTTCGCCTCAGTTCCTCAAAGAATCATTTCGCTAGCTCCAAGTAACACTCAAATCCTTTTCGGCATTGGCGTGGGCGACAAAGTTGTAGGTGTTACCGATTACGATCACCTCCCTTACAATTTCGCCGCATGGATAGCCGCAGGCAACATGACAAGTGTTGGAGGCTTTTCCACACCTAACAAAGAAGCCATCGCTTCACTCCACCCAGATCTAATTCTCGCCACACCCATAAACGATCCTGACGTTGTCACACTCAGAAGCTTAGGCTACAATGTGTTGGTCTTAAATCCCAACGATGTTAATGGGGTGCTCAAAGATATCACAATGGTTGGCAAAGCAACAGGAGGCGACCAAAACGCAACGACATTAGTGAATTCCATAAACAATAAAATCGCTTCCATAGAATCGAAGATAGCAGCCGCGAATGAGACTAAGCCGCTGGTTTACTATGAGGTCTGGTATCCCGACCCGTTAATGTCGGCAGGTTCAACATCATTTATCAATGATGTAATTGCAAAAGCCGGAGGAATAAACATCTTCGAAAACGAAACACAGCAATATCCTACCGTCAGCTCAGAGACAATTGTTCAAAAGAACCCTGATGTTATAATGCTACCAACCGATATGGCAAACCCAGGAGACACACCGTTCTATGGAAGTGTAGCACAGGTAAAAGAAAGACCTGGCTGGAGTTCAATTAGTGCAATTCAAAACAATCGAATAATCGTCGTCGACGGAGATCTATTTGCTGAAGCAGGTCCCAGAATCGCCGAAAACATTGCAGTCGCTGCCCAAGCTTTCTACCCAGACCTTTTTAACTCCACTTCCCCTTAATCTTTTTTTGTGTTAAGATATGACTGCGGACAAAGTAGAGATTAAATATTCAAAGCGCCATTCAAGATGGAAACTGATCTTATTAGCTTTGATAGTTGCGCTCATTGCTGCGATAGTTCTTTGTTTAAACATAGGTTACGCACCAATCAATTTCTCAGATATTATTACAATATTGGGCAAGCAAATTCCTTTTCTTAACGGCTCAATAAACTCTTCATCAGTATCAACCGTTGATCAAGCAATAATTCTCCAAATCCGTCTCCCCCGAATTCTAGCAGGTGCTATTGTAGGAGCAGGTTTAGCAGCCGCTGGTGTCATGTACCAAGGCGTCTTTAGAAACCCGATGGCTGATTCCTACCTTTTGGGTGCTTCAGCGGGGGCATCTTTGGGCTACACTCTAACTGCGATTTATGCAGGCTCTCTTGCTCTAACTTTATTTGGACTTGGAGTATTTCAGGTAATTGCTTTCATAGGTGCTGTTTTAACAGTTTTCCTTGTTTACTTTATGTCCCGTGTTGGAAACAAGGTGCCGATAACTACACTTCTGCTCTCAGGTATCGTTGTAAACATATTCATTTTGGCACTTCAAACAGTATTTGAGCTACGTTCTGGTAAGGCTCTAATAGGTATTATTGCTTGGATAGCAGGTGGATTTTCAAACATTACTTGGTTGGACATTTACGCTGTTTTTCCATTTGTTTTGATTGGGATTGTTCTTGCATATTTTTTTACTAAAGATCTTAACATGCTCTCTATGGGTGATGATACAGCACAACATTTGGGCGTTAACACTGAAAGGGTGCGGCAAATTCTTTTGCTCATAAGTTCTTTAATAACAGGCGCGGTTGTATCTATCAGCGGGGTAATAGGGTTCGTTGGGCTAATTATTCCACACATGACCCGACTCGTCATTGGACCTGATCACCGAATTCTTCTTCCCACATCCGCAATTGTAGGAGCTATTTTCCTAATTCTCTGTGATTCTCTAGCTCGTGTTGCAACCGGAGCATCAGAGCTGCCAGTGGGAGTCATAACTGCTTTAGCTGGAACCCCATTCTTTATCTATCTGCTTAGGAAAAGAAAAACAAGTTACTCACTGTAGGATGGCTGATGGAACATGGTACTGCTTAGCGTAAATGGAGTTGAATGCCGCTATGGTTCGGTGAAGATACTGGAAGATGTCAACTTTACCGTCAACGAAGGCGACTTCGTGGGAATAATTGGACCCAACGGCTCAGGAAAAACTACCCTGCTAAAGAGCATCAGCCGAACCCTCAAACCCTACAATGGAACCATAATCCTCGATAAATCCGACATTTACAGCTTGAAAAGCGTAGATTTAGCCAAACAAATGGCAATAGTTCCACAAGAAAGTAACATAGGCTTTAGCTTCAGTGCTTTAGACATCGTGATGATGGGACGCAACCCACATATGAAAAGGTTCCAAATGGAATCGGATACCGACTTAACCATAGTCCGCAAAGCAATGAACCGAACCAACACTTGGCATCTAGCGGACAGACCGATAAACGAATTGAGTGGTGGAGAAAAACAACGTGTCGTCATCGCCCGTGCATTAGCTCAGGAACCCAAGGTTCTGTTGCTTGATGAACCGCTTACGCATCTGGACATGATTAACCAGCTTGAAATTATGGACCTTGTGAAAGAATTATGCATTAAGGAACGATTAATTGTTTTAGAAGTTATCCATGACTTAAACCTGGCAGCACGCTACTGCAGCTCGATTTTGCTTCTTAAGGATGCAAAGATTTTTGCTGCGGGACCCGTAGAAAATGTTCTGACAAGTGAGAATATAAAGGCTGTTTTTAACGTTGACGCAATCGTCAAAAAAAGCCTTGTCACGAATTCTCTTTTCGTAATTCCACTCACTCTCCAAAAGCCGTCGATGCCACGCAACTGTGCTATCCACCTTATTGCAGGAGCGGGCACGGGAACAGTTGTTATGAAGGCGTTGGTGGATGAAGGCTATCAAGTAACGGCTGGGGTACTCAACATGCTCGATACAGATTACGAGACTACTGAGCTTCTCAAAATTCCAACGGTTAGCGAAGCGCCTTTTTCACCCATAACTGACCAGTCAAAGAAACTGCTTCATGAAATGATAAAAAAATCTGCTATCATTGTGGTGACGTCGGTTCCGTTTGGTTATGGTAATCTCTCTAACCTAGAGACGGCGCTTGAAGCGGTTAAACAGGGCATCAAAACTTATGTCATCGATGAGGTGCCTATTGAAAGTCGCGATTTCACAGCTGGCAAAGCTACCGCCTTGATGGCTGAATTAAAGAAAGAGGGTGCGATATTCATCAAGCATCCTTCCGAGCTTCCAACGCTCGTTAACGCTACTCACGCACAGATGGAATTGCTAAAGAATCCCCCCAAGATTCCGGGACATGTAAAGGATGCATCCGAAGTAATCACTCAGTCTGCTAATCAAAAAGAGGTAACTTAATTGTCCTCAAAAGAAGAAGCCATACAAAATTTTGGCGCCGAGAAATACGGCAACAAACTTGACCACTTCATCTGGTCATGCACCCGAGCTTACCCAGTAAAACACGCTTTCTCTCTTGGTGACGGAAAACCCCTTCCCAACGAATTAGCAACCGCAGAAGCGAAGGTTATGCTAAAGAAGGTGGCGGATTTTGGGGTAGACAACATTTTCATTTCAGGCGCTGGCTGGACAGGCGAGCCGTTGATGCGCAAAGACTTTATAGAAATCATTCGCTATGTTGCTGAATTAAAACTGTCTCCTTACGTGAAGGTTACTGGTTGGCACTTTACTGCTAAAGTTGCCCAAGAGCTCGCCGATGCAAATTGTAAGGCCATTATCTGTTTTGCTGGGTTACAGGAAGTTGATGCTAAACTGCGTGGAAAAGGCGCTTTTGAAGATGGTATTAACGCTGTCACTTTGTGCAGAGAATTCGGTATTCCATTCGCCATGAGCGTTATCAACACAAAATATGTTGCCAACCAAGTTTCAGATTTAGTTAAACTTGCAATCACGTTGGGAGCACGCAGCTTCCATCTGGCCTCCCTTATTCCTCAGCCAATAGACGTTGAAAACCAGTT
Organism: Candidatus Bathyarchaeota archaeon; assembly: GCA_963782525.1. Lineage (GTDB taxonomy): Archaea > Thermoproteota > Bathyarchaeia > Bathyarchaeales > Bathycorpusculaceae > Bathycorpusculum. The sequence continues at coordinate 67,365 of CAWAKC010000004.1, forward strand.
CAAGATTCTTGGACCACTCGAGCCAACGCCCCAACAAAGAGAAGACCAGCTCAACGAAATCTATGATCTTAACAAAAAAGTCCAGGACAAAATCCTCATCGTACCCTATGAAATGTTCAACAACCGCGTACTCAAAACCAAAGAGCCCTCGCGCGAACTAAGGAGCACCTGCAGCATGTGCGATAACCTCAAAAAATACGAGTGGCTGGAGATTCTCGAAGACGGAAAAGCATACGCTTGTGCACCGTTAAACTTGGAATTCGGCGATATACGAACTGATAGTATACAGCAAATCATGGATCGCATGCCCAAATCTAAAGAACTGATGAGGTTAGCAGACCGTAATAACCTCAAGGGCAAATGTGGTTTATGCGAATTCAAAATCATCTGCGGGGGCTGTCGCGCCCGGGCTTACATCTTTAGCAAGGACAGTTTAAACCAGGACCCAGCATGCGTCTATCGACCAGCCGCGTTCGGAAAAAATTAAGAAGTGACTGAAATGGCAAAAGATGGCAAGATTGAATCATTTGCTTTCCTCAAAAAACAAGCTTTCGAATTGGGTGCTGAAGACGCCAAAATCATTCCTGTTAAAAAAATCGTCATCGAAGACCGTGTAGTTTTCAAATGCCAACTCGGCTGCGAAAAATACGGAAAAACCTTAGCCTGCCCACCTCACGCTCCCACGCCTGAGGCATTTCGAAAAATCGTCAGTGAGTATCACTATGCCCTGTTCATGAAATTTAAAACGAAGGTCGAGGGCGATTCAGATCTGATAAAGTATCTTTCCAAAGCTGATGAACCCTCCATTCCAGCAGATATGAAGTTGAAAGTGGAAAAATTCTGGTCTGGCTGGAAAGATGAGATGAAAAAACTACTCGATGTTGTTCATGACCTTGAAAAATCGGCTGCAAAAGGAGGATATCTGCTTGCTGCTGGCTTGGTTTCCGGTGCATGCCAATTGTGCGAAAAATGCAACGTTGAAAAAGGAATTTGTATTCACCCAACTATGAAGCGGTATTCAGAAGAAGGCGTCGGAGTTAACGTTAAGGCAACTGCGGAAAAAGCTGGAATAAAATTCACTCTTCCGTTTGATAAGAATCCTGAAACCTTCGCTTTGCTCTTAATAGATTAGACAAGACTAACTTGACACGCACGTTCCGAGCTAACCTTAAGTAACAAAAACTGAACTTTCATTAAAAATTAAAAGAGGGCTAACCGATGAAGATGGACACAGGAATAGAGAACATTATAGCAGAAGTCAAAGATCAAACTCTTGTTATATGGTCAAAAAAACCCCTCAGGATTCTCAGCTCTGCCCTTTTGAATGGAGGTTTGGTTGAGGCAAATGGAATTATCAACGTTCAGGTTCCTGAAGGCTCTGGCAACGACCAGGACGATATGCACTGGAGTGGTCCCGAAAACTTTTTGGTAAATGTAGCAAACCAACTTCAACTTCCAAAGGACAAAGTAGTTGGGTTGATGACTGCTGCCAAAATGAAGAACGTGGTTGCATTTACCGAAAAATATGATGCTGTAATCTTGACAGTTTTCGTGACAGCTGGCGCAACTGTGGCTGTGGCAGCAGGTGAGCCGGCAGCTTCAAAGAGTCAACTCAAAAAAATCGGCACCATAAACATCATAATAGTGGTTGACGGAAATTTAACAGACGGCAGCATGGTGGAAGCCGTAAAAACAGCAACTGAAGCAAAAACTGTCGCCATACGTGAATTGGATATTAGAAGTCGTTTCTCAGGCGACCTTGCTACAGGAACATTGACGGACAGCCTTGCAGTAGTTTGCACCAAAAAAGGTGAACCGATACAGTATGCTGGAACCTTCACGATTATTGGCGAGTTGATTGGGAAGTGTGTGCGGGAAGGAGTGAAAACGGCAATTTATAAACAGGAAAACATTTGGCCTGACCGACCGCTCGTAACTAGGTTGGCGGATAGATGCCTCTCGATTGAAACCATCATAGTCCAAGCGTCTGAGGGAAAAATAACGAGCAAAAACCCTCAGTATAAGGCGCTCCAAAAACAGCTTGAATTGATACTTTCAGACGGGAAAATCTCATCATTTGTCATTGCCGCCTTGAGGCTTGATGAAGATTTAGCGAAAGGACTGTTCCCCAAAAAAACAGCTGAAACCGTTGACCAGACTTCTTTTGAGATGATTGTTCAAGCAGCGTCAAAGTGCCCTTTGGAAAATTTGGCAAACTTTGCCTTTGACAAGGCAAAGCCTGAAGATGAAGGACAATTAGGGCCATTTACGAAATGCGCTTTGCAGGCTATCCTCCAAAAAGCCCGTTCAAACATTACCTGATTGTTTTTGCAGTTCGTCTTGCCCTTGTGACATAGAAAAGTATTACTGATTCCTTAAAGGGTATGCATAGATATGGATCTGTCGTCGATAATATTTATCCTTCTCACTGGGCTAGGATTAGGTTTAGCACATTCGATGGATCCAGACCACATCGTCGCCGTTTCTACTCTAATGTGCAACAACAAAAGTCTCCGCAAATCCATAGCCTCCGCCACCATTTGGGGATTTGGGCACTCAGCAGTTCTGTTCATTATCGGATTATTGGTTCTCACCCTAAGTGTTGTGATTCCCGAAACAGTCGTTCACTTGTTTGACGCAGCCGCTGGAGTTCTGCTAATAATCCTTGGCGCATACGTGTTAAGACCATTAATTGCTCAAAGAATCCGTCCCAACCAAAATGTCCATGAACATACCCACATCCATCCACATACGCATCCGCATTCCCATAATCACGAGCACGACAACGAAGACCATCATGGACACGCTCACCTGCATAAATCAGCCCTAACAGGCGCCTTGCAGGGACTGGGAGGAAGCGCCGCCCTAATGCTGGTTACGCTATCAACCGTGAATTCAGTTGAGATTGGAGCGGTCTTCATTTTTCTCTTCGGCGTTGGCGTCATTTTGGGCATGGTGGGGATTTCATGCGTGGTCGGGTCTGTAATGGCTTATACAGCTTCAAACCTTGAAAAAGTAAACAAAATAATCAAAGCCCTCACAGGCTCAGCAAGCATCGTTATCGGCGTAGTAATTATCGTATACGCTTTGATTTAGAAACATTTGGTTACATCAACATTTTTTCTGCGAAGTCAAAGATGCATAAAACAATTTAACATAGTTCTTAAAACTTAGGTGGAACCCTACAAACAGTTAGCTTTTCTTTTACTTTAGCAAAAATTAAAAAAAGGGAATGTGTTGGGGATAATCAACATTTATGCGGTTAATTTAACTGGTTGTAAAAAGCGAGTCGTTGAGTGTAGGATTCACTTGAATATCGTAGATAACGATCGATGCACCGCTTGGGGCAGAGTATGAATAACTTGTTTGGCCAGTCCAGTTAATTAGAGCAGTTTGGTAGTCAGCGAACGCTACAATATAAGACGAATCATTGTTGAAGTCACTTGATGTCCATGCGCCATCATTAATCTTGAGGGAGGATGTTTGAGTGCCAAGGTCTACGATGTAGCTGTAGTTGCCTGCGCTGCCGCCTAGTATGTCCATTCTTAGCACTTCGGTTGTAGTGTTTACGTTCTTAGCTGCAAAGTTGTAGCTTACTAGTTGTCCGCTGGTGGTTTCGTTAACTTTGAATTGCAGTGTACTCGCGCCCACAACAGATGGGGCAGGTGTTGGTGAGGGTGTAGTTGTCGGGTTTGTTGTTCCGCCGCCTCCATTATTCATCAAAACATAGGCGGATACTCCAGCAATGATTATCACAATCACTAAAACCGCAACGATTAGGTACATATTTTTTTTATTCATCGAATCACCGGTTTTTTCTGACATTCTCTTTGGATTGAAATTAGATATAAGGTTTGTCCAGAAAGCGCTAAACCGCTTAAAAAGGATACATAAAAAAAATTATCTTTCGATTGAAATTCTGCTGACTCCGCCTTCTTTTTCAAGAGTAATAACATGGTCAGCTTTTGCGGCAAACGCTTCACTGTGGGTGACGGCGATTATTTGTTCGATCGCTTTGAATCGGCTGATGGCTTCAGCTAACCGTTCTATGCTGCCATCTTCGCTGCCCAAGTTCTCGGTGGGTTCATCAAGCATCAGCATACTTAAGCCATGGCCTGTCCTTGATTGCATAATCAGTTGCCCCAAGCCTAGCCGATAGGCAAACGCTAAAAGTGTGCGTTCTCCGCCTGAGAGGTTACTGACTTCGCGTTCAACGTCAGTTTCGCTCTTCACATAAGGTGTGTAAGTCTCGTCGATAACCACGTTAAGCATCGGGGTTTCACCGCAAACTAAACTATCAAGAACCTGCTGAACAAAGTTACGCAGGACCTTCACGAATTCGCTTCTCAGTTTGGGCTGGATGCTTCGGTAAGCAACTCGAATAGCATCGAGGATTTCAACGGTTCTGCGGATTTTCTCCATGCGCTCCATCTTTTCCTGCGCCAAGTTGATGCGTTCTTTGTTATCATCTAAACGTTGGGCGAGGTCTTTTTTCCGGTTCTCCTTTGTGCGTAAATCTGATTCTATGGCATAATATTGTTTGAGAGCATGTTCCCTGTGCACCCTGGTTTCTTCAACATCGGAGACGTTGAATTTGCCGATTTCAAACTGCACCACCTGCAACTGTGAGTGAAAATCCGCCTCAAGTTTCTGTTTCTCAGCAAATTCAGTTATGAGGCTGGCGAGGTTGTTTTCTTCTTCTCCTATTCTTGCTTTCAAATCGGCATCCCGAGTGAAACAGGTTTGTAAACTCGAAAATGCTTCAGAAGCCACTGCCTTTGTTTTCTGTAGGTCAGCAACATCCAGCCTAAGCTTGTTAATCGTTTTTTCCCGTTCAATGTTTTCCTGTTTTATCCTCTGCAGTAAACCTATTTTATAATCGCCAGTTAAGGGCTGAACACATAGGGGACACTTATCTTCCTCTGATAATTGCCCAACTCTTTTCTGGTCGGTCTGCAGACTCCGCGTTGTTGCTTCCTGCTCAGCCTTTAAACTGCTGATTTTATCGTCAAACCCGGCTAAACAAGAACCCAACTGCTCTAAGGGCTGATTAGCTGGTAATCCTGCTTGCTCAAGCTTCACCAAACACAGCTTTATCTGAGAATCCAGCGAGCTTTTGCGCTGCCGCAAATTATCCACTATGGTTTTCTTGCCTTCAATACGCTGGTTAATCGAAGCTAACGTTGCAGTCATGTTGCTTATATCGGCGTTTATTCGTGTTTCTTTGCGCTTAAGCTCCTCTACGGCGAGTTTTTTCTCTTCCAACTGTTTGAGCTCGGCGTTTGCTTCATCCAGCGCCCTCTTCGCCACTGATAGCTTCTGGGTTGCTGTCTCCAAATCCATCTCTAGGAGCGTGAATTCTTCGCTTGCACGGTTGTAGTCGTTGCTGAGTTTTTCTACACCGAGAACATCAGGGTCTTTTTCATAAATCCTCTTCTCTGTATCGTAATCACGTTGGTATTGGGCAATGTTGCTCCATGCAACCTCATAATCGGACAACCCAAATAATTCATCCAACCGAGTCTGCCTATCCCGCGGCTTAGCATCAAGCAGGTCCTTGAGGTGTTCCTGTCTAAACCAGACGATTTCGCGGTAAAGGTCCCTGTCAAGCCCCGTGATGGCTTTAAACTGTTCAGCAATGGCTTCCATTTTCATGCTTGCCACCAGCCTGTCGTCCTCGTAGAGTTTGAGTTGTTCAAGGTCTTGGCTGATGCTTTTGCCCTTACGTTTTAAGCCTCGGGTTAACTTGTAAGTGCTGCCGTTTTGGGCAAACTGCACCGTAACTCTGCACCAGTCAGCGTCTTCCCGCATGAGGTACTCAAAGCTTCTGCTGCCGATTGTGTCGCCGAAAAGTGCAAAATCGATGGCGTACATAACGCTGGATTTACCGCAGCCTACCCCGCCGACTAAGCAGTTAAACCCATGTGTGAAGGGTACGGTGGATTTTGTGTGGCTGCGTATGTTTTCGAGCTGCACTATTTCGATTTTCATTCGGTCAGCTCCTCGATGGCTTGCTTCACTTTGTCGTCCTGTTTGCGGGTTAAGGGCTCAATTAAGTCTAGGGCGGCTTTAGCGATTTTTTCCGCTTCTTCTTTGCCGTAACGGGCAGAAAAAATTTCCACAAAATATTCAAAACCCTTGGTTTTTAGGTCTTTAAAGTTGCCCTCGAATATGGACCGCACGATTTCGTCAGCAACCGCCGTTTCCTTTAGCAGAACGATTGGGTGAACAAGCAGGGCTTTTGGGGCAGCGCCTCGGATTTTTCCCACGTCGATTTCTGTTCGGCTTGCCTCAGGGGGTAGCGTTCCTTTGAGAACTGGAATTATCACTGCGCCTTCCGTTTCTGAGTCTCGAACCATTTGGGTCGCTAACTCAGTGATTTTGGCTGAAGACATGCCCGAGAAATCTTGTTCAGCAATGACGAATCTGCGGGGAGAAGCCAGCTCGATTAGTTCAGGTTGAACCTGGCCTTTCTCATCAACCTTTACATGGTAAAATCCTTTAGGGTACTTGGCTTCACTGTAGCTGACTGTTTCTGTGCAGCCGCTGTAAACCAAAAATCCATCCTTAAACTTGCCCAGATACCTTTCATGAACGTGACCAGCCGCGTAATAACAAAACCCGCTTGGCAACTCGTCAGGCAGGATTTCTGCTTCAAAAGGTCCCTTGAGGCTTGGAATATCTATGGCACCGTGAAAAACAAAGATGTTGGCTACGCCAGCTTTAGGAGTTGGTGGATTTTCCTCCATGAATTTTGGCAATGCTTCCTGCGTTTTGTGGCGGTTATGGTAGGTTGGGATGCCGTAGACGTAGCAGCGATCCGGTTTGCTCCAGCATGCACCCTGATGCCTGGGCAAATGAGTGATTAAACCTGCGCTGTCAAGGGGATAGAGGATTGTGCTCGTTATGGTGTTTGGGGCAGAATCATGTGACCCGTCAACCGTTAAAACTGGGATGTCTGCATCTTTTAGCCGCTTAAAACTGCGTATAGTGTTTTCGAGGGTGTGGTTAGATGGTCTGGCTTGGTGAAAGAGGTCGCCGGCGATAATCATGAAGTCGGGTTTGAGCTCGATTGTTTTATCCACGACTTCCTTGAATGCGTCGTCAAAGTCTTGCCTTCGCGCTTCTAACCCGTATTGAGAATACCCCAAATGCAGGTCTGCTGCATGGACAAAGCTGAACGGCTTCAAACTGGCATACTCCCTTTGCTCCCCTTTATGCTGTGTTAGTTGGTTTGCTGGTTTTAAAGCGTTTTTGCATGTTTTCTGTTAAGGTTTTTCCTTGTGTTTTCAAGAACCATTGCTTTTCAGCATGCATTTGGTTGGAAAATCGCCAATCACGACCTACCCTCTTTAGGGATTCTAAACTAAGGTAACCTACCTTTAGGCTTCTGCATAGAGTTTCTATTAGGCTCCAGAAGGTTGGTACCGCAGTCTACTCTCTACCGTTTCAACATAGAACCACTATTAGGATCCAAATAGGCTCAGCTAATTAGACCCCGAAAAAATAAATTCTTAAAGCCAAAAACGGAACAACTACAACCAAACCAAACAGTGCAGCTGTAACTTTCATCATTCTCAAAGCCTTTGGGATATGTTCATGCGAAATTCCATAGTCATCGCCTAATGTGTAGTGGCCTTGTTTTTCAAGCTGAATGTTCAAGGCTCCTGCCATAGCTGAGATTGTGTAGCCTGCGTTGGGGCTTGCGGTTTTGTGTTTGTCACGTTGCAGGATCCGGTAGGATTCACGCCAATCCTCACGCACAATGAATGCGGCCGCAACCATCAAGTAGGCTGTTACGCGCGGGAATATAGTTGGTTATTGTATCCATTTTGGCGGAGAACCAACCGATGTTTTTGAATTCCAAGTTCTTGTAGCCAACCATCGAATCTAAAGTGTTAATTACTCGATAGGCAAAAGCTCCTGGAACTCCGAAAAGCGCGTAGAAGAAGAAGGGTGCTGTTATGCCGTCTGTGGTGCTTTCGGCAATGGATTCGACGGCTGCAGAAATAATCTGGCGTTCATTTAGGCTGTTTGGGTCACGCCTAACAATATAGGGCAACCATTTTCGTGCGCCAGCTAAATCTTTCTGTTTGAGGGTTTTTGCTATGGGAAGGGTATATTGTCCCATGCCTCTGATAGCGAAGGTTGCTTTGAACAGGATTGCGCCGACGATTACGTAGAATATTTCGCCGTAGGGCAAGGTTCTTAACCAGAAAAGTAACGCTAAAACTGGGAGCGCGACAACCATCATGATTGCTAATGCCATTAAAACGCCGTTTGCTTTCTCAATCCGTGGATTTGAGCTCTTTGCTCTACGTTTAAGGTATGAAATCATTTTTCCTATGCCAATGGTTGGGTGAATCCTATTAGGGTACTCCCCAAAAACCAAGTCGATTAAGAAAGCTAAAGCAAAAATCAAAATTGAATCCAAAAGCAACGAGAGGTTAAGCGCAAGCATAGCGATGAATCAAACTGCCTTTAATGTTTGCTTGAATGCTTCAATCAACCGCTCATTCTCCACATGAGTCTTGATAGCAACCCGAATGTAAAACTGGTCAAGTCCCTTAAATGATGTGCAATCTCGAATTAGAATACCCTGCTTGAGCATTCTGTTCTTTATTTCTGCTGCGGTTAGGCCTGACTTTCGAATTTCGATGAAGAAGAAGTTTGCATCTGGAGTAGAAAATTTGAATGAACCAAATTTTTCCATCTCACTTTGTAGCCACGCTTTCTCTTTTTCGATAAGCTCACATGTCACTTTGAGGTGTTCTTCATCTTTTAGTGCAGAAACGGCAGCCGCTTGAGCTAAACAGTTAACATTCCATGGAATCTTGGCACACGAGAGTATGTTTATAATACCTTCGTTGGCAATACCGTAACCAACTCGCAAACCCGTTAACCCATAAATCTTTGTGAAGGATCGCAGAATGAACAGGTTGGGAAACTGCTTGATTCTGCCTATCATTGTCAGATTCTTTTTGTCTTCAACAAACTCTAAAAAATCCTCATCGAGGAAAACAAGAGTGCTTTGTTTTAGGGCTGTTTCAATGATGTCTGTAAGTGTTTCTTTGGGGATGAGTTTACTAGTTGGGTTGTTTGGATTGCAGAGAAAAACCAGCTTTGCATCAGCCATCTCATGTTTAAAGGCTTCTGAGTCAATGTTGAAGGCTTTGTTTAGTTTGGCGAATTTGGGTATTATCCCAGTTTTGCGGACTGCGCTTTCGTATTCGCCAAAAGTTGGCGCTGGCATAACTACTTTGTCACCTTCTTTTAGGAAAACCTCAGCGAACAAATACATCAGTTCAGTGGAGCCATTCCCGACAACTATGTGGCCTTTGTTGATTCCATAGTGGTTAGCTATGACTTGTCGCAGCTCGTTGGAGTTTGAGTCGGGGTAAGCTGCAATTTGGCTGAAGGCTGCCTTTGCGGCGCCCAAAGCTTTTTTGGACGGACCCAGCGGGTTTACGCTGGAACTGAAATCTAAAATATTCTGCGGCAAAAGCCCACTTTCTTCTGCAGCACCTAAAACCTCTGCACCGTGAACGCAGGGCTTTAGATTTTTAACGCTATCCTTGATTAGGCTTTCAATGGGCTTCAATGTTTTTTCCTTCAGCTGCGCCGTAAATTCCATGGTTTCTTGTTAACGTAAATGATATAAATGTTTGGTTGGATGTTCCAGCCTGAGAACTTGTCAGCAAAAGGGTTTTGAACAAGCGAAACAATGATAATGTAAACGTTTTGAGCAGTAGATGCATATGAGCGAAAAACTAGATAAACACAAAATCCAAGAGTTAAGACAAATGGTTAAAGACAAAGCCCCAAACCAATCCGTAGAGGAACTTCTCACAATATTTTGCTCGCGCCACGGGCTTTCTCCTGGAACATGCAAGTATTACTACAACATTTTGGTCGAAAGCGGCGATATTAAAGAAAAATAGCTTTAAATTTTAAGCACTTACTTACTCCATTAGGGCTCACTTTGAATGAACTTGTCTTCATAGGTTTAGGATTAAACGACGAAAGAGGCATAACCGTCAAGGGTTTAGAGGAAACCAAATCGGCAGACACAGTTTTTATGGAAAACTACACGAGCCGCATGCCTGACTTTAGCCTGCAACGGTTTGAAGCGTTATGCGGCAAAAAAGTCCAAGTGGTTACAAGGCAGACACTTGAAGACGAAAATGGAACCCTGATTTTGCAAGCCGCCAAAGTAGGCAAAGCAGTGTTTTTGGTTCCTGGAGACCCCTTCATTGCAACAACCCACGTTACCCTGCGGATTGACGCAGAAAAACTGGGAATAAAAACCCGAATAGTACATGGCACATCCATCATGTCCGCAATCATAAGCCTCTCTGGATTACACAATTATAAGTTTGGAAAAACCGTCACAGTGCCCTTCCCAGAAAATTTTTCAGAAACCCCCTACAACGTTATCGCCCAAAATAAAAAAATTGGCTTACACACTCTCTGCCTTTTAGATTTGAAAGCCAATGAAAACCAGTACTTAACCATTAACCAAGCCATAACCCTTCTAGAGGAGGTTGAGCAAAAAAAGAAAGGGGGTGTAATAATCCCTGATGCGGTTGCGGTTGGAATCGCAAGAGCTGGCAGCGACAACCCCGCCCTAAAAGCTGACTTCATAAAGGACTTAGCGAATTTTGATTTTGGAGGGCCACCCTACAGCCTCATTATCCCTGGTGAGTTGCATTTTATGGAGGTTGATTCATTAATTGCTTTTGCGGGTGCACCAGCGGAGTTTAGGCGGTTTGTAAAATGAGTTTAGAGGCGCTTACTACTAAATATATTTCTATGGCTGAAAAAGTATTCAGCGAACTCGCTAAAAACAAAACTCCCATCGGGCTATCCGAGGAAATGGTAACTTCTGTTTTGAGTTATGCGATGGATTATTTGGAGGATGCAAAGTATTATAAGGCTCAGGGCAACCTTGAAACCAGCTTAACTTCGGTAGCTTACTGTGAAGGGCTACTTGACGCATTAAGATTAATCGGCGCAGTGAACTTCGAATGGCCAACAAACCAAAAAGAAAAGTTGTCTTAGCCTCAGGCGTCTTTGACCTGCTGCATTTGGGTCACGTGCGGTTTCTAGAAGAAGCCAAAAAGGGAGGGGGAGAAAACGCTAAACTCATAGTTATCATTGCACGTGACAGCACCGTGGAAAAGATGAAGGGCAAAAAACCCATAATGTCTGAGGATCAGCGGTGTTCGCTCGTGGAGTCTTTAAAGGTTGTTGACCAAGCAGTTCTGGGTTACGAGAACTTTGATATCGGTGAGGTCATTGGCATAGTCAAGCCAGATATAATCGCTTTAGGCTACGACCAGACCGATATGGAAACTGCAGTCCAATCATACATTGCAAAGCATAAACTGCCCGTGAAAATCGTGAAAATCGCCAAGTTTGCGGAGAATGCTTTAGATAGTTCATCCAAGATTAAACAGAAAATAATCGACAAACTTTCCAAATGATTGGTTGCACGCTTATGGGATGCGAGAAGTACAAGCCAACATACATTCTAATCGCGTTAAACGTAGCCATATACATTGTAGGCGCAATAATCGGCGGAGACGCTATTCAAACAAGCAGCACCATCTACTCGCAGTGGGGGCAAGTTAACGGTTTAGTTTTGTATGGAGGTGCATACTACCAACTGCTCACATCAATGTTTATCCACGCCTCTATATTCCATCTAGTCGGAAACATGCTTTTCCTTCTCATCTTTGGGTTGCGGGGAGAAGAAATGTTCTCATTGCCCGAATATCTGGGCATCTATCTTCTCGGCGGCTTAGCAGGCAACCTCTTGTACCTCGGGTTTGGACCACTTGATGTAGCCGGTATTGGAGCTTCAGGCGCAATCTTCTCACTTTTCGGTGCATGCGTAATTTACGATCGGCGCTCGGTGAGGCAATCCATTCTGGGGGCCTAGTTTTTGCCTTCTTTTTGTTCTTCATTAACGTAGAACCAGGAGTAAACATTTTAGCGCATTTAGGCGGTTTAATCTTCGGTTTAGTAGCTGGTTACTTGATAGCTTCAAGACGTAAGCCTAAGTATGAAAAAAAGCAGTTCAGGTACAGGCAGTCTAACTTGCCTTTTTAGCTACTTTGAGTGTAAACTTCAACTTTGACTTTGTTACCATCTTTTAGGCACAAAGCCTTTCGCAGGCAAACGGGCGCAATTATCTCCAGCACGGAAGCGTCATAGTGGCTACGCAGGGCTGTGACTAATGCTCCTTTCACTTCATTGCCAATCACCGCGGGGTAACATTTCACCAGCCCGAAGGTTCGGTCCTGGTTTTGGAAGCCTTTCACTTCAATTGCCGGGTATCCATCCAGCTCCATGCGGGTTTTGATGTCATAATCTGATGATAATTTAAGGTTAAGCGTGCCTGGGTAGGGTTCAAAACCTAATTTTTCAATGATTTGATTTCGGTAGGATTCTTTTCCAATATAGTATGCGCCTTCACCTAACCCTGTAAAAACAGTCCCTTCCAAAGTTACAGAAGGCGGGTAAGATTTTTCCATCAAAACCTTAAGACCCAAATACAGCTTCTGCAGCTCCCTGATTCCCTGCTCTTCAATTTTGATTAAGCTACCCTCAGGAGATATGTTGCGTACTATCCAACCTTTACGCTCGAGGTCTATTAGGTAGCGCGATGCGGTTTGTTGGGAAATCCCAAGTTTCTTAGCCAAGTATTCCGTCGAGATTTTAGCCGTTCGCTTGTAAGCGCCCATTTCAGCGAGTTTTAAGAGCATGTATAGATGCTGCCACTGCTGCTTTTCAGTCAACACATGGTTCTCCAGTCACAAAGAAAAGGGCGGTTGGATATTTAAGTGGCTCGAAAACAATTTATGAAAGCAAACCTGCTCACCTTTGTGGAAAGAATCTATAAACCACAAAAAGTCAATAAATTTTAATGTAACCCAGATAGTTGAATGACTATGAGTAAGGACTTGTTTTTTGCTGTTTTTTTGATTGCTTTAGTGATCACTGGGTTGGTTGTAGCTGGCTCGTTTCCACGGGGATTCGGGCAGGCTTCTTCAAATGTTGGTGGGTTAATCAGTCAAGATACAACATGGACACCGTCTGGGAGCCCATATTCACTTGCCAACGACACACTCGTAAATCAAGGCGTAACTTTAACCATTCAACCGGGAGTCACTGTGAACTTAGGAAGCCACAGCATTGAAGTTAACGGCACCCTAACCGCCCAAGGCACCAGCAATAGCCCCATAAAATTCAATTCAGGCGCCATCAGCTTCACATCCTACTGCAATGGATACAATAAACAGATGGGCTTGGGCTGTTCAATAGAGAATGGCATTCTCAATGCAACCACAATTCTTTGCGATAATACAACGAAAATAAATCAATGCATTATAACTGCATCTGTGAAGGGCGAATTCGGCATTTATTCGTTAACTGGGAATGCAGACGCCACCAACAATTGGTGGGGAACAAACGACACCCAAGCTATCAACCAAACCATCTGCGACAGCAAAAACGACATTATCCTTGTAATTATAATTGCGCTTGGAATTTTGGCATTTCTACTGGTAAGGCGGAAACGGCAACATGAACGTTTTTGATGAAATGGGAGTTTACTGGGCTGAGATGGCGGATCAAAACCAAACGGAAAAGCAAGTACAATTCCTTAAAAGTCTCCTTAAGCCAGAAGGATACGTTTTGGATCTTGCCTGCGGAACTGGAAGGCACATGATTCCCCTTAGCCATCTGGGATTTGGCATTGCGGGATTGGATATTTCCGCGAACCTTCTCAAAATCGCTAAACAACGCTCCAAAGAGATCACGGTTGTCAAGGGCGACATGCGATTTTTACCTTATAAAGCAGAAGCGTTTGAAGCTGCAATTAGCATGGACACAAGTTTTGGGTACTTGCCCACCGAACAAGACGATATGGTTGCTTTGGCAGAAACGCAAAGAGTACTAACACATAAGGGCATCTTTGTTATCGACGTTTTCAACCGCCAAGAATTAACCCACAAATACAAAGACAAAAACCAACCCTTCAAACAGAAAGAATACCCAACCTTTTTTCTCCAACAAAAAAGAACCGTTAGCCCCGAAGGCAATTGGCTGTGCGACTTATGGATTATTCAAGACAGAGCGACCGGACGAGAATCAGTTTTTGAACATGCCGTCCGACTGTACGAACACAGCAAACTTGAAGCTATGCTGGATAAAGCTGGTTTTGCAGTTAAGAAAGTTTATGGGGGGTATGAGGGCGAAAACTTTAGCTCTGGATCACCACATCTCATTTTAATCGGTCAAAAAGTATGATTTTCTGCTGTAGGCTTTAAAGGATGGATGATTTGTGTTAGCGCATAAAAGTTATAAGCTTGCTTGAACCGTCATTGAAGAACAGTGAACGATAGATGAATACTTGGAAACTTCGCTTTTCAATGGTTGCTACTTTAGCCGCCATTTTTGGTTTAACGACCCTTGTTTTCTCAGCTGTGCTCCTATGGGTTGGATACTTTGATTTAATCACAGTTGGAGCCTTAGTCGTAGTTCTTAACGTGGCACAGTGGCTCCTCTCACCCTACCTTGTCGGGTGGATTTACAAAGTAAAAGAGATGCCTCAAAACGAAAACCCGCAAGTTCATCAAATGGTTTCGGATTTAAGCCAGAAAAGCGGAATATCCACGCCAAAACTTATGCTCTCCCAAATCCCACTTCCAAACGCCTTCGCATATGGCTCACCTTTAACAGGCAGCCGAGTCGCTGTAACCCAAGGGCTTCTTCAGAACCTTGACAGCGGCGAAGTCGAAGCCGTTATAGGTCACGAACTCGGCCATCTAAAACACCGCGACGTACAAGTCATGATGGTGGTTTCTTTTCTGCCAGCATTGTTCTATTACATCGGTTATTCCCTGATGCTTTCAGGCATGTTCGGCGGCAATACAGACCGCAAAAATGGAGGCGGCGGAAACAACGCATTATTCGGCTTGGCTTTCATGGCTTTCTCCTGGATCCTTACCCTATTCACACTTTACCTGAGTCGCCTACGCGAATACTACGCAGACAGGCATAGCGCTTCAATCGTTGAAAATGGCGCTCAAAAACTATCCACGGGCTTAGTAACTATTGTTCAGGAAAGCAAACGGGTAGGCAAACCAAACAAAGACCAACAGAAAAGCAACAGCTCCTATAAAGCCCTCTTTATCGCCGACCCCGAACGTGCAACCGCAGACTTCGCAGAACTAAACGCAAACCACCTAACAAACAAAGAAGACCTACTGCGGGAAACCCTTGCAAAACAACCAACATCTATCGACAAATTCGCTGAAATCTTCTCAACTCACCCAAACATAATTAAACGGTTGCGGGCGCTGCAGGAAATCAGCCAAAACCCGCCAAACTACTAAACTAAAAAAGCATTGTTTCGCTTTTGTTGTTTAGGAAGGGATTGGTTCTTTTTTCTTCTCCAAGCATAGAAGTTTCCCCGTGTCCAGGATACAACAGTAAGTAATCGGGTAGATGGGTCAGTTTCTCTAAAGAAGCCGCCATGTCGCTCATTGAGCCACCTGGAAAATCGGTTCTGCCGATGCCCCCTGCAAACAGTGTGTCTCCCGTGAAAATGAGGTGTTCGCCCACAAGGCATATGCTGCCAGGAGTGTGTCCGGGTGTATGAATGACTTTGAGGGTTTCGTCGCCGCATTGGAGAAAAGTGCCTTCATTTATCATAACGTTGGCTGGGATCTTGCTTTTTTCTTCTCCTTCGATGAAATGGGCGTCTAAGGGATGAATACAGATTGGGACGTTGTATTTTTCTTGGAAAACCGCGTTGCCCTTCACGTGGTCTGAATGGCCATGTGTGTCAACGATGAATTTGACTTTCAACTGGGCTTCCTCTATGTACTCAAAGATTGGTTGAGCTTCGGAAGGAAAGTCAAGCCCTGGGTCAATTACGATGGCTTCTTTTGTATCTGGGCAACTTGCCACGTAACAGTTCGCTGACAACATGCCTACAGTAAAAGTCTCAACAAGCATTCAAATCCCAAATAAATACAGTTTGAGGATAGAATAAAATATTTGCCCTAACGGCAGTTGACAACTTGACTTTCAGGGTAAATCAGGCAGTAACTTTGGTTTTCTTGTCATAACGGAGCGGGAAAGACGGCCATCGTTAGAGGCAGCAGAACTTCTTTGAAAGAAGAAGACAGTGATGGCGTGGCGACACTGTCTTCTTCTCTTAGGTAGAAAGATGCAGATTAATGGTCTTCGAAAGAAGAAGAACAACACTTTCCCGTAGGAAAAAACAGTTTTTCTTTCTAACAAAAGAAAGGAGCAATCGCAGGCTTTCTGCATTCTCATGTTTTGTTGAAAGACCGCTATCGATTAGAAGAAGAAAAAATTGATAGATTTTCTGACAGAATGATTTTTTCTTCTTTCAACTTTAACTCCAGAACTCAATGGAAAGAACAACTCTGCGCAGCCCTAACCAAGCTATTTTTTCAAAACTTTTCTTAGTTTCCGCCAACAAAAATAGAAATTAACTAAAAAATTGGTCGAACGGTTTAATCTTCTAAGTCATGCTGGAAACCAGTAACTTTTATGGTGCTTGTGCACTTGTTGCAGCTAATCATTAGCTCCGCGAGTTCGTCGTTGACGACTTTTGTTTCCAAGATTTGGTAGTTTTCTTCCGATTCGTCATCAGGCGATATCGAGAGTCCGCATTTGGGACACTGGAACGAACCATCTTCTTCAACAGTAGACATGTCTATTTTGTACGTCAAGGTTTTTTTGTCCAGCTTTTTCATCATCATTTTCTATATCACTCTTTCTCTTTAAATTTTCATGACTGTTTTTATTTATTAACAATTATGAATTTTTAATTCAGTTATGTCACATTCATTTAAAAGGATGACGCAAGAAAGGGGAAAAAAATTTGTTTTATTCGCCATCTTTGCACTTAACTCTCTGCTTCTTTTTCAAAGTTTTCGGGCGAGATATAATCGCCGTACATCTCTTTGGCTTCGAGTAAGCGTTGGCGTTGTAGGTAGAGTATGCCGAACATTTCAAGTGGGTTGTCAGTGACGTTTTCTTGGTAGAATCTTTGGACGCGCTCGATTTTTGCTAGGTTTTCGGGGACGCGTATGGTGAATTGTTTGATGTAGTCTTCTTTTGCGTAGTTTTTGCCTAAGACCGATTTGAATAGTTTTTTGAGATCATCGTACTTCGGTATGTATCCTGTGGGTGTTTTTAGTGCGCCGACTTCGTTGTTGACTCGTAGTTCCATCCATTTGATCCAAACGTGTTTGTCTTGGGGGCTGTTGAGGTATTTGTCGTTGCCGACTTCTTTGAGGAAGTAGTTGACTCCGAAGACTATGGGTTGCTTTTTGAGTTTTCTTCCGAAGTCTAAGTTGTTGTGGACGTTTTTGCCCATTGGAATGCTGATGAAGTCTTGGATACTCATCATGTTGATTTCTGGTACGCCTTCTTTGCCGATGGTTGCGAACGTAGTTTCTGTTTCCAGCGAGGCTCCGTATGCGACTATGCCGTGGTCCCAGCTGAAGCTTTGCTGAACAGGCACGTAAGCTTTGACGTCGCGTCCGCCGTACATTATGCCGCCAAGTTCGACGCCGTTGGGATTATCCAGTTCTGGGTCAACGTTTTCGAGTGCTTTGAGCGCTACTGCGTAACGTGCGTTTTTGTTTGCTGCTGGAACGTCATTGCCTGTTTCGTCTTTTTTGCCGTCGTACCATGTTCCGCTGTAGTTGCAGCCATCTTTGGGCAGTTCTTGTCCCATGCCCAGCCAGTAAGGTTTGCCGTCTTTTACCAATACGTTGGAGAAGACGATTTCGCCTGGGTTAGTTAATACTTTCCAGATTAAGGCATCGTCTTTGGGTTTAACATCCTGTATGATTCCGAAAATACCTGATTCAACGTTGACTGCGCGGGCAGCTGAGTTGATGTCTCGGATGTAAGCGATGTCGTCGCCGAGGATTGTTTCGCCTGGTAACATGGCGGTTGAGGTTTTGCCGCATGCACTTGGGAAAGCACCTGCAAAGTAGGTTTTGCGTCCCCCTGGACCAAAAACACCCATAAGTAACATGTGTTCTGCCAGCCAACCTTCACTGCTGGCTTTGCGTATGGCTAAGCGGAATGCAAGTTTTTTGAAGCCAACAGAGTTTCCTGCGTACTGGGTGTTGACGCTATAGATGGTGTTGTCCATGTGGTCGATGTAGATGCGTTTTTTTGCGTAATCTACACTAACCATGTCACTGTTGAGTTTTCCAGCCGAATGCAACACACGTAAGAAATCGGTCTTTACTCCTGCCTTCACGAACTGCTCATATCCCGGCCTGTACAGCAGAGATTCAGAATGAGAAACATACCAAGAATCAGTGCACTGTAAACCCAAAATCGTGAAAATCGAGTCAGCGGGGCCAAGAGCGATGAAACGTACAATCATGGTTTTGCCAACCATGGCGCCACGAAGCAACCCCATAACTTCAAGGAGCCCTTCTTGGCGATCCATCTGATTCAGCGCTTTGCTGAGTGTTACGCCTTTGGGCACGAGGTATTTGGTCGCTTGGCGATCGCGGCCTTGGTCTTGTTCGCCATCAAAGTGAACAGTGTGCCCTTGTATAGTCAGGATTGCTTGTTCCTCGCCAGTGGCGATTGCCTGTTTACGTACAAAAGCCATGTCTTCGGCGGAGTCGCTGCAAATAAAGATTTTTTCTGGATGGCATAGGTCGCTTTCTTTAGCGATAAATTCGTGAACGTTGGGGTTGTCTATGGCACTGAGTTTTTGGAAGTCTGCTACACTCATTTTAGCTTGTAATGCTTCTAAGTACGGATTCATTGTGTGTCTTTCCTTAGAGTTCATGTACTGTGCCGGGGACACGTGGGAACGGTTGGCATTCACCGATGTGTTTGACGCCTGCAAGCCATCCGACTAAACGTTCCATGCCTATGCCTCCGCCAGCGGTGGGTTTGAGTCTGCCTTCCTTCGCCATCTTGAGCACTAATGCATAGTTTTCTTTCTTAACTTGGTCACGCTCAATCTTCTTTAGAATTTTAGCGTATTCGTACTCGCGTTTAGCGCCTGAGAGGACTTCGCCAAATTGTGGCAGGAACAAGTCATAGTTGTCCCATTTGCCCGTCTTGAAGTCTTCGAAATCGTAGAATTCTCGTGGAATGTTAGTTACCCACACAGGTTCCTTCGTTTCTTCGGATATGCCTGCCTCCCAGTCTGCACCGTATTTGGCTTCAAGTTCTACGCGGTCATAGATTTTGAAGGGTGCTTTTGGCGCTTTGAGGGTGTCACAGCGGCAGAGAGTAGTTAATTCGCCTTTCATGTCTTTCTTTAAGTCTTTCACGAGGGTGCCGATGGCTTCTTCAACCAAAGCAAAAATCTCTTTTGAGGTTGCATCTCGGGCTTCAAAGTCGAGTTGGGTGAATTCGTAGATGTGCCTGCCTGTTTTGGCGCGTTCAGCTTTCTCAATCCGGATGTTTGGTGAAAGGATGAAGAGTTTGGGGTAGGCTGTTGAGGCTGCGACGAGTTTGTGGATAATCATGCTGGCTGTGGTGCGGACTGGTTTGCCGTAGATGTCGACTTCAATTCTTTTCTCTATTGATGCTCCTGGATCAGGCCACAGAGGGTCGGTGCTTTGGCTGA
Organism: Candidatus Bathyarchaeota archaeon; assembly: GCA_963782525.1. Classification (GTDB taxonomy): domain Archaea; phylum Thermoproteota; class Bathyarchaeia; order Bathyarchaeales; family Bathycorpusculaceae; genus Bathycorpusculum. The sequence continues at coordinate 87,028 of CAWAKC010000004.1, forward strand.
GTGCCACGGGCAAGAGCCACTGGAAACCTTTGTTAACAAAAGTTGTTGAGAGACTCTTTAATGTGTAAGTCATAATTTTGCCTATGCAGGCTTTTCTTTCTATTTCCGTCGCCGACAGTTGGTCTAACGATTTGGGCATTTCTATTAATTCTTGTTTTGGCATATATGTCCCTGTGAGTTTGTTTTGGTGTACACTGTGCATGGCGGGTAATAAATTTTATACAATAAAACATGGATAATTTACAATAAATACACATTTTTATATTTGAAACCTGTAATATTTACATATGAGCGCTAAACTAGATGAAAAAGACCTCGCCATCTTAACCCTCATCCAAGAAAACAGCAAACTAACCGCTAACCAAATCGCCAAAAAAATCAACGCTCCAATCACAACTGTCTTCGCCAAAACCAAACGCATGGAAGAAATGGGCATAATCAAAGAATACCGCGCTATCCTCAGCCCAGAAAAACTCAACCTCGGCACCGCCGCCTTCATCTTAGCCTCAGTCTCTTACCGCGCAAAAAACCAAGACGAAACCCCGATATCTCAAAGACAAGTTGCAGAAGAAATCGCAAGGTTTCCTGAAGTACAAGAAGTACACATAATCACGGGTGACTGGGATTTGCTAGTTAAATTGCGTGGGGAAAATGTAGAGGCAGTCGGCAAGTTTGTTGTCGACAAATTACGGTTAATAAAAGGATTAGATAAGACGCTAACATGCATGGTTTTTGAAACAGTGAAAGAATCCACTAGCATTCCTCAGATGTTTCGTAAAACTCCGTCGAAATAATATTTAGGCGGAACTGGAATAGTAAAGCAAAGGCAATGCAAGAAGAACAGTGTTTTTTCCTTTAGCAGTAAGTGTATACTCAACTCTCAAGGGCGGTCCAGCCGTGACGTTTCGTGTAATGTAACCGTGTTTCTGCAGCATCTTGAGCTTATCCGAGAGCGTTCTGGAGTTAACAGTTAAGATTTTTTTTATCTCTCCAAACCCGATGGAATCTTTAAGCATTAGGGAATAGAGGATTTCGAGGCTCCATTTCTGAAAAAGAAAGTTGAACCTTTCCTCTAGACTTTCAAGCTCGTCTTTGAGTTCGGTTGGGGCGATTTTTTGTTTTTCTATTATTTCGTTGAAAGTTACTTCGATGCCTTTTAGGACTTTGTCCATTTGGGTTTCGACGAGCTTGCGGAATTCAGCACTCAAAGTCAATGGGGCACTCATTTGCTTTACACTCGGTGTGGTTTTGCTCACTTCATAATTTATTAAGCTTTACATATACAACAAGGTATACAAAGTAAAGTTACCTCGGAGGATAAATCACATGGAAAAATATGACGCTATAGTCGTTGGAGCAGGAACAGCGGGCTGCTTAGCAGCAAAAACCATCGCTGAATCAGGCTTAACAGTATGCCTCATAGAAAAGAAAAAACGCGAAGACATCGGCGAAAAAATCTGCGGCGACGCCCTGGGCGAACATCACCTAAAGACACTAGGACTCGAGAAGCCCACAGGCGGCGAACTCGAAGCCAAAATTGACGGAATAAAAATCTTCTCACCAGACGAAAACACCGTCTTCACCATTGCAGACAAAGACTTCATCGGTTATCTACTCAACAGGCGACTGTTTGGGCAATGGCTTCTCAAAAAAGCCACCGACAAAGGCGCAATTCTTCAAGACAACATGAACTTCCGCTCACCCATCATCGAGAAAGGCGCAGTCGTCGGCATCACAGCCAAAAACATGGTCACGGGCAAAGTCTCCGAGATGCGCAGCAAAGTTGTGGTTGACGCCAGCGGTTACTTCGGCATGGTACGCAAACAACTGCCACCGCAGATGGGCATCGACCGCGACATAGCAAACCAAGATGTTGAAGCCTGCTACCGCGAAATCCGCCAACTCAAACAAGAAAACGAAAACACAAACTTCTGCGAAATCTACCTAAATCAAAAAGCGTCACCAGGTGGCTACATATGGATTTTCCCCAAAGGCGGTGCCCGCGTAAACGTTGGCTTAGGCATTTGCATGCGAGGAAACTATCCGAATCCAAAAGAGCAACTCTACAACACCGTCTTCAAGAAACCAATCTTTGAAGGTTCATTGGTTTTGACTGGTGGCTCATGGTTTGACCCTGTCCGCAGACCCTTAGATAATATGGTTTCAAACGGAGTCATGCTCGTCGGCGATGCTGCCTCATTAGTTAACCCGATTCATGGCGGCGGCATCGGGCCTTCAATGCTAAGCGGCTACTTTGGAGGACAACAAATCGTAGAAGCACTCTCAAAAGGCGAACCCACCAAAGAAGCACTATGGGGCTACAACAAAAAATACATCGAAACCTACGGCAAAAAACAAGGTACCCTCGACATATTCAAAATGTTTCTTCTCTCTTGCAGCGATGAAGACCTCAACTATGGCATGAACGAGAAACTCATGACCGAAGACGACGTACTCAAAGCAGGTATGGGCGACGACTTCCACCTCAACATCACCGAAACCGCAAAACGAGTATTCAGAGGCTTACGCAGAGTCGGCTTCCTAAATAGACTACGCTTAACCGTTATGATGATGAAGGGTCTACGCGCACACTACAACACTTACCCAACCTCGCCTGAAGGTTTCGAGCCATGGCGCTTGCAAACTGTAAAGCTGATTGAAGAAGCCAGAGGCAAACTCGTAGATTAGTTTTTTTTAAACTAACTTTTTTCTTTTTTGTTTTTTGCAAAGCTTAAATTCTCAGCATACACTTGCTATTATCGGTGAAGAAAATGGTTTATTGTTCTAATTGCGGAGAAAAAATTCCAGACGACGTTTATTTCTGTTTCAAATGCGGCACAAAAACCTCTGTAGGTAAAGCAGCAAAAGCCACTTATCCAGCAGACGAGTTGCGGGATGCCTTCTACCAAGTGGGAGTTGAACTGGAGAGAGCCTTCAATATTGCGGCAAAGGAAACGCAGGCAGCGTTCAAACGGGTCAGTGAAGATATGCAACAAAAACAGCAGCAGAAAACCACTGCTAGCGCTCAAGGAACAGTGGTTTGCTCAAGCTGCGGAAGTAAGAATGTTTCCGGAGCAGTTTTCTGTCACAGCTGCGGCGCAAAAGTAGCTTCTTCTGAAAAGTCTCATGGGAGCACCTGAAACCATGGGCGGCAAAACTCTAGTAGCCTACGAATCTAAAAGCGGCGCTACTGAAGAGTCTGCCCGAAAAATCGCAGATGTTTTGCGTTCGAAATTCAATTTAGAAGTTGACTTAGTTGATTTAGGCAAACAAAACATTTCTGATTGCTCGTTGTACCAGAACATTGTTGTAGGCGGCGGTGTGAGAGCTGGCAAAGTCTACAGTAAAGCGTTAAAATGCCTCGAAAATGATTGGTCAAGCAAGAAGGTGGCTTTTTTTGTTTCTGCTGGTCAAGCAGGCGACCCAAAAACCTACGAAACAGCCAAAGCCAAGTTTGCTGAAAGCACCCTTGCCAAGTACCCAAACATTAAACCAGTGAGTTGGGAAGCTTTTGGCGGACGCATGAGTATCCTTGGAAAAAAGATATTTGACACCATTGATTTAGTTAAGGTTGAGGCTTGGGCAGAAGAGCTTGGAAAAAAATTCACTCAATAAACCCAAGGCCACTAAAGCGGGCGCACTACTTTGTCCGTCGTGCTGCATCGAATACGTTGAAATTGTGTTTGATATGGAAGTTGACGGCATTATCCTGTACAATGTAAAAGCGCTCAAGTGTCCGGAATGCGAAGAAGAACTGTTTACACCCCAGCAACATGAGGCAATCAAGCAAAAAATCGACGATTCAACCCAGCCCTAAAAAATATATTCGTTTTAAGCAGTATCTTGCAACCCCAAAATAGTTAAATCAACATTTGGGTTTTTGGTATAGCCTTCGTTTTTAGAGGTCGATAGGCTTTTATATTTGGCTATTGTGTCTATGGTTTGCAACAAACGGGATTTGACATCAAAGTATGGTCAGAAAAGCACGAATCCGCCTCACAAGCACAGATTATAGTAAATTAGAAGAGGTATGTGGAGAACTAAAGAGCATTGCCTCAAAAACAGGTGTAAAAATGAATGGTCCAGTACCACTACCAACCAAACGCCTACGTGTTCCAGTCCTTAAAGGTCCATCAGGAGAAGGCACAGCCACATGGGACCGATGGGAAATGCGCATTCACAAACGCTTAATTGACATCGACTCTGAAGAACGTGTAATGCGCCGAATCATGCGTATACGGGTTCCAGAAGAAGTCCACGTCACAATCGAACTAATCTAAATTTTAATTTTTTTTGATTTTTTGGGTTTAATTTTTCTTTTCAGCACATTCCTTAAATCTTTCAAGTTCTTGTCAAGCAATTGAGAGGTGAAGTGAATGAAGGAATGGCGATGTATCTTAGTCAGCCACCATGACGATGTGGGCAAAGCTATCATGGAGTGGGAACAGCAAGGTTGGCGACTCAACTCTTACAGTACTGCTGGAATGGGCGGAGCATGGAACTACACCGTTAATCACTACTTGCTCTTTGAAAGAGGACAATAAAAAAATCTCGTTTTCTACTTCTTAAATCAATAACCGAAAGCTCGCAAGTAGGTTACTATAGCTAAAGTCACGCTTGCAGCAAAAGCTAAAGCCCAAATCTTCTTGTTAAAGCTAAAGATTTTGTATCCATCTAAAATTCCGAAGGGAATCAAGTTGAAAACTGCCATGAAAGCGTTGATGTAAGCAGCAAAAAACAGCATAAAGACAAAGGGGCTGAATGGTAGAACAAACGCACAACCAAGAAGCGCAGTCGAGAAAATGAGGTTTGTGATGGGTCCAGCGATGGAAATCTTTACTAAATCCTCTCCACTTGGTACCGAGCCGCCAATCATCATTGCTCCTGGCGAAATCATTTTGAAGGGCAGAAAAACTGAAACCAAAGTTAAAACTGCACCCCACGTTGTTAGTCGGAATTCAGCCCACATGCCTTTCTTCTGTGCAATGATTTTATGGGCTATTTCATGAATCAAAAAAGATGATGTCATTATGAGAGCGAAAACCGCCATCACGTCCCATGTCCAAGCAGGGAGAAAACCGCCAAAAAGATTTCCATACACTCCGATTGAAAAGCCGATGCCGACGACAAGCAACGCTGCAACCCCGATATGTTTGACTTCTTTTTGGCTAAAGGTAACGCGACGTGTGCGTTTGAAGGGTTGCTGACCAAAAACATAGCTGTAGTTGTATGAATTGTAAGATTCTGGCTTTAGCACTTGTCCTTGTCTTTCTGCGCGTGCATTGTCGATTTTTGGGCATGCATGGTTCTCTGGCAAACGGTGAGCACCGCAGAATTGACCACCGCAATGAGGGCAGCGGAATGGAAGAAGAGTCTCCTGAGAGCAGGCTTGACATTTCATTATGTATTGGCGCCTTTGACACCCTAAACTGTGCATGGTGGTTTATATTTTTCCCCTCAAAAAACTAGAAACGCACCTACCAGAAGAAATCTATTTCGGGGATTCCGGTCATTTGGTATTTACGGCTATCAACTTGGATGTTCACGAATTAATTGTGTACTTGTAGGTTTGGCTGTTGTTGCTTTTACACAGTCACGCAGATTAATACGAGATCTTTTAGTACTCTATAGATGAATATAGATTTAGAAATAAACCGAATTTTAGTTTTGATTTGTGGAGGTGATAATTTTTCCAGAAAAAAACACTAAAGGAGAATTCACAATCCTGCAAAAAAAGAAGAAACGAGAAATAATCGAGGAAGGCAAACACCAAGTTAATATTCCTTCTGATGTCAGCGAAGAAGAAAAGAAGGCTTTAGAGCAAACAGGAGACGACGCAACTTCTGGCTGGTAAAACTTACTTAATTTTCTTTTTTTTGATTGATTAATTTTCTTTTTAATAAACCGTCAAAATGTACTCCAAAAAACAAAAAATTCCAAAGTTATTTGTTTTAGATAGAATAAATCTTATATTCTAATTCAATATGCTGAGCCAGTGGAGAAGCGCCTGAATAAAGCCATAATAGAAATCAGGTGCATCAAACATTTTTCCCAAAAATCAACGTTGCTGTTATAGAAATAGGGGTGCTTCTGTCAATTAACGACCGACTCTTGATAAAAGGACCGTTAACTGATTTTGAGCAAACTGTTGATTCGATTCAGATTGACCTAAAAAAACATTCAAAGCGTCGGAGGCGGACATAGCGTGCGCTTAAGATGCTACGGGTTAACGATGCCAAATGCTAAGTCACCATAATTTGGTTCGTATTAATTATTTTCGTGCACTCTTTATATATTTAGTAAAAAGCCTCGCTATGGTATAATTTCGCGCTCGTTTTCAGTGGGCCATGTCACTATTCTTCGCGGACAATCTTCCTTTTTTTCTTTAAGCGCCAATATTTGGCAATCAAAGGAATGCAAACAAAATCGACCTAACCTAAGGAGTTGGATTTATAGATACATAGAGGTGGATGGTGTAAGAATCGCAGTTTTCCAGCTATTTTATAAGAATCGATAAATGTTTCGTTTTAACTCATGTTTGGAATTATTGTTGGGTTGCTGTGAGTAAAGCTTCAGATATAGCCAAGACATCAACGAGAGGTAGTTTTCACTATTTATGGGGCTTAGTACTTTCCACAGCGATCTCAGCCGTTGGCACAATATTCATAGCTAGGCTGCTAGGCTCCGACCAATACGGACTATATACAATCGTATTGGCTGCGCCATCGCTCATCGTTACATTTAGGGACTGGGGAATAAACTCCGCCATGATAAAATTCACAGCTCAATACCGTGCTGAAGAGAGAAACGCAGAAATCAGAAGCATATTTCTCACAGGTGTACTCTTCGAAGTTATATTAGGCATAGTTCTCTCTTTGATCTCGTTTGCATTCGCCGGTTTCTTGGCAACTAGCCTTTATAACCGACCTATCATTGCACCACTCATCGAAATCGCCTCATTCTCAATCCTTGCCGGCGCGCTAATAACAGCAGCTACTGCAGCTTTTACGGGTTTTGAAAAGATGGAGCAAAACAGTATAATGCTCGTTTTCCATAGCATCTTTAAAACCGTTTTAATAGTCGCTCTTGTGCTCTTAGGATTTGGTGCTTCCGGAGCAACCACTGGATTCGTAATTAGCACTTTTATTGGGGGATTAATCGGGATCGCTCTAGTCTGGAAACTTTATGCAGATTTGCCTAAGTTCAGTGGATACGTCCTGCAAATCAAGGCGTATTTAACTACTATGCTGACTTATGCTTTGCCTCTGTCTTTTGCCTCAATCCTATCGAGTCTTTTGCCGCATTTCTACTCCTTCCTGCTGCCAATCCACTACTCCACAGACAACACAATGATCGGAAGCTATGGTATTGCAAATAACTTTGTCGTTCTCATATCCTTCTTTGCTCTACCAATCACTGCAATGATCTTCCCGGCTTTCTCCAAGTTACATCCCATAAAAGATAAAGATACCTTGGGAAGCGTTTTTCAGTTCTCAGTCAAATACGCTTCGTTATTTGTTGTACCTATGGCAGCATTAGTTATGTGTTTAGCCGTACCTGCCGTGTCTACTTTGTTTGGCGCTACTTACAGTGCGGCCCCGCTTTTTTTGGCGTTGCTCGCATTTCAGTATCTGTTTACTACTTTCGGCTCATTGAGCATTGGCGGTCTTCTGAGTGGCCAGGGAAACACAAGTTTTATTTTGAAAATGGCAATTTTGACTATATGCGTCGGTTTCCCCGTTGGCTATGTGGGGATTATTTATTTTGGTGTTCTGGGCTTAATTGTAACTTCTTTAATCGCTGGTTTGCCGAGCTTAATTTGGGGGCTGCTATTTGTCAGGAAAACTTATGGTGTCTCAGTTGATTGGTTGTCCTCTGCAAAGATTCTAGTCGCCTCATTAATTGCTGCATCTGTGACCTTTGGAGCAATTTCAATCTTTAGTTTTTCTAGTTTGGTTGAACTCGTCTTAGGCACAGCAATCTTTGTGATCGTTTTAGTCCCCTCCGTCTTGTTGGTTAGATCTATAAGCCGTAGCGATATAGCAAACTTGCGTGGAATGGTTGGAGGTTTAGGTACGGTGGGTAGATTGTTTACCAGAGTTTTGGATGTTTTGGAAAAAATCATAGATGTCTTCAACCTATAGCGCTTCAATCATTTCAATAACGTAGTATTCGATTTTTGATTTGACTCTTGGTAAATTTCATATACCAAGAATTTAACCCTGACAATGCAATAAAACTAATTGAAGTTGACTTCGAGCATCAGACTGAAATTGAGGGAATAAACTGTTCAGAAAAAGGAATCGCTATAATGGATAATTCCAAAAGCTACGGTATTATTTCGCATCCATTGTACTTCAAGTAATCGAAATCTTGGATTGTAACCTTTCCCATCCGGATTAATTTCTGGATTCTTGGAATTTCTCCTTTCACTGTTTCGATTAATTGCTGGACTGTGTGGCAGACTTTGCTGTAAGCCTCATCTGTCCATCGCTTTGTGATGTTGGTGTATAGACATCTGCCGCCACATAAACCGAGGATAGAGCATTTGCTGCAGGGTTTTTCGTTAACAAAGAGCTTTTTTAGTTTAAGTGGATCCGTGTCTTTGATGTGTCCTAAATAGTATTTTTTCATGCCCCACATGGTTGGGCAAGGCATGATGTAACCGTTCGTTTGGATAGCATAGTTTATCCAGCCTCCGCCGCAACGCATCAGTGCATTTTTTTCCTCATGCAACAGCGACCCTGCAATTCCCAACAAAGGATAAAGCTTCAACACCACACCTTTCTCCTGTATTTGGTCAACCCAAAAATGTGCAAGTTCTCGGATGCCAGGGATGTAGCTGGCTTTGGTCCATTCCTCAAAGTTGCGTCTGTGGTAATCGTTGCCCCAGAAACCCGCGTTAAGCTGCCAATGAATCGACGAAAAAGAAAACTCATCATTATTTAGGAGCCATCTGACTTGTTTGTTGAGGTCGGTTTGCTCCATTATAGTCATTCGGGCAATTAATTCTCCTTTAAAACCGTTTTTCTTGATTAGTTTTAGGTTGTCGATAACTTTTCGGAATGTTCCTTTTCCACGGTAAAAATCCGTTAAATCCTCCTGTCCATCGATGGAAACCAGGATGGTGTGGAAACGGTTAACATATTTGGGCTCCAACTTATCTAAGAGCAACCCGTTTGTTTGAATCATAAAATGTTTAGGCTCAACCTTATCCATGATTTCCCTGAGCTTTTCGATTCCCAGCAAGGGTTCGCCGCCGTAGAAGGTTAAAACGCATTCGGGGTCTTTGCGGCAGAATTCTTTGAGCAGTTCCACATCGTAGTTGAGTTTGCGGGGCAAGTTGTAGTCTATTTCTATGTCGTCGCCGAAGTCTTCGTCGAAGTCGTCAAGGCTCTCTCCAAAGCAATATTTGCACTGTAAGTTGCAGTCGCTGGTAAGTATCACGTGGAAGAACATGCGTGCAATGTATGGTCTGCTGGTTTAATAGTATTTTTCCGCCAATTTCTTAGCAGTCTCGTATTCATCGCTGGTTTTGGTGCCTTCCGACTCTTCGTTTGCTTGTATCTTCAGCAGTTTTCCTTTTTTGCTAATCTTGCCAGATTCCGGTTGTGCTTTCTTTTTTGCATTTTCAATGTAGCCTTTAAGCTCTCTATCCTTTATTATTTTGTCAGGCAAAGTTTCAGGTGCATACACCAAGGGCAAAACAGCCAAGAAGAGGAAGAAGGCAATAAAAGAGAACAGTGTGCTTGGCAAAATGTTGTTGGCTATAGAGTTTCCCAAAGCGATTTGTAGGAATCTTGAAATGAAAAATGGCAAAACGCCGAGGGCGTAAATTGTGTCGCTTGAAGAGTTTTGGCTTAAATCGCCCCAGATAGTCACTACGAACACCACGATGAGTACACCCCACGTTAAGCCATCTAAAATCATGTAAACGTACCAGCTAGAAAGCTCTGTGGGGAAAATGCCTAACAAAGAGAAGCTTAAACCCAGCAAAGCAAACCCGACGATGGTTGCTGATTTTCTGCCGAAGTAATCCATTATGAAACCGGCGGCAAGCGCTGATACTCCGCCGATTCCGTTGCCGATGATTGTTAGAGTCGCTAGGGTTTGTTGATTAGAAATAACGTTGTTTTGAACTGGTGTACTCAAGTAATTCACGAGAGAGAACATGACCCATGGAATTACATACAACAGAAAAGACCTTTGATTAAGAACTGAACGAAAATATGCAGGTTTAGTTTCTAAGCCAGAATCTTCAAAGGGTTTCACTAAAAGAAAGACAAACAGCGCCATTAATCGCCAAATCGACAGCAGTGCAATGCTACCAACGTCTCCAGTGTTCAACAAAGCCAACGCGAAGAATCCGATGGCGCTTGAAAACATTGTGATGCCTCCAAATCGGCCACGGTTGTCGTTTTTTGTGGATTGAGTAAAAAATGCCATGCAGTTTGGCATTCCGATTCCTATGGAAAAGCCAAGAAGACCTGCAGTCAACAGCATTATGGGAACCACAGCAAAATGGACAGCCAGAAGAGGTAAGGGCGAAACAACTCCAAGCAAAATCCAAAATAGGAAAAGTGTTTTTCTGTTAACTTTCCTTACTAGCAATGCTCCGCTTACCAAAGAGAGCATTAACACGGCAAAATGAACAGCCCAAATCAGCAGTATGTTGAAGTTACTTATTGTGGCAACTGACAAAGTTTGATCTATTGTCCTGGCGGCAAGAAAATACCAGATAAAGGCGTTCGCTACTAAGAAAACGCTTGCTATAGCGGTTTGTCTTGTAGCATTTATTTTTATGGATTGCACTGTCCTGTTACATATGCCTATTTTTGTATCTTAAGTCACAGGATTCTTGCAGATAAGGGTTCAGAATTTTAAAGATTTATTAGAGATAAGTAAAATTGCCGGTCCAGATATTTTTCCAATTGAGGTGGCTTAGGCGATACTTTGTCCATTAAACGCTAAGTCACATGAAGCTCAACCCACAAAGCTTTTAAGTATACACGTTCAACAGAAATACAGGGAAAGGAGTATGAAAAAACCAATTAGACCTATACGCGGATATTGGTGGTAAATAACCAAAATTTAACACCTTTTCTTTTTATTTGTTCTCCAAACCTTGTAGCGAAGACTCTAACACTTTAACAAGTGTTTTCCTTTTGTCTGCCTTCACGCTAGACAGGAAGCTGATGCCCGCCTGTTTTGACGTCACCATTTCGGTAATTAATTTTTTTACTATGGGAGCGTTGGTGACAAGGTCTTGTATTTTTTCCAATTGAGTGTCCGTCATTTCTCCGCAGGCAAATTGCGCAATTATTTCCTTTTTTAGGGGAAAATCTTGAAGGGCATATAAAACGGGAAGCGGTAAACATTCATTTTTGTACCTGTTCGTGAGTTCATCCTGCTCAAACATGTCAATAAATTCATCTCGAATAGTCATCAACGTACCCAACACTCGTCCGTATTCCCCCAAGTTTTCAATCTGCTCAGGGGTTCCATTTCCAACGATGGCACCGATCTGCGCTGCCGCAGCTGCAACTGACGCCTTCAAGCTGATAATCTCAAAGTATTTCTGTGGTTCCAAATCGAGGTTTCGGCGTTGGCTGGCTTCTTCAGCTTCAGCGCTGCCAATGCTAAAGAAAGCTTCCTTTGCCAGCTTCAAAATTGCATTTTTCTTTTCTGAAGTTAACTGGTCACACGCTTCGCTTAGTAGAAGTATCCCTTTGAACCATAAAACATCTGCCGCTATGATAGCCATGTCTCGCCCAAACCTGCCGTAAACTGTGGATTTGCCATCTTTCTGTTCGGATTCATCAATTATGTCATCATGGATGTCTGCGGCTCCAGCTAACAAAACCAAAGCAGAACCAATGCCGCTTGTGGACTCGGGTTGTCCACCAACTGCTTCACAGGTCAGAGAAAGAAGCGCAGGATGAGATGCATCAAACCAAAATTCCTCCATAAAAAAGCGGAGGGCTTCACGAAGAGGCTCAAAGGTGATTTGCTCGTTTTCGACGGCTTGTTTTGCCTGCGACATAGCGTTTTTTGAGTGTTCAATTAAGATGTTTTTTACTTCTTCCATTAAAGATTCGTCGGTTTGCATGGCGGTCAACTGTCAAACCTTTTAGTTGACTGAATATTTGTCTTTTTAGGTTCCGACAAATAAGTGAAAGCAAAACTCTTAATAGCTAAGGCTCAAATCAGAAGGTTTCATGAGCCAAACCAAGCATTTCGAGCAGAAATGGCAGGCCAAATGGGAAGCGGCACATGTTTTTGAAGCTGACCCTGACCCGAAAAGACAAAAAGTTATGGTTACTTTTCCTTTTCCCTACATGAACGGTCCATTGCATGTGGGACACACTTTCACGGCTTCCCGAGTTGATGCTTATGCACGGTTCAAGCGTATGCAGGGTTTTAATGTTCTTTGGCCTTGGGCTTGGCACTGGACTGGTCAGCCGTTGCTTGGAGCTAGCCAACGTGTGGCTCGAGGTGACCAAGAATTTATTCGTGTACTTCGCGAAGTCGATGGTGTGCCGGAAGAGACGATTAAAAAATTCGTTGACCCACTCTACATGGCTCAATACTACACTGATGAAGGGCGCTTAGCCGTCAAAAGCATTGGCTTCTCAGTGGATTGGCGACGGGAATTCACAACCATAATGCCAACATTCCAAAAATTTATTGAGTGGCAGTACAAGAACCTCAAAGAAAAAGGCTACGTCACAAGGGGTACACACCCAGTGGTTTGGTGCCCAAAAGACAAAAGCCCAACAGGCGATCATGACCGCCAAAGCGGAGAAGGCGTAACCCCCGAAGAATATACTCTGATAAAATGCAAACTCGATGACGGTACAGTTTTGCCAGCAGCTACTTTCCGCCCCGAAACCATCTACGGTATCACGAACATTTGGATAAACCCCGACGCCACCTATGTGGAAGTAACCGTTAACGGCGAATGCTGGATTATCAGCAAGGAAGCTGCTGAAAAACTAAAAGAACAAGAAAGAAAAGTTGAAGTAAAACGCGAATTTAAGGGTAAGGAACTCATCGGCAAAACATTCGAAAATCCTGTCACAAAGCTTAAGTTTCCGATTTTGCCCGGATGGTTTGTTGAACCAAAAACCGCTACAGGAGTAGTTTACAGTGTCCCCGCCCATGCTCCCTACGATTGGCTTGCACTCAGAGATTTGCAAGAGAAACCTGAGGTTCTTGCACAGTTTGGCATGGACTCATCGGTTGTGAAGGCGATTAAGCCAATATCGATTATCAAGGTTGAGGGGTTCGGTGATTTTCCGGCAGTTGAAATTGTCGATAGAATGGGCATTAAAGACCAAAACGACCCCAAAGCCGACCAAGCAACAAAAGAACTGTACAAAAAAGAATTTCACCGGGGAGTTCTAAAAGAAAGTTGTGGTCCTTATGCTGGCAAGAGTGTACGTGAAGTCAAGGATATTCTGATAGCGGATTTCAAGAAGATGGATGTAGCCGATAGCATGTATGATTTGTCGGAGCCAGTAGTTTGCCGTTGCATGACCCAGTGCCTAGTAAAGATTCTCTCAGATCAATGGTTCCTAAACTATTCAGACCCAGAATGGAAAGAAAAAACCCATGCCGCAGTCGCTCAAATGAAAGTATACCCCGAATCAGCTAAACCCTGGTTCAACACGGTTATTGACTGGCTACGTGAATGGGCATGTGCAAGAACCACGGGTTTTGGAACGCCGTTGCCATGGGGCAAAGGCTGGATAATTGAAACCCTCAGCGACTCCACAGTCTACATGGCATTCTACACCATAAACAAACACATAAAACAACACAACATAAACCCGCTATCGCTTAAGCCTGAAGTTTTTGATTACATATTCTGTGGCAAAGGCAATGTGACTGAACTTTCGAAAGTTGTAGGGATCAAAACGGAGTTACTGGATTCAATGCGGTCTGAATTCCTATATTGGTATCCATTTGACCTGCGAAACTCAGCTAAAGAACTTGTGCCCAACCATCTTTCATTCTGTATCTTCCACCACGCAGCATTGTTCCCTCCTGAACATTGGCCAAGAGCCATTGGCGTTAACGGTATGCTTATGGTTGAAGGTCAAGGGATGCACAAAAGTAAAGGCAACTTCATAACCATGAAAGGTGCTGTAGAAAAATATGGAGCTGATGCTACCCGATGCGGTTTGCTTTTGGGAGCTGAAGGTATGGATGACCCAGATTGGCGAGCCGAAAACATAAGCGACTTACAGAGCAAGTTTGAAGCCTTAATGGCTTTTGCAAGCTCAATAATCATATCTGTCAAAAACGATGAAGAAACATCACTGGAGAGATGGCTACAGAGCAAGCTTCAAAGCCGAATAAAAGAAGTTACCGCAAGCTTAGATGAGCTTAAAACTCGAACGGCCCTGCAAGTGGCTTTGTTTGAAACTTGGAATGATTTGCGTTGGTACATCCAACGAAAAGGCAACACCCACGCTAAAGCACTTCTCGAAACGGTGAAAGCTTGGCTAAAGATGCTAGCACCCTTTGCACCCTTCCTCTGCGAGGAGCTCTGGAGCCAAACTGGCGAGGAAAGCTTCATCAGTACTGCTGAGTGGCCAAAGTTAGACGCCTCCAAAATAGACTCCGTTGCGGAGGAGCAGGAAACCCTGATAACTGATTTGATAACCGACACATCTAACATCCTAAAAGCCATGAAGATAACGCCCAAACGCATATGCTTCTACACAGCGGCACCTTGGAAATGGCAGGTGTTCCTAAAAATCGTAGATAAAACATTGACTGGTGAAGCAAAAATCGGCGATTTAATGAGAGAATTTGCCGCTGATAAAGACCTAAAACCGCACATGAAAGATATTTCAGGGTTGGTTCCACGAGTGATTAAGGCTTTAACGAAAATTTCTGGGGAGCGCAAAGCCAACATGTTGAAAATCAAGATAGCTGATGAGCAGACTGTTTTGGCAGGTGCCGTTGGCTTTTTGGGCGAACGCTTCAAAGCAGAAGTATCCGTTTACGGCGAAAACGAACAAGAGCGCTTTGACCCCAAAAACCGTGCAACAATGGCGATGCCCTACCAACCAGCAATCTACCTCGAATAATTACGTCTGATATTTTTCTATGCCCCTTTATTTAAGCAAATTTGTCTTCTATATGCTAAAGAGTTAAAGCAAACGTTCCACGGTAACCTAAGCAGAAGAAAATGCAAGCCAAAGCCGCTGGTTCTGTTTTCGAGTTACTCGTTAAACCTGTCCGCAAAGCCTTGGCGAACCTTGGATTCACAGAACCCACATTGCCTCAGACTTTGGCTTTTCCGCAGATTTTGGATGGCAAGAATGTGCTTTTGATTGCACCAACGGGCACAGGCAAAACCGAAGCTGTTCTGCTTCCAATCTTCTCAAAGTTGGTTGAACAGAAAAATCAGGAGCAGAAGGGCATCCAAGTTATCTACATCACGCCGCTCCGCGCATTGAATCGTGACATGTTTAAGCGGTTAACATTTTGGGGCGAACAACTCAACATAACGATTGAGGTTCGCCATGGCGATACCGAAATGAAGATTCGCCGAAAACAAGCCCTCAAACCACCCCAAATCCTTGTCACCACACCCGAGACGATGCAGGCGATTTTGCCAGGCTCAACGATGCGTCGCCACCTCAGCAGCGTACAATATGTAATCATTGATGAGGTGCATGATTTAGCGGAGAGCAAACGGGGGGCACAATTGACCATTGCGCTTGAGCGGTTGGTGGAGGCAACGGGGAAAGAGTTTCAAAGAATCGGTTTATCAGCCACCGTAGGCAACCCCGACGAAGTTGCACGTTTCATTGCTGGAATCAACCGAGGCATCACCATAGTACAAGCAGTCCTCACCAAGAACTACCGCTATCGAGTCGAATACACCACGCCCACCGAAAAGGACTATGAATTAGCCGCTAAACTCGAAACTGCGCCTGAAGCAGCCGCCCGAATCCGCCGACTACTCGAATTAATCGACACCCACAAATCCACCTTGGTCTTCGTGAACAGCCGCACCATCGCCGAGTTGCTTGGACACCGCTTCGACCAACTTAACCGAATAGACATCGCCGTCCACCATGGCTCCTTGTCCCGAGAAGAGCGAACAATCACTGAGGACGCATTCAAAACGGGGCAACTCAAAGCAATCATCTGCACAAGCACCTTGGAGCTAGGCATAGACATCGGAAAAGTGGATTTGGTTATCCAGTATATGTCGCCAAGGCAGGTCAGCAGCCTCATCCAGCGGGTTGGGAGAAGCGGCCACAGTTTAGAGCGGCTCTCGGAGGGCGTCATAATAACCGCTTTTCCAGACGACACCTTAGAATCTATGGCGGCAGTTGCAAACGCCAAAGCCAACAAGATAGAGCCTGTAATCTTCCACAAGAACGCTTTGGATGTGTTGGCACATCAAATCGCCGGTATCCTGATGGATAAAGAAACCATAACCCAAAGCGACCTATTCAATTTTATTAAGAGAGCTTATCCGTACAGCACCTTAACCCAAGAACAACTGGAGGATGTGGTGCAGTTTTTGGAAAGCCTCCACAAACTAAGAACAGAACTGGAAGGAAAAATTTTGAAGAAAACTGGGCGAACACGCGAATACTACTATAGCAACCTCAGTATGATTCCTGACGAAAAACGTTACCCCGTAATAAGCGTGATTAGCGACCGAAAAATCGGCACTTTAGGCGACGAATTCATGACACTGCACGCTCGGGTGGGGTTGCATTTTGTTATGCGCGGCAAGGTCTGGCGTATCGTCCAGATTCAAGACGAGACGGGGACGGTCCATGTTTTGCCTGCGGAAGACCCTTTTGCGGCTATTCCGGGGTGGGATGGAGAAATCCTCCCTGTGCCATTCGATTTAGCCCAACAAACAGGCGTCATGAGGGAAAAAGTAGGTAAACTCATCAGAGAGGGCAAGAAACCTGAGGCGGCGGCAGAAGAATTAGCTCTAGAACTGAAAACGGACAAGGAAACGCTCGTTGACACCGTCTTGGAGATTGCTGAACACATAAAAGACGGAGCCCCATTGCCCACGCAGAACCTCATAGTCATAGAAGTTTTAGACCGCTACATCGTTGTCCACGCTTGCTTTGGCGAACTCGTTAATCGCACTTTCGGCGGGATTTTCGATTCAGTTCTCTCCGAGCGGGAAGTGATTACGGGTTGGTGGACGGATGGGTATCGCATCCTAATCGAAACCAGCCACAAACCATCCAAGCAAGAGGTGCAGGGCATGCAGAATGAGCTCTTTGGCTTATCGGATGAGCGTGTGGATGAGGCTTTCTTAAACTACATGAACAGCAAATTCCCGTTTGTTAGCCGAATGAAAGCGGTCGCCGAACGTTTTGGAGCTTTGCCCAGAGGAAAAACTTTGGCGCACTCCGACCGAGCTGAAAAACTGCAAGCATCCTTCAAAGACACGCCAATCTATGATGAGACCATTCGGGAAGCTATGATGGATAAAGTGGACCTGCCGCAGGTAAAACAGATTTTGCATGACATAAGAGATGGAAAAATCGCTGTCACCACAATCTCCCGGGAAAAGCCGACGCCTTTTGCGTACCATATTTTGATGCAGTACGCTGACACCGTCGAGCTCATGGCGCCCGAACGCCTGCTCCTAACCAACATCGACCGCATGAAACGCTCCATCGACGCCCGAGTAGCCAAACTGCTCTGCATGAACTGTGGCGCATGGACCAAACAAATCCGCATAAAAGACCTCGCCGGGGAGCCTGAATGCGAAAACTGCCACAGCCGCCTTCTCACACTGCTCTACTTCAGCCAGGACGCAGATAAGCTGGTTGAGGATTTGCGGAAACGCCGTGAAGGCAAAGAACTCACCCCAGACGAACTGAAAGACCTCAGCAACGCCAGACGAAAAGCCGACCTCATCCTAAGCTACGGCAAACAGGCGGTGCGGGCGTTGCAGGTGAAAGGGGTTGGTCCCGAGACGGCATCGCGAATTTTGGGGCGAATGCATCCCGACGAAGACGCCTTCTACATAGACCTGCTTAAGGCGAAGGTGCAGTATCTGCGGACGAGAGAATTCTGGGACAAATAAGTCTTTTTTTAATTTTATAAGGTCAGGGTGCCTTTCTTTAATTTCTTCATCCAGCAAATTCTTAATGTTTACCCTTTTCTTTAATTTCAGAGTAGTTGTTACGAAGTATTCGTTATAACTGCCGTTTGCAGAATTTTTTCCGTTATTTTTAGACATAAGATGTCTAATAACCCATGTTTTTTATATTATTAAATTTTTTCCACGAGGTAAGTCTAAAAAAATTTGGGATAAACACCACTAAATGCTTTGCAAGGTTTTAATAGGTAAGTCACTTGAGTTTGGCTTAGCTGTGGTCTTGTGGAAAAACAGGAACCCCGAAAACTGAAACGTTCAATTGGTTTGTGGAGTGCAGTCGCCGTCAACGTTGGTGCAATCATAGGCGGCGGAATCTTCGTTGTCACGGGCATCGTTGCAGGTTACGCAGGCTCAGCGCTCGTCATATCCATGGTCATCGCGGGTGCCATCGCCTTTATCACAGCTTGGAGCTTCGCAAAATTAACCGCTTGGCAACCCGTTGAAGGAGGCGTATATGAGTATGGACGCCAGTTGGTTTCGCCGTACGCTGGGTTTTTGGCTGGTTGGATGTGGCTGGTCGCCAACACTTTTACTGGAGCGGCTGTTTCGCTTGGGTTCGCCTATTATTTGACAGTGACTTTCCCCGAGTTGTCCACAAATTGGGTAGCATCCTCTTTATGCTTAGCATTCACTGCTTTGAACCTGGTTGGCGCAAAAGAATCAACAAGAGTGAACAACGTGTTAGTCGCCATCAAGCTAGTTGTGCTGGCTTTTTTCGTTGCATTCGGAGTTTTGCATATTAATTCGGGTAATTTTAGTCCGTTTGTGCCCCTTTCAAGTGGCGTGCTCTATGGCGCATTCTTCATCTTCTTTGCTTACGGCGGTTTTGCAAGAGTATCAGTGATAGCGGAAGAAGTTAAAGATGCTAAACGTAACGTGCCCCGTGCATTGTTGTTGTCTTTGGGGATTTCGATGTTGGTTTATGTTTTGGTTGGGTTGGTTGCGGTTGGGTTGCTGGGTCCAGTTGGTCTTGCAAGATCCGTTTCGCCTTTGAGTTCAGCTATCGGCGTAACAGGAAGCTCACTTGCCATCCAGATTGTAGCTTTAGGAGGCTTGGTGGCTACGGCAAGCGTTTTGCTTACTGCGATTCTGGGCGTTTCTCGCATGGCATATTCGATGGCTAGACGTAATGATTTGCCATCTGCTTTGGCGCGTTTGCATAGTAGGTTTTTGACGCCATATTACTCAATTTTAGCCAGTGGCATATTGATGGCGGTTTTGGTTTTGTTTGTGGATTTGACAAGGGTGGTGGCGATTAGCACGTTCGCTCTTCTTTTCAATTACTCCATCACCAACGTTGCAGCTTACAAACTGAAAAATGGCGGCAAGCACTCAAGCAAAGTATGGCCGTTATTAGGGTTGGCAACTTGTATTTTGCTTTTGACGTTTATCCTTTTGGCGTCAACGGATGCGTGGTTAGTGGGGGTTGTTTTTTTGGTTGCTGGTTCAGTTTACTATGCCGCTCGGAAAAAGATGAACCTGAAACATGAAAAAATGTCGCTTTAGATTGCGATAAGAATTTTAAGGTTCAATTGGGCTTAAAGATAGGAAAGCCGATGCCGGTAAAAGCTGTGTTATTCGACATGTTCGATACCCTCATGCTCATTGAGAAGAATCATGAGTTCTATAGTCCAGCTTTGATGCGGATGTATCGATATCTCAACCAACACGGCATCGACGTATCCTTCGATAAATTCGACGCTGCCTACATCATCGCGCGTGATTCACTCTATGCTAAGGCGGATTTGAATTTTGAGGAACCCCACTTCAACGTCCGCGTCTCAAAGGCGCTGAAAAGTTTAGGTTTCAACTACGGTATTTCAAATCCCTTAGTGGTGGCGGCGACGAATGAATTTTGTGAGGAATTCATGAAGTACGTTCGCATCGATGAACACGCCAAAAAGGTGATTGAGGGGTTGCATGAAAAATATAAGTTGGGCATAATATCCAACTTTGCCATACCTGAATGCGTCTTAAAACTCCTCAAAGCTGATGGTTTATACGAGTTGTTTGACGTGATTGTGGTTTCTGCTGCAGTTAATAAGCGTAAACCTAGCCCAGAAATCTTCCAAAATGCTCTAAAAGAGTTGGGTGTCTCTGTTTCTGAAGCCATTTTTGTCGGCGACACCGTTGACGCCGACGTTGAGGGACCAAAAGCAGTGGGCATGAAAGTTATCTACATTGAGCGTCGAAGCCAGAAGCCCTCAGAGAAGTTTTCGCCCGATCACACGATCAAGAACCTAAATGAATTGCCCCTGCTGCTTGAACGCTATTAAAGTTCTGAATCAGGTTTCTCTAATGATTCTACTGGGATTTTTATTTTCATAGGTCTTTTTTGTTTTTAGCAGGCGAATTAGTTCATTATGTTTATTCAGAAAATTTATTCCTTGGATAGTGATTTTGCAAATTTCTTTTCCTTCGACGACGATAGGACAAATACACGACAGTTCGGCAAAATTTTCTTTTTCTTAGGCATTAGTTGTATAGGAGGGTATGGGCGGTTAGTTCCGATACAGAAACCCTTTTTTGCGCCAGCGAGAAACTGCACCTGTGAAAGTATGTTAATCGGTGCAATCTCAGATACCCACGACAACCTGCCGCTTATTGAAAAAGCTGTGCAGATCCTAAACCAGCAAAAAGTAGGCTTGGTACTCCATGCAGGCGACTATGTTGCAGGCTTCGTTGTTCCAAAACTCGCAAAACTAAACTGCCCGCTCATCGGCGTGTTCGGCAACAACGACGGCGATCACGAACTCATCAAAAAACGCTTCAGCGAAACTATCAACTGCACCATCCACGACCGTTTCACCCAAACAACCATAGAAGGCTACCGAATTGCACTGCTCCACGGACACGAAACCGAACTCCTCAACGTTATAATCGACAGTGGATCTTTCGACACCGTAATTCACGGGCATTCCCACAACTGGCTCATAGAGCAGAAAGGCAAAACTCTTAGTTTGAACCCTGGGGAACTCTGCGGGTACTTAACTGGAAAACCCACACTCGCAATCCTAGATACGGTAACAAGGCAAGCAAAAATCATCGATTTGTAGTCGCCGCAGTAATGCTATTTATAGCAAAAACCGTTCTTCTTCACAGGTTAATGGTCCTTTATCCATCGAATAGTGATATCGCTTCATTAATTTGTAAATTTGCATAGTAAACCTTGATTTTCCTTTATTGCATTTTGCATTTTTTGAGGCGATTACCTATAAATCAAGTTAGCCGCTTGTGTCTCTTCGCATACTGTCAGCAACCAGGGGATTGAGAAATGTTTAACCAAAACACAAACAACGAACCGCCAACCTTCATAAAAGCAGCAACCAAACTCAAGAACGCTGTAGCATACGAAAGCACAGGCAAATATGAGAGCGCCTTACTGTCAATTGAAGAAGCACTCGCAATCCAACCTGACTTCGTTGACGCTTGGCTCATAAAAGGCGTAATCCAAGGCAAAATAGGAAAATACAGCGAGGCACTCAAATGCTATGACAAAATAATCCAAATCGCCCCCCAATTCGCAGATGCTTATCGCCTAAAGGCAGCCACGTACATTGCGATGAATCAGCATGAAAAAGCCGTCAAATGCTTTCAAAAAGCAGTAGAGTTAAACCCAAACAACTTGGAGTACCAGCTGAGTTTAGCAATAGCGTTTCAAAGGCTCAAAAAATTCGAAGACGCTCTAAGAGTCTACGAAGCCGCAAAAATGCAGCGGCCAACTGACGCCCGAATAGACTACTACATCGGCTTGATGTGGGGCAACATGGCAGATAACCAGAAAGCGCTTGCATCTTTTGAGCAGGCATTGCGGCTAAAACCAGAGTTCACCGATGCCCTCCTAGGAAAAGGAATAATGTTGGCAAGGCTGAATCGAAAGGAAGAAGCCAAAGAAATCGCCGATAAAATCCTACAAACTAAAAGCTGCAACGAAAAACAAGAAGCAGCAAAAGCCCAATCTGAAAACGAATCCATACGTCATGATTTTAAAGCTGCCCAAAACAGATTCAGAAACAAATACGCTTCAAATACAGGCTAACTTGACCCGGAACTTGGTTTATTGAGTACTTTTGTTGTAGGGTTCCCTTAACTTGTTTGCTTTAACGAAGAGTTGCTTTAGTTCCTCCTCAGTGGCGCCTCGACGGATAGGCGTAAGGATGTCGGTTAGGTTGTCGTTGCGCATTAGGCAGGTTTTGAGTTTGCCGTCGCTTGTGATGCGCATGCGAGTGCAGTGCATGCAGAAGTCGGTGTTTTCTATGGGCTTGACGACTTCGAGCGTTGCGTTTGGAAGATGGTAGATTACGCGGTTGTGCATGAAGGGGCGTTTTTCGATGGAGATAGCTTGTGCTTTGAGCATTGCTTCTTGTTCGTCTAGGCTGCGGTGGTGTTCGCTATAGTATTTGTCGCCTACGTTTACTGGGTCAAGCTCGATTAGCTGCAGCACAATCCCCATTTTTCCGGCGTAATCGATTAATTCGGGGACGTCACCGACGTTGACGTCTTTTAGAACTACCGTGTTAAGTTTAACGGGGCAGAAGTCTGCTGCTATGGCTGCTTTGATGCCTTCCAGGGCTGCTTCCAGTTTTCCGCCCGTCAAATTGTGATAGGTTTCAGGGTTAAGTGAAGGCAAACTAATGTTTACACGCTTAAGTCCGCAGTCGCGTAGTTTCTTTGCCATGCCATCGACGAGTAAAAGTCCGTTTGTTGTTAACGATAAATCTCGTAAGCCAGGAATAGCTGCGATGCCGGAAACGATTTCAGGCAGGTCTTTACGCATAAGTGGCTCTCCCCCAGTCAACTTTATACGCGCGATCCCCAAATCCACAGCGACTTTAGCCATGCGAACAATTTCTTCCACAGACATCAATTCGGCTGAGCGGTTGGCGCGCTGCACTTCACCTTCACGGTGACAGTATGCGCATCGGTTATTGCACCGCTGGGTAATTGAAATTCGAAGATTAAGGAGGGGTCTGCCGCAATTGTCTGTTAAATAACTCATCGTTGTTCACGTGCGTGCTTAACGATGTGAGGAGCCTCGGGCAAAATAAGTAGTTCCACCGCGGTTTTCACAGCATCAGGCGAACCAGGGATACAAAAGATAGCCTTACCCTTCACTACACCAGCTATGGCACGCGACAAGACCGCCGCTGAACCCACTTTGTCGTAGCTTATTCGTCGAAAAAACTCGCCGAACCCAGGTAAAACCTTCTCGAGGAAAGGCAAGACTGTTTCAATCGTGATGTCGGTAGGTGTGATGCCCGTGCCACCAGAAAAAATTGCGACATCCACTTCATCCAAACCAGTCGCGTACATAACGGCATCCTGAATCATGGTTTCGTCGTCGGCAACGATTTTTTTGAAAAGAACCTTCTGCCCAGCGTTCTTGAGCAGTTCCACAATTGTGTCGCCACTGACGTCGCTGACGTCTTTTTCGCCCGCTTCAATCTGTTTGTAGCGTGAGGTACTGCAGATAAAGACGCCGAACGTTAACGTTTTGGGGGCTTTTGCTTTATGTGATTTGGAGCTTTCACTCATAGTTATGCCTGCTTAAACTTTTTAACAACATGAATATTCTCTATCGCCGTCGAAGGGTACTGGCCTGCGGCGTCTTTTTCGTATTGTTTAGTCATGTCCCAAACTGTAAGTAGCGCTATGGAGACTGCAGTTAATGCTTCCATTTCCACGCCCGTTTGCGCCTTGGTTTTCACGGTTGCAGTGGCGGACACGGATTTTTTTTCGGAGACTTTCACGTCTACTTCCACGTTCGTCAAAGGTAAGGGATGGCAAAGAGGAATCAAATCGCTTGTTCTTTTAGCAGCCAACACGCCTGCAATCTTGGCGGTGTAGAGGGGGTCGCCTTTAGCGATTTTTCCATTCTGGATCAAATCGATTGTCTGCGGTTTCAACTTTATCATTCCAGTAGCGGTTGCTTCTCTGAAAGTCTCTGCTTTACTTGAAACATCTACCATTGCCATTTTAATCGTCTCATTAGCGTTCTTGGGTATAGTTAGTTTTTCTTGCTTTTATTCATTAAGCAAACTCGAAAACCCTCGAAACTGAGAATCTTGGAGAAATTTAAAAAAATTAAGAAAGAGTAAACTATGTTTGGGGATAAAGAAAAGAGGCTGGGGTAGCGATGTTTTAGTATGGGTCTTTCTTGCCGGTCATGTATGCCCATGCGCCAACGATTGCTACTGTTAGGACTGCGCCTGCAGCTCCTGCAACCATGAAGCTTGTTAAGCCGGCGAGCGATGGCAGAACTGCGATCAGCCAAGGAATAAGGTATGTGGCTGTGACCTGAGCGATGATGCCTGCTACGAAGCCTAAAACCGCTATTAAACCGAATATTTTTAATCTGCTATTCATTCAATTCACCTTTTTATTTTAGCAGTTAGTTGGCGCTTCTTTTTAGTCTAACTTACACGTTTCTGTATAAACACCCAAGCGTTGGTATCCTGTTTAACATTTCTAGTTAACGCAAAAAGCGTATTTTCCCATGATGTATAGCTGTACATATATACGAGCATATTTCCAACATATTAACAATGTATAATTCATTTTTCTACATTCTACGGTCTAACAGAGGTAATACTAAATGTCAGAAAGATTCGCTAAAAAGTGGGAAAGTAAACGGGAAGATGAGCCCTTCACAAACCGCATTAAAGACGCAGTGAAACCCCCAGGACCACTAAAACCACGACTCGACTTTGCAGTCAGACGCATCGAACTTCAAGTACAAAAACTTGACCAAGCAACAGACAGATTCAGCCAAAGAGACAAAGCAATCTTCGCAAGAATCGTCGACGCATACACAAAACATGACAGTGCACGCGCAAACGTTTTCGCCAACGAGCTAGCTGAAGTCAGGAAAATGTCAAAGTTAATAATGAACGCTAAACTTGCTCTCGAACAAATCACATTAAGATTACGAACAGTTTCCGAACTAGGCGACGTTGTATCAACTCTCGGGCCAGCCGTGGGTGTTCTACGTTCAGTCAAAGCAGGCTTAGTCAGCGTATTTCCAGAAGCAGAAAGTGAATTAGGCGAGATCGGCAACATGCTAAGCGGAATCATGATTGAAGCGGGCCAAGGCAGCGGAATGACGTTGAACTTCGACACAGTAAACGAAGATGCATCAAAGATTCTAACCGAAGCAGCCACAGTTGCAGAGCAGAAGATAAAAGACAAGTTCCCAGATCTGCCACCAGGAATGCCATCATCCCAAGTTACTCAAGCAGAAAAAACGACATTCTAAGATAAGGAGGATAAAACACAAAAATGTCTAACTCCAATCTTTTTCTTTCTATTGGCAAACCAATAAAGAATGAATATGGACGAGTAATCGGTAAAGTTGCCTCTTTTGCATTAACTCCCAACGGTAAATTCGATGCGGTTTACATCGAGTTTGGCGACGGGCAATTTTCAAAACAGCCCATGGAAAGTTTACGGTTTAATGGCGCTGAAATCACATATATCTCAAAAATCAAAACTCAAGCAGGCGTTTTATGCGACCACATTCCCTTGATCTGGCGTAAAGATGAAGCCCTAAAGGACCTTTTGGAAAAGAAGAAGATTACTCCAGAAGTCAGCCAGGACCTGCACAACAGCTTTACCAGCGTACTAACACAACTCAAAAAAGACGCCCAAATCATCATCGACGAATCTACCATCGAAATCGAGCGTTGCTCAGAAGAAATAACATCGCTAAGCTATGCCATTGCAAACCTTGAAATTGAACATGAAATCGGAAAAGTTGACGATGAAAACTACCGCATGGCATTCTCTCTACTGCAAGACACTCTCAGACGTGCTACTACAGAAAAAACCGACTTCGAACTCACAAAGAGCAAACTCTCCGGTGTATTGTTAGGTGACCAATCGCAGACTGCACAAAAAATCAACAAAGTCTACGCTGAACAAGTAACCAACGCCGCATCAAAGCTACCAGAGCCCCCAGTGGTTGTATACGTTAAAGAAATTGGAAAAGCTGGACTTTAATCAGGCTTAGAAATTGTAAACGCGGGTGTGGAGGGCTAAAAAATCAAAAGCTTAACTAACCAAACCCCTCCCCCCATCCGTGAAGTTGCCCAAAAATCTATTTATACATTAAAAATCCAGCAGGGCAAACTTGAGCAGGCCAGTTTCCGCTTAAAAGAGCGAGATCGTATTCTTTTTGAAACTTGCATGTTCGCCTTAAAGAAGAACAATAAAGAAAAAGCTGCAATGTGCGCAACTGAGATTGCAGAAGTTCGAAAACTTGTAAAATTCCTTTACAACGTTCAATTAGCCATTGAACGAGTAGTTCTGCGCCTTGAAACCATAAAGGAACTCGGCGATGTCGTTGCCGACCTTAAACCAGCGTTGAAGTTGCTACAAGGGGTTTCACAAGAACTGTTCCAGGTGTTGCCTGACGTTAGCTCAGAACTAAATACTGTTAATCAAACGATCCAGGATACACTTCACGCCACCAAACTTACCGGCGACGAAACAGTCATCCCAGTCGGCAAGAAAACGGAGGCGGGTGAAGAAATCCTTAAAGAAGTCTCCTGTTTCATGGAGCAAAAACTCTCCGAAACTCTTCCAGAGCCGCCAACAGCACCTCCTGTGAAAGAGAAAATGCCAGTCAGAGAGCTTGTTGCTTTGACAGCAAGTTCCTCTCAGGTGTTTGCTCGTAAAACTGTGGAAGAGACAGGTTTTGACCCGGAAAAGACACTTTTGACCTACAAGAAATCTGAGATTAAAGAATTCTCACTGAAGGTTGAAAAGGCAGTTGAGAAACCCAGCCTAGAAGACGTATTAATGGAGTATGTTCGTAAAACTAACGGCGAAATCGATTTAAGCAGATGCAGCAATGAACTGCAGACTTCTAACGAGGAAATTGAGCGTGCCCTCGAAAACTTAGGAACAAAAGGCAAAATAAAGATTGAGTTACGTTCACCAGAATAAAGAGAGAAGGAGATAAAATAAATGAGCGCATCGAATGAACTTGAAAAAGGAGCAACAGCTTACGCCCTAGATGCTGTACGCCTAGATAAGCAAGGGCAAAAAGGAAGAGCCATTACCCTCTATCAAAAAGCAATCGAAAGCCTACTGCAGCTTGTGCAGTTGTATCCCGAGTACGGCTTAAACAAGGTTTACGTGCAGCGGGCAATTGCATACCAAGAGCGAATCAAAGCTCTGCAAGGGACTGTTTCGTCTTCCGAGATGAATCAAGCAGCTAATGATGATGCTGAAAGTGGAGGTGGAGGAGCTACGATGGAGGGAAATGGAAATGGCGCAGGCGGAAAACCAAATGAGGAATTGGTTATGACTGAGAAACCTAAAGTTAATTGGGGCGAAGTTGTAGGGTTGGATACTGCAAAAAAAGCAGTGAAAGAAGCCATCGTTTACCCAGTTCAGCGCCCGGATCTGTTTCCGCTTGGTTGGCCACGCGGCATACTGTTGTTCGGTCCACCTGGTTGCGGCAAAACTTTGCTGGCGGCGGCGGTTGCAACGGAAATTGACGCAAACTTCTACAGCATCGACGCAGCTTCGATTATGTCCAAGTGGCTTGGTGAAGCTGAACAGAACGTTGCAAAACTATTCGGATCCGCACGCAAATCCGCAACAGAAGGCAAACCTGCAATCGTGTTCGTCGACGAGTTAGATTCACTCATGGGCAACCACAGCAACGAGGTTGGCGGCGAAATCCGAGTAAAAAACCAGTTTCTAAAAGAGATGGATGGCATCGTGGACAAGGGAAAGGCTCTTCATGTTTACGTCATCGGCGCAACCAACAAGCCCTGGGATTTGGATTGGGCGTTTATCAGGCGGTTCCAGAAACGTATTTTGGTGCCGCTTGCAGACCATGCGACAAGGCTGAATATGTTGAAGCTGTATTCGAGTAACTTGCAAATCGCTAACGACGTAGATTTAGTAGAGTTAGCCCGTTTAGCTGAAGGGTTCTCGGGAAGCGACATACGCGATGTCTGCCAATCTGCACAGCTTAGTTTAATCGGCGAATTCTTTGAATCCGGCAAAGCAATGGACAGAGAAGCCAAACCCCGCGCATTAACCATGGCTGATTTCCAACAGATCTTCGAAGAACGCAAACCCTCAGTATCTCTAGATATGCTGTCACAATACAACCGCTGGTTCGAAGCATTCAAAGCATTGTAGGAGGAAAAAAGAAAACCGCTTTGGCTGGGCAATGTGGAAAGGCTTGGAGAACATTAATTTTTAGCACGCTCTCCCTTCTCCCCCCTCAAACAATATCTCCAAACCCCACAAAACCACCCATCCCAAAAAAAACGGTAACCTCCGCTACTTCTGTTTTTTTAACACCTAAAACTGAATTTTCAAAAAACTCTAATCTTTTTCATTTTTTTCTGAATTAAAAGGCAAGATTGTGATGGTGTTTACAAATCCGATTTTTTCGCCGTTTTCATCTCTTATGAATTCTGTAATAACTCCCACTTGGACCTCTTCGCCGTTTTTTCTTATTGCTCGGTATTCACTTTTTTGTCCTTGGTCTGCCATAATCATGTTTAGTGAGTTATTTACTGCGCGTTGTTTGTCTTTTTTTACGGTGAAGCTGAAGACGTTTTTGCCTATGAACTCGGTTTTTTCGGTTGTGCCGTACATTTTTAGAATGGATTCGTTTACATCCGTTATGTAGCCATAGAGGTCTCCTACGATGACGCCGTCGCTGGTGTTGTTTAAAGCGTCTTGGTAGAATTCGGATTCCATGGTGATTTGGGTGCGTTTGGCGTCTTGGTTCTTGAATTTTTCTGCTAACGCATGACTGCTGCTTGCTTGTTTTTTAGTCATAACCCTACAATTCGCCATCCTACCCGTCGGTAACTCGTTTTGCATCAAGTTTAGTTTTATAGAATAAAAGATTTGTGTACTTCAAATATTTGATAAATTTTTAGTTGCATTTTGTTGTTTGGGAAAATAAGGTTGATGGCAATTTGAGGTTTGCTAGTTTATTTATACAGCAAACTGCTATGCCATTATGTTAACGCTGGAAGTTGTGGTATGCTCAAAGAGAATTCAGGATTTAAGCCGCGGCCAAGAATTCAGACACTCTCAGACTTGATTTTTGGGTTAGCCCTCTCCATAGGCGCGCTAACATTGATTGGTCAGCAACCTACAAATTTTCAGTCGGTTGTTGCTTCTTTGCTGTTTTACAGTTTTAGCTTTTTGGTTTTAGTCAGCGTTTGGCGCTCCTACTCCACCATCCTATCAGTTCTTCCAGTCGAAACGGGGCTGTTAGTAAACCTCAACATTTTGCTCCTCTTCACGGTATCAATAGAACCCTACTTATTCAACCAACTTTTCATCATTAGCGGCGACTTTTGGAACAATATATCCATCCTTTACGGAGCTGATTTGGCGGTGATGTTTCTAATTTTAGCGTTCTTCAGTCATTCACTGAGCAAAGAAGAAAAAAACTGGGCGTCAAAAAAGTACATCAAACGGTTCCGTTTGGACCGAAATTACGACCTTTTAACTGCAACAATTTTCATAGTTTCTACGTTGCCTGTTTTTGAAGTTAATTCCTTCCAAATAGCTGGATATGGTATTCCGTTGCGTGTAGTAATCTGGATTGGTGCTTTGATTTTTGGTTTTACAAGGCGCCTTGTTTATCAGCTTCAAAAAGAGACTGATGGCTGATCTACTTGGTTTTGATGGTGTAATCTGCTTCGAAGCTTCGCAGCGAAACCTCGTGGGTTTTGCCTGTCTTCAACTCGAATTTGCCGTTTAACATTTTAAACTGGTCAGCGACCCCCTCGACATATTCAAAGACTCCGCAGCCATAACAGAATCCAACGGTAAACTGTACAACAAGTAATGTGGCAGCGAGGGTTACAAGTTTGGCTGTTGCGTTGGGGCTGTGAGTGCGGTTGTAGAGCGCAATTGTCCTCTGAACAAGTGTTTCCAAATCTGAATCGGGCAGCATTAGATCGGTATCAGCGACCCATCAAAGCCTAACTTGGATATTCCCAGCTCTTCTTGGACTTCCCGTAGTTGTGCAGCGTTGAAGACTGGTCCATCTCGGCAGACACGGTACTTGCCTATCATGCAGCTTCCGCACAAGCCGATACCGCAGCGCATGAGCCTTTCAAGGCTAGCTTCGATGGGCAGTTTGCGTTTCTCTGTCATTTCAAAGATTTTTTTAACCATAACTTCGGGTCCACAGGTGTAAATCATGTCAAAGCGTTCTTTGTCAAGTAGCTCCCCAAGTGGCTGCGTAACTAGACACTGTAGTCCTGCGGTGCCGTCTTCAGTGGTGGTTATAAGGCTTTTCTCTTGGCAGACTCCGCGAAGCTCCCGTACGAAGAGGAGTTCTTCCTTGGTTTTTGCGCCTTCTACAAATGAGAGTCGCTCCGTTTTAGTTGAGAGCTGTTTTGCAAGGAAAAGTAGTGGTGCAGTGCCTGTTCCACCGCCGACCAAAAGCACTCTACCCCGGCTCTCTGTGAAGCAGTTACCGAAAGGGCCTCGCACTCCAACAGTTGCGCCTGCTTCTAAATTATGCAGGTGCCGTGTGGCATCGCCGACAGCTTTAACCGAAACAGAAACCAAATTGTCGCCTGCGTCCAAGATGCTGAGCGGGATCTCGTCTATGCCTGGAATCCAAAGCATCAAGAACTGCCCAGGCTTTGCTTTGCTGCAGAGGCGGTCGGTAAACGTGAGAGTCTTCACTGTTGGACTCTCAGTTTGAACCCGAACAATCTGTGTTGTCCGCAGAGAATTATTTGCGGTGAGCGAGACCGACAATGTCTTTTACACTCCCATAATTTTTCTTTCGCAAGTACGTTTCTACTCCTTTAGTTACTGCTTGAAAAACATCCGTGTTATCGGCTACAGCCGTGCCAATTTGCACAGCCGATGCGCCTGCTAACAAAAACTCTACGGCATCCCGCCAATCGGAAACGCCGCCGCAGCCAATGATTGGTACCTCAAACTGTTCAGCGATGTCATAGACACACCGCAACGCAACAGGTTTAACGGCTGCACCAGACAACCCACCTCGTACATTGCTTAAAATCGGCTGCATGGTTTCAGCGTCGATTGCCATGGCTTTAAGAGTGTTCACCGCCGTCAATGCGTCTGCTCCTGCCTCAACCGCCGCTTGAGCGAGCACGGTTATGTCTGCAACGTTGGGCGAGAGCTTCACAATCAACGGCTTATTGATGGATGCCTTGACCAGTTGCACGACTTCTTTGAGGAACTTGGGGCTTTGACCGATTTCAGCGCCCGTCTGCTTAACATGTGGGCAGGAAACGTTAAGCTCAATTGCATCCGCGCCTGCTTCAGCAGCTTTTTTGGCAACCCTCGCGTATTCTTCAGCAGAATAACCAAACACGCTAACGATTATTGGAACCCGCAGTAATCTCTTAGAAAACTTTATTTCTTCAGCGTATATATCGATCCCCGGATTTGGTAAACCCATCGCATTAATCAAACCTGCTTCTGCCTGAACAATCGTGGGATTAGAATAACCCGGTCGGGCTTCGATTCCGATTGATTTTGTAACGACCGCGCCAGCGCCGCCCTTAACCACGCGACTGAGGGATTCAGAAGAATAGCCCAAAATTCCCGAAGCAAGAATCGTCGGGTTCGCCAGTTCTAAACCAGCAAAGCCTATGCTTAACGGATTGCTATCCAAATAAATTCACCGTACAATCTAGGTTAATACTTTTAATAAGATAAAGCTTCTTTTCGTTGGTTTTGCAGCTAAAATTTGGGTGGAATAAAATCTTCTTTATGTCTAAGTGGCTGATCAAAAATAAAAAATACTGATTATTACAGGAAAAAGAAAAGTGAGGGTTTAACCCGACTTTAAAGCGGTTTATTTCTTCTTTTTGGCTTTTTTATCGTCTTTTTTTGGAGCTTTCGCCACGTTAATAACCTCAAAGTTACTATTGGCTTCAATTTATATTTAAAATTTGCTAACAGCTATAGCTGCTGCCCCGTCTATTAAAAAGACTTGGAAATAGGCGCTATACTCTAAATAAGCCTTAAAAACAGCTGAATAAAAAGGGCTTTTTAACATGCCTCTATGGCTGTGCGGTTTAGACATTTATCTGTTAAAGGCAAAGGCTTGTTCTGTATGGGGCGTTTTTTGCGGAAACTCTTTTATAGCAGTCCGATGTAAAAAATTACACAGCAATGCAAAAAATTCCAGGGTGCTAACATGTTTAACCCAGTCCAAAGAAGCCAAAGAACCAAACAAATCGCCCTACTGACAATATTCACAGCACTATACATCGTTCTAAGATTCATCCCCTACAGCATGCTCATAGGCGGAGCAGGCGGATACCTCTCGTTTTCCGACTTCCTCGCACCAATAATAGGTATCCTTTTAGGACCGTACTTCGGTGGCTTGGCCGTACTGCTCGGTAATTTTGGAGCACTTGGTTTTGGAAGAGCACCCGTATTTGGAGCAATACCGTTCTTAGATTTCCTACCTGACTTTGTCGCCGCTGTTTCAGTGGGCTTCCTTGTGCAACGAAAATGGTGGCCAGTAGTTGCATTAAACGCAGGTTTGTTAGCGCTGTTCTTTATTGACCCCTTGACAAGCATATTTGTCACCATACCGGGAACAGCAATCTCAATTCCGTTCGCTTGGCTACACATAGCTGCATTCATAGTGTTGCTTTCACCCCTTGGACGATGGTCGGGAAAATGGGTTGCGACAGAAATGAAAGCTAAACTTGTTACTGCAGGAATGGTGATTTTGGCTTTCATTGGAACGATGATGCAGCATCTTACGGGAAACTTGCTGTTTGAAGTATCATTCGGACAAATAGGTAACCCACCCATAATTCCAACGGCCGCGTGGCCAGCAGAATGGACTGGTGTACTAATTGCGTACCCAGTTGAGCGAACTATACTGATTGTTTGCGCCGCACTAGTTGGGGTCCCGCTGATTTGGGCAATCAGGAAAAACCATTTCTTACAAATTGGAAAACAAGAGAAACCTAAAACAACTTCAACACAGCAACCAGCTACTACTTCTTAAACAAAGAAGTATCTTGGACATACTCTTTTCCTGTCTGGAGTGCGATTTCTGCTTTAGAAAGTTCACTTCCCAAGTAAGAGGCGTGGTCCAACTGCGACACCAAACCAGCTTTCACTATTTCTGAGTAAATGCTTTTAGCGGTTTTTCCCTTTATAATATTTACAGGCTTAGTCATGTCAATCGAGGTATAGTGGATTGCAACCAAAACGCTTTGGGTGTGGTCTATGGATATTTTGAACATGCCCTCAGAATCCAAAACCACTGTTTCGGTTCCCTCGGATGCATTTGCAACTTTAACATTGGCTTCGAGTTTTTTGTCGTAGGGTTCTTCATGCACACGTTTGTCTTTTAGGATTAAAAGGTCGATACCAAGGTCTTTTGGAACTGAACCGCGTTTTTTAGCGAGAAACATCATTTTGGCGGCTGTAACTTCTTCGGCGACGGTCCCTTTTGCTTTGGCGCTTTTCTCTGTTGCTAATAGTATGCTGGCATCAACT
Organism: Candidatus Bathyarchaeota archaeon; assembly: GCA_963782525.1. Lineage (GTDB taxonomy): Archaea > Thermoproteota > Bathyarchaeia > Bathyarchaeales > Bathycorpusculaceae > Bathycorpusculum. Next base: position 120,704 of record CAWAKC010000004.1, read on the forward strand.
TCGGACGATATTCTGGCAAGAATGGCGTTGAGTCCTACGGAGTCTGCGTCGAAAAGTTCAGTAACGTTTGAAACCCCAACAAAAAGCGGAACAGCTGGGTTTCTGGCTGCGAATTCTTTGAATGCGATGAAGGCTTCTAAAATGTCGGAAGGCTCCAAAATTAAATCTGCTATACATCGTTTTAGGCCTAGTTTGTTTGCTTTTTGGATTATTTCTTCGAGGTATTTGACGCGTTCTTGGGCTTTTTTGGGGAAGTAGCCTTGGCGCTGATTAGTTGGGATAACAACAACCGTTGCTTTGGAGACGAAGGGGGCTATTTCTTCGATGTTTCCAGCATCGACGCTGAGTATAAGTTCTGCTCCTGCCTCAACCGCCGCTTTGATTTCGGCTGGATCGAGCGTATCTATGCTCACTGGAACATCGACAACCTGCTTAACCCATTCGACGATGCGTTTGGCTTTTTCGGGTTGGGATTCGCCTGCGATCATGCCGACATCGATTATGTCTGCGCCTGCCATGACGAAGTGTTTTGCGGTCTGCTGAACTGTTTCCTTGTCCATTAAGGCAGCGTCGACGATTTCGGCGAGGACTCGCATGGGAAAGTCTTTGCCAACCGCCAAGTTCCCAACCAGCATACTTCCTGGTTTCTTTAGCAACTCTTCACGGTTAGCTTCAGTCTTCTCTATTTCCTGCTTAGCTTTTTGGGCAAGTTTTTCGCGGAGCAAATCGTCGGCTGAAATGATTGTGGAAAGTTGGATTTCGCAGAGTGAATCCAGAACTGTCGGCAAATCTGCGGCGTACCTTGGACCCTTAAACGTTGGAAAGCCAGTAGCTTTCGAGATTACGGTGGTGTCTCCTCTGACTAGCCCGGGAACTAAAATCATTTTAAAATTCGGCAGTTTCTTGGCTTTGAGTTCATTGGCGATGGTTTGAGGCGTGAGCAATGCGGCAACTGCCATCTTAAGCGCCAACGTTTCAGTTTCCACATAGCTTTCCTTGGCATACCGCTTAACTGTCTCTTCGGCAAGCGCGCCTGTAATCAGCAATACTTTCACTGTTTTGCCCCATCGATTAGTTTTATGGTTGCTCCATGGTTGTTTGGTTTAGCGATGAAGGCTTCTCCGTTGACGCCTTTGCGTAGGTAGTCTTTCACTTTTTTGAGCACTTGTTTGGCAGTTTCCTGTTTTATTACGCCATAGAGTGCTGGACCCCACGAACTCTGTCCAACCCCGTAAGCGCCAGCTTTCTTCATGAATTGGATGCACTCTGCGGCGGCTGGGCTGGCGTAGGTTCCGCCCTGAGCCTGCGCAAAATGATTACCCGTTAGGACTTGGATTCTTGTTACTGCATCCCCAAAGTTTTCGATGTCGTGTTCAGCCAGGGCTGGCAGGAGTTTTAGCATGATTAAGCGGCAGATTTGCCCCACGTCTTCCGCTGGCATTTTGGTCAGTTTTTCGAAGGCATGGTTTTCCTCTGAGTTTGATAAGCCTTCTTTTAGGTTTGGCACTGCTACGATGAAGCGCCACTTCGTTGGGAAGGGTTGGCGGTAGATGAGGGGCGGGAAAGTTTGTGTTGTGAGGTTTTTGCCTCCATCAACCACGAATCCGCCAAATTCAAAGATGGATGTGCCGACGGTTGTTCTTCTTGCTCGTCCCATCGAGACCGCTAATTCTGGGATAGAGGCTTTCACGTTAAACAGTTTCGCGAGTGCAAACGCAACGGCTATGGAGAACTGGGTGCCTGAACCTAACCCAATGTGAGATGGAATCGCCTCGGCAACATGGATGTGTACTTTGGATTGGATTTTGTAGTTGGAAAGGAACCGTTTTGCCAGGATGGTTGCTAACTCGGTTTCTTTACCTGTAACCGAAAATTTCTCGCCGTTTTCCGCTTCAACGATGAAATTCGGATGATCTATGCCTACGCCTAAGCCGCCGAACATTCGTCCCAAGTCCCCGTTCATGTCTATGAGTCCGAGGTGGAGTCGGGCAGGAGTCTTAACTTGTACCTTCACTGTTTGTTCCTCCATGAATCGATTCTTTGCATCAAATCAGTCATAATTGCGGAGTACACTGAGTTTGGAGCTACGCGGTTTATTATGTCACGGGAATTTTCAATTGTAGCTAAAAGTTTGCGAATATTTTTTTGCTGTTTCTCGTCGTTAACGAATGCCTTCACGCGGGTTGCATGTATGATTGCTTCGAGGGTTAACGCTTTGGCGCGGCAATAAACTTGTGGGCACATAGTAGATGCCTTTATTTGTTCAACTTTGAAAGTGAACTTGGTCTTGTCTGCCCCAAAAGGCTTCATGTCAGCTACTGAAACGTCGATAGTTGCATCGGCCATCCGCAGTTTAGGAGCGTTTACCACTTCTGCTTTTTCGAACCATTCCTGCATCAACTTTCCATTGGGGTTTGCTTCTTTGAATGTTGCTTTATAGAAAACTTCTATGTCGCCCGTTAAGTTGACAACTGCGCATCCGCTTGCGTTTAGGTTTCGGCTGGTTTGTGAGGAATTGTAAATATTGAGGCTGAGGGTTTGTGGATTCTGCAAGGTGGCACCCATGGGTGCAGCGTTGGGTGTTCCATCCATGTTGTAGGTTGAAAGGATGACCTCAAAAATTGAGCCTTCCAAGAAACCAAAATCGGTTAATTTTGCCATTCAAACCCGCCTCAGTATGTTAGAAGGTCATATGCACCTTTTTTCAACCCAATGTAAATTTTCACAGTCGAATAATAAAGTTTTGCCGAGCAAACACTTATCCCAAATTAGTTACTCCCCACGTTAAGAACTGTGTAAAGTTTTTAAAGCATAAAACGACTATTCAACTAGAAACAAAAATTTTGCAGGGCTCTCTTGGTTGAGAACCCAGTTTTCGGTGGTAAAAAATAAACATGCCCGTAAAGGTAGCTTTAGTCTATCCATATTTTCATCCGGCCAACGATAATTCAATTTTTCGTTTTCCACCATTAGGTCTAGGCTACATCGCCGCAGCACTGAAAAAACACGGAGCGGAAGTGGAGCTGGTTGACTGCACGTTTATGAAGTTTAGCGAAGCCGCCTCGAGAGTAAAGCTTGCAAAACCTCAGATTGTTGGGTTCTACTCGATGTTTTCTATGAAAAAAACCACCTTAGAACTTGCTCAGACCCTGAGAAATGAAGGGTTGAAAAATTCTTTGTTTGTGGTGGGTGGTCCGTTGCCTTCTTGGGCGCCTGAGGGGTTTCTGGATGTTTTCGATGTAGTTGCGGTGGGCGAGGGCGAACAAACAATGACGGATTTGGTGGATTGCGTTGATCAAGGAAACACGTTTTCGAACGTGAAGGGGCTTGTCTTCAAAAATGGCAGCCACATTATCAAAACTGGACCCCGAGAATTCATCCAAAAACTGGACAGTTTAGCTTTTCCAACCCGGGACCTATTCAACAATGAAGCATACAAAAAATATTACCTCGACCACTTTGGCTACTCAATCACATCCATGATAACGTCGAGAGGTTGCCCGTTTTCCTGCGATTTTTGTAGTCGACCCATTTTCGGCGGCGACATGCGAGCGCGTTCAGTAGGCAACATAGTTGATGAAGTGGAGGAAATTGCAGCTTTGGGTTATGACCGTGTTTGGTTCGCGGATGACTGTTTCACGCTGAACCGCAACCATTTGCTTGATGTCTGCAACGAAATCGTGCGTCGCGGCCTCGACGTTGGCTGGGAATGTCTCTCGCGTGTGGATACTATGGATGCTGAAGTTGCAGAGAGCATGAAACGTGCAGGTTGCATAGGAGTTTTCTTTGGGATTGAATCGGGCAACGACTCAGTTCTGGGCATGATGAAGAAGAGAATCACAACAGCGCAGGCGAAACGGGCGGTTCATGTAGCTAAAGCTGCCGGATTAAAAGTTGGTGCCTTCTTCATCGTTGGGTATCCAGGTGAGAGCAACAAAACAGTGCTCGATACCGTGCGTTTTGCTTCGGGTCTCCCGCTTGATTATTTGTCTTTCACGATGCCTTATCCAATTCCTGGAACCCCGCTCTATGAGAGAGTTAAGGACCATGGGGTTTCGATTGAGGATTGGGAGGAACCCAAAAACTACCGCTTAATTCGTCACAAACTCCTCTACGCTTCGGGTTTTAGTGAGGGTAAACTTAAGTTTGCGATTGTTAAGGGGCAGGCGCAGTTTTATGGTCGGAAGTACCTTGGGAAAACGGGGTATACTCTATTGGGTAAGTCGTTTGAGCGTTTGACGGATTATGCGTTTGAACGCATGCGGTAAGCCGCAGACTCGGTGGAAGGTTTTTTTAAGCATCTTTGACCATTTCAGAAGCAACAACAACCTTAAAGCAAACCTGCAAAGTGCACCCATGCAAAAATTATCCCTAATCCCAGCGTTTATCAGTTCATTGCGAATTTCAACGCTCCCCCTATTCCTCTACCTCTACAATATACAAAACGTAGTCGTATGTTTGGGTTTGCTTGCTTTTTGTGCCGCCTCAGACTATTTTGACGGTTATTTCGCACGAAGATTAAATGCAACTTCAAGGTTCGGCGCTTACTACGATGCCACAACAGATTTCATTCTAATGTTTGGGATTTTCACATTTTTCTATACCCTTGGGTTTTATCCGATTTGGCTGTTGCTAATTATTGCTGCTGCCTTCATTCAATTTTTAGTTACCAGTTACTATGCTAAAAAACTCTACGACCCCGTGGGCAGGTACATTGGAAGTGCGCTATATATAGGCGTAGTTCTAACTCTGCTCTGGCCAACTGGAGCGGTCTTCGCGTTTGTGCAATATGCTTTTGTAGGATTCTTTTTGGTTTCGATTGCAAGTCGCATAATAAGCCTAACAAGAAAACGCACCTACCAACCCTAAACTAATATAGCGTTTCTCCCTTAATCCTCCTTAAATTCGGTGCATTTATCTTTGCTTAAACAATCCTGCCATAACCAAACATGTTTGCCAGAGCTAATTCGCGTCTCATTGGGCACAGCAATCGTTCTTGGGCTTTTGGACGGTAAATTGGATGCTGAGCCGACGACGGCTTATTTGATGACTTACAGATTGGGTAAGTGTACAGCTAACTGTGGTTTTTGCCCCCAAGCCAGAGCAAGCAAAAGTAGCGCCGAAATGCTGTCTCGGGTCTCATGGCCAACCTTCCCAACACTCAACGTCTTAACAGCGCTTTCAGATTCGGCGAAAGAAGGAAGAATCAAGCGTGTTTGCATCCAAGCACTAAACTATCCGGACGTATTTGGACACCTTGAATCGCTCGTAAAAGAAATTAAAAACCTCTCGGCGATTCCTGTTTCTGTTTCCTGCCAACCTCTTAATACCCAAAACATTGACCGTTTGAAAAAGGCTGGCGTGGACAGGTTAGGTATAGCTTTGGATGTTGCAACCGAAGCCATATTCGTTAAAGTTAAGGGTAAAGATGCAGGCGGCTCGTATACTTGGCAGAACCAGTTCACCCAGCTAAGGGATGCAATAGCGGTTTTCGGAAAGGGCGCTGTAAGCACTCATGTAATTGTGGGGTTGGGGGAAACGGAAAAGGAAGCAGCTGAAGTTATTCAGAGGTGTGTAGCTATGGGTGTTTTGCCTGCACTTTTTGCTTTTACACCTGTCCGAGGCACAGCTTTAGAAACTCAATCGCCTCCGGAGGTTGAATCTTATCGGCGTTTGCAGCTTGCCAGATATCTAATTGTCAAGAATATAGCAAGATTTGAGGATATGCGATTTGACTCTGAAGGAAAAATTGTTGGGTATGCCCGTGCCAATGAATCCTTAGAGTCAATAATTGCGAGTGGCTTGCCTTTTCAGACTTCAGGCTGCCCCGACTGCAACCGCCCTTACTACAACGAAAAAGCAAGGGGGCCCATCTATAACTACCCAAAAAAGCTAAACAAAGAAGAGATTGAAAAAATAAAAAAACAACTAAGGTAAAAGTTGGTCAGCCGTTTGCTCAGATGTTTTCTTGGTGGTTTTCGGCATCTTTGGCTTTTGCCGTGTAACCTGTTCTACTAAACGCCAGAACTCATCCATGGTGTAGCCTTTGAGTAGTTCTTTCATTAGTTTTTTGACTTGGTAGTAGGTCATTTGGGCTTCGCCTTTGTCGAGGCTTTCCTGTGGACCCTTAATGCGTCTGAAGAGCTCATCCATCTGTCTTGGCGAAGCTCGGATTCCAGCTTTCTCAAGCAGTTTTTGGATAAGCGTCTGCCCTGTGTTTCTGCCGATGAAAATCATGGTTTCTCTGCCCACTATTTCTGGTGGGAAAGGCTCAAAAACCAAAGGGTTAGCCATCATTTCTTCAACTTCTTCTTCAACTTCATGGGTGAAAATGTTTTCACCGATTATGGGTTTATGGAACTGGATTGGCAATGCAAATGCCTTTTCGGCTGCTTGTGCGATACGATAGATTTTTCCCATATCTATGCCTGTGTCGACGTTGTAGAGCAGCTCAGCCGCGGTTACGACTTCTTCGAAAGGTGCGATGCCCGCTCGTTCTCCAAAGCCCGCGATGCAAGTATGCAGGTAAGCTACGCCTTCCTCCATAGCTGCCAAGGTGTTGGCGGAGCCTAACCCAAAGTCGTTGTGGCAGTGGATTGAGAGCGGCACTTTCTTCTTAATTGCTTCAGGCAAACCATCTCTGATATGGGAAATTAAATAGCGCATTGATAAAGGCCTTATGAAGCCTACGCTATCCGCTACGCCCAACCTTATTGCTCCGGCGTTGGCTGCAGCTTCGAAAACTTGCAATATATCTTCTAGAGGGGTTCGGGTTGCGTCCATTAGGATGAAGTTTACGGTTGTGCCGTGTTTTTTAGCGTAGTCGATGCTGTCAACGATTTTTTGCAGCGCTTGTTCTTTTGTTATCTTCAGTTTGTACTGGAGGTTTAAGCCATTGATGGGGGATTCGATGGTGATGTCTTTGATACCGCACTCTAAGCAGGCGTTTACGCTGTTCTTTGAAGCTTCTGCTGAAGCGGTCAGCTTGGAGTAAGTGAAGGTTTCGTTGACGATGCGTTTGACGGTGCGTTTTTCGTCTTCGGATAGCGCGGGGAACCCTACGTTTATGATGGCGACGCCTGATTCGTCCATCAATTTTGCAAGCCTAACCTGCTCCACATAGGTTAAGTAAACCGTCGGCGCCTTGATGCCTTCCCGGAAAGTTTCATCCCAGATGAATACGCGGTCAGGAAGCTTAGGAGGCAAATTCTTTCGTAACCGGTTGTAATTTGCAATTAGTCCCTGAGCTTCGAGCTTTTTGAATATGGTCTTCCTCATTTAGACACAATCCAACAATACGAACTAAATTATCATCTTTAATTTGCTAATACCTATATAAAACTGCATCTATCAAATGTTTTTTAGATTTTGTTTTGTGTGGTTGTGGTAGGCTGCTGTGCTTCACATCTTGGGTTGGTTTTTGGGTTGTGTTTTGAGTTCTGGCTGGTTTTTGTTTGCTGATGGGTTGTGGAGGGGTTTGGTTGTGGTTCACTTCTATGTTGGGTTGCATGTTGTGGGTTGTGGTGTATGCTGATGTGATTGGGTTGTGGGGATGGAAAAGATTTGGGGTTAGTATATTGATGCTTTTGAAACAAAAAGACACAGTTTCACATATTTGATTCTGAGTGGTGACGCAAAAGTCTTAAGTGCTAAAAACACAATCTAACTTCCAGAAGGGACCTTAAATGAGTAGCAGCCTAAAAACCACCATCGAAAAAATCAGAGCCTTAGAAGCTGAAAAAAAGAACCTATTAGTTGAAATTGAAAGCCTCAAAAAAATGGCGGACACAAAAGCGGCGGCTCTTGAAAACGAAGTTGGTGCACTGCGTGAAGAAGCTAAAACCCTCACGATTCTGGTAAACGGACCAGAAGCGATTGCACCGAACAAGATAAAAATCTAAATTCTATGGTTCTTTGGGCGGCGTAGGTGTTCTTTTCAGTAGATCATCGACAGTTTTACTGAGTGCATTGCATGCTGTTTGCCTTGCCTCTGTAGATGTGTCGGTTTCGAGTTTCTCCAGTTCTTTGTGTAAGCGGTCGGATTCCTCATTTAGTTCCTGTTTCTGTTTTTCGTAGTTGTCGTGGAGTTTTTCCTGTTCCGCCGTAAACGTTTGCAAGGTCACTTCTAACTCGTTTTTGGCGGCTTTAAGGTTCTGAGTGGTCTCTGTGAGTTCTTGAGCGGCTTTGCGTTTGGCGCCGAACTTGTAGAAGCTGAATTTGACTTGCTGCTGCATTGCCAGTTGGTCTTCAAGGTCTCGGATTTGGCTGCTTAAACGTTGGACTTCGCTGTTTCGTTTGTTGCTGCGTTCCCGAGTGGTCTCCGCATATTGTTTGTCGGCTTCCACTATTTTGTGGTTTACGTCGGCGAGGGCTTTCGCTTCTGAGGTTAGGTTGTTTTCTTTTATTCGGTTCTCAGCGAGTGCTGCTTCGACGTCGAGGAAAATTTGTGTGCTTGCCCTGGTAAACGCCTCATCTACTGTGATGGCTGGGTTAGATTCGAATTCTGAAACTACCTGGCGAAGCGTTACAAGCCAATCATCAAAGTACTGGCTAAACGGCGAGAGAGCAAAAATCTGTTTTCCTAATTTTCCCAAGCTGCCAATTGTCCTCTGCGCCACTTCCGCTGCTGAAAACTCTGGAGTTTCCTCCATTAGGTACTTGGCACCTGCGCGCTGCTTTTTTTCTTTGGCTTTTTTCTCGTGGGTGCTCTTGGAAAACTGTTTGCCGCTGCTTCGGCGGGAACCCGTTTGAGGTCTGAAGCTCATAAAATACCCTCTACACATAAGAAATATTTAAAGCAAATGCAAACTCCGCTAAAGAGCCGTTGCTATTTTTTCTTTTTTGTCGGCTCGACGGGTGCGGGTTTGCGTCTTTTAAGCGCCACAACTGAGGCGGCGATGGCTGCTGCGATGACAATTACGATTATAGCTGGGATGAGCCAGCTTGGCGTGGAGGTGTTGGTTTGGGTTTGGCTGGGCTGGGTGGTAGCTGTTGGCCCATTCGTTAGCGAGGTGGAGCCGCTTGGCGACGAAGTAGAGGATGTAGTGGGAGCAGGCGTAACCTGTGGTGCCGTTCCAGAAAGAATTGGACCAGCCACTTGAACCAGGATAACGTAGCTGGCGATTCTCTGTTCTGAAGGCACGATGCTTTGATTGTAGTCGTAGGCGCCAAACTTGAAATCTACTTTCGCCGAAGGAGCCAAAGATGCAGATAATGGTTCAGTACCGTCATATCCACCATACGCGACGACTTTTCCCTTGGAATCATAGAAGGTTCCCAAAACCCTCACGCCTGTGGCAGTTTGTGAGCCTGTGTTCTGGACTTTGCCAGTGACCCAGTAGACACCTTTGTTGTCTGTGGTGGTGTCGATGCTGTTTTGTTGGCTTATGACTTTCACGTCTTGGTAGAGATAGTTTGTGGTGGTAGGTGCCTGCGTTACGGAGACCGCTACATTAGCTATGGAGGGAAGAACTCCGGTGGTCTGGTCTGCCTGCAAAACGAACGTCATATAAAATGGGGCTTTCTGGTTAGGCAACATATCATTCACAAAAGCCATAGCCTGTGTCGTTTGTTGAGCCCCTGTGGTCGTGGTCATTTGAGCAGTCAAGATAACTGAAGCGAAGGTGCTGGTGCCCACATTCTCTATTTCGCCTACAACATCCAAAAACCCTGAGCTGTCAATGTACCAGGTATAATTTGTAGCTTTAATGTTTGAGGTTTGGCTGTGCGCCTCCGGAACCGTCATGAAACTGCACGCAAACAAACCTAACAGAATAACTGAGTAAATTACGGATTTTTTCATGGAAATGCCCTCTCTATTTCTCTTAGCACAACAGAACGAGGTATGTTCTATAAAACAGTTTTTCAAAATTACCCCCCAAATGACCTCGCCGCACCAGAGCAGCGGCATCGTCTATATACGCTATTGATTTGGCGGGGACAACTCTTAAAAGCAAAATCGGCGGATATGCAATTAGATGAGTCATCCGTGACTGAAAAGTTACATCCCTATGTAGTATTTCTTCCAAAAACAGAAAAAAAAGATAAGATACTCTCCGCCATATTCGGCAGCAAAGCTGGCGTCAACATCCTCCGCTTCTCACTTAAACAGGGCGTCGCCAAAAACATCTACCAAAAAGACCTCGTCAAAACCCTCAACTACTCAAACAAAACCATAATCGAAAACCTCAAAACCCTCACCAAACTCGGCGTCCTAAACGAATCCATGGAAAAAAACGACAAAGAAGGCCGCATCATCTGGATCAAAATCTACCAACTCACCAACCTCGGCAAATGGTTCGCGCTGCTCATAGCAGAAGAAAAAGAACTCCCCGACACAGAAAAAGCCGAAATCCTCCAAAGCCTATTCCGCACCTACGTCAAGCAGGTGAAGCGTTTGGCTGAGGAAATTGGAATAAACAAGAAAATGCTCGAGGAAACATTCAGGGAAGAAATGAAAAGTAGTCAATAAGAACGATGTAAAAAAATGAAAAAAATTAGAGTTAACTGATTCCGAAGGCAGACTTACTCTGCCCATAGAAATAAAAAAAAACTTGGCGAAAACCTCACTCTAACAAAGACGCCAGAAGGCTACTTACTCACAAGCAAAGGATATGTCGCTAACGAAGAAATCCAAAAAATAATACGCTCTAAGCACCGTAGAACAGGCAAACCCAAACTCGCAACTCCCAAGGAAATAAAATCCATTTGGAAAACAACCGTGGAATAACCTGAAAAACACCATCCTACCCTACAAAGACCCAATAACCCAAAAGACCCTTCCGCACCGTTGAAAAACGGTGCCTAAAACAAAAAAGAAAGAAAAAGAAGTTTATTCTTCTTCTGAGGGTAGCCCGATTTTACGCAGGTAGTCTTTGGCGTATTTTGGGTTGTAGGCTAACAGTTCCTTGCTGCGTAGGAGTCTGCGTTCGAGGCGGACCAGTGCGACGCGGAAGGTAGGTTCGACGCCCCAGCCTTCGCTTGCTGCGAAGAATGTGCCCCGGACCGTGCGGAACTGCAATCGGCAATGGACGAGTGGAGTGTCGCGGACTCCGTTGTCTCCATGGCTTTTCATGTACACGAATAGTGTGCCTAATTGGAATGCTTCTTGGAATCGGTGGGAGAATGAATCGAATTCATTCATCATGAATGCTTGCTGGTCTTCTGTGACGTCTACGCCTTTGGTGCTGAACTGGATGGTTAATTTGCGTGCGGGTGCTGCTACCTGGGAGATCTGTTCTAGGAAGTCAAGCTTTGTAACCACTCCAACCAAGCGGTCTGCAGTCACGACGCATAAACATGACACATCGCGGTCATGCATTTGTTTTTCAGCGTCTTTGAGGCTGGTTTTGGCGTCGACGGTGATTGCGGGAGAAGCCATTATGCCTTTTACTGCGATTCCGAGGGTTTCAAGTTTTTCGCCGACGATATCGCCTGTGGTTTGGCGTCGCTGCGGCCAGTAAATGCTTCTTAAAATATCCTCAATGCTTACCATGCCCGCAAGCTTGCCGCTTTCCAGGACGGGAACATGCGAGATGCCGAATTCACGCATCAACCCTAAAACTGCGCCGACACTGCGCCCCGCCTCGATTGTGTGAGGCGCCCTTGTCATAACTTTTTCAACTGTAGTGCGCCCCCAGTCATCGCCGACAGCGCCATGAATCACGTCTTCATCAGTAACAAATCCGAGTAACTTGCCTTTTTCGAACAACGGTAGCTGACGCATACCGCTTCCAATCATGAGTTTCGCCAGTTCCCCCAACGAAACTTCTGGCTCAACTGGTGGTGCAACCTGCATAAGCGAACGAACTTTCGCTACAGTGAAATCAAGTCGTGAACGCAAAATTGCGCGGCGAGTTATCATCCCTACATACTTTCCTTTCTCATCCAAAACAGCCATCACTGGCGGCATACCTTTCTTGAAGCCTTCTAGGCATCTGGAGAGTGTATCGTTGTCTTGTACAAAATTTAGTCCTTTAGAATATACATCCCTGGCAGTAACAGATGTGCTCATAAATAATCACTGGAAAGCTAATATGAGACGTGAAATTTAAACATTGCAAACCCCTGCATGCATAGCAGCCAATAGAGCCATTATTAGAACTTAAACCTAAAATGGTATCTTCATAAGGTTTAGATGGCTACGAGATTTGGAGTCAATCGGGTGCGGTTTAGGGTTCTTCGTAACGGTTGTTTTACGGATAGTTGGGTTTCCTTGAGGTTTGAGTCAAGGTTTAATTTTGTTAATTGGCTAGCATGTTGTCTTGTTTTCTGTATTTTTACCTTGGGAAAGAGGGTTTTTCCAAGCAATATTTATATCAAAAGCACTTTATTCAAGTTTCTAACTAATTATTGTACGTTGGACTAATTTGTACCACGTATATTAAAATGGTGAACAAATAAATGCCGTTAAAAACCATAAAGAAAGATGCGGCAGACGCTTTAACGTTAGAATGGGTTTTGCAAGTTAAAGATTACAAGTTAACTCTTGACAAGAACCGCTGTGTCGGCTGCCAAGTATGCACGGTGGCTTGCCCAAAAGAAGCCATAAAAACCCAGAAGCAGCCAAAAATTCCGGGAGAAAAGGCAAAGAAAGCCAAAGTAGACATTGACTTGGCAAAATGCAATTTCTGCGGAATCTGCGACGTCACCTGTCCATATGGCGCAATTAAGGTTACTTTAAATGATTCACACAACCTGCCTATTTTGGAGAAAGATAGCTACCCACAGCTTGTCCGCGATATCGTCGTGGATACGCACAAATGTGAAAAAGAATGTGTCGAATGCGAAAATGCTTGTCCACTCAAACTCATAAAAATATCCAAAGTCGGCTTTGATGGCAACCCCGTTCAAGACATTACCGCGCTCTCTGCTAATGAGAAAAAAAGAGTTCAACTATCACTTGACATTCAAAAAGGCTATTGCCCTACATGCAAAATATGCGAAGTTAATTGTAAACCTGGCGCATTAAAAGTCAAAAAAGCATTCGAAGGAAAAATCAACATTGCCCAGGCGAAGTGTCCAGAAGGCTGCACCGACTGCTTAGATGTTTGTCCCATTCCAGGTGCACTCGTGGTTGGAGAAGACAAGAAAGTTCACGTTAACGAGACATTATGTACTTACTGTGGTGCATGCAAGAACGTTTGCCCAGTGGAAGAAGCGTTGTGTGTGAAACGCACCAAGGTTCTCCATACACCCATCCATTCAGGCACATGGAACAAAGCCTTAGAACGATTAACCAGCTCCGCTGACGCTGCTAAGGAACTAAAAGCCCAAGCCGCCGAGAACAGACGCAAAGTCGTTGAGAAACGATTCGTCTCTGAGGAGCTCAAAACTGAGGAATACAAATGAGTAATTCACAAACACCCACTAAACAAACAGAAACATGCGTTGCTTGCAAACCTGAAGAGTTTTTGCGAGTTGGCGTTTTCGTTTGCCACTGCGGCTTAAACATTGCAGGAACAGTAGACGTTAAAGCCGTAGCCGAATACGCCAAAACTATTCCAGACGTGGTTTTTGTTAAAGAAAACCGTTACACCTGCGCAGACCCTGGACAAGCAGAAATCCGCAAAGCCATCAAAGAACAAAACCTAAACCGTGTAGTCATCGCCGCATGCTCACCAAGAATGCATGAACCCACCTTCCGCCGAACAGTCTCTGAAGCAGGCTTAAACCCGTTCCTCTACGAAATGGCAAACATCAGAGAATTCGCTTCATGGTGCCACCAAAGCGACCCCCAAGCCGCAACCGAACGAGCCAAAGACTCTGTACGCATGGCAGTCGCAAAAGTACGCCTGATGCAGCCTCTGCAAACCATCGAAGTTCCAGTTACCAACAAAGCACTTATCATAGGCGGCGGAATCGCAGGCATGAACGCAGCCTTAGATTTAGCCGAAATGGGCTACAAAGTCTACATGTTAGAGAACACCCAGAGCATCGGCGGACACATGGCGGCACTCGACAAAACTTTCCCCACCCTCGACTGTAGCATCTGCATCGAAGGACCAAAAATGGTAGACTGCGCACGTCACCCAAACATCACAATCTTCGCAAACTCAGAACTAGTCAAAGTTGACGGTTACATCGGCAACTTCAAAGTAAAAATACGCAAAAACGCCCGCTACGTCCTAACCGACAAATGCACAGGCTGCGGCGAATGCAAAGACGCTTGCCCAATCGAGTACCCCAACGAATGGGACATGAATTTGGGCACACGGAAAGCAATTTCTGTTCCCTTCGACCAGACTGTGCCGCTGATTTACTCGATCAACCGCGATTACTGCATTGAATGCTTCAAATGCACGGAAGCCTGCGGCGAACGCCAAGCCATCGACTTCAACCAAAAACCTGAAGAAGTCGAGTTTGATGTGGGCGCAATCATCGTTTCCACTGGCTTTGATATTTACCTGCCCTATGACATGCCTTTGCTTGGCTACGGGAAATACCCCGACGTCATCACAAGCATGGAATTCGAACGATTAATCCTAGCCGCTGGACCCACAGGCGGCAAAGTTATCCGCCAATCCGACGGACAAAAACCACACAAAATCGTCTTTATCCAATGTGTCGGTAGCCGAGACAAAACCCACTACCCTTACTGCTGCAACTTCGGATGCATGTACACCCTCAAACACGTGGTACAGCTTAAGGAGAAGTACAAAGAAGACATAGAAGTCTACGTTTTCTACATGGACATCCGCAGTCCAGGCAAAGGCTACGAAGAATTCTATGACCGCGCAAGGGAACGAGGCGTAAACTTCATTCGTGGACGAGTTAGCCGTATCGATGAAGACCCTAAAACCCACAACTTAACCGTTCACTCAGAAGATACACTGCTAGGGACACCCATCGAAGTTGAAGCCGACATGGTTGTTCTAGCAACTGCAGCTATACCCAAGAAAGGCTCTGAAGACATTGCTCGTATCCTTAACCTCTCAAGGGGTTCAGACGGCTTCTTCATGGAAGCACACCCCAAACTTAAACCCATGGATGCACCCACTGACGGAGTATTCTATGCCGGTGCATGTGTAGGCTTAAAGGATATACCAGCCAGTGTTTCCCAAGGAAGCGGAGCAGCATCCCGGGCAGCAACAGTAATCAGCAAACCAAAATGGAAGATCGAACCCATCATCTCAGTCATTGACGAAACCAAATGCAAGAGTTGCGGTCTCTGCGTCGACAAATGTCCCTACGGCGCAATAAGGTTAGAAAAGCCAAAATCAGCACAAATAATTACTGCAAGCTGTCATGGCTGCGGAACATGCGTAGCCGAATGCCCACAACACGCCATTACTCAAATGCACTTCACTGACGCACAAATCATAGCTCAAATCCGGGCGGCGCTTGAAGATAAGCCCGAAGAAAAAATCCTTGCCATCCTCTGCAACTGGTGCAGTTACGCAGGGGCAGACCTTGCAGGCATTAGCAGATGTGACTACCCAGCCAGCGTAAGAGCAATCCGTGTCATGTGCAGTGGAAGAGTTGCCAGAGAATTTGTTCTCGAAGCCCTCAGATTGGGTGCAGGAATGGTTCTTCTCGGCGCGTGCCACTTACCATACGACTGCCACTACATCAGCGGAAACTACAAGATGAAAGCCCGTACTGATGCCCTCAAAGGTATGCTGACCAAATTGGGTATGAGCCCCGAGCGGTTCCGAGTAGAATACGTTTCAGCAGCAGAAGGCATCCACTACGCTGAAGTAATCAAGGAAATCGATGCTGACATGAAGGCTTTGGGTAAAGAGAAGATTCAAGCAGAAAACGCCAAGTTAAAGCCAATTCTTGAAAACATGCTTAAACGCAAATAAGCAATTTCCGCTGCCTTCTTTTTCTTTTTAAGTTTTTGCCTATTAGCTACTCGTGGTAGAATAGTTGTCTTGTTAGAACTGTTTTCTCTCAAACAAAGCTACCGCCGCCAACAGCAACACCGTAGCTACAATTGCCGCTAACACAATTGTAAACACAGCAGCCTCTTGAACGTTAAGCAACGTTGGCAGTAACGGTATGACTGAAATCTGGTTTCCTCCATAGATAACTAAGATGGCTCCGATGAGAACTGATGGCGAGGCCACTCCGATTAGTACGCCTGCCGCACATGAAACCGCAATCATCGACAGGCTCGTTGCCAAAGATTGCCCTGCGTTGTTCAAAATTGCATTAGACAAGGTGCCTGTAGAGGCATAATCCGTTATCATCCCAGCTAACACTGCGATGCCGCTCGCGATGGCTACGCAAGTGTATACTGAGAAGAATTTTGCCAGTAGAATATCTCTTCGTTTGAGGGGGCGGATCAAGAAGAGGTCGTAGACGTGCCTGTTTTTTTCGTTGATTATGAATACAGCAAGCATTACTGCAGCTAAGGTGCCGCCGATACTTGAAACCACCAAAGCAGAGATAAGTGTAAATGAAAGACTCTGCCCCGTACTGCCCTCTGAGAGAGGGCGGAACAGCAACGCAATAACGGGTAAGCCAACCCATAGGAAAATCATAACTTTAGACTTGTAGAAGCCCCGTAGCTCATCTACAAAAAGAAGACCTGTCTTCATTAGTTCTCAGCCTCCGAAACATAGTTAAGGTAAATTTCATCCAGCGAAGGCTCCAGCAACGAGACGCCCCGTACACGAAGGCCCAACTTGACTATGCTTTGAACTATGTCGTTAACAACTTGGTCATCATCTGCCTCTGATTCCAAATGGACAAGGATTCTTCCCGGCGTAGGTTGCTCAACGATCTTTACGTTTTTGATTGCACCAAATTGTTGCCATTTATCGCTAACAAACGAAAGCAGCACCTGAACGGTCTTTTGGGATACTAAGCGGTTTTTTAACTCGTTTAGTGTGCCGACTTGCTTGATTTTTCCGTGGCTGATGATGCCGATCCTGTCGGCGACATCTTGCACGTCGCTTAGGATATGCGAAGAAAATAGGCTGGTAGTCCCCTTTTTAGCCAACTTCAAGACAATCTCTTTAAACTGGAAGCGACTCAGCGGGTCCAATCCGCCCAGTGGCTCATCCAAAACCAAAAACTTTGGCTCATGCAAAAGGGCCTGTGCCAACCCCACCTTCTGCACCATACCTCCAGACAACTGCGAAACCTTTTTGTGTTGTGCTTCGGCTAATCCGAGTAAACCCAAAATTTCGGGGATACGTTCTTCAACTTTTTGGTCGCTGAGACCTGAGAGTTTCCCAAACGTTGTAAGTGCTTGGTCGACGGTGCGCCACTCTTGGAAAGCTACACTCTGAGGCAGGTAACCGAGAAGTTTGTGGATTTCGTCTTTTCTTTTGGGCACCTGGTAGCCGCCTATCGAAACTTCACCTTGAAAATCGGTGATTAAGCCCACAAGGATTTTCATGGTTGTTGTTTTTCCAGCGCCGTTTGGACCGATGTAACCGAAGATTTCCCCTTCTTTAATATCAAAGGACACATCGTTTAGGGCGGGGAAACCGCCGAAGCTTTTGGCAAGGTTGCGGATGACGACGAATTCATTGGTGTTGTTGGGGCTGCTGGTCATGTTGGTTCACGCTGGTTGCTTTATCTTTTTTGTGGGGTTACCATTTAAGTTTTTCAGTTTGAAACAGCTAATACCAACTACCGCTCTTAGAGTTTTTCTAAAAAATGGTTATTTTTTCAGTGTAAATATTTTTACGGGTGCCTGCTCAAGTATTGGTTTACTGCCTAGCAGGGTGGGGTTGTAGTCTAGACAGGTATGACGATACCTGACAGAATTTCTGCAACACCTACCAGAATTTTTCAGCCCTTAGGGCTCAATTTAGAAATAGAAACAGTACTATTCTTAGCCACGTCAGACGAATGGATAAGCAAAGTATCCTATAGCTTAGAAGAAGAACGCTACTATTCGAAGCAGGCTTTCAATTAGTTAGAAGGTAAAAGAAATAAAAGCACTCTATAAGAAAAGAAAATAAATGGTGGGGCTGATCGGATTTGAACCGATGACCAACGGGTTTCCCCAAAGTAGACCGCTCCAGAATTTCGTCATCCCCTAACGGGTCAAGCAATCAATGCTTTCTGGAGCCCGCCGTACTACCTGGCTATACTACAACCCCACGTTATTTTTAGAAAGATACGAGAAGAATTATAAAAAGGCACCTACCAAAATAAGAAACGAAAATAGGGTGAGTCATTTCCGCTCCGCATGCGCTCCATCAACAAACCCCAAAAATTTTTTGCCCCCAGGCAAGCAGAGACAGAGAGAAACACCGAAACAAAACAAGAGACACAGAAAGAACTAAGGCTAATGGCAGGTATGACGACGGGCTCTGAAAGCAACCATACAACGGGTTTGCTGACTCCGCGAGGAGAATGACGAATTTCCGGAGCGGTCATGAAGAAACCCGTAAACTTTGGCTTAGCGCCATCGTTGGGTAAAGGTCGTCCGTTCAAATCCGGCCGGCCCACCACAAAGCTGGCAGATTTCTACAAAAAATAGTTTCTAAAGGTCTACGCCCATGTTCTCGATTAACCTATCTAAGGCTTTAGTACTCATCATTTCAGTTTGAAGATAAACCCGAATTTCAGCAGCGCTAAATCCGATGCGTTTAGCTTCTTTCACAGCGTAGCGGTATGCTTCAATTTCTGTTGGTCTGTCAGCATAGTCGTAGCGGGGATCAAACAATTCTCTTCCGTCCATATGCTGCTTCACATGGCAAAGTTCATGGACAATGTCGAGATATATGTCCTGTTTGCGTCCAGTGCTTAGGTAACGTTTGTTTACGAGTAAGTGTCCGTCGCTGTCGTCGACACCCATGTATCCAAACCAGATGAAATCTACTTTGAGGTTTTTGAGAACTTGCTCGGTTTCTTTCCCAAATATTCCTTGGACAGCATGGTTTTTTTCAAAGCCCCGAAAATAATCTGTAAAATTTGCTTTCCGCGAAACCAGATGAATGATTCCCCTCAAGGGCAGCTTAGTGAACAGGCGAAAAATTCGCATCATTATGTATTCTGTTGCGTTTTGGAATGACACAGAAAGTATCCTACCCGAAGTTTGTATAGGCGCAGATTTTTAGCGAATCCAAGTCTTAGCACCGGCAGATGCTTCATGTACCGAGTTTTAATTTAAAATACTTTTCCAAAGACAGCGTAGCAACACAGAATGGCATGGAAGACTTAGTCTGCGCCAGAGATTTTAGAAGAAGCCATTTTCAGACTCTTCGTGTCTTTCCTTGTATTTCTTTACGATTTGCGCAACAAAATCGTCGGCGCATCTTCCCTGCTTGGAGCAGTTTCGACAGGCTTTTGGCACTGAGATGATAACAGCCGCATTGCCTAGAAAATAGTCGATTCTTAGGTTTCTTATTTTGCATTTTTTTATCGCGCGATTTGGCTGAACGGTGGTTATACCGAATTTTGCCTTTGCCTCAACTAATTCTTTGAAGAGTTCACCCAAAAAAGTCGTCCCTTGCGATTTGAAAAATCCACGAAGTATCCGTCTCCGAGTTTTTTGATTATTGGCTTTTTCTCTCCTTGAAACGTAGTATTGGCAAACAAAAGTGGTTTTGTAGATTTAAAATGTTGTGGTTGTATACAAACAATCACAAACCTAAAAAAATTAGGAAAAAATGCTACATCTTAACAATTTTTAGCCACTACAAAAGCCTCGCGTATTTTTTGATGGTTCTCTAAAACATTCACGACCTCGTGAGCTTCAAGTTTAGTGGATAATGAAGTATTTGGGACAACTAAAATTCCCACGGTCGCGGCTACGAACCTAAACATGCAGATGACTCCCTCTCATTGAGTATACCTTTTAAGCAGCCGCATCGTAAGGTTTGCGAAGAAGAGATAATCAATGCCATCAATAGAAGCAATTAATTTAACAAAACAGTACGGCGCATTCACAGCTCTCTCAGATTTAAACTTGAAGATTGAGGGAACAAAATGCGTCGGTTTCCTTGGACCTAACGGGGCAGGAAAAACAACCGCTCTAAAAATGTTCACCGACCTGATCAAACCAACCAAAGGGCAAGCACTCATAAACGGCGTAAACGTGCACACCCACAAGAAAAAAGCACTTGAATGCGTTGGCACACTTATTGAAACTCCAGAAATTTATTCATCACTTACGCCAAGAGAAGCCTTAACGATGATTGCGGAAATACGGGGAATTCCACATGCTGAGAGAAAAAAACGAGTGGAAGAAGTTACTGCGGAATTGCGCATGGAAGAGTGGATTGATAAGCGTGTAGGCAAGTTTTCTAAGGGCATGAAACAGCGAATCTGCATTGCCTCTGCATTACTAGGTGACCCAGAAGTGATTCTTTTAGATGAACCCACCACAGGGCTTGACCCGCGAGGCATGAGTGAAGTCCGCGATATCATCAAAGGGCTCAAAGGCAAAAACCGCCTAATATTCATGAGCTCCCACATTCTAAGCGAGGTTTCTGATGTCTGTGATGAAGTTGCCATGATAAACCATGGCAAACTTATCGTTTACGACACCCTGCCTCATGTGACCGCAAAGTTTTCAGGCGGAAACAACATCGTCGAAGTTGGATTGGTGCGTCCAGTAGACATACAAATCGTAACCCAAACCATCGCTGCCTTGCCAGATGTGGTTACTGCCGAAAAAATAGGCGACAAAGACCTCAAGATAAGTTTCAGTGGGGGTTTAGCTGTGCAGGAACGTCTCCTAAACAACATAGTTAAACTTAACATTGGTGTTGTAAGCTACAAAGCTGCGTCATCTGAACTTGAAGATGTATATCTTAAACTTATAACCGCTACGTTGTGATAGTTATGACCCAAACAAACTTTGAATCAAAAAATGTTGTACCAAGCAGTATTGCCCAGGTAGGCATAATCACCAAGTACACTCTACTTGACTACATAAGGTCCCGTCGCTTCTTTATTATGCTGATTATAACAGCGCTGATAAGTGTGCTTCTCACGGTTCTTGTGGGATATTACCGTCCAGCTGGCTTTCTAACGTCTGAGCTTGGCTTCTACAGTAGCTGGTGGGGCACCTCAGTTACGTTTGTGATTATTCTTTCCGGAATTTTCTTTGGCGGCGATGCAATTTCAGGTGAATTCCAAAACAAAACAGGGTACTTTGGAGTGCCAAACCCCATCAGGCGGTCATCCATCTATATAGGAAAATGGATCGCAGCCTTTATAGCGTCAATCGCCATCCTTGGTGTATTCACAGCTGTCACATTAGGGAACGGCTTATACTATTTCTCAGGTGTGCCCTATCAATTCGGTGAGTCACTGCTGTTCGCATTGCTATACCTTATTGCTGTTCTTGGCTTCACATTCTTCTTTAGCTCACTTTTCAAAAGCAGCTCCATGTCTATCCTGCTTACGGCGATACTGTTCCTGTTCGTCTTCACACTAATACAACAACTTGTCGCTGGGCTTGTCCAAATTGAGCCTTGGTTCATCTTGACATATGGCTCCCAAATCATCGGCAACGTATTAACATCGCCCTATCCACCCCACATAACCACAACCAGCCTACGTCCTGGCGGTGGCGGACCCACACTAACAACATACAACGCAACAATCCCCGAAGGACTCGCAATCATGGCAATATACTTCGCTGTCACCGCAATCTTAGGCTTGATTCTCTTCGAAAGAAAAGAATTCAACTAAACCAAACGGTCGGTTCAAATCCGACCTACCCCACCAACATTAACACAAAATTTTCCTTGAACTAAGTAAAAGCAGGAAATTTAATAACGGTATAGATTTTATCATTTGTAAGGATCATGAGTGCGGAAAAAAACCATTCAAGCCAGGGCTACTTAGGCAGCATTCAGAAAGACTTCGCCAATTTCGCTAAGCAACAATGCATTAAGTTATGTCTTGACGGTTTTTAGCCACTCTAAAAAGCCCTCACGCACCTTCGCAGGGTTCTCAAACACACGCACATCTTCAGTGCCTTCAAGCCTTCGTACCTGCTCGGCTTCTTCTTTGCGTACACGAATTTTCATTTCTTTACCGTTGGGCAGTTTGGTTAAGATGACGCTTTCTTTGTAGTCTACGGGCATGATCCAGACAGGCACAAATGCTTTAAGGCTCATCAGCGCCGAGTTTGTGAGCAGGGTGTCGCCGATGCCGTTGACCAGTTTCGCAACGGTGTTTGAGGATGTGGGCATTATGAGGAGGAACTTGTATTTGTGGTTCTGCATCATGCCTGCGAGGAAGGGCGAATTCGAATTTAATTCAACAAATACTTTGGCGAAACTTTTCTTTAGCTCCTCGTCGAGGTGGTAGAATTTGAGCATGGTTTCGCCTGCTTTAGAGATATAAACATCAATTTCTACTGTGTCTTCGGATTGTTTTTTGAGGTCTTTCATGACTTCGATGATTTCTGCGATTTTGTCGCCTGCACCCGTAATTCCCCATGCAACTTTGAGTTTCTTAACTTTAACTTCCGCCATAACATTCACCTATTGTTTTTTGCCGTAGAGCTCCAGGTACTCTGCGAACCGTTTAGTGGTTTTTTTGAGGCTCCGGAAGCCCTCCTCATCCAACTTGACGCCATCCAACGTGTCCTTAGACCAAAAGGTTGCGCCTAGGTTTGCGCCGAAGAATCCGCCGCCTACCCCAATCATTCCATTTATCACGAAAAAGTTGTGTATCTGCATGAGGGCAAATTCTTGGCCGCCGTTGCGGTCGCCGCCGCATACGATGCCCATGCCAACTTTGCCTTTGAAAAAGTTTTTGTCTGCGGCAACTGCTGCGCGCATTCGGTCCATGACGGCTTTGGTTTGGGCACTGACGCCGCCATTGTAGACTGGCGACGCAAAGATGATGCCTTGGGCTCCCGTTAACAGGGCATAGAGTTCTTGGAGGTCATCTTGTACAACGCATTCCTTGTTTTTTAGGCAGTAATCGCAGTGTGCACAGTAATCCACCCATTTGCCACGGACAGTCCAGAGCTTGGTCTCATAGCCCTTTTCGGCGAGCGTTTTTAGGGCTTCTTCTAGGACGTGTTCGGTCGATTGTTTTCTTGGGCTACCGCAAACTCCAACAATCAGCATAAGCAGTCACTAATGGGTAACTTGGGGTTTGCTTTAAGTATTCCCCTTTTGAAAAAATAAGGCATTAATTAAAACAAAAACTCAAAAATTTAAAAAACGAAAATAAGAAAAGAGAAAATTAGGAGAAAGAAGATTATTCTTTCTCGAAGTATTCTTCTGGTTTTGGCGGAGTTGGTGGTAAGCCTCTGCGTTCACGAATCTTCTTTATGGTTTCAGCCTGCATCTGCTCTGGAACATATGCCCAACGAGCGAACTGTGTGGCCCAAAATGCTCTGCCTGAAGTTGAACCGCGTAATTCATCAGCTATGCCAAAACTTTCAGAGACTGGCATTTCTGCTTTAACGGTAATTATGTCATCTTCTGAGGGCATGTCGAGGATTTTGCCACGGCGTTTGTTTAGCATTGTGATGACGGCGCTGACATATTCGCTTGGAACTTTGCATTCGAAGCTCATCAATGGCTCAAGTAGTTTTGGATCGCTCAAGAGAATAGTGCAGTAGATTGGTCTCCAAGTCATGGGGATAGCTTGTGCTGGTCCACGATGAACGGGGTCTTCATGTAAGACGATGTCTTCAAGGTTAATCTTTAAGCCGTATGCTGGCTCTTTAGCGAGCGGTGAAGTGTGTACGGCTTCGCGGAAACCAGTTTTGATGTGGTCGAGGATTTCTTCTACATATTGGCGTCCGCGGATACGGTTAACGAGTATGCAGTTTTCTTCAACGGCAACTGCGCCTTTGGCTTCTTCTGGTGACCAGCCGAGTGCGCGCAAAGTTTTGGTACGTTCATCTCTGCTTTGCATGTCAGTGATTTTTTCAGACTTAATTGCTTCAATAACTTCCTCAGATAATTTGTCGATGGTTATCCAGAGTTTGTTGTGTTTGTTGGGGCTTTTACCCATGATTGCTGGTCCTTTGTAGTCATGGCTTATTGTTTCTCTGAAGATGACGATTGGTTTGCTTAATTTTACTTTTAAGCCTGCTTCTTGCATTCGATATGCGGTGATTTCAAGGTGAAGTTCGCCCATTCCTGAGAGTAGGAATTCGCCGCTTTCTTTGTTCATGACGAAGTGCAAGTTGGGGTCTTCTGTTGTGAGTTTATGCATGACTTTGTCGAATAGTGGTAGGTCTTTGACGTCTTCTGGTTCAACTGCGACGGTTACGACGGGGTCGGAAACGTAGTTTAAGCCTTCAAAAGAGTGGACTTCTTGGCCTTCTTCAGCGATGGTTTCGCCGACGTGGATAGATGGAAGACCCGAAATGGCTCCGATGTTGCCTGCAGGAACACGGTCAATAAGCACTCGGTCTGTTGCCATACTCATGAAGACCTGTTGAATAGTGCCTTTTTGGTTGCTGCTTAAAAGCTGAACGGTTTTGCCTCTCTCGATTGAACCGCTGAAAATTCTGCCGATTGCAACTGTTCCGCTGTGTGGGTCAACTTCGATGGTGGAGATGCACATGAGTAAGGGTGCTTTAGGATCGACTTTTGCCATTCCTTGTCCTGTTGGGCTGGATACGTCGCCTGGCCAAATTTGAGGTTGCCTGTAGGGTTGAGCTTCATAGGGGTTTGGAAGATGTTTAACGAACATGTCCAAGATAGGTTCTGGAAGAGGCGCTTTTTTGCTGAGTTCATCGACTTTTCTGCCGACTTCAATTGGGTCACCTGAGTAAGCATCGATGATGTCTTGGAAGGAGACTTTCTTCATTTTCATATGATCAAGGTTTAAGCCCCATTTGTGAAGGGCTGACCCAAATGCCACACGACTATCTTCAATTGTTACTTGCCAATCTTTCTTGTGCTCGGCAGGTGCATATTTCTCGATTAAAGTATTAACTCTTAGGAGAATCTTTGCAAATTTCTTCTGGATTTCTTGTGGGGAAAGTTTAATTTCTTTGATTAAACGGTCAACTTTGTTGATAAATAGAATTGGCTTTACACGTTCTCTTAGGGCCTGCATTAGGACGGTTTCGGTCTGGGTCATTGGTCCCTCAACTGCATCTACGACAACAAGTGCGCCGTCAACTGCTCGCAAACTTCTTGTTACAGCTCCTGAAAAGTCAATGTGGCCAGGGGTGTCGATTAAGTTGATTAAGTAATCTTTTTCTTGGTAAGTGTGGACTAAGCTGACGTTTGAGGCGAAGACAGTCATTTGACGTTTCTGCTCAAGGTCCCATGAGTCAAGGAACAGTTTCTGTCCTGCCGTTTGGGTACTGATGATTCCTGCCGCTGCCAGAAGACTGTCAGCCAGGGTTGTTTTTCCATGGTCAACATGGGCGATGATGCTCGTGTTGCGTACGAAAATTGGGGTTTCCATTAGTTTCACAATTTCTTCCGTTTGCCTGTAACGCGCCATAATTAATCAATCTCCAATTTAATTGAATTTATTACTTGAAAGACTTGTTTTTTAATTATTTGAAGCATTATTCACTCTCTCATGAAACGGTAAACTACATGGAAAGTGAGTTTGTAGCCTATTAACTTTATGGCATGATTCCATAAAAATAATTGAGGCAAAAAATACCTCTTTATTTGCTCCAGACATGATTTTACTGAGAGAAAATCGGTTTGTGATTAATTTTGCTAAGTAGCTAGCGGTTAATTGGGCTTCGCAAGTTGGTAAAGCCTAATTCGCAAAAAAGAATAAATCTATTTTATTTTTCTATTTAGCGAAGAATTCGGAGCTTAAAGGAGCAAAAAAAGTTAAATGACTGAAGAATCACTTGCATATAATTCATCATTCTGCTTCATTTCTTTCGAGTTAAAGACTGCTTTCTCTGCGATTAGTTTAAATGCAACAATCGACAATAAACAAAAATTAAATTGCCAAAATTGGCGAAGTAAATTTAACCGCTGAGGATAAGAATGCACCTTCAAACAGTTCCAGCACATGAAAATAATGGATTGTTCCAGGATTCCTTAGCTCCGGTCATCTTTGCTTTTAGTCGGGGTTGTTACTAACACATCTTTACTGAGGTTTTGGCGGAATAAGATTGGAAAAAGCTGCTTCTTTGCCGATTGACAAGGTTTTCGATGACCTAAACACATCAGCTAACGGATTAACAAGCGAAGAAGCTAAACTGCGACTAAAAAAATATGGCTACAATAAGCTTTCCGAGAAAAGGAAAATTCCATTTATACACAAGTTTATCTATCATCTTAGAGATTTATTCGGCATTTTGTTGTTAGTGGCAGCAGTCTTATCTTATATTAGTGGAAGTCCCGAACTTGCCCTCATCATCCTTGCAGTAGTTTTGGTAAACATTTTCGTCAGCATCTTCCAAGAATCGCGTGCAGAAAAAGCTATGGAAACCCTCAAAAGCTGGATGCCTGAATATGCCAAAGTTATCCGAGACGGCGAACTCAAGAAAATCTCAGTTAGAGAAATTGTTCCAGGCGACGTAATTTTCCTTGAAGAAGGCGACCGGGTTCCCGCGGACGCCAGATTAATTGAAGCTTTTGATTTATGGACAAATAATGTTCCGTTAACTGGAGAATCTGAACCGCAGCCACGTGTTGCTGAAGCCGTCAAAGTTGTTGAAAAAGCCTACTTGTATTCAGCTAACCTTGTTTTCATGAGCACCAGCGTTGCAAAGGGTCAAGGGAAAGCAGTTGTTTACTCTACAGGCATGGAAACGCAATTTGGAAAAATTGCAAGTTTAACCCAGACTATTAAGGAAGAGGAAAGCCCGCTTCAGAAAGAAATCGCCTTGACAGCAAAGTATGATTTTATCATTGCCGTGGTTGTAGGTACAATTTTCTTTATCGCCAGTTTTCTTTTTCTCCATGTTCCCCTTGCCACAAGCATCTTTTTCATGATTGGTGTTATGGTTTGTTGTGTTCCTGAAGGTTTGCAGGTTACAGTTTCCAGCGCCTTAGCTATCAACGTTCTAAAAATGGTACGGCAGAATGTTGTTGTTAAACGGTTATCTGCCGTGCAAACTTTAGGCAGTGTAACCGTTATCTGTACGGACAAAACAGGTACAATCACCAAAGGCGAAATGACCGTAAACAAACTATGGGTCTTCGATTACGTGGTGGACGTTTCTGGTTCAGGCTACATGCCTGAGGGCGATTTCACTATAAACGGTGAGCCACTGCAAAAAGGACAAACGGCTTCTTTGGAGAAGCTACTGGAGATTGCTGCTCTTTGCAACGGGGCAAAGCTTGATCCACCTTCAGATAAAAACCGAAATTGGAATGTTATCGGTGACCCAACCGACGGCGCATTGCTTGTTGCCACACTTAAGTCAAACGTGAACATTCAGGATGCTTTAGCTGCGAAACCGATTCTGGATGTTTTGCCCTTCAGTTTCGAACGAAAACGCATGACAACTGTTCACAAACTTAACGGTAACGTCTTAATCTATACTAAGGGTGCCCCGAGAAACATACTTGACGTCTGCAGCAAAGTGCTCGTTGACGGCAAAATCGTCGAATTAGACCAGGAAAAAATGAGTTGGATTGAATCTAGAATCCACGAATTCGCTAATGCAGGACTGCGCGTTATAGCTGTTGCTTACCAGCAAATACCCAAGAGCGAGTACAAGAAGGGCATAGAAGTCGAAAACAACCTTATCTTTGTCGGTTTAGCAGGAATGCGCGACCCTCCAAGAGCCGAAGTAAAGGATGCTGTTGAAAAAGCAAAACAAGCAGGAATAAAAACAGTGATTATTACAGGCGATTATGGTCCAACTGCACAATCAATAGCTCAAGACGTAGGCATAGTGGCGAAAGATTTTGCCCAAGTTATCCGCGGCATTGACCTTGAAGAGTTAAACGACCAAGCCATAGTAGATGAGGTCAAAAAAGGTGACGTGATTTTCGCTAGAGTTTCTCCTGAACAGAAACTCCGTATAGTTAAGGTTCTTAAGAATAGCGGTGAAGTTGTTGCGGTTACGGGTGATGGAGCAAACGATGCGCCATCACTTAAGGAGGCAGACATTGGCGTGGCCATGGGGGCGTCTGGAACGGATGTTGCCCGAGAAGCCGCAGACATCGTGCTGTTAAACGACAGTTTTGCTTCAATCGTTAAAGCGGTTGAATCTGGCAGAGCCATTTACGAGAACATCCGCAAATTCATCGTTTACGTGTTCAGCCACAACTGGGCAGAACTCATCCCATACGTCCTTTATGCGGTGCTGGCTATTCCATTGCCGCTGCTTGTGGTCCAAGTTTTAGCCATCGACTTAGCCATAGACGTTATCCCTAGTTTAGCTCTCAGTCGTGAACCTCCAGAAGCAGGAATAATGGAGGAATCCCCGAGAAGCCTCAAAGAAAGATTGTTCACAGGCAAAGTCTTTGGGCGTTCACTCTTCATTGGCGTAATCATCGCAGCTGGAGCAATGTTCGGATGCTTAAGCGCTTGGATGGCAGGAGGCTGGCACTACGGTATGGTTTTAACATCTGATAGCTCATTCTACACGAGCGGCGTTTATGCTAAAGGAGTAACGATGACGTTTGCAGGCATCGTGGTTGCTCAAGCTGGAAACGTTTTAGCATGCCGAACCAGCAGACAATCAATTTTTAGAACAAGCCTGAAAACCAACAAATGGATAATTGCTGGTATAATATCACAGCTTTCCATCTTGGCATTCATAGTTTATGTTCCACTAATGCAACATGTCTTCGGCACCGCCGCACTAGGCTTAACAGATTGGCTATTCCTGATTTCGCTGGCGCTGGCAGTTGTGTTCGCTGAAGAAATCCGAAAGTTCTTTGTCAGAAGATTCGGAAAAACTGCAGAGGATCCAAGTAAACATGACCACACATAAGCGTTTAATGAGTAGGTGGAATGCGGTGTTTTCCCAGCCAGCCCAATAAAATAAGAATTTTAGAATAATGTGAATGAGAACTGTTTCTTAATATGCTGTTTATTTTCCTCCAGATTAGTTGTTAATCGCTTAAAAACTATAAACATTCAGTTTACTTATAATGCTCACTTACTTGGTTTTGTGTGGTGTAACGACCAAAATAATTGAAAATCCTAAAGGCGAAAATGGCACTGAAATCGCCGCATTAATTATTCGTGCACCAGCTATAGCGTTTGCTCTATTTTGATGGTTGTCAGTAGCTCATACTCTTCCGGGTATTTCTTTCGATACTTATGCATAATCGGCGGGGTAGGCGTCATGGTGAACGGGTCATTGCCGCTCTATGAAAGCTTGAGCGCAAATAAAATCATGAACGAAATAGAGCTTGAATTGCGCATTGAAGCTGATAAAGAAGAAAAACTTTCTACCTAAAATCTTATATTGAAAGAACTTATTTTCTTTTTAAACATTCCGTTAGCTTTCATTGGCTCAAAGACAATGTGGAGGGCAAAATAAAAACTGATTAGAAAGTTGAAATTTCAAGCGATTGGAGCTCTCCTCATCGTAGTTTTGTCAGGCATTGCGATTTTTAGCATTGTGGAGACGACTGTTGAAGGTAACCCAATCCGTGTAGCATGTATTGGCGATAGCATAACTGAGGGGAGTGGGTATCCAAATATGCTACGCCAATTACTCGGTCCGAACTACACGGTAGCTAACTTTGGAGTCAGCGGATCAACAGTGACATCTCAGTCTATCAGGCCTTACATGGATCAAGGTGCGTTTCAAGAAGCAATCGACTACCACCCTGACATCGTTGTTATAATGCTGGGAACAAATGATGCTAACAGTGATATAGCTCAGAATGAAACTAGCTTTGAAGCGGATTATTCACAGATCATCAATTCTTTCGAACAGCTTGAAGGTAGGCAATTAATTTGGATCGTTAAGTCGCCGCCAATATTTGCTGACAACTCAAGTTACAACAACACTTACCTTGAAAACAATGTGTTTCCTCAAATTGACAACGTAGCAGACCAAATGAAACTTCCCACCGTTGACATGTACAGTGCCTTCGGCAATCACTCCGATTATTTCATGGATGGAGTTCACCCCGGCAGTGAGGGCGCTTCATTGATTGCCTCCCATGTGTACGATGCAATAACGTTGCCAGACGGCTCCCCTGATACCACTCAATTCAGCGAGGGTTACTCTGGTTGATTTCTCTTGCAAATTGCTCGTTTAAGTTACAACTTTTTATTTCGATTCAAAATGCAAACTGTTAATTAGTAAATCATAACTACAGAAAGTTAATGTCACCGGAACCTACCTCGCAACCTAAGAATGTGGGTATAACTCTTCCAGTTGATCTAATCCGCACCGTAGCGATAATTCTGGTAATCCTACTTCACGCAGCCATCGAACCTAACCCAAGCTTGAGTTTAATGTCCCCTGCAGGAGTACAACTCTGGTGGACCTCCAACGTCTACGATTCCATCTCACGGACGGCTGTACCGTTGTTTATTATGTTAACTGGCGCCCTCTTGCTTACGCCAACAAAAAAAGATGAGCCGCTTAGAATTTTCTTTAAGAAACGTTGGAACCGTATAGGCATCCCTGTTTTGTTCTGGGGCGCAATATTCTTCGCATGGGACTTTCTTGTCAGAGGTCAACCAGCAACATTTCTCTTTGTCTTTCAAGGAATACTAGCAGGTCCTTATGTCCACTTTTGGTATGTGTACGTTCTTATTGGTTTGTACCTAATTACGCCACTTCTACGGGTAATAGTGGCTCATGCGGAATGGAGCACCATTAAGTATTTTCTGATAATATGGTTCGTAGGCACTGGCATATTGCCACTTTTAACTTTCTACGTAGGCATTAGCCCTCAGGCTGTATGGTTTAGGCAAAACGCTTTCCTCTTGGTTGGTCTGCTGGGATATTTTGTTCTGGGCGCTTACACTGCAAAATTGACACTGCGCAGATCCACACTGGTTTTGATGCTGACTTTAAGCACCGTTTTTACGATAGTTGGCACTTACTTCTTAATTGCATCGTTAGGAGAACAGTATAGCCAATTTTTCCTCGATGCCTCAAGCTTCAGCGTAATAATTGCGGCAGTTTCGCTATTCCTTATTTTAGCATCTGTTCCCACCCAAAAAATTGAAACCCGTTTTCCTAAGTGCAATCAAGTTTTACAGGTTATAAGTGAAAATACATTGCCCATCTACTTGTTCCATATAATTGTTCTTGAAACTCTACAGAAAGGGTACTTGGGACTAAAAATAAGTGTAACAAACATTAACCCAATCATAGAAATCCCTTTAGTTACCTTAGTTACTCTGGTAATCTGCTTAGCTATCTTTGTTCCACTGAAAAAGATACCTTATGTAAAAAGAATAATCGGTTAAACTTTCATAGAGCAAAACTTCTGTTGCCGAATTATTATAGGTTGCAGGGGTAAATACAGCAAAAATTAAATCTTAAAAACACCAATTCAATTGGGGAAACAATAAACTTTTGAAAACAATCAAAGAACCAACTACCCCAACATATACATCGAAAGGACACATATTTGACCCTGTAGCCCTTAAAAAATTTTTTAAGGAAAACTACCCAATCTTAAGCATTATAGTTGGCTACTTGTTGGTTTCCTTTTCTTTAGGACCCTACTACAATGGAGACTCAGTATGGGAAACTGAAGCTGTGAAGGGCGTGATAAACTATGGGTTACCTTATGCGAACGGTTTTTACTTGATGGATCAGCCGCCTCTGGGTTTTTACATTCAAGCAGGATTTGCCAAAGTTTTCGGCTTATCCATGAACAACGGCACTTTTTTGGTAACTATGTTTGGATTGGGGGCAGTTATTTTAGTTTACTTGATTGGTAAAGAAGTATATAGTAAAACAACTGGTTTTTTCGCCGCCTTACTTTTTACTTTTGCTCCATGGCTTCTAATAATGTCCAGAATTATGCTCATAGATGTTCCCTGTCTATTCTTTAGCCTCTTAAGCCTGTTTTTGGGCATAATCGCTATTAAGAGAGGATCGTTCAAGCTTATAGTTGTCACAGGGTTTATTTTTGCGGGGGCTTTAAACACAAAACTCTACGCCGCCTTTATGCTTATTCCACTTGCAGGTTACTTCCTTTATTATGGACCGAAAAAACTCAAATATAAATTATCATGGGTTGTTGCTTTTATTACCCCAGTTTTTGTTTTCACTTATTTGTGGTATCAGACTATCACGGGATTGGGTTTGTTCTCCATCTTTGGCCACACCGACTTCAACGTTGATAACCCAGGAGGCTTTATCCCCACGTACTTTTTCGCCACTAATTTTTTGGTTAGCTATGGGTTAGGCTGGTTTTTTATCGATGCCGTTGTCTTATCCCTGCTGGTTTATCTGGTGCAAAGACGTTTTCCGAGAAATTTTCTTGTTTTTGACGTAATCTGCGTTGCGGTAATTGCGTGTGCTTTGAGCGTTAATACTATTTTAGGTGCGACGTTGGACCTAAAAGCTCCTTTTCTTGACGCATTCAAATATGATTTCCAAACTTTGCCGTTTTTTAGTCTGTTAGCCGCCTCCTTGGTAAGCAAAAGTCTTTTTTTGGTCAATTTAGCTAAAACAAAGCTGAAAATAAGCAAAATAGTGTTTTATGCAGTTGCCGTGGCAGGGGTTTCTCTTGTGGCATTATCGATTTTCTACAACATGCGTTTTGTTAACTTGTTTTCTAGTGCAAATTATTTGATTTTCAGGGTTGAACCAACTGTAAATGTTGGTTATTCACTTTTTAACTCTGTCCCCACAAGCGGAAACACCGTTTACATCCAACTTTTTGGGTTCGCAATTGCCCTTTCAGGGTTGTTCTGGATAAGCAGACATAAAATAAACTCAGCCCTTAAGTTTATTCTTAAAAAATAAAAAAACCTTAAAGTTTCTTTGTTTTATCGGGGCAAAATAACTTTTGATTTCATAACAACTGTTTGAGTTTAAAAAAAGTCTTATCTACTGGGGGGAACATACAGAAAAGCGATGCAACATGGAAAACGGCACAGAAACAAAAATTAAGCAAGACCTTCTTGCTGAAATCCAGAATTTAGAGCACAATTACGAAATTATAGCGAATTTTACGGCAGGAATAGAATATGACGTCACAGTCATCGGTTCCAGCATACAATCATTCAAAGACAGCTTAAGCCGAGCCAGTGCCTTCGTCCTTGCCCTATACAACCTAAAGGGCAAACGGGTGAATATTCCATGGGACCCCCTCTTCACAAGCCTAGACTATGCATTAGCAACCTTGACGACGGCTCCAAAGAAAGCAGCGGTCCAAGCAATCCTATCCATGTCTGAAGCCCAGATGCAACAAGTCATGTCGTACTTCGAAGCGCTAAAAGAATCACTCAAGTAATCCCCAAGCGGAAAGCTTAATTAAAAAAAACCTTCTCTTTTTTGGTTGTTATGGTTTCTTTATTTGCTGCTCAAGTAGACTTGATTTTGCAAATTTCATTTTTCGTTTTCTTAATCCTAGGTTTCGCCGTTGAGCGGAAACGCAAAGTCAAGGCACACGCAAATTTAATGTTGGCTGCTGCGGTTGTTTTGAACCTTGTTTCTTTTGTTGCAATTATGGCTCCTGCTTGGGACAATGTGGGTGAAGGAGGCACGGGCAGTTTATCCACTATAGGGATGCTGCATGTTACGTTTGGCGGTTTAACGATGCTTTCTAGTCTTTGGGTTTTGGGAACTTGGCTTGTTCCAACGTTTCTCCTGCAAAATTCGAAGCTTCGCTGTTATGGAAAATTTAATAAACGCATTATGTGGGTTGTTCTGTCTTTGTGGTTGGTTTCTTTAATTATGGGTTTTGTCTTGTACATTATGGTTAATACAACTTGGTTGGGTAGTTTTCCGGTCGGTTTTGGAAGCGGAAATTAGATGCCCATCCAAATAGAGCATTAATCTTTTATTCACTCAGCTTTGATAAGATAGTATTGGTGAAAGTTTGGCTAAAACCAATATGCGCCCTTTTCGTTTTGGAAACATCGTCGCTTTTATTGTTACCTTGGCAATTAACGGTCTAGCAGGCACAACAGTGCTCAATGGTCGATCAACCGCGCAAGTTTCAGATTTATATGCCAATCCCTTTACACCTGCAGGCTACGTCTTCGCCATCTGGGGAATAATTTACACCCTGCTTGCCGTATTCGTCATTTACCAAGTGCTGCCGAAACAGAAAGATAAGCCTTTCCAAAAACAAATTGGCGCCCTTTTCATTCTAAGCGGCATATTCAATGTCGTATGGCTTTTCCTATGGCAATACGACTACATTTCTGAATCATGTATTCTAATGTTTGCTTTGTTGGCGACTTTAGTGGCAATTTACATTCGGTTAGGTATAGGAAAATCAAGCGTTTCACTTACGGAAAAGTTGTGTGTACATTTGCCATTTAGTGTTTATTTAGGTTGGATTACGGTGGCTTCAATAGCTAATGTGGCGGCTGCTTTAGTGTCGGTTAGATCGGGTGGTTTTGGGTTGAGCGCCGAAACATGGGCGATTTTAGCGATGGTTATTGCTTTGGTTGTTACTTTGGTGGTTATTGCTGCTCGACGAGACATAGCTTATAGCCTTGTGGTAGTGTGGGCGCTTGCAGGCATAGCTGTTAAACAGAGTGCTTATCCAAACATTGTTGCGGTCGCAGAAATAGGAATTGTAGTTATCCTTGTAGTTTTGGCAGTTTCTTTAGTGGTTTGGCGATTTAGGCATAAAACAATTAAAAAGCCCTGACGGTATGAAGAGTTAAGTACAACGAACCAAAACATTTGGTGAAGACAAATGGCCTATTTGCGCAACGAAAAAGAAACCGTCGAAGTGGACTATTCACTGGAAAAGATTTGGACAGCAATTCCTGAAGCCGTCAAAGCTTTGGAATGGACAATCGAAGAAAAAAACGATGAATCTCACAAGATGACAGTGAAAACAAAGGGTGGTTTCATGGCCTACGGTTCAAGCATGGATGTTGAAGTTAAATCAGTAGATGAAAACACCACTCGCATATTACTAAATGCTGAAACACCAGTTACAACTATAACCTCGATTATCGATTTTGGCCGAACCCGAGATCGCATGGGGCAATTCATAGAAATATTGGCTAGGGTAATGGAAAAAAAGAGTTCTAAAACCTGATTAAGCCAAAAATCTAATATTAGAAGCAACCGCTTGATTGCAGTATGATTCGCGTAGTCAACTTGGGAGACAATTCTGAAAGAGAAGTTCAGCCTCAAGGGGTTAAAGACCTATCCATTTTGAATGTTTGGCTAGAAATAGTTGACCCAACCGAAAACGAATTACTCACAATCTCCGAAAAAACCCAGATACCAGTTAATTTTTTGAGGTTACCCCAAACAAGTGACGTTGTTAATTTACGTTTAGAACCAGATTACGGAATTATCAATTTTCTTTTTATGCAGGATGTACCGTCAACAAAAAAGGCTTACCCATTAGTGATGGCTTTTTCAAAGAATTTTCTTGTAACTGTTGCTAAAAAAGAAATCCAACCAATAATAAACACCGCTAAAGAACGGATGAGTAAAACAAAGATTGACCCACCCTCACAAGTAACATATTTTGTCATAGATGAAATAGTAGCCAACCATTACCTTCAAATCGAAAAACTAGAAAACCTCACTGCAAAGATGGAGGAGGAAGTAGTAGAGAAGACTTCTTCTGAAATCCTTAAGAAAATATTCAAGCTTAAATCGAATATGATTAGTTTTAACAAGATTTTGTGGTATGAGCGCGGTTTGGTTTTTAATTTGAAAAAATGCGATGGCTACTGCATGGATAAAAAAGCCCGAGTCTTATTCGACACAACCCATGAGGAGTTGACTCGGCAAGTGGATATAGTGGAGACTTACCGGGAAATTCTCTCCGACGCAATAAATGTGCATTTATCTGCCATCTCAAACAAAATTAACTTATCCATCAAGGGCTTAACGGTCGTCATATTCTACTTAACCATAGTTACGACGGTTACTTCTTTCCCAAACACTGTGGCCACATTCTTCGGAATCTCACAGTTCGGAAACACGAACATTGCCATTATCAGCGGTGCCATTTTGGTATCAATTATTCTGCCGTTTATTTGGTTGTGGAGAAAGAAATGGTTGACTTCAAAGCGGCTCGATTTTGCTTAGCGCTTTTGGATTGCAGCGTCGCGGTACATCAGCATGGCCATTACAAAATACAGTTCAAACGCAATCATGAATCCTGTTGCCATCTGAAAAGAGATCAGGTCTTGACTGAAATTAACTGCTACAAAACGCAGCCCGCTGACAAAAGCGAATAGCACACCAATGAAACTTACGATTGAAAGAACCCTGTAAACGTTGCTTTTGTGGATGACAAGAGCCAAATTTACTATTCCAACAGCAATTATCGCTATGTCCACAAAAAAGTGGCTGGTTAAAGCCAAGTCGCCCCCAGACACTATATAGTTAAGAGCGTTAGTGTACGCAGTGTTGTCCTGCGGAAAAGTAGTCATCGGAATCATAATCAACAGGTTTTGTGCCATGCCCAAGAAAAACTGAACTGTAAACAAAACAAACAGCACTAACAACGATGTCGATAGGGCGCTACGCTCCATTTTAGCTACCAAAACAAGTCCTCACTATATCATAAAGCAGAAAAACTATTTGACTACTCCGGTCAAACTAATCAGTACAGCGGCGATTGAATGAGCAAAAAACCACCAACAATCACTTACAAAGGCAGAAGCTTAGGCATTGTTATTTTAACAGTAGCACAACTAATCATCGGCGCTATCCACGTTTTCTTCGGTTTTCTGCTGCTTGCGTTTGAAAATTTATCATTCATCCAATCCACGCTAATTTATGATTTTTACACAATCATATTTAGCGTGTTGACGATAGTTTTCACCATATTCATCTGGAATGGAAAAAAGTTGGGGTGGATTGGCACGGTCGCAGTTGCACTATTTGTCATTATAGTAGATTCTTTGACGCTTCTGAATTTGCCCAGCATCCCCGGGATTCCGAAGTTTGCAGGGTTTGGTGAGATTACATACAGCGTTTTGGTTGTGGGTTACTTGCTTCAGGTTAGTTTTAGAAGAAAATATTTTATTTCAAGCCAAGATGAAAAATTAAAAAACTAAACCGCCTTATCTGAGGGTAGCATTGTTGGGGTAACCGTGGCTTTCCCAGTAGCCTAGGTAATTGGGGTTGTCGGTTAGTTCGATTTTGGTTATCCATTTTATCCATTTGTAGCCGTATTCGTTGTCAGCGACCAGTTGGAAGGGGTAACCGCGTTCAGGCGGAATTTCGAGTCCGTTCATTTTGTAAGCGATAATTATATGATTATTCGCTATATAATCGAGTGGAAGCTCCGTTGAGTAGCCATCGGAAGCGTAAAAGATTACAGCGACCGCACTGGAGTTGACGCCCGCTTCCTTAATTAAATCGGTTACAAGGAAGCCTTCCCATAGAATTGTAGCATTCCAGCCTTCCACACAGTAGAGCGTGTCCACTTTTTGATATTTCTGGAAACCATTAATTACTTGGCCATAAGTGTACTCAATGGTTTTGTTTAATAATCCCGTTATTGTCAAGCGATAGTCTGAATTGTTGAGGTACTGTGTGCCTTTAATGGCGTTTTCCTTAACGTCCGCAATCGATGCGAGGTTTTGTCCTTGGTAGTTGCGGATTTCTCCTGGATACAGCATCTTCGGCTGAGTGGAAACGTAGTAATATACTCCTATGAAAACAAGAACCAAGAGCATTATGGTTATGGAAACGGCGATTATTTTTCGGTAAAAACTTCTTCTCTCCATCCCTATCAACCTTAAAAAATGGAAATAGTGCAAAATTCACTAGAAACAAACACACATGGTACCTAAAAACCCAGTGCTCTGAAAACCAAATTAAACCTTCGTCTTTTCAAAGTTGAATTTTTAGTTAAGCAGCCTTTTCCCGAATAGTCGCCAAGTAAGAAGGCAAACTTTCGATGCAGTTAATTTCTCGACCAACCAACCCCCGCAATTCACGCCAAAAACTCAAGTTTGACTTAATTTTTGTGCGCTCCAAATCCTGCTGCAACCGCTGAATGCCTTCTTTGCCCCGTCTGTCAAAATCCAAAAGCAGAATAACTTCCTCAGCGCCCAAATGTTCTATTTCTTGGGAAGCTTCAAGGAAGGATTTGCCGCCTGTTTTCACGGTTAGGATTGCGCCGTTTACCCCCAATTCTTGGAGTGCCTGTACATCTTTCTTTCCTTCAACAACGATAGGGTTGCCTTTTGCAGATTCCTCAATTAACTTGGTTAAGACCTGATCGATTTTCTCAAGTTTATCCTTAAGATGCGTCGACAAGCTTTTACCTGGTAATTTTAGCTTGGCGAATGGTTTCCAAGCAGTCTTTGGCTTCAAGGTTGTTTTTGAAGTAGAGTCTGACTGGTTCAAGGATGTCTGCAAGTTGGGTTGCCACGCCGTTTTTAAGGTCCATTGGGTGCAGTTTGCCCTCGGAATAGGCGCATTCAAGCTCTTGGAAACTTTGGAAGTCGATGTTGCCGCCGAATTTGGCTGGGCGCTCAATGGTGAAGACCGATTTTTCGCGGAAAACAATGTACTTGCAAATATCCATGATAGGATTGAATTTTACAGTTCGTTCCGGGCAGAATGCTTTGCTCATTTTCTGCTTGATTTCTTCGGGTGTATCGTAGATGAAGATGCAAGTGTCTGGTTTACTTTTAGACATTTTTGCGGAAGCAACTGCTTCTCTTTCTTGCCCCTCGGGAATGGGCCAGATTCCAGGTTTCGCCAACCCCTGCAGTAGATGGTGGTGGACGCAGACTGGTTTCCAGCAGCCGATTTTTTCGCCAATTTCTCTTCCAACCATGTTTGCTTTCCGCTGGTCCATGCCTAACTGGCAGATTTTGACTTTCATATGGAAAATGTCAGCGACTTGCATAGGTGTGTATAGGTAGTCGCTGACGTAGTGGGCTTCACCTTCTTTTCTGCCCGCAATTTCAAGAGTTCGGGTTGTGCGTGCTAAAGTGAGGTTTTTGGCGATTATGACAGTTTTTGCCCAGTAATCGATGTCCTTGTAGAGTTCATCAGAGTAGATAAATTCGATTTTGTCGCCTGGAACACCCAGCGCAAGCCAAGAGTGGCGGAAGAGGTCTGCGGCCTTGCGGATAAGCTCTCTGTCGCCGCCGAGTTTGTTGTTTAACCATGCATGCCACGTCGCCAAAAACGCCTTGAAATGTATGCCTGCTTCGGCGAAATCTTTCATCTTATAAGCGCAGATAACGCCCGTTCCCAAATGCGCCAAGCCAGAAGGTTCCCAACCGTTGTAAGCGATGGGATGCTCCTCAGCTTCGAGAAGCGCCCGCAAATCCTCTGTGGTCACGACTTCTTCGGTGGGCGGTCTACAGATAAGCTCAATTTTCTTCTCTATATCCAAGACATCTCAACTCAATTGTTAATACCTAAACGATTTCTGGGGAATTTAAGAATTTAGTCAAGAATACAGAACTTCACATCAATGGGAAGCAATGGGAAAAAGAAAAAAGCGGATTAATGTGTCAACAATAAGAAGTGGGCTATGCCAGTCAAAATGTATTGGACTGCAATGGCTGCGATTAGGAGCGCCATAACTCTTGCTATGATTACTGAACCTGTTTTGCCCAACAACTTGTAGATCCCATTGATGTACCTTAGGATAACCCATGTTATCGCCATCACGATTACTACGGCTAAGATTGCTGGAATCGCTGTATCGTCGAGTTGAATACTAAATATGGTTGTGGTAATGGCGCCGGGACCAACTAACAAGGGAATAGCTATGGGAACTGCCCCTAAACTTTCGGGAGATTCCACGTTTTCATGCATGCTTCCCATAATCAAAATTCTAATCGCAATGATAAGTAGCAGAATGCCGCCTGCAACCTCAAAACTGTAGATTGATAAACCAAAAATATTCAGTATTTCTGTCCCTGTAAAAGCGAAAACAAGCAGGAGGATTGTGCCAACGATGACTGCTGTGTTGTAGACTTTTTTTCTTTTGGATTCGGGCACATTTTCGGTTAAGCCCATGAAGATGGGGATGTTGCCGAACGGGTCAACTATTATGAATAATGCAATGGCGGCTCTTCCAACTTCTGAAATGAAATCCAACAATTATCCCCAATTAACCAGTAAGGGTCTCGGGTCTGGATAAAAACATAACGGCAACACAAAATAAAAATTCTAAAAGAATAAAAAATTATTTGATTATTTTTTCCCAGCTGGCAACCCGGTCAAGAACTTCCTGCACTGGTTTTCCGCCGTAACTTTTCAGCCTCTCTCTTAGCTGAGTATCCTCGACCACTGCTTTCTGATAATCCAGCATTTGGCTAGCGCCATCGGTCAAGTAGAGGAATCCGTCTGCTCCTGCTCGTGCACAGCGAACATTAACGGTGAGCACTTCAGCGGGGGTAGGCACGTCTTTGGGGTTGTCGCCTGGACCGTAAACGTATAAGCTGATGTAGAATGGTTTTTTGAGCAGTTTTTTGAAGTTGCGTGTGAGCATTTCAAAATACCATGGTGTAGCGTAATTTTTGCTAAACATTACAACGTTGAAGGCGTCTGCGTACTTGGCGAAGTCGTCAAAATCTACGCCGTAACGTTCAAGGGAAGTTACTGGGTCGGGTTGGATGCTTAGGATTAGTTCTTTTTTGACGACATCCCGGATTTGGCTGACGTATTCGGTGACTTCTTTTCTGCGCCACTCAAACCAGCTAAGACCGCTTTTATGCCATAGTTCGTTGCATCTTGGGCAGGTGCAATGGTCGTGGTCTGCAAAATACTGGTTGTTTAAGCATATGCCTGGCGATTGCCTATCAACTTCTGCAATGTACTTTAGCTGTTCTTCTCGGTGTTCGGGTTGGGTAGCGCAGACGACGTCCCAATAGATGTTAAAGTTGGGGTTTCCCATTTTGGCGGGTCCCAGCGGCGACTGAGAAATCCAGTCAGGATGATTTTTAACGGCGACGTTGTCGGCGAAGACGGCAATGTTGCTTATCATATCTTTTACGGGGGTTAGTCTTATGCCTGTTTCGAGTTTTATGCGAAAAACGTGAAAATCAAAGCCTTGGGGTTTTTGAGGTTGAAACGTGAATGAACCAAACTTCATAATCTTGGCGCCTTACCGCAAAGAAGCGGTTGAGCCGTTATAAGTTTTTTGTGCAAGAGCTATTTTTAGACGATTTTGGACTTGGACCTATTTGCCGATTAACTCTTCCGATTTTATCCAATAGGCTTGTACCTCAAAATTGCGGCAAAGCCTCCTAAAGCTTTGAGCTGTGCTTTTTCTTCTGATGCCGTAGAAATAACTTCAACGCTTGCGTTTGTTTGCGTCGCTAAATCCTCCAGCATGTCGATTATGTCTCTTTCGCTAACCTCGTATGAAACTGCGCTGCATTTTTCGCATGGACTTGTTATCATTTGCTGCACTGTTTGAGTTTTCTTATCAGCAATCGCTGTTTTGGGATGCCCGCACTTTTTGCATACTGCAACAAGCTCGGCGAAATCTGTGCTATCGGAAACTATTGCAGTTTGAGCTTCACCTTTCTTAAGTGCCTCTAACACTGAATCCAGCCCATAAGTAGCTAAACCGTCCTGTTTACTGATTGATGTCATTAGGCGCTGTACGATTTTTTTCTCTTCGGGTCCACACATAGTCTTCAAAATTTCTAAAGATTTGTCTAGTACTTCCTTTAGCGCTTCTTTGCTTGCAGATTGGGTGTCAACCACGTTGAGAAGCATGTTGGCTAATTCATAGTGAAGGAAGTCTCCTTTTAGGAAATCGTTCTTTGTTTGGCCCGGTCCCCCAGCTATGAGTACGTTTACTTTGTTTTCAAGGAATTCTTTAGCTGCATGTTCCGCAATCCTATGGAAAAACGCTGTGACTGCAGTGTCGCGTTCTCTTTCATATCGCCTTTGGCTTGACCCTCCCTTTCCTGATTTGCCCGCTACTCCAGACGAGATGTTTTCCATTTTTTCGATGCGCTCCCCGTTGACTATACCCAAGCTGGCTTGCTTAGAATCCAATGCGAGAATCCCAACAATTTTTTGGTCCCGCAGCATTTCTCTTAGAGTTTCTAAGTGGAAATGGTCATCAACCACATACGAGTAGGTGGTAATCGGCTCGGGCGGAATTATCTCTTCCACGCTTAAAACTTCCTTTGTGGCTCCGTTAGATGGGAATGTTCCAGCAAACAGCGCCAACCCATTCTCTGGAATTTCCTTCTCCTGTTTTAGATGCGAAATTAAACTCTTAAGAGCGTTTTCAAAGCGTTCCTTGACGCTCTCAGATTCCCTTATCTGCTTATCGGATTCTTCCTTGAGGCTCGCGACTATTTGGCTCATTGAAACCTTGCTGGGTACGTAGAGTGAAATGAATTCTCTGGCTCTTCCCTTTTGCTGGGATAGGTATGATATTCGCTTTCGGAGCTTATGCTGTTTTACCGAATTAGAAGTTGCCATTTGACAAGAAGAGAAATGTGTAGCTTTTTCAGTAACCAAATTTGGCACCTAAGATAGCAACATCCCGTAATGATTTATTGGTTTCCTAAAATTAATCCAGTTAGTTTATATTGCATAACATTGCATGAAACGTCTGAAATTCACATGCCGAAAAAGAATCAACTGGAAAAAATATGTCCTGAATGCGAAGAAGAAATGAATCCGGTATATGATAAAAGTAAGGTTCTTATTTGCTGGGAATGCACCGAATGCGGCACACATGTTTCAGCGACTAAATAAACTAGAAGAAAAAAGCCTTAACCCCGGCTTCCGAAAATATTGTGTTTTTGCTTAGTTTTTGTCAGCTTTAAATTCTATTTTGCCGCATTTTGGACATAGATAAACGATTACAGGCAGAACTTCTTCTCCGAGTCTCTCTGAGTCCTCGCCAGCAAGTTTTGGATGCGATTCTCCCCACCCATCTATGCTTAATTTGGTCCTCGTTTGAGACATTTCGACATTACACAAAGAGCACAAGTCTACTTCGGCTTCTTTCATTTCTCCCACTTCTGTTTTTTCGTCATTTATGGGTGTAGTATCAACCTGAGTTTTCTCCGCCTCAATTCTTTGAGACACACTTTCGTTACTCCCTAAAAATCGGCAGGGCGTCGCACAATCAAATACAAACATGCAAAGGTAACAACAGGTCAACTTCTCTTCATTTTTGCATCGAACCTGCCTGCTTGCCTTTGCTTTCACATTGTCAGAAACAGCTAGACACAATTTCTCACTTGTTAAATATTCACAGCTATTAGCTAAGTCAGACAAGTCTTTTTCTTCCTTTGCACAATCTAATTTGCTGGTTTGCCTATTTGTTTTTTGGTCAGAATTTTTAGAAAATGTTAATCAGATATGCATCTTAATACTCAACTTGTGCCAGAAATTCTTCGACGTATTAACAAAAGACAACAATAGATGCCAGTGAAGTGTTTTCGACTGGAACCTAAGTTGAAAGAAGAAGAAGTGCAAATTTCCCAATCTTCTTCTTCTACCGATAGAGAATTAGGCTGCTTAAGGTCTTTTTTCTTATTTGGTTAGAACAACAACAAGTTTTTTTGTAGGATTATGTAGATGTTGTTCTTCTTAGATGTGTTATGATTGAAAGAGGAAAAAAACCAGTGCTGCTGTGAAAGATTTTTTTCTTCTTTTTTTAAAAAAGACAGAGGCACTTCAAAAGAGGGAGGGCACATTTGAGCAAACTTGCTAACAAATATTTTGACAATACCTTTCATTTTTCCACAGTTATTGGAAAGATATATGACCGCTGAAAACTCTTAGGTTGGTTCGAACAATAGTATGATAGAACTTATCCTCCTACTGCTCCTTAGTATTCTGGTAGTTTTCATATCTGCCCTGCTCTTCGTTAACGCTATAGAATTTCTCGGCAGCCAATACAAGATAGGTGGTCCTTTCGTAGGCAGCATACTCTCTCCTCTTTTCACTTCGCTCCCCGAACTCATCGTTTTGATAATAGCTCTTTTTGGTCTTGGCGGAGCGAGCGGAGAAGCCGTCGGCGTGGGAACAATTTTTGGAGAGCCGCTTATGGCTTCAAGCCTATCCTATGGATTAGTAGGGATACTCGCTGTTGTGGGCTACTTCCTAAAGAGGCGAGTAAACAAAACGCTTCAAGTCGATACATCATTGGCCGTGCCCTTTCTCTTCGTTACCATTCTGTTTCCTTTAACTTTAATACCCTCACTTCTGAATAGCAGTGTTGTCAGAATACTTTTCGGGCTTGGTTTCCTGAGTGC
Source organism: Candidatus Bathyarchaeota archaeon (assembly GCA_963782525.1). Taxonomy (GTDB): domain Archaea; phylum Thermoproteota; class Bathyarchaeia; order Bathyarchaeales; family Bathycorpusculaceae; genus Bathycorpusculum. The sequence goes on from CAWAKC010000004.1 coordinate 164,840, forward strand.
TTATTTTGGGTATTTAGTGTTGATGTATCGGCGAAAGCGCCTTGGACAAATCGAAAACGCCAAAGCACCATATATTTGCAAAATTATCCCGCCTAAACGAATTGGCGGCATTGTGCAGTTAATTGTTTCTGTGGTGGTTTTGTATTTTGGGGCTCGTGAAATGGTCGGTGTTGTAAATCAGCTTGCGATAGGGACTGGAATTAGCTTAATGGGGCTAGCCATTATTGTTGTTCCCGCTGCTACTGCGGTGCCAGAGACGGCGAGCGCTTTAATTTGGGGTTTTAGAGGTCAGGACACGCTTAGCATTGCGTCGCTTGTTGGCGAGAAGGTGCTATACACGACCTTATTTCCAGGAATAGGGTTGTTGCTCACCACATGGGTATTAGACATTCATGCATATCTGAGCGTCTTAGCAACTACAACAATATCCATTCTAATGCTTTTTTTTATTCTCAAAAAGAGGATTCCATGGTATGTTTTGACTTTTGGTTTTATCTTCTTTGTAGCTTATTCAGTCATAGTGTTTTGGTTAAGAATTTAGATAAAATCTTGATTCTAGCAACCGTCAGAGCGTAAGGCCTATAACAGAAATAGGCGTTTTTCAAAACTAATCCTTTTAAGCAATTATCTAGTTACGACTAAACCAATCAGTGAACCGTCATGAACATATACTTGCTCGTAGCCACTGTCAGTCTGGCTTTTCAGCTAGGGGTTTTAGCTTTGGTTCTGGTCGGTTTCGGATTCAAACAACGTCTGCGTTTTCGTTTGCATGGTATCTTTATGCTAACAGCCGTTACGCTGCACCTAATAATTATTGGGGCCATTATGGTGCCGTCATTCGTAGCGATATACCTTGAAAAAGCCCCAATCTTGACTATCTTATTCGCACCTTTTCATGCGGCAGCAGGAACGGCAACTGCTATCTTAGGCGTCTGGATTGTTGGCGGATGGCGTTTGAGGCATACAACTAAGTTTTGTGCGCCTAAAAGAAAATTTATGCGTGCCACCTTTATCCTGTGGTTAATAACTCTGTCCTTGGGTGTAGTCTTCTATTTTGTTCTTAATTGGTCGTTCCTGTTCGGCTAATCCCTATACAAAACTGGAAGTAAATAATTATAAATTCAATTCTGAGTATTATCTGTAGTCTTGAGTTAGTTTTTAAGAGGAGATGAGTAAAACGCCACGGGAAATCGTTGTGAGTAATGGTCATGTACTAGTTGCCCTTGACAATAAGATGATGATAAGAGACTTCTTTTATCCAAATATTGGTTTGGAGAATCACGTATATGGGCACTCTTTCAAGTTAGGCATCTGGACAGACAACAGGTTCTCTTTGGTTGACAAGAATTGGGATGTAAAAATGAAAATCTTGCCCGAAACCTTGGTCAAAACGTGCATGGCGGACAATGAAGGAGCGGCTCTTCAACTTGAGATTAACGATGCCGTTCACTGTTCAATGGATTTGTAAATTAGCAAAATTGTCATCCAAAATAACATTGATAGAAAAAGAGAAGTCCGATTGTTCTTTTCTCATAACTTCCACATTTATGGATTAGATACAGGGGACACTGCAGTCTACGAACCCCCTATGAAATCGATTATTCATTACAAACGAAAACTCTATTTCCTTATCAATGGCATAACAGATCAAAATCAAGGAATTTATCAATTTGTAACAGGTCAGAAAGAGTCATTTGGCAAAGAAGGAACTTGGAAAGATGCAGAAGACGGGGATCTCCAAGGAAACTCTTTAGCTCAAGGCTCTGTTGATTCAACAGTTTCTTTCAATATAGAAATTGAACCTCACTCATCAAACAAACTGTGTTGTTGGATAGCCTGCGGCAAAGATCTCAATCAAATCAAAAATCTCGACTAGAGAATTAAGAAAACTGGGGAAACCAGTTGGCTGATCCTGATGCTGACGGCATCACTCAGTTGATTAACGGTTCAAAAGGTAAAAATGTGTTTTCTTAAAGTATTATCAACAACTCCTCAAACAAACTTTAGCTGAGAGCTAAGAGGTTAAGACCATACTTTTCAAAAATGAAAAATAAACTATCCAGAGGAAGAATTATCTTCATTAACTTCTTTGGTTTTTTGTTTGGGCTTGGATCGTTTTGGCAGGGCTGGAAAAATCATAGATGCTCTTGCTTGAATAATCTTCCTTGTTTCAAGCGTAACGTGAGATTTTCTCATTAACTTTTCTATTTCCATTTTGCTTTCTTGTAATCTTTCGCTTAATTCTTGTTCAGAAATCTTCTCCTCGGATCTCAATCTGTGCGCTTCTTGCACATCCGAGGATATTTTTGTAAATTCTTCGTCGAAATCAGTTTCCTTAAAGGCTTCGGTTTCAGGTTGGGGCATTTTTTTCTTTACATATCTAAATAAGAGAGGTACCTGAATCATAATCGAGATAAAAGCTACTCCAAAGACCATCGTGTTTATCGTGCGCAAATCCGCTTGGGAAATGACTGCTGAAGTGGCAATTGTTGCTGCAAGCGCTATAGAAAGAGCACCTCTAACTCCACCTAGCATAGCAATATTGGCCCAGACCTTTGACATTTTCCCACCTACTTTTCTGAAGATGGCAAATATTGGGTAAACGGTAGCTGCCCTAGCTGCAGTGACGGCTATAAAAGCGGCAGCAATTAGAAAAATGGATTGAGGAAAAGTAGTGATGATGTTCGCTTGGAAGCCTATGAGGAGAAACGCTACTGAGTTACCTAAAAAGGCGGCTATTTGCCAGAAGATAGTCACTGCTTCTCTTGTTGCGGGTTCCATTGCGGTTCGAATTGTATAGTTGCCAAAGTATAAGCCTGCAACCGTTACTGCAATTAATCCAGATGCGCCAACACCAGACGCAAAAGCATAAGACCCATAAACCACCACAATCGTCAGTATAGTTTCGGCGACTCTATCCTCCAGTAAGCTTGACAGGATTTCTCCGACAAAAGCAACACCCAAACCGATTAAAACTCCAACTCCAAGTGTATAGCCAAAACTCAGAAACGAACCCAGTACGCTGATTTGTTGTAGTCCTACGGAAGCGAGTATGATTGTGAAAATCACGATTGCCGTGGCATCGTTAAAGGCAGCTTCTGTATCTAGAAGTGTTGATAGTTTGGATGGAACTTTTACCCTCCGGAATACTTCTAATACGGTAACTACATCTGTGGGGGCGATAAGTGCAGCGAACAAGAAAGAGACATATGGGGAAAGACCGATAATTTTCCATAAAATTAACCCTCCAACTGCGGTTGCTATTAAAACGCCAACAGTTGCTAGCGCCAATGAGGGCTTGATTACCCCCCTCAGGTCATTTCCACGGATGTGAATCATTGCCTCAAATATCAGAGGAGGAACTACAAGACCCACGAATAGCCCACCACCTCCTCCTTGAATTAACAAATCGTAAATTGATCGAATTTGACTAATTAGATTCTGCATAGGCGCCTGAAGAAAGCTTGATTCTATTGACAATAAAATGGCAACTACGGTGATTGAGACACCGAACGAAACTAAAATTAACGTATACGGAATTTTAAGACGGGTTGAAATGAGCGCAGCGACAAATGACACAAGCAGGAATGCTGATACTACGAGCTCTATGCTGACCATCGAATAGTTAACCCTCCGTTGTTAGATTGGCGCATATTTTTACTGCGCTGTGCTTAATCAATCTCTCGCAACCAATTTGAAAGCAAGGATATTAAACAAAGTAGATTTTTGTGATGATAATTCTTCCGTTTTTCAACTAGGGAGCGTAAAGGTCGATTTGATTGAGTTAAGAGTTAAGTATTTTTTTTAAATCCATAAGCGAGAGATTTAATGTTATAATTACACCTATGTTGTTTATTGACGATGTTGGGATTTTTATGTTAGAGCTTTTGAGCGTTTTTTTAAGACCAAATTCTTTAGCTGCCTTATCTGACAATTTGACGTTCAGATGGGTAATTTGCCAAGTGTTTGCTTCGATATCGATGTTGTTTACGTCGCCTATATAATTCCCGGCTGCGCCAATTACAGTTTTTCCCATGACATCCTCAATATTTATCATATTAACATCAGGAAATCCATCCTGCATTAAAGTAAATAATACTTTTGTAAAAAATTCGACAGAAGCGACTTTAACTGTTTGAGAATAAAAATGTTACCTTCTGTAAAGATCATGATATTGTGAAAGGGCGCCTATTTTATCGCAAATCTCCGCAATATTAAGTATAAATCAAACGTTTAAGTCAATTGTTTACTTCCATCCAATACAATTTTGATTAGTGGTTTAGTACTTTTATTGATTTCTTAGCCAACTATCTTTTAGTAAAACTAGTTTGCCTGACATGCTCATACTGATATCTCTATGATTCTCTTTCGGCCTATTGCAGGCGTTACCAGCCAACAGAGGTTTTATGAGTTTTGCGTCATTTGTCACTGCTTTGACATGTGCCTAAATTTTTTTGATATCGGCCAACAGCTTTGAAGTGTTCTCTTCAAAAAGAACTCCAAATAATAACAATAGTTAGACCTAATAATAATTGACATTGTCTCAACTGCAACCATCTACAATTGGCTCATTGGCTATTTTTCGAAAGAAAGACATTTCAACGACTCAAAAAGCATAAAATTTGTGGTTTTCTCAGCTAATCCAAATTTATTCTATTTAGCAATTACATGCTTCACGTGGAAATAGTTAAAAATAGAGGCCAAATTGATTTTGTTGTTGTGTTGGGCAGTTCTTGCTTTTCCTTCTTTTCTGCAAAAGGATATAAACCCTCTCGGAGAAAGACTTTGTTGGAAGCATGCAGCCTTGGATTTAGTTTCAATGTTGTTCTCTGCGTTTCCAGTTGCTTTGCAGGTTGATACTTTTTTCACCAAATTGGGAGAAGTAATTTTCTTAGGTGCCTTGGGGGTTGGAATAATGACTATCCTGATTGCCCCATTTATTAAGATGATCAGGGATTCAGGCAGGAACGAGAATTCTCAAACAAAAATAGCCCAATTGGAGAGAGACAATATCGAAGATGCCGTAGAAGAAGGTTTTGGACTGGTTAATTATTATATATTGCCTTCAGATTTAATTTATGAGGAAACATCTTAGGTTGAAACTAGGAATTTTAAAGTACGCGTATATAGAAGCACAAACACCAGACGAACATTTTATTATGAACTTAACGTCTTTTTCTTCAAAGGTCCAACATAAAATTGTATATTAGATTTATCACATGTACTTTAAACTGAAAATATTAGGAGAGTTATTTTAGTGATTCAGATTAAAAGTCGAGAAAAACTAATAGAAAATGGAGAAACTTCAATAATTCGCAAACGTCGCGCCCTTGCTCTCGAGTGTCTTGAGCGAGCTGTTAACGCTGTTGATCCAAAACAGCTGATGGCGGCTAAGTTGAAAGTGGAAAATAACCATCTCTTAGCTGATGACTACATATTTGACTTGGGGAAATTCAAGCATGTTTATGTCGTAGGCGGAGGTAAAGCAGGTGGTAAAATGGCGCAAGCCATAGAAGAGATAATGGGCAAACGTGTAACCGCTGGAGTAGTAAACATTCCGTATGGTACGAGACAAAGAACCAAGGTAATAGAGCTCAATGAGGCCAGTCATCCGGTTCCAAACGAAACAGGGGTAGATGGTACTTTTCGCATTATGGGAATTGCTGAACGTGCTGAAAAAAACGATTTAGTGATTTGTCTGATTTCAGGCGGCGGCTCAAGTCTCATGACCCTACCTCGAGAAGGTGTATCCCTCAATGATCTACAGGCACTAACAAATATGCTACTCAAAAGTGGAGCTGAAATAACCGAAATTAACGCTATCCGAAAACATATTTCAGCTTTCAAAGGCGGATGGCTAGCAAAGAAAGCCTATCCTGCAACGGTCCTAAACCTTATTCTTTCAGATGTTATGGGCGACCATCTGGATTCTATTGCCTCTGGTCCAACAGTTCCAGACTCATCAACCTTCAGAGATGCCAAAAAAATCCTTGAAAAATATGGCGTATGGTTGAATGCCCCCGCTTCTATTCGCAAGATCTTTTTGAAAGGGGCAAAAGGATTACTTCAGGAAACACCCAAGTCAGATGACGTAGTTTTTGAAAAGGTTTATAACTTGATAATTGGCAACAATCGAACTGCCAGCCAAGCTGCGGTTGAGTACTTGCATTCTAAAGGGCTTAACACAATTCTATTGACTGATATATTGGATGGAGAAGCCAGGGTAGTGGGCAAAGCGTTAGCAAAGTTATCCAGCGATGGTTTTGCCTGTGACCTTTCTTCGTCTAAACATCTAGGAATTGTTGCTGGGGGAGAGACCACTGTAACCGTCGCTGGAGGCGGGCTCGGGGGCAGAAATCAAGAGCTGTCATTGTCAGCAGCCTTAAACCTCAAGGAATCGGAGGACTGTGTAATAGCTTCTTTCAGTACAGACGGCGTGGACGGACCAACAGATGCTGCAGGCGCAATCGTGGACGGTTACACGCTGAAGCGGGCAAAGCAGTTAGGGTTGGACCCCAAAAAATACCTTGAGAATAATGATTCCTACAATTTCTTCTTAAAACTTGGTGACCTCATCCATACCGGAGCGACAGGAACCAACGTTAATGACATATCTGTTATCGTGCGTTGAAAGAATATTTAAAATCTATTTGAGATGCTTTAGAGCTTTTGGCGACTGCACTTTTTGAGCGAATGATTTTTTAGAAATGAAAGCATAGTTTGCGGAGTGATAAAATTGAATAAAGCTGATTCCGCATTGTCCTTGGATGCCCGCGTATATCTGCACGATATAGAAAAGGCAGATATCTTAGTGGGAATTCCATCTTTCAATAATATACTCACGGCAAGCTACGTTATTTCTCAAGTAACTAAGGGTTTGGACACTTATTTCCCAAATTTTAAATCCGTAATTTTTGTTTCAGATGGCAACTCGAAGGACGATACATTGAACTCAGTGAAGAAGATTTATCTGCCATCCGAAGTGAAGCTAATTCCAGCCATTTATATGGGAATATCAGGCAAAGGGCGGGCTGTCAGAGCCATCTTTGAAGCAGCCAGCAACCTTAAAGTTAAAAGTGTTGCATTGGTGGATTCAGATTTGCGTAGCATAACCCCTGAGTGGATGCAGCTTTTAATTACTCCAACATTGATGGGAACTGGTTTTGTTGCACCCTACTACAACCGCCGCAAATATGACGGAACAATAACCAATTTTTTGTGTTATCCTGTCACATCAAGCCTGTTTGGCAAAGATGTTCGGCAGCCCATTGGTGGGGATTTTGGGCTTTCAATTGAGCTAGTTGAAGACCTCTTGGATTCGCCAATGTGGGAGCTTCCAGACGTTTGCCGCTTTGGAATTGACATCTTTGAAACTCAAACTGCCCTTGCTAAAGGCTATAAAGTTAAGCAGGCTCTGTTGGGAATAAAAAATCACGATGCAAAAGACCCATCCAGTCAACTGGCAGGTATGTTCCGTCAAGTTATGAACATCATGTTTACTTGCATAGAACAGTATGAGCAGGTGTGGAAAGGAATAAAGGGTGTTTCCAATACAGAATTGGTCGGTGAAGCTCATTACGTTGAGACACCTGAATCTATTCAGGTTTCCCTACCTGCAACTATAGATGCATTCAAAAGCAATTATGATCAATTCAATTCCATCTACAAATCATTTTTGGAACAAGACATCCAAAACAAATTCGAACAAATCAAGCAAATTGAAACATCCACTGTCGACTTTCCCTCAGAAATCTGGGCAAAAACTGTTTATTCATTCATCGCCGAATTCCACAAAAACCCTGTGTGTGGCAGAGAGAAATTGATAGATGCTCTTAGGGTACTTTGGATTGGTCGGGTAGCTGTTTTCCTGAAAGAAACATGGGAACAATCGCGAGAAGAAGCTGAAACAAAAATAATTGAAGAAGCAAAAGTATTTGAAAAATTCAAACATTATTTGATTGAGAAATACTAGTATTGGCCGTTTTAGCAACCACTTATGTCGTCACTGTTCAAGATCTATTAATTATGAAAGACTTGGTTCGCCTGCTAAGACAATTTCTTTTAACGATTCTAAGGTCCTACATTGGTGGATGAGAGATGCTGTCGTGTAGCAACATGAAACGATGACAATATCTCGATATCTGATTTAAGTTCACTAAGAATATTATCTATCAGATCGCCATTTATATTGACTAAAGAATTAGGATGGTCAGGTAGATGCATTGATTTCGTAAGTTAAGGATCGATATTTTTAAGACAGAAAATTAATCTAAGATAAAAATAGTTAAATTGGCATAAGTATTGCTGAAATAAAATTAATATAGCTATTAGTTTGTATTAAGATATTAGTGAAATGCTTGTCATTGAAAGAAAGGGTCGCTTCTGGAGAAGAAGCCTTGAAAATAGCAGAAGCTATTAACTCAACAACCATGAGAATGCTTCAAGTTCTTGGAAAAGAACGTTTGGATGTTACAACCATCTCAAAAAGGCTTAGCTTGAGCGAAGCATACATAAGTGAACAGGTTCGAGTTCTTGAAGATCTAAAACTAATTAATGTAACATATGAACGGGGTAAACGAGGTATAAGAAAAATCTGCGAGTCCACTGTGGAGAAAGTTACATTAGTTATTAAAGAATCAATTTAAATCAGCAATATATGAAATTCCGAACGACCAAAAAATATGGCAATGTAATGATTAGTAATGGCAAAAAATACGTCTCTTTCTTTGGACAGTTATTCTCCATTTGGGTCTCTTTGAGTCCAAGGATCGTTATTTTGGATAATTATGAATTCTACTGGTAGTGAATGATCTTTTTTCCTACCTTACTTAAAATACCGTGAGGAAATCTGATCTTTCCTGTATAAACCTTTGCAATTGTTAAAATATATTTATTTGCAGGCAACTCTAAAACCATAAGTAGTGAACGATTTAAATTGTGAATAGCCATAGCAAATACCGTGGTTGTCTAAAATGACAAAAAAACCATCTAAATCTGAAACTCTTGAACAACACAAGAAAGCTTGCGAGAAAAAGAACTTAAAAAGAAACAATAAAAGCAAGGCGGAAATCCATCTATTTATTTAAAAAACAAGAAATAGTGAATCAAACCGCAATTCACTCTTTCTTTATCATATTAGGCTCTCTCTTTCTTTAGCACTTATAACAAATCAAAGAAAATGAATTGCCTTTACTTTACGATCGGGAAAAAGTAAATGTCTCTTTTTACATTCTGAAAACATAATTGCTTTACTCAAAGAAATATGCTCAATTATATAAATTCTTCACTGAAGCGGACAGATAGTATTTAATTCACCATAGGGAATGGAGAAAGTTCTTGATTTTATGAAATGCATGAACCAAACTTGTTGATGAGGTAAATTATTTTCTCCCATTCTGTTTGAATCTCTTCGGATTTGTTAATGAAAAAAGGATAATCTGTCGCCTCTAACATTTCAATGTCATTGGATTGATTTCCTACACCCACTGTTCTTATTTTTTTGTATTTCGTGGAAAATAGTTCCTTAAGCCTCAATACTGCTTTTCCCTTATTGTGATTTCCCATTAAATGGTAGTATTTTCCGCCAATTGTAAAATGCAATTTTTCCTTTAGTATAGCATTTATGATTTCAGCTTCACAATGTTTTTTAAAACGAAACGGTTCCGTGTATTCTCTCTCCTTTGCCAATTCTGCAAGCTCGATTGTTAATCCAGTTTCTTCTGCGATTTCCTCAGTAGTCATGTCCCCAAATCCTTTTATATCCTTGAGACATGATTTCCTAATTCTTTCAAATTTCTTTCTAATTGAAGAATACGCAATCCCTAATTCAATAATATCATATCGGCTTGTTTGTTTAGTCCAAAAATGCCCTATCTTGAAATAACCTGATGGCACAAAAATAGCTGCGCCGTTTTCAGAAATGAATGGATCATTTAAACCCATGATCTTTCTAAAATATTCAATCTCAAGCCTTGTCTTACTGCTGCAAAGTATAATTGGAATGTTTAAGGTCTTTAACTGAGATATTGCCGGACGTAAAAGCTCAAAGCTATAGTTTTCATCCAAAAGTGTTCCATCAAGATCAGTAAAAACAATTGTTCGCTCGGTTTCAGTGTTCAATAGCTGCTCGTCTCAGTTTTTCTCTTGCATCAGGCATAGCAGAAATCGTTCGCATCCAATCAGGTAACTGTGTACTTGTCGGATTTTCTAGATAGCGTTTTCCGGCACGTATTATAATATCCGATAAGGCATCAACGTTTGTTTCCTCTTCATGTCTGTCAAAATCTAGTGCGTTGCAGAGGGCATCAGCATAGTATTGTCTTATTCTATCTTGAGCAAATCGTCTATAAGTGACTTGAAGACTCAATAAAAATGCCTCTGACACATCTATTCCTTCGGTTTCCGTCAAGGTTCTGAGCAAAGTAATTAAAGCATCATCAGCAGTTCTCAACAATGCATTGTTAATCATTTCTTTATGTTTGTGATCATAAAAGCCAAGGTCAACTTCACAAATACGTTTGTTTGAAACATTTCTATAAAGTTCCGATAGAGTCCCAATTTCCAGACCCCAATCTCCTGGCATCCTCAAGTTCAAAGCTAAATCGCTGTAAATAGCAATTTCGCCCGAAAGAGGGTATCTAAAGGAATGCAGATACCTAATGAACGTCGAACTATGGTTGAGTTTTTTTTGCAGAGCATCCAACAAAGGATTAATGAACAGTCTGTATATTCGGCCATACATTTTTTTATTTTCAAGATTGACTCGAGCATAGTATCCTTTGGAAAAGAAAAAATCCATTTTTGGCTCAATTACAGTGTAGAGAAGTTTGGTAGGAAGCATCCCTGAGTAAGAAATAATATCAGCATCATGAACCGCGAAGGCATAGAGTTCAAGTGATGCGATTCCGATTGCAATCCAAAGATCTTTGCCCTTACCATTGGATTTTGTTACATCTAGGCCTTTCCCTTTTAACTCCTCTAGAATGGTTTTTACTTCAGGTTTGTTGCACCATATAATCTCGTAAGGAATTTCAAAATTGGAAAAAAGTCGAGTTGCTTTTTCATAATCATATTCGTCATTTGCGGAAAGGGCTATGAAGACTTTGCTCAAATAGTTGCATTCATTTAGTCCTTTGACAATATTTTTCAGCCCTGGACCCTCAAGGTCATTTCTGTGTAATGGAATTATTACTCCTGAAGGATATTTTTTACTTAATTCGTTCATTCTTGACTGTAAAGTATTAATATTTATTGAAAAATCATGAATCCTTGTAATTCTTCCTTGTTCAAGGTCCACATAGTCCACACTCGATTAATTTAGATAAGAAATGATAAATAAATATTTATAAGCATTTACCAATAATTATTGATAAATGCTTATTTAAAAGAAGAAAAAATCGAGGTCTTGAAAAACGGTGAACTTTACGGAAACAATACAAAACCTTCTCCAAACAACCCCGGTTACAAGCGAAATGGAGGGATGAAACTCCGAGAAGATGGAAAGACACAAGAGCGATAATTCGCCCCCTGAGAATCATTTTCAAGAATGAAACAGAATCAAAAAAATTTTACGTGTATACAAAGAAACCTGATGCAGATATTTACGGCGGCGACAATGAGATCGTTCTTAAAATCCTCCAGAAATAATTTGTCCACTCAGTGAATTACTCAATGGCTACACAAGGAACTCGCGATAAGTTAAAGTGTTTATTGCTCTGTTGGTGTGATTGATGATTGAGGACTGAGTATGGCTCAAACAAGTGTAGTTTTGGAAATTGAGGATCCCCATTTTACAATTAGGCTCACAGAGGACCTCCTCAAAATTGACTTGAAAGGAAGCTTCAAGAATGAAATCAACGAAGCGCTCGAAAATGAGCCTGTTCTCAAGGAAACGATTGGCAGGGTACTTGGCATATTTGTTCCGCTGCATATTCGAGTAAGCGATATAGATTCGGTGCATATAGATGAGATCGGAAAAATCAAAGTAGAACTTACTCATCACCGCAGTATTGTAATTCCGCTTGAACGAAAGGAAGATTCCGAGAAACTCGTTGAAAAATTGAATCAATTGGTTTCAAAAGCTGAAACGGAGAAAATCCAAGAAATTAAAGTAAAGCGAAGAGTTGAAAAGGAAAAAAACCAAGTAAAACAATTGAGAAACAGAGCTAAAAGAAAACAGTATCGCAAGCGCTCGGATGCAGAACGAAGAGTATAAAACCGGCTACTTTTATGTGGTCCACTTTTTCTTCAATAGAGCCTCACGTGATCGGGGTTTTGCCAAAGATTGCTTTTTCAAAAGCGCGCAGCTCAAACTTTTTTAATATCAAAATACCTTTACCCTTAATAGGGAAAGTACTTTTGCTCTTTGGACACAAAAATAACTCCAAAATGGAATTCGAAGTAGACTTAGGCGATTTGCAAAACGAAAAGGAATACCTAACTAGCTTTCTGCAATTGCATCTCAAAGTTTCCGTTTCCCAAGTTGGGGCTAAGTTGAGGGTGGATTCAGAAACGGTGTCACTGCAGGAACTACAGCATATGGTGAACAAGTTTGTTTATCACCGAGATCTAAACCGCACTCATTGGGTCTCTGTTGAAGGCTCAACCGTAAAAATTAATAGGTTTAAGGTCGTCGAGAAAAAAGAGATACCTGAGAAAGAACCTCCGCACCAAACCGCTGCACAAAGCTGGGGACTATAAAAAACAGTGTTAAACTCACATGTTTTTTGCAAGTTCTAATAGCAAAACAAGCCAGCGACTAAACCTTAATAATATCTTAGAGATATGCGAGGACTGGTAAATAGGTCCAGAAGTCATTGGTTTTCTCTTTTTAGATTAGGCTTTTAAGTTTTCTTTTTCTCCTATGGAACCAGCCTTCAAAATACCCCTAAAAACACCATTTATGTTACGCAGGTAACCACCCTGATTTTTATCAACTTCTTTAGATCCACCTCATTTTTAAGAGAAGAAAACGTATATTATTCATGCAAACAGGTTATGTTTTTCTATGTAATAATGCTTCCATTACCAAGTGCATAAACAACAAAAGTTTTAGCTGCGCAGGTAAACAAATTAAAGTACCCCAAGAATTAGAAGTAAACACGGTTATCTTCTTGCTCAATCATGAAACAAAAACACTTCTCGGTCCATTCACCGTTGTTCAAGGGCCCGAAAATTTGGAGAAGGGAACATGGTACAGCAGTGTGGATGAGCATAGCTTTTCCGAAAACATTAATGTCGAATGGGAAAGACTGCATGAACTCAAAAATGCGTCCGACAAAGTACCTTTCTTAAAGGAGATAAACGAATGTGCCCTAACCGATCTCCAGACTCAGGAACTACTCTCAACATTAAAGAACGCTCCGTTATACATTGAATCAAAATCTGAGTAAGAAAAAAGAATGGTCTCTTCTAACAGAAACTTAATTTGGGAACAAACCAGTTTGCTAGAAGATTCATTATTAATGCGTGCTAACAAACGCGCGCTGGTATAGCAGGCTGTTTTGCGTTATGGAAAACCTTTTTTCGTTCACTTAGGGTATTATGAAGATTATGCACACAGTTAAAGAGATAATGAAACCTGTTGTCAATATTGGTCCGAATCAGACCGTCTTGGAAGCTGCTAACCTCATGAAGGTGTCTGATAGAGGCAGTTTGCTGATTGTTGATGGCGAAATTACCGTTGGCATCATAACCGCGAGAGATCTAGTTTTAAGAGTCATCGCAGAAAACCTGCCTCACACTACTCCGGTTTCAGAGGTCATGTCCTCGCCTCTTATAACAATCAACGCTAAGGTTACCCTGAAGAAAGCTGCCAAAATTATGGGCGAACATAGAATAAGACGGCTTCCAGTCACCGAGGGCGGCGGAGTGACAGGAATTCTAATTGCCTCTGACGTGTTGCGCCAATTGTCTAACAAGACTTTAGCAGAGGATATCTGGGACGCCCTTGTTGTAGAGCATCAGTAGCAAGTTTCGTCATTTGCATGCGGTTGAGACCTGGCTTGCAGGGGGCTTGCGCTCCGCTCCCCTTCGAACTGGCGATCTTGTGTAACTATTTTATGCGCTGGTTGGCCATCAAACTCGCCTTCTCCTTTAGCTTATCGGGAGAGATGTTGCTTGTCGCGCAATGCAGCCACTTGGTCTAGCATCGTGAAAGGCAAAAATGCGAATGCCAATGGATAAAGAAATTAAGGAAGTGTGAAGCAACAAGATATTGCGCCGTGTTTCTTTTCAGAAAAGCAAATAAAGAAAGAAAAACGTAACCATTAGGAGAAGGCCGCTTTTGAACGCAAAAATAGGTTTGATAGTATCTTTAATTGTAACAGCCGTTATTGGCGTTTATGGCATAGAATTGGGTATTCGTGTGTCAACAGGCAATGAACGCCCCGAAATCCTGGCTGTAGTAATAATAATAATAGTATTATTGTTCTTTGTTAACTTGATATTATTGGCTAAGAATCAAAAAACGAATAAAGGGAAATTTTTTTGAAGCGTATCTTAAGTAAGGATAAGAGAAGTTGTCCTGCTGCAAAAGAAAAAATTAGTTTATTGTGCTGGGTTTTGTCTCTTGTTCTCCAAGTTCTTCAGCAGTGTAGTCTCTAATTATTCCATGTATGCCTTTGCTTATTATCCACATAAAGACATATGATAATGCAAAAACTGTACCAAGAACTACAGGTAAAGCCAATAGTTGCAGCCCAAGTTGATGCAAGGCTTGCATGCCACCACCGAATAATAGACCATTTGGTAGACCAGAGCCCCCTCCAAAAGAAGCGAATGAATACTGTGCAAAGAAAGCCACCATAATAAAGCCAAATATGCCGCCCAGAAAGTGCCCGGAAAAAGACCAACTGGATCAGTAAACCATTTGGCTCTTTGAAATAATTTCTCACCTAGAAGGAATATAATTGAACCTAATATTCCAAGAATTACTGCGCTACCTGGACCAACGTAACCGGCAACGGGGGTGATTACGATTAAACCGATGAGTATACCGTTTGCAGCATACATTATACTTGGCAGTTTCCTTTTCTCAAGAAACTTGAAAAACATAGTAAATAAGAAACCAGTTGAAGCAGCCAAGAAAGTGATCAATACCACAATGTAGGATTGGATATTTAGCGCTAATGTGCTTCCTGGGTTGAAACCAAACCAGCCAAGCCAAAGCAGAAGAATTGACAAAGATAACCAAGGCGTGTTTGGCTTAGCCTGTATCTGCGGGCTTTCTCTGAATCCTTTCTTTTTTTCCTCTTGCCAGACTCTTAAAACGATTGCTAAACCTGCTGCTCCTGCAGCTCCATGAACAACCAATCCACCTGCAAAATCTCTTACACCCATAACAAAGAGCCAGCCTTGCGGATTCCAAATCCAAGCTGCTGGCAATGCCCAAATGAGAATAAAGTAGGGAATTGAAAAAAGAAAGAAGGCTTCCAGCTTCATTTTCTTCAAAACAATTACGCCAACCAACGCAAGTGTTACAGTCGCAAATGCGGTTTCAAAGAAAAAATAAGATGGAAGAGTAACTAGATTGTTAAAATACTGTGGACCCATTGACCACCAAACTTGAGTGAAAATATCGGCGGAATTGCTCTGAAAACCTCCCATGAACGGGAAATTATAAAGTGGATTACCTATCAAGCCCCTGCCTATTGTCGGTGCAAAGGCAACGCTGAAACCAATTAATGCCATGAAAAAAAAGCCTGAGCACGATATCATAATGTTCTTTAGTAATGCTCTATTGGAACTCCTTCCAAGTTCGCCTCTCTCAAGTATTCCAACTGAGATAGTCATGATGAAAACAAGGACCCCGCATATCAAAACCCAAAGATTATTGAAAAGATTTTCTGCAGGTAGAGCTGACATCTTGACATCCATCCATAACGCTATTTAGGCACTAAAGTAGTACCAATGCAAAATGATGCATTAACTGCATAAGCACTGGAGCGCCGCTACTTGTTAAAATAGCTATTTGCGCTGGAGCTATTGAAGGAAAAACGTGTGCGCCCAATTCTATAAGCCAAGCAGTGAACACAAACGGACCTGTTAAGGTTGGCAGGTTGAAACGTCCTGTTATTGTTCCCATGAATGCTGTCACTACTGTTGAGAAAGCCGTGGCGAAAAGCATGACTAAGAAATTAATTGGCGCTCCATTGAAGGGACTTATAGGCCAAAGGAACCCAACAAAGACACCCATGACAGCCAAGGCTGTTAAGGTTCCGTTAAAACCGTACAGCCCAATTAGGACAGATGATCTGTCAGCTTTGAAAGCAATCGCGGCTAATGTTGCAGAAAGAGTGCCTATGAATGCTGTGATTCCAGCGAAGTATATTGGATATTGCACTGGGAACCCATATGGGTTTAATGGAATGGTGGCGACAGTTAGTCCGATGAAAATTAAAACGCCTGTCTTCCAGTTTTCCTGGAAGAATACTTGAGCGATGCCTGTAAAGATCAATTTTACAAATCCGCTTGCTGTGAATTCACTTAATCGCAATGGCTCTTTTTTCTCTGTGTCTTGAGGATTTTTGAGTAATTTGCTTCTTTGTTTTGGGGCAGGCGGAGGACCAGACAATTTCATGCCGGAAAACTTTTTAGCTGCAAACAGGAAAATCCAGGTTGTTAATACAAACGCTGAAGTTTCCACAGGCAGACCAAACATTTTAGTGAACCAAATTAGCGAAGCAGTAATAAAACCAGTTATGAGAGCGCCTATAACCGCTGCAGTTGTGGCTGACCGTCCTTTCTCAAGGAATGTGTCGCCTAAGGCGATAGCTGTTAAAACAGAGTTAAACCCAAATATTCCATAAATTAACGCGTTATCTGGCGAAGATAAAGAAGCCGGTACCAGCTCTATGCCTAAAGCTAAACCAACCAAGCTGCCAGCTATCGACCCAATGACAGCAAAGGCAGCTGCCCTTTTTGAGTTAATCGCAAGAGCAACTACAAAGATAATTCCGACTAAGGGTGAACCCATGAAGAAAACTTGAGCAACTCCATTAAGAACAAAATTTATAGTTCCTGAAATTGGATCCAATAAAATCACTAAGTAAGGAAAATTATTGCAGTTATTATTTGAGGTTTTGTTGTAGTCAAAATACAACAACATAATCTTAAATCGCCATCCGCTAGTATTTTTGGTATAGTTTTTGTAAAAAAGGTGAAAAAATGAAGTTAGTAGCACGTGAAGTAGAAAAAATGATGATTTTCACCGCTGCACAAATGGCTGACCGAAGACTTAAATGCGGTTTAAAACTGAATTATCCTGAAGCCGTTGCAATCATAGCTGATTTTGTACAAGAAGGCGCCAGAAGAGGCGTAATGGTAGCTCAAATAGCCAAAGATGCTAGACACGTTTTGACGATGGATGACGTAATGCCCAACGTAGCAGACATGATAACTCTAGTGCAGGTTGAAGCAACATTTCCAGACGGAACCAAACTAGTAAGCGTACATAACCCAATCCAACCAAAAGGAGAAGGTAAAAAATGACTCCAAACACAGTAGGACAAATAACTCTTGGAAAAGGAGACATAGAGGCTTTCGAAACAAGAAAATCGATTAAATTGAAAGTAAAGAATGCTGGTGACAGAGGAATTCAGGTGGGTTCGCATTTCCATTTCTTTGAGGCAAATAGGGCATTAGACTTTGACAGAGAAAAGGCATATGGCATGAAACTTGCAATTCCAGCAGGCACAAGCGTAAGATTTGAACCCGGTCAGGAAAAAGAAGTGACACTTGTCGAATATGGAGGTAAAAAGTACATACATGGATTCAACAACCTCGTCGATGGTAGCGTACGGACTATATACCGAAAAGACATGGCACTTAGAAAAGCTAAGGAACTTAAGTTCAAAGGAGCATGAAAAAAATGAAAATTCCAAGAAAACAATATCTAGACTTGTATGGCCCCACGACAGGCGATAAAATTCAATTAGGAGACACAAACTTGATAATTGAAGTGGAAAAAGATTGCACTTCATATGGCGACGAGTTGGTCTTCGGTGGTGGAAAGACTGCTAGACAAGGAATGGGTTTAGCGGCTGGCACCACACAAGCAGATGGGGCTCTTGACCATGTTATCACCAACGTTGTATTGTTGGATGCGATGATGGGTGTTGTTAAAGCGGACATAGGCATTAGAAACGGCTTGATCGCTGCAATCGGAAAAGCTGGAAATCCAAGTACAATGGATAACGTCACTGAAAACATGGTTGTAAGCAACTCAACCGAAGTAACTGCTGGAGAAGGACTGATAGCCACTGCTGGCTTTTTCGATACGCATGTTCACATGATATCTCCACAGCAAGTATTCCATGCAATAGGAAATGGAATAACAACGTATATCGGTGGAGGCACAGGACCTGCCGATGGAACAAACGCAACTACATGTACACCTGGGCCTTGGAACATAAGAAAAATGATAGAAGCAATTGAAGGCTTACCACTTAACTGGCTTTTCTTGGGTAAAGCTAACGACAGCAAAGCAGAAACATTAGTTGAAGAACTTGCTGCAGGAGCAGGTGGACTTAAACTGCATGAAGACTGGGGAGCTACCGCGGCATCTTTGGACACAGGTTTAAGCGTTGCAGACGAATATGACGTTCAATTAGCAATACACACGGATTCACTAAACGAAGGAGGCTACGTTGACGACTCTATCGATGCAATAGATGGAAGGACAGTGCATACATATCACACTGAAGGCGCAGGTGGAGGACATGCTCCTGACATTATGAAAATAGCTGGAGAACCCAACGCATTACCTTCCTCAACAAACCCCACGAGACCATATACCGTCAATACTTTAGCTGAACATCTTGACATGGTTATGGTAACTCACCACCTTAATCCTAAAGTTCCCGAAGATGTAGCATTTGCCGAATCAAGAATCAGAGCCGAAACGATAGCCGCGGAAGATGTATTTCACGATTGGGGCATTCTTAGCATGTATTCAGCTGATAGCCAAGCAATGGGGAGAACAGGAGAAGTTTCAACCAGATGCTGGCAGACTGCACACAAAATGAAGGCCCAATTTGGAAAACTCCCTGAAGACGTTCCAGGAAATGACAACTTTAGAGTTTTGAGATACTTAGCTAAGCTAAACATAAACCCAGCAATAACCAACGGCGTTTCCGATTACGTAGGCAGTCTTGAAAAAGGAAAAATGGCTGACATTGTATTATGGGACCCAAGATTCTTTGGAGTAAAACCAAACATAGTTTTCAAGGGAGGGTTCATTGCCTATGCAATGATGGGTGACCCCAATGCTTCAGTTCCACCAGTTGAACCAGTTTTCTTAAGACCAATGTTTGGCGGATTCGGTTTAGCAAGATCGACCACTTCGGCACTGTTCACATCGAAACTAGCAATTGAAAACGGCATCAAAGAAAAATATGGTATAAAACGCCAAGTTCTGCCAGTATACAACGTTAGAAACTTGGGCAAGCAACATATGATTCGGAACAGCACACTCGGCGAAATAAAAATCGATCCGGAAACATACAAAGTAACATTCAATGGTAAACTGGCAACTTGTGAACCTGCAAAAACATTACCGTTAACTCAGCTCTATCATCTAGTATAGAAGCTTGAGTTTTCCATCCTTTTTTTGGAGCAAGGATAATTTGATTAGACATTATACATTAATTTCTAACGTGAAAAATGGAGAAGTAATTGATCCCAAAAAAGTTAAACATGGAGAAATTACCGCTCTTAAAATTTCAAATCTTTCCGGTTGGATTGATCCACAGACTCATTTAAATTTAGATTTTCCCAAACATCTCATGCGAGAAGTGTACATAGCAGAGAATTTAGAGTTAAACAGCAAGATAATAACCAAGGACGAAAGGTTAATGTCCGTCCCTGTGAGTCCCCAAGCATACAAGCATTTAGGCTTTGTTGATGAAGCCGAAAGGAATGAGCAGCTAAGAGAGGCAATTTTAAAGGATACTGAATAAAAAGAGAAGGTTGTTGAATGATTGTTTTTGATAAATTAGCAAGTCAAGTTAACGTTGAAAAGATTAAGGAAGTTACAGCCAACAGGCAAGATGCAATGAGGGGTAGAGTAAGAGCTAAGTTAAGCGAGGCAGAGGATTTAGTAATCAACTTGCCCCGAGGTCAACCTATAGGGCAGGGCGATATTTTTGGGCCTTCAGAAAAAGGAGACTATTATAAAATATTAATCGAACCAGAACTTGTAATAAAAGTGACTTTAGATAAAACACTGAGCGATGATGCTATAGAGAAAGCAGCAAAATTGGGTTACAATTTAGGTAATCGGCATCTTGAGGTATTAATTGAGGATGGCGCTTTATTTGTTCCAGTTACGATAGGAGAAGAAAAGGTCAGGAAAATACTGGAGTCTATGAAGTTGCCGATAAAGTTCGAATCAGTTCAGAAGGTAATATCAATGTCTTCAGCAGGATACCACGGAGGAGAAGAGGAATAATTTTAACTGAAAACGCGAAACTACTAAATTTGCTGAGGACCTCAGACTCGTTTTTTCCCATGGGGTCCTTCACCATGTCGCAAGGCATGGAACAGGTTATAAATGATAATTTGTTGCCTAAAGAAAAAGTTTCAAAAATAATAAATATCTATTTAGAAAAGATTTGGAAAACATTCGACCTTGGTATCTTCTACTACGCTTTAGATGCAATAGAAAAGAAAGATATCGCGTTTTTAAAGAAAATTGATGAAATCTGTTATTCTTCTAAAGTTTCTGAAGAAAACAGGTCTGCAATCGTTAAGATGGGAAGAAGCATGCTGAATGCAACTGAATTCAGCGAGGACTCGATAGGGAAATCTTACAAGGGTCTAGTCAAATCTGATGCTGCTTATGGAACATATCCGGTTGTTTTAGCGCTTGTGTCCATTCAGTTTAGCTTCAAAGATTTAGGCGCTTTATCCCTTTTATACGTTAACTTGATGGAAGTCACCGCTTCTCTAGTGAGAATGGGCATAATCGATTACATAGAGGCACAAAAGATTCTGATTAACGCTGTAGCAGCAATTCAGGTAACGCCTCTGAAGCTAACTGATTTACACCAAACTTTCCCATTGGTTGATATTGCCTCAATGAGGCATGAATTAAGCACAAGTAGAATGTTCATGAGTTAAAAAAAAGGAGATTGACATGAAAAATGAGTAGTAGAACTGTTAGAATTGGAATGGGCGGCGCAATAGGCTGTGGAAAAACTGAATTAATTGAGAAATTGGTCCCAAAGCTAATTGAACAAGGCTTCAAGGTTGGAGTAATATCAAACGACGCGTACTCCAAAGAAGATGCAAGAAGACTAGCAGCAAGACTTGGCAAAGACATCGACCCAAATCTAATCTTAGGAATAGAGACAGGAGGATGCCCCCATACTGCCGTGCGAGATGACCCGTCGATGAACATAGATGCTGCTGAGAAACTTGAGCGAGACAATCCTGGATTAGATGTACTCTTGATAGAATCCGGAGGAGACAATATAACATTGACTTTTAGTCCAAAATTAGCGGACTTCTTCATTTATATGGTGGATGTGGCTGGCGGAGACAAAACGATTCGGAAAGGGGGATTAGGAATCAAAAAATCCGATTTACTTGTTATAAATAAAATAGACTTAGCCCCTTATGTTGAATCTACCATTCTTGAATCTGGGATTAAGACTGCCAACCTTGATCTTATGATGCAAGATGCAAAGAAACTGCGAGGTGACAAACCAACAGTCATGTTGTCTTTAAAAGATGGCACCGGATTGGATGATGTGATGAAAATAATTAAAGAAAAGGCACTTTTCAAATGACGCAGGAAGTCATTCAAAACTTGATTCAAGATTTAAGCGGTTTGCCGTCGGCTTTCTCAGAATATGAAACGGAACAAACTAGACTTGCAGTTGGGTCGGCAGGCAAAAATGCTGTCGCAGAATTAACGTTCACGAAATTTGGTGACAAGACATATCTTACTGATGTTTATAATGAAGTTCCAGCGAAAATTCTAAGAGAACTCTACTATGACCCTTACCTGCCTGGGTTGCCTTATATTCTTTTCATGAACCCGACAGGCGGGATAGTTCAAGGTGACCGTTATTTTTACAAATTTATATTGAAAGAGGGCGCAGAAGCATTCATCACTGATACAATGGCTACAAAAATCTATAAAATGGATTTAAATTATGCTAGTAAAGAAATAGATGTTTATCTTGGAGCGAACAGTCGTTTGGAGTTTTTGCCCAGGGAAACTATGGTTTTTGTTGATTCCCGTTGGCATCAAAGAGTAACTTTTCATGTTAGTGATGGTGCTAAATTCTTGTATTGTGACATATTCTGCCCTGGGCGGGTGGAAAGGGGCGAATTTTGGGATTTTGACATATATTCTTCGAAGGTAGTTATAGAAGAGGATAAAAAGCTCTTGCTTAATGAAAGCACGATTTTCACTAGGCAAGACAAAGACTCACTTGATGTTATCTTTGGTGATAACAAGTTTTACTTAAAAGCATATTGGTATTCCGGCAATGCTGTTAAGGCAAAGAAGGAAATTGATTTTGGAAATACTTATGGTGGGGCTACACAAATGGCAAACAAT